>JBFONS010000002.1:0-466599 GCA_040779355.1 Colwelliaceae bacterium BS250 | reverse complement strand
AGATCTCGAGAAGATTTTCCCTCAATACCTTGTTTGGAAATAAAGAGTTTTAACACTCTAGTGTACTTGGCCATAAGAAGCCTCCTAATAGTTGTTTGTCCAACTATTGGGGGGCACTTCAAAGCATGGTGGGACGACGGTGCCTTTAATTAGCTGTTGGAGATACAGAACAAACACCCTATATATTCACTTGATCTCTTCTGCGCGCTGATGGAGATCCCACCCAAAAGCATGGTGAGATGACGGTGCCTTTAATTAGCTGTTGGTAGATACAGAACAAACATCCATGTCCTTCCATGTGATCACGGCATTAATGCATCCATGCATGTCATCAAGGTCAGTCGGTTTATTATTGGTTTAAAAAATGAGTAGATTTAATTAAAATGGCCGAAATGGGCGGAATCGAACCGCCGACCTGCCGCTTAGGAGGCGGCTGCTCTATCCTGCTGAGCTACATTCCGGATGTGAGTTGATTTTCTTAAGGTTATGCCAAAAAACTGCAAGCAATTATCTAATAAATCGATAAGTATTAAGTTCTTTGCCATATACCCAAGGTAAAATAGCGCAATTTAATTCCTGCTGTAAAGTGCCTTTCTATATTTTGTTTATAAATAGCAAAAATATATAGGGAGGCAATACTTTGCCGTTAGTTAACTTGAGTTAAATAATTGATTAAAATAACAGCTAAATAACTAGTGTCGGTTTCATAAATTTATCGATAACTGTCTGAAATAAACATTTGTTGACGACTTATTAAACGATAATGAGTTATATGTAACTGTTTTTGTATGAATTATGAACATCTAGTTGTTTTTATTATGTGTTTTATAAAATATGAGTGTTAGTGGCGTAAATATTGCACGTATATTTGATTACCTTAAATGTTTATGTCAATGTCATTAAAAGAAGAAAAATTAACATATGACTTTAAGAAAAAGTAACATATGAATTTTATTATGTGCGTTATGTTTTCAGCAGTTTATTTATCGGTTTATTATCGATTGTTTAGCATGCTTGGAAATTATTAGTGGAAAATAACAAAAGCAATCATCCGGATGGTAATCCCAAACCACCAACCAAAGTACATATGAATAGTTCTATTGCTAAACAAGCAACAATAGAGCTACAAGATTTTTTTGCCAATTTAATCCCCGAACCCATAGATACCAATCTAAAGAAAAATATGGATAGTGATGAACTATTCTCTCAATTACTTGCATCCTCGATAAGCCAAGGGATTGATAATTTTACTGATGAAAATGACAATAATGAAATCATAAATACTTCCAGTAAAGCACTTCAAGCCAGTTCATTAATTGGTCGAAGTGTATTGGTTGAAGATGGCTATTTTTATATTGAGTGTGGACAAAGCGCACTTGGCCGCCTAAGTATTACCGATAAAGTTCATCATATATTTGTTTATATTGAAAATGAATATGAAGATATCGTTAGAATTATACCTTTGGGTGATGATCTATTTGGCGAGGTAACGTTTACATGGAATGGCGTTACCCGAACAGGTGAAAAAGCCCCTGAAGGTGAATATCGCTTTATTGTTTCATGTTTATCGCAAGGTCGAGTAATCGAGTTAAAAGCTTTGACTTATAATAAAATTATTCGAGTAAGTTTTGAGCGCCAAGATAATGACGTGAGATTATTTTTTGAAAATGATTTAACCATGAAACTTAGTGATGTTGTTGAAATATTAATAGAATAATTTTGTATTTAGATACAAATTTGAATTGTTGAAAACTTGTTCGTTAAGTTTTAATTGTATAATTAATTAATACCTTTAGCTTACGCTAGAATTACCCTATTATGGTTTAATTGCATGGTATTACGTGATTAATTGATAGTAAAAATAGACCAAATAACAATTGAGTTGACCAAATTTACAGTCACTCGATAAAGTGGAGAAGTAATATGAGCTTGACTATTGGGGATAATAATAACAAATCCACATCGTCTAATGACTCAGAGCAAACAGCCGTAAAATTACTTACTGAGGCATTTCCTGGTGAGCTTGATTTATTACGTTTGCAATCTAATCAATTAAATCAGCTGTTTGATGTTATGCCTGCCGGTGTAGTGATAATTGATGGTGACGGTATTGTTGTGAAAGCAAATAATGTTGCGAGTGATTTGCTCGGCCTGCAATTATTAAAGAATGCCTGGATTGATATCATTAAAAAAGCCTTTAAACCAAGAGCTGATGATGGCCACGAAGTATCACTTATTGATGGTCGTCGAGTTAAACTAGACATATCATCATTTGGCTCTCAAGCCGGGCAACTTATTCTTATCACCGATTTAACCGAAACTCGTTTATTGCAAGATAAGCTTAGTCAAATGCAACGTTTATCTGCATTAGGTAGAATGGTTTCGACCTTAGCTCATCAAATTAGAACGCCACTGTCTGCTGCGATGCTATATTGCTCTAATCTAGCTTCAAAATCGTTGCCACCAGAAAAGCGTATTGCATTTCAAGATAAATTAACCTCAAGACTGCACGATTTAGAGCAACAAGTGAACGACATGCTATTGTTTGCTAAAAGTGGTGGTAAGCAAATTGTCGCGGTGCTATCGGTTAAATCCTTATTAAATGACACCATTAACGGTGTTGAAGCACAAATAGAAGAAGCAAACGCAACAATAAAATTAGATGTTGCAGATGGAAATTTGCAAATATTAGGCAATAAAAGTGCCTTAGAAGGTGCCCTGCAAAATTTAATTCACAACTCGTTGCAGGTGATCAAAAATGGCGCGCACGTCAATATAACCGCTATTGAACAAGGTGAATTACTTGTCATCAATGTTAAAGATAATGGCTGCGGTATTGATGCACAAGATGCCGAAAAAATATTTGAACCCTTCTATACGTCTAAAGTTCAAGGTACAGGATTAGGTCTTGCTGTTGTAAAGTCGGTTGCCAAGGCACATCATGGTGATGTAACGTTAGTAAGTAAACCTGGTGAAGGTGCTGAATTTTGTATAAAGCTGCCATTATTTCAAACGAAAAATAGTGACCAAGCCGAACTATAATGATTAATTCGCTAATTTAACAACCAGCAAGCTTTAATCGTAAGGCTGTTCCAACAATAGGGTGTCTATTGATAAAAATAATAAGAAGAGGAAAGTCATGACCAGTAAATTGGTCCTCGTGGTTGAAGATGATCCCGGTTTAAGAGAAGCGGTAGTTGATACCTTGATGTTATCTGAATATGACTGCATTGAGGCCGACTCAGGTGAAGCAGCATTATTAATCCTCAAAAATCAACATGTTGATATGGTTGTTAGTGACGTACAAATGGGCGGCATGAGCGGCTTAACGTTATTAAAAAATATAAAGGCTAATTGGCCGCAATTGCCAGTACTAATAATGACCGCATACGCGACCATTGATGATGCAGTGCAAGCGATGAAAGATGGGGCATGCAATTATATTGCAAAACCCTTTGTGCCTGAAGTGCTTATTAATATGATCAGCCAATATATGCCTGTGAGTAAAGTGATAAGTAATAAGCCTATTGCCGTTGATAAACACAGTTTGCAGTTATTGCAGCTGGCTGAAAAAGTTGCTAACACAGATGCCTCAGTAATGATTTTAGGGCCAAGTGGCTCAGGCAAAGAAGTACTCTCGCAATATATTCACAACCAATCTCCTCGTTCACAGCAAACTTTTGTTGCGATAAATTGTGCAGCAATACCTGAAAACATGTTAGAGGCAACGTTATTTGGTTATGAAAAAGGTGCATTTACAGGCGCTGTAAACGCTTGTCCTGGTAAATTTGAACAAGCGCAGGATGGCACTATTTTACTCGATGAGATCAGTGAAATGGATTTAGGTCTGCAGGCAAAAATTTTACGAGTAATACAAGAGCGAGAGGTTGAGCGCTTAGGTGGTCGTAAACTTATCAAATTAAATGTCCGTGTTATTGCAACCAGTAATAGAGATCTTAAGAAGGCGGTAGCAGATGGTTCTTTTAGAGAAGATTTGTTTTATCGGTTAAATGTTTTTCCTCTAACATGGTTACCTCTTGCGCAGCGCAGTGACGATATAATCCCTTTAACAAAACACATACTAAAACAGCATGCCGGCCAACAGCATATCGAATTAACTGCCGCTGCAAACAATAAATTACAGAGTTATCCGTGGCCCGGAAATGTGCGCGAACTTGATAATGTTATTCAGCGAGCATTAATAATGAAAACAGGCGATATTATCGATAGTGATGACTTACTTATCGAAGATTTTGTTTTATCTGAACCATTAGTTGCTAATGACGAAACCGAGCATGCCATTGCCGATGAAAATTTGGAAAGTGGCTTAAAACAGCAAGAATTCCAAATTATTTTAGATGCATTAAGAGCGTGTAACGGTTCACGTAAAGATGTTGCTGAACGTTTAGGTATAAGCGCAAGGACCTTACGTTATAAACTTGCGAAGATGCGTGAGAATGGTATTGAATTACCTGTTTAACCCTATTTCATAAGTGCTTACACTTTGTTAGGTTGTTTTAATAAAATAAATTGTGCCGGATGTAAATGCTAGGTTATAATTAGCAAAATATTGATAATAATTATCAGCTTATTTTATAAAAATAATTTTTCAGGGTCTAAATGTTCACCAATTCTAAATCTTGCTTGGCAAGTTTTCTATTTATTATATCCATTGTCATGCTTAGCGCTTGTTCAACAACCAACACTGAGGTTGAGCAAGAAAGCGACCCTCGCGATCCTCTTGAATCGATTAACCGTTCCATTTGGACGTTTAATTGGGAGTATTTAGATAAATATATTTTCAAACCCACCGCTGAAGCTTATGTTGAGTATGTACCATCACCACTGCGTTCAGGCGTTTATAATTTTGCTTTAAACTTGAATGAACCTTTTTCTATAGTAAATAATTTATTACAGCTTAAGTTTCATCGTGCAGCAAAAACAACCGGACGTTTTGTTCTTAACTCTACCGTGGGATTACTCGGTTGGTTTGATGTTGCTAAACATGCCGGACTGCTTCGAGAAGAAGAAGAATTTGGCGAAGTGCTAGGATACTATGGAGTAGGGGATGGACCTTATTTAATGCTACCTGGTTTAGGGCCAAGCTCTGTTCGTGATGAAGTTGGTGATTTTGTTGATTCTTATTACTGGCCTCTAGCCATTATCGATTTTTGGCCTAATATCGCTAGGCGTTTAGTTATTGCGCTTGAAGTGCGTGGTAATTTAGGCGATCAGGAGGTCATATTAAGGGAGTCTTTAGATCCTTACGAATTCGTCAAAAATGCTTACTTTCAAAATATTGAGTATCGAGTTCATGACGGCAACCCGCCTATTATAATCGATCAAGAAGAAGAAGATGATCTTGATGATATGCTGGAAGGGTTCTAGCTTTAAGCATTAATAACTAAACTCAAACAAAAAAAGGTGGATATAATCCACCTTTTTTGATCTTGCATCTGTCCCGTCCTGAAATAGGTTGAAACATTGGAGACTTATTATGGGAAACACAAACAAATCAAAAACAAAGCGCACTCACAAAGTTAATTATCCGCGCTAAACTCTTCTATCGCTTGATCTATATGTTTAGCAATAAAAAATAATGATAATGGTCTAACGATAATAAAGTAGCTAACTAAAACAAAGCCCAATGGTAAAATGAATAACCATGAGTTTAAATTTGCCAGCATCATAAAAGGCGGGATAATAATAGCCAGTTTTAAGATGTTTAGGGTAATTCTCGCAACGGGTTTAATTTTATCGGTTGCCAAAGCAATTATTGATTGACGATCGGCAAAGCAATAATCTTGTAATTGTTTAAATTGCTTTGATGAAAAGTAGAATTTCATATCTGATGAACTAATATTATTGATAGTAAAAATGCATTGTACCGACAAATATTAAAGAAATCGATAATAGCGTAATCTGACAAACCTCAATTAAAGTGCTTAAAATTGTAATTTTAAGCGACTTTCTATTAAGAACGGTACCTTATTATTTTGATCTTTGATAGAATTGCGAAAATTTTTATAAATAGGTTAATAATAATGAACGTTATTGAAGGAACTTTTGCTGCACCAGGCAAAAAATTTGCAATTGTAGTCTCTCGTTTTAACAGCTTTATTGTTGAAAGCTTACTTGAAGGTGCTATTGATGCACTTAAACGTCACGGCAATGTAGCTGATGATGATATCACGGTGATCCGTGTTCCAGGTGCTTATGAATTACCTGTTGCTGCCAAGCGTGTTGCTAGAAAAGGCAACTTCGACGCAATAATTGCCATTGGCGCGGTTATTCGTGGCGGTACTCCACATTTTGATTTTGTTGCTGGTGAATGTAACAAAGGTTTAGCACAAGTAGCTATGGAGTTTGATACTCCGGTAGCATTTGGCGTAATTACTACTGATTCAATTGAACAAGCTATTGAGCGTGCTGGCACTAAAGCCGGTAACAAAGGTGCAGAAGCTGCCCTTAGTTCGCTTGAAATGGTTAATGTTCTTGAGCAACTATAGGCGGAATGCTTAGTGAAACCAACTCCTAGAAGAAAAGCACGTGAAGTCGCTGTACAAGCGGTTTATTCATGGCAATTAACGAATAATGATATTAGTGAAATTGAAACTAACTTTATTGCTGATAATGCTAAACGTCGATTAGATGTAGAATATTTTTCACAACTATTGCGCGGTGTTGTTACTAACGTAACAGCTATTGATGATCATATTCGTCCATTCGTAGATCGTCCATTAGCCGAAGTCGACCATGTTGAAAAGGCAATTTTACGAGTTGCTGTTTTTGAACTGAGCGATTGTGAAGAAGTACCTTACAAAGTTGTTATTAACGAAGCTATTGAATTAGCCAAAGCTTTTGCTACAGATGATAGCCATAAGTTTGTTAATGGTGTGCTTGATAAAGTTGTTAAAAATTTACGACCTGAAGAATAATTCTGTAATTTAATATGAAAGAATTTGAACTTATAAAGGAATTTTTTACTGCTCAACCGGTGAGCCGTAAAGATGTTGCTATGGGGATCGGTGACGATTGTGCACTTATCCAGGCATCTGCTGATAAATTAATTGCTGTCACTACTGATACCTTAGTTGCTGGTGTGCATTTTCCGGTTAATACCTCTGCTCGTGCTATTGGCCATAAAGCCGTTGCTGTAAATCTTAGCGATTTAGCCGCAATGGGCGCTGAGCCATGTTGGATTTCTGTGGCAATTACCTTGCCTGAAGTGAATGAACAGTGGTTGAGTGATTTTACTGCAGGAATGTTTGAATTAACTGAATACTTTAATGTTCAATTAATTGGCGGTGACACTACTAAAGGCCCTTTGAGTATTACCATTACCGCACAAGGTACTGTTCCGCAAGGAAAAGCTTTATGTCGTAAAGGTGCACAAAATGGTGATTATGTCTTCGTTACTGGTAATTTAGGTGATGCTGGTTTAGCTTTAGCGGCAATTAACGGTCAAGTTGATTTAAATAAAACAGACTTTGCTAAAGTCTTAAATAAATTAGATTATCCGCAGCCACAAGTTCTAGTCGGTCAGCTCATTCGTGAATATGCGACTTCTGCTATTGATGTTTCAGATGGTTTATTAGCTGATTTAGGGCATGTTTGTCGTGCATCAAGTTTAGGTGCAATTATCGATGTTGATAATATTCCATTATCGGCTGAGTTAAAAGCTAACTTAGAACATATAGCCGCAATTGAAATGGCGCTTACTGCAGGCGATGATTATCAGCTGATATTTACCGCATCTGCGATAAATAAAGTCGGTTTAGAAACTGCTATGAGTCATGCCAATGTTGAATTTACCTGCATAGGTCAACTCAACACTTCAGGTGAAATTAACCTTACTTATCAAAACCAACCTTTTGAGTTAAAACAACGTGGTTTTGAGCATTTTACTGAGAATTAACAGTCACCATGTCTAAACAACCTGCTAGCAAACTATTTAATATTAAAAATCCTATTCACTTTTTAGCATTAGGGTTTGGTAGTGGGTTAAGTCCTAAAGCGCCGGGTACGATGGGCACTTTAGCGGCAATTCCATTGTTTTTATTGTGTACATATTTTTCATTGCCAATATTTATAACTATTACAGTATTCATTTCAATTGTGGGTATTTGGATTTGCGATAAAGCATCAACAGATGCTGGTGTACACGACCATGGCGCAATCGTATGGGATGAAATAGCAGGTTTTTTTATCACCATGATAGCCATACCTGTTAGCATAGAAACAGTTGTTGTCGGCTTCATACTATTCCGTATATTTGACATTATTAAACCATGGCCAATAAGCTATATCGATAAAAAAGTCTCAGGCGGTTTTGGTATTATGCTTGATGATGTTATCGCCGGAATACTGGCATTAACCATAATGCACCTCATCTACAACCCAAGTTTCGTAATCACCTCTTAATATAGCTCTTTCTAAAAGCACTCATGTTCACCGTCTTAGCTTTTTCTAAAAGCACCCATGTTCATCGTCTTTGTGTATATGGACTCCCGTTTAATTACAACAATTTCTTTTGCTTTTTAAATAAGAATGATGCGTGCGTATATTCGGACTCTGCTTGAGGTGCTACCTCTGGCCCCTGATGTATTCGCACCTTCATGCCTCTTCGGCGTATCGGTATTGAGATACCGCCACAAAGACCAGGCTCTTGAAGGTCGGTCTTATACCTCACCTACCAGCCTACCAACCTACCAACTAAAACCGGTTGGCGAGACTTCAGTCTTGCGTTATTAGCGTAGCTAAAGTCTCCTGATCGCTACGCAATCATTACGTGAGGTTGAAACCTCACCAACCAAAACGTGAGGTTAAACCTATTTAAATCGCTCTTTACTTTGCTGTAATTGAACTCTTTACAATGACACTTATGCTTACTAGATTATAGCCACTGGTTGATGATATTCGCTATTATGCTTCAACATCGACCATGCGGTTCTAATCGGCTAAGGCCGTAATCTTACTATTACCAAAGCAAAAAAAAACCGAAGCATATAGCTTCGGCTTTTATCATCAACTTGATATTAGCTTGTTGATTTAACTTCATTTTCAGTAACTAGCTGAGCTTCTTCAGTTTCTAGACTTTCCCAGAAACGAGTTTTCAAACCAATGATTAAAATAATGATACCTATACCAATACTGAATAAACTAATTTGCAAATATAGTGCAGGTATTTGTTCAACATTGTTTGGATCGTAGTTGCCCGCTAAAAGGCCTGAAATGATGTTACCAATAGAGTAAGTTAAAACAAATACTCCCATCATTTGTCCAGCGAATCGGCGTGGTGATAATTTACTTACAGCACTCAATGCAATAGGTGATAAACATAACTCACCAACAGTGTGTAAAAAGTAAGTTGCAATTAACCAAGTAGGAGCTACCTGAAGACCTTGAGCAGCATACTGAGAGGCAAAGAACATCACAATGAAACCACTAGCCATAATAATTAAACCAACAGCACATTTTATGCCATAAGCAGGTGTTACCATGCGTTGACCAATTTTGATCCAGAAGGCCGCAAAAAATGGTGATAGTAAAATAATGAACATAGAATTAGAGAATTGAAACCAAGTTGTAGGGATTTCAAATGAGCCAATCATTCTATCGGTATAATCACGCGCAAATAGGTTCATTGAAGAGCCTGCTTGTTCAAAACCAGACCAAAAACATGCAGATGCCACACATATCAATAATAATGCTAAAAGTTTCTTTTGCTCGATCTTATTTAAATCACTAAAGAAATATATAACAACATAATAAATAATAAAAATTAAAGTAAATGCGATGGCTGTATATTTAGCTACTGTTGCTGGATCAAAAGTAATAATCCCCTCAAATATACAGAAAGTAATTACAGCAACTAATACTAAACCGGCTTTAATTACTAACCAGCTACGTTTTTCGCCTTTAGGTGATAATGGATGAGTTGGCTTTTCACCAATACCATTTAAAGACGGTTGAGTGCGTTTGTATTGAACTAAGCCTATTGCCATACCTACAGCAGCAGCGCCGAATGCCCAATGCCATCCCCAATCTTGTGCTAAATAACCAGTAACAAGATAACCAATGAACGAACCTAAGTTAATGCCCATATAGTAAATAGCATAACCCGCGTCACGGCGAGCATCTTTTTCACTATATAATTGACCAACTAAAGCACCAATGTTCGGTTTTAATAAACCAGTACCTAATACAACAAATATTAAGCCAATGAAAAAAGTTTGGTCATTAGGTATTGCTAATATAATGTGGCCAATCATAATAAGAATTGCACCATACCATACGGCTTTTTGACTACCAATCAATCGATCGGCAATCCAACCACCCGGTAGACCCATGAAATATACAAAACCAGTGTATAGACCATAAATTGCAGCAGCAGAAGCAACTGTAAAACCTAAGCCATTTTCTTGTAGCGTAGCAGTCATGAATAATACGAGTAAGGCACGCATGCCGTAATAACTCATACGTTCCCACATTTCTGTATAAAATAAAGTTTTCAGCCCTTCAGGATGGCCAAAGAATGAACCTTGCTCAGGTTGCGACATCGAATATTTCCTTTAGTTATTTCTTATAATAATAAAACCCTTCGTTTATACATAGCGAGAGTCACAATTGCAAGAATTAAGCAAAAACTGTAACAATTTGTTCGAAAAGATTTTTGTACACAGGCGCACAGGAACAGAAAAACATAATTAATTAATTAAGATAAAAAGGCTAACAAAGCCTCTTCCTAAACAACTATTTAGCTGATAAACTTAGAGGCTTAGACTACATAAAGTAAGTGTTTGAATGTTTATTATACTTATAGTGTGAATCTTAATCTATTTAATGCAGTTACCTATTTAAATGTCTTTAGTTAAAGTCAAATAATTAGATAACTGTCTATAACCTGTGTAGGTTTTAAAACTTTTTACTTAATTTAAAGTTTTAACTGTTACTTTAAAATCATAGTTATAGCCATAGTCAAAGCTATAAAGGATTGTTTTGTTCAAATGCAAAAAATAATAAAAGTCATCTCATTCATTGCTGTTTGTAGCCTGTCATTTGCTTCTTTAGCTCAAACGCCGTCTCCAGCACAAATTGAGCAGTTTAAAAAACTTCCTGAATCCCAGCAAAGATCATTGGCACAAAGTATGGGCGTTGATTACAATATGATCAAAGCTCAATTGTCCGGCGGTAGTAATGCCGGAACATCTGGTGATTCACCAAAAACAACAGAATTCCAACCTCGATCCTCACAGTCTGATCCAAATACATTATCAGTAGAAGAACAAGAACTCCTTAATGGCGATGAAAATTCGAATGATGGTTTAAAGCCTTTTGGCTATGATATTTTCGCGAACCAGCCATCTACATTTGCACCAAACACAGACTTAGCTATTCCAGAAGGTTATATGTTAGGTCCTGGCGATAAAATATCTATCCAAATATTTGGTAAAGAAAATCAAGACTATGAAATACCAGTAAATAGAGAAGGACAAATAGTTCTACCTGTCTTAGGACCTTTCACAGTTACGGGCTTAAGTTTTACTGAATTTAAAGATTTTTTAACCAATCAAATTAAAGCAAAAATGATTGGTGTTAATGTTGTTGTTGGCATGGCTTCATTAAGAACTATGCGAATCTTCATTTTAGGTGAAGCCTATAAACCTGGCTCTTACAGCTTAAGTTCGTTATCTACAGTAACACAGGCAATATTCGCTGCGGGTGGTATAAACGATATTGGCTCGTTAAGAAAAATTCATTTAAAACGTATGGGTAAAACCGTTTCTACGCTTGATTTATATGACCTACTAATTAATGGCGACTCTAGTAATGATACGCAATTGCAATCTGGAGATGTTGTTTTTGTTGAATCAATTGGCGAAACCATAAGAATTGATGGTGAAGTAAGACGCCCTGCTATTTATGAACTTATTGAGGGTGACACTTTCGCTTCAACATTAAAAATGGCTGGTGGTTTATTGCCATCAGCATATGCCAAATCTACCTTGGTAGAGCGTTTTAATAAAAGCCAATCAAGATATGTAATTAATGTTGATCTTCGCAGTACAGATAATTTAAATGACTTAGTAGCAGGCGGTGATTCAGTTCATGTGAAAAAAACCGCAGAGATGTTCGAAAAATCAATTACCATCATTGGTGCGGTTACTCGTCCCGGTAAATATCAATGGAATGAAACGTTAAAAATAACCGACTTACTTCCTAACGTAGATTCTCATATACTTAATTATGCTGATCTTTCTTACAGTCTTATCATTCGTCAAATTGATGTAGCTAAAAATATAGAAGTTCACCAGTTTAGCTTAAGCAAAGCAATTAGTGACCCATCATCTGCTGATAACCTAGTGTTAAAGCCAAAGGATAAAATTTTAATATTTTCTAACGTCTCTAAATTAAGTGAAGAGTCACTAGACCTAGATATGCTAGCCTATACTAAAGAAGAGCTGTACGAAAAAGAAAGAAATTTAGCCCAGGTTAAATATAAAAATAAATTGTTTTGGGCTAAGTTTGGTGAAGAAAATTCAAAGTTTAATACCAATAAAGACGAGGCAGATTCTCTTGAACTGTTAGATCAATCGATAGCGCAGTTATCTGGTGGTAAGGTTGAAGAAGAAATAGATGTTAGGAAACTTAGCCTCTTTTCACGTCAACGCCTATTGTCACCAATTATTCAAAAATTAAAACGTCAAGGTGCTAGTGGTAAAGCTATTCAGCTTGTCGAAGTCGATGGTGAAGTTAAATTCCCAGGTGTTTACCCTCTTGCGATTAACGGCAAAATACACGACTTAGTTCTGGCCGCTGGCGGTATTCAAGAATCAGCTTACTTAACCCGAGCTGAGCTTACGCGTAATGTCATTGAAAAACTACAAGTTGAAAAAAGATCAATAAATATTGACTTGGGTTTAGCGCTAAAGGGTGATCAAGCCAGTAATATATTACTCACCAGTAAAGATAGGCTTAATATTCATAAAATCCCAGCTTGGACTGAAAATCACGTTGTAGAACTTAGAGGTGAGTTTGTATTTCCCGGTAAATATACTATTCGCCGCGGTGAAACTGTCGCTGATATTGTAAGAAAAGCCGGTGGATACACCAAGTTTGCTTACCCACAGGGTTCTGTATTCACTCGTGTGAAATTACAAGAGCTCGAACAACAAAACTTATTCAAGTTAGCATCAGATTTGCGTTCAGAAATTGCATCTAAATCACTTACTGATAGCAGTGCAGTAGTTAATTATTCTGATACGCAACTGTTGATTAAAGATCTAACTAATACTAAACCTGTAGGCCGATTAGTGATCGATTTACCTAGAATTATGCAACCAGATGGTCCTGAAGTATTTCTTGAGGGAGGTGATGTTCTTTATTTACCGACTAAAAAGAATTCAATTAACGTTATTGGTCAAGTTCAAGTTACCTCTTCTCATATTTATGATGCATCAATAAGTGCTACTGATTATATTTCACTTAGTGGTGGCATGAAAAAACGAGCAGATGAAGAGCGTGTATATATAGTTTCAGCTAATGGCAGTATTAAAGTACTAGAAGAGGATGATGGCTGGTATTCATCAGGAAGTCAGAATGACTTAAAGCCTGGTGATACAGTTGTGGTACCTCTAGATGGAGAGTACATGACTAACCTAACCTTGTGGTCTACAGCAACAAATATTTTATATAACACAGCTATTGCTGTTGCTGCGGTTAATGGTCTTTAATTTCGTTAGTATAAATATGCGGTTATTACAGCTAGTTTAGATACAATTTATGAATCTAGTTTTAATGACTTCTTTAGGGCGTAAGCCGTAATAGTAGATTGAATCTAATAAAGTGCCACCTTTTTAGTTAAGGGCTCGATCTTAAGTTTAGAGATATTAATAAACCAAAACTGAAATATAATAGGGTTAAAACTGCCTTTTGGAGCTAAACCAAGGGGCGGAAGCG
The DNA here is from genome assembly GCA_040779355.1 of Colwelliaceae bacterium BS250. Classification (GTDB taxonomy): domain Bacteria; phylum Pseudomonadota; class Gammaproteobacteria; order Enterobacterales; family Alteromonadaceae; genus Thalassotalea_A. The sequence continues at coordinate 452,637 of JBFONS010000002.1, read as the reverse complement.
TGCTTGGAGTTGTTTCAACCTGGCATTATTTAAAACTAATTTGGTGCAAAACCTATCAAATCAGTATGCTTCTCTTGAGTATTATTAACAAATTACATTAAAGGTTGTTTTTCTAAGACAGATTAAATCAATAAATTAGAAATAAACGATTCAGTAAATTTTTCATTCAGAATAAAAAACATCATATAAGGATATGAGATGACATTAATTTTAGCTTTATTAACTTCATTTGTTTTCTCAATAGTTGCGGTAGTGTTGTTGAAGCCCCTTGCGTTTCATTGTGGACTGCTTGATACCCCTAACGCCAGAAAAAAACATACAGGATCTATACCTTTAATTGGCGGTATAGCTATTTACATAGGAATGCTATTAACAACATTATTGTTTATAGATACATCACAAGAAATCATTATTTATTTATTTTCAGCTTCCATAATATTAATTCTTGGTGTTGGTGATGATAAAATGGACCTCTCTGTTAGAGGGCGTATATTAATTCAAGTACTTACTGCGCTGTTAATGACGTCTTCCGCAGGGTTATATTTAAATGAACTAGGTAATATTTTTTATTTCTTTAATTTTGAACTTGGTGATTTCGGCGTAATTGTCACAGTGTTTGCCGTAATAACCTGTATTAACGCATTCAATATGATAGATGGAATAGATGGTTTAGCTGGAGTGCTTAGCTTAATAACGTTTGTTTCTCTAGCAATTTTATTGGGACTTGTAAATTCCAGTTGGGTTTTATTACCCGTAATATTTTCAGGAAGCATTCTTGCGTATTTAGCGTTCAACCTCAGATGGCCGAACCCAAGCGTAGGAAAAATTTTTCTAGGTGATGCCGGAAGTATGCTAGTAGGCCTCACTATAGTTTGGCTACTTGTTATCGGCGTGGAACCTGAGAATCAGGCATTCAGGCCTATATTAGCACTTTATATCATTGCACTTCCTTTGATGGATATGGCTGCAATTATGATCAGACGAATTCGAAAGGGAAAATCACCTTTCGAAGCAGATAGAGAGCATTTGCATCATATTTTTGAGCGTGCTGGTTTTAGCAGAAAGAAAACATTAATTTATATTTCAGCTCTATCTACTTTTCTTGTTATCATTGGTTGCGTGTTCGAATATTTCCAAATAGCTGAGTGGATGATGTTTTTAGTTTTCTGTGTTTTATTTCTAGCTTTTAATCACGCTTTAATACATTCGTGGAAAATTATTCGCTGGTATAATGCAAAAGTGAAAGTGAAAGTTAAAGCGAATGCATAAAATAAAAATATTTAAAAAATGTAACCTATAATAAAACACGGCAAAGATAAGAATTATTAATACTGCGCTAATTTATATAAAAACATATAAAAACATATAAAAACATATAAAAATTAATAAAAGAAATAATTAAATGACAAGCGAAACTACAATTCAGCAACGACCGACAAAGTTTGAAACTAGTGATCTAAACGCTCTTCTTATGCATCAACAAAGTCAAGATGATGAAATCGATTTAATGGTACTTTGGCATGCAATATGGGCTAGAAAGCTTCTAATAGTAGTTATCACATTCTTTTTTACTGTAGGTTCAGTTATTTATGCCCTCAGTCTACCAAATACATATAGGGCATCTGCTTTACTTTCACCAGCTCAAAGTAGCAGTGGTGCTGGTGGTTTAGGTGCACTTGCTGGTCAATTTGGTGGTTTAGCCAGCATGGCTGGTATTAATTTAGGTGGTCAGGAACAAAATAAAACAGGGTTAGCACTAGAAATTTTGAAATCAAGATCTTTTATCGAATCGTTTATAAAAAACAATGAGTTACTCGTTCCTTTGATGGCAACTAAAGATTGGGCTATAAATACTAACACTCTTATATACAATGAAAAACTTTATAACGAGCAAACTAAACAATGGGTCCGAGAAGTAAAGTTCCCTAAAATACCACAACCATCTTTATGGGAAGCATTTGAAAAATTTAAAACGCTTATAACAGTTGATGAAAATGCTGAAACTGGTATGATCAGGATATCTATAGAACACTTTTCACCGAATATTGCAAAAAATTGGCTAACATTATTGATTGCAGAAATTAATAACTATATGCGCATAATGGATAAATCGGAAGCGCAAAATAGTATTGATTTTTTAACGGCAAAACTAGAACAAACTCAATTGTCAGGTATGCAAACCGTATTTTATCAACTTATCGAAGAACAAACCAAAACTATGATGCTTACCGAAGTTACGCCTGAATATGTTTTGAAAACAATTGATCCGCCAAATGCTCCAGATCGAAAAAATGGACCAAACCGTGCACTAATAGTTATTTTAGGTTCTATGCTAGGTGGTATCTTGTCTGTTTTGCTCGTATTAATTCGTTACTTTACTAATCAAAATAAAGCGGATAAACCTAAGAGTAATCTAAATGTTAGATGATTTTTGGTGTGATTTGTGAACATTTTTCTAATAATATTTACTACGTTTTTTACAACATTACTAACTCTTAAATTGTTTGTGCCTGTCGCAATTCAAGTTGGTTTAGTTGATACCCCTACTAATCGAAAAATTCACGTCGGAGATATCCCTTTAATTGGTGGTGTCTCGATTTTTTTGGCGGTACTAATAGCCAGTTTATTGTGGTTGCCCAATACCCTCGAATTACGAATGTACTTAATCGCATCTGCAATGATGGTATTTATTGGTGCATTAGACGATAAATTCGACTTAAGAGTTCGTGTACGTATTATAGGACAACTTATTGTTGCAAGTTTGATGATCTACGGTGTAGGTGGTTATATATCAAATCTTGGTGATTTATTTGGCCTAGGTGACGTGTTCTTAGGCCCTATAGGTATAATATTTACCTATGTAAGCATTATTGTTGTTATTAATGCTTTTAATATGGTTGATGGTATGGATGGCTTAATTGGCATGTTAAGTATCAACACCTTTGCTTCTATAGGCATACTATTTATTATTAGCGGCCAAAATGATTACCTGAGTTATCCGCTGATACTAGCTACGGCAACCATCCCCTATTTAATCTTTAATTTGGGTTTAGTTCCCAAAACAAAAAAAATATTCATGGGTGATGCGGGAAGTATGTTTATTGGCTTAAGTGTTATTTGGTTATTAACCATGGGTACACAAGCTGAACAGGCATCATTTCGACCTGTAACCGCTTTATGGATTTGTGCTATTCCATTAATGGACATTTTAGCGCTTGTTATACGTCGTTATAAAAATGGAAAGTCACCTTTTAAACCAGATAGAGACCACCTTCATCATATACTTCAACGATTAGGTTACAGCACACGTCAAACCTTGGTTATTATCTCTACATTTGCAGTAATAATGTCTGCGGTTGGTTTAGCTGGTGAGTACTTTTCGATACCAGATGTTTTTATGCTGACAGGATTTATTTTTATATATTCTTGTTATGTACTTGTTATAAGAGAAATAACAAAGTCAGAAAAAATCAAATAGAAAACATATTTGCAGGAATATAAAGAGGCGCTGGTGAAGACTGTCTCTTTGGTTAAAAAGTGGCTAGATGATTTTCGGTGAATTAAAAAATTACTCAATCTGACAACATTTGTCTCAGGTGATCAATTTATCTGAATTGATATGTTAAAGTAGTCAACATTTCGTAAGTAACTATTAGTTACATTAATATCTAAGAATAAGGACGGGCATGAATTTTTTACTTGAAAACGTGAGAATAGGTATTATCGGTTTAGGGTATGTAGGTCTGCCGTTGGCAGTTGAGTTTGGAAAGAAATTCGACACTATAGGGTTTGACATTAACAAAGAGCGTATCGCTGCTCTGAAAAATGATGAAGATACAACGTTAGAATGTTCATCAGAAGAATTAAAGGAAGCGACTAAACTAACTTATAGCGCAACTAAAGAAGATCTTAAATCGTGTAATGTCTATATTATTACCGTACCTACGCCTATTGATGAACATAAACAACCGGATTTAACACCGCTTATAAAAGCTAGTGAAATGTTAGGTGAAGTTTTAAATAAAAGTGATATCGTCATCTATGAATCAACGGTTTATCCAGGGGCAACAGAAGAAGTATGTATCCCCGTAGTTGAGCGTGTTTCAGGTTTAAGGTTTAACCAAGATTTTTATGCAGGTTATTCTCCAGAACGTATTAACCCAGGTGATAAAGAACATCGTGTTACGACTATTTTAAAAGTAACCTCAGGTTCAACCCCCGAGATAGCTGAAAAAATTGATCAGCTTTATAAATCAATTATTATTGCAGGTACGCATAAAGCTAGCTCAATTAAAGTGGCAGAAGCCGCTAAGGTAATTGAGAATACTCAGCGTGATGTAAACATCGCGCTAATAAATGAGTTATCAATTATATTTAACAAACTTGATATTGATACATTAGAAGTACTTGAAGCTGCTGGTACTAAATGGAACTTCTTACCATTTCGTCCAGGGTTAGTGGGCGGACACTGTATTGGCGTCGATCCTTATTATTTAACACATAAAGCACAATCTGTTGGTTATCATCCAGAAATAATTTTGGCGGGCCGCCGTTTAAATGACGGAATGGGGGCTTATGTTGTCTCTCAACTAGTTAAGAAAATGCTGAAAAACCGCATTCAAGTTGAAGGTGCTAATGTGTTAGTGATGGGACTTACGTTTAAAGAAAACTGTCCTGACCTTCGTAATACCAAAATAGTAGACATTATCAGCGAACTTAAAGAATATAATATCAATACAGATATTTTAGATCCTTGGTGCTCAAGCGCTGAAGCTGAACATGAATATAATTTAAAACTGATAGATGAGCCTAAAAAGGCGCATTATGATGCCATTATTTTGGCAGTATCTCATGATGAATTTAAAGCTTTAGGTGCACAAAAAATTAAAGCGCTGGGTAAAGAAAATCATGTGGTTTATGACTTAAAGTATGTTCTTCCTAAAGATCAAGTTGATATGCGCCTATAGCGATAAATTGTTATAACTTTATGTTTAATCGGAAATGTTATGACCTTTAATAAGTACAGAAAAAGTGACCAAAGTAAATGACTAAATACCAAGAAATAAAAAGCAATTTAAAAGTAGAACCTAAAACATGGTTAATTACAGGTGTCGCGGGTTTCATCGGATCTAATTTGCTTGAACACCTATTATTAATAAATCAAAAAATAGTCGGTTTAGATAATTTTTCTACAGGGCATCAACATAACTTAGATGAAGTAAAAAGGCTGGTATCAGATAATCAGTGGAAAAACTTCACTTTTATTGAAGGTGATATACGAGATTATAATACTTGTACACAGGCCTTACATAATATTGATTATGTATTGCATCAAGCTGCTCTTGGTTCTGTGCCTCGTTCAATAGCAGATCCCGTCACAAGTAATGCTGCAAATATTACTGGTTTTTTAAATATGCTACAAGCAGCCAAAGAAGCTGATGTGAAAAGTTTCACATATGCGGCAAGTAGTTCTACCTATGGTGATCACTCTGCATTGCCCAAAGTTGAAGAAAATATTGGTAATCCTTTATCCCCTTACGCGGTAACTAAATATGTGAACGAGCTTTATGCTGGTGTCTATGCTAAAACGTATGGTTTTAAAACAATTGGCTTAAGATATTTTAACGTATTTGGTAAACGTCAAGATCCTAACGGTGCTTATGCGGCTGTTATCCCTAAATGGACAGCTTCACTCATCAACAATGAAGAAGTATTCATTAACGGGGATGGAGAAACAAGCCGAGATTTTTGTTTTATCGAAAACACCGTTCAAATGAATATATTAGCAGCTACTGCACCAGACGATGCAAAAGATCAAGTTTATAATGTTGCTGTAGGCGATAGAACAACATTAAATATTCTTTATGCTTCTATTCAATCTTCACTAGCTCAAAACAATGTGCACAATAACAAACTGCCAACTTATAGGGACTTTAGAGCAGGTGATGTAAGGCATTCTCAAGCTGATATCTCAAAAGCAAAAACACTACTCGATTTTCAACCTGAATTTTGTATACAAGATGGTATTAACAAAGCTATGCCTTGGTATATTGTTTTTGTTGCTAAAAATAAATAGTAGTTAGTATAAACAAAGTATATTGCAAGACCTCTCATGGATGTGTTATCGCTAATGATTCGCTGATACATATATGGAAAAATACTTTATCCCGAGAACATTTAGATCATATATCACAAAGTAACCGCCTAGACTAACATTAAGCACTAAACCTTGTTTGATTTTTCAACATCAGTAATGTCAAATATTTGCTTGTTAGACGTTTTTTTCAATGTTTCTAAAAATATGTACTGTTGTATTAGAATGGCTTATCTCTTACATTCAAATTGATTAGTATGGTGATTCCAAAAAGTGAGGGGTAGTCTTTACTCCGCTGATATAATTGAAAACTTGATAGCATGCTATATCTTAAAGATTATTTAATGTGTGTTAATAAATACAAAATAGAGTTTTGATAATAAATTACTATGAGTAAAAAATCCTTAGGTAACGGAGCTATATACCTTGTTACCAACATCATTAATGCGGCTATCCCATTTTTACTGTTACCAATACTAACGCGGGTATTAACGCCATCAGACTATGGCCTTATTACCATGTTTGCCTTAGTGGTGACACTATTAGGAGCTTTTGCTGGTTTGAGTATTCATGGTGCGGTTAACATTCGTTTTTTCAAAATGTCGAAACAAGAGTTATCAGAATATATTTGTGGATCATTGTCGATACTTATTGCAAGTAGCAGTTTTATTTTTTTATTAATACTCCTATGCAGTGATGTTTTTTATAAGTTCACCCTATTACCGAAAGAATGGCTACTATTAGCTTGCGCGGTAGCTGGTTGTCAGTTTTTAATCAATATAAAGTTAGCTTTATGGCAAGTAAGAAAACAAGCCGTTAGGTATGGTGTATTTAAAATATTGTTATCACTTGGCAATGCATTATTGTCTTTATATTTTATTTTTATGATTACTGAAAACTGGGGGGGGCGTGCGCTAGGTATTGCATTTTCAGTATTTGTTTTCGCAATCATTTCTCTCATATTGTTATTTAAAAATAAAGATTTAACTTTGAAGTTGAATAAAAATCATATCACCGATGCTTTGAAGTTCGGTGTCCCATTGATACCACATACTTTAGGAGCTGTTGCAATATCGATGGTTGATAGGTTTTTAATTGCTAATGTACTTGGGGAAAACGCAGTTGGTATTTATATGGTTGGTTTACAAATGGCGATGGTTTTAGCTATTGTGGCAGATGCTTTTGTTAAAGCATATAGTCCTTGGTTATATCAAACATTGAATGCGGAAACCCCAGAAACGAAACAATTGGTTGTTGGTATTAGTTATCTTGTGTTTTTTTGTTTTTTGTTGTCGATAATTCCTGCATATATTTTTTTAAAACTCGTTTTTACTTTTTTCATTGGAGAAGCGTTTCTTGAAGCAATAGATTATATTGCTTGGTTTTTAATCGGTTATGCATTTATCGGTATGTATTACACAGTTGCAGGATTTTACTTTTTTACGAATAAAACAGGTCAACTTTCAGTTATTACATTCAGCACAGGAGTTTTTTCGTTTATTATAACGTACCTTGCAATTAAGCAATGGGGCTTATTGGGCGGAGCTATGTCTTTTGCATTATCAAATGCTTTTCTGTTTTTTTTAGCAATGTACAATCTTAATAATGTGATCAAGTTGCCTTGGCTTGAAGTAAGTAAAGCCTTCAGTTCTATTAAAGGGAAGTTTTATGCCTAGTTTTTTTGTTCTATTTATTAGCAAAGTTTTGGTTAAATTCAGTACCGTATACTGGAACTTTATTTATTCAAACTACAGGTGCAAATACAAATTACATTCTTCATTTAAGTTTAACGGGAGAGGTATTTTGTTTTATGGTGAAGGGAGTATATTTGTCGGAGAGCATTCATATATTGGTGGTATATCGACAATACAGTCAGTTAATAATGCGATAGTTACAATAGGTAAAAATTGTCAAATATCGCACAACGTAAGAATTTATACCAAGTCTATGGTTGCCAATCATGATTTTAGTAATACTCCAATTCCAACCTATATTAAGGATGTATCTGTTGGTGATTATTGCTGGATTGGGGCAAACGTATTTATTAATCCCGGTGTAACTATTGGTTCTAATAGTGTTATAGGGGCAAATGCAGTGGTTACAGGAAATGTACCTGAGAATGAAGTTTGGGGCGGAGTACCGGCCAAACTCATTCGTCGTAAAGGTTAAAACAACTGGGTTTTGTTTGCTCCCTTCAGGCCATATTTAAGAAAAAAGACAAAAACAACAGACTTTTTAAATTATGATGCAGAAAAAAAATGTCTACTTAATAAAGTTGTTTATTTGCTATCTATATCAGGTAAAATAAACACTTAGTAAAACCTTAGAGGTATATGGAATATATTATGTTAAATAACAAAGTAGTTTTGATAACTGGTGGTACAGGTTCTTTTGGGAAAAAATTTATTGAAACGATACTTGACCGCTACCCAGATGTAAAAAAGATAATTATCTTTTCTCGAGATGAATTAAAGCAATCAATAATAAAGCAAAAATACCCTGAGTATGACTTTCCTCAGCTTCGCTTTTTCATTGGTGATGTGCGTGATAGATCTCGGATCACGCAAGCATGTGAAGGTGTCGACGTAATTATTCATGCTGCTGCAATCAAGCAAGTTGATACTGCAGAATACAACCCAACTGAATGTATCCGTACGAATGTTGATGGTGCTGAAAATGTTATTCATGCTGCATTAGCGTGTGGGGTTAAAGATGTGGTTGCTTTATCAACAGATAAAGCGTGTGCTCCTATTAATTTGTATGGCGCAACTAAGTTAGTATCTGATAAATTGTTTGCAGCTGCTAATAATATACGCGGCTCTAAAGATATTAAATTTAGTGCTGTTCGTTACGGTAATGTTATGGGATCACGCGGTTCAGTCATTCCCTTCTTTATAGACAAGAAAAAAGAAGGGGTTTTACCTATCACTCATATGGAAATGACACGCTTTAATATATCATTGCAAGATGGTGTAAATATGGTGATGTACGCAATTGAACACCATTTAGGGGGGGAAATATTTGTGCCTAAAATACCTTCTTATAAAATAACTGATATTGCAACGGCAATAGCACCTAAATGTGAAACTCGTGATGTTGGGATCCGTCCAGGTGAAAAGCTTCATGAAGAAATGATAACTGATACTGATTCTTTAAATACCATTGATCTTGGTAAGTATTATGCCATTCTACCTTCTGTTTCATTTGCACATTCTGTCGATGATTTTATTTCGCATCATAAGGCAGTAAAAGTACCGTTTGGTTTTAAGTATAATTCTGGTACCAATACAGAATGGGAAACGGTTGAATCATTACGTGATTTAATTATTGAGCATGTTGATCCAAACTTTACAGTATAAGTAACTAGAGCGTAGATAAAAGTATGATCCCTTATGGAAAGCAAGAAATAACACAGCAAGACATTGACGCTGTTGTTGATGTGTTAAAATCTGATTTTTTAACACAAGGACCACAAGTACCTTTATTTGAAGAATCAATAAAGAAAGCAGTCAATGCTGACTATGCCTTAGCTGTAAATTCAGCTACATCAGCATTACATATTGCCTGTTTAGCTTTAGGCGTAAGTAAAGGTGATGTAGTTTGGACAACCCCTATTACTTTTGTTGCTTCTGCAAACTGTGCTTTATATTGTGGCGCAGATATCGATTTTGTTGATATCAATGGTGATACATACAACTTGAGCGCGAATAAGCTTGAACAGAAACTTATTCATGCAACAGCTAATGGTTTGCTATTACCTAAAGTGGTTATCCCTGTTCACTTATGCGGGCAACCTTGTGAAATGGAGAAAATTCATAAACTTGGTAAAGAATATGGTTTTTCGATCATCGAAGATGCATCACATGCTATTGGTGGAAAATATAAAAGCAATCCAATAGGTAATTGTGAGTATAGCGATATAACCATTTTTAGCTTTCATCCTGTTAAAATAGTAACTACCGCTGAAGGTGGTGTTGCGACTACCAATAACCCTGCGTTAGCACAGAAAATGGATTTACTAAGAAGTCACGGTATTACCCGTGATACTTCGTTAATGACAGAACTAAGTCATGGTGGTTGGTACTACGAGCAAATTGATTTAGGTTTTAACTATCGAATGACAGAAATGCAAGCTGCGTTAGGTGTAAGCCAAATGTCACGTTTACATGATTTTGTTGCAACGCGAAACGCGCTTGCCGCTAATTATGACCAATTACTTAAAGATCTTCCTTTAATTACACCTACACAAATAGATGATTCATATTCAGGCCGTCATTTATATGTTATCCGATTGAAATTAAATGAAATAGCTTTATCGCATAAACAAGTTTTTGAACAATTACGACTAAAAGGAATTGGCGTCAATTTACATTATATTCCGGTACATACTCAGCCATATTATAAAGAGTTAGGCTTTGTAACTGGTCAATTCCCTGAAGCAGAAAAATATTATACTGACGCAATAAGTATTCCTTTATTTCATACCATGACTCAAGAGCAGCAAAACGAAGTTGTGATGACTTTGATTGATGTAATGGTTTAAAAATGAAAGTTATCTATGTAATTCAGGCTAGAACTAATTCTACGCGACTTCCTGCGAAAGTATTATTGCCAATAAATAGACTTCCTATTGCTGTTTTAGCGGCAAAAAGAGCGTCAAATTTAGGTGTTAAAACAATAGTACTGACTTCAAAAGAGAAAACTGATGATTATCTTTGTGAAATACTCGAAAATAACGGTATAGCACATTATCGTGGAAGTTTAGATAATACATTAGATAGATTTGTTACAGCATTGGAAGGATATGAAGACGATACAATTGTTGTTAGGTTGACAGCTGACAATGTTGTGCCTGATGGAAAATTTATTTCATCAGTAGTAAATTTCTTTATAGATTCAAATGTCAACTACTTATCTACTACTGGCGATACTACAGGCTTGCCCTATGGCTTATCAGCAGAAGTAATGTATTTAAGCTCATTGAGAGAGGCGAGCATAAATACAACTGATAGTTTCGATTGTGAACATGTAACACCGTACATTAGAAGGAAATATGGTGATAATAGATATAACAATTTAAGTAATCTGAATTTGGCTCATTTACGTTGTACTATTGATACGCTTGATGACTATTTATATATGGCTAGTGTTTTACATAATGTTAGTGATGTCATCAACGAAAGTGCGTTAAATATTATGAATATCTTAAATGAGAAAAATAATGAATAAAGTTTTTAATGACAAGAACAAGCTTGTTTTAGGAACTGCGCAATTAGGTTTGAATTATGGTATCAACAATGCTACTGGACAAGCAACCCCAGAAGTTGCTAAGCAATTACTTGAATCATGTATGCAGCATGGCGTTAATTATATAGATACAGCTAGCGTTTATGGGAATAGCGAGGAAGTCATTGGAAATGTTCTCGCCGAGGCCGAGTTTACTAATATTCAGGTGATTACCAAAATAAACATTGATGAATCTATTTTTAATCAGTCTTCTGAAGCTGACATATATGATGCCGTTGATTTTCAAATTAATAAATCTATCCAAAACCTGAAAACATCAACGCTTTTTACCGTACTTCTTCATCGAGCATCCAATTTAACTGATTGTAATGGTGCTATTTGGTCACGGTTGATGAAGTTAAAACATGACGGCTTTATTAAAAATTTAGGTGTGTCGGTTCAAACACCAGATGAGTTGAATAAAGTGCTTACATATAATGAAGTTGAGTTTATACAGCTCCCTTTCAACATATTAGATGAGCGTTGGAGTCAATCCATAGAATTAATTAATAATGTTAAATTAGATAGGGATATAACAGTTCATGTTAGAAGTGTTTTTTTACAAGGTTTATTACTTTCAGATAATAAAAATCATTGGTTAAGAGCGAACTGTAAAAATAGCGAATTAATTGTAGATTGGTTACTTTCAGTTAAATCTCAAATTAAAAGAGAGTCGTTGGCTGATTTATGCATCGCATATGTGAGGTCATTAAGTTGGGTTGACGGCTTAGTCATGGGTATGGAAAGTATTGAGCAACTCAATGATAACATGTCATTATTTAAAAAAAGATTAATGTCAGAAAAAGAAATATCTATGATTGAAAAAACTAGACCTACTCTAACTCAAGAAACATTAAACCCAGCAAAATGGAATGTCTAGAATGGATGTAAATAACCTGTTTTCTTTGAAAGGAAAAAATGCATTTGTAACGGGGGCTACTGGTTACTTAGGCGAACAAATTTGTTTGGGGCTTGCCAGTGCTGGGGCGCATGTTATTGTCCAAGGTCGCAACCTAAACACTGTTAACTTATTAATTAATAAAATTGAAAGGCTAGGTGGTACGGCAGAAGCGGCTATATTTGACTTGTTAGATGAAGAAGCAACAACACTTTATTTTGAGCAGTCTAAATTATTAAAATTAAATGTTTTAGTAAATAATGCTTACAATGGCACTGGAGGGACAATAAGTCATTCAGAAGATGCTAATTATCGTGAAAGTTATGAAATCGGCTTAATAGTAGTCCAACGTTTGTTTAAGCTTTTCACTCCCGCAATGCTTCAAGCATTTCAAGAAGATAACTTAGCTAGTTGTATTAACATTGCCTCAATGTATGGCCAAGTTGCCCCAGATTTAGATATTTATGATTCGGCTAAAGGGTCAAATCCACCGTTTTATGGAGCAGTAAAAGCAGCGTTGATTCAGTGGACAAAGTATGCAGCTTGCGAGTTTGGAAAACATGGGGTTAGAGTTAATTGTATTTCACCTGGCCCATTTCCCAATGCTCAGGTTCAGAAAAATTCACCTGAGTTTGTTGCTAAGTTAGCACAAAAAGTTCCTTTAAATCGTATTGGTCAAGCTTCCGAGCTACAAGGTTCTATTATTTATTTGGCTTCTAATGCGTCATCATTTGTTAATGGAACTAACCTACAAATAGATGGTGGTTGGACTTGTATCTGATTTTCATTTTATTAATACACAGGTATGAATTTTGAATATTGTAATTCGTACAGATGCATCAATTTATATTGGAACAGGACACGTTATGCGATGTCTTGTTTTGGCTCAGGTGTTACGGGAAAGTGGACATAATGTTAATTTCTCTATGAGAGAACAACCAGCGGACTTGATTGATTTAGTTAAAAGCAAAGGTTTTTTTGTACATAAATTGGTTAACCCCGTAATTTGGAATAAACCTGCGCATAATGCAGATTATCCCTCGTGGCTTCATGTAACCGAGCAAGAAGATGCTATTAGCTTTTGCAACGTCAATAGCAATGTAGAAATTGTTATAGTAGATCATTATAGTTTAAATACAGGGTGGGAAATCAACGTTCGAGCTTCACTTAATTGTAAGATTTTTGTTATTGATGATTTATTGAGAAGTCATTCTTGTGACTTATTGCTAGACCAAACATTAGGTCGCAAAAAAGATGACTATAAAGAGCTAGTACCCAAAAGTAGCAAGATAATTGCTGGGTGTGAATATGCGCTGCTAAACCCTTATTTTGCAAAAGCAAGAATCAATAAAAAATATGATTCCAGAGAAAAAATAGTTAAACATAAAGTTTTGATAACAATGGGCGGGATTGATAGTTCAAATGTTACTTTACCCGTATTAAAAGAAATTGTTAAATATGGACTATATAACTTTAGCCTTGTAACAGTCGTCATTAACCCTAAGTCCCCGTTCTATGAATACGTTATTGAATATATTTCTAACTATGAAGAGTTTATTAATCAAGTTGATTTTGTCGAGAATATGGCTGAATTAATGTTGAATCATACTATTGCTATTGGAGCTCCCGGTGCAACTTCATGGGAACGTGCTTGTTTAGGTTTGCCAAGTATTATAGTACCACTGGCCGAAAACCAAAAGATGGTTTGCCACCAATTGACTGAATATGGTGTAGCAATAAAAATTGAATTATCCGATTTAGGCACTGCTTTTGATAAAGCATTAAATGAACTTCTAATGAACTATGATGAATACAAAGCCAACTGCTTAGAGCTTTGTGATGGGCTAGGCGTATTTAGGACTCAAACCCATATCAATAAACTCAATGGTGATAATGAGAGTTGTTTTTCTGACTGTCGATTAGCAAATATGAACGATATACAGCAAGTTTATCATTGGCAAACATTACCAGAAACAAGACGGTTTTCTTTAAATACAAGGGTCCCCTCACTAGAGGAACATACTTTATGGATGAAAAACAAGTTAACTTCAAACAATGATTATTTTTATATAATAGAAGTTAACAGCGACGCTGGTGATAACATACCAGCAGGTGTAATTCGATTAGATAAACTAGATAATTCAAAGTTTTTGGTGTCTATCTTTATCGCCCCTGAATATTATGGTAAAGCGGTAGCAAAATCTGCTTTAGGTTTTATTGATATGGTACATCGAGATATAGTTATTAACGCAACAGTGTTAACTGCAAACATGGCCTCACAAAAGCTTTTTATGAAAGCGGGGTATACCAAATTAGACGATGAACATTATCAGCGTTCACCAATAGGAAATAGCAAGTAATGAGTAATTACATTAGTATTGACGGTCAAAGAATTGGCCCTGATTATCCGCCTTACATAATTGCCGAGCTTTCAGCAAATCATAATGGCGACATAAATCGTGCATTTAGAATTATGGAAGAAGCAAAAAAATCAGGTGCCGATGCCATAAAACTTCAATCCTATACGCATGATACTATTACAATGGATTGTGATTCAGAAGACTTTCAGATTCATGGTGGTTTGTGGGATGGACAAACATTGTATGAGTTATACAAAGGTGCTCATATGCCGTGGGAATGGCATAAACCGCTTTTTGAAAAAGCAAAAGAATTAGGCATTACTATATTTAGTTCCCCATTTGACTTTACTGCAGTTGATTTATTAGAAGAGTTAAACGCACCTGCGTATAAAATAGCTTCTTTTGAAGTTATCGACCTACCTTTAATTGCTCGAGTGGCTAAAACAGGTAAGCCAATGATTATTTCAACAGGTATGGCGACTCAAGAAGAAATAGCAGAGGCTATTCAAACAGCAAGGGATAATGGGTGTAGTGAATTAGTGGTACTACAATGTGTAAGTGGTTATCCAGCTCCTGCAGAACAATATAATTTACGCACAATTCCTGACATCGCACAGCGTTTCAACGTGTTGTCAGGCTTATCCGATCATACTATCGATAATGCTACAGCAATTTCCGCAGTGGCACTTGGGGCATGTTTAATAGAAAAACATGTGACTTTAGATCGTAATGGTGGTGGTGCTGATGATAGTTTTTCTCTAGAACCCGCTGAGCTTACGCAGCTATGCAGAGATTCTAAAACGGCATGGTCTTCGTTAGGTAAAGTAAATTATGAAAGAACTGAAGCAGAACAAGGGAACGTAAAATTTAGACGTTCATTATATGTTGTTAAAAATGTAAAAGCAGGAGAAACTTTTACTGTTAATAACGTTAGAAGTATTCGACCTGGTTTTGGTTTACCACCTAAAGAATACAGTAATGTGATTGGGAAAGTTGCTACTGTGGATATATCTGAAGGTACAGCTTTAAATATAGGCTTAATACAGTCTATGAGTAGGTAATACAGAATATTAACAATGAAATATATATTAGCTAAAATAAAATTTATTTTTCTGTCTCTTGGTATTAATGATACTTGGAAAAATATAAAACCATGTGACGTGCTCTTATTAAAGCATGATGTAAATTGTGGATATATTTATAATGAAAAATTGTATTCCCCCATTGTTGATAGTTTTATGGAATATTGCTTAAAAGCAAATTTCGAAGTTCAAACCGTGGCAAAGTTTTATTCCACTTGTGCAGGACACTCAACTTATGGTGCACCTTACTCTATGAATAGAATTGCGTTTCGGGATGCTTTTATTGGTCGCGTTTTATCTCTAGTACGTGGAAATGAATACGGCAATAATTATAGAAACAGTAAATTAGTAAAGGTTTGGAAAGATATTTTAGAAATATCGGCTCCAAGGTTAATTGTTGCAATACAGCCTGAAGCGACTCTTTGCCAAGCTTCTAGAGAGCTAAATATCCCCGTTTATGATCTTCAACATGGTGTTATTGGGGAAGGACACCCATGGTATGGGGGAAAGTTTAGAAAAGACACTGCTACTAAATTTCTTCCTAATGGGTATTTATGTTGGGATAACGCTAGTACTTTGGTTATCAATAAATGGGCAAATATAAAGGGAATACACGCGATAGTCATTGGTCATCCATGGTTTGTTCGGTTTAGTGAACAAAGTAAAACAGACCAACTTGTATTAGAGGCTATATCAAAGAAACGCATTTTTAAAAGTAATAAACCAACGATATTAGTGACCCTAGCTTGGGGCATGAAAAAATATGCAAGTTACTCAAATAACAATGGAGTGCTAATTCCATCTCTAGAAGATGTTATTTTAGAAACTGCTAATAAATACAATTGGTTGATTCGTTTACATCCAAAGCAGATCAGAGGACCCGAGCATAAAGAGACACAAAAGTATTTAATTGATACATTTGGTAAGAATAATGAGTCTGTAAATTGGACTGAAGCAAGTGATCTTGCTTTGCCTGTTATTCTTTCTCAAACGAATATACATATTACTTACTTTAGTACAGTTGTTGTAGAAGCTTCTTGGTTTGATATCCCTACAGCTTTACTGAGTTCGGAGTTATTACCAGGGGAGAAATTTGAAAGCTATTACCAAGAACAAAGAAACACTGGAATTGCAGAGATATTAGCTCAAGATAAAGACAAAATTATTCATTGGTTAAATGAGAAGGTAATGGATAAAAAAACAGAAAATAAAAATGAAAGCTTGCTTGAAGAAAATGCAATCAGTCAATTTATCCAAGAATTATTAAGCACAGATTAACTCTAGCTTATTTAATTTATATTGCTTATTTATAGTATTAGGTGTGTCAATTGAAAAAATTTATAGTCATAGTGTCGGGTGCTGTCGGAGGAGCAGAAAAAAGATTTTTTGATGTGTTTCGAGGATTACTCGAACAAGGCGAAAATGTTTTTTTAGTCCTACCAACGTGTTTACTAGATGTTTTTCAGTCGGAGAATTCATTAGATAAATATTCTGAAAATATCATTTCAATAGAATTAAACCATTGGTCACCAATAAAATTTGCATATAAATTTTTTAAAAATGTATTGTGCAAATCTAGTTCTGATGATGTTTTTCATTACCCGCTTAACCCTCTGTTTTTTCTTCATTTTATTAAATTAAGAAAGTTCACTATGTCGTTATGTCATTGTTATTCAACGCCAAAACTGTCTCTTAAAAGTAAAGGGTTATCCTTGCAGTTTGTCGCCAGCTTTTTTGCTCATAAAATCGATATATTAAACCCCATTATATTTGAATCGTTTGGTAAGCAACTTCCGAAAATACAAAATAAATTATTTCAAACACCCGGAGGTACTTACATTTTTCCAAGTACAGTGGCCTATCAGGAAAAACCTAGAAATTTTGCCTTTATTGGCCGTCTTGAAAAGAACAAGGGTTTAGATGTTTTATTTGATTTAATTCCTTTAATCGATGAAATAGAGAAGAATATTGCATTCCATATTTATGGAGATGGTAGCCTTAAACAGTATGTAGAAAGTAATGTAAACGAACTAAGGTCTAAAAATCATAACGTTAACTATCATGGTTATGGTAAAATTAGTGATGTTCTAAATAATACATGGTGTGTTTTTTCACTTCAAACAATTACAAACTACCCATCTAGAGTCGTTGCTGAGTCATTACTGAATGGTTGTGAAGTTATAGTTTTGGATTCAGGAGATAGTTGTAATTTTGGGGATTTGGAGGGTATTCACTATCTTAGTCAAAATCTAACTGATTTAGAGTCAATTATTACTGAGATAAAGGATCGAAGTTCTTACTTAGAAATTGACAAGTTGAAACTGATATCCAAATCCGCACAAGGTCAATTTAGTTCAAGAGATTATATAAGCTACTTCCAAAAACTTTTTGAACATTAATAATGATATGAAAAAAGCAAATTTAAATTTAGCGGTTTCTCTATTTTTTACATTTTTATTTTTTACATTTTTAATTGTAATATTGAAAGATTTCATACAATTAATTCACGAAGATGGCAGAGCTTATTGGTTATCGAGTGATGGCGCTACTTATTTAGAACATTATTACAGAATTTCAAAAATGGAAATTCCAATGTTAATGTGGGTTCAGCTTGCGGCAGTTAAAACGCCGATTCTTTTATTACTATTAACAGGTGGAACAGTCTGGCCAATGCTTTTGTTAGCTTGCGCCACATTTTTTTTCTCTCTTTATTCATGTACAAAATATTTGGAACGAAAAAGGTTGTCTTTTATTGTCACAATTTTACTCATTCCTTATGTTTTATTTGGTTTTTTTGCAATAAATAAAGAAATTTATTTAATCTCCTCTGTTTTGTTTTTTATGACCTACTACAAGTCACAAAATAAGAAATACCTTTTGTTTTGCATATTGGTTTTATTTTTATCTAGATATTATATGTTAATTGTCTATATGTTTTGTTTGGTTGTATTTCCTGTTAAAAAAGAAAAAATTCGCTGGAATATTATATTATTGAGTATGTTATTTATTTCAGCGGTGGCTCCTATTATTTTAAAAGGTGGTATAACTGGGTATTCTGCAGGTGGATTATTAGAAGGTGCAGGGGCCGCATCTTCAATTAGTGGCGAGCTAATAAGGAAATATCTATATATATTCATTTATTTTCCTAAATACATCCTTCTAATATTATCTAGATATTGGACCGCTTATACATCCGGCATCTTTGGTGAAATTAGAGGTAATTTATTAGGATTACTTGTGGCAATATATACGACGATTTTATTTATTGTCGCATTTAAAAGAAAGCATTATTATAAAAGTTATAATTTTAGGTTTCTTATGATGACGTTGCTTGCACCTGTCCCGTTAATGTTTAATGATATTTTTCATTGGCGTTATTATGTATTCACAATGCCTATGTTAGCGTATTACCTTAATCAGCAACCTTATAATCTCAAATCATCAATATATATATATATAATGTCATTGATAAAGAGGAAAAGATGAATGATTTTTATAGTTGCTAAGTGTAGATATATTTCTTGTGCTTGTCATTAAATTGGTCTTTCCAAAAATCATCATAAATAGTAGTGGGCTTCGTTCAAATATAAAAGTGTAATTTAAGGTAATAAATAGTGGATATTGGTATTCAAGATAGATTGGTAACGTCTGATCTATTAAAAAAAGTTCTACAAATTGAAGTAGAAAAGGTTTCTTTCAGCGGTTTAGGTGATATACATGCATCTTATAATGATAATTTACTTACGTATATTAAAGACGATAGATATATTGATGAAATACTAAAGAATCCATGTATATCTGGTGTTGTATGTACAGAAAGTACTGCATTACTTATACCCCCTCATATTACTAAGATCATTCACGATGATCCTAACTATGCATTTTTTACTTTAGTAAATTACTTTGGTGAGAGTACCTACAAGGATGTACCAAGTGAAATATTGTCTGAAGTAAACTCTTCAGGTATATCTATTGCTTCAAATGGGGTGGTAGTAGGCAAAAATGTACATATTGAGCCTAATGTAACAATATTATGTGGCGTGCGAATTGATGATAATGTTGTTATTAGGGCGGGCTCTGTTCTTGGACTTGATACCTTTCAACATCAAAGAACTAGCAAAGGAATTATCAGTCCAAAACATGATGGTATCTTACATATAAAGTCGGGGGTGGAAATTGGTGCAAATTCAACACTCAGTAGAGGCTTTAGTTACCGAAGTACTATAATCGGAAAAAATTGTAAACTTGATGCTCAGGTATACATTGCTCACGGAACAGTTATAGGTGACGGGGGAATTATTTGTGCAGGCGCTCGTATCATGGGGCATGTTGAAATAGGGCTGAATTCTTTTATCGGACCTTCCTCAATTATAAGTAGCAGAGTAAGAATAGGAGATAACAGTCGTACATCAATAGGTTCTGTTGTAACTAAAAATGTTTTGTCAAACCAAGTTGTATCAGGGAATTTTGCAATTCCACATGACCAGTTTATTGAACAAATGAAGATGAAATTATTATAAATATGTGGGTAATGTAAGTGGAATATAGAAAAGATATTGATGGATTAAGAGCTATTGCAGTACTTTCTGTAATTTTTTTCCATAGTGGGGTCACTTTATTTTCAGGTGGATTTGTCGGGGTTGATGTTTTTTTTGTTATTAGCGGATACCTTATTACATCGCTTGTGTCGAATGAAATAAAGGAAGAACGTTTTACGTTCGCTAACTTTTATAAGCGTAGGGCTTTACGTTTATTGCCTGCATTGAATGTGACTTTGCTTATTGTATTGATATTTGGTTTTGTATTTTACAACAACAGTGCATTTGATAATCTAGGGAAAGAAATACTATTTTCGGCTTTAGGTTTAGCAAATATACTTTTTGCTCAAGGTATAGATTACTTTTCTAATGACGAAGCATATCGTCCATTGATACACCTTTGGTCATTAGGAGTTGAAGAGCAATTCTATGTTTTTTGGCCACTTATATTAATTTTTCTATTAAAATTTAACCATTCTTTTGTATTAAAAAGTGTTTTGGTTTTATTTTTTATATTTTTGTGGTTGTCGGAATATGCGATAGCTAATGAATCGGACGGATCATATTACTATCTTCAATTTAGAGCCTTTGAATTATTAATAGGTGCGGTATTTGCCTTATTGCCGAATCGTATTGATACAAGGTTAAATAATATATTTAGTTTTATTGGGGTATGTTTCATTTTAACTCCAATGTTTTTATTTGATAAATATACCAATTTTCCTGGTGTTAATGCACTCTTTCCATGTTTAGGTACAGGATTAGTTATTTATTTTTCCAGAGGGACTGTTATTAGCAAACTTTTAGGGGCACGCCTGTTAGTGGGGGTTGGCTTAATCTCATACCCATTATATTTATATCATCAGCCCTTAATTTCCTTTTTATCTTATTTCGAATTGCATTTATTACCTTGGACTATGGTATTCATTATTTTGGCTGTTTGTATTCCTTTATCATGGGGTACTTATCGTTTTATTGAGCAACCCATTAGAAAAAAGGCAAGTAAATCAGTAAAGCATACTAGGACCTCGATTGTAGCGTTAGTTGCTTTTATACCAATTTTTGTCATCTCTGGTGCTCTTATTGCTAAAGGGCAAGGTTTGCCTTGGCGTTTCAGTATATTGAACGAATTTGCATATGATTTGAGTGAGCAAAATCGAATGCCATTTAATGAAGCGTTTGAGAGAGGATACCAAGTCGAGGATGGACAGAGAGGAAATGTATTATTTATTGGGGATTCAGTTCTTCAAAATTATGTAGTGCCACTTTCTAACACTTTTTTCAAAGGAAAAAAAATAGACGTTGTATCACGAGGTGGCTGTGTTCTTTTAAAAGCAGTTGAATTTAGAGACAGTTTTTCTGATATTTCATGCAATGACTTAAGAGAAAAACTCTATGAGAAAGACAAGCTTTACGATGTAGTAGTAATTTCACAGAGCTGGGCATTATATGATGATAATATCCTGAATGTTAACTTTGCTAAGAATGAGAATGAGAATTACAATATACAAAAGTGGATTAGATTTTTAAATGAAACGATTTTGCATTTCAAAAAATATGCAAAAAAAATTATTGTTATTGGAGCTCATCCTAAAGTTCATGGAACTCAAGAACTCCAGCCAAACATACTTTTAACGCAGAAAAAATATGAAAAGGGGCTTGAAAAACTTTCAATTTCAAATCTTACATATTTAGAAGAGTCTTCTTCCTTCTTTAATAAATTTAATCAAAGTAATAAAGTTGTTGTTTTGAACCCTTTAAAATTATGGTGTCAGAAAACTTGCATTACACACAATGGATCCTGGTCATATTTTGTTGATAGCCAGCACGTTTCTTTTTCTAGTACTAATTTTTTAGAAAGACAATTACAAACTAATTATGCGAATTTGATAAATGATTAAAGACTCAAAGAAAATATTATTCGTAGTTAATGATGATTGGTTTTTTATCTCTCACCGTCTACCTATAGCGATTAAAGCCAGAGAGTTAGGCTACGATGTGCACATAGCAACAGGAAGTTATCAAGGAGAGTCAAAACTTAAAAGTTATGGTTTTTCGCATCATACATTCTCTATTGCAAGAGCAAAAGTGAATCCATTTTCTGATCTAAATACTATCTTTAGTTTGTATTGCCTATATAGAAAATTGGCACCTGATTTAGTCCATCATATAACAATAAAACCTGTTATTTTCGGTGGTATTGCTGCCCGCCTAGCTCGTATACCTGCTGTAGTTAGTGCTATTTCTGGTTTAGGCGTTATTTTTATACAAGAAGGTGTCGTAGCTAAAATCAAAAAGATGATTGTTGGGAATCTTTACCGACTAGCTCTTGGATCAAAAAATTCAATTACTATAACCCAAAATAAAGACGATAAAGAAATTATTCAACGTTTGGCAAGGCTACCAAATAGTAAAATGAGACTTATTAAGGGCTCAGGTGTCGATTTGGATAAATTTTCATTTTCAGAGATTCCCAATCACTCTAATTGTAAAGTAATTCTATTAGCTCGAATGTTGAAAGACAAAGGCGTTGTTGAGTTCTACAATGCAGCAATTATTCTTAAAAGAGACTATTCCAATGTAGAATTTATTTTGGCTGGCGATGTTCATGATAACCCTGCATCGTTAACCCAAATTGAACTAGATAACTGGAACACTGGAGGTGTTATTAAGTGGATTGGTCATCAAGATAACCCCATAGAAACGATAAAGTCAGCAGATATTGTAGTTTTACCGTCTTATAGGGAAGGTTTACCAAAAGTTTTACTTGAAGCTGCGGCGATTGGGCGACCTATAGTTACCACCGATGTTCCTGGCTGTCGTGATGCCGTGTTAGCAGATGAAACTGCTTTGTTAGTTCCGGTTAAAGAATCAGAGCCTCTAGCTTTTGCTATAAAACAGTTATTAGATAGTAGTGAGAAAAGAGCTACTTTTGGAAGAAATGCTCGAGCATTTATGGAAAAAGAGTTTTCTATTGATAGTGTTGTGGAAAAACACATAAAAATATTTGAAGAACTGATATAAAGAGGACATTAACCGATAAATATCATGAGTTACAGGCGAAGCTGGTTTTATTGGTGCCAACTTGATTTTCAATCGGCTTAATCATTACCCAAAATA
Organism: Colwelliaceae bacterium BS250; assembly: GCA_040779355.1. Lineage (GTDB taxonomy): Bacteria > Pseudomonadota > Gammaproteobacteria > Enterobacterales > Alteromonadaceae > Thalassotalea_A. The sequence goes on along the minus strand of JBFONS010000002.1, from coordinate 429,259 downwards.
TAAAATTGTTGTGTTTGATGTATTAATCTATGCGGATAAAAGAGCTAATTTAGCATCTGTTGAAAGCAACCCAAATTATACTTTTGTAAATAGCAATATTCGCGAACAAGACTTAGTTGAATCACTTTTAGTTGAGCATAGTATATAAACGTCTTGCAAAGTGTAATATCCATAAGCCTCATAGCCGCTACTGCATTCACCGTCCGTTTCAATTATAACAATGCTAATGATGAATAATATCTATCGTATTCCTTATATGGAGCAACACTAAGTAAGTCATACAATGGAGAGCAAATCATTCATAAAATGTTGAAAATCCGCCAGTGATGAAGCACCTTCAAACTTATCGGTTGTTGGCCGTTATGTTTTACCGTCTAAAATTTGGAGTTTACTTGAATTTACCCCGCTAGAGTAGGGTAAATTCCATTAATTGAATGCCATTGCTAGTTTAATGAAGGTTGAAATCGTAGAGGTATTTCATATGACAGGTAAGTCGCACTATTGAGGTTCTAAATTTGGTTTATGAAAGCAAATGTTGAATACGGTTTACACCACCCTAAATTAGGTAGTGAGTTTGCAGAGTATTTAAAAACGTTATCTTTGTAAGCCAGTTTTTTTTAATTGTAAGGAATAGTTATGAGTTTATTGGTTACTGGTGGCTGTGGTTATATTGGAAGTCATACTGTTATGAATTATGTTTATAACGGATGTTAATGAGTGGGCTAATTTTACTTTAGGACGCAGCTTGCTTGGTGATCTAATAAGAATAACGCTAGCCGTGCCTATTATATTTGACGGATATTAATTACTCACCTTTTTTGTGTTTTGATTGTTATCATATTGCGCTAAAATAATATTGAAATGAATTTATTATAAAAATAGTCATAGGAAAGGTTTTATGCATTATGATGTGTTTAATGGCGATGCGGATGGAATTCTAGCATTACTGCAGTTACGTTTAGCAAAGCCTAAAAAATCTATATTAATAACTGGAGTTAAAAGAGACATATCGTTGGTGGCTCAAGTCGATGTTGATATCGCAAAAAGTGTGACTGTTTTAGATATATCGATGGAAAAAAATACTGAGGCTTTGAGTCAGCTGCTTATTGAAAATATCCCTGTATTTTATGTAGACCATCACCGAACGGGTGATATCCCCGAATCGCCATTCCTTACTTCTTTGGTTAATACTTCTGCTGATGTGTGTACAAGTTTGTTGGTTAATGATCACTTAAAAGGTAAGCATCACCTTTGGGCTATTGCCGCCGCATTTGGTGATAATTTAAAGGCTGTTGCAGCTAGGCATTGTTTGGTGAATAATTTAAGTGAATCTTTGGCTAACCAGCTTGAAGCATTAGGTACTTATGTAAATTATAATGGCTATGGGCGAACGGTTGACGATTTGCATTATCATCCAGCAGACTTGTATCTGCAGCTTTTAGCCTATGAGCATCCTGAAAATTTATTTTCAAATACCTCCTCTTTATTTTATGACTTAAAAACGGCTTACCAGCAAGATATGAGTCAAGCTGCAAGTGCAGATGTATTATTTGAAAATAATATTTGTAAAGTTGTATGCCTAGAAGATGCTAAATGGTCTCGTCGAGTAAGTGGCGTCTATGGAAATGAGTTAGCGAATCAATCACCAGATAAAGCTCATGGAGTGTTAACCAAAAATCTTGATGGTAGTTACACGGTTAGCGTACGCGCTCCTTTAAATAATAAGCAAGGTGCTGATACTGTGTGTATCCAATTTCCAACTGGTGGTGGGCGTGCTGGTGCGGCGGGTATTAATGCATTACCAGAAGAGCAAATTGAACAATTTATTGCAGTGTTAAATAATCACTATAATTAGCTTTATTCAGATAGAAGATTGCGGCCTACGCCACAATGACTGTAAGACTGTGGCCTACGCCATAATGACGGTAAGATTGCGGCCTACGCCATAATGACGGTAAGACTGTGGCCTACGCCACAATGACTGTAAGACTGTGGCCTACGCCATAATGACGGTAAGATTGCGGCCTACGCCACAATGACGGTAAGATTGTGGTATTCGCCACAATGACTTAGTTGCTTACTACGACGCTAGTTTATTAATAATTAAAGGAATGTTTGGGCCTGTGCCTGAATAACAAATAAAATGAGCTTATTAATCACCGGTGGAACCGGATATATCGGCAGCCATACAGTTGTTGAATTATTAAATATTAATCAAGATGTGGTTATCGTGGATAACCTGTCAAACTCATCGACCAAATCGTTAGATAGAGTTGAACAAATCACAGGTAAAAGAGCGACTTTTATTGAAGCTGATATTTGTGACAAAGCAGCAATGCAAAAAATATTTAGTGAATACAATATTGATTCAGTAATTCATTTTGCCGGTTGGAAAGCTGTTGGAGAATCAACACAAATTCCTTTGAGCTATTATCATAACAATGTTGCCGGTACAGTTACTTTACTAGAAGTAATGAATGAGTTTAATGTTAAAAACTTAGTGTTTAGTTCGTCTGCTACTGTTTATGGCGAAAATAATCAATCACCATTGATTGAAAGCATGCCGACATCGGCGACCAACCCCTATGGGCAAACAAAGTTGATGGTTGAGCATATATTGTTTGATCTAGCTAAGAGCGACCCTGAATGGTCGATTATATCGTTACGTTATTTTAATCCTATTGGCGCTCATACATCAGGTTTAATTGGTGAGAATCCTAATGGTATTCCTAATAACTTATTACCTTTCGTATCTCAAGTTGCTGTAGGTAAGCTACCTAAACTCAATGTGTTTGGTGATGACTACGATACTGTTGATGGTACTGGTGTTCGTGATTATATTCATGTTGTAGATTTAGCTGTTGCGCATTTAAAAGCGGTTAATGCCTTAGCTAAATTACCAGGTTGTACCGCAATAAATATAGGTACAGGCAATGGCACTTCTGTTTTACAAATTGTTGATAAATTTAAAGAAGTTAGCGGTGTTGATATTCCATTCATGATCAGTCCTCGTCGTCCTGGTGATATTGCAACGGTTTTTGCACAGGCTGAATTGGCTAATAATTTATTGGGCTGGCGAGCAGAGAAAAATCTTGATGATATGATTAAAGATACTTGGCGCTGGCAGTCACAAAATCCTAATGGATTTGAATAGTTAATTTCCTGACCTGCGTCACGATGACAGTTGGTGCAAATGATAACAGCTGGGGCACACTATGACAGCTGGGGCACACTATGACAGCTGGGGCACACTATGACAGCTGGGGCACACTATGACAGCTGGGGCACACTATGACAGTCGGGGCTCACTATGACAGTTGGGGCAAATGATAACAGTTGGGGCAAATGATAACAGTTGGGGCACATGATAACAGTGAAGGACTGGTGAGTAACTGTCTTTTCAGGTGATTGTGGTGACAGGTTACGATGTACTAATCGCTTATGCCTAGATTGGCATCAGCTATTTTTATATTAAAACGCAAATTCCATTTTAGAAATATTAAAATTAAAGCTATCAGCTAAATCACTCGAATCTAATGGTTTAGACTTTATCACCTGTGGCTTAGATTTTATCACCTGTGGTTTATCAAAGTAGAATCCTTGAAAATAATCAAAGCCAAGTTTTTTTGCAAGCTTGTATTCTTTTATGTCTTCAATCTTTTCAGCCAGTAAATTAATGTGCGGATGCTCGTTAATGTGCTCTAGCAATTCAATAATATCGCTTTGCCCTGATTGTCTAAAATCCACCTTGATAATGTTTATATATGGAAAAAATTCATGCCAGTCTTGATGATGAATATAGTCATCTAGAGCTATCTCATAACCTTGCTTGTTTAAGTTTTTACATATGCTTAGTAGTTCCGCGCTAGGTGTTTCTGACTCTAATATTTCAACAATAATATGCTGTGGTTGAAATTGTAGCGGGTAGCCTTTTTGTAGCGTTTCTAAAGTGAAATTAATAAAAGCGGGTTTATGGTTGGTGTAGGTTTGGCTTTGGCTGCTTTCTAGGGTTGTTTTAATAAGTTGTACCGTCGCAAAATCGGCATCTATATTAGGGAAGACATTAATTAAGCTGTCTCTGTAGAGAAGTTCGTAGGCAAAAATTTTATTGTCTTTATCAACGATTGATTGCCGTGCTGCAAAGCGATGCATGATAGTTTCCTGTTAAATATAAATCTTAAACTGCGTTTTTTATTATTTATTAAGTTGTGGTTTAAGGCATATTTCACTTAATAAGATAGCACAAACAACCTATGAAAAAAGCAATATTAACTAAACGTCGGGGAGAGCAGTTTAGTTAAAACTGTGATGATTTAAGATGTTTATTATTTAACAATGACTTATAAATATTGTGTCAGATGAAATCGTTATGCAAATAAATGGTAATTCATCACTCTTTTGGCATATCATAAGCTAACATTTATATTCAAATACCATAATACGCTTAGCTCATTGGCTTTGTCATATAGTTACTCGTGTATTATTTGAATCAAACATAATTACTACTCATTTGGAGCTACCTTGGCTTTTGGAACTATTTTTTCTTTAGCGTTATATTTTATTGTAATGATCGCGATTGGCTTATATGCCTTTAAAAAATCAACCAGTGATGTATCTGGCTATATGCTTGGTGGGCGTAGTTTAAGCCCTTCAGTTACCGCGCTTTCTGCGGGGGCGTCCGATATGAGTGGCTGGATGCTCATGGGCTTACCTGGTGCTATGTACATTACGGGTTTAAGCAGTATGTGGATTGCCGTAGGCCTTGTTCTTGGCGCTTATGCTAATTACTTAATTGTTGCGCCGCGCTTACGTACTTATACCGAATTAGCCAATGATTCAATTACCTTACCTGACTTTTTTGAAAACCGATTTAATGATGATACCCGTATTTTGCGTATGGTATCTTCAATAGTAATCGTGTTGTTTTTTACTCTGTATACATCATCGGGCGTTGTTGCCGGTGGTAAATTATTTGAAACATCATTCGGCTTAAATTATGAAATGGGCCTTTATATCACTGCGGGTGTCGTGGTTTTATACACAATGTTTGGTGGTTTTTTAGCGGTAAGTTTAACTGACTTTGTACAAGGCTGTATTATGTTCGTCGCCTTGGTTTTAGTACCTGTTGTGGTGATTAATGATATTGGCGGCTTATCGGTAATGCAATCAAGCATTCATGAGATCAACCCTGATTTATTTAATATGTTTAATGGTGTTAGTCTGTTGGCCATTTTGTCAGCAATGGCATGGGGGCTAGGTTACTTTGGTCAACCACATATTATTGTACGTTTTATGGCGATTCGTTCGGTTGAAGATTTACCTGTAGCAAGACGGATCGGTATGTCTTGGATGATAGTGTCTATTTGTGGTGCTATGGCGACCGGTTTCGCGGGTATTGCTTATGTCGCTAAAACGGGGACTAACTTACAAGATCCTGAGACAATATTTATCCTTTTATCACAACTACTATTTAATCCATTAATTGCAGGATTTTTATTAGCGGCTATCCTCGCCGCGATAATGAGTACTATCTCATCACAATTGTTAGTGACATCAAGTTCATTAACGGGGGATTTTTATAAAACTTACCTGAATAAAGAAGCTTCAGAAAAACAACTTGTTACTGCAGGGCGTATCTCAGTGTTGTTAGTCGCATTAGTTTCGATAACTCTAGCTTATGACCGTGATAGCTCTATCTTGAGTCTAGTGAGTAATGCCTGGGCTGGCTTTGGCGCTGCATTTGGTCCATTAGTTATTTTGAGCTTGTATTGGAAACGCATGAATAAACATGGCGCACTTGCTGGTATGCTTACTGGTGCTGTGACAGTACTTGTTTGGATTTACGCGCCTATATCGATTAATGGCAGCAACTTAAGCTCTTTAATGTATGAGATTGTGCCTGGCTTTATTCTGGCAACTATTGCAATTGTTGTTGTTAGCCGTTTAACTGCTGAGCCTGATGATAGTGTTCAGCAAGTGTTTGATACTGTCGTTGCTAAACACAGTTAATTATTATTAGCCGTTAGGCTAGCTAATTAGTTAGCCTTGAGTTTGAATATTAACATTGAGTTTGAATAAATTTAGTGTAAAAAAAAGCCAGTAGATATTTTATCTACTGGCTTTATAGTGTCTAGTAGACACTATTGAAACTAAAACGAGCTTTTAAATCGACCACTCTAAGGTGTCATCAATTTTTTGTTGCCATTGTCCAAGCGCTTCTTTCTTATTACCGATAATAATAACTTCACCATTGGTATATTGTGTTGCGACACCTCGAACATCTGCATCTTCGAATTGTTTACTAAATGCTAAGTGTTCAGACTTAGGGATGATAAATACAGTGACATTGTCGTACTCACCCTCAAACACTAGATGCATAGAGTCCATACTGTCAAAAAAACAGCCATCAATAGAAATCAGCTTGCCGATTTTCTCTAGAAAACTCACCTGTAAACCATTCATTTCTTCATTAATGCTGGCTAAAGAAAATTGTGCTTGTGCAGTATTTGTAAATTTATCAGCTTCATGATGATAATGAGCCAATGAATAATCAGCTGTAGAAGTGAATACAGGGCTGAAATTAACAAAATTAACCGCTACACCAACTATTACAGCAACTGATGCCGCAATGGCGAGATGTACTCGAGATTTGCGTTTAGTGAGCTGATGCGAATGCAAACTTTGTCTTAGTATCAACTGCTCTGCCATATTCTCTGGTATATCAACATTTAAGGCTGAGGCAATGCGCTGATCAAACTGCTTTAATTCATCAGCAAATTTAATGCGCTTACTATCTGCAGCTATTGCATCTTTAATGTCGTTACTGTCATCACTAGGATCACCGTATAGTCTACGTCTGAATTCTAAATCATCCATTGTAGCGCCCCTTAATTTCATTATCTTTTTCCACAGCTTCTTTTAATTGGTTACGAGCTCTAAAAAGCCGCGTCATTACGGTGTTTTTATTTAAATTAAGCATGTTAGCGATATCTTCACCGCTATAACCACCTAACACCTGCAATACCAATGGTTCTCGATATTCTGCGGGTAGGTTTGCTATTTTTTCTCTTAACCAATGATCCTCTAGTTGTTGTTCAGTACTCGAACTTAGATGGTCAACAATTGCCGGTTCATCAAACTCGCTCATCTCTAGGCGTTTACGTTCAAAACGTCGAGCATTTTCTCTGCGTAAAATTGTGATCAACCATGATTTCGCTGCTTTCTCATCTTTTAAAGAGTCGAGTGCTTTCCAGGCTCTAAGGAATGTTTCCTGAACCAAATCTTCAGCCACGTGTTTATCGTGAACTAACCAGTAGGCATAACGGTATAAGTCTGCGTGCAGAGCTTTTACCAGAGCCTCATATCTTACTTGTTTACTTGCCATATCCTTATTGACCTGTGAACTAGCAGATTTCTTTCGAATTAATTTTTTTATCATTAAATTTATTTAAAATCGTGATGTATTGATAGGGTAACGGTTAAGCTTGATAAGCTCAATATAAATTCAGAGGGGCATTGGATTGCAAAAGATAGTCGCAGCGAGGCGAGTATCTAATATCGAATTATGCTTATGGAATTAAGCTTTAGTGAGTACTTCGTACTCATAACGTTAGGTTAAAACCTACCAACCAGGCGAATTATTATCTTTCCGGTTGGCGGGCTTTAGTCTCGCGTTATGCCAAAGGCACTAAGTTTTAGTAGTCAAAACGTTAGGTTAAAACTTAACCAACCAGGAGGGTTATTATATTTCCGGTTGGCGGGACTTTAGTCTTGCGTTATGCCAAAGGCACTAAGTTTGAGTCGTCAACGAGTTAGGTGAAACCTAACCAATCAAAGATGCGTGACATAATAATCAACTACAGTGGCGGGTTAGGTATCTACTATCTTGGGTTGATAGCTATTTCTATTTGCTGCTGTTGCACGGTTTTAGTTTGCAGTCTTGAAATTATCTTTAATAATTCCTTACCGTCCCAGTCGCCAGCATTTGCCGAGAAATAGCGTTTTTGTAATTGCTGTAAAGCTTGGCTGAACTCTAAATTGTTTAAGCGTTGCTCTACTTGGCTTAAATTGGTGAAGGTTTCTCCTTCATATAAGCCATTAGCCCAACTTGGCAACAATTTAAGCACTTCATCGCCTTTGTTTTGTTTACAAGCAGCCATTAACTTTAAGTAGCTTTGTTTATCACTCGGACTAAAGGCATTTTTATTGATACTAACTTTGTTTTTTAATTTAGCGGTATAAACCCAAGCCAGTATGGTGATTATCCAGCCGCTTAAAAATAGCCACTGCAACGTAGTATTTTGCTTGGTTATCACTTGTACTTCAGCAGGTGCTGATTGCATTGTTGGCGTCGGCGCGGCAATACCATTTATGGTGATTGTTTTGCTCGGGATGATCGCTTGTTCAACTTTATTTAACTTGGTATTCCACCATGGAATAATAACTTCGGGTAAGGTATAAACGCCCGGTTTAGTTGGAACTATGGCAAATTCTTGTAACTTTTGACTGATCAATAAACCTTGTTGTACGTTGGTCGAGGTTTCCGCTTGATCTGGGTATGTTTTTAACTCACTCGGTGGGTTAAAGTTTAAGGTCGGCAGTTGCTCCTCAGAAAGACCCGCAGCGGTTATTACCACCTTTCTTGTTATCGGCTCACCTAATTCAAATTCGCTGGCATCGCTTGGCCAAATATCTTCTACGGTGATAATTTCACTGGGTAACCAATCGCCTTGAAATGACTCAGGTACAGGTTTGACATTTATATCAATGACTTTGCCTTTGATACTTATTGGTTTACTGCGCGCTTGGCTTGCAAATAGCGATCGCTGTTGTCCACCAACAATAATGTCACCACTAAACATTGAGCTATGCAAAACAAACTTACCACTGCTTTCTGGCTTAATCGTGTATAAACGTTCAAAAATACGGAAACGTTTACCGTCAATTATTTGCGTACTTTCAGTGTCTTGACCCATTTGAATGATTTGTGCACCGGTCATTTTTGGCTCTGACAATGTTGCTCGTCTCAATTCATTCGCAACATGTAGCTTAACGCGAAGGGTAAACTGCTGCTGGACGTACATTTCAGTCGTTGATACATCGGCGGTAATGTATATATCGTTTTGTTGTTTACGGCCTTTGCTATTTTTGGCCAACACTTTAACTCTAATTGGATTTGATAACACACCTTCAATAGTAATTGCAGGAATAACTGCTGAGCCTGCCTTTCTTGGAATTAACAGAGTCGTCCATTGTGTTGTGCGAGTCGTATCGAAGTTCACCATACGAGTTTGGCTGCTTACTGAGGTGCCGCCGACAATAAAGTCTTTTTGTAATACTGAAGAGTCAAACGCATCAGCCGACACGGAATCATCAGCAATCAAAGTTAACACAATAGACTCATCTACCGTTGCTGGATTTTTATCAATACTGGCACTTACACTGGTGATGGCATTTACGCTGTTGCTAAGCAACATTACGAGCATAAACACACTGACTTTAATTGCTTTTACCACTTTTCTTTCACTCCAATACTACTGCGGGTTTGACGACGTTTTTGATATTCAAGTTGCATTTTGTTACGCAAAAGCAAATATGGGTCATCGGTAACTTTTCTAAGTAACTGCTCATGTTTCTGATTTTCTTCACTGTTCTCGCTCGACTCGCTGTCGGTCATGCCTGCCATTTGTTCATCAGTGTTCGACTCTTGATCATTTTGCTCTGCATTTTCAGCGTTTGCGGCAGCTTCATTTTCTTGCTCGCTATCTTTCTTATCTTGCTCCGCATTTTGTTTTTTATTATCTTTATTCTGCTGTTCAGAGTCTTTATCATTAGAGTTTTCTTGCTCTGACTGATTGGCATCTGATGGACTGTCTTCGGGTTGCCCATCTTCAGGCTGAGTGTCGTCATTTTGTTGAGGATCGTCTGACTGCTCACCTTGTTCGCCATTTTCGCCTTGCTGTTGATCCTTATTGTCCTCGTTTTGCTCTTGCTCATCAGATTGCTGCTGTTCTTGTTGCTCTTGTTGTTCTTGCTGCTGTTTCATCTGCTCAACAAGTGCTTTGTTAGCAAGCGCATCCTCATGTTCTGGCTCTGCACTTAATACTTCATCATAACTTGCAATGGCTTCTTCAAATTGACCAAGCTTTGCTAGAGTATTACCTTGATTATATTTAGAGGCAGTTGATGCAACTTTTTGGTATTCCGTTAAAGCATTTTCATAATCAGCGGCTTGATAATAGCTACTGGCTTTCCAGAGCGGGTCTTTAAACTGATCAGCCGCATCTTGATATTGCTCTTTAGAAAATTTATCACTGGCTTGTTGATTTTGTGTCTGCCATAAGTCATCCCAAATATTCGCCTCTGCTTTTGGGGTATAAATTAATGAATAGCTCAGCATACAAAGTAGGGCGGGGGTAAATAACACGCCTCGTCTGAAATAACCTAACATTAACGGCAATACTAATAGTAACAAGTAAGGACCTGTTTCTTGCCATTGGTCGCCAAGATTATCCTGCTGTGCTTGCATATCTTTGGTTTGCACTGCAGGTCGTTCACCAAGGTATGTTATATCGCTGTCATCTGCGTGAATTGCAGTGAACTTACCATCTGATCTATCCGCTATGCCGGCAAGTAACTTGGCATTGATTTTAGGAATGACAATATTACCGCCTCTATCTTTCATTAGTTCGCCATTAGATAAGGTAATTGGCGCACCCTGTTCAGTACCTACGCCAAGTATGTTGACCCTATGTTTGTGGGAGCTAACAAAGTCATTAATGTCCTGTAGCTCATCCATATCAATACCGTCGGTAACCCAGTAAATATCACCTTTAATATGACCTGAATTGATTAACATTTCGTTTGCTAACACTAATGCCGGATATGGGTTTGAGCCAAGTTCAGGCATTATGTCTGGTGCTAGTGATGGCAGTAACAAATTGATATTATTAATGTCAGCTGTTAATGGACTAATGGTAAATGCATCACCTGCGTAGGCAATTAGTCCTATTTCACCCTCATTAATTTCTTCAACTAATGCCATGGCTTTAAAGCGTGCTCGAGTTAAACGGTTAGGCTTAATGTCTGTGGCGAGCATTGAAAATGACATATCCATTATGATCACCGAGCCACGTACTACTTCAAATACCGGTTGCGGTAGTTTTTTCCAAGTAGGGCCAGCTAGGGCTGTGATAATTAATACGCCAATAATAAACGGCATAATTAAAGATAACGGTTTTTTATTGTCATCATTTGCGAGTAATTGCATGGTTAAATGTTTAGGAATAACTTTATGCCATGCTGAGGATGACACTCGTAATTTCTTTAATTGCCAAATAAGTAGCAGTAAACCAACAAAACCAAGTAACCACAAAGGCCTAATAAAATGAAAATCTGCCATTAGTTTAAGCCTCCCTTATTGTTACTTAAATTCGGATTAGTACTTAACCCCGAGTCAGTGCTCAAATCAGAGTCAGAGCTATCTGTTTTACTGGCTTTGAAATTTAAATTAGTGGTTTTCATTAATAACATTTGTATAAAAATTAACAGTACCGCTAGCGCTAAAGGCCAATAAAATAACGCCGATAACGGGCGCATTTGTTGTAAGTCTTGCTCTACTGGTTCTAATTGATCGAGTAATTGGTAAATTTTGGCCATAGATTCACTGTCTTTAGCGCGAAAGTAGCTGCCTTTAGTTTGGCTCGCAATCTCGCTTAAGGTATTCTCGTCTAAGTCTCTCGATGGGTTCACTTTGCGATTACCAAACAGTGAACGTTCCATCATAACGTCAGCGCCAATGCCTATAGTATAAATCGTCACACCTTTGGCTACGGCTAGCTCTAATGCTTGCTCTGGACTGATCCTGCCGGAAGTGTTTTGACCATCAGTCACCAGTAATAATACCCGGTTAGATTCTTTTTTATTGACAAAGCGTTTTACCGCAAGTGCCATGGCATCGCCAATGGCCGTTTTTTGCCCAACTAAACCGATCACCGATTCATCTAGCATTTGTTGCACGGTTTTACGGTCAAAGGTCATTGGTGTTTGCATATAAGCATCATCACCAAATAATATCAGCCCTAAACGGTCACCTTGACGTCGTTCAATAAATTCACCGAGTAATTTTTTCAGCATTGTTAAGCGGTCAACTTGACGACCATTTAATTGCATATCTTCAATTTGCATACTGCCAGATAAATCGACGGCAATCATCATTTCGCGACCCTGGGTTGGGATCTTAATAACCTCGCCTAACCATTGTGGACGACAAACCGCTAATACCAACAAGCACCAAATGATGCCAGCAAACCAAATAGGTACACTTTTTTCACCTGCGGCAGTGGCTTTCGAATTCACCCCAGGTAACAGTACTGGCACTTTCAGCGCGGCTGAGGTTAGCGATTTTTTAGGTGATAAAAAATACATTAATAACGGTAGTGGTAACAGTAAAAATAACCAAGGCCAAGCAAAACTAATCATTGCCTTGCTCCTTACCGGTTGCTTTAGTACTTATGTTAGAGCTCACTAGCTGAGCATTTTGTATCCATAGTAATGCCGCTTGCTGAAAATCAGCTGCGTAAATGTCGACACTAGACTTTCGATAACACTGGATTAATGCGTCTGCAGCTTTTGCTCGAAACTCTAATTGATGTTGTGGATCTAATTTTGAGATAAAAAAGTTAAGTAATTCTTCACCATGCTTGGCTGCCACATCACTGCGCTTAAAGTAATGCATGCAAGCCCATTTTAACTGCGCCAAAATTTGCTCTGTTGATAATTGATTATCACTGTTGAGCGCGGTTAATGCTTGTTTTTGCACTTTAAACAATTGTCGTTTGTTAATGACTTTTTTAGTGATCACAGTAATTACAGTGACGATAATAATTAATATAATCCACCAACCAATAGATATTGGCCAGTGATGGATTTGCTCAGGTAAATGAATACCTTTTAATTGTTCTAGCGGATCCAAGACTCGCCTCCAGATTTAAGCTGTTGCTCAATGCTTTGCCCAGCACTAAAGTGAATATAACGAGCGCCTGCTTTTTGATACATGCGTTGTTTTAACTGTGCTGATTGCATGGCTTGTTGTTGATACTTGCTTGCGCTTTTAGCATCGCCCAAGGTTAATTGTTGAGTTAACGAGCCATCAGTTATTGCTACCGAGGTTTTTTGCATACTAACCGGCAGTTGATTTTCTAGAGGATCAGATATTTGGCAAACAATAAGTTCACAATGTCGGCTAATTTGCGACAGAGGTAATAATGCTCTTTCGTCAAAGTGATTACCGTCTGTAATTAAATATACTAAGGAGCCAGGGCGTGCAAGTTGTCTTAAACGATTGCAGTTATCTAAGAAATAATCAGGATTAACATCATTTTTTTGCTGCCAATGCTCTAAACCTTGTCGATGTAACTCTTCTAAGGCGTGCAGGTAATGTAAAACGCCATGCAAACGACTGCGCGGCTTTAATTCTTGATGTTCAATTTCATTAAATACTAAGCCACCAATTCTATCGCCACGCTTTTTTGCATGCCAAGCGACAAGCGCGCCAATGTGAGCAGCTTGTACCGATTTAAATAACAGTTTCGAGCCAAAAAACATCGACTGACCTAAGTCGCTAGCAATTAATACCGGGCGCTCAACTTCTTCTTTAAATAGTTTGGTGTGAGTAATGCCTGTTCGCGCTGTTACGCGCCAATCAATAGCACGAATATCGTCGCCGGTTTGATAATGGCGAACTTCATCAAACTCCATGCCTCGACCTTTAGTTCTGGCCAAATAATTACCAGACAAATGTCCATGTAATGCTTTCTTTGGCGCAAGGTTGAGTAATGATGCTTTACTTTGATACGGCAATAGCTCGTCAATACTTAAGTTAATACCATCACTATTAATAGCACCAAGTTCGAGATCGACTCCTGCATTAATGTTGGTTGCAAAGTGCTTGTTCCACCACATAACTTTAATTACCTATTTATTGGTTTCTTATTACTAATTGCTAGGGCTAAGAGGTTAACCTACGGCAACTAAACTTAAGATATGATCCAATAACTGGTTGCTAGTGATGCCTTCGGCTTCTGCTTGATACGTTAACATTAAGCGATGACGTAATACGTTATGAAAAACGGCTTGAATATCTTCTGGGCTAACAAAGTCGCGACCATTTAACCAAGCTCTGGCTCGAGAACATCTATCTAAGGCAATCGTGGCACGTGGGCTAGCACCATAAGCTAACCATTTTGCCAGTTGCTCGTCATACTTTTCGCCATGGCGGGTGGCCATGATCAAATCGACAATGTATTGCTCTAATACTGGCGCTAGATAAATTTCGAGGACTTCTTTACGTGCCGCAAATATTTCTGTTTGGGTAATTTGAGACTTAGGTTTACTGATTTTACCTAATGCTTCACCGCGGTTAAGACGCAAAATATCTAACTCTGCTGCTGCATTTGGATAATCAATTTCTAAGTGCATTAAAAATCTATCAAGCTGCGCTTCAGGTAAAGGGTAGGTACCTTCTTGTTCAAGCGGGTTTTGCGTGGCCATAACCAAAAATAAATCAGGTAATTGATAAGTGGTTTTACCAACAGTTACTTGCCCTTCGGCCATAGCTTCTAATAATGCCGATTGTACCTTTGCTGGTGCACGGTTGATTTCATCGGCCAATACTAAATTTTGAAATAATGGTCCTGGTTGGAAAACGAAACTGCCATCTTCTGGACGATAAATATCGGTACCGGTTAAATCTGCTGGTAATAAATCAGGGGTGAATTGAATGCGGTGAAAATCGGCTTCAACACCATCGGCTAAAGCATTAACTGCACGGGTCTTTGCCAAACCCGGAGGACCTTCTACAATTAAGTGACCATTTGCTAATAAAGCGATAAGTAAGTTTTCGACTAACGCGTGTTGACCAACGATTTGTTCACTTAAATATTCTTTTAATGTTGAAAATTGTTCAATTGCCATGATAATTATTATTTTCCTAATGCGTTTAAACTAGCTTGCCAGCCTTATCAACCGGCGAGAGAGAAGGGAATTAGCCCTACTTATAATGCTTAAGTATTTATATGAGTCCATGTTATTCGAAATCAACACTTTTAAAAAGGTAATTTAACCGCTAGAATCAATTAACTGATCAGGTCGGACCTGTTGAATGGTGAATGCCATGAACTAATACCTGGCTGAGACAAAAATTAAAATATTTGGTTCCAACCAAACTAAGGAAAATCAATGGGAATTTTGCAGAATGTAAAAACTGGCAGTGGTGAACGCGTCGCAATAGTTGCGGGCTTGCGTACACCATTTGTTAAACAAGCAACGTCATTTCATGGAGTATGTGCTTTAGATTTAGGTAAGTTAGTGGTTAATGAACTTATTGCTAAGCATGATATTGACCCTGCAATTATCGAACAGTTAGTCTTTGGACAAGTGGTGCAAATGCCAGAAGCGCCAAACATTGCTCGTGAAATTGTATTGGGTACGCAAATGAATGTTGGCACTGATGCTTATAGTGTATCTCGTGCTTGTGCGACTAGTTTTCAATCCACAGCTAATGTTATGGATTCTATTTTGCTTGGTAACATTGATGTAGGTATTGCTGGTGGCGCCGACTCTATGTCTGTGCCTCCTATTGGCGTTTCTAAAAAATTCGCGCGCACCTTATTAGACTTATCTAAAACTAAAACCATGGGACAAAAATTTAATGTGCTAAAAAGCCTTAAATTTAAAGACCTATTACCTATGTCGCCATCGGTCGCTGAATATTCAACGGGTTTATCAATGGGGCAAACAGCCGAACAAATGGCTAAAACTCATGGTATTACTCGTGAAGCACAAGATGCACTAGCACATCGTTCGCATACGTTAGCGGCGAAAAGTTGGGATGCCGGTTTATTTGATGATGAAGTCATGACTGCTCATCCAGAACCATTCAAATTAGCCGTTAGCAAAGATAACTGCTTTAGAGATAATTCAACTTTAGAAGGTTATGCAAGATTACGCCCGGTGTTTGACCGCAAACACGGCACAGTAACTGCGGCTAACTCTACGGCACTAACAGACGGCGCCTCTGCCATTATGTTAATGCGCGAAGGACGTGCTAAAGAGCTTGGCTATAACATTATGGGCTATATTCGCTCTTATGCTTTCTCTGCCATTGATGTTTATGATGACATGCTTATGGGCCCATCATATGCAACGCCTATTGCTTTAGCTCGTGCAGGGTTAACATTAGCTGATCTTGATCTAATTGAAATGCATGAAGCATTTGCTGCGCAAACTCTTGCCAACGTTAAAATGTTTGCCAGTGATAAATTTGCTAAAGAAAAGTTAGGTTTAGATAAAGCCATTGGCGAAATCGATATGGACAAGTTTAACGTATTAGGTGGCTCGCTTGCTTATGGTCATCCTTTTGCCGCAACCGGTACACGTTTGATCACCCAAACATTGAATGAATTAAAACGTCGCGGTGGTGGTTTAGGGTTAACTACTGCTTGTGCTGCTGGTGGTTTAGGCGCGGCAATGATCTTGGAAGTGGAGTAATTATTATGGAAAACACTATTGATGGTAAGAATGAGCAGACAACTGCTAACTCATCTAATAGCTCTACATTTGTATTAGAGCGCCAAGATAATGGTATCGCCCGTTTAAAAATGGACGTGATTGGCGAAACCATGAATGTACTAAAAGCTGAATTTGTCGATGAGATCTCGGCAGTATTAGCAGAAATTAACGGTGATAGTTCAATTACAGGTCTTGTCGTGTACAGCGGTAAAGATAATTCATTTGTTGCTGGCGCTGATATCAGTATGCTTGATAAATGTGAAACTGCTGAACAAGCCGTTGAAATTGCCAGTACAGGACAAATGATTTTCAATAAAATTGAGCAATTGTCTATTCCTGTTGTTGCGGCAATTCATGGCCCATGTTTAGGCGGTGGATTAGAGCTCGCTATGGCTTGTCATATGCGAGTATGTAGTGACTCTAACAAAACTATATTAGGTTTACCTGAAGTCCAACTTGGCCTTTTACCCGGTAGTGGCGGCACACAGCGTTTACCTAAACTTGTTGGCTTACAAAAATCATTAGATATGATGTTGACAGGTAAGCAGCTGCGCCCTAAACAAGCATTGAAAGCAGGACTAGTTAATGACGTTGTTCCGCACACTATCTTATTAGCTATTGCAGAAAAAATGGCTTTAGCTGGTAAGAAATCGAGCAAGCGCAAAGTCGGATTTGTTGAAAAAGCATTAGAGTCTAACCCTATGGGTAGAAAGGTAGTGTTTGATCAAGCAACTAAAACCGTCCTTGCTAAAACAAAAGGTAATTATCCTGCGCCGCTTAAAATCATCGATTGTATTCGTACTGGTTTTGAGAAAGGCACAACTAAAGGTTTGGCTATTGAAGCTAAGCACTTCGGCGATTTAGTTAAAACACCTGAGTCTAAACAATTACGTAATTTATTTTTTGCGACCACCGAAATGAAAAAAGAGATGGGTGTTGCTGGCGTAAAAGCTGAAAAAATAAATAAGGTTGGCGTACTAGGTGGTGGTTTAATGGGCGGCGGTATTGCTTATGTATCATCAAATAATGCTAAAACACCGGTACGTATTAAAGATATTAATCACACCGGTATTTCTAATGCGTTGAAATACAGCTTTGATATTTTAAATAAAAAAGTTAAGCGTCGTTTTATGTCAAAAGCAGCAATGCAAAAACAACTGAATATGGTTACCGGCAGCACTGATTACAGTGGCTTTAATAATGTCGATATGATCATTGAAGCTGTGTTTGAAGACTTAACATTGAAACAATTAATGGTTTCTGATGTTGAAGCGAACTGTAAAGAGGGCATTATCTTTGCGAGTAACACTTCGTCATTACCTATCGGTCAGATAGCTGCTAAAGCAAATAAACCAGAGAACGTTATTGGTTTACATTACTTCTCGCCAGTAGACAAAATGCCTTTAGCTGAAATCATTGCTCATGAAACAACCTCTGATCAAACGATTTCTACCACGGTAGCCTACGCAAAACGCCAAGGTAAAACACCCATTGTTGTTAAAGACAAAGCGGGTTTTTATGTAAACCGTATATTAGCGCCTTATGTTAATGAAGCAGCGAGCATTTTATTGTCTGGCGAGCCTATTGAAAAAATTGATAAAGCGTTTGTTAAATTTGGTTTCCCTGTTGGCCCTATCAAGTTATTAGATGAAGTGGGTATTGATATTGGCGCTAAAATTAGCCCTATATTAGAAGCTGAACTCGGTGAGCGATTTAAAGCACCTGCAGCATTTAATAAGCTTATTGATGATAACCGTAAAGGTCGTAAAACCCAGAAAGGTTTCTATCAGTACAAAGGCAAAAAAGCCAATGGCAAAACCGTTGATGAAAGTGTCTACACACTATTAAATGTTAAACCAGTAAGTAAGTTGCCTGAAAATGAAATTACTGAACGTTGTGTATTTTTAATGATCAACGAAGCGGTGCGCTGTTTAGATGAAGGTATTATTCGTAATGCCCGTGACGGTGATATTGGCTCTATCTTCGGTATTGGCTTTCCACCATTCTTAGGGGGACCATTTAGGTACTTAGATAGTTTAGGAGCTGAACACGTTATCGAACGTTTAACAGTATTCCAAGGTCGTTATGGTGATCATTTCAAACCATGTGAGGCATTACTCGCCATGGCAGAAAACAATAAGACTTGTTATTAAGCTTAAGCATATTTGAGTATAAAAAAATAAAGCGGTGATAAATTGCCGTTTAATTTACAAAGAGGCAATGAGTTGCCTCTTTTTTATTGGCTAAAATTGGATGGTAATTTAATGGGGATTAACAAAATAGTTTGAAAAATTAACTTTTAATACTTTAGAGTAGTTATTCTATTTGTTATACTGACAGCCTACTTAGCTGAATGAGAGTGTTGTTGTGTTGTTTCTTACTGTTGCGTCTATCCTTTGTGCCATTTTCTTTTATTGCCAGGCTCTTCAATCTGGTATGGGGCGTAAGCGCTGGGCTACTGCTGGCTTTGTCTTTGGACCATTAGTATGGCCAATGTTCTGCAATGAAAAACGTATGAAAACCTACAAAAAATTCGGAACTAAATTTAGTTCATTTAACGCATAACCCTTATATATCAAGCTATGCGTTAAATAATGCTTAGTTCTGTTGTTCTTTCTATCAATAGGGTCTTAAGACCACCAGCTACTCGCTGACATTTCACGCATTTCAATTTTTGCTGGTACTTTAGTATTTTTCTTCGTACCTAATATTGCTTTAATTACTTTTAACATAATCTTCTCCAAGCCTTATTCTATAAGGTCTTATGACCACCAGCTGTTTGCTGACATTTCACGGATTTCAATTTTAGCTGCAACTTGTTTAGCAGTCTGTTTAGTTGAAAAAATTGTTTTAATAATAGCTAACATAGTCTTTCTCCTAAGCTTTGATACGAATACGAGTATTAACAGTTGGTTTGATACGAATACGAGTATTAACAGTTGGTTTGATACGAATACGAGTATTAACAGTTGGTTTGATACGAATACGAGTATTAACAGTTGGTTTGATACGAATGCGAGTATTAACAGTCGGTTTGATACGAATGCGAGTATTAACAGTCGGTTGGATACGAATGCGAGTATTTACGGTCGGTTGAGCATCTACCGTATTCACTGTCTCAATTGAATTCATTGGTGTAACTGAAAGAAGTGTTGATAATATTAAAGAACTAAGCATGATATTTCCTATTATTTTTTGTTATAAATTTACATTACAAATATATAAGCGAGTATCGTGCCAACTATTAATGGTTTGTTAAATAAAGGCTAAATACTTGTTTAAACATGTGATTGTTATTTAGGAAAGGGATTACTTAAAATTTTAATTGAATTTATAGAATTCATTAAATTGTATTTTTGTATAATTTATTGATACTAATTTGGTTATGACTAATTTCAGGCATTAAAAAGCCGAATGATAAAATTCGGCTTTTTAGAGGTTATTTAAAGGCTATTTAAAATAGATTTATTCGATGCTTGTATAGGGAGTCGATTTATCAGTAATAATGTGCGACAACAAATAACGACCAAAATCTTCTTCCGAAAGAGGGCGACTATATAGGTACCCTTGTAGTTGTTCACAATCAATTGATTTTAGATAGTTCAATTGTTTCTCATACTCAACTCCTTCGGCTACAACTTCCATACCTAAGTTATGGGCAATGGTTACTATGGTCGCAACCATATTTCTACCCGCTTCAGATATTTCAATATCATCAATAAAAGCCTTATCAATTTTTAAAGTGTTTAACGGGAATTTTTTCAGATAAGCTAATGATGAGTAACCAGTACCAAAGTCATCAAGCGATAGATGTATGCCCATTTTACGAATTTGCAGCATGGTTTTTATGGCTTCTGCAGGAGAGTCCATTACCGTACCCTCGGTAATTTCTAACTCTAAGTGTTCCGCAGGTAGTTTAGTTTCTTCTAATATTTCATTGATTATTTGTGCTAAGTTCGGTTGTCTAAATTGCACTGCTGATAAGTTAACGGCAATTCGCCCTTTAAACATGCCATTATCTAACCAGGCTTTTGTGGCCAAACAGGCTTTCCTCAGTACAACTTCACCAATCTCAATAATTTGACCCGTTTCTTCAGAAATCGGAATAAATATATCTGGTCGAATAATGCCTTTTTTTCCTGCTTCAAATCGAACCAGTGCTTCCATTCCTTTTATCTTGCCTGTTTTTACTTCTATTTTAGGTTGGTAGTAAACAGAGAATAAGTCTTCTTTTAAGCCGTGACGTATTAAGTTTTCAATTTGTAAGCGCTTAACGGCTTGTTTGTTCATTGAGTCGTTAAAGAACTGGTAAGTATCACCACCTTTATCTTTGGCGTGATACATCGCCGTATCAGCGTTCTTTAATAGCTCATGAGAGTTATCACCATCATCAGGAAATAATACAATGCCAATACTGCATGAAAGCGCAATCTCTTGGTTTCTTATAAAGTAAGGTTCAGCAATGGTATTTAATACTTCATCAGCAATAGAGGTGATTTTATGAATGTCATTAGTACCTTCAATAATTAAACTAAATTCATCGCCACCTAGTCGATAACAAGTATCTTTTATATTACCTACTGTTGCTATACGCTCAGTAACTTTACAAAGCAGTACATCACCAATTTGATGGCCTAATGAGTCATTAATTTTTTTGAAGTTATCTAAATCAAATACTAACAATGCGTGCTCAACATCTTGAGCGACTAACTGAGAGTGATTAGCTTGGAAAAATGATCTGTTTGGTAAGCCTGTAAGCGTATCTGAATTTGCTAATTTTCTTAGTTCGGCTTCAGTCTCTTTACGTATGGTTATATCTGAAAATACGCCAACAAAGTGAGATATTTTTTCATTTTCATCTCGGATTATATCTAGAGTAATATCAATTAAGTAGGCGTCACCATTCATGCGCTTACTTTCAATTTCACCTTGCCAAGAGCCATGATGAATTAAGTTCTTTTTTAAATTTTGTAAGAAACTATCTGGGTATGAATTAAATGCTAATTCTTGTCTCAACGCTTCTGAACGAGTTTGCCCCGTGATGCGCTGGAAAGATAAATTACAGTCAACAATTTTAAACTGACTGTCATAAACCACAACAGCATCTGAAATGTTTTCAATACATTTAGCAAATAGTTTTAAGCTTTCTTCTGTTTGTTTAATCTGACTAATATCTTTTAATGTACCTGTCATACGAATAGGCATATCGTCATTATCACGTTCAACTACTTTACCGCGATCAAGCACCCATACCCAAGTACCTTCTTTGTCTCTAACTCTATAAGCCGCTTCATAATGTTCTGTTTTATTGGTTTTATGATCTTCTAATGCCTGTTTAACTCTTTGATAATCTTGTGGGTGGATATTTTGAGTATTATTATCATCGCCTTTACTCTTTTCCGAAGTATCATTACGGTTATTGTCTGTAGGGAAGTCTAAAGTACCCCAAATATTTGATCTATACATTTGATTGGTTTGCATGTTCCAATCCCACATTTCATCACCAGAGCCCCATAAGGCAAGTTTTAAACGCTCTTCAGATGCTTTTATTTGAATGTTGGTTTGTTCTTTGTTTTTTGCTTGGCGAATAAAGTAATAAATTACTAATAAAATAGTGAGTATATAAGTAGACCATGCTGTTTTTGAAAACCACCATGGAGCTAATATATGTATCTTTAATTCTTGTGCTGGAATAAAAATGTCATTGTTATCGCTATAAGCTTCTAACTTAAAAATAAAGCTACCTGAATCGAGGTTTGTATATGTAGCTCTCTTGTTTTTTGCATCAGTAATAATCCAATCTTCATCAAGACCCATTAATTTGTATCTATATTTTACTTCTGGTGAAAATGTTGAATTAGGTGATGCAAATTTAATGGAAAAAGGTGATTGAGTATATTGTAATGTGATTTCGTTGATAGTGAAAAGCTGTCCATCAATTGTTGAAGTGTTTTTTGATTTAACATTGTCATTTGAAATTTTCAAAGGCTTATTAGCGACTAGTAACTCAATATTAATAGGCGTTGTAACAACCTCTTTTTCCGTATTTATATCTATCGGATAAAAACTATTAAAACCATTTACACCACCAAAATACATTCGACCATCCGTAGCTTTTAGAGATGAAAATGCGAAAAATTCTTCAGATTGAATTCCATGGTTAGTTGTAAAGTTAATGACCTTTTTATTAATAGGATTTATTTTGCTAACCCCTTTATTTGAACTTAACCATGCCATTCCGGAATTATCGATTTCCAATCCTGTAATAAAATTGTTAGCTAATCCGTTTAGTTCATTAAATTCACTATAAGTTTTTGAATGTTTATCAAGCAGTAGTATGCCGTGCCCCCAAAAACTAAACCAAACAAAATGAGTAGACTCTTTAATTTGATATAGAGAGTGCTCGTTGAATGTAGGGTGGATTGGAAAGTTACTTTTCTCGAAGCTTCCATCCAATATATTAAATTGATATAAATTTTCATCTGAAGAGTAGGCCCATACTATATTTTTTTGTGAACTTTTAATCGCGATGACATCAACACTGTTTAAATCATTAACTTCGTACGAGGTCAATGATTTTGTTTGTATGGAATATTTATATAACCTAGAATCACTACCCCCAAAAAAAATAGCATCATTGTAAAAAATAAAATCTACACGAGCGTGTTTTTCTTTATAATTATTTAGCCAATGCTCATGTGGAGTTAACTTTTGAAGTACAAGATCGTATTCGTATAATTTGTCCTCATTTGTAATAATTAATATTGAAGAATTAGATTGTGCATAAATACTATTTATCTTTAAATCTATTGGTATGTTTATTGTTTTTTCTTCGGATGATGAAAAAATAAACAGTCCGCTAGCTTCTGATGCGGCAATAATTTTTCTGTTTGGTAATTCAGTAAAGCTTTTTATATTGTTTTTTATGTTACCTGAATTTGATATGTGATGAGCGAATAAAGAGGTAGTTGAATTATACTTAGCTGCACCATTATAAATTGTACCTAACCAAATAGAGTTAGAAGAATCCGAAAATATAGTATAAATAAATGATGCAGAGTTAGAGTTTTTAAATGAAATATTTTTCTTTGATATTGTGTCATCTATAAGGTTTAACTCAAATAAGCCACTTTCTGTTCCTAGCCAAATTAATTGATTATCGATTTGGTGGATTGATCGTATTTTTGCTTCATTGCTACTAAATATATCGCTAGAAGAGTATGTTTTTATTAAATTATATGATTTATCTACAATAAAGATCCCTAATTCAGTCGCAATCCAGTACTGATTATCAATTTCTTTAATTTCAAAGTAGCTATTCGCAGGTATGTTTAGTTTCCATTTGTTTTTCCCATTTATTGGTGAAATAAACTTATAATTTTTGTCTAGAATGTACAGACCGTTCTCATACGTACCTAGCCATAAGTTATCGTTAACATCCTGATATATTGTTTTAATCTCTTTTATTTTTTCTGATAGTTTTTTAAAGTGTATTTGGCTGAATGTTTTTTCTTTTTTGTTTACTAAGTGCAAGCCTGTTGACGTTGATATCCAAATTGATTTCTTATTATCTTCAAATATGTTCCATATCGCATTATCTTTTAGACTGTTTAAATTTTGTTCTTCGTGATAAAAATTGGTGAAATTATCAAGTTTAGGGTTGTAAATACTTAGTCCTTTTTGTGTACCGACCCAAAGTGTATTATCACTATCTACAAATACAACCCTGACAAGATTATTTGGCAGTGAACTAGATGTATTTAAATCATTTCTATAATGTTTAACTTCTAAACCGTCATACCTATTAAGTCCATCTTGGGTTGCGATCCAAATAAAGCCCTGTTGATCTTGTGCTATCGAATAAACACTGCTTTGAGAAAGACCTTGTTCAGTAGATAACTGTTGAAATTTTAACGGTGCTTGCGATGCAAAAGAGGGAATGGAAATTAGGAACAAAAATGCGACTAAAAAAGGTTTTAGGAAATGCATGGCTAAATTGTCTTTATTGTTATTGTTATTTTTATAAAATTGCACTGAACAAGCCTTTATTAACTACCGTGTTAACTAATTCCTTGGGCTTTCGGGAATTTTCAATATTTTTATTATCTTAATGCAATTAAACCGGTAATTAAAGGTGAATATTTTGTTAAGTGTGAGTGTTTAGAATTTATGTGGACATTGCTGATGAAAATCGTCAGCAGATTTAATGATTTCATGGTGCTGAGGTAGGTAAGCCATTTCATCTGCATGCTTAACTGAGGCTAAACAAATTTTATCCGGAGAGGATATATCAGCAAGATTTTGCACTACAAATTCTTTAATATCCGCTAAGGTTAATTGTTCTATCGCACGCACTAATTTCTGCTTTTGACTAAAGCTATAATCTTTATTACATATGCTCATCCAATAGCGTTGGCTCTTCACTCTTGGGCTAGTATCTTTTTCCTGTAATTGGCCGATTAAACCTTGTTGTAAATGCAGCCATTCTTGTTCCGGAATAAGACAATCAAAGTCATTGATGAATTCTTCCATCGCGCTAAATAATATATCTGTTTTAGTATCTGGCGATTGAATATAAAACGCTATGCCAGGGAAGCGATTCATTGGCATATAACCAACGCCAACTAAATAACCAAACTGACGTTCGGTACGCATTTGTTGAAAAAATTGTGGAGAAATTAAGTGACTGGCAATCATAGTTCGAGCGATGGTATCAACGTCATTTTTTTCCATTGGAAAATAGATCACGCTGGCGTAGTCGTGTTCAGCTAAATGTTGAGGTAACAGGGCAACGCCTTTATCTTTATAATCAACTACCGCACACTGTACTTCGGCCGTTACATCTAAATGCTCTGATAATTCCTGTTCAATTAAATCACCCATATGTTCAGCCTGTGGTTTTAACCAGTTGCCGTAGATAAATGCTTCAACGCACAGATGAGAAAAAAACTCATGACAGAAATTCGTAAAGTCTTGATAACTGATGGCTTCGAGTGCTTGTGCTAATTCAATACCGCTAGGCCCATAAGGCTTCATTAAAGCGCTTAGTTTGGCAAATAACTGTGATATTGATTTACTTTTGTCACTGTTACGCCAATTTTTAATTAACTGCTTTTTAAATAGCTCAAAGCGATCAATAGCAAGAGAGTGGTCTTTAATATTGTGTAATAAATTTTCTAGTAATAATGGTTGTTTTTCATTAATGCCAGAGAGTTGTAATGTCATGCCGCCTTGATGTGGATAAAGGTGGTAATGAATACCGGCGAGTTCGGCGTGATAATTTTGTTCTAACACAAAATCAGAAAATAATTCGACGAATAAACGTGACATGGCAATGTTCGCTTTGCTCGCTATGGCCACATGTGAATCTATGCCAATAAATACTTGTCCCTTAGGCACGAAAAAAGAACTGTCTTGTTTAAACCAAACCTTTAAGCCCGGTCGCTCTTTCAACAATACCGGTACCGTGACAGTATTATTGGCAGGAACTAACGTTGGATTCGCAACTATGTATGGATTAGGTGTAGGTAACCGTAATCCTGAAAATTGCAGTGCTGAATTCCAGATGTCTATTTGTGACTGAGCTAATTTTTCGACTTTATACGGCACCTTGTACCAAAAGCTTTCCCTATCAGTTGCCACATCCTGATTAATGCAAATAATGCGCATATTGGTTGGTGATAAATAGCCAATATATTGTTCAAGCAGTTCAATGTTTAAGTCTTGCATAACATAGTCACCATAGATGTAATCATCTTCGGGATAATGTTGCATGTTTATAACCATTTGATTAACAGAATCGAGTGGTTTTAATTTCTCTTGATACTGGAAAGAAAATTCTGAAATCGCTTTCTTTTCTTGGAAATAAATATCATTAATGCCATCAGTTTTTAACAGTTGTATATAAGCAAATACTAAAGAAATGATGTCATTGATGTGTTGATCGCCGAGTTCTGTTAAGCGAATACTGATATTGAAATCTTTAAAGTTTGAACCATTAACGCCACCACCTGACGTTAATGCCATCGCCCATTGACGATGTTTTAAATAGGCTAAAATACTGCCTTTACCTTCATGGCCTAAAAGATAACTTAAGTAAGTGATCGGTTTAATTAAATAAGCATCATCAATACCCGGCATAGCAAAGCTTAATATCAGCTTATTATCATTTTTTTCAGGCTTTATATTAATTTTTAAGGCTTGGTGCTCTTGGCAGTATAACGGCTCAATAATTTCAGTTTTTGGCTGATGTTCTGGTTTTATAGCTGAGAACTTTGCGTTAACTAGCTGTTCTAATTCCGCAAGTGGCTGTGGCCCTTCAACCGCTAACGTCATTCTGCCAGCGCGATAGTAGGTATCGAAGAAAAGGCTGATCTCATCTTTTAAACAACTGCCTTCGCGATGAGCAAGAGTGTCGATACTGCCTACCGAAAATTTACTAAACGGGTGGGCCTGATTTATGGTTTCTTTATGCACATCATAAATACGGCGCATATCGTCTTTAAGTTTTAACTTAAATTCAGAATCAATATTAAGACGTTCTTTTTCGATAAATTCTTGTGAAAGCAATGGTGAAATAAAAAATTTACTAAATCGCTCTAGTGCGGGTTCGAAATGTTGATGATTAATGTCAAAATAAAAGCAGGTGTGCTCTGTACCCGTCCAAGCATTATGTGAACCACTGTGTTGGCTAATATATTGTTGATACTCGCCACTTTCTGGATATTGTTCGGTACCCAAAAATAACATGTGCTCAAGAAAATGCGCTAAACCTTGTCTATCAACAGGATCGTCAAAATGTCCTGCATTTACAACCAATGAAGCTGCTGAGCGATTTGTTTCGCTATTTTGCACTAATACTACTCTTAAACCATTATCTAAGGTAATGGCTTTATAGTGTTTAGGATCATTTGGACTTTGTTTCAATGCATACTCTTTTTGATAAATATTATTGAGCTTATTGTTATCGAGCTAGGATGAAATACTTGCGCTTTTAGTAGTTATAGCGCTTATTTAACAGAAAAACTCGTTATTTAGTAATAATATACCTAATAATAAGATTTTTTATTAACATTTGTTTATATTCTACCTTTATTAGTATTAGAATATGGCTATCGATATAGCGATGAGCTCTGCTGCATAGCTATATAAAAATTAGTCTTAAGATAGAATGGTTTCAAACCACATGAATTTATTTATCATGCGTCATGGCGACGCAGCATTACAAGCCGCAAGTGACGCAATGCGACCATTAACTGAACTTGGTATATTAGAAGCCAAAGTGATGGCTAAATGGCTTAATATTGAAAACCTTAAAATTGATGCCATATTGGTCAGTCCTTATGTGCGCGCCCAGCAAACTTCCCAAGCCGTTATTGACACACTTAAACCTGAGTTATCATGTAACCTTGCGGTGCAAACCTTAGATTTGCTAACACCCGAAGGCTCAGCAAGCACTGTTCATGATTATTTAGATGGCTTAATAGAACCTGCTGGATATGAAAATGTACTTATCATTTCTCATATGCCTATTGTCAGCTACCTATGTGCGGAGCTTACCATTCATAGTCAATCACCAATATTTGCTACCGCCGCAATTGCAAAAATTGATTACAGCACCGACCTTATGACAGGACAACTTGTGAAAATGGTCAGTCCGGATAATTTCTGTTGATGTTTAGCTTTTATCCACAAGCAATTAAAAATAGATTTAGATAATTTTGTTATAAACTAGAGCGAAATATTTAGCGGGACAAAAAGCGTTTTATGGTTATTTACACATAAAATCATCTTTAAGGTCAATCAGTACTAATAGTGCGCCATCACCGCCATACTCAAGTGGGGCTTGGTGAAACGCCATAACATCAGGGTGTTGTACTAGCCAATGTGGTACTTTAGTTTTTAACACTCGGTTACCAATGCCATGTATAATACAAACACAATTTACGTGTTGTTTTATACAAGCTGCTAATAATGCGGCGAGTTCTAGTTTTGACTCTTGTTGTTTAAGGCCATGAAGGTCTAAAATAAGCTCAGGAGAATATTCACCACGGCGCAATCGTTTAGCTTCAAAAGTGTCAACATCAGCTCTAACGTATTTCATTGGGCCCTTGCTTTCTAAGTTAGGCTCAAATTCATCAGAAAAGAAAAATTGTTGTTTTTCAAATTCCTGCTTCTCAAGTTTGCGTTTGACTTTCTTTTTACTGGTTAATTTTTGCGGATGTATAGTGTCTTGTGCAAGTTGTTTTGTTTTACCTATGGCTTGCTTGAATAGGTTTTTATCAGAGTCGTTTAGAATATCTTTTAGTTTCATTGCTTAAGTGTAATTAAGCTGCTGTAAAATTAAAAGGTTTATTGTTTTTTAGGAGATAGTTTTTGCTTGAGTTAAATATTGACGAAGTCACCACCGACTTACATACCATTGCCGATTTTTTACGATGGAGTGTCAGTCGATTTAATGAAGCTGATTTATATTATGGTCATGGTACAACCAATGCGTGGGATGAGGCTGTTAGTTTAACGTTATTTGCTTTGCATTTACCTGACAATATGGATGATGCCATTATGCAAGCTCGTTTGACTAAAACGGAAAAGCTAGATGTTATCAGCTTGGTATTACGCCGTATTGATGAACGCATTCCTGCCGCTTACTTAACCAACGTAGCCTATTTTTGTCATTTACCCTTTTATGTTGATGAACGTGTCTTAGTACCGCGTTCGCCAATCGCAGAACTCATTGATAATGGCTTTGATGGTTTAATTAGTGATCACCCTAACCGTATTTTAGATTTATGTACCGGCAGCGGTTGTATTGCCATTGCTTGTGCGTATGCATTCCCTGAAGCACAAGTCGATGCAGTCGATTTATCTGATGATGCTTTAGATGTCGCGCGTCTTAATATAGAGAATCATGAAGTTAACGATCGCGTTATTGCCATTAAATCTGATATATTTTCAGGGGTAGAGCAACAAAAATATGATCTAATAGTCACTAACCCTCCGTATGTAGATAGCGAGGATATGGGGGACATGCCTGATGAGTTTCATCATGAGCCAGAAATGGGCTTAGCCTGTGGCAATGATGGTTTAGACATTGTGCGTGTGATCTTAGACCAGGCGAGTCAACATTTAACTGAAAATGGCGTACTTATTTGTGAAGTAGGTAACTCTATGGTTCATATACAAGAGATCTATCCTGAAGTCGATTTTAACTGGATAGAATTCGAGCGTGGCGGTTTAGGCATTTTTCAAATAACGAAACAACAACTTATTCAACATCAACAATTATTTCAACAGCAGGTGAGCAACTAAATTATGGCCGGTAATACAATAGGAAAAATTTTTACAGTAACAACATTTGGTGAAAGTCATGGTTTGGCTTTAGGTGCTATTGTTGATGGTTGTCCTCCGGGCATTGAACTTTGTGAAGACGACTTACAATTTGATTTAGATAGACGTAAACCTGGTACATCTCGTTATACAACCGCGCGCCGTGAAGCTGACCAAGTTAAAATACTATCAGGTGTATTTGAAGGTAAAACTACCGGTACACCAATCGGTCTAATGATAGAAAATACTGATCAACGTTCAAAAGATTATGGCGACATCGCAGAGATGTTCCGCCCAGGTCATGCCGATTATACCTACTGGCAAAAACATGGTATTCGTGATTATCGCGGTGGCGGTCGCTCTTCAGCACGAGAAACTGCTATGCGAGTAGCTGCTGGCGCCATTGCCAAGAAATATCTTAAGCAAAAGCTTGGCCTTGAAGTGAAAGGCTGTGTCAGCCAAATTGGTGAAATAAAGGCTGAGCATTATGATTGGAATGAAGTAAGAAATAACCCATTCTTTTTCCCTGATGCCAGTAAAGTTACAAGTCTTGAAGAGTTACTTAAAGCAATATTAAAAGAAAAAGATTCAATTGGCGCCGCTGTAAAAGTTGTTGCTAGCAATGTACCTGTTGGCTTAGGTGAACCGGTGTTTGATAGACTTGATGCCGAACTTGCCCATTCTTTAATGAGTATTAATGCGGTTAAAGGCGTTGAAATAGGCGATGGTTTTGCTGTGGTAAACCAACGAGGTTCAGAGCACCGTGATGAGATGACGCCAGGTGGCTTTTTATCGAATCATGCTGGCGGTGTATTAGGCGGTATTTCATCTGGCCAAGATATTGTTGCGAGTATTGCGATGAAACCAACCTCAAGTATTGGTGTTAGTGGTAAAACCATTAATATAAAAGGTGAACCTGCAAATATTATTACCAGTGGTCGTCATGATCCTTGTGTTGGTATTCGCGCTGTACCTATTGCTGAAGCTATGATGGCCATCACCATAATGGATCATTACTTACGCCATATTGCCCAAAATGGCGACGTTAATTGTCCAACGCCAATTATTGAATAAATATATTATAATATCCTATATTAACGGGGTGAACAGGATCAATCGCCCCGTTTTGCCCCTTATATAACTTGCACAATATTTAAATCAAGTTATTGTTAAAGCACCTCTCATTTTAAGTTGATTTTATGTCTTGGTTACCCCCATTAATAAAAAACCATAAAGGCAAGTTTGCCGTTTTATTTAGTTTTGCTGCCTTTATCGTATTATTGCCATTTATTGTCAAATTTTGGATCCTAAACAATATTGCTAAGCAAGGGTTTGAACAAGCCAGTATTGAGGATGTCGATGTAAATATTTTTCGTGGCGAAATTGTCTTAAAAAATGTGCACTTAATCCATCAAGGTGAGGACAAACTCATTATTGGTTTAATGCGAGCTGATTACCGCTGGCAAGGTCTTTTTAGCGGCGGATTAACCACTGAGTTATTAGAAATTCAAGATGCAACGTTAGCCGTAAGGCAAGATGAAGATGGTAAACTTGAAGTGGTTTTTCCTATTCAAGAACAAGATGATATTAGCGAGCAAAATTCTTCGTTAGAACCTGCTGAAGACAGCCTAAGAGTCCCTAATTTAGATGTTGAATTAATACGTTTTAGCAATGTAAATGTCGAAATTACCACACCAAAGTTTGATGGTGATTTACTCATCGAAGAGCTTAAATTATCACGTGCGTCTACATGGCATAATAATCCTGTGCAACTATTCCTTGCCGCGAAGTTAAACGGCAGTCAAATAAATATTAATTTACAAGCTGAACCGCTAGCAGAACCCGCGACATTATCTGGGGATATTGACATTGAAGCGTTTAACTTAACAAACATAGCTAAATTTGCACCTAAAGAGGTTGCAACATTATCAGGCTCTTTGTCAGCCAAACTAGACTTTAGTGGTTACAGAGAAAATAAAGACACTATACATATGTCTATCAATGGTCCAATTAATATTGGCCAACTACAAACATCTTATAAGCCATTAAACATCTCAGTAAATGATATTAAAAATGTGCTCTCGACCGATTTAATCTTAAGCAATTCAAAGCTAAGTTTTGACAGTCGCCATAATATTGATATTAAAAAGGTTAAAATTGTTGATAGTAAACAAGACTATATATTAGCAGCCTTTGATTCAGTGCAATTAAATAAGTTGCAACTCAATGATCTATTAACCATCACCTTAGATTCACTTATTCTCGACAAGATTAACCTTATTGAAAGTCCTAAAAAAGATCATAATCTATTGAGTACAAAACGCACATTGATAAAAAATGTGCAATATCAACCGTTGCAAAACTCTTTAGATATTGAAAAAATTGTGCTTTCGGCATTAAAGGGGGAGTTTCATTTTGACCAACAAGGCCTCCTCATCAATACCGATCAAGTTAATGCTACCATTATTGCTTTACAGCCAGAAACTTCAGCACAAGCCACCTCAGAAACCGAAGCTGGACCACAAGATAATGGCCAAACTGAGTCAGCAGTAAATACTAAATTAGCTCTAAGCATAAGTGAATTTTTGATTGAAGATGAAAGCTTAATTAAAGTTTATCAAACAGTGAATGCTCATAAAGTATCTACGGTAGTCTCGCTTGATAAAATCATGTTATCGAACTTGCAGCCAGAAAATCCAGATTCTATGTCTAAATTTGAAATTGAAGCGAGACTGGGGGAATTTTCAACTGTGCAAGTGACAGGCGAGGGACAATTATTTGCTGAGCAACCGTTAATCATTGCCCAAGGTGAACTTGACGCTATTTCGTTGAGTGAGATATCTCCTTATATTGAACCCTTTGTTGGCTATCAGTTTACCAGTGGCCAATTTGATCATGATTTTAAGTTATCACTCAAAAATAATGTAATTGATATGAGTAACGATCTACTGATACGTAAACTCAAAATAAAAGACATTGATGGCAATGAGCAAGTGACTACTTTACCTTTACCTATGGCGATAGAAATGCTCGAAGATGGCGATGGCAACATCGATTTAGATATTCCTGTAAAGGGTGATTTAAATAACGCTGACGTTGGCTTAAATTCTATTATTCAAAAGTCATTTTCACAGGCTTTACAAAAAGGCTCGGTTAGTTTTTTGAAGTATGCACTACAACCTTATGGGGCCATTGTAATGGCCGCTGAATACGCGGTTGATTCAGCCAGTCATATTGAATTTGAACCCATGATTTTTGATACTAACTCAGCTGTTATTGATATTAAACAGCAGCCTTATGCCGATAAATTGGCAGAACTATTGACTAGCAAAGATGATTTAACAATAACATTTTGCGGTGTCAGTAATGAACAAGATAAACAACAAATCGTTTTGAATACTAGCTTATCTGATGAACAAGTTAAATCGGCAGTAGGTGAACTGGCAAAACAGCGAAGTGATACCTTGAAAAAGTACTTTGTTAATAAACAAATTAACCCGAAAAGGCTGTTTTTATGTAAATACTCTTACATTACAGATGGCATCTCCGGCGTGAATATATCTATGTAATACCAATTGAGATAAATAGGTGATCTATTTTTTGCTGAGGAAAAATGGATAAATACAAGGCATGAATTTTATAAGTAGTTGTTCTACTTTGAAATTTTATAACGCAGTAGTTATTCATTTTAACCAGCAAAAATGATCAGATATATATGTCACTTGGTATAATACCAACATTCCAATGAACATTGGGATGTTGTCATGGCATGATTTAGCGATTTGCAGTTTAAGTCATGTCAAAATGTGTCAGCCTATTACAAACTGTTTCTGCCTAGTAACTCATCGCAAATAATCTTCATTTAAACTTATCTGATTATCATAATTTTCAATCATTGTTAAATTGATGTTAATAAATTAAACATCAATAGGTTTTTGATAAAATATGAAACTCACTTCTAAAGCGTTGAATTCTCCAGCGGCCGTTGCCGTCGTTGTTGCCTTAATATTATTGGTGGGTTTACTTAGTTTAAGTAAACTGCCAATACAATTATTTCCAGATATTGAAAACCCTAGAATAGCAATTCAAACGTCTTGGCGCGCCGCATCACCACAAGAAATAGAGTCGGAAATCCTTGAGCCACAAGAGCAGGTGTTACGTGGTATACCGGGATTACAATCGATGAATGCGTTTGCCAATCGCGGCAATGGCTTTATCAATCTTGAATTTGGTATCGATACCAACATGCAGCAAACACTAATGGAAGTGATTAGCCGCATGACTCGAGTTCAATCTCAACCTCGTGATGCTACGCCTCCTAGGGTTATGTTAGGTGGGTTTGGCGGCGGTAATCCAGCGTTAACATTTTTCTTCTTACAAGCATTGCCTGGCAATGAACATGACATTGACGACTATAACGACTTTGCTGAAGATTCTATTCGTCCAAGAATTGAAGCCATAGAAGGTGTTTCCAGTGTACAGATGAACAATGGCCAAGATAGACAAGAATTACAAATTAAATTTGATCCAATTAAAGCTGCAGAGTTTGGTATAGAAATTCCGAAACTTATCGCCCTAGTATCGGGCACTAATGATATATCAGGCGGTTTCATTGATGTGGGCCGCAGACAATATACGTTACGTTTTAATGGCCGGTATGAAGTAGAAGAGTTATCACAGTTAATTCTAGAGTCTCGCAATGGACGCAACATTCGTTTGGGCGATATTGCTACCGTGGCAGTTAGCCGTGCGGATAAGGAAGGCATAGCGGTACAAAATGGTAACCCTGCATTCTCCATGCGAATTAACCGAGTCAATGGTGCGAATGTATTAGACACCTTAAATCGAGTAAAAACTGAAGTTGAACTAATAAATACTGAACTGTTAGCGGAAAAGCAATTGGTTATGATCCAGTCGTTTGACGCATCAGTGTTTATTTATCGAGCAATAAATTTGGTCACCAGTAATTTATTCGTGGGCGCAGTGCTCTCACTTTTAGTGTTATGGTTTTTTATTCGTCGGGCGCGAGCAACACTTATTATTGCCACGGCCATTCCTATTAGTTTATTAAGTACTTTTATCGTTTTACAGCTTACTGGGCGCTCTCTTAATGTAATTTCTTTGGCTGGTTTGGCATTTGCTGTAGGTATGGTGTTGGACGCAGCAATTGTGGTATTAGAAAATATTCTCCGAATGCGTGACAAAGGCTTAAATGTACATGACAGCGCAGAGCAGGGGGCCAAAGAGGTTTGGGGGGCGTTATTAGCTTCTACCGCGACAACCGTGGCCATTTTCTTACCGGTGTTCTTCTTAAAGGGTATTGAAGGGCAACTGTTTGGTGATTTAGCTCTAACCATTGCTATTGCGGTTTCTGTGTCGTTAATAGTTGCGGTGGTATTGTTGCCCGTATTGGCAAAATATCTCATTAAGGAACAGCAGGTCAATGATCCCAATCAAGCGGTTTGGCAAGGTATTACCAATTGGGTGATTAAATTAACCAGCAGTAGTAAAAAACGCTTAGTTGTTGCTGCCGCCTTGTTGATTATTCCTGTGATCGTTACGGTATTTACCCTACCAAACCTAGATTATTTACCACCGGTGAAGCGAGATGCAGTAGATGCTAACTTGCAATTTCCACCGGGTGCTAACTTACAAACTATTGAACGTGAAGTCGTAAACCCTATTATTGAACGCTTAAAACCTTACATGAGCGGCGAAAAACAACCAGCACTTAAAAATTATTATTTATTTTCGGGTCCTTTTGGTGGACAGTTAGGTGTAAGAGCAAAGGATCAATCACAAGTTGAAGAACTGTTAAGAGTGGTTCGTGAAGAAATACTTGTCGACTTACCTGATACCAGAGCGTTTGCCGTACAAGGCAATTTATTTGGTGGTTTTGGTGGTGGCAGACAAGTGCAAATTCATTTACAAAGTCGAGACACCGATGCGTTACAAAGTGCGGCTCGCCAAGGTATAGAATGGGTAAATGATGCCATTGAAGGTGCAAATGTTAGGGCTAATCCGAGCCCTGAAATGTCGGCACCAGAATTAAGATTAACACCGAACGATCGAAATATATTAGAGCAAGGTTGGTCTCGTCGAGAACTAGGCCAAGTGGTAAGAACCTTGGGTGATGGTGTTTACGCCGGAGAATATTTTAATGGCAGTAAACGCTTAAATATTATTGTGCGTTCACAAGGTTGGGATGATCCTGATAATTTAGGCGATGTGCCAGTAGTAACTGGCGCCGGTAATATTACCCAGTTGTCTGAACTTGTTGATATTACACGTACGGTTGGACCAAGTCGACTCACTCGTATTGATGGCAATCGCACCATTACATTAAATATCAATCCACCGCCTGGTTGGTCTCTAGAAGAAACCATTGCCGTGTTGAAGAGTGATGTTGCGCCGAAATTAAAGGCAGCATTACCTGCCGATGCATCCATTGTGTATGGTGGCAGTGCTGATCAATTAGAAAAGGCCATCACAGTGATGAGCGAAAATTTCTTGTTTGCATTAGTCATTTTATTCTTATTGATGGCCGCTCTATTTAAATCCATTAAAGACAGTGCGTTAGTCATTATTACTATCCCTTTGGCGACTGTTGGCGGCGTTCTCGCTTTACAATTACTCAATGTCTTCGTGTTCCAGCCGCTTGATCTTTTAACCATGATTGGCTTTGTTATTTTACTTGGTTTGGTGGTTAATAACGCTATTTTACTCGTTCATCAAACCCGTTTGGCTCAGGCTGAAGGCGTGAGCAGAGTTAACGCAGTGCAACAAGCCTTAAGCTTACGATTACGCCCTATATTTATGAGCACCTGCACCAGTTTTTTTGGCATGTTACCGCTGTTATTGATACCCGGAGCCGGCAGCGTTATCTATCGTGGTTTAGCTGCCGTAATTGTTGGTGGATTGGCGGTAAGCACCTTATTTACCATTATTTTATTGCCTTGTCTGTTGCTTTTACAACGCCGTGATTTTGGCTTTAAAAAATCTTCACTTAATACCTCTGTCATTGAACCAGAGCTAAATGCTTTAGCCGTTCAACCACAAACAAAAATTTAAGGACAAATGATGAGAAAATATATATTAATTTTGGCTTCGATTACTTTTTTTACAAGTGGTCTTGTCGTTGCCGTCGAAAATGAAGCACAACTGGTGAGCATTGAAACGGCAAAGATTGAACAAGTACAAGCACGAGTGTGGTTGCCGGGTAATGTTGTTAATCGCATGAATGCCCCTATTTCTGCACAGCAGACCGGGCAATTGCTGTGGATCGTTGATATTGGTACCCAAGTTCAGCAGGGCGATGTAATTGCCCGTATTGATAACCGTAATTTAAAACTGTTAATGGCTCAACAACAGGCGCAAATAAAACAGTATCAAGCAAATGTTGAGTATTTAGGTAAACACAAACAACGTTTACTTAAGCTTAATGAAGCCAATAACACCGCACTAAGTGAACTAGAACGCACAGAAAAAGATTTAATTGTTGCCCAAAATGAAATGATTGGCGAGCAAATGCATATCAAACAAACACAATTAGCCATTGAAAGAACCGAAATTAAAGCACCGTTCTCAGGGTTTATTAGCGAGAGATTTGCCTATGTTGGTGAATTAATCACTATCGGCCGACCTATGGTCGTGTTGGTTGACCCAAAAGACCTTGATATCGAAATCGCAGCGCCAATGTCTATTGCCCCATTTTTAAAACAAGGTGCTGAAATGCAAGTGAAATGGCAAAACCAATTAATTGAATTACCAATCAGAACATGGAGCCGCGCCGGTGATCAGTCATCTCGTACCTTCAACGTAAGATTAGCTGCAACAAATTTAGACTTGTTATCCGGCACTGCCGTGAGTGTGTCATTACCAAAACAAAATCCAGCACAGGCGCTAATGATACCAAGAGATGCATTATTACTGAGACAATCAGATACTTTTGTATTGATTGTCAATGATGAATTAATTGCTGAAAAAATTAACGTGACTGTCGGTCAAGGGCAAGGAAATTGGATATCGGTAACCGGAGACATTATTGCCGGTGATACGGTTATTGTTCGTGGTGGTGAACGCTTACAAGATGGTCAGACGGTTCGCATCGATCAACAAGTGATTGCTTTAGCGAAAATTAATTAAGCTATCTGCTATAGGTTTCTTAAGCCCATTATCGGCTTTATTTATACAAATAAAAACCCCTGATAGTTTTCCAACTATCAGGGGTTACTTAAAGCCAGTATTACTGAAAATCAGGCTTTTGTCATCAGAGCAAATGCAGAAATTTACTTAACTTCTTCACCCGCCGCTTGTTTGTCAGCATGATAGCTAGAGCGAACTAGAGGTCCACAGGCCGCATGTTCAAAGCCCATCTTATCGGCTTCGCGTTTAAACATCGCAAAATCATCAGGATGTACGTAACGCTCAACAGGTAAGTGATGTTTACTTGGTTGTAAGTATTGACCAATGGTAAGCATTTTAACACCGTGGCTACGAAGATCGCGCATCACTTGTAAAATTTCTTCATTAGTTTCCCCTAAACCGACCATTAAGCCTGATTTAGTTGGCACAGTTGGGTTTGCATCACCAAACTTTTGTAATAAATCTAACGACCATTGATAATTAGCACCTGGGCGTGCTTTTTGATAAAGGCGCGGCGCAGTTTCTAGGTTGTGGTTAAATACATGTGGCGGGGTGGCATTTAATATCTCTAATGCTCGGTCCATACGGCCACGAAAATCAGGAACCAGGATCTCAACTTTGGTATGCGGTGCATGCTCACTAATTTCACTAATACAATCAGCAAATTGCTGAGCGCCACCATCACGCATATCATCACGGTCAACTGAGGTAATAACGACGTACTTTAACGCCATATCTTTAAGCGTTAATGCAAGCTTCTTAGGCTCATCTTTATCGGCCGCTAATGGACGACCATGGCCAACATCACAAAATGGACAACGGCGAGTACAAATATCGCCTAAGATCATAAAGGTAGCAGTACCGTGGTCAAAACATTCAGCTAAATTAGGGCAAGATGCTTCTTCACACACTGAGTGCAAGCCGCCTTTGCGCAAACCCGCTTTTACTTTATCGATATTCTCGGTAGAGCGTGGCAATTTAATTTTTAACCAGCTTGGTTTACGGAGCATGGTTTCACGTTCAGAAGTGATAACCTGAATAGGAATGTGCGCCATTTTATCGGCATCACGCATTTTAGTACCAGGAACTACGCGAGTCGAATTTTCAGTAACCGTTGTTTTAGTCATTACTTTTTAAACCTATTTGATGGCTGATAACATCAGCATTCAATAATTCTATTAATTCTGTTACCAAACCAGTGCCTGCTTCAGTAACATTGTCTGGACCATTAAGGTCTATTGTTTGGATCATTTCTAAGCCGGCATAACCACATGGGTTAATACGTAAATATGGGCTCATATCCATATTTACATTAATTGCCAAACCATGAAATGAACAGCCTTTTCTAATTCGCAGGCCAAGCGATGCAATTTTTTTGTCGCTAACATAAACCCCTGGAGCATCTGGTTTTGCTGCTGCATTAATATTATATTTAGCCAACATATTAATAATGCTGTCTTCAATTAATGTCACTAACTCGCGTACACCCATTTTACGTCTGCGAATATTAATCATCGGGTATAACACTTGTTGACCAAGACCGTGATAAGTCACTTGTCCGCCACGATCAACTTTAACCACTGGAATATCACCAGGCATCAATAAATGCTCTTCTTTACCCGCTTGTCCTTGGGTAAATACTGGCGGGTGTTCAACCAACCATAACTCATCATCAACACTGTCATCTCGAGTATCGGTGAAATCTTGCATGGCATGCCAAACAGTTTCGTAATCCATAACGCCTAACTGGCGTATAACAAGAGGTTGCTTCAAGTTATTGTCTCATTAATCAATCTGCCGGCATTATATCTTTTTCCATAAAAAAAGCCACTATATAGTGGCTTTTGTGTACGGCGTAAATACGCTAATAGTGTCTATAAAACGTAACGGACTTGTTCAATTGCCGATAACTCTGTATATAGTTTCTCGATATGCTCTTGGCTTGTTACTCTAACCGCAATTGATACCGCGTGGTAATTACCTTTACTGCTTGGTTTGATTTTTGGCACGTAATCACCGGCGTTATCCTTTTGTAATACCGCAATAATTAAATCGGGTAATTCATCACAAGCAACGCCCATAACTTTGAAATTTAATACACAGGGAAATTCAAGTAATTCTTTAAAGTGGGTTTTCATAATAATCTCTTAACTAATCATCAATGAGTTGTCTAACTGATGAGGGTTTTCTTAAAAAGTTGAAATTCTTGATTTAGCGCTTTTGCTACTGGACCTATTTTGCCATTGGCGATTATTTTATCATCAATTTGCGTTATAGGTGAAATTTCTCGTGAAGAACTACAAATCCATATTTCATCGGCATTGAGTAATTGTTCAACATTAATATTTTGTTGATGTACTTTTAA
This sequence comes from Colwelliaceae bacterium BS250, assembly GCA_040779355.1. Lineage (GTDB taxonomy): Bacteria > Pseudomonadota > Gammaproteobacteria > Enterobacterales > Alteromonadaceae > Thalassotalea_A. Next base: position 388,851 of record JBFONS010000002.1, on the reverse strand, counting down.
CCCCGAACTTTCGGCTAACTCAATGATCACGTCACGAGTAATACCACCAAGAATGAGGTTGTTCTGTATTGGCGTAAATATTTCCCGATGCTTTACCATAAATACATTACTGGTTGAGCCTTCGGTAACCAAACCATCTCGATGTAATATTGCCTCGCCATGACCAAGTTGTTCGGCATGATTACGCAGCATTATATTACCTAACAAGGCGACCGATTTTATATCACAATGTTGCCAGCGAGTATCTTCTAACAACGCTGCTGTAGTCGTACTTAATTGCTCTGTGTTAATAACTAATGGGCTTGCCATAAGTAAAACGGTTGGCGTTAAATTTTCATCACTAAGATGATTTCTGTCTTGGCTAATGCCACGAGTCACATGTAAATATATTGATAAATGGCCACCGCCATTACGTTCAATTAACGTGCGGATTATGTTTTTCCACTCAATAATTGAATGCGGATTCTTTATATTAATTTGCGTTAAGCAATATTCGAGTCGAGCTAGATGCTCTTTTAAACGAAAGGGTTGGCAATTATATACCGGGATAACTTCATAAATGCCATCAGCAAACAAAAAACCTCGATCGAGAACCGAGATTTTTGCGTCGCTTTTGGCACATAACTCACCATTTAAATAAACGATATCAGCCATAAAAATTAAATCTTTAGTTGTTAATGTTTATTGAAACTGAAGTTTAACGTAATCAACTAAACGACTAAACATGCTACCTTCATTCACTTCTTGTAATGTAACAAGAGGATATTGGCCAACATCTTCACCGTTAAGTTGTAAAAATACCGTGCCAACAACTTCACCTTTGGCAATTGGAGCTTCCAATTGACGATCAAGTTTAAAGTTTGCTTCAAGATTTTTACGCTGACCACGAGGAATGGTGATAGCGGCATCAGATAGAATACCTAAATCAACTTCTTTAATATCACCCATCCATACACGGTTTGTGGCAAATACTTCACCGGCTTTATATGGGGTAATTGTTTCGAAGAAACGGAAACCGTAGTTTAACAGCTTTTTACTTTCTATTTTACGTGCTTGGGCGCTCTTCGTGCCCATAACAACAGTCACTAAACGCATGCCACCTTTAGTTGCACTGGTGACTAGGTTGTAGCCCGCTTTTGAGTGATGACCGGTTTTTAAACCGTCAACATTCATACTTTTGTCCCAAAGTAAGCTGTTACGGTTGTATTGCTTAATATTGTTATAAGTAAACGATTTCTGCTTATAAATAGCATACTCTTCTGGTACATCTCTAATTAATGCATTGGCAAGAGTCGCCATGTCACGCGGAGTAGTGTAATGCTCTTTACCATGTAAGCCATGCGAGTTTTCAAAATTTGAACCTAACATGCCAAGTTGCTGAGCATGAGCATTCATTAAATCAGCAAATGCACTTTCACTACCGGCAATATGTTCAGCCATGGCAACACACGCATCGTTACCTGAAGTCACTATGATGCCTTGGTTTAATAGGTCAACAGATACCTCAGTACCTACTTCGATAAACATTTTAGATGAATCAGGAAAGTTTTTAGCCCAAGCGTTCTCACTAATGGTTACTTGATCTGAGTTGTTAATATTACCAGCCGCAATTTCTTGACCGATAATATAACTTGTCATCATCTTAGTTAAACTCGCCGGCTCTAATTGCACATCGGCATTGCCTTCAGCGATAATATATCCGGTAGCGTGATCGATAAGAATATAACCTTCAGCGTTAATTCCTGGTGGCGCTGGAATAATGGTATTAGCAGAAACGATCATTGAGCTGGTGGCTAGCGCTAAGCCGCTAAGGATATTTATAAGTTTTTGAGCTGTACTGGACATTATGTACCTGTAAAATTTGTTTAATTTAAACTGTTTAATACCAATCTATTGATATCAGACGGTTGATATTGATTTATTTTTCAAAAAATAGCTGATGAGTATATCAGCATTCTATTTTAATATAACTTATTTAAGCGACTTTAAAGGGTATGCTTCCACGTAACCTTGCTGGTGAATATTCGCTAATAATTTTTTTGCTTGGTTTGCATTATCTATTGGTCCTACTTGTACCCTAAAAAGTTCATTTTTTTCAGTGAGCTCTACCGGAACCTGCATTAAAAATTTTAAACCTTTTGCTGTATTGTCAGCAAGTAGCTTGTCGCGAGTGACAAGTACATGAATAAATTTGCTATAACTTGCCGGCGTTGTCAGTTTAACTGTCGCAGGTTTTATCCAAATGGCTTTAGTCGTAACCGGTTTGGCGATAACTGTACTGGCTTTAGCAACTGTGGTTGTTTCTTTCTCTAGACTTTGCTGTTGGTAAGGACTCACAATAACGTCGTTTGAACCCACTTGTGGTTGCGTAAATTTAGCCAGGTTAGTTGCGGTTATGGCTTCAACTTTAACCTTGGCAGTACCTTGTTTTAAATAACCTAATTTATAGGCCGCACTATATGATAAATCAATCAAACGGTCTTGATGAAATGGGCCACGGTCATTTGCTCGCACAATAACTGATTTATTATTGGCTAGGTTAGTGACTCGTAAGTAGGTTGGTAACGGCAATGATTTATGTGCTGCACTGAACGCGTACATATCATAAGTTTCACCATTAGATGTTAAGTGACCGTGAAATTTATTGCCATACCAAGACGCCGTGCCTGTTTCTACGTAACCTTCGGCTGTTGGCAGTACTTTATAAGGAATGCCAAACACTTGATAATGTTTATTGCCACCTCTACTTGGTGTTTCTACTCTCGGAACTGGCTCTTTTAATTCGCTTTGGCTAGGCAGCCGAGTTGGAATACTGTCGTGTTTTTGTGAATAGCGAGAGTTGTTTGAGGTACACGCAAACAATGTGCAGATAAGTGCAAGTAGACAAATGTTTTTTAATGAGGTCACGTTAAGGTCTTTCTGGCTTTGTAATCTAATAATGATAAGCAGTGTATGGCGAATCACTATTAGAAACAATATTAGAATTTAAAAAACTATGATGTTTACAATAATTTTCAGCATTATTTTATCAATGACTTTAGGCAATTAATCGCCTGTGCGTACTAATGCCCATAAGAACACCGAAACTTGCCATTAATGTCACCATCGAGGTTCCGCCATAACTTACTAAAGGCAGAGGTACACCAACAACAGGCAATAACCCCGAAACCATGCCGATGTTTACAAACACATAAACAAAAAATGTGAGTGTTAAACTGCCGGCTAATAATTTGGTAAACGCATCTTGGGCTCTATAAGCTATCCATAAACCGCGCATTACAATCAGCAAATAAATACACAGTAAACCAAGCACGCCCATTAAGCCGAATTCTTCACTAAATACCGCAAAAATAAAATCAGTATGGCGCTCAGGTAAAAATTCTAATTGTGATTGGGTACCCTGTAACCATCCTTTACCATGCAAGCCGCCAGAGCCGATCGCTATTTTAGATTGAATAATATGATAGCCACTGCCCAAAGGGTCTTGCTCTGGGTCAAGAAAGGTTAATACTCGTTGTTTTTGATAGTCACGCATCAAAAACATCCATAAAACTGGCAGAAAAGCTGAAATTAAACCCGCTGAAACACCGATTAAACGCCAACTTGCGCCGGCTAAAAAGAGTACAAATATACCCGAGCTTGCTACCAATAATGATGTACCTAAGTCAGGCTGTTTAGCGATCATCAGGGTTGGTAACATCACTAAGATAAAAGCGAGTATGATATTCCTTGTTTTAGCGGGTAAATCATATTGGCTGATAAACCAAGCGATGGTCATTGGCATGACCAACTTCATAATTTCAGATGGCTGAAATTTCATAAAGCCTAAATCTAACCAACGCTGTGCACCTTTGCCAACATGGCCAAAAAGAAGTACGGCTAATAGCATTAACAAACCGAGTATAAAGACTATAATCGCCCATCTCTGATAGACAACCGGTGGTATTTGCGCAACCACAAACATTACCCCTAAGCCAATGCCCAGACGGATAACTTGGCGAATAACCAGGTCCATATCCTGGCCACCCGCACTGTAAATCACGCATAAGCCAAGCGACATTAAGATTAACAACATCACCAGTAACGGCCAATCTATGTGGACCCGCTCTAATAATGTTTTCTTTTTTACTTCATCTTTGCCGGAATAGCGCATAAATAGTGTCTTTTTTGTTACTGGTAAATTACGTTGTTTTATGGAAAATATTATTTCTTAACACTAACCTTAACCTCTGTTAGCCAAGTTATATTGCCATTATTTTTTACTGACTAATTCTTTATTAGCAAAGTATTGATCCATGATTTGTCTGGCAACCGGGCCTGCATTTGAACCACCACCACCTGCCGCGACGTTTTCAATCGTTACTGCGATAACAATCTCGGGCTTATTAAATGGCGCAAAGGCGATAAACATCGCATTATCACGGTTACTTTCTGAAATTTTTGTTGCATCGTAATCGGTATCTTGAGCACGACTGACAACCTCACCTGTACCTGATTTACCCGCTGCATCATAAGTTGCGCCTTTAAATGAGCGATAACCTGTGCCTGAAATTTTTTGCACTGTTTTGTGCATAGCCTCAAGGATAATGTCCCAGTTATTATTGTTATTTAATACAATAGGAGGCTTATCATTAATGGTAAATTCAACAATGTTTTTATCAATCGCCACCATTTGTTCAATATCTGCGGCTAAATCATCTTCAACTTGTTTTAATGTATTTTCAGTGGTGGTTAATATCGATTCATGGGTTGCGGCTAAAAAATGAGGTTCTTTAATCTCACCTTTATTAACTAATATCGATGTTGCTTGTGCTAACTGTAATGGTGTAACAGTCCAAAACCCTTGGCCGATGCCTATGTTTACTGTATCACCATGATACCAAGGTTGGTTATAGCGCGCTCGTTTCCAGCCTCTACTTGGCAGAATGGCCGAGCTTTCTTCATAAATATCAATACCGGTAGACTCACCAAAGCCAAATTGCGCCATGGTCTGAGAAATATTATCTATGCCTAGTTTGTATGAAAGATCATAAAAATAGGTATTACAAGAACGCATTACCGCCTCTTCTAAAGTTACCCAGCCATGGCCCCACTTTAGATGATCACGATATTTACGTTTACCATTTTTGAGTTTAAACCAGCCTGGATCCCAAAGTTTACTCGATGGTGTAATGATATTGTTTTCAAGCCCGGACAGTGCTAAAAATGGTTTGATCGTTGATGCTGGCGGGTAAGTGCCTTTAGTTGCTCTATTTATTAGCGGTCGATCTTTGTTTTGTAATTTTTTATAATTCTTCGACGATATACCATGTACGAATAAATTGCCGTCATAACTAGGGTTAGAATACAACGCGAGAATGCCGCCATCTCTCGGGTCAATTGCTACTACAGCGCCACGTCGATTCGCCAAAGCGCGTTTTGCTATCATTTGTAATTCAATATCTAGCGTCAGGGTAATATCATTACCCGGTGTCGGCGGTGTATAACTCAAGGTTCTAAGCACTCGGCCTTGATTGTTTACTTCTACTTCTTGGTGGCCAATAGTGCCATGCAATACACCTTCGTAATAACGCTCTAAACCAAGTTTACCAATATCTTTAGTGGCTTTGTAATTTTCAGCTTTACCGTCTTGGTCTAATTTAATTAAATCTTTTCGGTTAATTCGGCCTACATAGCCTAAAGAATGAGTGGTTAAATCGGAAAAGGGATAGTAACGCTTTAATCGTGCTTCAATGACAACACCAGGGAATAAATGCTGACTCACCGACACTTTGGCAACTTGCTCATCGTTTAAACGAGAAATTAATTCTATTGGTTTAAAACGGCGAATACTGCGATAGGTATCTAAAAAATCCTGCTTTTGTTCATCATTAATGGTGATGATTTTGCTTAATTTTTCCAGTGTTTCATTAACATCTTTAGCCTGTTCAGGAATAATTGATAATGAATAAATAGGTTTGTTTTCGGCAAGTAGTATGCCATTGCGGTCGTAGATCAAACCTCGATTGGGGGCAACAGGTAATAGTTTTATGCGATTTTCATTTGAGCGAGTTTTATATTTTTCAAATGAGGTGACTTCTAATGTATAAATGTTATTAAATAAAAATAACAATATAAGCAGTACACCAATAAAGGTAATAAATGCCCTGCGAGCAAATAAATTTGCTTCGGCAGAATGGTTTCTTATCGAAACTCTTTTATTCACCGCTTATCACTCACGATGATAAGGATGATTGTTGTTGATACTCCAAGCACGATATAAACTCTCTGCGATCATTACTCTAACCATTGGGTGTGGGAGAGTTAGAGTAGATAAAGACCATTTTTGTTCCGCAGCTTTTATACAAGCGGGCGCTAAACCTTCTGGCCCACCAACTAATAAAGCAACATCGCGACCATCCATTTGCCAGCGCTCTAATTGCACAGCAAGTTCAGGAGTTGTCCAAGGTTTACCTTCAACTTCTAAAGTCACAATACGACTGCCTTTAGGAATTGCTGCTAATGTTTGCTCGCCTTCTCTTTCGAGGATGCGAGCAATATCAGCATTCTTACCGCGTTTGCCAGGTGTCACTTCGATTAAATCAAAGCTTAAGTCACGAGGAAATCGGCGTGAGTATTCACTAAATCCTTGTGCAATCCAACTTGGCATTTTATTGCCAACGGCAATTAGGGTAATTCTCATTGCCGCTTAGTCTAGCCCCAAAGTTCTTCTAATTTGTAGGTGTCTCGAGCATCATCAGTCATAACATGGATGATAACGTCGCCAAGATCGATTAATGCCCACTCGCCTACATCATTACCTTCTAAGCCAATAATGTTAAGATTTTGACCTTTAGCCTGGGTATTAATGTATTCAGCAATAGAGCGCACGTGTCTTGATGAATTACCTGAACAGATAATCATGCAATCAGTGAAGCTGGCTTTTTCCATAACATTGAGAGCAACAATGTCACGGGCTTTAATGTTTTCGAGTTCGGTTAGTGAAAATTCAACTAGTTGTTCGGTTTGCAAAGTAAAATCCTTGGGCATGTAAATATAAAATCGACACAGCAATTTATGTAAATTGACTATGCTTTGTCGCTAAATTCTAGCAGAACATTCGACATAGTCGGCTATTCTACCGCGAACGGCTTAATATTTACAGTACAGCTTTTAATCAATGTACAGTTTATTTTGCAAAATATAGTTATATACGTCGGCAAGTAGGTATGGACGGCAATTATTTGTGCTATTTTGGCGGTTTAATGGTGATCGCAACCGTGTACGTAATTCGGTTGAAGATATATTCACTTGCTTAGTTTCGCCGATAAAAATCTTACCCGCACGACTGAGCAGTAAATCCTTTTTATTGCGAGTTAATCTATTATTTAATAATGGCTGGTTTAATTGGCTAATATCATAGCCAGGTCTAGAGGTGACAACAAAGTGGCAGAGAGTTAACAGCTCGGCAATTTTATGCCAGCTAGTTAATTGCAATAATGAATCGGTGCCAATGAAAAAATAAAGAGTATGGTCGGGGTACTGGTTGTTTAACTCTTTAATGGTATCTATTGTATAAGAAGGCGTGGTGCGGTTCAGTTCGCGATCATCTAAGGTGAATAGTGGCTCTACGTGACATACTTTTTCGACCATTAATTTACGCTGTAATGCATTTGCTGTGGTGCTATTTTTATGAGGTGGAATGTGAGCAGGTAAAAGGTATACAGCATCTAAATTTAATTGCGCGGCTAAATCTTTAACGGGCACAGTATGACCGAGATGAATTGGGTCAAAAGTTCCACCGTATATACCTATCGCTTGGTTGTTCATGTTAATGCTACTTTCCTAGAATTAAGCAAAATACTCATAATCTAAGGCCAAGTGCTTAGTGACTTCACCGTGATATAAACTGACACAAACATCGCTAAGTAAAATGTATTGATCAAAGTCACTGCTGGTTTTACAGATTAAGTCGGTTTTTGCTAAACGTTGTTTGGCTTGTTTTATATTGCTAATACTCATCGAATTCAGGGCATTATTATACAATGGTTTACGTTTATCCCAAACACGATAGTCTTTAAATAGTTGTTGCCTATTATCACCATTAGTTAAGCGATTCTGCATGGTTTCTAATTGGCTGATCTCTTTGTGTAGCACCCAAATAAGCTGGGCGGCTGCAATACCTTCATTTTTTAACTGGGTGAGCATATTCATGCACAAGTTTAAATTACCTGACAATAGTGCATCTACTAATTGAAATGGACTAAATTTAGCCTGTTTAATGAGCAGTTCTTCTAAGTCTTCAACGGTAATTACTTTCGATTTCTTACCACTAAATAAAATGGCTAGTTTTTGTAGCTCTTGTTGTAAGGCCGGTACATTGCCGGTAAAAAATTCCGCTAACATCGCTTGTGCTTGATGATCAACGCTCAATGCTAATTGCTGGCATTGCTGGTTTAACCAAATACTTAAACTCTTGCCTTCCATTTCATACAGAGGAATATAACACGCTATTTTATCTAATTCTTTAAACCACTTTTTCCGCGTTGCTGCTGCGTCGAGTTTAGGACCATGAATAATGAGCAATACATCAAATTGCGCTTGTTGCTTTAGCTGAGAGCCAATTTCGAGCAGAATTTTGGTGGCTTTATCATCGACTTTATTATTGACTAAATCAATTTCAATAATACGCTGTGCGGAAAATAAACTTAATGATTGGTACTCATCAAACACTTGATTCCAATCGAATTTATCATCACTGCTAAAGCGAATAAGTTCATCGAAACCTTGCTTGTTGGCATGTGCTTTAATGCTGTCTAGGGCATTGTTTTTTTGCCACGGCTCATCACCAAAAATCAACCAAACAGGTAATAGTGGTTTGTTTAACTGATTGCTTAATTGGTTATGATAAATGCGCATTAGATTAGAGTTTTATACTCGCTAAATTTCGTAAAATTTGATTAGCGGCTTCAACACGCATTTCTTTGCGAAGTAAGGTTAATTCTCTAGATTTTGCTAAGGCTCTATCTGGATTATCTTGATAGTTACGATGGATTTCAAATTGAAAACTCTGTGGTTCTTGATCGGCAAATAATACTTCATAGCGCGTAGTATAAGTAAGCTCATACTCAGCTACTTGACCATTTTCAAATAGCGAAAGGGTGCGCCTATCTAAGCTGTCCTTTAAAATTCTAAGCTCAGGAATATTCGCCGCGCTATGTTTTACTATGGTGACATCGTTAATGGTTAAATGTTGTTTCACTAAGCGCGTTAATTCACCATGTGTATCAGTAGAACTGATATACATGGTTTTAAGTTGCTCTGGTAATAAGTAATCACCGCGCAGTTTAAAACCGCAACCTACTAACAAACTCAGTGTTAGTAGGGCACCAATTACCAGTTTTACGCTATGCGTAAAAATACCATTTCGAATCATTAATTAGCCACTATATTAAGTAATTTACCTGCTACGTAAATAATTTTACGTATGGTTTTGTCTTCAACAAATTTAACTACATTTTCTTCACTCATTGCAAGTTTTTCAACATCTTCTTGCGAAGCGCTAGCTGCAACGGTAATTTTTGAACGTAACTTACCATTCACTTGTACTATAACTAATTTTTCATCTTGTACCAATGCTGCTTCATCAACAACAGGCCAAGAGGCTTCTTCTACATCGCCGCCATCACCAATGCTAGACCATAATTCATGACTTAAATGAGGCGTAATTGGCGTAAGCATTAATACCACAGCTTGCACCGCTTCTTTCATCACAGCTTTATCAGCGTCTGATTCAAGTGTTGCTTTAGCTAAGTGGTTCATTAATTCCATAATAGCGGCAATTGCCGTATTAAAGGTATTACGACGGCCAATATCATCACTTACTTTAGCAATGGTTTTATGTAATTCACGACGTAAGTTTTTATGTTTTGCTTCTAGTGTTACATCTGCCAATGCTGGCGCTGCGCCTGCTTGAGTAAAGTCAAAAGCAAGTTTCCAGACACGTTTTAAGAAACGATGCGCACCTTCAACGCCGGTATCAGACCATTCGAGCGTTTGCTCTGGTGGTGACGTAAACATAATGAATAAACGCACGGTATCAGCGCCAAACTGGTTAATAACCTCTTGTGGGTCAATACCATTATTTTTAGATTTACTCATCTTACTCATACCAGCAGATAATACTGGCAGACCATCAAGTTTAGAAATGGCCTTGGTTACTGCCCCTTTTTCATCACGCTCTTCAACGGTTACGTCTGTTGGAGCTATCCAAGTTTGGGCGCCATTGCTTTCTTCACGATAGTAAGTTTCAGCAAGTACCATACCTTGACACAATAAGCTTTTGAACGGTTCGTCAGAATTGACTAAGCCAACGTCACGTAATAATTTATGGAAGAAACGTGAATAAAGTAAATGTAAAATCGCGTGCTCAATGCCGCCAACATATTGATCAACAGGTAACCAGTAATTGGCTTTTTCAGGGTCTAACATACCGGTGTCATGATCTGGTGAACAATAACGAGCGTAGTACCAAGATGATTCCATGAAGGTATCAAAGGTATCTGTTTCATGCAGCGCAGGTTGACCATTGTAGGTTGTTTTTGCCCACTCAGCGTCAGCTTTTATTGGTGACTTAACACCGTCCATAACCACATCTTCAGGTAATATAACCGGTAATTGATCTTCAGGTACCGGTACCGACTCACCATTTTCTAATGTTAACATTGGAATTGGTGTACCCCAGTAACGTTGACGTGAAACGCCCCAGTCACGAAGACGATAATTAACGGTAATTTTACCTTTGCCTGAGCTGGTCAATTTTTCTGAAATAGCTTTAGTTGCCGCATCAAAATCTAAACCATCAAATTCACCTGAATTGATTAATGATGATTTTTCAGTGATGGCTGCAACATTAATATCATCACCTTCGCTGCCGATAATCACTTGTTTAATGTCTAAACCATATTTTGTGGCAAATTCATAATCGCGTTGATCGTGTCCTGGTACCGACATAACGGCGCCAGAGCCATAATCCATAAGAACAAAGTTAGCAGCCCAAACAGGTACTAGCTCACCAGTTAATGGGTGAATAGCTTTTAAACCGGTATCAACGCCAAGCTTTTCCATGGTCGCCATGTCAGCTTCGGTGGCTTTGTTGTTTTTACAACTTGCAATGAACGTGGCTAATTCAACGTTAGTTTCAGCCGCTTTTAGTGCTAATGGATGTTGTGCGGCAAGAGCCACATAAGTAACACCCATTAATGTATCTGGACGAGTGGTATAAATATCAAAGCTTTCGTTTGAATCGCTAACCGCAAAGGTCATTTCAACGCCTTCAGAGCGACCAATCCAATTGCGTTGCATGGTTTTTACTTGCTCAGGCCAATCTTCAAGTTGGTCTAAGTCATTTAATAACTCTTCAGCATAATCAGTAATTTTAATAAACCACTGTGGAATTTCTTTACGCTCAACTTTAGCGCCAGAGCGCCAGCCACGACCGTCAATTACCTGCTCATTGGCAAGTACAGTTTGATCCACTGGATCCCAGTTTACGGTAGCATTTTTCTTATACACTAAGCCTTTTTCAAAAAGCTGAGTGAAAAACCATTGTTCCCAACGGTAGTAATCTGGTTTACAGGTCGCAAATTCACGGTTCCAATCATAACCAAAACCCAAAGACTTTAATTGATTACGCATGTAATCGATATTTTCATAAGTCCATTTGGCCGGTGCTGCTTTATTTTTAATTGCCGCATTTTCTGCCGGTAAACCAAATGCATCCCAACCCATAGGTTGCATTACATTTTTACCTTGCAGACGTTGATAACGACTGATCACATCACCTAGAGTGTAATTACGCACATGTCCCATGTGTAAACGACCACTTGGGTAAGGGAACATTGATAAGCAATAAAACTTTTCTTTATTCGGGATTTCTTTAGCGACAAAAGTCTTGTTATCAGTCCAGTTCTGTTGAATTTTTTGTTCAATAGACTGCGGATTATAAATGGATTCCATTAACGATTTTCTCAAACGTTGGTAGCGTGATAACAGTGCTATATAAAGCGCTGTGATGACACTAAGTTGAATTTAAAATATTGCTTATAGAATAACGTATTCGAGCCGTAAACAACAAGATAAATAGGCAACTTATTCGATTTTAACTGAAAAACTTTGATACATGTCATTAACGTCTACGATTACAGGGTCTATACTTTTAGTAACGCTCCAATTTATCAATTTAGGTAATGCTATGAATAAAAAGAATGAAAATTATCAAGGTGTCTCTGATAAAATTTATACTTGGTTGCAACAGGCAACTAAAGACGAAATAAAATCTATTATGAACTGGGTGCATAAAGCCGAAGAGTTTATTAAAGCTGCTGAACATCTTTCGGTCGATGAATATCAGCTATCGGTTGATGACTTTAAACGTGATTTAGTTGGTTTTTATCGTCAATCGCAACAACAAACCAGTGAAGAGTTTAAACAATCTCTTTATGTTAAAGCATTGCAAGAAGGCATGTGGCAGCACTTGGCTAATATGACCGATTTAGCACAAATTGAATGGTCGGAGCTTGTCGATGATTTTAATCATGATGGTGTTTACCATGCTGGTGATGTGATCGGTTTTGGTACTGTCGTTTGTCAAAACTGTAATAAACATTTTGATATTTTACATGCAACCACTTTAATTCCATGTCCAGACTGTGAAGCAACCGAGTTTATTCGTACCCCTTATGATGTGTCAGTAACCGATTAATATAATCGTCTAGCTATATTTATTGTTGGTTTTGTTAAATCTACTTTGCATTTATAAATTAGCTTGTTATTGTTATTATATTATTGAATAACATCTTATATATAGCGTAGGAGTTAACTCAATACGCTATTATATACCAACTTTATATCAACTTTTTATCAACTTTTATCAGATTTTGCTTCAATAAACTCTCCACATCATGCTTCTTTTGATAAGTTAAAGGATCGACACAATCGATGACAATAAACAACGATGCTCTAAAAGTCCCAGTAAATGAACTTTGCGCTGAATTACCCGCAACACTTTTTACCAATAGCCAAGTTGATACTAGCACCAAACAAAAATTTATCGGTCACGAACGAGCCAAAGAAGCGTTAGAATTTGGTTTGTCGATGCAATCTACTGGTTTCAATGTTTTTGCAAAAGGTGAGCCTGGTACCGGTCGTCAAACCTTAATAAGTCAGATGCTGGCAGAGTTTGCGAGCTCGGAAAATACCGCTAATGAGTGGTGCTACATCAATAATTTTGAAGATATGCAAGCGCCTCGAAAACTGTATTTAAATGCCGGTGAAGGTAAGCAATTACAAGGTAAAATTAATACCTTAATTGATGATTTAATGGATTTATTTCCTGAAATATTTGATAACCCGAGTTATCAAAGACAAAAAGCCTCCATCGATCGTGATTTTAATAGCAAGTATGATGAGTCGATCGCTAAAGTTGAAAAGCATGCATTTAGTAAAAATGTGGTGTTGTATGAAGAAAAGGGTGAAATTAATTTTTCGCCGTTAGTTGATGGCGAGCCATTAACGGATAAAGAATTTGCAAATTTAACGGAAGATAAACGCGAAGAATTTTATCTGTTATTGTCTGAGCTCGAAACATTATTAAGCGAATCATTACTTGAACTACCACTGTGGAAACGCGAATCTAGTGTGGCAATGCGTAAGCTTAAATATGACACTGCTGAGCAAAGTATTCGTCCTTTATTAAAAGAGTTAGAACGCGAATTTTCCGGTAATATTGGTGTGCTAAAATATCTTCATCAAGTTAAAGGTTCTATAACTGAAACAGTATTAGATATTTTAGTTGATGATAGCAGCGATACCTCGCGTGATGATAAAGTGTGCCGTAAAATGATGGTTGAGCGTTTTATGCCCAACTTTTTGGTGTCTCGTGAGCCTGACGAAGGTGCCCCAGTAGTTTACGAACAAAATCCGACCTTTCAAAATTTATTTGGCAGTATTGATTATTCGACAGTACAAGGCGCTGTTTATACTAACTACCGATTAATTCGTGCGGGTGCATTTCATCGCGCCAATGGTGGCTATTTACTGCTTGATGCCGAAAAATTATTACAGCAACCACTTATTTGGTCGCGTTTAAAATTAGCGTTAAAAACGCAAGAACTGCAAATAGAACACCCTTATGCTGATTTGGCTGGCGGTGGCAGCATTAGTTTGCAACCTGAAAAAATACCGTTAACCGTTAAAGTCATATTACTTGGCGATTCTGAAATTTATTATACTTTGCAAGAGTACGATCAAGAATTTACTGAACTCTTTAGAGTGTTAGCTGATTTCGATAGTCATGTTGTAAACAATGAACAAAATTTAAAAGCCTATGCAATTCTTATTAGACAACATGCACAAAAGCATGATTATCCTGATGTAAGTGATGAAGCGGTAAGTTTGTTAGTGCGTTATTCTCTTCGCAAAGCCGAGCATCAAGAAAGGCTATCAGCCAATATTGTGCAAATAAATGACTTGCTTGATGAAGCTTGTTTTAATTGGCGAAAACAACAAAGTGTTGGTGATATTGAAGCAACACATGTGCAAGCAGCCTTAGTGGCTAAAGCTCGAAGAACTGGGCGATTAAGTGAAACCTGGCTGCAAGAAATTAAAGAACAACAAGTACTCATCTCTACTCAAGGCGAAGAGGTAGGTCGAGTAAATGGTTTAACTGTATTAGAGATTGGCGATAGTGTCTTTGGCACACCTGCACGTATTTCGGCGACTGTTTATGCTGGCACACAAGGCGTTACCGATATTGAGCGTGAAGCTGAATTAGGTAAATCAATCCATTCTAAAGGTGTATTACTACTCATTGGTTATCTCGGCCATAAATACGGGCAAGGTTTTCCACTTTCTATTTCGGCCAATATCGCCATTGAGCAGTCCTATGGTCATATCGATGGCGATAGTGCCTCTATGGCTGAGCTATGTGTGCTTATTTCTGCTATCACAAGACTACCAATAAACCAGTCATTAGCTATTACAGGTTCTATGAACCAACATGGTGAAGTTCAGTCTATTGGCGGTATAAACGAAAAAATAGAAGGTTTTTACCGTTTATGTCGTGATAAAGGTTTAACCGGAAAGCAAGGGGTTATCGTACCCAAAACCAATAAAATGAACTTAATGCTCGACCCTGATGTTATTGATGCCGTAGCAAAAGGTGAGTTTAGTATTTATGCGGTAGCAAATATTGATCAAGCCTTGGAATTATTATTCGGTCAACCTGCCGGTAAAATGAAACGTGATGGCAGTTACCCGCGTAAATCCATTCATGGTATGGCAATGGATAAACTATCGTATCTATCAGAAATGATTAATGGCTCTGAATCAGATTGAAAAATTGATATAATTTAATTAGTTAACTAAAACTGCACTGTAATATGTTTATTTATTACGGTGTTTTTTTTTGCCTATAAATATTGGTGATTTTTTGGATTATGAGATTATCAGAATAACTAAATTCAGGGTATTGAATGTTTTGACGTTTTTAGGATGAATCAGAAAAGAAGATGGCAGGGGTGGAGAGACTCGAACTCCCAACCGTCGGTTTTGGAGACCGCCGTTCTACCAATTGGAACTACACCCCTGCAATGGCTTCGCATTATACTTATCGAATATTAAAGGTAAAGTAAAAATTTAATAAAATTGTTTGTTCGCTTAAATATTAAGCTTAAAGCTAGTTTTTTAATCGATAGGATCATTATTTACGGTTTTAAGTAACCTTGCATTGCGCCCAGTTATCTTGGTTACATATTTTTTACAAATAGATGTTGCTTAAATTAGATATCTGACTAATATGTAAGCATAATAAAAATTGTAAGCAATTATTATATTAAATTAATCACTTAAAAGGAGTTAAGGATGGATATTCGTAAGTTAATTGAGAAATTAACAGGGAAAAAGCGTCAGCCAGAAGTTAATCGGGTGCAAGTAGATATTAATTATACTAAAACTTGCGTAAATTCAGATAAATTTTATGTAAATTCTGATGATGAATTGAACAAAAAGGAAGAAACCCTGCTTAGATAGTTATTCCTTATCACTCATTGCTTTAAATTCTTACTGCAATTCCCTCTATAATAGCAAGCTATTACACTTTTAAGCTTGCTATTATGTTCTGTCAGAACTAAAATTACGCGATTTTTTTATAGCTTATTAGTGTTAATTGCCATGCGAGTTTCAGATTTTTCATTTACTTTACCCAACGAGCTTATAGCCCGTTACCCACAAGCTGAACGTTCGGCCAGCCGTTTATTGTCTTTAAATGGCAATAGTGGCGACATGCAGCACCTTAAATTTAACCAAATAATAGATCAACTATTACCGGATGATTTATTAGTATTTAATAATACTAGGGTGATCCCTGCACGTGTCTTTGGCACCAAAGAAACTGGCGGCAAAGTTGAGGTGTTGGTGGAGCGTATCCTTGATCAACATCGAGTGCTGGCCCATATTCGTTCGAGTAAGTCGCCAAAACCAGGCTGTAAAATTTTACTAGAAGATAAAGTGAATTGTGAAATGGTTGCCCGTCACGGGCCTTTATTTGAACTGCAATTTTCAGGCGAAGATAGCGTTTTAGAGGTACTTGAAGATATTGGTCACATGCCATTACCGCCGTATATTGACCGTCCAGATGAAAACTCCGACCGTGAGCGCTATCAAACCGTTTATAACGAAAAACCAGGTGCTGTTGCGGCTCCTACTGCTGGTTTGCATTTTGAAACCCAATTACTTGAGCAAATTAAAGCGAAAGGCGTTAATTTAGCCTTTATTACCTTGCATGTTGGGGCTGGGACTTTTCAGCCAGTAAAGGTTGATAAAATTGAAGATCACATCATGCATTCTGAATATGTAGAAGTGAGTGCAGATGTTGTTGCCCAAATAAAAGCCACTAAAGCTGCTGGTCACCGTGTTATTGCAGTAGGTACAACGTCGGTGCGTTCACTTGAAAGCGCCGCGAAAAAATCAGCTGAACAAGGCCAAGAGTTATCTGAATTTTATGGCGATACTGATATATTCATCACTCCAGGTTATGAATTTCAACTGATTGATGCCTTAGTGACTAACTTTCATTTATCAGAATCAACGTTACTCATGCTAGTCAGTGCATTCTCTGGTTATGACAATATAATGGATGCTTATAAACAAGCAATTGCCAATAAATACCGATTTTTTAGTTATGGAGATGCAATGTTTCTTACTCGCCAAACGGTGAAATAATACCAATTCCGATAATTATGTGGTCTACTTTTTAATGAGGGAAAATGGATAAATACAAGGCATAAAATTTTATAAGTAGTTATTCTACTTAAAGATTTTATAACGCAGTAGTTATTCATTTTAACCAGTAAAAATGAGCAGATAATTATTGGACTTGGTATAACAACATTGCAAATCATTTACTCAGACCTAACTAAGTAAATGCTCGATAACATCAACAACACCGTCAGCCTGTTTCGCTGTTGGTAAGGAAAGTACAATGAAATACGAACTAATTAACAAAGATGGCAAAGCCCGTCGTGGTCGTTTAACGTTTGACCGTGGCGTGGTAGAAACACCTGCATTTATGCCAGTAGGTACTTACGGTACTGTTAAAGGTATGAAAGCTGAAGAAGTTGAAGCAACTGGCGCACATATAATATTAGGCAATACTTTTCATCTAATGTTACGCCCAGGTACTGAAATCATCGAACAGCATGGTGGTTTACACGGCTTTATGAATTGGCATAAACCAATTTTAACCGATTCAGGTGGTTTCCAAGTATTTAGCTTAGGTAAAATGCGTAAAATCACTGAAAAAGGTGTCGAGTTTCGTTCACCCGTTAATGGTGAAAAAATCATGCTAACACCAGAGCGTTCTATGGAAGTACAACGCAGTTTGGGTTCAGATGTGGTCATGATTTTTGATGAATGTACGCCTTACCCGGCCACCCATCAAGAAGCTAAAGAGTCGATGGAATTGTCTATGCGTTGGGCTAAACGCTCAAAAGCTGCGCACGGTGATAACAAATCTGCATTGTTTGGTATAGTGCAAGGTGGCATGTTTGAAGATTTACGTGCTGTGTCTGCTGCCGGCCTGCAAGAAATAGACTTTGACGGTTATGCTATCGGCGGTTTGTCGGTTGGTGAGCCAAAAGCTGAAATGATCAAAGTATTAGATCACACTACAGACTTGATACCTGAAAATAAGCCCCGATATCTAATGGGAGTTGGTAAGCCAGAAGACTTAGTTGAAGGCGTACGTCGTGGTATAGATATGTTTGATTGTGTTATGCCTACACGTAATGCTCGTAATGGTCATTTATTTGTTACTGACGGCGTGATTAAAATTCGTAACGCTCGTCATAAAACAGATACCGGCACGTTAGATCCTGGTTGTGACTGTTACACCTGTAAAAATTATTCACGCGCTTATTTACATCATTTAGACAAATGTAATGAAATTTTAGGCTCGCAATTAAACACTTTGCACAACTTGCATTTTTACCAAAGAGTAATGCAAGGATTGCGTGATGCGATTGAGCAAGGTAAATTAGACGAATTCGTGCAACATTTTTATGCCATTAGAGGTTTAGAAGTGCCACAATTAGGTTCAAAAGCAACAAAAACATCAGAAGAAGAATAAAAACAATCGATTTTTGTATTTTTCAAATTTTATAATTAACAATAAGTAGTAGAGGATTTTATGGATTTTTTAATTAGTAAAGCATATGCAGCAGACGCGCCACAACAAGGCGGCGGTTTTGAGATGTTAATTATGCTAGCCGTATTCGGTTTAGTATTTTTCTTTATGATTTACCGTCCACAAGCAAAGCGTGTTAAAGAGCACAAAGGCTTAATGGAAGCATTATCAAAGGGTGATGAAGTATTAACTCAAGGTGGTATTGTTGGTAAAATTACTAAAGTTTCTGCTGAAAAAGACTTTCTAGTAGTAAGTGTTGCTGAAGGTACAGAACTTACTGTACAAAAAGGCGCTATTACTGCCGTATTACCAAAAGGGACTATGAAGTCTCTGTAAGGACATTATTGTGTTAAACAAATACCCTTTGTGGAAGTCATTAATGGTGGTGTTTATCGTCGCCATTGGTGCTTTGTACGCGATGCCAAACTTATATGGTGAGGATCCTGCGGTACAAATTTCTGGTAAGCGTGGCGTTGCCGCTGATCTATCAACTTTAGATGTGATCAAAGACAGTCTAGCCGCGAAAGAAATTAGTTTTCGTAGTGCTGAACTTGACAATGGCCAGGTGTTAATTCGCTTTGCTAGCTACCAAAGTCAGCAAACAGCTCGCGATACTTTAAAAGAACGTTTAGGCGAAGAGTTTTCTGTTGCCTTAAACCTATCTCCAGCGACACCTGAATGGTTAGCTAACATTGGCGGTGTGCCAATGAAGTTAGGTTTAGATTTAAGTGGTGGTGTACATTTCCTTATGGAAGTTGACATGAACACTGCGATGGCGCGTGCGCAAGAAAATATGATTGGCAGTTTCCGTTCTGACCTACGTGGCGAGAAAATTCGCTACCGTGCAGTAAAAGAAGCTGGCGATGGCGTAGCCGTTATCTTTCGTAATGTCGAAGACTTAACTGCAGGTCAAACGTTACTTGAACGTACTAACCAAGGTTATTTGTTTGTTGATGATGAAGATGCTTTATCGTTAACGGTAACAATGACGGAAGCTAAGCTAAAAGAAACGCGTGAATATGCCTTACAACAAAATATTACCATTATTCGTAATCGTGTAAATGAGTTAGGTGTCGCTGAACCACTTGTGCAACGCCAAGGTTCTAAACACATTGTGGTTGAATTACCAGGTGTACAAGATACTGCTCGAGCGAAAGAAATTTTAGGCGCTACCGCGACTTTACAATTTCATATGGTTGATCAACAGCATGATGTAATGGATGCTGTTAATGGCCGTGTTCCTGCCGGTTCTTTTCTAGTGAAAGACCAAGATGGTCGACCACAATTATTGAAGAAGCGTATTATGTTACGTGGTGAGCATATTGTTGGCGCAGCATCGTCAATGGATCAACAAACCAGTCGTTCTCAGGTTAATATCGACCTAGACAGCAAAGGCGGTAGCATTTTTTCGAATGCCACTAAAGATAATATCGGTAAGCCAATGGCAACGGTATTTATTGAAAGTAAAGCAACGGGTGCTAAAAACCCTGATGGCAGCTTGAAGTTTACTCAACATCAAGAAGTTATTAGTGTTGCGACTATTCAAGCGCGTCTTGGTAGTAGCTTTAGAATTACTGGACAAGACTCTCCTTCTGCAGCTCATAATCTAGCCTTACTACTTCGCGCTGGTGCACTTATTGCACCAATTGCTATTGTAGAAGAGCGTACGGTTGGCCCATCTCTTGGTGCTGAAAACGTACAACTAGGCTTGCAAGCAATTATGTGGGGCTTTGCCTTAGTACTGTTATTTATGATGGTTTACTATCGTAAATTTGGTGTGGTTGCAAACCTTGCGCTTGCCGCTAACTTAGTCCTTATTGTTGGCATTATGTCATTAATTCCAGGGGCTACGTTAACACTTCCTGGTATGGCGGGTATCGTACTTACTGTTGGTATGGCGGTTGATGCTAACGTACTTATTTTTGAGCGTATTCGTGAAGAATTACGTGAAGGGAAATCGGTACAGCAGTCTATCCATCAAGGTTATGATGCAGCGTTCTCAACTATTTTTGATGCCAATATAACAACCTTAATTGCCGCACTTATTTTATTTGCTGTCGGTACGGGTCCAGTTAAAGGTTTCGCGGTAACACTTTCTATCGGTATTATCACTTCTATGTTTACTTCAATCGTTGGCACGCGTGCTGTTGTTAATGCGGTTTGGGGTGGCAAGAAAATTGATAAACTTCCAATATAGGTCAGGATATTAAAATGAGAATTTTTAAAGCAACAGACACTCTGGCCTTCATGTCACATAGAAAGTCGAGTACAATTTTCAGTATCATACTGATCATTGCGTCACTTATTTCATTAGGTACCAATAAATTAAACTTCGGTTTAGATTTTACTGGCGGTACGTTATTAGAAGTTGGTTTCAGTCAACCAGCCGATTTAACTAAAATGCGAGAAGTGTTAGATAGCAATGGTTATGGTGATGCAGTAGTACAGTTATTTGGTAGCTCAGAAGATGTACTTATTCGCTTAGGTCATCGAGATAACGTTAAAGCTGAAATGTTAGGTAATGAAATCTTAAGCGTTTTAGAGCAGGGTACAGGGCAAGCTGTTGAAATGCGACGTATTGAATTTGTTGGTGCAAGTGTTGGTGATGAGCTAACCGAGCAGGGCGGACTTGCCATGCTAACTGCGCTACTTTGTATTCTATTTTATGTTGCGTTTCGTTTTGAATGGCGTTTTGCTTTAGGCTCTGTAACGGCGCTTGCACACGATGTTATTCTAACATTAGGATTGTTCTCGGTATTAGGTTTAGAGTTTGATTTAACCGTTCTAGCGGCAATACTCGCCGTTATAGGTTACTCGCTCAATGATACTATTGTGGTATCTGACCGTATTCGTGAAAACTTTATCAAACTACGTACCGGCAGTGCTGAAGAAATTATCAATATTTCTCTAACACAAACGCTTAGTCGTACCGTGATAACGTCACTCACCACCTTTTTAGTATTACTTGCCTTGTTTCTTAAGGGCGGCGCGCTAATTCATGGTTTTGCGACGGCATTATTGTTTGGTATTGTGGTTGGTACTTATTCATCAATCTATGTAGCGTCTACAGTTGCATTGGCATTAGGTATTTCGAAAGAAGATTTAATTCCTGAAGTGATTGAAGTTGAAGGTGCTGATCAAGACGAAATACGTCAGTAATAGTAGTTTGCTATAACGATATTCGTTGATGCAGCAAAAAATAAAAACCAGCATATTGCTGGTTTTTTTATTAATAAAAAAAGGTTAATTACGAGGCTATTAACCCTAAAATTAACCCAAAGCCCGATGAGTATCAATATTAGGAAGTTTACTGTGCGGGGTAAAATATGCTTGAGAGGCGTTGCTCTCAAGTTGGTTTTGTTGGTTGACTACATTAACCACATCGCCAATAACTAATAAGCTTGGCGGTTTAATATCATTGTCGATAACCGTCTGCGCTAAATCTTTTAATGTTGTACGCCACACTTGCTGATCGCTTTGTGTGCCTTTACGAATAATCGCTGCCGGAGTATTGCTACTGCGTCCATGCTTTATCAGTTGCGTACTTATTTGCTCGGCACTTTTAACGCCCATATAAAACACTAATGTTTGCGTTTTATCGGCGTAATTTTGCCATGCTAAATCTAATTCGCCATCATGACTAAAGTGACCGGTAATGAAGCTACAACTGTGTGCTACATTTCTGTGAGTTAATGGGATACCCGCGTAGGTTGTTGCCCCTGATGCTGCAGTAATACCTGGTATGACATGGCTAGCAATGTCATGCTCAAGCAAATAATTAACTTCCTCACTGCCACGACCAAAAATAAAACTATCGCCACCTTTTAAACGGACAACTTTTTTACCTTTTTTAGCCCATTCAACTAGGGTGTCATTAATTTTATCTTGGCTAACACAATGTTTGTGGATAGCTTTGCCTACATAAATACGGCGGCAATTTTCGGGTGCTAAACGCAATATCTCAGCACTGACTAATCGGTCATAAATAAGCACATCTGCTTGTTCAATAAAGCGTAATGCTTTAATCGTAAGCAATTCTGCATCGCCGGGACCTGCGCCAACTAATGCGACCTCACCATGGCTAAAGACAGATTTTGCTAATGTAGTACCAGATAAACTCATAAGGTTTTTCGTATAAGGTGAATATGGGTTAATAATAACGCTATACATAAATAACAATAAAGTATTGAATGTGAATTTTATATTCTTATTGGTTATATTGAATGTGAGATCTGTACGTTGAAAGGGGGGGCTGTAATAATATTTTGCACATTTACAACCTTGTTATATTTGATAAAACATTCAAATTTTATTAAATATAAATGATAAATTTATGTTGTTTAATCAGTACTGTTTTTAATATTAAGTTTCATTAACGGTTAAAAACAGTACCTAACTAATTTAAATTAAGTATTTAAAGCAAGGGCTTGCTTAAAATAATCGATTTAATCCATTTAACGCAGCAACTCGGAAAGCTTCCGCCATTGTCGGGTAGTTGAACGTAGTTTCAATAAAGTAATCTATGGTGTTGCCGCCATTTTTCTGTTGCATGATTGCTTGACCAATGTGAATTATCTCAGCGGCATTTTCACCGAAGCAGTGAATGCCGAGAATTTCTTTAGTTTCACGATGAAACAATATTTTTAATGAACCGACTAAACTATTCGATATTTGTGCTCGCGCAAGATGTTTAAATTGCGCACGCCCGACTTCATAAGGAATTTTAGCTTCAGTGAGTTCTAACTCAGTTTTACCCACCGAACTGATTTCTGGAATGGTGTAAATACCGGTAGGGATATCAGCAATTAGCTTGCCTTTACTATCATTATTGATAATAACACTGGCGGCTATTCTACCTTGATCATAGGCAGCACTGGCTAAACTTGGGTAGCCAATAACATCACCAACAGCATAGATATTTTTAACCGCTGTTTGATACGCGCCGTTTACTTTAATTTGTCCTCGGCCATCGGCCGTTAAACCAGCGGCGTCTAAATTTAACTCTGCGGTATTACCTGTGCGACCATTGGCATAAAGCAAACAATCAGCCTTCATTTTTTTACCTGATTGTAAATGCACTATTACGCTATTGTCTGTGGTTTCAATTTTTTCAATTTGTTCGCCGTGACGTATTACCACACCATTGTTCCATAGGTGATAACTTAATGAGTCTGACATTTCATCATCAAGAAACGATAATAAGCGGTCTCGGGTATTAATTAAATCGACCTTAACGTCTAATCCTCTAAATATACTCGCATATTCACTGCCGATAACGCCTGCGCCAAAAATAATAATGTGTCGAGGATCATGTTTTAAAGAAAGAATGCTGTCGGAGTCATACACTCTAGAATGGCTAAAATCGACACCCTCTGGATGATATGGGCGAGAGCCGGTAGCAATAATGATATTTTCAGCGCTAATAATTTCAAACGAGCCATCATCAAATGTTACTTTAATATGGTGGGCATCGACAAATTCTGCTTGACCATGGAAGTTAGTCACTCTATTACGATTATAAAAACCTGAACGCAAACGCACTTGTTTATCGATGACAGATGAAGCATGCGATAAAATTTGAGGAAAGGTTAAATGCTTAGGTTTTTCATTATCAGAAAATAGTGGGTTTGAATTAAATTGAATTAATTGGCTCACCGATTGGCGTAACGCTTTTGACGGGATCGTACCCCAGTGAGTACAACCACCGCCGACACTTTTATATCGCTCAATTACCGCAACATTTTGCTCTTGCTTAGTAAGCTTCATGGCTGCACCTTCACCGCCAGGACCCGTACCTATGATAATGGCATCATAATCATAGGTTGTTTTGCTATTACCAGCATTAATGTTCTTTGAGTTCTGCGTTTTTTTAACCAAGGTGATTGCCTTAATATTTACTGAAATATATATATATAATTTAAGAGATTATATATTAACCGGCAACACTTTAGAAAAGTAAAAACAGTAAAATGCGATTTTGATCAATTTTAAGTGAACTTTGTATAGCTAAACTCGCATCAAATCTTATCTGCTTGTATCTTACGATGCTTAATAATACTTGCATATATTAACAGTATCCTGTTAATTGGTTACATTACTTTTTTTTGTAAAACCCTAATGAGAAAACCTATGCGATTTAATTCGTTACTACTTGTTTTGTTGGCTTTGGTTAACATTAATAATGCATCAGCTAACGCTTACGAAAAGCAGCAGAAAAGCATTTTGTCGATGCAGCAACGTGCCATATTCGTCGATGAAATATTAACTAAGCGCGTTAAATTACTTATGCCTAAGCTGATGACTGAAGCAAATATTGATATGTGGATATTAATCTCAAGAGAATATAATGAAGATCCAGTGTTAAAAACACTTTTACCTGCTACTTGGATGGGCGCAAGGCGTCGTACAATATTAGTATTTACCAATACTGAAAATGATGGCGTCAAAGCGCAAGCTATGTCTCGTTATGATGTTGGCAATACATTTACCAAAGCTTGGAATAAAGACATTCAGCCAGACCAATGGCAGGCGCTTACTGAATTAATTACCCTACATGATCCTAAAAATATTGCCCTAAACCAGTCTGCAGATTTTGCATTGGCAGATGGCCTTGTAGCCTCTGAGAGCGAGTTGTTGTTAACTCATTTACCGAAAAAATATCAGCAACGAGTCGTCTCTGCTGAAAAACTAGCGGTCAGCTGGTTAGAGACACGTATTGATGACGAAATAGCAACGTATCAACAAATGGTGGCGCTTACTAAAAGTATTATCAATCAAGGATTCTCTAGCACAACTATTACGCCAGGAAAAACAACGGTAGGAGAGCTTGTTTGGTGGTTTAGAGATACAGTTAATCAGCTCGGTTTAGATACTTGGTTTCAACCATCAATAAGAGTTCAACGCAGCGCTGAGTCAATTTTAATCAGTGAAAACCCAGAGTTAACTATACTCGCGGGCGATTTACTGCATGTCGATTTTGGTATTAAGTATTTACGTCTCAATACTGATATTCAGCAGCATGCGTATGTATTAAAAGATAATGAAACGCAAGCGCCAAAATTCTTGCAGCAAGCATTAACTACAGGCAATAAACTGCAAAGTATATTAACTAAAAACTTCGTGCTTGGGCGCAGTGGTAACGACATTCTGGCAAAAAGCTTAGAGCAAGCTAAAGCGGCCGGTATAAAACCAATGATCTACAGCCACCCAATTGGTTACTATGGCCACTCAGCAGGCACAACTATTGGTATGTGGGATTCGCAAAATGGTGTCCCTGGAGGAGGGGATTACCAATTAAATAATAATACTGCTTATGCAATTGAACTCAATGTTAATGTTTACAGCGATGAATGGAAAAAGGATATTACAATCATGCTCGAAGAAAATGCTTATTTTCATGATGGCATAGTGTCATACCTTGCACCGAGACAAGAGCAACTTATTTTAATCAAATAAGTTACTTTAATAACAACCTTATTTTTAATCGATAGAGATAAATTAACGTGCCTAAATTATTCAAACCATTAATGCTTTTACCCTTTGTTTGTAGCAATGCTATTGGCCAAGATTATCAACAGATAATTGTGCCCCCGGCAGAGCAACCGGTACTTAGAATAATTCAAAAGCAGATACAGAGTGATAGGTTAAAGACCGACGTAACCAAGTTGGTTGGTTTTGGTACTCGTCATACGTTATCTGAAACTAAGTCTGATACGCGCGGTATAGGCGCAGCTAGACGATGGATTAAAGCTGAGTTTGAAAAGATATCTGCTGAGTGTGGCAATTGTTTAGAAGTTATAGAACAAGTACAAAGCTTTTCAGGAGAAAAACGCATCCCTGAACCTACCGATGTCGTCAATATTATTGCCATTCAACGCGGTAGTACCGATCCGAATCGTTTTGTGGTGATGAGTGGTGATATTGATTCAAGAGTGTCTGATCCATTAGATTTCAGCAGTGATTCCCCAGGTGCTAATGATAATGCTACCGGTGTTGCCGGTGTTATTGAAGCTGCTCGAGTGTTAAGTAAATATAAGTTTAATGGCTCAGTTGTTTACGCAGCCCTGTCGGGAGAAGAGCAAGGCTTATTTGGTGGTAAAATTATGGCCGAGCAAGCCATTAAAGATAACTGGCGTGTAGAAGCGGTTATTAATAATGACATGATTGGTAATATATCTGGTATTAACGGTGTGATTAATAATACCACTGCCAGAGTATTCTCTGAGGGCGTTCGTTATGTCGAAACTGCACAAGAAGCTAGAAAAAGGCGTTTCACCGGTGGTGAAGTTGATTCATCATCACGAAATGTCGCTCGATACATTGATACTATTGCCGATAAATATATCCCTAATTTAGATGTGATGATTGTTTATCGACTCGACAGGTTTGCCCGCGGTGGCCATCACAGACCCTTTAATCAAGTGGGTTTTCCTGCGGTTAGAATTATGGAAACTAATGAAGACTATACTCGTCAACATCAAGATTCACGCAGCGAAGATGGCATTGATTATGGTGATGTGTTGTCAGGTGTAGATTTTAAATTTAATGCTAAGTTAACATCATTGAACGCCGTAACGTTAGCCTCACTTGCATGGGCTCCTGCACCACCGGCTAACACCCAAATTAAAGGTGCAGTACAAGCGTCAACAACACTTACTTGGCAAAAACCTGCGGGTAAACAAGCAGAAAATTTAGCCGGCTATCGAGTGCATTGGCGTTTAACAACTGAACCGCAATGGACGCACAGTCAATATGTTGGCGATGTTGACCGTTTTGTTGTTGAAAATATGGTTATCGATAATTACTTCTTTGGGGTAAGCAGTGTTTCCAATAATGGCTTTGAATCACCGGTAGTATTTCCGGGTCCTGCTGGCTCATTCGGTTCATATTAATACCAAGATATATAAATATAGTGGTATAAATATAGTGGTATAAATGTTTTAGCACAAAATTTAGCGCATAAAAAAGGCTTAATGGTAACATTAAGCCTTTTTTAAATGGGGATTGAAATAATACTACAAGGTAAAATTATTTCTTTAATTGTGTCGTTAAATTCGGACGTATTTCAGTCAGTAATTCTTTTAATAAACGAGGGCTTGCTGCAACAATGTTACCGCTTTGTGTATGGTTATGACCACCAACGAAATCAGTGACTAAGCCACCAGCTTCAATCACTAATAACTCACCAGCAGCACTATCCCAAGGTTTTAAACCAATTTCAAAGTAACCATCAACACGGCCAGCTGCAACATAAGCTAAATCTAATGCAGAACAACCTGTGCGTTGCATGTCAGACGCTTTAATGAACACGTTTTTTGCCATAGCAAAGTAAGCATCTGTGTGTTGTTTTTGTTTGTGCGGGAAGCCTGTAGCGATAACAGTACCAGCAAGCTCTTTATGAGCTTTTACGCGCATACGGACGTTATTGAATTGAGCACCTTTACCACGACTTGCGGTGAAAAGTTCGCCACGAATTGGATCGTAAATAACGGCTTGGTCTATTTTACCTTTAACTTTAAGGGCAATAGAAACTGCAAAATGAGGAATGCCTCTAACAAAGTTTTCAGTACCGTTAATAGGGTCTACAACCCACTGGTAATCACTATCTTTGCCTGGTAATTGACCACACTCTTCACTCACAATAGAGTGATCAGGGTATGACTTACGTAATGTTTCAATAATAACCTCTTCGGCTTTTAAATCAACATTAGTAACAATATCGTTGGTACCTTTAGCTTCAACTTCAAGCTTATCTACATTTTCAAAAGAGCGAGCAACAACGTTACCGGCAGCGCGCGCAGCGCGAATAGCGATATTTAGCATTGGATGCATAAATGACTTCCCCAGATTTTAAAAAGAACAATTCTATGCCTACCCGACAGGTATGACAAATTAGCGGCGCAAAGTATAACAAATATATATGTAATAAGCGACTCTAATATAAAATTGCAAATATAGGGCTATGTATAGAGCATATTTACAACTTTTGCTCATAAATCGTCAATAAACATTAGTCCTACAAAGGATTAACCGCTTATGCACAATTTATCTTGTCCATATAAAATTGAACTAAGGCAATTGCTAAAAATGATCTAATTTGTAATTGAATTATGCTAATTTTAGCTACAACGAAATATTTCTGTGCTAAAATCG
Organism: Colwelliaceae bacterium BS250; assembly: GCA_040779355.1. Taxonomy (GTDB): domain Bacteria; phylum Pseudomonadota; class Gammaproteobacteria; order Enterobacterales; family Alteromonadaceae; genus Thalassotalea_A. The sequence continues at coordinate 359,978 of JBFONS010000002.1, read as the reverse complement.
CGGCATTATTAGCTGCAAAGATTAATCACATGTTAGATAACGTACGTATCGTTTTAGTAAATACTTCAGATTGTCGAAATATCGGCTCAGCCGCTCGCGCAATGAAAACTATGGGTTTAAAAAACCTAATATTAGTTGATCCAAAAGAAATGCCGAACGGTCAAGCGCAAGCTTTGTCGGCTGGTGCGAGTGATGTTTTAGCAAATGCTAAAGTGGTAAGCACAATGAAAGAAGCAATCGCAGATTGTGGTTTAGTTGTTGGTACCAGTGCTCGTTCGCGTACTTTACCTTGGCCAATGCTTGATCCTAGAGGTTGCGGCGCTAAAATGGCTAGTGAAGGACAAGAATACCCAGTTGCACTTGTATTTGGACGTGAAAGTAGTGGTTTAACCAATGATGAATTGCAACTTTGTCATTACCATGTAGCCATTCCTGCTAATCCTGAATATAGCTCGTTAAATCTGGCTATGGCAGTGCAAACACTTAGTTATGAAATTCGCATGAATTTTCTTGAAATGCAGCAAGCTGAATTTGATGACAAAGCTAGCGATACTATTAATGAAAGTGATGAAGAAAAAGAAAGTAAGTATCAGTTAGTTGCAGAAACTGAACGCTTTTATGAGCACTTTGAGAGTGCCATGCTAAACACTGGTTTTATTCAGCCTAAGCATCCAGGTATTATCATGACGAAAGTTAGACGTTTATTTAATCGCTCTCGTCCAGATGGTAAAGAGCTTAAAATGTTACGCGGAATTTTAGCTTCAATTGATAAAGCAGTAAAAAACAATAAGTAGATAGGTATTTAAATGTTCAGCCGTATAAAAGAAGATATAAAAAGTGTATTCGATCGCGATCCTGCTGCCAGAACAACGTTTGAAGTATTAACGACTTATCCTGGGCTGCATGCTATCTGGGGACATGCTGTATCTAATTGGTTATGGCAGCGTAAACTTAAATGGCTTGCTCGTATGGTGTCAACGGTTTTTCGTTGGTTAACCGGTGTAGAAATTCATCCAGGTGCCACTATTGGTAGACGATTTTTTATCGACCATGGTATGGGCATCGTTATTGGTGAAACCGCTGAAATAGGCGATGACTGTACCGTTTATCATGGTGTTACACTCGGCGGCACAAGTTGGAAGGCTGGTAAACGTCACCCAACGTTAGGTAATAATGTTGTAATTGGCGCCGGTGCAAAAGTACTCGGGCCATTAATGATTGGTGAAAATGCCCGTATTGGCTCTAATGCTGTGGTCGTCAAAGATGTACCTGATGGTGCAACTGTTATCGGTATACCGGGTCGTATTGTCAGTAATCCACAAGATTCAACGCAAACTGAACGTTTAAAAACGGCAAAAAAATATGGCTTTGATGCCTACGGTGTGTCAAACGACAACCCTGATCCGGTTTCGAAAGCCATTGGCCGATTACTTGATCATGTAAATCTGCTTGATAGTAAACTACAAGAAGTCAGTAAAGCGGTAAACAATGTTGGCGGAAAAGTCTGTGAAGAAGCAATGCCACCAGTGCATGTTACCGAGTTTGTTGAGTATGAAAAAGCCGCTGCAGAGCGCCGACACGCTGAAAAAGAATCTTTTGATCCTGAAATTTAACTTGCGTCAATCATAATACTTGAGTAAAATGGTTGGGTATTTAGTTGACTATTTTACTGGGTTAAGTAAAATGCGCGCATAAATATCAAATAGACATGAGTTTTAACCGGTTAAATACCGTACAAAATATCATTTGATATATAAATTTAGGGTGAACAGATGAAATTAACTTCCAAAGGCCGTTATGCGGTTACAGCAATGCTTGATGTGGCTATTCACGCCGAAAGTGGACCTGTACCTTTAGCTGATATCTCGGAACGTCAGGGCATCTCACTATCTTATCTTGAACAATTATTTTCACGTCTTCGTAAAGACGGTCTCGTTACTAGTGTTCGTGGTCCTGGCGGTGGTTATCGCTTAGGTCGATGTTCAGCTGAAATAGCGGTGAGCCATGTGATAAAGGCCGTTGATGAAAGCGTCGATGCTACCCGCTGTGCCGGTAAAGGTAATTGCCAAGGTGGCAACCAATGTCTAACACATAATTTGTGGAGTGATTTAAGTAATCGCATCGCAGATTTCTTAAGTAATATTTCTCTTGCTGAACTTGTCAGTCAGGGCGATGTTAAAGAAGTGTCAGAACGTCAAGATTTGGAATATGCAGCGCATAATAAACCTAAAAAAATTAATACATTAATATCAACACGAAATATTATGGGCGAGTGGTAACCACTCACTCGACTATTTCGCGACATGATGTAAGACATCATCTCGCAGAATTTTTTAAGTAATATATCGCTTACTCTGCTGAACAGGCAATGTAGCGATGTGAAACAAGTATCGCACGTTAAGATTTGAAATATGCATCTCATAATCAAACTATAAACGTCGACACATTAAGATTAACACGAAATATTATTGACGAGTGGTAATGTAAACCCTCGTATATTTGGAGAAAATGAGTCCATGAAGTTACCTATTTATTTTGACTACTCGGCAACAACACCGGCTGATAAGCGTGTTGCTGAAAAAATGATGCAATACATGACTACCGATGGTTTTTTCGGTAACCCAGCATCGCGTTCACACAAATTTGGTTGGCAGGCTGAAGAAGCGGTAGATATCGCTCGTAATCAAATTGCCGATTTAGTTAATGCCGACCCACGTGAAATTGTATTCACATCGGGCGCAACTGAGTCTAATAACTTAGCGATTAAAGGTGCAGCTCATTTTTATCACAAACGTGGTAAGCACATTATAACGTGTAAAACAGAGCATAAAGCTGTGTTAGATACGTGTCGTGAACTAGAGCGTCAGGGCTATGAAGTAACTTACCTTGACCCTGAAACAAACGGTTTAGTCGACATTGCAAAATTAGAAGCCGCGATGCGTGAAGATACTGTGTTAGTAAGTATCATGCACGTAAACAACGAAATTGGTGTTATCCAAGACATTAGCGCTATTGGCGAATTATGTCGTTCACGTAAAATCATCTTCCATGTTGATGCTGCGCAGTCAGTTGGTAAAATTGAAGTTGACTTACAAGCATTGAAAGTTGATTTGTTATCAATGTCGGCCCATAAAATGTATGGTCCAAAAGGTATTGGCGCACTTTACGTACGTCGTAAGCCTCGCATTCGCTTAGAAGCACAAATGCACGGTGGTGGTCATGAACGCGGTATGCGCAGTGGCACATTACCTACTCATCAAATCGTTGGTTTTGGTGAAGCATGTCGTATTGCTAAAGAAGAAATGGCGCAAGATCTTGTCCATGTAACGGCAATGCGTGATCGTTTATGGAATGGCTTAAACGACATGGAACAAGTATTTATTAACGGTGATGAAAAACAGCGTTATTTAGGTAATTTAAACGTCAGCTTTAACTTTGTTGAAGGTGAGTCGTTAATTATGGCACTTAAAGATTTAGCAGTTTCATCAGGTTCAGCGTGTACTTCTGCAAGCTTAGAGCCGTCTTATGTACTTCGTGCATTAGGCTTAAATGATGAAATGGCGCACAGTTCAATTCGTTTTAGCTTCGGTCGTTTTACCACTGTTGAAGAAATCGATTACGCGATTAACTTAATTCGCGGTGCAATTGGACATTTACGTGATATGTCACCACTTTGGGAAATGTTCCAAGATGGTGTTGATTTAGACAAAGTTGAGTGGGTAGGCCACTAGGCTTTTACCGATTTTTACATCTTTTTACAGGATATTAGGGGAATAACATGGCTTATAGTGAAAAAGTAATCGACCATTATGAAAATCCACGTAACGTTGGTTCATTTGATAAAAATGATCCTTCAGTAGCAACCGGTATGGTTGGCGCACCAGCATGTGGTGACGTGATGAAGTTACAACTTAAAATTGATGAAAACGGTATCATCGAAGATGCTAAGTTCAAAACTTACGGTTGTGGTTCTGCTATTGCATCTAGCTCTCTTGTTACTGAGTGGGTTAAAGGTAAATCAATTGATGAAGCTGCAGCAATTAAAAATACAGATATTTCTGAAGAGCTAGCACTTCCACCGGTTAAGATTCATTGCTCTATTTTAGCTGAAGATGCTATTAAAGCAGCAATTGAAGATTACCGCTCGAAAAGTCAAGGCTAAGGTCGGAGAACGTAATGGCAATCTCAATGACTCCAGCAGCATCTGAACGAGTTCGTTCGTTTTTATCTAATCGAGGTAAAGGTTTAGGCCTTCGTCTTGGCGTGAAAACAACGGGTTGTTCAGGGTTAGCTTATGTACTGGAATTTGTTGATCAGCTTAATGACGATGACGAACTATTTGCCATTAATGATGTAAATATTATCATTGATGGTAAAAGCTTAGTTCACCTTGATGGCATTGAGTTGGATTTTATCAAAGAAGGTTTAAACGAAGGCTTCAAATTCACTAACCCAAATGCTAAAGGCGAATGTGGTTGTGGTGAAAGCTTTAACGTTTAATTGTAAATTTAATAAGTGTAAGTGAACAAGCCCTTGAATTATTATGAATTATTTGGCCTAGACGCTGAATTTTCGCTCGACTTAAGTGAATTGTCGGCCACTTATCAAGCTCTTCAAAAAGCGGTCCATCCCGACCGTTTTGCTCATTCTTCTAGTCAAGAACAACTGCTTGCAGTGCAAAAATCTGCGCAGATCAATGACGCTTTCCAAACATTAAAACAACCTATTACGCGTGGCGAGTATCTGTTAAAATTACGGGGTTGTGAATTACCAAGTGAACAACAGTCGTTTCAAGATATTGGCTTTTTAATGGAGCAAATGGAACTGCGTGAAATGCTTGCTGAACTTGAACATGCCAGTGATGTTGATGCTGCAATTTTTGCCGCACAAGAAACACTTGATGTGCAAAGTCAAAATTTATGGCAACAGGTTAGCGCATTACTCATTGATGATGATGCGAGCAATAACCAAAAAGCTTCAGAGCTATTAAGAAAACTGAAGTTTTATAACAAACTCCAAATTGAATTAGAGCGTGTTGAAGATGCGCTTTTTGATGACTAATTAAAAGATTATTACCCATGGCTTTATTACAAATAGCAGAACCTGGTTTAAGTACAGTACCGCATCAACATCGCTTAGCAGCGGGTATTGATTTAGGTACCACTAATTCTTTAGTAGCAAGTGTTAAGAGCGGTTTAACTGAAACATTAGTTGATGCCAATGGCAATGATATATTACCGTCAATTGTCAGTTATCAAGAAGATTCCATATTGGTGGGCAATGCAGCAAAGCAGCATTCTATTAGTGATCCTGCCAACACTATTGTCTCGGTAAAACGCTTAATTGGTCGTTCTCTGCACGACATCAAAGCAAAATATCCGGCGTTACCTTATGAGTTTGGTGGTGATGAAAATCATCCATCGTTAATCACTAGGCAAGGCAGTATTAATCCAGTACAAGTCTCGGCTGAAATCTTATCAACGCTTGTAGCCCGTGCAACTGATGCACTGGGCGGAGAGTTAGATGGTGTGGTTATTACCGTCCCTGCATATTTTGATGATGCTCAGCGTCAAAGTACTAAAGATGCTGCAAAACTTGCAGGCGTCAATGTTTTAAGATTGCTTAATGAACCAACCGCTGCGGCTGTTGCTTATGGTTTAGACAGTCAACAAGAAGGTGTTATCGCCGTTTATGATCTTGGTGGTGGTACCTTTGATATCTCAATTTTACGTTTAAGTAAAGGTGTGTTCGAAGTATTAGCAACTGGCGGTGATTCTGCCCTTGGCGGCGATGATTTCGATATTGCCTTGGTTGATTATATTCTTGCCCAGGCCAATATTGCCAGACCACTAAGCGCATCAATGGAACGTTTAGTACTGCAACAAGCGTGTTTTGCCAAAGAGCAATTATCGACATCTGATAAAGTCAGCATTAATATACCCTTAGAAAATAGCGAAGCATTTACGCTAGAGATAAATCGTGCCGCGTTTGATGGCTTAATCAAAGCATTAGTGAGCAAAACATTACGTGCTTGTCGCCGCTCTATAAAAGATGCCGGTGTTAGCGCTGCTGATATTTGTGAAGTCGTTATGGTTGGCGGTTCAACTCGCGTGCCATTAGTACGTACTGAAGTGAGTAACTTTTTTAAACGTGACGTATTAACCTCTATTGACCCTGATAAAGTCGTTGCCATTGGCGCTGCCATTCAAGCGGATGTGCTCGCGGGTAACAAACCTGATAGTGATATGTTATTACTTGATGTGATCCCATTATCTTTAGGTTTAGAAACGATGGGCGGTTTGGTTGAAAAAGTTATTAGCCGCAATACCACTATCCCTGTAGCGAAAGCGCAAGAATTTACTACGTTCAAAGATGGTCAAACAGCTATGGCTGTACATGTACTGCAAGGCGAACGTGAATTAGTTGACGATTGTCGCTCTCTTGCACGCTTTGAACTACGCGGTATTCCGCCAATGACTGCCGGCGCTGCGCATATTCGCGTAACCTTTAAAGTCGATGCAGACGGCCTATTAAGTGTTACTGCCATGGAAAAATCTACTGGTGTTGAATCATCTATCGAAGTTAAACCATCTTTTGGTTTAGAAGAAGATGACATCATTACCATGCTTAAAGATTCTATGAGTAATGCCAAAGAGGATATGGACGCCCGTATGCTGAAAGAGCAACAAGTTGATGCTTCTCGCGTACACGAAAGTGTTAGCGCTGCCGTTGCTCAAGACGGTGCGCGTTTATTAAATACAGATGAACTCAATGCGATTCATAATGCATTGGCAAATTTATTAACAACGAGTCAAACTAACGTAGTTGCCGATATCGAAAAAGCAATTGCCGCGGTTGATAAAATTACAGCGACTTTTGCTGAGCGTCGAATGGATTCATCTATTCGCACTGCGTTAGCGGGTCATTCGGTAGATGAGGTTTAATCATGCCAAAAATTATTGTTCTTCCCAATGAAGATTTATGTCCTGAAGGGGCAGTGTTAGAAGCCGAAGTTGGTGAAACGGTTTTAAACGTAGTACTGAGAAATGACATCGATGTTGAACATGCTTGTGAAAAAGTATGTGCTTGTACAACATGTCACATGATCATTCGAGAAGGTTTTGATTCACTTGCAGAAAGTGATGAACTTGAAGATGACATGCTTGATAAAGCCTGGGGTTTAGAGCCTGAGTCTCGCTTAGGTTGCCAAGCTATTGTTACTGAAACCGATTTAGTTGTAGAAATTCCTAAATATACGGTAAATATGGTTTCTGAAAACCATTAACGAGCTTATTTATACTAAAGGCTAATAACGTATGTTATTAGCCTTTTTTTTGGATCTTTTTTGGTGGTTTATCACTGGCCTCTGTAATTTCATTATTGTTCGTACCATGTGCTTATTATTTAATGTTTAAGGTCAACAAAAAAGCATAACGAAATCAACACTCACTAGAGATCTAAACGCTATATCAATAAATCTGAGGGTTATCAAAAAATAAAAGGTGTGGAGTAATTAACTTGGAAACGACCAATATCGGCTGTTTCCAAGTTAAGCTAGAGCACCGTTAGCTATGCAAATATTCAGTAATTTGTTTGGCTGTTTGCTTGGCATGTTTTTGAACGCCCACGATAGTCGCCGAAGCATACCCAGACCACTCCCCATAACCTACATACCATAGGTTTGTATGATCGGTTGAATGAGGACCATCGGAAAGCGTTTTTACATCCTGTTTAAGATTTAGTCCGTTTAGGTGGTCTAATTTTGTTTCAAAGCCAGTACACCAGATGATTGCATCTAAAGGGATGTTTTTATTTTTTGTTATAAGACTGTTTTTGGTAAATTCTTGAATATTTTCTTCTCTTTTTAACACACCGCGGTTTCTTGCTTCTTTAACTGAATCAGTCATCACTATTTTGGAGAATTCATCGGTTTCGCCAATAACTTCGTTATTGAGGCCAGCATAATAGCGTTTTGTTGATAGCTCAAAAAGGTATCGCCCATCTAAGTCGTCATCTAAATACTGCAAAGGTTTATTGGTAAACCAATGTGTCTTCGCTACTTTTGAAACCTCAGCCAGCACTTGTGAGCCTGAATTACCACTGCCAATGATGGCTACATTTAATCCTTTAAATAACGTATTATTTTTATATTCGCTCGAATGCACTTGAATACCATTAAATTTTTCTATTCCTTCAAAGTTAGGCATAACTTTACCTGAAAAATTACCTGTTGCAGACACTAAGCTTTGTGCACCGAAATCACCTTTATCTGTTTTGATCTGATAAACACCGTCGAGCTTTTTAACATCAAGTACTTTTACCGGGCGATGAATTCTAAATTGGTAGCGTTGTTCATACTTACCAAAATAATCGATAACTTCTTGTCTGTTTGGGTACTCGTCTATAGTAGTGGGCATACCATAACCAGATAATGAGCTGTACTCTTTAGGTGAAAACAACTTTAAGCTGTCCCAAGCCTGTACCCAAGAACCACCAAAACTAGCGTTAGCGTCAAGTATCAGCGGGTCAATGCCGTGTCTCTTAAGGTAATATGCTGTAGAAAGACCTGCTTGACCGGCACCAATAATAATGACTTGCTCCATCATAAATTCCTTTTATTTATTTGTTTTAAATATGTAGTATACGGTTTAAACGCCACACCTTTTTAAGTGCGGCGCTACTAGGTCTAGGTTAAAAAATAAACTGATATAGGAAGCCTGCTCCTACTGCCATTGATAATATCACCGTTAAAAATGCAATTATCATTTGATTTTTGAAGATAGATTTTAATAATACCACTTCGGTCAAGCTTGCACCTGCGCTACCAATAATCAATGCCATTACTGCGCCTAACCCCATTCCTTTTGCTGCTAACGCTGCGCTTAGAGGTATTACCGCTTCTGCACGAATATACAGAGGGATACCAATAATTGCGGCAATAGGGATAGCAAATGGGTTATCTTCACTTGCAATACTTGCCACTAATTCAGTTGGCATAAAGCCATAAATCATTGAGCCTACTGCTATACCACCAATTAAATAAGGTAATACTTTCTTAAAATCAGCCCATGTTGTGTGCCAAATTCTAGTCCATTTACTTACTGGTTTACCATTTTTACCGCAACTCGATGCACAGCCACTAGTTTCAGGGGTTATATAGGCTTCAGGCTTAATATACTTTTCAAAACCGAGTTTTTCTAATAAGTAGCCAGCAATAACGGATACACCCATAGCGATAACAAAATAGAACGCCGTTACTTTAAAGCCGAACGTTACTGCAAATAGTCCAATAATTATTGGGTTAAGTAATGGGCTTGCAAATAAAAACACCATCATGGTACCAAAGCCCGCTTTTGCTCTAAGTAACCCTTTTAAGAAAGGGATGGTGGAACAAGAACAAAAGGGTGTTATTGCCCCTAAAAATCCTGCAATTATATAACCTTTACCATTTTTACTGCTCAATATACTTTGAATTTTACTAGGTGGAATATACTCTTGTAGCACCCCGACAATATAACTAATAAGTAAAAACAGTGCTGTTAATTCTATTGCCAAAAAAGCAAACATATTTAAGGTATCAATTACCATTTGTTGTGTGATGTTCATAATTTATGTCTCTGTATTTCTAGATATGTCGAATTATATAGATAAAACTAGTACTGTCAATAAATTTCTAGTAATATCGAAATATAAATTTATTTAATGAGAATATAATGGATATAAACATTATTGCCAAAGCCTTGAAAGAATTAGGCCACCCCACACGTTTAGCGATATTTAAATGTCTAGTAAAATCAGGTGAACAAGGCGTTGCGGTTGGTGTGGTGCAAGAAAAGTTAAGTATTCCGGGGTCGACGTTATCGCATCATATTTCCGGATTAGCATCGGCGGGATTAATAAAGCAACGCCGAGAAGGGCGCACATTATATTGTGTGGTGGAATATGAAAAACTACTTGCTGTTATTAGCTTCCTTCAAGATGAATGTTGTATTGATGAATAATAAAGTCAGCTTTAAATATAGTATTTAGAAATGACATCGATGTTGAACATGCTTGCGAAAAAGTATGTGCTTGTACAACATGTCACATGATCATTCGAGAAGGCTTTGATTCACTTGCAGAAAGCGATGAACTTGAAGATGACATGCTTGATAAAGCCTGGGGTTTAGAGCCTGAGTCTCGCTTAGGTTGCCAAGCTTTTGTTACTGAAACTGATTTAGTGGTAGAAATCCCTAAATATACGGTAAATATGGTTTCTGAAAACCATTAATTTATACCTAAATTTACAATCAAAGGCCAATAATATTCATGTTATTGGCCTTTTTTATTGTCTTTGCGCTAAGTGTTTGTTTGTTTAGCGAATTGACAGTTTGTCAACCATACACTCACATTTTTAGTTAAATAAGAACGACCAACTAGTGTTAACTCACCCGATTTTAAGGCCGCTTTATAGCTTGATTGCCCCATCCATATATCGGCTAAACATTTCACTGTACAAGTAAAATACACATCTACGTCATGTCCAGGATCAAGCGTGCAGACATCGACATTGCCTCGGTTAGCAATAAGCCACCAATGCGGCTGTCGTTTAAGGTCGGTAAAATGAAATTTTATAATCGTTTCTGGTGCGGTTAAGTTTGCACAGTTAATGCTACGTTTAAGGTATAGCATTAAAAAATCAGCATCAAAGTCATTGTCAGTTAAATACTTTCTCGTCCAGCGCATACCCCAATCACCTAATGATGTTAAAATTGGCTGTAATTCTTGCGCGGCATTTGTCGGGAAGTATTGATAACCTTTTTGTCCGGATATTTTTTGTTTAATCACTAATTCATGCTTGATTAAGCTATTTAAACGTTTAGTTAAGATTGCCGGTGATATTGTACCAAGGCCGCGCTGTAATTCATTAAACCGTGAACCACCCATTAATAATTCTCGGATGATCAAAATGGTCCATTTCTCGCCTAATATTTCGGTGCTTTTGGCAATGGGGCAAAACTGTCCAAATTCCATATTTTTAACCCAGTTATCAATTAACCACTACCTATAGCTTAGTATAACTATGTTTTTTAGAGTTAGTTACTTCATTAAATGAAGTTAGATACTACAGATAGCATAGCGGTATTCTCTGTTTAGTTAAGCCATGATCACAGGGTAGCTAATTTATAAACAGGAGAGTTATCATGAGTATCTATAAATGCCATACCGCAATTACTGCGCCGCAACCATCGGTTCAGATCATGCGTACCTTAGAAACTAACCTTGGGTTTATTCCCAATGTATTCGCAATCATTGCCGAATCACCATCAGCTTTAAAAGGCCTTGTTGATTTGCATACTTGCTTTACTGATTCGACATTTACGGCACAAGAACAACAAATTATTTTACTGGCAACCAGTACCGAAAATGAGTGTGTTTATTGTGTAGCCGGCCATACAGCATTCGCCAAAAGTATTGGCATGGACGATGGTATTGTGCAAGCGATGCGCAACAAGCAGGTTGTCCCGCATCATCGTTTTAATGCTCTAAGCAATACCGTGCGTGCGTTAATTCAATGTCGTGGACAAATATCGGCAGAGCAGTTAAATAACTTTTTTGCTGTTGGTTATACAAAAGCGCAATTGTTAGAGTTAGTGATGGGGATTTGTGTAAAAACATTCACTAATTATATTAGTAATGCGCTAACCATACCGTTAGACCAAGCCTTTGCTGAGTATGCTTGGCAAAGGCCGAATGATAGGGCAAGAGAAGAGGCGAGAGCGAAAGCCGAACATGCTGCTTAAACCATTTTTATCTTTTATAAAATAAAAAAGTTAACTTTTACATTCACACCGGGCATCACTTGCGGTAACTTGTCTTAGCGCGTTAACCGCAAGTTCTGATTTATCACTATAGGCTTAGTTTGTATAGAGGGCACCATGAATAATCTTGTTTTATACTGCGTAACGGTTGTTATTTGGGGCTCTACTTGGATAGCGATAAACTATCAGCTTGGCGACGTTGCCCCGCAAGCGTCAATAACCTATCGGTTTGGCTTAGCGGCGGTGGTGTTATTTATTTATTGCTTGTTGAAACATTTACCTCTGCACTTTAATTTACGTGCACATCTGCAATTTTTTTGTTTTGGCTTGGCGTTATTTGGCTTAAATTACTATTTTATTTATTCTTCACAGCATTATATCAACTCAGCATTAACCAGTATTGGTTTCTCAATGATTTTGATTTTTAATATCATTAATGCCCGTATTTACTATGGCACTAAAGTAACCTCGCAAGTTTATCTGGGCGGGGCATTCGGGCTTGTTGGCATTATAACTCTGTTTTGGCCACAAATCAGTGATGTCCATCTAGGTAATGAAGCTGTTTGGGGATTAACATTATGTTTGTGTGGCACCTTTATCGCATCTATTGGCAACATGTTATCGATAAAAAATCAAAAACTTAATTTACCGTTAATGCCTGCCACTGCTTGGGGCATGTTTTATGGCGCCATGTTTATGGCGCTGATTACAGTAGTACAAGGACAGGAGTTTGGTTTTTCTATGACCATAGCTTACGTCAGCTCGTTACTGTATCTATCTATTTTTGGCTCTGTTATCGCTTTCGCTTGCTACCTTACTTTACTTAATCGCATTGGCGCCCATAAAGCCTCGTATAGCTCAATTATGTTTCCGGCAGTGGCTGTTGTTATTTCTAGTTTTGTTGAAGATTTTTCATGGAATGTATTCACTATCATGGGCTTAGCATTTATTTTTAGTGGTAATTTAGTACTGCTTTTAAAACCGAAAAAACAACTAAAAGCAATCATTGAGTTAGCGGTTAAACCGGTTGTAATTAAAGACTAAATAACTCATAAACAAATTGTCTATAGAAGAGATTAAATAATCTGTACAAGCATTGCGACTTAAGGCAAAATACTGCCATTAAAAAATGTAAAAAGTACATATAGTGCTATAAAATTATTAATTGAGGATTACCCATGTTTACACGTGATATGAATATTGCTGATTTTGATCCAGAACTTTATCAAGCAATGAGCAGCGAAGTTGTTCGTCAAGAAGAGCACATTGAATTAATTGCTTCAGAAAACTACTGTAGCCCGCGCGTTCTTGAAGCTCAAGGTTCTCAATTAACCAATAAGTATGCTGAAGGTTACCCTGGAAAGCGTTATTACGGTGGTTGTGAATACGTTGATATTGCTGAGCAGTTAGCGATTGACCGTGCTAAAGAATTATTTGGTGCAACTTACGCAAACGTACAGCCACATGCCGGTTCTCAAGCAAATGCTGCTGTTTTTCAAGCACTCGTTACACCTGGCGGAAAAGTATTAGGTATGAGCTTAGCTCATGGTGGTCATTTAACTCATGGTTCACATGTAAACTTCTCAGGTAAATCATACGAAGCATTTCAATATGGTCTTCACCCTGAAACTGGTGATATTGATTACGTAGAAATGGAGCGTTTAGCGCAAGAGCACAAACCAGAAATGATCATTGGTGGTTTTTCTGCTTTCTCTGGCATTGTTGATTGGGCGCGTATGCGTAAAATCGCTGACAGCGTAGGTGCATACTTCTTCGTTGATATGGCTCACGTTGCAGGTCTTATTGCTGCCGGTTTATATCCTAACCCTGTGCCGCACGCACACGTGGTTTCAACCACCACACACAAAACATTAGCTGGCCCTCGTGGTGGTTTAATTGTTTCTGCATGTGATGATGAAGTTATTTATAAAAAATTAAACAGTGCAGTTTTCCCAGGTGGCCAAGGTGGCCCATTAATGCATATTATTGCTGCCAAAGCGGTTGCTTTTAAAGAAGCATTACAACCTGAATTTAAAGTATACCAACAGAAAGTATTAGACAATGCCAAAGCTATGGTTGTTGTTTTACAAGAACGTGGTTACAAAGTAGTATCTAACGGTACTGAAAACCATCTTTTCCTACTAGATCTTATTGATAAAGATATTACCGGTAAAGATGCTGATGCTGCCCTTGGTCGTGCTCACATTACCGTAAACAAAAACTCGGTTCCTAACGACCCGCGTTCTCCGTTTGTTACATCTGGTCTACGTCTTGGTACTCCGGCAATTTCTCGTCGTGGTTTTGGTACTGCAGAAACAGCTCAATTAACAGGTTGGATTTGTGATATTTTAGACGATATTAACAACGAAGATACTATTGTAAAAGTACGTGCAAGCGTGAAAGAGCTTTGTGCTCGTTTCCCTGTATACGCTTAAGAATTGCAATTCCCTTAAATGGGTAGATTGCTATAATGCAATATAAACAAAATTAGATTAAAATGGTCGCCTATGCGACCATTTTTTTTGGCTGTAACATTTATAATAATCAATACTAAGAGCAAAGTTATTATGCATTGTCCGTTTTGTTCCGCCACTGAAACTAAGGTTATCGACTCAAGACTCGTGTCTGATGGTCATCAGGTACGTCGTCGTCGTGAATGTTTAGAATGTCGAGAGCGTTACACTACGTTTGAGAGTGCTGAACTGGTCATGCCTAGGATCATCAAGCGTGATGGCTCTAGAGAGCCTTTCAATGAAGTTAAATTACGCAATGGTTTACTACGAGCATTAGAAAAACGGCCAGTAAGTACTGAACAAACTGAGTTGTCGATTAACAAACTAAAGTCGCAGCTTCGAGCCACTGGTGAGCGGGAAATCTCCAGCGAAATGCTCGGAAATATTATTATGGAACAACTCAAAGCATTAGATAAAGTCGCTTATGTACGATTTGCTTCGGTTTATCGTTCATTTGAAGATATTCGTGAGTTTGGAGAAGAAATTGCCCGTTTAGGCGATGATGAACCAGGTAAAGGTAAGCGATAAAGTCATTATGTCCAGTCATCAACCGATAAAAAATGAACCGCTAACAAGCGAGAATGCAATGCAACAGCGTTTGCTTGATGAAAAGCATATGCAACGAGCTATCGAGTTAGCTAAAAAAGGTTTATACACCACCTCGCCTAACCCTATGGTGGGTTGTGTATTGGTGCAAGGTGATGATGTCATCGGTGAAGGTTGGCATCAAAAAGCCGGGCTTGGTCATGCTGAAGTGAATGCCATTGCCAATGCTCAAGCTAATCAAAAAACTATTGCCGGCTGTACTGCTTACGTAACACTCGAACCTTGTAGTCATTTTGGCCGGACACCTCCCTGTGCAGAAGGATTGATTAAGGTCGGTGTCAAACATGTTGTTATCGCGATGCAAGACCCTAATCCATTAGTATCTGGACGCGGTATTGCAATGTTAGAACAAGCGGCAATAAGCACTACCGTTGGCGTATTAGAAAATGCCGCAAAAGCTATTAATCCTGGCTTTAATAAGCGCATGAGTAAAGGCTTACCGCTTTTACGTTGTAAATTGGCTAGCTCTATTGATGGTAAAACTGCGATGGCCAACGGTGAAAGTAAATGGATCACTGGAGCGCATGCTCGCGCCGATGTCCAAAACTATAGGGCGCAAAGTTGCGCTATTATTAGCGGCGCCGATACTGTGATGATTGATAATGCCAAACTAAACGTACGCTATAGCGAGCTTGGGCAAGCACAAAACAGTATTGTTGAAAGTCAGCTTAGGCAACCAGTTAGAGTCATCATCGATAGTAAAAATAGGCTCACCCCAGATTTAGCACTATTTAAGAGTGAATCAGCGATTATATTAGTTCGCATAAAAATGGCCTCTAACCTTGAAAAAAAGCAGCAGTGGCCACATTTTGTAGAAGAGTTATTGGTGCAAGAGCACAACAATCAAGCCGATTTAACTGATTTATTAAAAAAATTAGCAGAGCGCGGATTTAATAACGTCTGGCTAGAAGCTGGTAGTCGTTTATCTGGTGCTTTTGTTGGCCAAGGTTTGGTTGACGAATTAGTTTTATATCAAGCGCCCAAGTTAATGGGGGCTAATGCGCAAAGCTTATTTGATATTGAGCAATTAGTGCATCTAAAAGATGCGATACAATTAAGTTTTACTGATGTTCGTATGGTGGGTGATGATTTACGCATTGTCGCCACACTTAAATTAAAGGCATTATAATAATGTTTACTGGAATAGTAGAAGCTGTAGGGCAAATTAAAGTCATCAATGTAAATGCTAATGGCGCCCGAGTTGTGGTTAGTTGTGGTCATTTAGATTTAAGCGACGTAAAACTTGGTGACTCAATAGCAACCAATGGTATTTGTTTAACCGTTGTTGATTTTGATAACTCGAGTTATAGCGCCGATGTCTCAAATGAAACCTTAACGCGAACCGGTTTTGCTCATTACAAAACTGGCACTAAAGTTAATTTAGAAAAAGCCATGTTAGCAACCACTCGTTTTGGTGGACATATGGTCAGTGGTCATGTTGATGGTGTTGCCAAGATCTTAAATGTTACAACAGTTGGTAACTCAGTCGAGTATTGGGTAGAATTACCACAGAATTTAAAGCAATACGTTGCTGAAAAAGGCTCAATCACCGTTGATGGGATAAGTTTAACGGTCAACTCCGTTGAAAATGAGCGTTTTCGTTTAACTATTGTGCCTCATACTACCGATCAAACGATTATAAGTAGTTACCAAGCAGGGCACGTAGTAAATTTAGAAGTCGATTTAATTGCTCGTTATATTGAACGATTATTAATTTGTAAAGAGCAAGAAGATAGTTCTTCTACAAGCTCTGGCGTTAGCAAAGAATTGTTAATGCAAAGCGGTTTTATAAAAGGCTAAAAACAATATGTATTTAAATACCCCACAAGAGATCATTAACGATATCGCTCTTGGTAAAATGGTTATCTTGATGGATGATGAAGACCGTGAAAACGAAGGCGACTTCATTATGGCGGCTGAAAAAGTTACGCCAGATGCAATTAACTTTATGGCCACTCATGGCCGTGGTTTAATTTGTATGCCAATGTCAAAAGACAAATGTGCTACGTTAAAATTACCATTAATGGTTGATAAGAACGATGCGCAGTTCACTACTAACTTTACTGTATCGATTGAAGCGGCCCGCGGTGTTACTACTGGTATTTCAGCAGCAGACCGTGCAACTACCGTATTAGCTGCTTGTGCTAAAGATGCCGATCACCGCTCAATTGTACAACCGGGTCATATCTTTCCATTAATCGCGAAAGATGGCGGGGTACTTAACCGTGCTGGTCATACTGAAGCGGGTGTTGATTTAGCTCGTATGGCAGGTTGTGAACCTGCAGCCGTTATTGTTGAAATTTTAAATGAAGATGGCACCATGGCACGTCGTCCTGATCTTGAAATTATCGCTGAAAAGCACGGTATTAAAATGGGCACCATTGCCGATTTGATTGAGTACCGTAATGCTACTGAGACTACGATTAAACGCGTAAGTGAGTGTAAATTACCAACGGCTTATGGTGACTTTGATTTAGTTGCTTTTAGTGACTCTATCGATGGTCAAACACATTTTGCCTTAACTAAAGGCGAAATTAGCGCTGATAAACCAACGTTAGTGCGTGTTCATCTAGAGAATACATTCCGTGATTTATTGTTCTCTACTCGTGACAGTAAAAATACTTGGCCAATTGGCAATGCGTTAGAGCGTATTGGTAAAGAAGGCGGTGTACTTGTATTACTTGGTAAGCATGAATCACCAGAGCAACTTATTAAACAAGTTGAAAAGTACGCACAACAAGACCAAGGCATTGACGTTAGCGAAGTAAACAAACATGTAGGCTCTCGTAACGTTGGCGTTGGTTCACAAATTTTAGCTAATTTAGGCGTACATAAAATGCGTTTACTTAGTTCACAAACTAAATATCACTCATTAGGTGGTTTTGGTTTAGAAATCGTTGAATATATTGCTGACTAGGTCTCCTCAATGAGCAGTCTTCAGTAACAAGTCATTAATATCGAAAGGCTCTAACAGATAACTGTTAGAGCCTTTTTTGTTTGCTAATTAAGTTTTTTCTTTATGGTTTGTATTAGGGTTATTAGTGCTAAAGCCATACTACCGGCAATAATACCGGTCACACCGTTAAAGATAGGTGCTGAAATCCAGCTGATAGTTACCATTACATGTTGAAATGATTCGAGTAAATGATGTAAAAACGGTAAACCGTGCACCAAAATTCCTCCACCCACTAAAAACATAGCTGCAGTACCGACTATGGCTAAGGTTTTCATTAGTTTTGGCGCAAAGCTTAATAAACCGTTACCAATAATTTGTTTTAATTTATAAAATCCATTTTTAACTGGCTGTTGAATTAAATATAAACCTAGATCATCTAATTTAACGATTGCCGCGACTAAACCGTACACACCAACAGTCATAATGAGCGCGATAAGAGAAACCACACTGCTTTGTTCTAATATGCCTTTATCTTGCACTGTACCCAGTGCAATAACGATGATCTCAGCAGATAAAATAAAATCGGTTTTTATTGCGCCTTTTATCTTATCTTGTTCATATTCGAGCATATCAACATTTTCATCAGTTAACGCTTTTAGCTGCTGTTGATGCTCGATGTCTTTATCCGCTTTACTGGTAAATAAACTATGGGCTATCTTCTCTACCCCTTCAAAGCATAAATATAAGCCACCAAGCATCAATAGGGGCGTAATTAGCCATGGAATAAAGGCACTTATCAGTAATGCTGATGGCACTAAAATAAGTTTATTAATAAATGAGCCTTTTGCTACGGCCCATACCACTGGAAGTTCTCGGTCGGCTTTTACACCTTGTACTTGCTGGGCATTAAGCGCTAAGTCATCGCCTAACACGCCGGCCGTTTTTTTCGCGGCAACTTTGGTCATTAACGCCACGTCATCCAATACAACTGCGATTTTATCTATCAACGCTATTAGGCTAGTACCCGCCATTGAATTTCCTCTTGATCATTTATGTATTTAATTTATTCAATTCATTTGATATTAGTTATTAATGTAAGTGACCAATAGCAAAAAAGCCATAATAATCATTATTATGGCTTTTTTATTTGATTACATTGTTGTAAGTTTTTTCTATATTTAAGCAATAAATGCCTTAGCTTTGGCGAGTATGCCAGCACTATCAATCGCTAATTCAGTATGAATTTCAGCTTGGCTACCATGCTTTATAAATTCATCAGGCAAGCCAATATTGAGTAATTTAAAAGGCAATTGCTTAGCTGCGACAAATTCATTCACCGCCGAGCCAGCACCGCCGGCAATAACATTATCTTCCACAGTAATAATATGACTGTGCGAATTTGCAAGTTCGGTAATTAATGCTTCATCAAGTGGCTTAACAAAACGCATATCCACTAATGTTGCATTGAGCTGCTCAGCGCTTTGCTTAGCGGCATCTAACATAGTACCAAATGACAATATCGCCAGCTTTTCGCCTTTGCGAATAACGACACCTTTACCAATTTCAATGATTTCATCAATGCTTGGTAATTCAACGCCAATACCATTCCCTCTAGGGTAACGAACCGCCGCTGGACCATTGTGTTTATGACCCGTCGATAGCATTAGTCGACATTCAGCTTCATTTGATGGCGCCATAATGACTAAATTAGGGACACAGCGCATAAACGATAAATCGAATGCACCTTGATGAGTAGGGCCGTCAGCGCCAACGATACCCGCTCTGTCTATGGCAAATAAAACCGGTAAGTTTTGAATGGCAACATCATGAATTAATTGATCGTAGGCACGTTGTAAAAAACTTGAATAAATGGCAACAACAGGATGATTACCACCAATGGCAAGGCCTGCTGAAAATGTTACTGCATGCTGTTCAGCAATGGCAACATCAAAGTATTGATCTGGGAAACGTTGGCTAAATTCAACCATGCCTGAGCCTTCACGCATAGCAGGTGTAACAGCCATTAACTTGTCATCAATGCTTGCTGTTTCGCATAACCAATCACCAAAGATTTTTGAATAAGTTGGCAAGGCTGGAGCGCTCTTCGGTAAGCTGTCGCTCATTGGATCAAATTTAGGCACCGCGTGATATTTAATAGGGTCTTGCTCTGCTTGCTCGTAACCTTTACCTTTGGTGGTAATAACGTGCAAAATTTGCGGACCTTTTAAGTTGCGCATGTTGCGCACAGTATCAACCATAGACACAACATCATGTCCGTCGATAGGGCCAATATAGTTAAAGCCTAACTCTTCAAAAAAAGTAGAAGGAACAACCATACCTTTTAAATGTTCTTCAGCTTTAGAGGCTAATTCTTTGATTGGTGGAATTGAACCTAAAATTCGTTTCGACTTTTCACGTAAACCGGTATATAAACTGCCTGAGAGCAATTTAGCTAAATGCGTATTTAGAGCGCCAACATTTTCAGAAATAGACATATCATTATCGTTTAATACAATAAGCATGTCTTTGTGGATATCACCACCATGATTTAACGCTTCAAATGCCATACCTGCGGTCATGGCACCATCACCAATAACGGCAACTGTTTTACGGTTTTCCCCTTCTTTCTCGGCCGCTACGGCTAAGCCAACGGCTGCCGAAATAGAGGTACTTGAATGGCCAACGCTTAATACGTCATATTCACTTTCTTCGCGCCATGGGAAAGGGTGTAAACCATCTTTTTGACGAATGGTGTGCAGCTTATCACGACGTCCAGTTAAAATTTTATGCGGGTAGGCCTGATGGCCAACATCCCAAATTAAATGATCAAATGGTGTGTTGTAGACATAATGCAAAGCAACCGTTAATTCGATTGTGCCTAAGCCAGATGCAAAGTGACCACTGCTTTTACTTACTGAATTGAGTAAATAGCTACGCAGTTCTGTACTGATCTGTTTAAGTTGCTCTTGTGGAAAATCACGCAACTGTTCAGGTTTATCAATTTGCGCAAGCAATGGGTATTGAGACAAGTCTATGGTCATATAAAATAAAACTTAATGGGCGCGTTTAACGATAAACGCAGAAAAATTTGATAGCTGTTGTGTATTGTAGGGCAAACGAGCTAATGCGTGAAGTGCTTGTTGAAATAACTGCTGTTCTTTTTCAATCGCGCCTTCTAATCCAAGTAATGCTGGATAAGTAGATTTGCCTGCTTCAATGTCTGAGCCGGCAGGCTTTCCTAAGGTTTCTTCTGAGCTAGTAATATCAATTATGTCGTCATGTACTTGGTAAGCTAAACCAATACTTGCCGCAAATTTTTCTAGCCCTGCAAACGTTTCAGCAGGTAAATCACTGCGACATAACGCTGGCATTAGAATAGCCGCTTGTAACAATGCGCCGGTTTTAAGGTTATGAATATTTTGCAAGTGTGCTAAGGATACCTGTTGTTCGGTTGCTGCTAAATCCATTGCTTGACCACCACACATACCTTGATAACCGGCAGCTTTACTAAGCTTAGCAATGAGTTGAATTTGGGTTGAGGCTGATATAGATATAAATTTATGATTACTGATTATTTCAAACGCTAAAGTCTGCAAGCTATCGCCAGCTAGAATTGCGGTTGCTTCATCAAATTTTTTATGACAAGTAAGCTTGCCACGGCGTAAATCATCATCATCCATTGCCGGTAAATCATCATGCAGTAATGAGTAAGCGTGAATGCATTCTATGGCTGCCGCAATTGGGTCAATATCGGCAGTAGGAATATCAAGCATTTCGCCAGTAACATACGCTAAATAAGGACGCATACGTTTACCGCCAATTAATAAGCCATAACTCATGGCATCAAATAGACGTTGATCGTTAATGTTCATATTCGATAATTGCGCAGTTAAAAAATTATCGATACGAGCTTGATAACTGGCTAAATTATTTAAAGACTCGGCATTACTCATTGGTGCTAATCTATCTCAGAATTGTCAAAGTTTTGTAGTTCTTGCTCGCCATTTTTATTCATTAATATTTGAATTTTTTGTTCCGCTTGATTGAGCTTCTCTTGGCTAGTATGGCTTAAATTAAGACCTCGTTCGAATAACGACATAGAGTCTTCCAAGCTTAAATCACCTTGCTCAAGTGAATTGACTATAGTCTCTAATTCAGTAACTGATTGCTCAAAGCTTAAATTTTCAGGTTTTTTCAAAAGTTTATACCTTTTTTTTACTGGCACGCGTAGCTTTAATCTTATGCCGCAACGTTACCTTAGCGAAGGCATTTGGTCAATGAAATCCCCGTTAAATTGCTATTTTGACACTGTAAATTAGATTGCTAGGTGGTAATACTAAGCCCTACGAATAATTACAATCAGAAACGTTACTAATTGCTTGTGTTGTTGTATAATACGGCGGTTTTTTATTTATATGGTTTTGTTAATGAAATTTATTGTCAAGTTGCAGTCAGAAATAGCTATGAAGTCGCGTCCAGTGCGCAAACGTTTTACTAAAATATTAGATTCTAGTATTAGAAACGTATTACGCCGTGTTGATGAGCAAGTCCGTACTACAGTTCATTGGGACAAAATCGAAGTCACTAGCGCCAATACTGATGCAGTGAATCGAATAGCCGTAATCGACACGTTAAAGTGTATCCCTGGTATTAGTTTTTTTCTTGAAGTACAAGAAACTGGATTCACTGATTTACATGATATCTTCGAAAAAACATTAGCTTTACATAAAGACAGTCTCGAAAATAAAAGTTTTTGTGTACGTGCCAAACGTAGCGGTGAACATGACTTTAATTCATTAAAACTGGAACAATATATTGGTGGTGGTTTAAACCAAAGTGTTGAATCGGCACGAGTACAACTTAAAAATCCTGATGTAACGGTTCGCCTTGAAGTGAAAGATAAGCAATTATTCAGTATTACTGAACGTCATAAAGGCCTGGGCGGTTTCCCTATTGCTAGCCAAGAAGATGTATTGTCATTAATGTCTGGTGGTTTTGATTCTGCGGTATCAAGTTTTCAAATGATCAAGAGGGGCGCTCGTACCCATTACTGTTTCTTTAATCTTGGCGGCTCTGCTCATGAGGTTGGCGTAAAGCAAATCAGTTATTATTTATGGGACAAGTTTGGCGCATCACACAAAGTAAAATTCTTTACCGTTGATTTTGAACCCGTGGTAGCCGAAATCCTTGAAAACGTAGAAAACGGCCAAATGGGCGTTATCTTAAAGCGCATGATGATGCGCGCTGCGACAAAAATTGCCGATAGAATGGGCGTACAAGCATTAGTCACCGGTGAAGCATTAGGACAAGTATCGAGTCAAACACTCACTAACTTAAATGTTATTGACCGAGTCACTGACTTACTTATTTTACGTCCTCTGGTTGTTTATGATAAACAAGATATTATCGATCTTGCTCGTCAAATAGGTACCGAAGAATACTCAAAAACTATTCCTGAGTATTGTGGTGTTATCTCACAAAAACCAACCGTTAGAGCCGTAATATCAAAAATTGAAGCGGAAGAAGCTAAGTTTGATATGAATGTTTTAGATGAGGTAGTTGCGAATACTCGGATGATGGATATTCGTGATATTGGCAAAGAAACCGAAGCTGAAATTCAAGCGGTAGCGACAATTGAAACCGTTGATAGTGCTGGCCACGATAACGTCGTGGTTGATATCCGTAGCCCTGAAGAAGAAGACGCGGCGCCATTAGAGATAGAAAACATTGAAGTGGTACATATTCCATTTTACAAACTTGCGACGCAATTTGGCGATTTAGCTAAAGATAAAACTTATTTATTATATTGCGACCGTGGTGTGATGAGTCAGCTACAAGCATTATATCTCCACGATAATGGCTTTATGAATGTTAAGGTGTATCGTCCTTAACGCATTAACGCATTAACTCATTTAAAAAATTCAGTATAAAATCCTCGTAATAAATTACGGGGATTTTTTTTGTCTGTTTTTTGTCAATCCCAATAAATGTACTAAAATGTTAGCACTAGTTACTTATTTATTAGGTGAAGAAATTATGTTTAATGCCAAATTAACGTATACCGCAGTAATGGTATCTATCGGATTAGGACTAACGAGTTGTGGAGGCAGTGACTCTGGTGATGATGAGATCATAACCGCGCCGTTTTCTTTAGGCATTTCTGACGCTCCTGTTGGTGATACCGACAAAGTTGTGATCACCATAGATCAAATACGGCTGATCCCTGTCAACGACGATGATGACGACGACGATGACGACGACGACGATGACGATGACGACGACGATGACGACGATGATGACGATGACGACGACGATGACGACGACGATGATGACGACGATGATGACGATGATGATGATGATGATGATGACGAAGATGATGATGATGATGACGAAGATGATGGTCGTGAAACGATAGTTATAGATGATTTCAAAGATGGTATGGCAACAATAACGGTCGATTTAAAGCAATATACAGGTAAAGATCAACTGACTATTCTTAGTGAGAATGATGGCGTTGATATTCCTGTCGGTCGTTATAAAATGGAGTTGATAATAACCAGCTTAGGCTCTTTTGTTACGCTTGCATCGGATGACCCTGATTTATGTGCAACAGATTCACTTGCTGATGACGATGATTATCTTATTAGTCATACTGGTGAAGGTTGTTATCCAATTAAAGTGCCTAGCTCTAGACTTCGTTTAGGTGAGTTTGATGTGGTGTTAGGTAACTCTGAAACATCTGCCGGACCTGCTTATACGGTTGAGTTTGATTTAACTAAAGCTCTAGTGCAACGAGGTAAAGACCCAAAGAAAAATGGTTTTATTTTAAAACCTCATGGTGTAAGAATTGCAACGAGTACCAGTAGCGGTCATATTGAAGGCGATGTTGATCTAACGGCAATTTTAAGTGCTAATGAATCAGTATGTAAAGGCGATTCGCATGCGGTCTATCTGTATTATGGTGACCAAACCGGAGATGTCGCTTTACTTGATAATATTGATAGCGAAGATGCTAATTTCAATATAGATGACTTCAACGATGACGAGTTTATCTTCAATGATGAAAGCTCGAAAGCATTTGCCATACCTTTTGCCAGTACCATAGTTGTTATGGAAGATGATGATGACGACGAGGTATCTATTGATGAACAAGAGTTTGAATATGAGTTCGGTTTTGTACCCAGTATCGGCGATGATGGCAATGCCGCTATTTACACTATTGCTTTTGCATGTAATGTTGGCAACGAAGACAATATCGATGACCCAATCACATATGATAAGTTAACCATAGCAAATCCAGACACTGAAGTGATAACCGTTAAGATGGAAGTCGGTGAAACTATTGAACAAGATTTCCCTATTAATGACTAGGTTTAAATGAGTAGCTTTCAATAATAAAGGTCAATTCACTGCTGAATTGACCTTTTTATTAACACTCTTTAGCTGATGCTATAGGTCTAACACCATCTTGCCTTGCTTAAAGACGATATCGACCGGAATATTAGCCGCTTCTAACTTTGCTAAGTCACTGGCTAAATCTTCACGAATAATACCCATTTCACTAACAAGCTTGGCAACACCATCGTAATCACCGTTACCTTGTAAGGTAAGAATTAGCTCAGACAATGAATCAATCGCTTTAGTCATATTATCCATGTCTACTTTATAAAAACCATCCTCGTCGGTAGCAAAAGCGCCGTTATCGGCAAAGTAGTTAAAACGCACCATATTGGCTTTACCATGTGCACTTGATGCGCCAAAGCGTACCGAGCGGAAAATACCCGCCATAAAGGTGGTGTAGTAATCTTTTAGTTCGCCGTCAGTAATCGCGCCTTTTTCTAGAAGTTGGCGGATCATATACAAACCTAAAATATCGGCTTTACCTTCTTCAAGGGCAGAAGCATGTTCTTTTAATGCTTGGCGCACAGAGCCTTTACCATTAAGCGTATTCTTAATACCTAAGCCATGCGCTACTTCATGAAACATGGTATTGGCAAAGAAAGCGGTAAAGGTGACGTGTTTTCTATCTTCTACGCTGATTAACTCTTGTGCTAAAGGCAGCATAATGGCATCAAACTTTGCCTGCATGGCGTTTTTAAGTTGCAAGCGACGCGTACCTTTTTCTAATTGTACCTGTTCGTCATTCGGTAAATTAATGGCAATCGTTTTACTGCCGGCATTTGAATGACCGGCGTAATAAATCACATCATAAGCATTTAAATCAGCATCAGAGCCTGGCACTTCGGCTTTATATTTTTTAGTTACCGGTAAGCCTTTTTGTAGCTCTGGTAAATATTGTGCATATTTGGCTAAACGCTCGCTCCAGCTTAAATCTTTTATTAGCACATAAGATTCAAAACCTGCACGATACCCGTAAAGTTGATCTTCATAGGTTTCAATTGGGCCAATAACCACATCGATAGGATTGTTTTTCATATCCATCCAGGCAAAGTCTGATGCTTGATATTCATCCGTTCTAAATGCTTCGGCGCGCATGATTAGATATTGTGCAAACTCTTTATCGTCAGCAAACGTTGCTGCTTTTTCTAACAATGCCGCTGCGCGCTCCATTTTGTCACTGTAAACTTCTGAATAATCAATAGAATACAATTCACCTTGGGTATTTCGTCTGACCACTGAATATAAAGAATTGTTTCCGGCGAAATCTTTTTCTTCAAACTCAGCTTTAGTCATATCTTCAGGATAAAATTGTGCGCCTAATGGTTTCTCGCTTACCCCGTTCAGTAATGGCTTATCACCATCTAAACGATCCCAAGGACCGTAGTTAATCTCAATAAATTTACGCGTAGCAGGGTCTTTAATTTGTGCTAAATAGGCATTTTTATCGCTGCCAACAGCTTGTTGCCAAAATAAATCATCCATAATTACCGATGCATCAATCAGTAATGATAATAATTGTTTTTGATTTGCAGATAAATGCGATAAGTCTGCAGATAATGTCACTTCTTGGTAAATATTTAATCGGGGTTTAGCCGATTCTATAAGAGTCAATTGAGCGTGTTGATTCGAGCTGTTATCACCACAACCCGTTAGCAACACTGCACTTAATAAACCGGTAGTAAGTACTAAACTTGCTGCAATTTTTGATAATTTCATAATGTATTCCTTAAACTTGATGCACAAGACTAGAAAAATTACACCGCGACTGCAACCGTCCGGCTAAAATAATAACTTTTTTATGCAAATATCTGTAAAATATTTTGCGCAACGAGCATAGCTCTGTTATTAATTAATGTAAGAGAATATCTAATTAAGCATGAAAGGATGGTTTATGAGACATGTAGTTATATCGTTTTTGGGTAAAGATAGCCCCGGCATCGTTGATAATTTAGCGAGCATAATTAAAAACCATAATGGTAATTGGCAAACCAGTAGCATGCGCCATTTATCGGGCCACTTCGCTGGGATTTTAGAAGTACTAGTCAGTGAAGATAATGCTGAAAGCTTAGTCAATGATTTACAAAGTATCGCGGGTTTAAATGTCCAAGTTGAAGTGACGCTACCCGCTCAGCATAATGAAAAAACTATCCGTTTAGATTTAACTGCAAATGACCGACAAGGTATTGTCGGTGAGATCTCAGCTGTTATTCATAAAGCGGGTGGTAATTTAGTTAAATTAGTAAGTAGCCAAGGCAGTGCTGCGCATTCAGGACAAAGTATTTTTAAAGCAACGGCGAATATTGCCATTTCAGGTGAAGATAATATTGATAACTTAGTGAGCGCATTAGAAAATATCGCTGATGACTTAATTGTCGATGTCATCCTCTAAACTGACTTCAGGACTAAACAATGTGACAAATAAAAAAAGCTACCTAGGTAGCTTTTTTAGTGTTCAAAATAGAATTACTAAATAATTATAAACCTAATTTTTTCAATTCTTTTGCAACAACCGAGCTCGGCAATGGAATATATCCATCTTTTTCAACGATCTTTTGTCCTGATTTTGATAACACCATTCTCAAAAATTCAGCTTCTTTCGGGGCTAACTCTTTCGCTGGATGCTTGTTCACGTAAACATATAAATAACGAGATAGTGGGTAATCGCCTGAAATAGCATTAATCATATTCGCTTCAACATAATCAGTACCTTTTTTACTTAAAGGTAGCGCACGTACGCCCGATGTTTGGTAACCAATACCTGAATAACCAATACCGTTTAATGATGCTGATACAGATTGCACAACCGATGCTGAACCTGGTTGCTCATTTACGGTATTTTTAAAGTCGCCTTTACATAATGCTTTAGTTTTAAAGTAACCGTAGGTACCTGATACTGAGTTACGACCATATAACTGCACATCTTTACCTGTCCAGTCACCAGTCAAGCCAAGAGCGCCCCAACGATTAATATCCTTCTCGCCTTTACATTTTCTATTACTTGAGAAAATAGCATCCACTTGTTGAATGCTTAAACCAGCAATTGGATTATCTTTATGGACAAATACAGCTAAGGCATCAATAGCCACGCGCACCGCTGTTGGCTTGTAACCAAACTTCTTTTCAAAAGATTGAATTTCCTTTGATTTCATTTTACGGCTCATTGGCCCTATGTTTGACGTTGCCTCTGTTAATGACGGCGGCGCAGTCGAAGAGCCAGCAGCTTGAATTTGAATGTTTACACTTGGGTAAGTACGTTTAAATTCTTCTGCCCAAAAGGTCATCATATTAGCCAAAGTATCTGAGCCAACTGAAGATAAATTGCCAGAAATACCGCTTACTTTTTTGTACTCTGGTAAATCTGCATCGAGTGCCATCACAGATTGACTGCTAAATGTTGCTATAGCAAAGCCAACAGTTGTTAATAATTTCTTAAATTTCATTTTTCTCTCCAAAGAGTTAACGTTAATCGCAGTATATTTAATCATTGAGCTCATACTAGAAAAAGAATGTGACGGTTTGATGACAAGGATAAATTTAAATTTAATTAACCGCTAAAAAGGTTTATCAATATTTATAAAACATTGAAATTAAAGCGACATTTATGAATTTTTTATGATGAAAATATTTCTATTAACATAAAAGTTACATTAAACTGTAATCAAACTGTAACTAAAGTTTCAAATTAATGCGTAATTGTCACAAAACTGTCACATAAAGGTGGCAAACTGGCGACAATTTAAAGAATTAACTTACTAAAATATTTTTAAAAGGTAAAACAATGAAATTTGTTAAATCGTCAATTGCATTAATATTAGCATCAACACTTACAGCTCCGGTTATGGCTGATGAATTAAATTTCTATGGCCGTGCCAATGTATCGGCGCAAATGTCAGATGATGGCGACGGTAGCTTTACGGAAGTAAGAAGCAATGATGACTCAAGAGCTGGTGTTTCAGGTGGGCTTAAAATTAATGATGGTATCGAAGTGATTTTCAAAATGGAATTATCCGTTGATATGGATGGTGATGGCGAAGATAACCTGAATGCGCGTAATCAATACGTAGGTTTAGCCGGTACATACGGTACTGTAATGTTAGGTAAGCGTGATACCGCGATGAAAGATACCTCGAATAAACAAGATTTGTTTAACGATCATGAAGGTGACTTTAAAATACTTTGGGAAGGTGAAAACCGAGAAAGTGATTCAGTGACTTATTATTCGCCAAGTTTTAATCATTTACGTGTCGGTGTTACTTATGTTGCCGAAGGTGACAAAGGTGGTACAGATGGTATATCTACTTCGGTAGTGTACGGTGATAAAGGTCTTAAGAAATCTGAACTGTATGCCTTTGCCGCAGTTGATAGTGATGTTGATGGTCATGATGTCATTCGTGTAGGTGGCGCAATGAAGCTTAATGAGTTGAAATTATACGCTACAGTACAATCACAAGAAGAAGTTGCTACTGGTGAAGAAATGGAAGGTGTGCATTTAGGCGCTGCTTATAAATTAAATCAATTTGTATTGCGTGGACAAATACAGACCGCTGACTATGATGACAAAGGTGAGCAATTTGGTGTTGGTCTTGGTGTTGATTATTTTTTGGCTAAAAATGCTCGCTTATATGTGAACTACAATACCTTTGATATGGATACAGAAAATGATAGAGAGTATTTCGCAACAGGTATTGCTTACACATTCTAGCTATTAATAGGTAATGATAGCTCTTTAAAACCGCATTGATTTGCGGTTTTTTGTGTTAAACATTTAGAAAGTTTTGTAAAATATACTATCAATCACCTTTGTGTTAAATAACTGTTAACTTTTTTGTGGTTGTCATAAAATTGTCATCTTAATAAGGCAGTATAATATGCAGTTATCTATATTCGGTGGACAAGGGAAATTGTAATGAATCGACAAATATTAGTTGTTGAAGATGAAGCGCCAATTCGGGAAATGATCACTTTTGTGCTAGAACAAAATGGTTTCAATGTGCTTGCTGCTGCTGATTATGCGCAAGCCAAAGCATTACTTACCGACCCCTTACCTGATCTGGTCTTGCTTGATTGGATGTTACCTGGTGGCAGTGGCATAACAATAGCCAAAGAAATCAAACGCAATGATTACACCAAAAAAATCCCTATTATCATGCTTACCGCGCGCGCTGATGAAGATGACAAAGTCATGGGTTTTGACGTTGGTGTCGATGACTATGTAACTAAGCCGTTTTCACCAAAAGAGTTAGTGGCGCGCATTAAAGCGGTTATCCGCCGAGTCGTTCCTACCGCGCTTGAAGAAGTCATAAGCTTTAAAGGTTTATCGTTAGATCCCGTCTCGCATCGAGTCGCCATAGATGAAGGTGCAGTTGATTTAGGTCCAACCGAATTCAAAATGTTGCATTTTTTTATGACCCATCCAGAAAGAGTGTACTCACGTCAACAATTACTAGATAATGTCTGGGGTACTAATGTTTATGTTGAAGACCGAACGGTTGATGTACATATTAGGCGCCTAAGAAAAGCTATCACAGGTCAAGGCCATGATACTTTTATCCAAACCGTAAGAGGTTCTGGTTATAGATTCTCGAGTAAGCTTAACTGATACCAAGTTAATTAAACAATTTGGTATGATTTTGCTAAGCGCATTTTACTTTTTGTAAGTGGTATTTTTTAGGTTTATTTGATTTTATGATTTATCGTTTTTCATTACATCGATTTATTGCCAAACAATTATTGATCTTTGTCTTCATCGCCCTCGTTGGGTATTGGTTTGATCAAATCACCATCTTTTTATTATTAGGTTTGGTTGTTTCATTAATTTGGAATTACCGACACTTAAATAAACTTATCACTTGGCTTTGGCAAAAAAACTTACTGCACCCACCTGAATCGAATGGCATTTGGGGTCATGTTTATGACGGTATTTATCGCCGTATCAAAAATTATCGTAAAAAACAAAAAGAACTTAACCATCGTATTCGTCAATTTCGTGATGGTGCTGAAGCCTTGCCTGATGCGGCCATTGTTTTAGGTCTAGATTTTTCCATTCGTTGGTCCAATAAAAAAGCCAGTCGCCTGTTAGGTATTCGCTGGCCAGCCGATTCAGGACAACGCATTAGTAATTTGATTCGTTCACCACACTTAGCTAAATATATTAAAAAACAAGACTTTAGCGAGCCTTGTAGTTTGTTGGCTCCTAATAATGAGTTGCAACAACTCGAACTTAGATTTATGAATTATGGTGACGAACAATACTTATTGCTTGCTCGTGATGTCAGTCATTTAAAGCGCGTTGAGCGTATGCGTCGTGATTTTGTTGCCAACGTTTCGCATGAGCTTAAAACCCCATTAACAGTGGTGCGTGGTTATGTTGAAATGATCAAAGAAGACGACAGTTTAAGCGATCATTGGGCAAAGTCGTTTGTGGCGATAGAACAGCAAGTCACCCGTATGGACAGGTTAGTGCAACAATTATTGGTGTTATCTAAGGTTGAAGTGAATATCGAAGAAGATATCCGCAGCAAAATTAATGTGCCTAAAGTAATTAATCAGTTAGTTGAAGACGTGCATTGGCTCAACAACGAAAAGCAGCATCTATTAAATGTTGATATCGACCCTCGCTTAGGTATTTTAGGAATTGATTCTGAATTGAAAAGCGCATTTTCTAATTTGATTGTTAATGCGATGAACTATACCGCTAAAGGCGGCAACATTAATATTAGTTGGCAAGTTGTTGATAATTATTGTGTGTTTAGCGTCAATGATGATGGTTGCGGTATAGCGCCCGATGATATCAGCCGATTAAGTGAACGTTTTTATCGAGTTGATAAGTCACGTTCACGTGATACCGGCGGTACTGGCTTAGGGTTAGCTATTGTTAAACACGTTGCTAACCACCATCGCGCAAATTTACTTATTGAAAGCGAACTCAATAAAGGTAGTACTTTCAGTCTCCGTTTTGCTAAACAAGACAGCTTCGTTGTTAATTAAATTTAAAGAAACAGGCTCAACACTAAATTAATTAACGATATTATTAACGAGGCAACGAAGGTAGTTGATAAATCTTTTATTTCAAAGTCATCAATAAGTTTATCGGTTAACCATAATAAAATGGCATTCAATACAAACACGAATAAACCAAAGCTTAAAATTATCAATGGCATAGTAAAAAATACTAACAACCACCATAACAGCATGTCTGCAACACTATAAACAATCGCAACAACAATTGCGGTAAAAAAGCTTTTTAAGCGTATGCCATCTATCAGTTTAGCCACTAAAAAAATAGATATACTCAAGAGCAATAATTTGGTTATCATAGCCGTCCTAAATTTAAAAAATATATTAATACCAGTTCGCTTAATTAAATGATCTATTTTAACAATTAAAAATGTTCAGTTAGTTATGCAGATTGGTATACATCTCACTTATCAAGACACCCACTGTAATACGTTGGGCAAGGAAATACAGCCATGTGGTACAAAAATTTATATATTTTCGCTTTCACTCGTCCATTTACACAATCTGAAGAAGAGTTAGAAGCAGCCTTGCAAGAGCATGTGTTCGCTCGTTGTGGCTCTACTGAGTTATCACGTTTTGGTTGGTCTAATGCGCTAGGTAAGCACGGCGAACGTTTATTACATAACACTAATGGTTGTTACTTCTTATCAGCTCGTAAAGAAGAAAAAATGCTACCAGCGTCAGTGATTAAAGAAAGAGTCGAAGAAAAAGTCGAAGAGATCCAACAAGAACATAGCCGTAAAGCGACTAAAAAAGAAAAAGAACAATTTAAAGAAGACATCACCTTTGAATTATTGCCTCGTGCATTTTCACGTATTAGTGACACTCAAGGTTATATCTGTCCTGAAAAAAATATTATTGTCATCAATAGCAGCTCACGCGGTAAAGCCGAAGACTTCTTGGCGTTATTGCGCAAATGTTTAGGCTCTCTACCGGTAACAAGTTTTGTACCAGAGGCTGGCGCTGAAACAACCATGACATCTTGGTTAACTGAGCCATCTTTACCTGAGCGTTATACCATTGGCTTTGAAGGTGAATTTAAAGCGATGGGCGAAGATGCTGCGGTATTAAAATGTAAAAACCAAGACTTATTATCGGATGAAATCTTAGCGCATTTAGGTGAAAAGCAAGTGGTTAAAATTGCATTTGACTGGGATCAAACGCTATCTTGCATTCTTTGTGAAGACCTAAGTGTTAAACGAGTTAAATTCCATGACAGCATTTATGAGCAAAATGAAGATATTCCAAACGATGATATGATCGTTAAAATTGACGCTGATTACACGCTTATGACTGCAGAGCTGAATCGTTTTATTGATGATATGTTAGCGCAATTTGAATTAGCGACAAATTCTTACTTAGAAAGCTAATCGATTTAGGCGCTTAAATTAACAACAATCTGTTGTTTTTATTGATCTAGCGCAAGGTTGGTACATATATTACAAATGTTAACTGTATGTGTATTGAACCTTGCGTCTCTCCCTCTTAAAATACCGCACTTTTAAATATCCTTACATAAACAGGGTTGGTATTTTATCATGACTCCAGAACTATTATCTCCAGCAGGTAGCCTTAAAAATATGCGTTATGCATTTGCTTATGGTGCTGATGCTGTATATGCCGGCCAACCTCGTTATAGTTTGCGTGTTCGTAATAATGAGTTTAACCATGCCAACCTACAAATCGGCATAAATGAAGCTCATGCTTTAGGTAAAAAATTCTATGTGGTCAGTAATATCTCACCACATAATTCAAAATTAAAAACCTTCCTTAAAGATATTGCCCCGGTTATTGCGATGAAGCCCGATGCACTTATTATGAGTGATCCAGGTCTTATTATGATGATCCGTGAAGCGTATCCAGAGCAAACCATTCATTTGTCTGTACAAGCTAATGCCGTTAACTGGGCAACCGTTAAATTTTGGCATCAACAGGGTGTTGAGCGTGTTATTTTGTCGCGCGAATTATCACTTGATGAAATTGAAGAAATTCGTTTACGTGTACCTGAAATGGAAATTGAAGTATTTGTCCATGGCGCCTTATGCATGGCGTATTCAGGTCGCTGTTTATTATCGGGTTATATCAACAAACGTGATCCTAACCAAGGTACATGCACAAACTCATGTCGTTGGTCTTACAATGCTCACGAAGGCAAAGTAAACGAACATGGCGATATTATTGCTGTAGAGCCCCAACAACCGATTGTTGGTAGCGAAGAACCGACGGTTTGGTTACCAGAGCACGGCGATAATGTTGAAAGTGAAGAGCAAAAACCTACCGACGAAGTGTTCTTATTACAAGAGCAGGGTCGCCCTGGTGAGTACATGCCGGCGTTTGAAGATGAGCACGGCACCTACATAATGAATTCAAAAGATTTACGTGCTATCGAGCATGTAGAGCGCTTGGTGAAAATGGGCGTACATTCATTGAAGATAGAAGGGCGCACTAAGTCATTCTATTACTGCGCTCGTACTGCGCAAATATATAAGCAAGCAATGAACGATGCATTGGCCGGTAAGAGCTTCAATGAAGACTTAAAAGGTAACTTAGAGCATTTAGCGAGTCGTGGTTATACTGAAGGCTTCTTGGCACGTCACCGTCATGACCAATTACAAAACTACGAATATGGCTATTCAAAATCTGATAGCCAACAGTTTGTGGGGGAAGTGTTAGGTAAAACCGATGATGGCCTGATCGAAATTGACGTTAAGAATAAATTTTTAACCGGCGATTTAATCGAACTAATGACGCCACAAGGCAACATCAGTTTTGTCTTAGAATACATGCAAAACCGCAAAGGTGAAGAAGTTACTGACGCCAAAGGCTCTGGCCATTTTGTGCAGATTAAACTCGATACTGATTTAGATCTTGAGTTTGGCATTATCATGCGATACTTAAATGATGGCGAAAATACTCGTCATCCGTTTGCTCAAAACCAAGCCTCGGCTTCGGTTTAATAAACGGGCATTAGGTTAAACGACTATGGCATTAATCATTTTAGACAACTGTATCAATTGTGATATGTGCGATCCTGAGTGTCCAAACGAAGCAATCACGCTTGGTGAAGATATTTATGAAATTAATCCTGATAAATGCACAGAGTGTGTTGGCCATTATGAGAAAGCACAATGTGTTATCGCATGCCCAATAGATTGTATTAAGCCTGATCCGCAGCACGTAGAGTCAGAAGAAGACTTACTAGTTAAATGCTTTGAAATGCACGGTGTGCCAGAGTAACTAAGTGTATAAATAAAAAAACCAGCAATTAAGCTGGTTTTTTATTATCTAAATTAGCTAGTTACACTGAATATGTGACCGGGCCATTTAAGTAAAAATCGGTTACGCGCGGCCCATGAACTTGTTTTCAGTAGTATTTACTTTAACTTTTTCACCGGTAGCAATGTATTCAGGTACTTGAATAACAAGACCTGTAGATAAGGTTGCCGGTTTAGTACGAGCACTTGCCGATGCACCTTTAATTGACGGGTCTGTTTCAACGACTTCTAAATCAACACTTGCAGGTAGGTCAACGGCAACAGGTGTACCATCCACTAAAAGTACTGCCATATCTTCAGTTGCATCTGTGATGTATGGCGCTTCACTGCTGATACTTTCTTTATTTAGGTTATATTGTGTGTAATCTTCATTATCCATGAATACATACTCATCGCCATCAATGTAAGAGAACACAGATTTACGACGTACTAAATCAGCCAAAGTAAGCATGTCGCTATCTTTAAATGTTTCATCTACTTTTAAACCAGTGACTACGTTGTACATACGCATGCGGTATAAGCTACCACCGGCACGACCTTGTGGAACTGAGCGTTCAATATCTCTAACAATATAAACACCATCGTTGTATTCAATAGCGGTATTCTTTTTAACGTCACTTGCCTTTGGCATGAGGATTTTTCCTTAAATTATCTATGCCAAGAAAATAACATGAAACACCTAAAAACAGCAAATAGATCATGGCGATTACTTTAAGTATTCGCTCACTATTTACCTTCTTATTAGTCTGTGAACATTCGTTAAGGCTTGTTATACTTACTGTAATACCACGAATCATTTATTTTAGAGATATCATCAATTGTCTGCTGTACGCCATATCATGTTACCGTCATTTTTACGTCGAGCCTTAAAAGCGTTCGCACTAAAAGCTATGGTGCGTGATTCTGGTTGTGAATTACAACGCATTGGCCGCTCTCGTCATTGGCGCTTATCCGCCACACGTGAGCAAATGACGATGATTATCGAACAAGTGCGCGACAGCGAAGAGCCAAGTTGGCAATGGGTGGTTAAATTACTAGAGCAAGAACGTGGTAATTTAACTCAGGCAGAAATTATCAATTTTGTGACTCGCAATCCTGAGATCACCGTAAACGAGCTAGTTATCTTAGCTAATTGTACCATTGCTGAAGCACGGCAAGCTTTAGATACATATGAATGGCAATAGCGGTTAATTATTTCATTTAACCGTAGAACTTTTTTCACATCTTTATTTAATACTTTCATTTATCATTTGTTATAAGAAAAATATTTTTCAATAATTTGAATGCATTACCCCGTCACATATAATCTTTTGTAGCAATACTGTAACCCTACTGTAAAAATTGTTACACAAAACCACAACATTTCTAAAACAAAACTGTCACGTTCACACTTTAAGATAACCGCGAATCTAAATTTTAATAATTTCTGCGGAGCAGCAAAATGCAACCAACCATGCAAACAACAATAAAACAACTATTTAAAGTTAGTACAATAGCAGCAGGTTTAGTATTAGCCGGTTGTGGAGGAGACATCAACTTAGAATCCAACGTTGATAAATCAGTAGGTGATACCACCTCTAATGTAACCAATCCAACACCAGTAGATACAACGACACCTACGGTAGAATTACCAGGTAAGGCCAATAGCGCTTTATCAACTCAAATCTCTGTTGAACTTGGTTTTGATGTGCAAGTACAAATACTTGATGGCACGATCACCGAAGACACAAGATTACCAGCAAGTGTTGCCGGTAAAACAGTATTTTACGCAATTAGCGGAGCCCTGCAAGTTGGCGGTGAATCAAGCTTAGCGGCAACAGCCGTTGATGGAAAAGTGAAGTTAATTGTTGAACCCGGTGCTGTGTTATTTGGGCAATCAGGCAATGACTATTTATTAGTACATAGAAATGCGCAATTAATAGCCGAAGGTACTAAATCTCAACCGATTATTTTCACCTCTTTGCAAGATGTGAAAGGCGAAGATACAACCGCGGGTCAATGGGGTGGTCTAGTATTACTTGGTAATGCGCCATCAAACAAATGTCCAACCGATGGCAGTGATTGTGCTTTACAAGTTGAAGGTACAACTGAAGGTGCTGTATTTGGCGGCACAGACTGGGAAGACAGTTCAGGTATTCTTAAGTATGTCGTGGTTAAATACGCGGGTTATGAAATTGCCCCTGATAATGAGTTAAATGGCGTGACATTTGGCGGCGTAGGCTCAGGCACTACGGTTGATTATTTACAAGTTCATGCGAATGCGGATGACGGTGTTGAGTTTTTTGGTGGCGCGGTAAACGTTAAGCATCTCGTGTTAACAGGTAATAAAGACGACAGTATTGACTGGGACAATGGTTTTAAAGGTAAAATACAACATGTTTTTGTAAAGCATGCTGAAAATTCAGGTGAAGCAAATCGAGCAATTGAAGCCGACAACGATGGTTCATCGCCAGAAAAAGCCCCACAATCTAACCCAACAATTTCTAACTTAACCATTATTGGTAATAACTTTGATACCGCAGATAAAGACTCTGAAGGCATTTACTTACGTGAAGGTAGTGCTGCAACTATTGTAAATACGGTAGTCACTGGTCCTAGTGAAATGGGCGAATGTTTAGAGTTTGAAGCCGGTGCAACAGCAACCAATGCAAGCAATGGCAAAATAGTGATCCAAAACACGGTTATGGCGTGTACCAACGATGAAAACTTTAAAGATGCTAAAGCGCCAGACGGCAGTGTTGAACTAGCATTACAAGCGTGGTTTGAACAAGAAACAACCAACAGCATTAACAACTCTATATTAATTAATGACGATGGCGTACCAGAGCAACAATCTATATTACTTACAACAGGACAAGACGCATCAAATACCTTAGACGCCTTCTTTGATTCAACAGATTATATAGGCGCTTTTGATGGCACTACTGATTGGCGTGAAGGTTGGGCCTTTGGTTTTGGTGGTGGTGAAGTTACCGCAAGTGCTGACGTTGAAGGTTGTCCAGCCGGTACCACATCGATCACACCGGCAGATGGTGTTACCACTACGTGTGAAATTTCTGGTCGTTTAACTGCAAACCTTGCGCTAACGGCAAATAATTTATACGCATTAGATGGTCCGGTATTTGTCGGTGGAGATAACGCTGACTCAGCAACACTATCAATTGCCGCAGGCACAACCATATTTGGTCGTTCAGGTGGTGATTATTTAGTGGTAAGTCGTGGTTCTAAAATTGACGCACAAGGCTCATCAACTATGCCAATTACTTTTACTTCAAATGAAGATGTGAGTGGTGGTGTAACTGGATCAGGTCAATGGGGTGGTATTGTATTACTTGGTAATGCACCAACCAATAAATGTCCAACCGATGGCAGTGATTGTTCGCTACAAGTTGAAGGTACACAAGAAGGCGCGGTATTTGGCGGCACTGATTGGGAGGATAACTCAGGTGCTCTTCGCTATGTTGTGGTTAAACATGCGGGCTATGAAATTGCCCCTGATAATGAATTAAACGGCATTACTTTTGGTGGCGTTGGTTCAAAAACTACGGTTGAATACATTCAAGTACATGACAATGCAGATGATGGTATTGAATTCTTTGGTGGTGCGGTTAATGCAAAATATGTGGTATTAACAGCCAACAAAGATGACAGTGTCGATTGGGATAATGGTTTTAAAGGCAAACTACAATACGTATTAGTAAAACATGCCGACAATGATGGCGAAGCAAACCGTGCCATTGAAGCAGACAATGACGGTTCAAATCCAAGCAAAGACCCACAATCTAATCCTACTATAGCGAACATGACCATTATTGGTAATGGTTTTGACACGGCAGATAAAGACTCTGAAGGTATTTACTTACGTGAAGGAACTCGTGCACAACTTCATAACTTTGTTGTTACGGGTAGTGCTGGAATGGGTGAGTGTTTTGAAGTTGAAGCAGGCGTAACCGTTGATCAAGCCATCAATGATGAAACAACAATAACCCATTCGGTATTTGCTTGTGGTGAAAACTTTAAAAGCACAGCCGACTCAAATACTGACGTGTTTGACTTAGGTGCTTGGGTATTGGCATTAATGGACAACTCTACCGCTAATTCAATGACAGATGTGCTGGATGGCATCTACACCATTGATACGACAACACCTAAAACATTTGATAATGATACATTCTTAGATAATGCAACGCATATTGGTGCGGTAAGTAAAGACAATGACTGGACTGCAAATTGGACTGTAGGGCTTAAGTAATATTTAATTTTTCCGGTTCTAACTCATATTTTGTGAGTTAGAACTGGCGTTAAATTAACCTTGTTTAAGTTAGCTACGAAGACCCAATCCCTAGAGGTTCACATGAATAATAATATTAAAACGTTTTGTTTATCTAGAATAAATATTGCATTACTTAGTGCTTTAACAATGCATTCGGTACACGCACAAACCGACGAAGCGGAGCAAGAAGCTAGCGCTATTGAAGAAGTCATCGTTACGGCTAGTCGCTTAAAAGGCACCGCAAGTGCGGTATTAGAAGAAAGAAGAAATCAAGCATTCGTTGCTGATATTCTTGGTGCTGAGCAAATAGCTCGTACCGGAGACAGTGATGCAGCATCGGCATTAAAGCGTGTTACTGGATTAACCTTAGTTGATGGTAAATTTATTTACGTGCGTGGTTTAGGTGAGCGTTACTCAAGTACGCAACTTAATGGCGCATCGGTACCAAGCCCAGATCCTACTCGAACGGTTATTCCATTAGATTTATTTCCATCATCAATTATTGAGTCATTATCAGTACAAAAATCATATTCAGCGAGTATGCCAGCGCATTTTGGTGGTGGTAACGTTGATATTCGCTTGAAGTCTATTCCCAGTGATTTCACCTTGCAATTAGGTGGTAATTTAGGTGGTAATCTTGACAACTTTGGCGAAGGTTACAGCTATTCTGGTGGCGATGATGACTGGTATGGTATCGATGATGGTACTCGTGAAGCGCCAGAATCATTAAAACAGGTATGGAATAATTACGACTCACTGATTGATTTACCACAAGCGGATAATCGTCAAATTGCAGCTGATTTAAATCGCGATTACGATCCAAGCCGTGAAGATGTAAACCCTGACGTTGGTTTAGACTTTACCCTTGGTGACAAATTTGAATCGGGCGATTGGACTTATGGCTATTTAACCGCATTATCATATGATAATGAATATCATTTTAGTGAAGAGTTCGAAGGTCAAGATTTTACTAAACAAGCCGATGGTAGCTTTACTATGTTGCGCGGTTTTGATCAAATTGAGTCAACCGAGCATAGCGTGAAATACTCTGGCATGTTTAATTTTGGGGTTGA
Organism: Colwelliaceae bacterium BS250; assembly: GCA_040779355.1. Taxonomy (GTDB): domain Bacteria; phylum Pseudomonadota; class Gammaproteobacteria; order Enterobacterales; family Alteromonadaceae; genus Thalassotalea_A. Next base: position 319,123 of record JBFONS010000002.1, on the reverse strand, counting down.
ATACGATAAAAATCACAAACTTGATTTTAGCAGTATTATATTACACGACACGGTTGATGAAATTAAAGTTAAATTAGGTAATAGCAACAACGTTACGATTTCTGATGGTCTTAGAATTCGTGACAACCAAGTAAATTATGAAGAGCGAGAGCTTATTGCAAATCAACTTCGAGGGACACATAACTTTCCTCAATTGTTGAACATTGGAGTTGATTGGAAATATTCTGATGCTCGCTCAAATCGTTATGCGCCTGGTAACGTAAGTACTCGTTTTATTATCGCTGATGAAAACAACGATGGTGAATTCGATTTAATTAATGAAAGTAGCTTGCGAAAAGCCACCACCGCTTCTCGTTATACATTTCAAGATTTAAATGATGATGTTGAAAACTGGGGATTTAATGTGCAATTACCAGTAACCCTTGGCCGCCATGAACTTGAGTTTAAAGTGGGCAGCGATTTTGTTGAGAAATCCCGCGATGCATTCTCTCGTCGAATTGATGTAAATACCATCGCCTTCGATAATCTAGATTTAACTGGATCTGTAATTAATGATATTTTAACCGATGACATTATATTAAATCATCCGTTAGTGGGTAATGAGCAAATAATTCGTGATACTTCGGTTGATGGAGATGATTACTTTTCTGCGCAAATGATCGATGCTTGGTATGGTGAAGTCGATTGGTTTTATAACAATAAGTGGCGAGTAACTGCCGGTATTCGTTGGGAAGATTTTCGTCAAGTAGTCGCGCCTTTAAAACCTTCAACCGGTGAGTTTGATTTACCTGATGAGCCAACGGTTGATGATTTAGACGCGTTAATTTTTAAAGAAGAAGAGTATTATCCTGCTGTTGCCATGACCTACGTTATGGATGATGAAATGCAATTACGTGCATCCTATAGCGAAACGGTAATACGCCCAGACATTCGTGAAGTAGCGCCGGCAACTTACTTAGATCCTTTAACTGGTCAGCCAATTGGTGGTACTCCAGGACTTCGCTCAACACAAATTGATAACTATGATTTACGCTGGGAATGGTTTGTCAATACCGGTGAAAATTTATCGATAGGATTATTCTATAAAGACATGGACTCACCGATAGAATCAGTGCAATCACCATCTCAGGATGGGCCTGCACTTATTCGTATAGCGAACGCTGAAACCGGTGAAGTCTATGGTATTGAAGCAGAGTTCTTAAAAGACTTTACCTTTTTAGGGGGGATAGGCAACGATTTGTTTTTATCAGGTAACCTTACCTTAAGTGATTCTGAAATAGATATTGATACACAAAAGGTGGTAGAGCAAACCGGCGTTTCAGCGGCTATTACTAACGCAACTAGACGAATGACCGGACATTCTGAGTACGTAGTTAACTTAAACTTAGGCTACGATGCCCCTAACGGTAATCATTCAGCTACTCTTGCATACAATGTATTTGGTGAGCGTATTATTTTCCCTGGAATAGAAGGTGAAGATGATAAATTAGAGCAACCATTTCACTCGGTTGATTTCATTTATACGTATTACCCAACCTATTCATCGACGTTGAAATTCAAAGTTAATAATATTTTGGATGAATCAGCAGAAATTGAGTTTGAAAATTCAGGCACCTTATACCGATCGCAAACCAAAGGCATTGGCTTTGATGTGTCGCTTAAGTGGGATTTTAATTAGTTAAATTTGCAGTGACTTTAGCACTGACAATTTAAATGAGTATCAAAGGGCCGAGAGGCCCTTTGTGATTTTATTGACTAGGTTTATTGACTAGGTTTATTGACTAGATTTATTGACACACGCAAAGCTCTTCTTCGCTATTAATTAAAATTAATGACTTAAAGCGAGTTAATTTTATAGTCAGTATAAATAAAACATTGTGAGTCATTATTCCTTCACCAAACTGTCATCTTCATAAAAGTGACACATAGCATTAACCTAAGTGTCACAATCGGCCATTACAATTCATAACATCAAATTATATTAGTTAGAAATTATACCTAAGGGATAGTTATGAATGTTTCCAAACCATTACTCATCAGTTTAATGATTAATAGTGCGCTATTAGTGCCTTCTGTATCTGCAGAAGAAAATTTAAATGCTGTAGTTGATGCTGGTAAGGCAATCAATACCTCAGCAAGTAAATCACAACAAAAAATTGATGGCTTAAACACCGAAATCCAAACTAAGTTACAACAATTTAAAACCGTCAATAAAGAGATTGACGGTTTAACTGTGTACAACCAACAAATGCAACGCCAATTAAATAATCAATTAGAAGAACTAGAGCAACTCGATATCTCAATGCAACAAGTTGCAATTATGGAACGTCAGATATCACCATTAATGTCGCGCATGATCATGACTCTTGAACAGTTTGTAGCACTCGATGTGCCTTTTCTAAAGGAGGAACGCAGCAACCGTATTAGCAGTTTAAAAGAAATGATGGATAGAGCGGATGTGAGCGTTGCTGAAAAATTTAGACGTGTACTTGAAGCTTACCAAGTTGAAACAGACTATGGACGAACCATCGAAGCTTATACCGGCTTACAAACTATTCAAGGTAATGACCGAGATGTTGATTTTTTGAGAGTCGGGCGAGTGAGTTTGATTTTTCAATCTCGTGATGGCGCACAAATGGGGCTTTGGGATCAAGAAAGCCGTTCTTGGCAAGAACTGCCGTTAAGCATGCGCACCAACATCAATAAAGGATTGCGTATTGCGCGTAAACAGTTAGCCCCTGACTTAATGGTTGTGCCAATTAAGTCGGCTAAATAGGAGTTTTCAAATGTTCACTTTATTAAATTGTATTACTAACAACATGAAAAATATAAATAAAATTATTAATAAATCAAAAAAATTGCTATCCGTTGTTTCAATTGCCGCAATGACCTTGAGTGCCGTATTTATTATCGGCTCAGTTCAAGCCAAGCAGGCAAGTAGCTTAGATCAATTGTTACTGCAGTTAGAGCAAGGGAAAATTGCTCAAAGTAAGCAAAATAACGCACGTGAAGCTGAGTTTATTGCTAAAAAATCAGAACAATCAGCCTTACTTAACCAAGCACAAACTGCTCGTTCTAACGCAACAAAGTTGAGTGCTTCATTAGAAGCTGATTATCAACTCAATGAATTGGCGCTAGCCAATAAAATCGAAGCTCTGACAAAACGAATGGGCGAGCTTAAAGAGTTATTTGGTGTGCTTCAACAAGTTTCTGGTGATACCAAGAGCAAGTTTCAAACCTCGGTTGTGTCGGCGCAAATACCCGGACGAGAAGTGTTTTTGAATGAACTTGCTAAGTCTATGGGATCAACGTCAAAACTGGCTTCAATTAGTCAAATTGAGCGTTTATGGTTTGAATTACAACGCGAAATGACCGAAAGCGGTAAAGTGGTTAACTTTGACCGAGAAATCGTATTAGCCAATGGCGAAACTGCGGTTGCGAGTGTTACTCGTGTCGGGAATTTTAACCTTGTTGCCAATGGCAACTATTTAGAATACATAAACGAAACAGGTCGTGTCGCCGAATTAATTCGTCAACCTTCAGCTCGTTTCTTAAGCACGGCTGCAGTATTAAGTAATAGCAAAGATCAGCAAGTTTCATTTGCATTGGACCCAACCGGCGGTTCAATATTATCGCTATTAGTACAAGCACCAAATTTACAAGAACGTATCGATCAAGGTGGTACGGTTGGCTATGTTATTTTAGCGATAGGAGCAATAGGTTTACTGATAGCGTTAGAGCGTTTTATTAGCCTGTTTATTATTGGCAACAAGGTCAATACCCAACTTAAAACAGCAGAAGCTAAAAGTAATAATCCTTTAGGTCGCATAATGTTGGTGAAAGACAATAACCCACACGCAGACTCTGAAACATTAGAATTGAAGTTATCTGAGTCAATTTTAGGTGAATTGCCAACGCTGACCAGCAAGTTAACCTTAATTAAAATCATCTCAGTAGTTGCGCCTCTCATCGGCTTGTTAGGTACTGTCGTAGGCATGATCAATACGTTCCAAGCCATTACTTTATTTGGTACTGGCGACCCTAAACTAATGGCCGGTGGTATATCGCAAGCGTTAGTTACTACCGTACTAGGCTTGGTAGTCGCCATTCCTATGGTGTTTATTTTCACCTGGCTAAATACTCGTAGTCGCAACATCATTAGTATTTTGCAAAAACAAAGCGCGGGTATTATTGCTCAGCGTAGTGAAAGAGAAACATAGTTATGATTTTCTTCATCGAAATGTTCAACGACATCATTGAGTTTATGGATACTGGCGGGCAAGTGCTGGTGGTGATCGCTGTTGTAGTTTGTTTGATGTGGTTACTTATATTTGAGCGCTTTTTGTTTGTCTTTATTCAATTTAAAACAATGAAAGCGCAATTGTTAACTTCTTGGCGTGCTCGAGGTGTGGCTCAGAGTAAACAACAAAGTTGGAACAATGAGCAAATTCGTGAAGCGATGATTTCACAAGGGCAGTTAAGCCTGCATAAAAATTTGCCATTAATTCAATCCTTGGTTGTGCTTTGCCCATTACTCGGTTTGCTTGGAACCGTAACTGGCATGATAGAGGTGTTTGATGTAATGGCTATATCAGGCAGTGGCAATGCTCGTTCAATGGCATCGGGTGTGTCAAGAGCAACAATACCAACGATGGCAGGAATGGTTGCTTCACTCTCTGGAGTCTTCGCTTCAACTTATTTACAGCGCCGAGCTAAGCGCGAAACCGAATTACTTAAAGATGCAATGCCTATTCCTCATTAGAGAAAGGCTTTAAGGAAAAAAATTATGCGTTCACAATTTGCCAATATCCTGCAAGAGCAGGAAGAAAATGAAGAAATTAATATGACACCAATGCTTGATGTGGTGTTTATCTTACTGATATTTTTTATCGTTACCGCGTCTTTTGTAAAAGAATCCGGTATTGAGGTTAATCGTCCAGAAGCCGCAACCGCGGTCAAAAAAGAACGAGCGAATATTTTAGTGGCGATCAGTGCTAAAGGCGAAATTTGGATCAACAAACGCCGCATCGATGTACGTGCTGTACAAGCCAATATTGAGCGCCTAAAAGCCGAAAACCCACAAGGTACCGTGGTGATTCAAGCGGACAAAAAATCGACCACAGAAGTGCTTATTAAAGTTATGGACTCGGCAAGAGCTGCCGGTGTGTTTGACGTGTCAATTGCTGCAGATGAGGCTTAGGGGTTCTTAGTATGAGATATCTTATCGCATTGGTACTGGCAATTAGCGTAACATTTTTATTGTTATGGGGTATGCAAACACTTATCTCAGGCGGTAATGATGCACTAACGGATGCACCTAAAGGAAGAGTGTTGGATTTTATTCGACTGCAACCTGAAGACAGTGTGGTGAAAAAGGATAGAAAACCTAAAAAACCACCACAACCTAAAGCGCCACCACCGCAACCACAACCACAACAAATAGCGAAAACTGATCCAAATGCTAAGGCAATTAGCAGTAGCTTTAGTGCTGATATGCAAACGGATATGTCATTAGGAAAAGGATTGAACTTAGACAGTGGTGATGGCGAATATTTACCCATAGTAAAAGTAGCACCTATATATCCCCGAAGAGCACAATCAAGAGGGATTGAAGGTTTTGTTATTGTCGAGTTTGTCGTTACGACTAATGGCTCAGTAAAAACACCCGTAGTGGTAAGGGCTGAGCCGCAAAGTATTTTTGATCAAGCGGCAATTGATGCGGTGTTAAAATTTAAGTATAAACCAAGAATGGTTGATGGCGTCGCGCAAGAAGTCGCTGGCGTACAAAATAAAATTACCTTTGCAATTGATGGTTAGGAGCAATAATGAAGATTAAATCCAATGTGTTACTTTTATTAGCAACAACTCTATTGTTTACTTCAGAGCAAGCCTTTGACGTAAACCACCGAACTCTAGGCTCTATGTTCAATAGTGTGCATGCAGCACAAAATAATAAAGCCGAAAGTAATACGGCTCAAATTAAAACAAAAAAAGTACCGGCAATGCGGGAACGCGTATACGCTCAACTTGCTCGTGCGCAAGCGATTAACGACAAAGGCGGTTTTGCCCAAGGCATTAAAGTACTTGATCAAGTAAAAGATCGTTTATCCAGTTTAAACAGTTATGAACGCGCCATGTTATTTAACTTTTATGGCTTTATGTACTATGGCAACAACCAGATGAGTAAAGCGATAGATAATTTTGAAAATGTGGTTAAAGAAAAAGACGGCATTGCTGATACTTTATATTTATCAACGCAATTTTCTTTAGCGCAACTATATATGCAACAACAAGATTTTATGCAAGCAGAACAAGCATTGAAAGCTTGGCAAGCGGCAAATACCAAACCATTAACTGGTGAGCAACACCTCATTTTTGCGCAAATATATTACCAACAAAAAGACTACCAAGGTTCATTGGTCGCTGTGGATAGTGCGATTAAAATAAGAATAACAAAAGGTAAAGATATAAAAGAGAATTGGCTTATATTAAAGCGTGCGAATCATTATGAGCTAAAACAGCCTAAATTAGTTACCGCAGTGCTCGAAGATTTAGTACGGTTATTTAATAAGCCTCAATATTGGTTACAGTTATCAAGCATGTATGGCGAAATTGGTGAAGAAGATAAACAACTAGCCGTGATTGAAGCTGCATTCCAAGCAGGATTTGTACAAAAAAGTGAAGATATTATGACGCTTGCGCAGTTATATATTTATCATCAATTACCCTTTAAAGGTGCCGTGGTATTGCAAGAAAGTATGGACTCAGGGGATTTAACCGTTAATGAAAAACGCTTAGATTTATTAGCGCAAGCTTATTTGTTAGCGAAAGAAGATGAAAAAGCTTTACCTGTTTTAGTTAAAGCAGCAGAAATTAGCAGCTCAGGAAAGTTTGATGCACAATTAGCTCAAGTATATTTAAACTTAGAACGTTGGCAAGATGCTATTAATAGTGCGCAAACGTCACTCGATAGAAACAATACTAAAAACCCTGGAGATATGCATTTAGCCATTGGTATGAGTTACTTTAACTTGCAAAAATATGAAGCCTCTTTACTTGCACTTGCTAATGCTAAACGCGTGCCTGCTAGCACTAAAATGGCTGAGCAATGGTATCAATATGTAGATAAAGAAAAGGGCTATCAAATGCAGTTGGCACAATTAACTTCATCTACAGAGCAAGTAAATGAGTAGTAAATCAATAAAAAGTGAATAACAATTAGTTCATTGATTTAATGTTAAAACCAGACGTATAGTCTGGTTTTTTAGTTTATGTATTAATAAAATGCAGTTAATGAGTTAATCGCTACACTGAAAAAATAAAGATACTGACCTTTGTCATTATGAGGTTGAGTATACTTCAATATACTCAACCTTTGTCATTGTGGCGAATCGTTACATGGACGTAACTTATAAGAAAACTGCAGGAGCAAGTGTTGGGGCCGAATCTAAGCTCCTAAGCAGTAACACGCTTGTACTTGATACGATGAGGTTGCGTGGCTTGTGGCCCTAATGTTTTCTTCAACCACTCTTCATACTCAGTAAAGTTACCTTCAAAGAAGTTAACTTTGCCTTCATCACGGTAATCAATGATATGAGTTGCGATACGGTCTAAGAACCAACGGTCATGTGAAATAACCATAGCACAACCCGGAAACTCTAGAATTGCTTCTTCTAAGGCACGTAGCGTTTCAATATCCAAGTCATTGGTTGGCTCATCGAGTAGAAGTACATTACCACCGGTTTTAACTAATTTAGCTAAATGTACGCGGTTACGTTCACCACCAGATAATTGACCAATCACTTTTTGTTGATCAACACCTTTAAAGTTAAAACGACTCACGTAGGCACGAGCAGGAATTTCATAAGTGCCAATTTGAATGATTTCATGACCTTCTGAAATTTCTTGATAAACAGTTTTGCTGTTATCCATGTCGTCACGGAACTGATCAACACTGGCAAGTTTAACGGTTTCGCCAACTTTAACTGTTCCTGAATCTGGCGTTTCGGCGCCTGATAGCATTTTAAATAAAGTTGATTTACCTGCACCATTCGGGCCGATAATACCAACAATTGCACCCTTAGGAATTGAGAAACTTAAATCGTCAATCAACACTCGGTCGCCATAAGATTTGGTAAGATTTACAACATCAATCACATGATCACCAAGGCGTGGCCCTGGCGGTATATAAAGCTCATTGGTTTCATTACGTTTTTGGTTTTCGTTACTTGATAACTCTTCAAAACGTGCCAAACGAGCTTTCGATTTAGATTGACGACCTTTAGCATTTGAACGCACCCATTCAAGCTCATGCTTAATGGTTTTTGCTAATGCATTTTCGGTACGTTTTTCTTGCTCTAAACGGGCATCTTTTTGTTCAAGCCAATTGGTATAGTTACCTTCATATGGAATACCGTGACCACGATCTAACTCTAATATCCAACCGGCGACATTATCTAAGAAATATCTATCATGGGTAATTGCCACAACAGTGCCAGGGTAGTCATGTAAGAAGCGCTCTAACCAAGCAACCGACTCAGCATCTAAATGGTTCGTTGGTTCATCGAGTAATAACATATCTGGTTTTTCAAGCAATAAACGACATAGCGCAACACGGCGACGTTCACCCCCAGAGAGTACTTTTACTTTTTGATCCCACTCAGGTAAACGCAGGGCATCGGCAGCACGCTCTAAAACGTTATCAATGTTATGACCATCTTGCGTTTCAATAATTGCTTCTAACTCGCCTTGCTCTTTTGCAAGTGCATCAAAGTCGGCGCCTTCTTCAGCATATTCCATATAAACAGCGTCTAAGCGCGCTAAGGCATTTTTAACCTCAGATACCGCTTGTTCAACACATTCACGTACTGTTGCTTCTTCATCAAGCTGTGGCTCTTGTTCTAAATAGCCAATTTTTGTGCCTGCAAGGGCTTTAGCTTCACCTTCAAACTCTTTATCAATACCCGCCATTATGCGTAGTAGCGTTGATTTACCTGAACCATTTAAGCCTAATACGCCAATCTTAGCGCCTGGAAAAAATGATAATGATATGTCTTTTAAAATAGTGCGTTTTGGTGCGACTATTTTGGAAACTCGATTCATCGACATGATGAATTTATCAGGAAGTGGCTGAGCCATGAGAAAACCTTATGTTTTTATGGGAAGTTCTATGCAGATATTTTAGTTTATTATCACTTAGATAAGCAAATGTATTTATGTGGTATTGCTTTTGCGCATGAAGTTAAAAAGTAATACTCTGTATTTCGATTTGATAATGAATAGATAAATTTATCTGGCAATACTAGAGAACTCCTTAACAATTAATGGTGAAATTACAAAATACACTTTGTTTTCAATTGATTGGATGTTATAAATAACGAATCTAAATAACGAATCTAAATAACAATATAAATGATAAAGGACTGATGATGCACCATTTTTCACGGCTGATGTTATTGTCGATTAGTTTTGTGACATTAGTCTCTTTTAACGTTGTTGCGGCTGATGATTTTACTAAGCAAGTAGAAAAAATATCTGCATCATCCGATAAAGTAACTGTAAATTCTCAGTTAAGATCGTTACTGAATAAGCCCTCTACTAAACCGCTTCAGCAGCTCGAAATATTATCTATTATCGGCGCAAATTATCATTCGTTAGCCGATTTTGATAATGCTATAGCTACTTATGAATCATATCTATTAATCGCAAAACACAATAATCTCATAACACAACAAGCCGATGCGCATAAAATTATCGGTGTGTTTAATTATTACAAAGGCGAATATAAATTAGCCTTAAAAGGATATCAATTAGCCTTAGATCATTACCTAACAACGTCAGAGCTTATCAAGCAAGCCGATTTGTATAATAATATTGGCTTGGTTTACTCTGATCTCGGCGATGTCACAAAATCGTTAGCATCATATAAATTAGCCCAATCTATTTACCAGATTCATGGCGATGAATATGACAAAATAGATATTCACTATAATATCTCAGGGATATTTCTGGAGTTAGGTCGTTATGATGCAGCAATTGAAATCATTAAAAATGTCATTGAGAAACGATTAGAATTACAGGACATTAAAGGTTCTTGGGATGCAAAATCTAATTTAGGTATCGCTTATAAAGACTCTGGTCAATATCAATTGGCGGAGCAAACCACGTTGGCGGCTTTAAATTATTATATTGAACAAGCAGATCAATACAGCAAAGTCTCACAACTTAACAACCTTTCTAGCATTTACATTCATATGGGTAAGTTTGAGCAAGCAAATATTTATATAAAGCAATGCTTAGATCTTGCCGAAAAAATAAACAATATACGTGCTTATTCAGGTTGTTTATCTGAACAGGCCACCTACCTATATTCAATAGGTAAAATAGATGAGTCCTTAATATCTCTTGAAAAAGCGAATGAAATAATTGATGAGATAAATTATGCAACGTTAAAACATAGTAATTTAGCGCTTGCTGCTTTGTTACTCGCAGATCAGAAAAAGCCAGATCTAGCGGTTGCTAAGATAATTAAATTTGAAAGAGATTTAAATAAAGCAGCTAATGATAAATTGAATGTTGAATTGGCTCTTTATGAATCAGAACAAAAAGCTTATCAAATTAAGCAGCTTCAGCAAGAAAAAATATTACAAAGCATTAAGCTTGAGAAAAATAAAACTGAACAATATATTGCTATGTTGACGGTGTCACTCATTTTACTTTTTGTATTTATTTTTTATCGTCGTAATAAAGAGCTAAACACCAAACGTTTATTGTCTCAACAAGTAAAAGAGCGTACCAGCGAATTAGAACATACTTCCGCTAAATTAACCGATGCAAACAAGGTTAAAAGTCAGTTCTTAGCAAATATGAGTCATGAGATCCGCACGCCATTAACCAGCATTATTGGCCAATCTGAGGCGATTGTTAAAGGTGAAATAACTTCCTCTAATATTACTGATGAAGTGCAAATTATTCATGCCAATAGCTTGCATTTATTACAATTAGTTAATGACATTCTTGACTTAAGTAAAATAGAAGCCAATAAATTTGAACTTGATATTGAACCAAAAGATTTAAATCTAATTATCAAAGAGCTTAATAATATTTTTCAAGAACATGCTATCAAGAAAGGCTTAACCTTTATCATAACGCACAGCTTGAGCATGCCATACATAATTAATGTAGACAGTTTAAGACTGACGCAAATTCTAATAAATTTTTGTTCTAATGCGATTAAATTTACTGAACAGGGCAGTGTTGAATTATCCATTACTGCTCAGCAGGGTTTATTAACTTTTAAAGTAAATGATACTGGTATTGGTATGAACAACACCCAGGTTAAACAGGTATTTGATTGTTTTACGCAAGCGGATAGTAGTATTAGTCGAAGGTTTGGTGGCACCGGCTTAGGCTTGTTTTTATGTGGTCAGTTAGCCGACCAAATGAATGCTGAGATTGAAGTTGAAAGTACTTCTGGTCTTGGTAGTAGTTTTTCATTGATATTAAATCAAGTCGAAATTGATATACCAAAAATGGCAGAGGTGGTTGCTGCTATTGAGTTTGCTGATGAAACCAATAGTCACTTTAAAGGTAAAGTATTATTAGCGGATGACCATGATGATAACCGTCGTTTAATCGCTCGTTTTTTAAGTTCACTAGGCCTTGATGTTAAGCAAGCAAGTAATGGTAAAGAGGCCGTTAGTTTATGTTTAAGTTATCAACCTGATGTGATTTTATTAGACATACAAATGCCGGAAATGGATGGCATAGAAGTATTAGCTAAACTTAAACAGTTAGGCTGTGATAAACCTACCTATGCACTAACCGCTAATGCGATGGCGCACGAAGTAAAACTGTATTTAAAGTTAGGTTTTACGGGGCACCTACAAAAGCCGGTTGTAAGGCAAGATTTTATTAAGGTTATGAGTCATCATTTTGCTTTAAATGATGCAGAACCTGTTTTGCAGCAGCGAGTCAGTAATGTTGATTTATCTGATTTGGCGTTGGATTTTAAAAATAGCTTAACAGCTGAATCTAAGTCTATTCAAGCATCTCTTGATAACCAAGACTTTGAGCAACTTTTACAGCAAGCTCATCGCTTAGGCGGTGCTGCGGGTATGTTTGGCTTTGATAAGTTAGGAAAACTGGCGATTCAATTAGAACTCAGCATTAAAAAACAAAACAAAGTAGATGCCGTTAAGCTAACTCAGTCATTATTGGCTGAGTTAAGCACTATTCAACTCGCCAAGTAAATCGTACGTTATCTACATTTATATATGTTCGGATCCCAACTCTCTAAATGTCCTAAATTAAGTTTGATCGCATTAACTAGTTACTAACTTTCGTACCTGTATTATTCTTTTTATTTCCGGTAAGTGCGCTGAACAACTGCAGGAACTATGACAAAGATAAAAATTTGAGCTGCAAATTTTTACGTTTTGTACGCGTTATGATAAGACATAGGAAACTATCAGCCTTCGGGCAAGAATTAGGCAAATAAAAACATAAAGATTTTTGGTACTGAGCCATTTGCTCAGTAACTCTTGTGAATTTTGTTATTTACGTCACGATATTGCTAAATATATCACCAGATTGCATTTTGAGGTGTTTTTTAAAAGTTACTCTTTAATTCAGCTAAGCTAACAGAATTACAAAAATAAATATCTGTAGCGAAGGGTTGTAGCTTACAGAATTATATTAAGGAATGATTTAATGAAATTCACCATCAAAGTGTTTATTGCTTTATTTGTGAGCTTATTTCTGTTGGTTGGTTGTGAAGGTGATGAACCAAGTGCTGAAAATATAGCTGCTCGTATAAATGGTACAGATACCACTTCTACTGACACCCCTACCGCTGATGACCCTGTGACAACTACCACAGAAGAAATAATAAGCTTTGCCGTTACTATGGCGGATAGCTCGGGGGTGGATACCCTAAATGTAATAACCGGTAGCCCTGTTGTCGTAAGTGCAACATTGCTTATTGATGATCAGCCTCAGGCTGGAATTTTAGTGAGCTTTTCGATGCAGTATAACCTCGGGGTGCTAGACCCTGTTGTTGGTACTGTATTAACCGATGAGAGTGGCGTAGCATCTATTGTCCTCAGTGCTGGTGCACAAGCAGGCGCTGATACTCTTACCGCGACAGCAAGTGGCCTCTCAGCAAGTACCAACTTTTCTGTTAGCGCCGAAACAACGAGTGTTTCAATGTCTGCGGCAGTGGCTGCACCAGCTTCAATAAGTGCCACGGGTACAGCAACGGTTAGTGTTAACATTAATGATGAAGATAATAACACCTCATATAATGAACCCGTTGTGGTGAATTTTTCTTCAGTGTGTGTCGAAGCCGGTTTAGCGACAATAGAATCACCTGTTGTCAGTGTCAATGGCACTGTTAAAGCTACCTATAAAGATATTGCTTGTGGCCAAGCCGATACCATCGAAGTAAACGCCAAAGTAGGTAGCCAATTACTGAGCAGTAGCGTTGTGCTCGATGTCCAAGATGCCATTGCGGGCAGTATTAATTTTATCGGGGCATCGAATGAGTTTCTCGCCCTAAAGGGCACTGGCGGCAGCGGTGGTGGCATCGCACGCAGTGAAACTGCGGTATTAACATTCCAAGTGCTTGATGTAACCGGTAATCCGGCAGCTTATGAAGAAGTTATGTTCGAATTATCATCACAAGTCGGAAATATTTCTTTAAACTATACAAGTGCACAAACTAATGCCGATGGTTTTGTTGATATTATTGTTCAATCTGGACATGTTGCTTCAACGATTCGAGTTATTGCTAAATTGGCGTCTAACACGCAACTGGCGACTGTTTCAGACCTGTTAATGATTTCATCTGGAGTAGCCGATGCTAATAGCTTTAGTTTGTCGGTGAGTAATTTTAATCCGGAAGCTTGGACTATCAATGGTTTAATCGTGCAGGTTACCGCACAAGCGGCTGATCATTTTAATAACCCGGTACCAGATGGTACCGCAATTGCCTTTACCACTGAGTTTGGCCAAGTAGAGCCTTCATGTACTACGGTTAATGGTGCATGTAGCGTTAATTGGACCAGTGGTAACCCGAGAATACCAGAGCCAGTATTTAGAGACGTCAATACTGTCACTCACTGGTTAGGTGATAGCAGCCCATGCATATCATTCTTAGGTGTCGATACTGGTTTTAATGACCCTTTTGTAGCATTTCCTTGTTTCTACAGTAACGCCCAAGCTGCTACTGCAGTAATATCAGCAATGCCCGGCGGTTTAGGGCAAGTGTATGGTAATCGTATATCGATACTGGCGCATTTAATTGGTGAAGAAAGCTTTGCCGATACCAACGGTAATGGTTTGTTTGATCTTGATGAAGCTTATACCGATAGAGCATCAGAAGCCTTTCGCGACGATAACGAAGATGGCGTATTTGCTGGGCGTAATGCCAATGGCGTATTAGCCGATGGCGCCCAAGCGAGTATTGATGCTTGCGCAGCAGCTAACGGCGTAAATTGCTTACAGCTTGGCGGCGACAATGAAGAGTATATTGATTTTAATAATGATGGCGTTTACCAAGGTGAGGGCAACAATTTATTAAATAGTGTGCTTTGTCAAACTGAAGGTGATGGCTGTACCAAGCAACTGTTACCAATATGGCAAAATATTACTATTTTACAATCAGGCTCTTTTGCCCACATTAGTTTGATTGAGTCTTCTTTAAATCACCTAAACCTTAATGACTATTTTAATACTGTTGACCTAACTTCGGGCACTAAATCTGTAACGGCATATGTTGCTGACTTACATAATGGCCGTATGCCTGCTGGTACTGTGATCAGTTTTGAAACATCGGGCGCCGGCACTATTGCTGGCCCAAGCACTTGTACGGTATTAAATTCAAGCGCTTACGGTTTTGAAAGTTGTTCAGTTGCTTTAAAAGCAGCTGAAGAAAGTACAACTTTCGTGACCGCACCATTGATTGTAAAAGTTGTGACACCGAATGGCTTTATTACTAAAACGTCAATAATGATCACTGATTATGTACCACCACCACCACCTCCTACTGTACCGTAACGGTGTAAATCAGTTATAAATAAAAAACCCGTTAAGTTTGCACTTAACGGGTTTTGTTTTGAGAATTGCTATTGTTATTTAGTTTTTGGTACTAAACCACGAGCCTCAAGTAAATATTTTGGGTTTGGCTCTTGGCCACGGAAGCGTTTGTACATGATCATCGGATCTTCTGTACCACCACTTTGCAGCACGTTTACACGGTAACCGTTCGCTGTGTCTTGATCAAAGATACCTTTTTCTTTAAACACTTCCCAAGTATCGGCATCAAAGATATTCGACCAAATGTAGCCGTAGTATCCTGAAGAATAACCACCTGAGAAAATGTGCGAGAAATAAGTTGTACGATAGCGCGGTGCAATTTCGTTAATTAAACCAAGTTCATTTAACGTATCGGCTTCGAATTTATCTGCTTCTTGTAATTCAGCAGTTTCAAGCGTATGCCATTTTAAATCAAGCAAGGTTGCAGCCATGTATTCGGTCGTTGCAAAACCTTGGTTAAATTTACCAGAAGCTTGAATTTTTTCGACTAAATCCATCGGGATCACTTCACCTGTTTTATAGTGCTTAGCAAAGTTTGCTAATACTTCAGGCTCTGTCATCCAGTTTTCCATCACTTGTGAAGGGTATTCAACATAATCACGAGGCAAAGATGTACCTGTTAACGAACGGTAGTAACCATCTGATAATAACCCTTGAATGGCATGGCCAAATTCGTGGAATAACGTTGACGCTTGATCAAACGTTAATAATACCGGCTCATCATTTACCGGTGCAGGGTAGTTTAATACGTTGTAGATAATTGGTTGTACATCTTCACCGTACATTTTGTATTGCTTACGGAATGAACTCATCCATGCACCACCACGCTTAGAAGCGCGTACATAGAAATCAGTCATGTAAACACCAATCACTGAGCCATCTTTATCGGTAACTTCGTATGTTGTTACGTCTGGGTGATATTTTGGTAAATCATCACGCTTGGTAAAGGTTACACCCCAAAGTTTATTAGCAGTAAAGAATACGCCTTGCATAGTGTTGTTTAGTTCAAAGTAAGGCTTAGTTACTGACTCATCAAGGTCGTATTTTGCTTTACGAACTTTTTCAGAGTAGAACCACCAATCCCATGCTTCAAGTTTAAAGTCAGCGCCTTGAGTGTTGGCAAAGGCTTGCATGTCGGCAACTTCTGTTTTGGCACGCTCTAGAGCTGGTTGCCAAACTTTATCTAATAAGCCATAAACATTTTCAGGTGTTTTTGCCATATTATTTTCTAACACATAATGAGCATGAGTTTTATAACCTAGCACTTGTGCTTTTTGGAAGCGTAATGAAGCCATTTTTGATGCTATTATTTTGTTATCGTTGGCATTATCGTTATCGCCACGGTGCGTGTAGGCGTAAAATAATTGCTCACGTAATTTACGATTTGTAGAATACGTTAAGAACGGGTAAAAGCTTGGACGATGAGTGGTGAATACCCACTTACCTTCATGGTTACGTTCTTTAGCTGTTGCAACAGCTGCTGCAATAATTGAATCGGGTAAGCCCGCTAAGTCTTTTTCACTTTCAATGACTAATTCAAATGCATTCGTTTCGTTTAATAAGTTTTCACCAAACTGCTGGCTTAACTTAGCCAACTCTTGATTTAAGCCGCGTAAAGTTTCTTTATCCGCTTCGTTAAGGTTTGCACCTGAACGAACAAACCCTTTATAAGATTTTTCAAGTAGCGTTGCTTGTTCAGTGTTTAGCGTTAATGCATCTTTTTGTTCATAAACCGCTTTAACTCGTTGGAATAATTTGTCATTTAAGTTGATGTCATCACTCATTTTAGAAAACTTAGGTGACATATCTTTCGAGATAGCTTGCATCTCTGGTGTTGACATAGAGCCAATCAAACCATAAAAAGTATTAGTCACTTTATTTAATAAATCACCGCTTTTTTCCATTTTTTCAATGGTATTTTCAAAAGTCGCTGGCGCTGGGTTATTGGCAATCGCATCAATTTCAGCAAGTTGCTCGGCAATACCTTTTTCCATTGCTGGTTGGTAATGAGTTACATCTATTTTATCAAATGCAGGAATGCCAAACGGCGTATTGTATTCGCTATAAAATGGGTTTACTGCAGCTACGCTAGCAACAACTTCTGTTGCGGCAGATGTATCTTCAGGAGTACCTGATTGACAGCCGGCTAAAGCAATCGCTAATGCAATTGGCGTTAAAATTTTAACTTTCATTGATGATTTTTCCTGTGATGCGGTAAATTTCGCAATATTTAACATGAATACTGCGAGTAAAATATTATTAGACAACATTTTTATAACAATATTGTCGCTTTGTAAAATTATTCATTGCGGTAATAATACATATTTTGTAACTAATTACTACTCAGCTGTTACGAAATGATTACACCCTAAGTTGTATTCAGAGAGACAAGGGTGTTAAGTTGATATTAGATAAACTTTTTTAAAAGCAACATCAAGGCCTATGGAATCCATAAACCTAGACAGAAGTATCGCACTCACCATAAATACTACCGATATGGTATGGCAACAATCGCCAAGTGCTGGCGTGCATCGTAAAAAGCTTGAACGAGAGGGCGTTGAGTCAGGTTTAACGACTAGTGTGGTTAAATATGAGTCTGGCACTAGCTTTTCAGCGCATAATCATCCCTGTGGTGAAGAGATATTTGTGCTTGATGGTGTCTTTGAAGATGAACATGGCAAGTTTCCTAAGGGCACTTATTTTCGTAATCCTCCGGGCAGTTTTCATTCCCCTAAAAGTCCACAAGGCTGTGAGCTGTTTGTTAAACTCAATCAGTTTCAACAAGGGGATAGTGCGGCTGTTAAAATTGAAACTGAACAACAGGTTTGGTTACCTGGGCTTATTGATGGTTTATCGGTTATGCCATTGCATTCGTTTGGCACTGAGCATACGGCCCTTGTTCGTTGGCAGCCAGGTACGCATTTTCAACCGCATGTGCATGCCGGCGGCGAAGAAATATTTGTTGTAGAGGGCGTATTTGAAGATGAGTATGGCACTTACCCCAAAGGCACATGGCTGCGTTCCCCCAATTACTCTAAACATAATCCGTTTAGTGAAGTCGGCTGTACTATATTAGTAAAAACAGGTTATATGCTTTAACTAGAGTGTGTTTAGCAGTGTTTAGCTGTTTTTACATGGCTTGGTGAATGCAGAGTTAAAGCCATTATGTTTAACCCTACAGTATACCAATTGTATAACCGATTTAGCTTTCTAATGCTTTTTGCGCATTGATCTCAGCTTGTATTTTAATATCTTTACCTTCCATTAATAGCAATAGATCAGCAAAGGCTTTGCGCAGGTTTTGGCTTAATGTTCGCGGGAATGTGCGTTTATTACGAGTGGCGAAACTATCGGCTCGGTAAACACTTTCAAAGGTTTTTTCGATAGACTTAATATCTTCTAAATCTAATTTATTTTCTGCTAATTGTAATTCCGTTACGTATTGCTCATATAAATCTTCGAGCAGCAGTTTTGCATCATTTAGACGTTCCATCGTTTGTCCTTGTTTTTATTAGTTCCAGTATTTAATTTACAGAATTAAATACTCTTGTCTATAGTTTTTTGCTAATAGCGCTTTAATTGTTACTTGTCACAAAACTGTCACATAACTGTCTTATAATCTTTATTGTCCCAAATAAATAGTTATTTTAAGGTTTCCAAGTGTCAATTTCTGCTAACTCTTTTGAGCCAAGGCAAATAAAAAATACATTAGCCCGTTGGTTTATATCCGCCGGTGGGGTAAGTGTATTATTTACCTTAGTGCTTATATTTGCGTATCTTGTTTATGTTGTTAAACCGGTATTCGATGCAGCCAGTATTGAACCTATCGCTAATATTTCTATTGCTCAAAAACATCCTACACTCGCTGTTGGTGCTGATGAACAAAAAGAAATTGCTTTTGAAATTAGTGATTCAGGTGAAATTAATTTTTATCAAGCACAAGCCAATGACCATCATCAAGCCGGGGAGTTATTACTTACTCAGCAGCTGTTAGGTGAAGATGAACAGTTGGTTGAGGTATTAGCAACCAATATTAATCAATATATATTATTGCTTGATAACGGCGCTGTTCGAGTTGTTCAGCCTATGTTCAAACTCAGTTTTATTGCTGACGAACGCTACATAACCCCTGAAGTATTTTACCCTTTGGGTGAAGACCCTATCTTTATCGATGAAGATGAAGCCGTTATTACTCAGTTTAGTTTTGCTATGACTGAAGAAAAGGCCGTTTTCGTGGCGTTAACCGCAGATGATCGTTTGCTTAAAACCGCGTTAATTGCCGAAGATGATTTCAACTTTGATCCTGAGCACAGCGTCGAATATCAAGTGATCAGCGAAAGCTTTTCATCGTTATCGCATGTAGCCATTACGCCAGACCTGCTTATGGCCGTCGTTGCGATTAATAATGATGTTAGTATTTATGACTTAGATGATGAATGGGATGTGCCTGTTATCGCTAATTTCAATCCGCTAGCCAATACTTCAGCAGATATTACGGCTATGTCATTATTATCGGGCAGCAGCTCTATTTTATTTGGTACCAGTGATGGCCAAGTACTGCAGTGGTTTGAAGTGGCGATGAGTAATGAGCGAAAGTATAAGCAAATTCGTCAGTTTAATGTCAGTGATACTGAAGCGGTCACCAGTATTTACCCTGAAACATTTCGTAAAAGTTTTTACACGGTAACGCCAAAAGGTAATGTCGGTATCTACTACACCACCAGTGAAAGCATGTTATGGCAAGGTAAGTTGCTTAACTCTGACCAACAACCATTTGCCATTGCGCCACGTGCCAATGGCCTTATCGTATCTTCTGCTTCTACACTCGAAGTGCTTAAAGTTGACAATGAACATCCAGAAGTCACTTGGTCAGCGATTTGGCAAGAAGTTTGGTATGAAGGTTATCCTGAGCCTGCCTACATATGGCAGTCAACTTCGGGTAATGATGATTTTGAATCTAAGTTTTCATTGATGCCGATTTCATTTGGTACCATGAAAGCCGCATTTTATGCGATGTTGTTTGCGGTGCCTATCGCCTTATCTGCAGCAATATATACGGCTTATTTCATGCCTGCAGGCATGCGTAAAACGGTTAAGCCAACTATTGAATTAATGGAAGCACTCCCTACCGTTATTTTAGGGTTTCTCGCCGGTCTTTGGCTTGCGCCTATTATGGAAGAATTTTTGCCAGCCATATTCTTAATTGCCGTGCTGTTGCCTATAACAACGGTGTTAACCGCCTATGCTTGGTTTAAAACGCCAAAAAATATTAAGTTAATTTTACCTGAATCGTTTGCTCCATTAATCCTTTTGCCGTTTATCATACTTACCGGTTATTTGTCTTTTGAACTGTCGCCATTACTCGAAGATACGTTCTTTGGTGGTGATATGCGTCAATTCATTACGAATGACTTAGGCATTAATTTTGATCAACGTAATGCTTTAGTGGTTGGTATTGCGATGGGGTTTGCGGTTATACCGACTATTTTTTCAATGGCTGAAGACGCGATATTTAGTGTACCAAAGCATTTAACGTCCGGTTCATTGGCGTTAGGGGCAACACAATGGCAAACCCTAGCTAAAGTGGTATTACTTACCGCAAGTCCTGGCATATTTTCTGCTGTGATGATGGGCTTAGGTCGAGCTGTAGGCGAAACGATGATAGTACTCATGGCAACCGGTAATACCCCTATTATGGATTGGAGTATCTTCCAAGGTATGCGTACTCTGTCGGCCAATATAGCCGTTGAAATGCCTGAGTCTGAAGTGGGCAGTTCGCATTATCGAATATTATTTTTAGCAGCCTTTGTGTTGTTCGTATTTACTTTTATTTTTAACACGTTAGCTGAGTTTGTTCGTCAGCGTCTACGTGAAAAATACAGTTCGCTGTAGGAATTAAGACAATGAATAAATGGTTTAAATCAGGATCCCCTTGGGTATGGTTAAGCGCGGCAGGTGTTTCTGTTAGTTTGATCTCGGTGCTCGGTCTATTGTTGTTAATTGCCTCTAATGGTTTGTCATATTTTTGGCCATCACAAATTCATCAATTTAATATGACGGATGTTGATGGCAAAAAATCAGTGGTTATTGGTGAAGTCTACGATACTGAGCGCATTCCTGCTGAGCAGTTAGCACATACCGCTATTGATCTTAAAGGCCGTGAGTTTGTCGAGCGTTACTTAATTAAAACCGGCAACCGTGAGCTTGTTAATCTTGATTTTCGCTGGATTGTTGAGCCTTTAATTGAG
Organism: Colwelliaceae bacterium BS250; assembly: GCA_040779355.1. GTDB lineage: Bacteria > Pseudomonadota > Gammaproteobacteria > Enterobacterales > Alteromonadaceae > Thalassotalea_A. The sequence continues at coordinate 297,779 of JBFONS010000002.1, read as the reverse complement.
TCACGCTCTATTCCAACTGAATTAGTGGTTATTGAACGTCGTACTAATGGTAACTTTTATGGTTTTATCGAACAGGTGTATATGGATGGCAAGCAAGTTGATATTAACCAACTTGAGCAATTTGTTGACCGAGTAGATAATTTACAAGCTGATATTGAACAATTGCAAAAAACCGATATAGGCGCAATTAATTATGCGCTTGAGCGCATACGTTTAAATACTCGCAAAGCCGAAATAGATGGTGTGCTAACAACAGAGTTGCAAGCGCAGTTTGAGCAACAAGCAAAAGCATTAAATGACGAATATCTGCAACTAGAACAAACACTCAATAAGCTTCGAGAGCAAGTTCAACGCGATAACATTGTGGTTCGTGCTATGAATGATGAGCAAATTAGTATCAATCTTGATCAAATAATTCGTATTAGCTATAACAACAAACTTGGGTTATTCGAGAAAACGGCGTTATTCTTTGACCAAATTGGTAACTTTATTTTTGCAGACCCGCGCGAAGCGAATACTGAAGGTGGGGTTTTCCCTGCGATATTTGGTACGGTATTAATGGTGTTGTTAATGACCGTAATAGTCGCGCCTATGGGCGTTGTTGCCGCTATTTATTTACATGAATATGCCGGCAACAATGCCTTTACCAAATTATTACGTATTGCTGTTATTAACTTAGCGGGTGTGCCATCAATTGTATATGGCGTGTTTGGTTTAGGCTTCTTTGTCTATATGGTGGGTGGCTCACTCGATCAAATATTTTATCCTGAATCATTACCTAGCCCAACGTTTGGCTCGCCTGGTGTTTTATGGTCAGCGCTTACCTTAGCAATATTAACATTACCTGTGGTTATAGTATCCACAGAAGAAGGCTTGGCTCGAATTCCGGCAAGTATGCGCCACGGCTCGTTAGCATTAGGTGCAACTAAAGCCGAAACGTTATGGCGTATCATCTTGCCATTAGCGAGTCCGGCTATTATGACTGGTCTGATTTTAGCGATTGCACGCGCGGCTGGTGAAGTGGCACCATTAATGCTGGTTGGTGTAGTTAAAATGGCGCCAACGTTACCACTTGATGGCAACTTTCCATTTTTACATTTAGAACGTAAGTTTATGCACTTAGGTTTCCATATTTATGATGTTGGCTTTCAAAGTCCTAATGTTGAAGCTGCCAGACCGCTAGTGTATGCCACGGCATTGTTATTAGTGACGATTATTGTCGCATTGAACATGACAGCAGTATCTATAAGAAACAGGTTACGTGAAAAATATCGTTCACTAGAGCACTAATTGCTGTAGTTGAGAACACTAATAGTAAACAAATTTAGTTTAAAATGAGTAGTAAACACTATGATTAAAGTACAGCCAAACATTGCCCCTCTAGGTAATAAAATTGTTGATCTAAACAATTTACCAGACGAGCAGGTTGCTCTAGAGATTAAAGACTTAAACCTTTATTACGGTGACAAGCAAGCACTGCAAAATATCTCAATGAAAATACCGAAAGGTCAGGTAACTGCATTTATCGGCCCAAGTGGTTGCGGTAAATCAACTCTATTGCGCAGTATTAATCGCATGAATGATTTGGTTGATATTTGTAAAATCACCGGTGAAATAAACTTACATGGTGAGAATATTTACGGTAAACATGTTGATGTAGCGCAATTACGCCGCCGCGTAGGTATGGTGTTTCAACGTCCTAATCCATTCCCTAAATCAATTTATGAAAATGTGGTTTATGGTTTGCGACTTATCGGTCAAAAGAATCGCCGTCTGCTTGATGAAGCTTGTGAAAAAGCGCTTCGCGCCGCAGCCCTTTGGGATGAAGTTAAAGACAGAATTCATGACAGTGCATTGGGTTTGTCGGGTGGTCAACAACAGCGTCTAGTTATTGCTCGTGCTATTGCCATTGAACCTGAAGTATTATTATTAGATGAACCTACATCAGCGCTTGATCCAATTTCTACTTTGGTTATTGAAGAGTTGATAACAAAATTAAAAGAAAAGTATACCGTGGTTATTGTTACTCATAATATGCAGCAAGCGGCTCGAGTGTCAGATAATACTGCATTTATGTATATGGGTGATTTAATTGAGTACAGTGATACCAATACATTATTTACCACACCAGCTAAAAAGAAAACTGAAGATTATATAACTGGCCGTTACGGATAAGTTAAGGACTATATTATGAAAACATTTGATACTGGCCGTCATATTTCAGGCCAATTTAATACCGAGTTAGACTCTGTTCGTAATCATGTAATGAATATGGGCGGCTTGGTTGAGCAACAATTAAAAGATGCGCTTACTGCGGTCAGTGAAGATAACCAAGAATTAGCGCAAAAGGTACTTTCTAGCGATTATAAAATTAATCGTATGGAAGTCGAAATAGACGAAGAATGTACTCGTATTATTGCTAAAAGACAGCCAGCAGCGAGTGATTTGCGTTTAGTCATGGCGATTATTAAAACCATTGCTGATTTAGAGCGTATTGCCGATGAAGCTGAAAAAATATCGAAAGTGGCATTAGAGCAATTTGGTGCTAAACAGCAAGATTTATTATTGAGTTTAGATAATCTTGGCCGTTTGGTATTAACTACCTTACAAGACACTCTAGATGCATTTACACGCATGGACTTTGATGCTGCTTTACAAGTTCATCAAACAGACAGCCGCATTGACCGCGAATATGAAGCATTAATGCGACAGTTAATGACTTACATGATGGAAGACCCACGTTCAATTCCTGCCATTATGTCGGTAATTTGGTCGGCTAGGGCGTTAGAGCGTATTGGTGACCGCTGTCAAAACATCTGTGAATATGTGATTTACTTTGTTAAAGGCAAAGTTATTCGCCATATTTCTGAAGAAGATGTTGCTCGAGACTTTCTTGGCAAAAGCTAGTTTTTACAACTAAGCTTTTGTTCAACGGACATTCGTGAGAGATGTTTTTTTAAGCAAATATATGCATCATTTCACATAGTTGTATTTTTTTTGAACGTATTGCGTTATGTTAAGAAAAATAGAACAATTTTCGTAAGTTAACTTTTGATTTAATCGGTAAATGGTGTATATTTGCCGAGATTTTAATGAGCAGCCATAAAGGGTTGTAGGATAAAAATATGAGTGGAAATTCAATTCTTGGCGTTTTTGCAAAATCGCCACTTAAGCCGTTAGAAGTACACATACGTAAAGTAAGTGAATGTGCTCAACTGTTACCTTCTTTCTTTGCAGCCGCGACTGAAAATGATTGGGACGGTGCTGAAAAAATTCGTAAACAAATTTCATCTATCGAGCGTGATGCCGATAAAATGAAACGTGCTATTCGTATGGAGCTACCAAGCGGTATCTTTATGCCAGTACAACGCACCGATGTACTCGAACTTGTCAGCCAACAAGACAAAATTGCCAATAAAGCAAAAGACATTGCCGGACGCATGCTTGGCCGTAAATTGATCATCCCTGCCGCTATTGCCCCTTTATTTAATGACTATGTTGGACGTTGTATCGATGCCATTATTAAGGCAGCCGATGCAATTAACGAATTAGATGATTTACTCGAAACTGGATTTCGTGGTCGTGAAGTTAAGCAAGTTGATAAAATGATCAATCAACTTGATAAAATTGAAGACGACACTGATGAGATGCAAATTGTATTACGTCAGTCACTAATGGACCTAGAAAAAGAAATGAACCCAATTGATGTAATGTTTTTATATCAAATTATCGAATGGGTTGGTGATTTAGCAGACATAGCCGAGCGCGTAGGTGCCCGTCTTGAAATAATGTTAGCAAGATAAGGGTTTCATAATGGAAATTTTAGCGAATTATGGAACCGCACTGGTTCTAATTGCCGCCGCAGTAGGCTTTTTTATGGCTTGGGGCATTGGTGCAAACGATGTAGCCAATGCTATGGGTACCTCTGTAGGCTCGAAAGCATTAACAATTAAACAAGCGATTATCATCGCGATGATCTTTGAATTTGCCGGTGCTTATTTAGCCGGTGGTGAGGTGACCTCAACAATACGTAAAGGTATTATTGATTCAAGCTTTTATATCGATACACCTGAGCTATTAGTGTTTGGTATGATTGCGTCATTATTTGCTGCGGGTACTTGGTTAGCAATTGCCTCTTGGATGGGCTGGCCTGTATCAACAACACATTCAATCATTGGTGCCATTATTGGTTTCTCTGCTATTGGTGTTGGTATGGAAACTGTTGCTTGGGGCTCTGTCGCTGGTATTGTCGGTAGTTGGGTTGTTACCCCGCTGATATCCGGGGTGTTTGCCTTTATTATATTTAATAGTGCGCAAAAGCTCATTTTTAATACCGAAAACCCATTAGCACAAGCTAAAAAATGGGTACCTTTGTATATGTTTTTGGCTGGATTTGTATTATCTCTAGTGACAATTACAAAAGGCTTAAAGCATATAGGTCTTGATATAGGCACTAGTGAAGGTTTCATCTATGCAATCATTGTTGCTGTTATTGTTGCCATTATTGGTAAAATATTTATTGCACGCTTGAAGTTCAAAGAAAGTAAAAACAAACGTGTTAACTATATAAATGTTGAAAAAGTATTTGCAGTATTAATGGTTATCACTGCTTGTTGTATGGCATTTGCTCATGGCTCTAATGACGTTGCCAACGCAATCGGTCCATTAGCAGCGGTAGTATCAATTGTTGGTAATAACGGTGAAATAGCCGCTAAAGCGACACTTGCATGGTGGATATTACCACTAGGTGGTATTGGTATCGTTGCCGGTCTTGCCTTATTTGGTCATAAAGTTATTGCGACTATTGGTAAAGGTATTACTCATTTAACACCAAGTCGCGGCTTTGCTGCTGAACTTGCTGCTGCATGTACTGTTGTTGTTGCTTCCGGCACTGGCTTACCAATTTCTACAACGCAAACACTAGTAGGCGCTGTATTAGGTGTCGGTATGGCTCGTGGTATTGGCGCAATCAACTTAGGCGTAGTAAGAAACATCGTTGTCTCTTGGGTTGTTACATTACCTGTAGGTGCGGCGTTATCTATTATGTTCTTCTGGATGATTAAAGGCGCTTTTAGTTAATAACTAATTGCCCAATTAACTTAATTAGATAATTACTGCGTTAATTACTGCGTTAATTGTTGAAAACCGAGCCTCGAGCTCGGTTTTTTGTTTTCATCACTTTAATGCTCAAATGTAAAATTGCGGATATAAATTGGCAATATTCTTGTTTTTCGATTAAATTAATTAAAACCTTAATTTTTAATTGAAATAATCGATGGTTACACACTTACCTAATTTAAAACATCTACAGTATTTAATTGCTCTAGATGAACATCAGCATTTCCACAAAGCGGCCAATGCCTGCTTTGTCAGTCAATCAACCCTTAGTAGTGCCATTATAAAATTAGAGCAAGTGTTTGATTGCCATTTGCTTGAGCGCGATCATAAAAGCTTCGTATTTACTCATCATGGTAAAATAGTAGTGAGTATGGCAAAAGCGCTAATAAAACAAGCAAGTGAGCTGGCTGAGTTTACTCAATCACAAGGTGTAACAACTAAAGGCAACGTGTATTTAGGCTGTATTCCAACCATAGCGCCGTTTTTATTAACCGATGTTATCGATAGCGCACAGCAAACATTACCTGATATAGAACTTTTTATTAGTGAAAATACCACTGAACAATTATTAACTAAATTAGCCAATGGTGACATCGATGTTGCTATCTTAGCCATGCCATTGCCGGCAAAAGACATTAGTCATTTTAAGGTAACTCATTTAGGTATAGATAATTTCTTTTTAGCTGGAGATAAAACACTGGTAAATAGTACTGTTGCAGATGGTCATTTTAAAAATTTACCTGATAGTAGTGTTTTCTTATTATCTGAGGAACATTGTTTAACAGAGCACGCATTATCAGCGTGTAAATTAGTCGATAAACATAAAATTAATCACTTTGCGGCAACATCTCTTGCAACCTTGCTACAAATGACTATTCATCATAAAGGCTTAACTTTTTTACCCGAGATGGCAATAAATAAAGGTATAGCCGGACACGCTTATTTAAGCGTTGCCGCAATGACAGGTGCACCCGCCAGGCAGATAGCTATGCTCGAGCGGATTAATAGTCCTCGAACCGCTACATTCTCCTTGCTAGCAAACATCATTTCACCACTGTTATCCAACAATAAATAAAAGTTTAAAAATAAATTAATTATTTTCAAACTTTTTTAAGCAAGCTATCGACTATATATAAAACAACATAAGTGCATTCATAATATATGACCTGCATTATTCATTTTAGGGAGATCATGTGTTTGATCGCAGCGATGACACATTGGTAAAGCAAGCACTAGCAGGAAAGAAATCTGCTTGGTTAGCTTTAGTAAAACGTTACGAAACACCCATATATAATTATGCTCTGCGCATGGTTTCAAATCCTGATGATGCGTTAGATTTAATGCAAGATGTATTCATCGCGGTATTTAGAAATTTGGCATCATTTAGAGGTGATAGTAAATTTAAGAGTTGGCTATTTAGAATTGCTCATTACCGTTGTATCGAGCATTACCGCAGGAAGAAACCAACACAATCACTTGATGACGAGCCTGAGGTTGAGTCTCTGGTACAGGACAGTTGCCCTGAATATGATATGCAACAGAGTCAGCAGGCACTGGCATTAGTAACAGCTATGAAACTATTACCGATTAATCAACGCACTGTTGTTGAATTAAAGTTTTTTCAACACTTCACCTTTGAAGAAATTTCACAACAATTAGGCGTATCAAGCAATACGGTTAAATCAAGATTATATAGTGCACTGGACAAATTAAAAGGCACGTTGGAGGTAAATTATGTCTGAACAAGAAAAATTATTTCAACTCTGGCTTGATGGTAATTTAACGGCCGAGCAGAGTCAGATTTTTGCGCAACAAGTGCAAGATGATGAACATCTAGAGCAACGCTTAGCTACGGCTAGATTTGTTGAGCAGCAAGTGCACTGTTATGAACCAAAAAAGGTACCAGCATGGGATCGAGCATCAAGTTTTGCTAGTGATAAAAAACCATGGTGGCAATGGCAAGGTTTGCCGGCGTTATCACTTGCATGTTCGGTATGCGCCATTGCTTTAGTAATGTTCAAGGTTGAAGTCGCGGTACAAGATTCGGGTTTACTCGTTAATTTTGGCGGCTCGGCGACTACCGCGGTTGCTAGTATCGATAATCAAGCCATTGATAACTTAATCAATCAGCGCTTGCAAGAATTCGCTAAAGAGCAAGAAACTGTACTGGCAAACTATGCAGGCAATCTTAAAACTGAACAACAAGACAACAACCTCCAACTGGTGAGTTATGTGTTAGGAACAACTAGACAAGAGCGTCAGCAAGATATGTCTAGCTTTGTTAAATACGTTAATGATCAGCGGGATGATGACGCAATTGATCAAAAACTTCGTTATCAACAACTTAAATATGCGATGCAAAACCAAGTATTAGAGTCTAATTGGGACAAATCTAAAGCGGCTAAGCAAACTTTACAAAAAACTAATTATATTGAACCCAATTCTCAGGAGAAATAACATGAAGATCTTTAACTATGCACTACTGCCGTTAGCATTAATGACAAGCTCAGCGACTACTATCGCGGCCAACGTTGATTTTTCAACATTACAGCAACAAATGACAATAATGTCAGATATATTAAAAACCGCCGCGAACAAATCGACTAATAAGCATGCGCCTAAAATAGTCTCAATCGATAGTTATTACCTCGCTGGGCAAGGTGTGGTGTTTAATTTGGAATCTTCTCGTTCAGCGAGACATTTTATGGGCGACATGCCAGTGATGCCTGTTAGAGCGATCAGAGCGCCTAGAGCACCTAAAGGTGTAGAAACAACTGAGTTATTTGGTGAAGACTTTGAAATTATTATTGAAGAAGCACTCAATGAAGCACAAATAGCGATGGAAATTGCTCATGATAATATGAATGAGGGCCTCGAAGATCAGCGTCATTTGCGAGAGCAAGAGCGAGATCTTGCTTATGAGCTTAGGGATGTAGAGCGTGAACAACGCGATTTAAATTTCGAAAAACGCCATATTGAAGAGAGTGAACAAGTAGAATATGACCAGCAGTTAGCTAACTTAGAAAAGCGTCGAGATGCTCTTGATAAGGCGATGGCTTCACTGGCAAAAAGTAATGCCGAACATCAAAAAAAGATTGAACAAGCAAAAGCCGAACAGGCCAAGCAGAAGCAAACCTTTTACCGAAATTTAGAAGTAAGTATTAGTGACGTATTGTGCAGTTATGGCGGTGGTTTAAAAGCTATTCCGAGTGATGAATATGTGAGCTTAGTGATCAAAAATGCAGGTGATAAACAAGGAAGAAGAACCAAAGACAAGGTGTTAGTGTTTAGTAAAGCAGACATTAAAAGTTGTATCGTTGAAAAAATCAATGCCAAACAATTATTAACTAAAGCGAATGGTTATCAGTTTTAAGTTCTTGTAAATATTTGGTATAAAACAAAAGCCCGTTAAATATAAATATTTAACGGGCTTTTTTAATGGGGTGTTGAATATCTAACTAGCCATCAATCGGCGTGTAAAAACCTTCTTTTAATTCAAAGTCACCTTCAGCTGAAGATAATTTATCATTGGTAAAAGTTAAGACAAGTTTTTTACGTTTATTAAACTCTTCATCTTTACCAGACAAAAAGTCATACACGTAATACCATTTACTATCATTGAAGGTGTCAACAATCACTGGGCTGCCAAGAACAAATTTAACTTGTTCTCTAGTCATACCTATCTGTAATTTGTCTATTTCTTTTTGTTCAAGGTAATTACCTTGAGGTATATCAATTCTATATACACAGCCTGAAGCCAAGCTAAGTGCTAAAGTTATTATAATTGCGCGAGCTAACATTAATTTCGTTCCTTTACATCCTGAGCAAGGATAATAACTAAGGCTTGAGCGAGTTTAAAGACTTTTATGATTTAATTATCGATTTATATTTTTTCAATTATTAAAATGCGACTAATTTGTATTAATTATCTATCATCATCAAGATGTTTTAACCCGCTAACAGCTCTTTCGCATTGGCTAAGCTACTCTTAGTTATTTTATCACCTGCAAGTAAACGGGCGATCTCTTGCTCTCTTAATTTATTATTCAACATTGAAACACTGGTTTCAGTATTTTTACCATCAGTGACTTTAGTGACAAACAATTGTTGATGACCTTTACAGGCAACTTGCGGTAAATGGGTTACACAAATTACTTGCGTATTTGCACCAAGCGCCTGTAATTGTTGACCAACCATTGCAGCTGTTGGGCCACTAATGCCAACATCAACTTCATCAAAAATTAATGTTGGTGTAACGACACGCTCTGCCAATATCACTTGTATGGCCAAACTTATGCGCGAAAGTTCCCCGCCTGAGGCAACTTTGTGTAAAGTTTCAACCGGCTGGCCAGGATTCATACTCACTAAAAATTCAATGTCATCTAAACCAAAGGCTGACGGTTCAGAGTTCTTACGCTCGTTAATCGCTAATTTAAAATTAGCATCCGGCATATTTAATTGGTGCATGCTTGCTGAAATACGCTGCTCAAGTACGGCGGCTGACTTTATTCTACTCCTGCGCAGGGTGAGGGCGCTTTCTTGATATTGTTGTAAACACAGTTGCATTTCATCGTTTATATGAGTTAAGCGACTATCATCTTGTTGCAAGGCGTTTAGTTGTTTAGTCAAATCATTGTGAAATTCGACTAAATGTTCAGGGTTAACCTGATGCTTTCGCGCTAATTTCACCGCAGTTGAATATCTGTCTTCAATTAAAGCAAATGTTTGCGGGTCAATATCGATATTTTGTTGGTAATGGCATAAATCATTATTTGCTTCTTCGAGCTGTATTCTTGCCTCGCTAACTAAATCGCTGATCGCTTTTGCGCCAGGGTCTAGCTCTGCAAGTTGTGCTAAGTCATCACAACTTTTTTGCAATAAGCTTAATGCTGAGTATTGTTCGTTTTCACTAAGCTGCTGCATACAGTGTTCAGACAAAACTAATAACTGTTGAGCGTTGCTATGACGCTTAAAATCGGCTTCTAATTGATTAAATTCTTGTGGTTGTAGGCTAAATTCATCCAGCTCTTTTACCTGATATTGTAAAAGCTGTTGTTGCGCTTGGCGTTGTTGCTGCTGTTGTTCTAACTTATTTAATTCTTTTTGCAGTTTTTGCCATTGCTGTTGATAAAATTTTAATTCATTTAACAGTTCGCTGTGATCAGCATAATCATCGAGTAAACGACGTTGCTCGCTATTTTTCATTAATAACTGGTGATCGTGTTGGCCATGAATGTTTATGAGTAGTTGGCCTAAGCTTTTAAGCTGAGCAAGTGGCACCGTTGAGCCATTTATATAAGCTTTAGAGCGTCCCTCGCTGCTTATCACACGGCGGATAATACATTCTTGCTCTTGTTCAAGTTCGTGCTTAGAAAGCCATTGTTGAGCTTTGCGATTAGTGCTGATGTCAAAAATAGCACTGAGTTCAGCTTTTTCTGTACCAGGGCGAACGGTATTGGTTAATGCTCTTGAGCCTAAACATAAGCTCAACGCATCGATGGCAATTGATTTACCCGCACCGGTTTCACCGGTTATTGTTGTCATACCTTGACGCCAGTCAATTTCGACAAAATTAACGATAGCAAAATTTTTGATGGTTAAGTTTAAAATCATGGTTCACCCTTGTGTATATCAGTGAACTTTATCGAGTGGTCGTTGCTTTGCAGATAATTTAGGTGCATACAAACACTGTATAAAGTAACACTGTTAATTTATACAGTAAAATTAACAGTGTTACTTTAACAATGCAAGTCTATTTTTTCATCAATTCAATTATGCTAACCCGCGAGTGCTATTAGTGGTTGAATTAATGACTAAATTTGTGAACCTGTAAATAAAAGTTAGTAAACTTTATTGCCCCAACTGAGTTTGGTACGCAACACATTAAAATAATCATGATCGGTAGGATGCACTAATCTCAGTGTATATTTACTTTTTTTGATAATAATTTCATCGCCGGGCATTACCGCTAATATGACATGGCCATCACAACTTACTTGTAACTCTTCATGGTTATTAGTAGCAGCGACAATTTTTATTTCACTATCGCCATCGACCACAATGGGTCTACTACTTAACGTATGCGGGAACATAGGAACTAACGACAGGGCGTTTAACGTTGGTGTTAATATGGGGCCACCAGCAGACATTGAGTAAGCCGTTGAGCCAGTAGGTGTTGACACAATTAAACCATCGGAGCGCTGTGAAAACATAAATACATCATCAATATACACAGCAAATTCCATCATGCTAGCCACTTTACCTGGATGCAATACGGCTTCATTCATCGCGCTATTAGAGCTTTTTAATTGACCATGACGATAGACTTCTGCGTGAATTAAAAAACGCTGTTCGGTTTTTGAATGGCCATCTAATATTGCTTCAAGCGGTTCTATTAAGTTATCAGGAGATAAGTCGGTTAAAAACCCTAAATTACCACGGTTCACACCAATAACGGCAATATCATAGCAAGACAATACACGCGCAGCCCCTAACATGTAGCCGTCACCGCCTACCACTATAGCTAAATCGGCTTTTTCGCCTATCTCGGTGATTTCAAAACTATGACACTGATCTTTATTTAGTTTAGTGGCGACTGATTTTTCAATCATCACGGTATAATTGTTATTTTCTAAATAGTGATGCAGTCCAGCAATCGTTGCTAAAGCACCGTCATGATCAGGTTTACCAATAAGGCCAATTGTTTTATACAGTTGCGACATCCAAAGCTCGTTAAAAAGACTATCTATAATAGAAGTTTTACTCGGATTTCAGCGCTTGTAAAGCAGATAATAAATAAATAGTGCTAAAAAGTTCTAAATCTTGCTTGAATCCGTTATTATCGACCCCATAATTAGCATCATTGAGTTATATATTGGAGTGATCAATGACTACTGAGTCTACGAATACAGATAAAGATACTGTACAAGAAAATACTGACGTTGAATTAAATCAAGCAGAGCAAGCACAAACTGAAGAATCTGTTGAAGCTATTGAAGCCGAAACACCTGAAGTTGTTGCTGAAGTGCTAAGCGCTGAAGAACAAAAAATTATTGAATTAGAGCAAGCACTAGCAGAAGCTAAGGCGACCGTTGCTAATCAAAAAGATTCTGTTATTCGTGCTAAAGCCGAAGTCGACAATATGCGCCGCCGTGCTGCGCAAGATGTTGATAAAGCGAAAAAATTTGCTTTAGAAAAATTTGCCGGTGAAATGTTATCTGTTGTTGATAACCTTGAACGTGGGTTAGCAACAATTGACGTTACAGCAGAAGAGCAAAAAGCAACTTTTGAAGGTGTTAACTTAACCCTACAAGGCTTACTTTCAGGACTTGAAAAGTTTGGCGTTAAAGCGGTTGACCCACAAGACAAGCCATTCAACCCTGAATTACATCAAGCAATGTCAATGCAGTTTGTTGAAGGTGTTGAGCCTAATACGGTTATTGCTGTTATGCAAAAGGGCTATGAGTTAAATGGTCGTTTAGTAAGACCTGCGATGGTTATGGTTTCAAAAGCACAAGATTAAAGCTTATCGTATGCTTTAATTGAATAAGAGCAGGCTTAGCCTGCTTTTTTTATGCCCAAATTTTAACATTTAGTTTAGGGATTAATTTTTAATATTAATTTTAAGAATTCATCATCGCTAAGCGAGTTAAGTTTTATTTTGCTGAGCCACCAAGGCATCAATTTGTAGCTGCATAGCTCTTTGCTGCAAAATTAACTGTTTGTGCACGTTCACCCTAGCCAATAGCACCTCAGGTATTATTGGTTTAGTAATATAATCTACAGCCCCTAACTTTAAGCCACGGACAATATCATCTGTCGCAGTTAATGCCGTGGTAAAAATTATTCTAATATTTTGCGTTAATGGATTTTTTTGTAATTGCTTACAAAAAGTCAGGCCATCAATGTCAGGCATCATAATATCCAGTAATAATATATCTGGCGGTGTTTTCGACAAACATACTTTCATCGCTGAGTTGGCATTATTCGCCGCTTTAACTTTATAGTGCTTGTTTAAAATGCCCACTAGTATTTCGATATTATCGACCACATCATCAACTACTAACAGTTGGATGTCATCAATATTGCCTTGTAAGTTAACGCGTTTATTTATAAACGACGGTAATAGGTTATGCGCATTACTCTTGCTGTTATTTCGAGTCGGGAAATCTATCGCATGGCACAGCCGTTCAGTTAAAATCGCTTGATTTAATGGCAAGACAATATACTCAGCTATTCCTAAATGAATGATTTCATTGATCACCATTGGGTTTATATGCTCAGATATAATCACCACAGGTAAACGCTCTAGTGCGGGGCTGTTTTTTATTTTGCTAAGCAATTCAATAACAAAATCATCTGCTTTATTTTGCCAGAAATAAATAATTAAATCGTACTGCTTGGCTTGTAAAAATGTTTCACACTGACTGATGCTTGATCCTAAATTGGCATTGAAATTAAACGCATCAAAATGTTGCCAAATTGGCATAACCTTATCGGTGTCTGCACTAATGAACAGTACTGAGATCCCCTGCAATGATTCGATTGTACTAATCGTCATGTTTATTTACCAAAATAAGTCGCAAATTAAAATTATCTTTATATACTAGATGATAGTCGATGTAATAAATAACGTTTATTAATGAATTACTTAAAAAATATCTGTGTTACCTTTTGCTTTATAATTGGCCTTGTCACAAGTTTGCATTCTTTTGCTGACGAGTTACCTAATTCCCTGGTGGAATGGGCAAACCAAAACCCAGTGATTAATGTCGGTATAGACTCACAATTCCCTCCTTTTGATTTTTTGGATGATAATAATCAGCCCGCGGGTATTGGCCATGTTTCTCGACAGGCGTTAAATGATGTATTACCAATAACTCTTGAGGTGTCATCGGCTACACACTTTGAGGATGAATATAAAAATTTGCTGAATGGTAACATCGATGTTTTATCTATTTGCGCACAATCTGAACAGCGCAGTAAACAAGTATTGTTTACCAAGCCGATGTTTAGTTTTACCTCTGTGTTGGTGGTTAATGAAAATTCGAATATAATATCTAGCAATGACATTAACAACTCACATAAAATAGGCGTTACCCAAGGCTATATCACTGCTGGCTATGCCAAAGAGCTAGTAGGTGCTGAAAATGTGCTCGAAACTGCGACAAGTGAAGCCGGTTTACAGCAAGTGTCTAATGGTGAAATTGATGGTTTTATTACCTATTTACATACCTTAATTTATTCTGAACAAACCTTCGCTATCAATAACCTTAAACCCGTTGCTTTAACAGGATTTGAATCCTTTGATTTAGGTTTTTGTGTGAGTAAAAACAAACCTGAGCTCGTTCAAATCCTAAACTGGGGGATTGATACTTTAGGTAAAGATACATTCACTCGTTTTCACTTAGAATGGTCACAGTCATTTCAAAATAAAGAGGAAGTCATTGCCTCCCAATCAAATGCCACTATCTATTTAACCCTACTGTTTAGCATTTTAGTGCTAGTCTTTGTCTATTATTTTTCACAAAAACATACCGATAAAATCGCCAGCAAATTTGGCACAGACAGATTTAAGAGTATTTATATATTATTGGTCATTTTATTAATTGTTATAGCGACTTCCGGTATGTCATTTTATTTACAAAACTTTAAAAGTGACGACCTACAGGAGTCGAAAGAAATTTTAGCGGAAACGCTAAACAGTGTGACTTCCAATATTAATGGCTGGTATAAATCTCGGGCTGATATAACCGATACGATTAGTGATCTGCCACTATTTAGCAATTTAGTCACACAATTAACCAGTGCGAAATCAATTAAGCAACGTCAGCAAATACAAACTGAATTAGATGAGTTTTTACATAATAGACCTTCGGTATTTATCAATAACCGTGAAATTAATATTATTAATACTGATGGCTTAGATATTTATAATGCCAATAAAACGTTAACTGGTGGCAAGAGCGCTATTGCAATGCAACGCCCAGAGCTATTTTTGAATGTTCTTGCTGGTGAAACCGAATTCATTCCTGCGGTATTGGTCAATACTAAAAGCGATGTCCAGCAGAGAACACATATCGAAGAGCAAATTTATATTGCCAGTCCAATTAAAAATAATGATCAGCAAGTTATTGCTGTTTTAGCGATGAAATTTAATTTATATGGCAGCTTTTCAAAAATATTTACTGAAACTGTATTTGGTCAAACTGTGGAAACCTTTGCCATAGACAAGTCGGGACTTATGGTTGCCGAAGGACGCTTAACTGCCGAGTTATATGCTAAAGGCAAGCTTAAACTAGGACAAAAAGCGGTACTCAATGTACAGCTACCTGACGGTAATAATAAAATGATGATTGATAGTGCTCGGTTCGAGTTAGCCCATGAGAACCTTAATGGCTATTTGGATTATCGCGGTAAACAGGTTATTGGCTCTGCGGTGTGGATGAAAGATCTTAATTTCTCAATTATTGCCAAAATTGATCAAGACGAAGTTTATCTCGATTATCTGCAATTGCGCGATTTGTTCATTATTATATTATCCGTCATTAGCGTAGTGTTGGTGTCATTATCTTTATTTATGTTTGTAGTGTCACGTCGTGCTAACGAACTAACCAATCGTTCTAAAGATGAATTAGAAGACATTGTCAATGACCGCACACAAGAACTTATTCGCTCTGAAAGTAAAAATAAATCGGTATTGAGCTCTGTTGCAGATGGTATTTTTGGTATCGATGAACAAGGTTTATGTGTGCTTTTTAATGATTCAGCAAGTCGCTTATTAGGCATCTCTGAAGAGGAGGCTATAGGGCAACATTATTGGCATTTATTTAGCGATATTACTGATCAAAGTGAGCAACAAAGCCAGGCTAATAATCCGATTGCTAGAGCGATAGCAAATCAACAAGTCACACGCATACCTGCCGCTGAATTTAGCCATAAAGATGGCAGTGCTATAATGGTTGAATATAGTGTTGCGCCTATTGTGGCGGCCACTAATAGCGACAATTCATTGGTTGCCGTGATTGCCTTTCAAGATATTTCTGACCGCATTAAAGAAAAACAACGAATTGAACAAATTTTAAGTTCGGCGCCTATTGCTATGCTTGTGGTAAATATTTTTGATGTTATTGAGCAAGTTAATGAAGCAACAATTAATATATTGGGCTGGTCTGAGGCCGAATTAATTGGTCAACCTTTAGACATTATCGTGCCGCATCATCGCCGCGAAGAACATCATAAATTCACCAAAGATTATTGGCTAGACCCTATCGTTCATCGAAGTGGTAATGAGGATGGGCCGTTAGATATGTTAGTTAAAAATGGCTCAACCATTGAAGTTGAGTCGGTATATACGCCAATCAGCTTAGCAGATGAACAATTTCTTATTGTTTCTATTCGTGATAAAACGCAAGAAAACTCAGCAAAAAATGCTTTAGTGTCAGCGAAAAAACTTTCTGATGAAGCAAGCCGGGCAAAATCTGATTTCTTAGCAAATATGAGTCATGAAATTCGAACCCCAATGAATGCAATTATTGGTATGTCGCATTTAGCGCTTGAGTATGAATTAGATAATAAACCACGTAACTATATTCAAAAAGTAAATCGAGCCGCAGAATCATTGCTTGGCATTATTAATGATATTTTAGATTTTTCTAAAATTGAAGCCGGTAAACTTGATTTAGAAAATATTGATTTTCATTTAGAAGACATCATGCATGACTTGTCCCATATTATTGGCTTACAAGCTCACGATAAAGGCTTGGAGCTATTATTTAATATACACAGCCAAGTGCCTATCTTTGTCAAAGGCGATCCTTTACGTCTCAGTCAAATATTGATTAACCTTGCCAGTAATGCCACTAAGTTTACCGAGCAAGGCCAAATAGTTATTTCTATTAAGTTAGTACAGCAGCAAAACAAAAACATTAAATTACGATTTGCAGTGCAAGACTCCGGCATCGGTATGAGCTTAGAACAACAACAAAAATTATTTAAATCTTTTTCACAAGCTGATTCATCTACTACCCGTAAATATGGCGGTACCGGTTTAGGGCTAACCATTTGTAAAAAATTGGTGGCGCTGATGGGCGGTGATATTTGGGTTGAAAGTGAAGTAGGTAAGGGCAGTTGTTTCTTCTTCGATGTTAATCTTGAATTGCCGGAAGGCGAAATGGAGCAAAAGTTTAGCGAGCAACAAATGCAAATGCTTGCCGGTAAAAATGTCTTACTTGTTGATGATAACCCTATGGCTTTGGATGTTCTCACCACCATTATGCAATCATTTAAGTGTAATGTTGTTACGGCAACCAATGGTTTAGATGCTATTGCAACCGTGCAAAATTCGGATGTTGAATTTGATTTAGCGATGATCGATTGGAAAATGCCTGGTTTGGATGGTATTGAAACCATTAATAAACTTAAGCAGTTGGTATCAGATAAAACCAAACATTTTATTATGGTTACCGCTCATGGCAAAGAAGAAATCAAGCGTCACGTTAGTACACTCGAAGAACAACATGTTGATAGCTTTTTAGCGAAACCGGTTACCGCCTCTTCAGTGTTCGATGAAATGATGCACTTAATGGGGCAGAGTTATATCACCACAGCCCGCAAACACAGAAAAAAAGAAGAAGTGAGAGAGTATCAACAAGCGCTTAGTGGCGCCAAAATATTACTGGTAGAAGATAATGAATTGAATCAAGAGCTCGCCACCGAATTACTCAAACAAGCTGATATTATTGTTGATTTGGCTGAAAACGGCCAACAAGCAGTAGACATGGTTAATCGCCATTCTTATGATGGTGTGTTAATGGATTTACAAATGCCAATTATGGACGGGTATACCGCGACATCTATCATCAAAGCTGACTTTCCCAATTTAGCGATTATCGCCATGACCGCCAATGCGATGGCTGGCGATAAAGAAAAAGTACTTGCTGCTGGCATGAATGATCATATTGCCAAACCCATTAACGTTAAAGAAATGTTTGCTACTATTCATAAGTGGGTTAAGCCTTCAGGCTTGTCAATGACCCAACAAGCAACGGTTTCTAACGCTATTGAGCATATTCATAAACCCAATCAAAAGCCGGTAATAGATATTGCCATGGCCAGTTTCAGTCATATTAATATTACTGCAGGTCTTGCCGTGAGTAATGGTAATACTGAGCTGTATGCGAGATTACTGAAAAAATTTATTTCTAACCAGCACAATTTTTATCAAAGTTTCAGTGAAGCTTGGTCTGAAGCTGATTTAGATACTGCAACTATTCTCGCTCATACGTTAAAAGGTACCGCAGGGAACATTGGCGCGACCAGTTTATTACAGCAAGCGGGTACTTTAGAAACCGCTTGTATGGATAATGTTGCCAATGAAATCATTAGTACGGCATTTCAACAATGCAGCCAAAAATTGCAACTGGTAATGACTGAGTTGATTGAATTCTTTGAAATACAAGAGTCTCATCATAAAAATACTATACTGAGTCATGACGATGAGACATTTAGTCTTGTGCAACTGCAATCTGAGTTTGCTAAATTACTGGTAATGGTTACTGATTTTGAAACTGATGCGATTGATTTAGCTGAAGATATAGAGCATAAAATTAATGATGCCGTTATTCGTAAACAATTTTCTACTATTTTGAATAGCATTGAAAATTATGATTTTGATAACGCTGAATTACAATTAAAAGAGTTTATTAACACTCATAATTTGGATGATTAAATGACCGAGCAAGCGACCATATTAGTTGTTGACGATAATGCCGATAATATCGATGTGTTAAATGGCATTTTACGGCCTTTTTATAAGGTTAAGGCGGCATTAAATGGCGAAATAGCGCTAAAAATAGCCCACTCAAAACAGCAACCCGATTTAATTTTACTCGATGTGATGATGCCTGGAATGGATGGTCATGAAGTGTGTAGGCAACTAAAAGCGAACCCAATAACATCTGAAATACCGATTATTTTTGTTACTGCTAAAACTGAAATTCAAGATGAACAAATTGGTTTTGAGCTTGGCGCGGTTGATTATATTACCAAACCAGTCAGTGTGCCTATCGTGCAAGCAAGGGTAAAAAACCATTTAGCACTTTATAACCAACAGCGCGAACTTGAACGACAAGTAAAAGCGCGCACCATCGAGCTAGACAACACCCGAGTGGAAATTATTCGCCGGCTTGGCCGCGCGGCTGAATATAAAGATAACGAAACCGGTATGCATGTAATTCGGATGAGTTATTATGCAAAATTTTTGGCGCAAGAGATTAACGCTAACGCCGAATGGACTGAACTACTCTATAATGCCGCGCCTATGCATGATATTGGCAAAATAGGCATCATGGATAATATTTTACTTAAGCCCGGCAAACTTAATGCTGATGAGTGGTTAGAAATGCAGCGTCATGTCGAATATGGCGCAGATATTCTAGGTAGCCATAAATCGCCTTTACTTAAAGTAGCCCGTGAAATTTGTCTTTATCATCATGAAAAGTATGATGGCAGTGGTTATCCGCATCAATTAAAGGGTGAAGATATTCCATTAAGCGCTCGTATAGTTGCCATTGCCGACGTCTTTGATGCACTTACCTCTGCCAGACCTTACAAAAAAGCATGGACAGTAGATGATGCCTTAGCGTTTATTGAACAACAATCGGGTGCGCATTTTGACCCTGAGCTTATCGCACCATTTAAAAATTGCTTGGTTAAAATTACCGAAGTGATGGATAAATACGGCGATCAAAATGAAGCAGCAACCTTCGGAAATATTTAACCAAGCGTCATAATTGCTCTTTATATGACATAAAACAGCTAAATATTAACTTTTTTTGCTTTTTTTTCACTTTATTTGAACTTTTCCATTGAAAACTAAATTACCTTCCCCCACTAAGAAAGGTATCTAAAATATAGTTTTAATTCGTTTAATGGAGATCCTCAAGATGGGCAAAATAATTGGTATTGACCTAGGGACAACAAACTCATGTGTTGCTGTACTAGATGGCGACAGTGTACGTGTAATTGAAAATGCAGAAGGCGATCGTACGACTCCTTCAATCATTGCATATACTGGTGAAGGCGAAACTTTAGTAGGTCAACCTGCAAAGCGTCAATCAGTAACTAACCCTACAAATACATTATTCGCTATAAAGCGTTTAATTGGTCGTCGCTTTGAAGACAAAGAAGTTCAACGTGACATCGCTATCATGCCATTTGGTATTGTTAAAGCTGACAACGGTGATGCTTGGGTTACTGCGCGTGATAAAAACGTTGCTCCTCCACAAGTTTCTGCTGAAGTATTAGCAAAAATGAAAAAAACAGCTGAAGATTATCTTGGTGAAGAAGTTACTGAAGCGGTAATTACTGTTCCTGCTTACTTTAACGATTCACAACGTCAAGCAACGAAAGATGCTGGTCGTATTGCCGGTCTTGAAGTTAAGCGTATTATCAATGAGCCAACTGCTGCTGCTCTTGCTTACGGCATGGACAAGCAAGAAGGCGACCGTGTTGTTGCTGTATACGACTTAGGTGGTGGTACATTCGATATCTCAATTATTGAAATTGATGAAGTTGAAGGCGAGCACACATTTGAAGTACTTGCGACCAATGGTGATACTCACTTAGGTGGTGAAGATTTTGATAACCGTTTAATCAACTACCTAGTAGCTGAATTCAAAAAAGATTCAGGTATGGACTTAACGACTGATCCACTAGCAATGCAACGCTTAAAAGAAGGCGCTGAAAAAGCTAAGTGTGAATTATCTTCTGCACAACAAACTGATGTTAACTTACCTTACATCACAGCAGATGCCTCTGGTCCTAAGCACATGAACATTAAAATCACACGTGCTAAGTTAGAATCATTAGTTGGTGATATGGTTAAAGCTACTTTAGAACCGCTTAAAATGGCTCTTAAAGATTCTGGTTTATCAACCAGCGAAATTACTGACGTTATCATGGTAGGTGGTCAAACACGTATGCCTATGGTACAAGCTGCCGTTACTGAATTCTTCGGTAAAGAACCACGTAAAGACGTTAACCCTGATGAAGCTGTTGCCTGTGGCGCTGCTGTTCAAGGTGGTGTTTTATCTGGTGAAGTGACTGACGTATTACTTCTTGATGTTACTCCTCTATCTCTTGGTATTGAGACGATGGGCGGCGTGATGACTAAAGTAATCGACAAAAACACCACTATCCCTACTAAGCAATCACAAACGTTCTCAACAGCTGAAGATAATCAATCTGCTGTTACCGTACATGTTGTGCAAGGTGAGCGTAAGCAAGCGTCTTTAAACAAATCTCTAGGTCAATTTAACTTAGAAGGTATTGATGCAGCTCCTCGTGGTACACCACAAGTTGAAGTAACTTTCGATATTGATGCTGATGGTATCTTACACGTAACTGCTAAAGACAAAAATACCGGTAAAGAGCAAAAAATCACTATCAAAGCATCTTCTGGTTTATCTGATGAAGAAGTTGAACAAATGGTACGTGACGCAGAAGCTAACGCTGATGAAGATGTTAAGTTTGAAGAATTAGCAACTGCTCGTAACCAAGCTGACGGTATGGTACATGCTACACGTACACAAATTACTGAAGCCGGTGATGACTTACCAAGTGAAGACAAAGATAAAATCGAAGCGGCATTAACTGAGCTAGAAGCTGCCATTAAAGGCGATGATAAAGAAGCGATTGATACTACATCACAAGCTGTTATCGAAGCATCTGCTAAGTTAATGGAAATTGCTCAAGCGAAAGCACAAGCAGCACAAGGCGAAGCGGCTCCTGAAGGCGCAGAGCAAGCACAACCTGCTGAAGATGTTGTTGACGCTGAGTTTGAAGAAGTTAAAGACGACAAAAAATAAACTATTTTGTTGGTCTACTTAACGCTCAATATACCTTGGGTAAGTTAAGGTAAAACAGAAAGCGCTGCTGCCAAAAGGTTTAGTCAGCGCTTTCTCATTTCTAAATTAAAGTAAGTTTAAGAAAAAAATTATTATGTCAAAACGCGATTATTATGAAGTTCTAGCCATTAGCAAAGATGCTAGTGAACGTGATATCAAAAAAGCTTATAAACGCTTGGCGATGAAATATCATCCTGATCGCACTAAAGGCGATAAAGATAAAGAAGAACAATTTAAAGAAGTTAAAGAAGCTTACGAAATCTTAAACGATGATCAAAAACGTGCTGCTTACGATCAATACGGTCATGCTGCCTTTGAACAAGGTGGTCATGGTGGCGGTGGCGGTTTTGGCGGTGGTCAAGACTTCGGCGATGCTTTTGGCGATATCTTTGGTGATATCTTCGGCGGCGGTGGTCGTGGTGGGCGCGGTCAATCGCGTGCGCAACGTGGCAGTGATTTACGTTACAACTTAGACATGAATCTTGAAGAAGCGGTTAAAGGTAAAACAGTAGAGTTAAAAGTACCTACGTTAGTTAACTGTGACCCTTGTAATGGTAGTGGCGCTAAAAAAGGTAGCTCAGCAAGTACCTGTTCGACTTGTCATGGCCATGGTCAAGTGCAAATGCGTCAAGGCTTATTTGCCGTGCAACAAACCTGTCCAATGTGTTCTGGTCGCGGTAAAGTGATCAAAGACCCATGTACATCATGTCGTGGTCAAGGACGCGTTGAAAAAACAAAAACGCTATCTGCTAAAATTCCAGCCGGTGTTGATACTGGTGACAGAATTCGTTTATCTGGTGAAGGTGAAGCCGGAGAAATGGGCGCACCAGCAGGTGACTTATACGTACAAGTAAATGTTCGTGACCATGAGATATTTGTTCGTGACGAAAATAACTTATATTGTGAAGTGCCAATTGGTTTTACTATTGCAGCGCTTGGCGGTGAAATTGAAGTGCCTACTTTAGGCGGTAAAGTTAAACTTAAAGTACCGAGTGAAACGCAAACCGGCAAAATGTTCCGCTTACGTGGAAAAGGCGTTAAGTCTGTTCGCAGTTCAATGATCGGCGATTTAATGTGTAAAGTGGTTATTGAAACGCCGGTTAATTTAACCAGCGAACAAACTGATTTACTGAACCAATTGCAAGCAAGCATGGGCGAGGGTAAAGATGCTGCTCGTTATCGTCCAAAAGAACAAGGCTTCTTTGACGGCGTGAAAAAGTTTTTCGATAATTTGAAATAAATTCAAATAACTTTATATTGACGAATAATACCAAAAGGCTGCTTTGCAGCCTTTTTTATTTTCTAAATTCATTTTATTTGTATAGAAATGAGTGTATTCCAATTTGATTATGTATGGGTTCTCGGCTTTGGCATCCATGCAGTCGTACCTCCAATATCCCTGTCGTCGTACCCAGCATCAATGCTTTCGGGCTTATCAATTTAATAGAGCAGAAGATATTCGCTTTAACCATTGAAAATGAATAAATATTTAATCAACTTGTTATTATATATAGGCTTAATGAGTTAAATATAGCTATAATAATATTATCTAGATATGGAGAATTTTATGTTGATGAAAAAACAATTATTAACAGCCGTTGCCTTATTGTGTTTTTTGACGCCAGCACAAGCAGACTACAACGAAGCCGTTGATATGATCCATCGTGGTGACTTTGCTGATGCTATTGAAGAGTTAAAACCATTAGTCGAATTAGGCTATCCCCCAGCCTTGTTTCAACAGGCAGGTTTATATGAAAATGGTTTTGGCGTTAAACGCGATAATATAAAAGCGTTCGAATTATACCAACGTGCCGCTGGTCGTGGTATTGCTGAAGCTCAATTTGCTCTTGCACAAATGTACCTTGAAGGCCGTGGTACGGTAAAAAGTGGCCGTCAAGGCTTTGAATACACCAGACGTTCTGCTGAAAAAGGCTTAGCTTCAGCGCAATATAATGTCGCGTTAATGTATCAGCAAGGTGAAATCACTACCCAAAGTTACGCTAAAGCCGCTGTTTGGTATGAAGATGCCGCGATGCAAAATTATGCGTTTGCGCAGTTTAATTTAGCATTACTTTATTTTGATGGCTTAGGCGTTACTAAAAGCCTGGAAGAGTCGTATATTTGGAATAGAGTCGCTGCCTTTAATGGCTATGAACCGGCTGAAAAAAGTATGAATTTAGATGCTAAAAAATTATCTCGCGAGCAAATAAAGCGTTGTCGAGCCAGAGCTGATGAGCTTTATTTAAAAATAGTGCCTGATGTGCAAAATTATAAACCTTTTACGTTTGAAGGCTAAGAGGTCAAGTTATATAGCAAACACCATTTGCCTTAGCAGTGGTTAATATAATCACTGCTAATGGACCTGAATTAATATCAGTATGGGATGAGTGTGGCTATTAGTCACAAAAATTTGGCATCACTGAACTGCGGCTGTGCTCAAACACTAGCGATGTTTCTACGTTAGTCACTTCTTCACGAGAGGTAATTGCTTCAAACACAAAACTTCGTAAATGTTCAGTATCTTTTACCGACATATGAATATAAAAATCAAATGCCCCGCCCATATGAAACATACTAATAATTTCTGGTAAAATTAATAGTTCATCACGTAAACAATTCACTATTTGTTCAGAGTAAGGCTGCAGTTGAATAGCCGCCATGGCTTGAATATTACCGCCTATGGTATTGAAGTTAACATCAATAAATGAACCATTGATCACGCCGTTAGTTTTTAAGCGCTTCACTCGCTCTAAACAAGTCGAGGGTGCTGTGCCTATTTGATTCGCTAATTCTTTGTTGGTTATATCAGCATCATTGAATAACATGGTCAGTATCTGTAAGTCGATATCATCAAGCTTTTTCATTATTTTTATACCATATATAGATACCAAGTTGGTATCGAATTTTACCTGTATGCAGTCTACTATAAACTGCTTAAACACTAAATAACTTAATCAACTTGGTATCGATAGTAAACTTCGGTAAAATAGCGGCATTCATAATCGTTGTTAAAATTTCATGTTACATAATTACCAAGATCTGATTACTATTTTCGCACAGCGATTTGCCCAAACTGAAAACACCCAATTAGTTAAAGGTGATGGCGAGCCTATTTACCTGCCCGCTGATAACTCGATTGATTTTCATCGCATTATCTTCGCGCATGGCTTTTATGCCAGTGCTTTGCATGAAATATCACATTGGTGTATTGCCGGTAAAGAGCGGCGATTGCTTGAAGATTTTGGTTATTGGTACGCCCCTGATGGCCGTGATGAAATACAACAAGCTAAATTTGAGCAGGTTGAAATAAAGCCGCAAGCACTCGAATGGGCATTTTGTATTGCCAGTGGTTTTAAATTTAATGTCTCTGCAGATAACTTAAATGGTGCACCGGTAAATCGCTTTGCTTTTCAATACAAGGTTCATCAACAAGTACTGACTTACTTACAGCAGGGTTTTCCAAATAGAGCTGGGCAGTTCATTAATGCCTTACTGGCGTTGTATCACCCAGGTAAAGTATTAACGGCCAGTGATTTTGTTTTACCTGAAGATGAACAATGTGATGGTTCATCCACTAATGTGTTAAATTTCTCAGATAGCGCTACTGATAATTTAATTACTGCTTAGCCAACTGCTTGAATACAAAAAGATCAATCGAGAATATATGAATCAGTTTAAATTAGGCTTTATGGTTAATCCTATTGCGGGTCTTGGTGGCAGTGTTGCTCTAAAGGGCAGTGATGGCGAACATACTCCTGAGCAAGCACTCGCATTAGGCGCGACGCCAAAAGCTAACCTGCGCGCTAAATTAGCCCTTGAAGTATTATTACCCTACAAAGACAATATCATCATTTATACCGCCAGTGGTGACATGGGCGAAGACACAGCCAAGTCATTAGGCTTTACTGTTGCAGTGATTTATCAATACTCAGCTAAGCATTCTACCCCTGAAGATACCGAGCAGGTTGTTATTGCCATGCAAAAGCAATCGGTTGACCTATTATTATTTGCTGGTGGTGACGGTACTGCTCGTAATGTCTGTCATCAAGTTGCGGGTTACTTTCCGGTGTTAGGTATTCCTGCTGGTTGTAAAATTCATTCTGGTGTTTATGCACTTACGCCAACTGCCGCTGGTCGCGTGGTTGAACAAATGATAAATAATGAATTAGTCTCGTTAACCGATGCCGATGTCATGGATATTGATGAAATTGCATTCAGACAAGGCATAGTCAAAGCCAGACGATACGGCGAAATGCAAATTCCCAGTCAGTTGCAATATATTCAAGCGGTAAAGTCAGGGGGTAAAGAAACTGATGAATTAGTGCTTATGGATATTGCCGCCCATGTGGTTGAATTGATGGATGATGAATTATTTATTATCGGCTCTGGTTCAACAGTTGCTGCCGTTATGGACGAATTAACACTACCGAATACTTTACTCGGCGTAGATATCATTTGTCAGCAAGAGTTGCAAAGTAGTGATGTTATTGAAGGCGAACTATTTAATAAAATCAGTGCGTGTAAAAACAATGCTCAAGACATTAAATTAGTGATCACCGTGATTGGCGGTCAAGGTCATATTTTTGGTCGTGGTAATCAACAGCTGAGCCCAAGAGTCATCCGCGCAATTGGGAAAGATAATATTATTATTGTCGCGACTAAAACTAAGCTGCAAGCGTTAAACCAGCGGCCATTAATAGTCGATACTGGTGATCCCAAACTAGACTTAGAATTATCAGGTTTTCTGCCAGTCGTTACCGGATTCCACGACCAAGTACTATACCCAGTAGCAAGTCCAGGGCTATGATATAAATTTCAGCATTATATTTAAGTAATAACTTAACAAGAGAAACACATGACATTAGCATTACCTATAACGTTAGAAAACGTTAAAACTGTTGGCCAATTAAATCACTATTTCGATCAATTACTCGATTTTGATAACGATGATTTATTATTTGCCAGCAGTTACCTGCGCGGCTTTATCAACGTTGCATCAGTTGCTTTTGGCGATGAACACCAGCAATTAGCAACTGATTTATATGAAATTGTTAGCGAGCAAGTAACAGCGGCCAGTGATGAATTAAACGATGTCGATAAACAAATCGTTAATGATTTTTGGCTACAGCTGCAATCGACATTCATACCCAGCTAGCAAGTTTTACGTTTAATTAAATCTCGAATAATAAATCGGTTTGGCGATAGGTTAAATAGCATTTCTTCATCAACCGGGTAATGCTCGTCGCAAATTTCGGCGACTAGGATGTCTGCCAGCAATGGCGCTGAGCATAAACCTCTAGCGCCAAGTCCGGTGAGAACGTATAAGCCTTGATGGATTGGTGCAGGCTCGGCAAACTGCCAGTTTTTATCTTTACTTAGGTGCTGATAATACTGCTTGTGTAATACCATATTTGGCAGCTGACCAACCATAGGCAAGTGATCTGGGGTGCAGCAGCGTAACCGCGCTTTACTAGACTGAACATCATCAATAGTAAAATCACTTATATCACCTAAGCATTTTTCTAACATATTAATGTTATAAATATCATCTTGTCGACGGGGTTCAATATCGCCATCATCTTTGTCAAAGGTGGCGCCTATGCAATGATTGTTCTTGTATTGCGGGGTTAAATAACCCTTATGACAAAGCACTGTTTTCAGATCTGATACTTTATCATTTGTTTGCATTTGACTCACTTGACCGCGAACTTGGCTTAGCGGAAGGTCATTTAATAGAGCAATTTTTAAACTGTCAGCGCCGGCGCAAATGACTAAGTGTTGTACTTGTTTTTGCTCTTTATTACTTTGTATTAACCAGCGACCATTGTCTAATTGTTTAATGTGATTTATATGACGATTGGTTTTTATTTTACAAAAACCAGTATCTACAGCCGCTTGCATCATAGCGCTGACTAATTCTGGCGGGCAAACCCATCCAGCTCTGGGCATGAATAACCCCGGATGACCCACCTTGATATTCGAAATACTATCGACTTGCTCGCTATCAATGGCGTGAATGAGGTTATGGGGCCAAGCATTTTTTTCGCTAAATAGTTGCTGGCGTTTAACTAACGCGTCTTTATATGAGACGTCAATTAAGCCATCAAAACCATGACCAAATTCGTAGCCGTCCTTAAGCAATTGCTGATATGTTTTAAGCGCATGCTCAAAACCCTGCTGATAAAATTTGCTTATGGTATCTTGCTCTTGATGCAGCAAAGGATATATGGCGCCAACAGCGTTACCTGAAGCGCCTTGTGCAATACCTTTGTCTTTACAATAAATAACGCTGTGAATACCTTTTTTTGCTAATGCCAGAGCGCTACAAGCTGAAGCTAAGCCGCCGCCAATAATGCTGACATGTTTCGGTTTTTCAATGTTAATTGCATTACGACGTTTAAAACCATTAAGGGGCTTGCCTTTACGTTCGCCTAAAAATATTGCTGATAATGTTTCGTTTTTATTGGCCGCGTCATTACTATTTAATGATGACTTTTGTTTCTGAATTTTATAGCCAACCTTTGCTAAGCCGTTTTTGACTATACTGGCGACCGTAAATGTTGCCAAGCTAGATTTTAATTTCGCCAACCTTGCGACTTCACTAAACAGTTCGTCGCTCCACATGTCGCTATTACAACTCGGCGCAAAGCCATCTAAATACCAGGCATCAACTAATGAGTGCTCGATTACATCTATTTGCTGGAAAGCTTGTACTGCATCACAAAAATAAATGTCTAAATTCACCAATCCATCTAAAAATGACATGCGAGTAAGCGCCGTGTCATTAAAAATGTATTGCTTTAGAAGTATTTCAGAGTCGTGTTGATATTGTGGCCAAAGCGCTAACGCTTGTTGTAAGTCTTGCCTACTTAGAGGGTATTTTTCACAACTGATAAATTTTAAGCGCAGTAGGGTGTTGCCGCTTTGTTGTTTAAATTGTCTAAATTTTTCTAAGGTCAGTAAAAAATTTAAACCTGTACCAAAGCCTGTTTCAGCAATTACAAATTCAGTTTCATCGTTATTATGGTGTAAATCATGCCAATTTTGCACAATATTGTTACCATTTATGAACACTTGTTCGCTTTGTAAGCAACTAATACTGTGATCAAAATAGATGTCTTCAAATTGTGGTGAATATGGCATACCATGCTCATTAAATTTGATTTTCGCTGTTTTTACAGGTGTCACAGTCAAATATTGCCTTGCTTCAATTTAAGGTTATAATAAATTTTACCTCGATATTACTGCTTTAGCTAGTTCGGGTTTTATCAATACAGCGTACATGTGTACACTGGATGGACCAGATCATAGTGAAAACGTAGTATCATACGCGCAATTAAGCAACTTAATAATGGTTATATAAATATGAAACGTGTAGTTATTACAGGTCTTGGTATTGTTTCTAGTATCGGTAACAATGCAAACGAAGTGTTAGATTCTTTACAAAATGGTCGCTCAGGTATCACTGGTGCAGAGAGCTTTGCAGAAAAAGGCTTACGTAGCCAAGTTTGGGGCAAACCAAACATTGATGTTAAAGATCATATCGATCGTAAAGTTATGCGCTTTATGGGTGATGCAGCTGGTTATGCTTACATTGCAATGCAAGAAGCAATTGACGATGCAAAATTAACAGATGAGCAAGTGTCTAACTACCGTACTGGTTTAGTTGCGGGCTCTGGTGGCGCATCTTCTTTAAATGTTGTTAACACTGCTGACACTTTGCGTGAAAAAGGCGTACGTCGTGTTGGTCCTTATGCTGTGCCAAAAACAATGTCTAGTACATGTTCTGCTTGTTTAGCTACGCCGTTTAAAATTTTAGGTGTTAACTATTCTATCAGTTCAGCTTGTGCAACGTCTGCACACTGTATTGGTCACGCTGCTGAGTTAATCCAACTTGGTAAGCAAGACATCGTATTTGCCGGTGGCGGTGAAGAAGTAGATTGGTCTTTAGCTATGATGTTTGATGGCATGGGCGCATTATCTTCAAAGTACAATGACACGCCTGAATTGGCTTCTCGTACCTACGATGCTAACCGTGACGGTTTTGTTATCTCTGGCGGCGGCGGTATGGTTGTTGTTGAAGAACTAGAACACGCACTTGCTCGTGGCGCACACATCCATGCTGAAATTGTTGGCTACGGCGCAACATCTGACGGCTACGATATGGTTGCTCCAAGTGGTGAAGGCGCGGTTCGTTGTATGCAACAAGCTATGCACGGCGTTGAAGGTAAAATAGATTACTTAAACACACACGGCACATCAACACCTGTTGGCGATGTTAAAGAGCTAGGCGCTATCCAAGAAGTATTTGGTCACGACTCGCCTGCTATATCGGCAACCAAAGCGATGACTGGTCATGCACTCGGTGCAGCTGGTGTTCATGAAGCTATTTACACCATGATGATGATGGAAAACAACTTTGTTGCTCCTTCAATCAACATTGGTGAGCTAGATGAAAAAGCTGAAGGCTTAGATATTGTTACTGAAAAACGTGATGCCGAAATCAACTTAGCTATGTCAAACAGCTTTGGTTTTGGTGGTACAAACGCGACGTTAGTACTGAAAAAATATAAATAATTAATATCGATTAATATCGATTAATTATCATTAATATCAAGAGCTGGGTTTATCCCGGCTCTTTTTGTTTGTAGAATAGCCATATTAGTAAAGCCAACAATCTACTGTACGCTTGTATGAAAATTTTTTACGATGAAAATATCCCCTATGCCAATGACTTTTTCAGTGAGTTTGGCGAGTTAATTGCTTTCTCTGGTCGAGACTTAACGGCTGAATACGTTAAAGATGCCGATGTATTGTTAGTGCGCTCGATAACCAAAGTGGATCAGAAATTACTGCATTTAAATAATAAGTTAAAATTTGTTGGCACCGCGACCATTGGCTTCGATCATATTGACCGTGAATATTTAAGCAGTCGTGATGTCACTTTCACCAATGCACCGGGTTGTAATGCCGTATCAGTAGCAGAATATGTGTTAAGTAGTTTACTGGTGTTATCACAACAGCATAATTTTAAGGTTACCGATAAAACCATAGGCATAGTCGGGGGCGGCAACACGGGGTCAGGCTTAACTAAAAAATTAGATGCGCTTGGTATTAAGTATTTAATGACAGACCCAGTACTCGAACAATTTGGCGATACTCGCAAGTTTAGCTCTTTAGATGATGTACTCGAGTGCGATATTATTTCTTTGCATGTGCCCATCACTCAGCATTGTGAACACGCCACTTATCATTTACTTAATAGTGAACGTTTAAGTAAGCTATCCACAGACCAAATATTAGTAAACGCTTGCCGTGGTGAAGTCGTTGATAATAAAGCATTACTTAGCCTGAAACAGCAAGGTTTAGGGCCATTGTTAGTTTTAGATGTATGGGAAAATGAACCTAACATTTTACTGCCATTAATAAATCACTGTGAGCTAGCAACCACTCACATTGCTGGTTATAGCTTAGAAGGAAAATCTCGTGGCACCGAGATGCTTTATTTGGCATTATCTAAATTGCTAAATAAACCAATAACTAAACAGTTATCTATGTACTTGCCTAACGCTGACTTTAGCGCTTTAGCAGGTAAGGGCAGCGAGCTGTTAGATGTAATTATAGATAGAGTTTTACACGTTTATGATGTGCGCCGCGACGATCAAATCTTACGCAATCAACTTGGTGATAAAACTTTTGACTATTTACGTAAAAATTACCCTGTTAGAAGAGAGTTTAGTGCGTTAGTATTAGGGGCTGAGGCTAAGTATGCTCAGCAATTGCAGCAGTTAGGATTTAATTTAAATAATAGTAGTAAGTGAGTGGAAAAATGTCACAAAAATTTGATGTAGTAATATTAGGCGCAACTGGCTTAGTTGGTAAGCACATGATGGAAATTCTTGTCGAAAGAAAATTTCCGGTAAATAATCTTTTTCCTCTTGCGAGCAGCCGTTCTGCTGGTGAAATCATTGAATTTGACGGCAAGAACATTGAAGTTCTTGATGCTGACAAGTTTGATTTTTCACAAGCGCAAATTGCATTTTTCTCTGCTGGCGGTTCTATTTCGGCTAAGTATGCACCTATTGCTGCCCAAGCCGGTTGTGTTGTTATCGATAACACCTCTGAATTTCGCTATGACCACGACATTCCATTAGTTGTACCAGAAGTAAACCCAGAAGCCATTGCAGACTTTCGTAACCGTAACATTATCGCTAATCCAAACTGTTCAACGATTCAAATGATGGTTGCATTAAAGCCAATATATGACGCGGTTGGTATTGAACGTATAAACGTAAGTACTTATCAATCGGTATCTGGTGCTGGTAAACAAGCAATTGAAGAATTAGCAAAACAATGTGCTGATTTATTATCTGGTAAGCCAGTAAAAGTTGAAGCTTTCTCTCGTCAAATTGCCTTTAATTCTATTCCACAAATTGATGTATTTATGGATAATGGTTACACCAAAGAAGAAATGAAAATGGTTTGGGAAACGAAGAAGATTTTAGGCGATGAAAATATTCTAGTAAACCCAACAGCTGTGCGTGTACCTGCTTTTTATGGTCATGGTGAAGCACTGCATATTGAAACCACGCAGCAAACAACTGCAGAGCAAGTAAAAGATATTTTAGCGCAAGCACCCGGTGTGATTGTTGCCAATAATGACGAAGACTTCCCTACACAAGTCAGTCATGCTAGCGGCAAAGATGACGTATTTATTGGTCGTATCCGTGAAGATATCTCGCATGCTAATGGTATTAATATGTGGATTGTTGCGGATAATATTCGCAAAGGCGCGGCGACCAACAGCGTACAAATTGCTGAACTATTAATAAAAGATTATTTATAAATAGCACTGACTACTTTATCGTAAGGTAGGCCTTAAAACCTACCTTGTAGCAAAAATGCGATATTGAAGTCACAACAAGCTATTTTATGCAGGAATCAGCAGGATACTATCTAGAAGGGCAATTATAGATAGTATCCTGCTGATTTCTGGTTTATATTATTCAAATAATAAAAATTAACAAACGATTAACTTTGCTTGTTCTCTGCTGTTGTACATTTTCAAATTTGGTGTTGCAAAAGATTGTTTTAATTGTTTTAACCGAGTTTGTCATTATTGCCCATCAGTATTGAAAGGACGGATCTATTTCATGGCACCTTATAAAATGTTTAATACCCCCCATTTTACCTTCGTCAGTATTTTACTTTGCTCATTATTAAGTGGCGTAAGTGTTGCGAATGCTGAAGATGAAGTCATAACTGACACTATTACTGAGCAAGTCGCTACTGAGACAAACTTTGTTAAAGACAACAAAGACAGTTACGGCCCTATCGTAAAAACCGATACGCTGTGGACCATAGCGGTAGGCCATCGTCCCGATACGAGTGTCTCAAATTATCAAGTGATGATGGCATTGTTTAAACTCAATCCTAATGCATTTTTACGTAATGATATTAATACCCTGGTAGCAGGTCAATATTTACGTATACCAACACTTGAGCAAATCCGTGAAGTAGCGCCATACGCTTATAATGCTGTAACCAAGCCAACGACAATCACCGAAGAGCCGGTAGTGGTAAGTGTGGAAACTACAGAACAGCCAAATAATGATCCAAAATCGCAAGTCACTAGTACAGACGTTAGTACTGAAAATGTTGCTGAAGTGACTGTGGTAGAACAACAAATCGCCAGCTCAAAACTAACCGTTGCAGCTAGTAATACTAATGTAACTAGTACTGATGCCGCTAATAGTGGTGATGTTATCGCATCAACAGCGAATGTTAATGAACTTGATACATTGACCAACGAAAATGTCGAATTAAAAGAAAGTCTAACCGCAGTTGATGACCAACTGTCTTATTTGCAATATGAAGTGGCAAAAGCTGCGCAAAAACAGAGTGAAATGGACAGCATGCTCATTGAGCAAAAGCGTTTACTCGATGACTCAAAAAAGCGTGAACAGCGCTTAATCAATCAACAAAAAGCATTAACTAAACAACGTGAAGGTTTTCTCAATAACCCTATATCGTACTGGGCCACAACAGGTGTACTTGCCGTGTTGGTCATTGTTCTGTTTGTTTTAGTATCGCGTCGTAAGCAAATCGGTGTAGTTGATAATGTCTCTACAAAGAGTGCACCTAAAAAGAATGCTGCTGCAGAAAAAACACCTGCAACCAACAACAGCAACTCGGCCAATAACGACAAAACAGTTGCCGCAGTAAACGTAAGTGATGACGTTAAAGAGCCTACAGTCGCTCTAATTAAGCCATCAATAGTTGCTGCAACTACAGTAAGTGCACCATTAGTAAATACCAAAGCGGTCAGCACAAAAGAGCACAAAACTGCAGACCAAACACCGGTTATAGCCGCTGCAAGTGATGCGAATATTGATGCTGATGAAATAACCATTAATACCTTTGATACAGTAGCAACGCTCCCTGAAAATAAGCATGTTGAAAATGCGTTTGCAAAAATCGATTTATCCGCTGATATTGATTTTGATAAAAATGAAACCGAAGACCTTAGTGATGCAGCATTGTTAAATACTTTAGTGAGTGATTCACCCAACAAAAAACAACCAAGCATTACCGATATAACACTTCAGGCCAGTGACGATGAACTGGATATTGAACAAATTATTGATGGTATGTTAGATGAAAGCACTAAGCCGGCTAAATTGCGTTCGACTATTAGTGGTATTGAAAAACCAAGTTTGAAAGCAGAGCCACTAAAGTCATCTGACGACAATGCGACAGTCGTAAGCGCAAATGAACAAGCACGTGCAACCACTCAAACAGCTAGAGTGCATGAAATCAATGATTATGATGATGTTGAATTTGATAAGTTACTGGAAGAAATCTCAGCGCAAACCAGTGACATAGTAATACCCAGCCAAGCCAATGTTGTTAATATCAATACCCCTAAAGCTGCGGTTACGACAAGTCAACAAACGAGCACCAGAATTGATGATGCAGTCGATTTTATTGCTATTGATAAACTTATCGAAGAAAGTGATGAAATTGATAGCCCTAAAAATACTGTTGTTGATGAAATTTACCAAGCAACCAATATTGATGTTGGCTTAGATGAGTTCCCCGAATTCACCTCCGATGTAAAGCATGTAAATGTTGATGATGATAAGCATGGTGTAAATGCCAAATTAGATTTAGCCCAAGTTTATATTGAAATTGGTGATTTTGATAATGCGTCGGTAATATTGAAGAGTGTGATGAAGTTAGGTAACTCGGCCCAACAGCAACAAGCACAAACATTACTGTATTCATTAAGGTAATATTCACCATACTTTCGCTTTAAAATGCCGGCCTTTGTCGGTATTTTTGTTTTAAAATCACCCTGAAAAGTTGTGTTGTTATTAAACACCAAATATAATGCGCTCAAATAGCACTCTCTCATCGTCATGCATTTATAAAAAATGAAAAGTGATGGTGATCAAACCAAGGAACACCATGCGATTTGCTTTAGGTATTGAATACGATGGTTCTAATTACTGTGGCTGGCAAAGACAGAATCATGTCAACAGTGTGCAGCAAGAAGTAGAAAAAGCGTTATCTAAAATTGTTAATCAACCTACGCAAGTTGTTTGTGCAGGACGAACTGACTCTGGCGTGCATGGTACCAATCAAGTGATCCATTTTGATTCCTCTGTTGATAGAGGACAAGCTGCTTGGCAACTGGGTATGAATACTAATTTGCCGAAAGATATCGCGGTAAAATGGAGTTGTAACGTAAGTGATGACTTTCATGCGCGTTTTAGTGCTACCGCACGTCGATATCGTTATATCATCTATAACAGCCGTTTACGCCCAGCAATATTAAGTAAAGGCTTGAGTCATTGTCATTACCCATTAAATGCTGAGTTAATGCATTTGGCGGCGCAGCAGTTAATTGGTAAGCACGATTTTACTTCATTTCGAACTGTGCATTGCCAAGCTAATTCACCGGTAAGAACCATTATTCATTGTAATGTATCTCGCCAAGGCGATTATGTGATCATTGATATTAAAGCCAATGCATTTTTACATCATATGGTGCGCAATATTGCCGGTTCTTTAATACGTGTTGGCCGAGAGATTGAAACCATTCCTTGGGTGAAAGATGTCCTTGAGCTTAAAAATCGATGCATGGCGGGTATGACAGCACCATCAGGTGGACTATATTTTGTTGATGTTGACTACCCAGAACATTTTAATTTACCCGTAGCGAGTAATGGTCCTTTGTTTATTTAACGCTATACTGTTGATTATGTACGAAAAACAACCACTATTTTAATTTATTTGTTGAAAATAGACTAAAATGCAACAAGACGGACCAGTTTTTACTACATACTAGTGGTAAAATTATGTTTAAATTAGAGGTTATACAGAACCGTTTCGGTTTAAGCCGAATTATCTGTTTTAATATTTTAGATTAGTGGTTTTTATAAACGGCTAATACCATTGAACAATTTTATAGGTATACACTCATATGAGTTGGATTGAAAAAATTCTACCAAAACCAAAAACTTCATCATCGAGTAAGCGTAATATTCCTGAAGGTGTTTGGAGCAAGTGTACTTCATGTAATGCTGTACTTTATACAGCTGAACTTGAACGTCAATTAGGCGTTTGTCCTAAGTGTGATCATCATATGCGTCTTAACGCCCGTAAACGTTTAGACTCATTTTTAGATCAAGGTGAAAAAGTTGAACTTGGCGCCGATCTTGAACCAAAAGATATCTTAAAATTTAAAGATTCAAAACGCTATAAAGACCGTCTCATTGCGGCTCAAAAAGCAACGGGTGAAAAAGACGCTTTAGTTGCCTTACGCGGCGAATTAGCGGGTATGCCAATTGTTGCTGTGGCTTTTGAATTCTCATTCTTAGGTGGCTCTATGGCATCGGTTGTTGGCGCTCGTTTTGTAAAAGCCGCTGATGAATGTTTGAAACACGACTTACCACTAGTCTGTTTTTCTGCCAGTGGCGGTGCTCGTATGCAAGAAGCGTTAACATCACTAATGCAAATGGCTAAAACCAGTGCTGCGCTAGCTAAAATGAGCGAAAAAGGTTTACCTTTTGTGTCAGTACTTACCGATCCTACTATGGGTGGTGTATCTGCTAGTTTGGCAATGCTTGGCGATATTAATGTTGGTGAGCCTAAAGCTCTCATCGGCTTTGCTGGCCCTCGTGTTATTGAACAAACCGTTCGTGAAAAATTACCTGAAGGTTTCCAACGTTCAGAGTTCTTACTTGAACATGGTGCTATCGATATGATTGTTGACCGTCGTAATATGCGTTCAACACTTGCACGCATGATCGCTAAGTTTATGGGCCACCCTGAACCTAGCATCTAGTAAATAATAAATGGAAATAACATCGTTATGAACCATGTAAATAGCCACTCATCGCTTAATAGCTTAAATGAGTGGCTTTTTTATTTAGAGTCAATTCATGCCACTGAAATTGACATGGGACTTGAGCGCATCAGCCTTGTTGCCAAACGCCTCAATATATCATTAGCGAACAGTAAAGTTATCACGGTAGCAGGGACTAACGGTAAAGGTACAACCTGTGCTTTTATTGAAAATGCCTTGCTCGCCAATGGCCATACTGTTGCGGTTTATTCATCTCCTCATATTGAAATATTTAACGAACGTCTGCGCATCAATAAAGCGCTGATAGATGATAAGTCGTTAATTTCAGCATTTACATTAATTGAACAAACACGCGGCGAAATATCGTTAACCTATTATGAGTATACAACCTTGGCTGCATTGATGATTTGTCAGCAAACAAGCCCAGATGTGGTTATTTTAGAGGTCGGTTTAGGCGGGCGTTTAGATGCGACTAATTTCATTGATTGTGATATTGCGGTGATCACCACAATTGATCTCGACCATCAAAACTTCTTAGGTAACGATAGAGTCTCTATTGGTCTTGAAAAAGCCGGCATCGTACGAGCTGGAAAACCGGTGATTATTGGTGATCCTAACTTTCCTGAACAGGTATTACAATTTTGTCTTGCCGCGAAAAGTAAACCCGTGCAGCGCAATGTCGATTTTTTTATAGATACATTTGAACGTTCAAAAGAGCCGCAAAAAAATCAGCCATTAGAGCAACAAGTCACATGGCAATGGCGTACAGATAATTTAACTCTAGGGCCATTACCTAAAACTCATATCCCCCAAGATAATGTTGCCCTAGGGCTTGCGGTATTACAGCAGCTTAATGTGGCATTAACGCTCGCTAATGTAAGTGACTATATTGCCGCCACAAAAGTACCTGGGCGCACTGAAGTGATTAATGAACAGCCATTAGTCGTACTTGATGTGGGTCATAATCCTCATGCCGCTAGATACCTAGCTAAATTTGTCACCCAGCAAAATAAAGCAAAAATATACGCCGTAACGGCCATGCTTGCAGATAAAGATATTAACTCAACGTTAGCTGAATTAATCGAATCTGTTGATTATTGGTATACCGGTAATTTAGATATTTCTCGGGCAGCGAGTGCTGATTTAATGAGCAAAACGTTAAAAGATTTGGGGAAACACTGTAATAGCTTTGACAATATTATTGATGCCTATAGAATGGCTTTAGATAATGCTAATAATAACGACATGATTTTAGTTTTTGGCTCTTTTTTTACAGTAGCAAAAATCAAACAATCATTATTCTAAGGAGCCATTTTGTCAAGCCCGTTCCAAAACCGATTAGTCGGCACAGTGATTGTTGCCGCCGCTGCTATTATATTCTTACCCGATATTTTTGATGGTGAAAAACAAGCTTATCAAGCTCAATTTGAAAGCATTCCTTTAGCACCTGACTCTGTAGCTAAGCGTCCAAGAAAAGACTTTCCCGAAAGCAAATTTGATACTTTAAATCAACCTGAGCCTTTGTCGATTGAAATAGCCTTAGATGATGATAGCAATGAGCCGACAGCAACCATTATACCGATTACTCGAAGTGTTGCCGAAAACACTCCGGTACCGGCTTCAAATACGTCAAAAATCGATGCGGCTAAATCTTTGCCAAAGCAGCAACAAAATAACAATCTAAAAGCAGATAACACGGTTAAATATGTACCAAAATCTGTTGATAAATCGAAATCTTATGTTATTCAATTAGGCAGTTTTAAAAACAAAGCCAACGTGGCGCAATTAGTCAAAAAATTAAAAAAATCTGGCTATTTGGTATACACCAAACCGATTAAAACTGCGGCCGGTAATTTAACCAAAGTGTTTATTGGTCCACAAGTAAGCAAAGCCGCTTTAGAAGCTAAGTTGCCTAAATTAAAAGCATTAACAGACGTACAAGGTCGGGTTGCTGTTTTTAATCCTATTGATTAACTCAAATAATAAAAATTAGTGTGCTTTATTCATTACAATCGCTTATGACAAGTAATAAAAACAAGCACTGAAAATAGTTTAAATATAGCCGGCTAGCTGTTAGAATGCGCCGCATAAACAAAAGGAAAGTAACACGATGATTTGGATAGATTATGCCATTTTAATCATTATAGGCGTATCAACACTCATCAGTTTAATCCGAGGTTTTGTTAAAGAGGCAGTGTCTTTAATCGTTTGGATCTGTGCTTTTTTTGTGGCTAGTAGCTTTTACCAAGAATTAGCCACGTATTTAACAAACATTAGCGATCCTATGTTGCGTAATGCCGCAGCAGTATCAATTTTGTTTGTATTAACGTTAATACTAGGGGCAATAATTAATTATTTAATTGGCCAACTAGTAACAAAAACAGGTTTGTCTGGAACAGACCGAGTACTTGGATTGGCGTTTGGTGCCTTAAGGGGCGCATTGGTGGTAAGTGCAATTCTATTTTTTATGGACGCATTTACTCCCGCACCATCGAGTACCTGGTGGCAACAGGCAATATTAATTCCCGAATTTAAAGTAGTAATAGAGTGGTTTTTTGAATACATCAAAACTACTTCAAGCTTTTTAACTTAATTCAGCGTTCTGCGGAGAAAAAATTCATGTGTGGTATTATTGGCATAGTAGGTACATCACCGGTCAGCCAAGCATTATATGATGGTTTAACTGTAATTCAACATCGTGGCCAAGATGCGGCTGGCATAGTATGTATCAGCGATAATAAATTCAGAATGCGTAAAGGTAACGGCTTAGTTAAAGATGTGTTTCACACACGTCATATGGTGCGTTTACAAGGTGATATTGGTATTGGCCATGTTCGCTACCCAACAGCTGGAACGTCTAGTTCATCTGAAGCTCAACCTTTCTATACTAACTCTCCTTACGGCTTATCTCTTGCTCACAATGGTAATCTGACTAATGCTGAAGAGTTAACTGAGTGGATTTATGGCAAAGCGCGTCGTCACGTAAATACTACCTCTGACTCTGAATTATTATTAAATATCTTTGCTCATGAGTTACAACAAACTGAATCTCTTGAATTAACTGCCGATGACATTTTTACTGCGGTAGCTAACGTTCATAACTTAGTACGTGGTGCTTATGCTGCAGTTGCTCTTATTATTGGTAAAGGCTTGGTTGCATTTCGTGACCCATACGGTATTCGTCCATTAGTGTTTGGTAAGCGTGAAACAGCTGCAGGCACAGAATACATGGTCGCTTCTGAATCAGTAGCACTAGATGCTTGTGATTTTGAATTTATTCGTGATGTCGCACCAGGTGAAGCATTATTTATTACTGAAGATGGTCAGCTGCACAGCAAACAATGTGCACAAAACCCATCGTATAACCCATGTCTTTTTGAGTTCGTTTATTTTGCTCGTCCAGATTCAACCATGGATAAAATGTCGGTATACGCTTCACGTGTAAACATGGGTACAGCATTAGGTAAAAAAATATCTAAAGAATGGGATGACCTACAAATCGATGTGGTTATTCCTATCCCAGAAACGTCATGTGATATTGCTCTGCAAATAGCCCAAGAACTTGATATCCCTTACCGTCAAGGCTATGTTAAAAACCGCTACGTTGGTCGTACTTTTATTATGCCAGGTCAAGCTCAGCGTAAAAAATCGGTAAGACAAAAACTGAATGCGATCACGCAAGAATTTAAAGGCAAAAACGTTTTATTAGTTGATGACTCTATTGTACGTGGTACAACGTCTGGGCAAATAATCCAAATGGCTCGTGCAGCCGGTGCAAAGAAGGTGTATTTCGCCTCGGCAGCGCCAGAAGTACGTTTCCCTAATGTCTATGGTATTGATATGCCGAGTGCTACAGAGCTCATCGCGCATGGTCGAGAATTAGAAGATATTTGTCAATTAATCGGCGCAGATAAGTTGATATTCCAAGACTTAGAAGATCTAATCGATGCTGTTGGTAGTGGTAATAAAGACATTAAAGCGTTCGAAACATCGGTATTTAGTGGTAGCTATATCACTAATGATATCGACAACGATTACTTAGAACAGTTAGACGCAGCGCGTAATAACGAGTCTAAAGAAACCAGTGATAAAGAAGCAGATTCGATTATAGATTTACATAATGAAGGCGCTGAATAAGGCACTTATACATTATCTATATTTATCTCAATTGTTATAACTAAAGCGCCGCTGGCGCTTTTTTTATCACTGTTATTTATCGCTATTTGATTTAACTGTTATAGGTATAGATGATAAATTTGGATAATAAAAAAGGCGCTCTAAGCGCCTTTGTAACTACTGAAATAAAGTATCGGATCAGCCCATAAATTCAGGACCAAAACCTAATGTCCATATCATTGCTGTACCAGCTAGAATTGTTACTAATAATACTAAGCCAACCGTAACAACAGAGCTTGAGTAAACAAAGCCCTTTTCTTCAGGGATATGCATCATAATTGGAATGCCTGAATATAACAGATAAACAGAGTAGGCTACTGCGGCCATTCCGGCTAAAGCAACAAACCATAATACTGGATATAATGCTGCCACACCAACCATAAGTACGGGTGTTGCTGCATATGCAGCGAGCTCAACACATTGAGTAAAGGTTGGCTTGGCATCAAATGTTACTGCCATCCATTGCATTAAATAGGCTAATGCAAATACGCCGGCAATGATTGCA
This sequence comes from Colwelliaceae bacterium BS250, assembly GCA_040779355.1. Taxonomy (GTDB): domain Bacteria; phylum Pseudomonadota; class Gammaproteobacteria; order Enterobacterales; family Alteromonadaceae; genus Thalassotalea_A. The sequence goes on along the minus strand of JBFONS010000002.1, from coordinate 255,700 downwards.
CCATACATGCTTACTGCTAATAGTATTGCACTTGATTGAGTGATTGTTATTGGATCGCCTGCACCAATACTCCAGCCAATATGTGCAGCTGCATAATAGCCGCAAATTGCTGGTATAAGAGCGATAAGAAGTATATGCGTTAAGCCATATACCATACTTTCGTGGCGATTATCTATGTCACTCCATTCTTCTTTCGGGTGAGCGTATAAGCCCCAGATGTGATTTAAGATCATATGTACTACCTCTTCGCTATCCCATATTTAAAACAAAACTATCATTAATGATTTATTTTTGTTCAATGTTTAAACAGTGTAATTAGTTGATTTATTATTATTTTATTAACTGCTTACCTAGTTATGTAATATGTAACACAATTCGTCAAGCCTTGATTGTAAAATAAGCTATAAAAGTATAAGAAAACATCTGCTAATAAATTATCAGTATATGGATAGTTGTTTTTGGCTAAAAAATAGGGCAGAGAATAAGCACATGTTCGACGAGCGAATTGGAAAATTAGATAATATTAAGCCACTTTAATGCGAACAACATTCATTACGTCAAAAGACATGCCGGCGATTGATTCTTGTTCCATGTAATAAGTCATATTAACTCTATGCCCGGCTAAGCTCTTATAAAGCTTTTTACGTTTATATTTAAAGGCTGTGCTTATGTCTTCTATCATTATGGTGTTGATAAACCAGTCATCTTGTTCTCGCTGTACATGGGATACAACTTTTTGATGTTCAGAATGAATTAGGCGTTCATGGTTTTTAAGAAGCTTTTTAATATCTTTAGTCATCATTAGTTTCCCTAGGGTTAGGTTATCAGCTGATTAGGTTAGCAGGTTACTGAAAATAATATGGAGCCAATTAAGGCTCCATAAATACAGCGAAAATATCTATATAGATACTCATGTAAATAATCAGGCGTTTATCTTATTTTTCGTAAAAACTTAAGTTTCCAATCTTTATAAGGCGCAAAGCGAACCGGTAAATCTCGAATGAAAGGGCGCTTTAAAATAGATTTCATGTGACTAAAGTTATCAAAACCTGACTTGCCACTATATTGCCCCATGCCACTTGCACCAGTGCCGCCAAACGGCAAATCAGGAACAGCATTAAACATAATGACATCATTGATGCACTGGCTGCCTGAGCTAATGGTGTTTACCCAATCTCGTTGTTGCTCTTTATCTTTAGTAAACAAATATGAAGCGAGAGGTTTTTCACGAGAAATGATTAACTGCTTAGCACTTTGGTAATCGGCAACGGTAACAATGGGTAATATTGCCCCAAAGATTTCATCAGTCATCAATTTGCTATCAAGTTCAGGGTTTAACACTATTGTTGGTTCAAAGTATTTATTGGTAATATCAAATTGACCACCATGAACAATTTCACCACTATCTAAATTAGTTGCTAAGCGTTCGGTATGACGTTCATTAACAATGCGACCATAACTGTCACTTTGCTGTGGGTTATCGCCAAACATTTGCTGTATTTCAGTTTTAAATGCTTTTATTAAGGGCGCAACCATAGCTTCGGTTGTTAAAATATAATCAGGCGCAATACAGGTTTGTCCTGCATTCATCCATTTCCCCCAAGCTAATCGCTGCACTGTGATCTTAATATCTGCGCTAGAGTCGATAAATACCGGACTTTTGCCACCCAGTTCAAGTGTTACCGGTGTTAGGTGTTTCGCCGCCGCAGTCATCACTATTTTTCCGACCGCACCATTGCCGGTGTACATAATATGATCAAACGGTAATTCTAATAATGCGCTAGTTTCAGGTATAGCCCCTTCAACAACGCTAAAGGCTTTATTGTCTAAATATCTAGGGATCAGTTTAGCGATAACGCTCGATACGGTAGGGGATAATTCTGAAGGTTTAATGACGGCACAATTACCCGCAGCAATAACCGCAACTAATGGCGCAAAGACCAGTTGAACTGGATAATTCCACGCACCCATAACCAAAACACTGCCTTGTGGCTCTGGTTTTATAAATGATTTACCTGGTTGGACAACGATTGGCGTGCTTACTTTTCTTGCTTTACTCCACTTTTTCAAGTGTTTAAGCATGTGATCAACATCACCCGTTATATAGGATAACTCGGTAACCCAAGCTTCTAACTTAGGCTTTCCTAAGTCACTGTATAGTGCCGATAAAAGTTCCGCTTCATTATCAATAACGAGTTTCTTAACTTGTTTAAGTTGAGTTGCTCGCCAAGTAAGATCACGGGTGATATTGCTATTGAAATATTGTTTTTGTTGTTCTAATAATGACTGGTAATTCAAGATAGCTCCCTAGTTTATTGTACATTTAGACAATAAACTTGAGTTTATTGCCTCTTTAAACCCATCATATATCCAATCTGGCGTTTGACCAAGCGTTGAATATCATCTAAATCAACATTTTCTTTAGGCATGCCTAAATATTTATATTCAATGCGAGTAAGGGTTATCATCGCCAATTCAGCATCTAGTTCAGGATCAACCTTATTAAAGTAACTCGCCATTTTTGTAAATGGATTTATTAGCCCTAAAACATGCTCATCGGCCAACGCTTTAATCTCATCTGAATATAATTTTTCGGTCAAAAACACTTGTTCAACAGCAAGTAGGGTGGAGCGGTTAATTATGTTGCCATACATATGGATAGCGGCAACATTACTTAATTGCTCACAAATACCTACTTTAACTGATGCTTTGCGTAATGTTGTTGCATCAAAACCGTCAAGTAAATCAAATGCTTGAGCCCATACGTGTTTACTCGCAGATAAAAACCTGCTTGAACTTAAGCTAATTGCTTCTCTGACTAGTTCTTTAATGTCTTTAAAATAATATGTGGTCAACGACAATTGAGTATCAGCCTGTAAAGCCACTGCTCTATGAGTCGTACCTTTTACACCAAGCTTTGCGATCACTTCAATAGCAGCCTCTAAAATCCTATTCCGAGTTTGCTCGCCTTTAGCCCTACGATTAATACTAGTTGATGACATAAATTACCTGTAATTATTGGCTCTTAAACTGAATACTATCAGTTGGAGAATTTAGTGGTTCTAAGTTAATTGTTAGCAGTTAAAAGTGCAACTTATTTTCACTGAACGTATGTGCAATAAGTTTAGCTTATATGCTATATATATCAATGTGTTAAAGTATTTATGGAAGTTTACAAAAAAAACACCATGAATACTTTATTACTCTATCTAATATGGTTTTAATATATTTGCGTGTTTGGCTGTAATGTAAAGTTTATTATACTGATTTTATTAGGTTTGTTATTATGTGGAGTTACAGCTGAGCACAAGGTCTCAATTTAGCATTATAACAAAAGCATTTGTTAGTTGTTTTTCTAGTCGTTTTATCATGTTAAAATAACGCCATCAGATAACGTTATTAGTAGCACAATATGTCATACAGCAATTTACTTGAGCCAATTTATACATTTTTACAGTGCCGAACACCTGACAGTTGGGTAAGCATTGCAAAAAAGCCCGAAAATTTACAGCTGATTTTAACTGATCATATGCTTTGCGAATTAAAAGCAGCACAAAGTGCAATGTTTTTAATTCGAAAGTACGCGGTCGACAAACAAAGTAGTGTGGCATTATTAGAATGGCTAAAACCATTTGAAGAGTTTGTTTATAAAAAAACCGGTAACTTAGAAAGTTTACTCAAAGCAGAAAAATTAACAAAAGCTATTTTACCTAAAAGCGAATCGCCATACGGGCAAGATTTAATCGATAAAATGGTATTGTTGATTAAAGAAGAGTTACATCACTTTTATCAAGTATTAGAAATAATGACCAAACGTGATATTGAGTATCAAAATATTCGAGCTGGGCGCTATGCAAAGGGTATGTTATCTAATGTGCGAACATTTGAACCTGAAGCCTTGGTTGATAAGTTGATTATTGGCGCTTTCATTGAAGCTCGTTCTTGTGAGCGATTTGCCAAATTAGCCCCGCATTTAGATGACGAGCTAAATAAGTTTTATATATCATTGCTGCGCTCTGAAGCAAGACATTATCAAGATTATTTAACCCTAGCGACCGACATTTACGGTAAAGATATTAATGATAGAATTGCTTTTTTTGGAAAAATCGAAGCAAATTTGATTTTATCCGACGACGATGATTTTAAATTTCATAGCGGTACACCAATAACTTAACAACCGATGCGCCGATAAATTAACTGCTCGTTAGGTTACGGTTACCGATGGTATGCTTTTTCGGCATTGTTTCGATGCTATTCCAATATTAAGAGAGTCAATAAACGCCAGTCTGTAGTATTACTCTGGCGTTTTTTTTATGATTATATAATTCGTATATCAATTACTTGTCAATCAGCTGCTCAAATGTTGCATTGAGTAAATTTATTTTAAACTCAGCTCGTTGTTGCACCGTTTTGGTTGTGGTTAATTCATAGCTTAAGTTTAGCGCTAACTTTAATACGTTATTCATTAAACCCGCTGTTGGTGTATTTGCCTGGATGTCTTTTAAATGGCCATTAAGGTATTTTGCTGATTGTAATAGGCCGTCTTTTTGTTCAGCGCTACAACTCACCGAAAACTTTTTATCAAGGAGTTCAATCTCCACAGACGATTGCATATTCAGCGCCTATTGTAATCGTGTTAACAGTTCATTTATCTTACTTAACGTTGCAGACTGATGTTCTTCTTGTTCAAGAGCTTCAAGTTGCAGTGCTTCATTTTCTTCTTTTAATCTATCGACAGATCCCTCTAGCTCTGAAAACTTACTTTTTAAGGTGTCATTCTCTTCTTGGATTAAGGTGTTTTTTTCGACTAACTGCTCAGCTAGGTTTGATAATTTATTTAATGCGGCTTCTAACATGGGAAGATCCTTTGGCTAAAAAATCCAAGTTTAGAGATAAATTTTCAACAAAACTAGCAAGCGCGCAATTTGTAACACTTTTTTACTTAAAACGTTATTAACTGATTGATTAACAATCTTTATTTGCTTTTTTTAGCAACATTTAAGGTTTGTTGACTATTTGACCTTGGATGTTAGTTTAAATTCTTAATTTCAATTTACTGCATTGATCTTACTAATATTTTATTTATTCTCATAATAATTGATATTAACCTTGGCTACGCTTATATTTGTATAGTCATTAATTCTAAAATAATTTATAAATCAGGAACTCAAAACTATGCGATTTTATGTAACCGCTTTGGCGGCCATTAGTTTATTAACGGCTTGCTCTGATGAGCCAGCTAATACAGGAGCCGGGCAATCGTCAAATGTGAAAACGGCAATGGCTGCTTTAGAAGACAAACAACAAACAGAAACTGAGCGACTAAATATATGGTTTGCTCAAAAATATGAACAACAACTGCAACAAAGTCCAATATGGCTTACTTTTTTAGGTCGTAAAGAAAAGTATGACCAAATTGATGATTTTTCTGAAGCTGAAGAAGACAAGCAATTAAAATTACAAGCACAAACGGTTACCGAACTTAAATTAAATTTTGATTATGAAAAATTAACCGATGAAGCCAAAATATCTTATGACATTTGGGTGTATCAATACGAGCAAGCAAAAGCGGCTAAACCATTTAGACATAACGCTTACGTATTCACCCAAATGCAAGGCTTACAAGCATTTGTCGCACAGTTCTTAATTAACTTTCACAAGGTTGATAACGAACAAGATATGCATGCTTACAATGCCCGTATTGGCGGTATATCAAGGGGCATTAATACCTCTCTTGAACGCGCTAAATTACACGCCTCAGAAGGCGTTCGTCCACCAATGTTTGCCTATAAAGGCGTTATTGAGCAAGCAACTAACTTGATCACCGGACAACCGTTTACGGATAGCGAACAAGACTCTGCGCTATGGGCCGATGCCAACAGAAAAGTCCAAGCGTTAGTTACCAATAACACTATCACTCAAGAAGTTGCCGACAAGTTACTCGAAAATACTAAAACAGCACTCAATGAAAAATTCTTACCGACTTACCAAAAATTAATCGCTTGGTTTGAAGTTGATATTGTTAATGCGGATAAAATAGCCACGGGTGTTGGTAAACAAAAAAATGGTGAAGCGTATTATAACTATCGCTTACAAAGCTCAACCACAACTGATTTAACCGCTGAGCAAATCCATCAAATTGGTTTAGATGAAGTCGCAAGGCTCACCGCCGAAATGGAAGCAATCAAAGCTAAAGTTGGTTTTGAAGGCAGTTTACATGACTTTTTTAAGTTTATTAAAACCAGTGATCAATTCTACTATGAAAATACTGATGCGGGACGACAAAGCTATATTACCGATACCGAAGCCTATTTAGCGTTTATCAATCAACAACTGCCTAACTATTTTGGTATTTTGCCAAAAGCAGATTTAGTGGTAAAGCGGGTTGAATCTTTTAGAGAGCAAGACGGCGGGGCGCAGCATTACAGCTCAGGAACAGCCGATGGCTCAAGACCCGGCGTGTATTATGCGCATTTATCCGATATGCGCTCCATGCCTAAAAATGAAATGGAAGCCATTGCTTATCATGAAGGCAGCCCTGGCCATCACATGCAAATATCAATTGCCCAAGAATTAACCTCTGTACCTGAATTTAGAACCCAAGCAGGCTTTACCGCTTATAGCGAAGGCTGGGGCTTATATTCAGAATTGCTAGCCAAAGAAATGGGCGCTTATAGTGATGACTATTCAGATTTTGGTCGATTAATCACTGAAATTTGGCGTGCCGTGCGTTTAGTCGTTGATACCGGGTTACATTCTAAAGGCTGGACCGAAGATGAGGCTATCGCTTATTTCAAACAAAAAACACCTATTGCAGAAGGTGCCGTAGTGTCTGAAGTACAGCGTTATATTGTTATACCTGGCCAAGCAACATCGTACAAAATAGGGATGTTAAAAATACTTGAATTACGCAAAAATGCAGAAACTGCATTGGGTGATAAATTTGATATCCGTGGTTTTCATGACACTATTTTAGGTGGTGGTGCTATGCCATTAGATATATTAGAACGTCGAGTAAACACTTGGGTAGCAAGCCAGCTATAACTTAACCCAAGCTCACATAAACCAAGGGGTCAGAGTGCTTGATTTGTTAATCAAGCACTCTGACCCCTTGATGTTTTATAGATGCAAATTTAGGTGTGAGTAAATTTCTGATTCAGCAATTCATATCCAGACTCTGTTACTTTTAACCAAGCGCCTTGCTCATACCAATCGCCAAGTACAATGCGAGTAGCGGGTTTGTTGTTGGTTATCAAGCTGTGTACAGCAGGTCTGTGAGTATGGCCATGGATAAGCAATTGACTGTTTTGCTGTTCCATAAGTTTAACGACTTCAACAGGTGTTACGTCCATAATATCAGTGGTTAAGTTTTGTTGCTTTAAGGACGCCTTTTGTCGATAGTCGCGCGCCATTTTCTTCCTTAAAAATAATGGTAAACATTGAATACCATTACTCCACCACCAAGAACGTGATTTTTTTCGAAATTTTTGATATTCAACGTCCATTGTACATAAGCTATCACCGTGCATGATGACGGTTGGTTGCCCATATAAATCGATAAGCTGAATGTCTGGAAGTAAGGTCATACCGGCTTTTGCACAAAAGCGTTTGCCCAGTAAAAAATCTCTGTTGCCAACAATAAAGTCTATTTTCGTACCGCTTTCGCTCAGTGTTTTTAACGCTGCTGCAATCGACAATACAAAAGGATCATCATCGTCATCACCCACCCAAAACTCGAAAAAGTCACCTAAGATGTAAAGTTTTTCGGCGTTAACGGCTTCATTTAGCAAAAAACTCAGAAAGCATTCAGTAATATCTGAACGCTCCTGAGTTAAATGTAAATCAGCTATAAAGTAAGTGGTGTGCACTTATGCTACTTCTACAGACTCTACAATGATGTCTTCTAGAGGTACGTCATCATGATGACCATTGCGGCCAGTAGCCGCTAATGTCATTTTATCAACAACATCCATACCTTCAACAACTTCGCCGAATACACAGTAACCCCAACCTTGTACACTTTCGCTGCTATGGTTTAAGAAACCGTTATCTACTAAGTTAATGAAAAATTGCGCTGAAGCTGAATGTGGGTCTTGAGTACGTGCCATCGCTAATGTACCACGAGTATTACTTAAGCCATTATTTGCTTCGTTAGTAATTGATGCACGAGAGGCTTTTTCAACCATGTTGCTGCCAATCTTTTCAAAACCACCGCCTTGTGCCATAAAGCCTTTAATTATGCGATGAAAAATAGTATCGGTGTAATAACCATCTTCACAGTATTGTTTAAAGTTAGCGGCTGTTTTAGGTGCTTTGTCAAAATCTAAAGCGATTTTAATATCACCTAAGTTAGTTTTAAATGTGATCATTTATTGAATACCTTGTTTTTTCTATGGAGTTTTAGCATTTATTAGCATGCAAAAACATTATTATGGGGGAATTGTAACCTACTCATATAATCTGTAAAGCAAAAACGCTGATCCGCGCTTTGTTATTAAGCCAAACAGCGCTATTTATTAAGCAAAGTACAATTATTGATGCCTGGTTGAAAATCTTTAGCCTACAAGCAGTAACGTCTCTTTAGTTATTTAATTTGATAATGTACAATTGCGAAAGTTTTAGTCCCCATTTAAATGAGAGAAGTAATGTTACAGATATACAATACCCTAACCCGTAAAAAGGAAGAGTTTAAACCAATCACACCTGGCAAAATTGGTATGTATGTTTGTGGTATCACTATTTATGATCATTGTCATATTGGTCATGCTCGCACTTACGTCGCCTTTGATGTTATTGCCCGCTATTTACGCCACCTCGGTTATGATTTAACGCATGTCCGTAATATTACTGACGTTGACGACAAAATCATTAAACGTGCCGCTGAAAACGGTGAAACTTGCCAAAGTTTAACTGAACGCATGACGGCAGACATGTATGAAGATTTAGATGCATTAAATGTTGCTCGCCCTGACATTGACCCTAAAGTCACTACGCATATGCCTGAGATCATCGACATGGTTGAGCGCTTAATTACTAATGAGCATGCTTATGTAGCCAGTAATGGTGATGTGATGTTTGATGTTAAGTCGTATAAAGATTACGGTAAATTAAGCTTACAAAACCTTGATATGTTGCAAGCTGGTTCACGCGTAGAAGTAGACAGTGCTAAACGCGACCCTCTTGATTTCGTGTTATGGAAAATGGCCAAGCCTGATGAGCCATCATGGGCATCACCTTGGGGTGATGGTCGTCCTGGTTGGCATATAGAATGTTCAGCAATGAACTCAAAACACTTAGGTTCTCATTTTGATATTCATGGCGGCGGCAGTGATTTACAGTTCCCGCATCATGAAAATGAAATTGCTCAGTCTTGCTGTGCCTTTAATACCCCCTATGTAAACTATTGGATGCATGGCGGTATGGTACAAGTAGATAAAGTTAAAATGTCGAAATCATTAAATAACTTCTTTACCTTGCGTAGTGTTTTAAAATCCTATGATGCTGAGTCGGTTCGCTACTTTTTAGTGTCTAGCCAATATCGTAGCCAGTTAAATTATTCGCAAGAAAATTTAACGCAAGCTAGAGCATCATTAGAGCGTATTTATACCTCGTTACGTGATGTTACGCCTATTGCTGTTGATTTAGCCGGTAATGAGTATGTAGAGCGCTTTGAACAAGCAATGAATGATGATTTCAATACACCTGAAGCATTACCGGTAATTTTTGAACTGTCAAAAGAAGTAAATCGCTTAAAAGCAATTGATATTGAGCAAGCAGGGCAGTTAGCCTACGTGTTAAAAACGTTAGGGGCGATTATTGGTATCGCCCAAACTGAACCGGAAGATTTCTTCAAAGCCGGCAGCGATGACGACGCCGAAGTGATTGAACAACTTATTGAACAGCGTAACAGCGCTCGTGTTAATAAAGACTGGGCATTAGCCGATGATGCTCGTGATAAATTAAAAGCGATGAATGTTATTTTAGAAGACAGCGCCGGTAAAACAACCTGGCGTAAAGGTTAATACTTTTAACCGCCAGTAAATTTTTCACTGTCAAAGTCTGCACTGCATCATTAATGCTGGGTGGGTAAATTACGGATACAAAAAAGGCTGCAATAGCAGCCTTTTTTTTCATCATCTTCAATCTAATGGCCAGTTACACCATTGGTATTGGCTTATGAATGAAACTCTTCACAAGCAATCAAGGTATTCTCAATTAAACTTGCTACTGTCATCGGGCCAACGCCGCCAGGTACTGGGGTAATAAAGCCCGCTTTTTGTTTGGCAACGTCAAATTCTACATCACCAACAAGTTTGCCTGTATCTAAGCGGTTAATACCAACATCGATCACAATAGCACCTTGTTTAATCCAATCTCCTGGAATAAATTCTGGTTTACCAACGGCGACAACAACTAAATCGGCTTGACGAATACGCCCTTCAAGATTTTTAGTGAATCTATGGGTTGTGGTGGTGGTACAACCCGCAAGTAATAACTCTAATGTCATTGGACGACCAACAATATTCGATGCGCCAACCACAACAGCCTCTAAACCATGTGGTTTAATACCCGTTGATTCAATAAGCGTCATAATGCCTTTAGGCGTGCATGGACGAAGACCAGGTTGACGTAGCGCTAATTTACCTACATTGGTAGGGTGAAAACCATCGACATCTTTATCTGGGTTAATATGCTCAATGATTAAATTAGCATTTAAACCTTCAGGCAAAGGTAACTGCACTAAAATACCATCAATTTGTGCATCGTTATTTAATTGATCAATCAGATTAAATAATTCAGTTTCAGTAGTAGTAATAGGCATATCGAATGATTTAGAAATAAAGCCGACTTCTTCACAAGCTTTACGCTTACTACCAACATAGACTTGTGATGCTGGATCGCTTCCAACTAAAACTACAGCCAAGCCCGGAGCTCTTTTACCATCGGCTAAACGTTGTTGTACTTTTTCTTTAACAGAAAGGCGAATTTGTTGGGCAATAGCTTTGCCATCAATAAGTTGAGCTGTCATAGTTAATTATAATGTTATGTAGTTAGCAAAATTCGACGCTATTTTCGCATAAAAGCGAGTGGGGGTGAATATTTTATTACTTATACAGAGCATAATTTTAGCTGATATTGCTATTCCCACTTATTATTTAATTAATTAGTGGTAATATTTGTACATTATTGATGGTTTTTAACCAAAATGATGCAAAAGTAAGCGAACGAGTAAATATTATAAAAAAAGGTTTGACGCGATACTGCCACATAGGTAATATGCGCTCCGTTGACACAGTGATGTGTTAGCAATAAAGAATATGTCGGTGATTAGCGCAGCTTGGTAGCGCACTTGGTTTGGGTCCAAGGGGTCGCAAGTTCGAATCTTGCATCACCGACCACTTTCTTTACAGTGAATGTTGATTTTATATTGATATAAACTAAAATTTTTGAAGTTACCCAATTTCAAAAAGCAAGACCTGTTAGGTAGTTTGCGCCCTTAGCTCAGCTGGATAGAGCAACGCCCTTCTAAGGCGTGGGTCGTAGGTTCAAATCCTACAGGGCGCACCATCTACTTCCCTCGATATATATAGCTTTTAGCTAACTTCTACTCAAATTAAAATCTCAGCACATTCGCGACACATAAAATCGTTTATGAATGCCGCCTCGATTGATTAACAGCTATTTTAATAGAACTGTTCACACTGATTCATAGAAACTTTCAATTAATTATCTGTAATTAATGAAAAATTAGTCACAGATGCCTCCTGGTCACTTTCTAATTCATTCACTAAACACCAAAAAAATCTAATGAAACATACTTTTTCCCTTTCCTAATAGTTTGCTAACTAATTGCTATATTTTATTTACAAGGCAATTTCAAAGTGTGTAAATCTAAGTTGATACATTAAATAAGCTTTAGCTTATGCCTGATACCAACACGTTAGGCTGTGGGTTTTAAATTGGCACATAAAAAATAAATTGAACTATCTGTTCACTTTCATCAGGTAAGAATCCATCATCATTCGAATCCACAACATTATTATATTTATAAAGTGATCCGTTCTGGTCTTTATACAGTATGACTACCTTATGATGGAAAAATAGTTTAAACGACTACCACATTAAAAAAAGTTAAATATATTTGATTTAATTGATTTAATTGGCTTAACTGAGTAGAGCTAACTAAGGTAATTTATGTTCACTAATTCTAAAAAAATATTATTCTTAATCTTGATCTTAAGTTACACGAAATCAGATTATGCTCTAAGCAACCAATATGAAGGCACACCATTTGTAACTTCTGAATATTTTTATTTTGGCGCAAAAATTGGCAATATCCGCTACCAACATGGTTGTCAAGATTGGGCTATTAGTTGTGATAAACGCGATAATGTTATCGGTTTATTTGCGGGCCACCAATTCAATAAATATTTTGCTGTAGAATTTGGTTATGCCGATTTAGGTGAAGTTAAAGCCAATTATAATGAATACGGTAGTGTTAATAGCTATCGAGCAACAATGAATGGCTTTGACTTTGGTTTTTTAGCTCTATATCCCATATCTACCGAGTTTAGTGTGTTTGCAAAAGCTGGTGTTCTTAGATGGTACGGCGAGAATAAAGGGCCATTTAATACCGTTAAATCTAATGACTGGTCAACTACAGGTAATGTTGGCTTCCAATATCATCTCAATGAAAGCTGGCGTGCAAGGTTGTCTTATCAAATTATAGATGATTTGGGTAACGATGAACTTGGTAGTAGCAATGCCCACATTGCTTGGCTAAGCATAAGTTATAAAATGGGTCAAAACCCCCCTCATTATCGAGTGTCTCAAACTTCTAAACCAATCAATCAACATAACATTTCAAAATCACCCATGGCGACTAATACTCAACCTATTTTGAACAAAATATCTAGCCCAATAAGTCAAAGAAGTAGTAACGAAAAAATTGCTGTTTCTGACAACCTAGATAGGCAACACAGACAAAAAAATAGCAGAGAGACATCGACCGTTATCTCACCGCAAATTGAAATTAAGTAAGGTAAAGAAAAATGTTTAATAAAAATAAATTTTTATGTTTTTTTTATAGCTTTGCACTTCTCGTTTTAACTGCTTGTAGTGGTGATAACAGCGGATTTCCGAAAAGTGAATGTGGCGGTGATGCTAACCCATGTACCGCATATCCTGTGGAGCTACTGATCACCCCTGAAAATATTCAAGTTTCAGCAAATACCAGCTTTAGCTATCGCGCGATAGCTATATTTAGTGATGAAAGTCAGCAAGATGTTACTGAAAACACTAGCTGGGAAAGTAGTGATATAACAGTAGCAACAATTACCAGTCTTGGTCTGGCAACAACTGACAAAACCGGTGTTATTAACGTGTCAGCTGTATTCGCCCCTAAAGTTGCTGGACAAAGTAGTGTTTCTGCCCAAACTACATTAACGGTTTCTGAGGCATCACTTGTCGCACTAGAGCTTTCGCCCTTTCAATACGAGGCGTTGATTGGACTAACCGTAGCTTACCAGGCTGTAGCCATTTACGATGATGGCTACCAACTTGATATCACCCAATTGGCAGAGTGGCAAAGTGATGATGAATTAATTGCTCAAGTTAGTAATAATGTAACCACTAAAGGGCAAGCCATTGCAAATGCGGTGGGTAAAACCAATATAAAAGTAAAGTTTGCACAATTAACGAACGAAGCGCAATTATTGGTACTTGATGTTGAGCCTGTAAAGATGGTGATATCACCAGGAAATGCGCAAGTGCCGCTCGACACAAGTGTGCAATATCAGGCACATGTGCTCCTTGCTGATGACAGGGCAATCGACGTTACTCTTTATACCGATTGGACACTTGATAACAGTAATCTAGGTACTTTTAATAAGACCGATGTTTTTACTGGAACGCAGCAAGGTCAAACCAATGTCAATGCAGAGTTTACTTACGGTAACATTAGTTTTACAGAGTCCCAACCCGTTACAGTGACAGCACCTCAAGTACAACGTTTACTTATTTTACCGCAAAATGAATCATTTCCAAGTGGCAGTCAGGGGCGTTATCAGGCGTTGGCGTATTTCAGTGATGGTCAAGTTGTCGATGTCACTGAGAACAGCTTGTGGCAGCTTTCAGATGATATTGGTGTCATTGTTGCGTCAGGTGAGAATTCAGGATTTGCAACGGCTAATAACGTCGGCCAGTCAAAAGTCTCAGCACAATTTTCAGGATTAACGAGCGAAACATCTGTGACGGTTACGCAAGCTGTGATTGTTGAACTAGTCATAATTCCGGTAAATTATACCACACCCGCAGGTACGCAATTGACGTACCATGCAACGGCGAGGTTTTCAGACCAATCAACGCAAGATGCAAGTGAACTTGGCATCTGGAATAGCAGTGATGCCACTATTGCCAACATAGGAACTACAGGTACATTTGCTGGAGTCGCCAATGCTGTAGCTCCAGGGGAAACACAAATTTGTATCGACTACCTTGAGCTAAGTGCATGTACTGAACTTGCAGTAACCTCTGCAATAGTCACTGCACTGCAAATAACTCCTGTTAATGTGCAAGTGCCGCTTGGCACTGATGGTCAATATCAAGCGACAGCTTTTTTTAGTGATGATACTCGTCAAGATGTCACCGCTATTGCCAGTTGGAGTAGTGCAAACGAAAGTATTACATCAATTATTCCTAAAGGAATTTTCGCAGGCTATGCCAGAAGTAATAGTTTAGGCAATACAACCATTACTGCTAGTTATGATGGTGTTCAGAGTACAACTGAGATAACAATTACCGACGCCGAACTGAGTCAATTAATTATCTCACCAGTGAATGTGAGTCTTGCCGCAGGTAATAGCCAAGCATTCACTGTTTATGGTTTATACACCGACAGTTCAAGCAAAAACTTAACTAATCAAGCGAATTGGCAAGGATCTGATGACAGTATTGCCTATGTTAATCAACAAGGTATTGCAAAATCAGCTACTGCGGGTGAAATCACCGTTATGGCCACTGTGCAAGATAAACAAATCAGCGCCAAGCTAACAGTGACAAGTGCCGAGTTAACACGTATTGCTGTTACACCTCAACGTATCAGTGTCGCTGCAGGTAATGATCGTCAGCTCTTAGCAACCGCCTATTTTTCGGATCTAACCACGCGTAATATTACCAATGAATTAACATGGTATAGCGATGATGCAGCGGTGGCGACTGTTGTTGCCAATGGTATGCAAGGCGGTTTAGTTTCTGGCATAGCCTTTGGAACGACAAAAGTAACTGCCAGCTTTCAGGACATGACAGATACCGCGTTCATTGAAGTGACTGCGGCATTATTAGATAAAGTTACTATCTCTCCAAAAACATCAACAGCCCCAGTCGGGATTAATCAGCAGTTTGAATTAACCGCGATTTTTTCTGACAACACCACATTGAACGTAACGAATGCAGCCAGTTGGCAGTCTCTTCAGCCTAATGATGCCACGGTTAACAATCAAGGCTTAGTAACCACACATAACACGGCAGTGGTTACCGTGAGTGGCAATTATCAAGGCCTATCTGATAGTGCCATGCTCACAATCACAGAAGCCATAATAACTGATGTGCAAGTTTCGCCATTGTCGGTAACCGTGCCCAAAGGTACCAATGGACATTTTATTGCTACCGCATTTTATAGTGATGGCCAAACCAGTGACGTGACTCAACAAGCCTTGTGGCAATCAAATGACAACTCCATAGTGAGTGTCATTGCCATTGGTATAAATGCGGGTGACGGTTATGCACAAAATGTTGGCAGTACACAGGTTAGTGCAACCTTCTCAGGTCTAACACGGGCAAGTGAGGTAACTATATCTGACGCTGTACTTAAAGAGCTTAAACTTACCCCTGAACAAGATGCAAGTTATGTTGGTGGTAATACACAATATACAGTATTTGGGGTATTTAGTGATGATACCAGTAAAGACTTAACGCTAGATGTAAGTTGGTCAAGTACGGCGCCACAAATTGCATCAGTGAGTCAGCAAGGTTTAGTCACTGGAGGTAGTGTGGGTGACGTAATTATTACAGCCAGCTTTGTAGGTAAAACCTCTAATAATGGTTATCTGACCATAAGCGAAGCCATTGTTGAGCGATTGGTAGTACACCCTAGTGTACAGAGTGTGGCAAAAGGCCAAAAAGTCGAATTTTTAGCGCATGCATATTTCAGCGATGACAGTAATAAAAATGTAACAAATAGTGCTAGTTGGACAGCAAATGACTCAGAAATTGCCAGCCATAATAGTAATGGTGTATTTCAAACATTAGCAACCGGTATTACCGACATAAGTGCCGCATATAAAGGCAAATCGAGCACAGGAAATTTAGAAGTTACAGGGGCAATATTGGAGCAACTCACTATTGCGCCAATTATGGCAACCATTGTCCTTGATGAAACCATTAACTTTCAAGCTTTTGGTATATTCTCTGACCAATCAAGTCAAGATTTGAGCAACGATGTGTTTTGGCAAATTGATGATGCCATTGCGTCAATAGACTCAGTAGGTAAAGTTACCGGAGCTATTGTTGGTCAAACTTTAGTTAGGGCCAGTTTACAAGGTCAAATGGTTGAGGCTACGCTGACAGTAAACGAAAAAGATATTTCTTATATTTCGGTAGTGCCAATAGTTAAAGTAAGCAACATCGGGGATAACATTCAATATGTTGCTAGGGCCATCCACCCTGACTCTTCGACAACAGAAATAAGTCAATTAGCAACGTGGCTAAGCAGTAATCCTGAAAAAGCTGACATAATTACCGCTGGAGAAAATGGTGGTTTAGCAACGGCTAAATCGACCGGTCTTACAAGTATTACCGCTAATTACAAAGGTAAGTCAGGCAGTAGTGAATTAGAGGTATTGCGTCCTGATCCAGTAATTACCGAATTACTTATTGAGCCTAGCAACATAGACATCATCATTAATACACAAGAGCAGTTAACTGCGTTTGCTATTTATGATAATGACATGAGCACAAGAACAGACGTGACTGATGCTACGCAATGGTCATTTGATGATGACTCATTTGCTGTATTTTCGACACCCGGTAAGGTAGTAGCAACCGCTGTAGGCTCGACGTTTATTGTCGCAAGTTATCAAGGGAAAACACAAAGAACAGCCTTAAATGTGCGAGATGATACCGTAGAAACTATTACAGTCTCGCCTAATAGTGTCAAGGTACCTGTTAACAGTAAAGGTCGATTCACTGCAATGGCTAATTACATTTCGGGGATCAGCGAAGATGTTACTGAACAAGCGACATGGTCGTCATTAAAACCTGACATTGTTCATCTGGTGACCAGTGGTGAAAATGGTGGGCAAGCGACTGCAATCTCTGTAGGAAGTACGCCAATTAGTGCCAATTTTAAAGGTAAAAGTGACAGTGTTTTTGTTACGGTTTTAGGACCTGATATTCTCAGTGTTTATATAGAACCACAAATTATTGAATTAGAAGAAGGGCAACGTATTGAAGTTAAAGCCTACGCTGAAATTGCCAATGAGTCACCTTTAGATATAACGGCTGATGGGGATTGGATATCAGATGATATTGCTCAAATTAGCGGAGCTGGCAGCAGCAATGTTTATCTTAATGGTATTTCAGCTGGGGATACTACATTAATATTTTCGTATCAAAGCATGCAAGCACAAGCGAGTGTCAAAGTTACATCACTGAAACTAGAGTCAATTCAAATAACTCCTGATTACTTTGTCGCACCACAGGATTTCAACATTGATTATATCGCAATTGGTCATTACGAAGGAGGGGTAACGCGTGATATTACTGAGCTAGTTACTTGGGGCGTTGATGATACTGATATAGCCAATATTAGTGAGCAGGGAGGCATAATGATCACTAAAAATATTGGTGAAACTAGAGTTTTTGCTACACTTAATAACATAACCGCTGACACCTACATAGAAGTATCTTATTTTGCATTGTACCGAATAATAATTGAACCTGATCCGATAATAATGCAAGTAGGGCAGACTCTGCAGTTCAAGTGCACAGCTGTTTATAGACTTATCGATGATGATGAGTTTAAACAAACCTTTGATATAACAGACTCGGCTGGCTGGAAGTTAAACTTTTCATCTCCTGTAGGTGGTTTTATAGGGCAAGGCTTATTTGAAGCGACTGCTACAGGTGGTAACGAAGTAAATTGTCTTATAGACAATGGTGATGGTTCTTCTACTTTCGGAAAAGCTAAGATCACTGTGAACTGATTTTGAACGGACTTGTGTGTTTAAATAATTAAAGTGATCTATACAAGTGATTGTTACGTATAGGATTTTTATCCAGTAACTTAAACGGTTTTAGGGAAATAAAATATGAATAACCGGTTGAAAAGACTGTGTTTAAGCGTTTTAATATTTTTGACTTTGAATGCTTGTGATTCTGCTAGTGTCACACCAGACACAAGTACGAAAACCAACACACAGATACTAGAAGGTAAGGTATATTATCGTGAGCGGATATTATTGCCTCCTGGTGCCGTACTTGAAGTAACACTTGAGGATGTGTCTAAAATGGATGTAGCCTCAGTACTTATTTCGTCGGTAAAACAGCCTCTCAAGGGAGCTCCACCTTATACGTTTAATCTTGATTATAATGCTGAGCTGATAAAACCTAACATGCGCTATGGTTTGAGAGCTAAAGTTACGTTATCTAATAAATTATTAATGACGTCAACCGAGCACCTAGACCCATTTAGAAGTAGTCAGGACAATATTAATATTAAACTAAGCTCTGTCGCGCACAACCAATCTCAAAATTCAACACAGGAAACATTAGCTGTTGTATCCGTTAACCCGCTAGCAACACTAAGCAATACTTATTGGAAACTTTTGAAACTAAATGGCGAAGCCGTCAATATGTCAGACCAACAAAAGCGCGAAGCATTTATTCAATTTACTGATGGGCAAAACATAATTAAAGGCTTTGCTAGTTGTAATAATTTTCAAGGCTCTTTTGTGGATAATGGTAATGATTTAAGTTTCGGTAAAATTGCCGTAATGCAAATGTCATGTCTTAAAGGGATGGATGTAGAAAGTAAATTTCTACAGGTGCTTGAGCTAACAACCTATTATTCTATCCATCAACACGAATTAACATTGTTGGATAATAACAAAAAACCTATAGCGCGATTTCAGGCGCAATACTTCAACTAATAAATATTAACAACTAGAGGTCTAATATGAGAAACGATAAATTCACGTTATGTATCACTTTTTTGCTAGTGATCAATTTAATGGCCTGTGCAGAAAAAAGTGACTTAGCTGCGGATGATGAAGGCATGTCACAAGAAACTGCCGCAATAATGGCCGCCAATGATGCGAATTTTGCCGATAAGGTGTTCATGAACGGTAAAATTATTACCGTCAATGATAAACAACCCAAAGCCGAAGTTGTAGCCACAAAAGATGGCCGTATTACTTATGTTGGCGATTTACGAGGTGCTAAACCTCTGATCGGTGACAATACCGAACAAATTGATTTACAGGGGCTTACTATGGTGCCTGGGTTTGTGGATGCACATGGACATGTTGTCAGTGCAGGCTTACAGGCTGCGAGTGCTAATTTATTGCCTCTACCAGATGGGCAGGTGAATAGTTTTGCAGAGCTTGTTGATACCTTAACAGATTGGGCATCAACTGATGGCGGTCAGGAATTTTTGACTAAAACAGGCTGGTTAGTTGGCTTTGGCTTTGATGACTCGCAATTGACTGAACAAGTATTTCCTACTGCGAATGAACTTGACCGTGTCAGTAATGATAAACCCGTGCTGATTATTCATCAATCAGGTCATTTTGGTGTGTTTAATTCTGTTGCGCTTAAACAGGCCGGTATTGATGATTGCCAAAAAGTCATACCTGGTGGCGCCATTCGCTGCCAAGCTGATGGTAAAACCCCCAATGGTGTGCTCGAAGAGAATGTATTCTTTGCTGCTCTAGCCAGTTTTCAAGGCGGAATCGACTTGGCTTACAATGTTGAATTATTCAACAAAGGTATGCAAAACTTTAGCCGTTTTGGTTACACTACTGCACAAGAGGGGCGTGCATTTGCCGCCACAGTGTCGATTGCTGAAACTCGTGCCAAACAAGGACCATTGCCTATTGATGTGGCTTTATACTTAGATTACACGGCAAAGAGTACTTTCGATACATCTGACTATTTTAGTGGCACTGGTTATCAAGGCAATAAATACCAAAACGGGTTACGTGTAGCGGGCGTAAAATTAACATTGGATGGTTCGCCGCAGGGTAAAACTGCATGGTTAACTGAACCTTATTTTGTGCCACCAGAAGGCAAAGATAAAGACTATCTTGGTTATCCTGCGATGACTCAGGAGCAGGTAGAAGCTGAAGTAATGGATGCGTTTGCGAACAAACGTCAAGTGCTTGCTCATTGCAACGGCGATGCAGCAATTGATCGATATTTGGATGCGGTTGAAAAAGCCACTAAAAAATACGGTAAGTTAGACCTACGTATTGTATTAATTCACGGTCAAACTCTACGAAAAGATCAAATTCCGCGCTTAAAACAGTTAAATATTATTCCATCGCTGTTTCCTATGCACACTTTTTATTGGGGTGAATGGCATAAAACATCAGTACTTGGACCTAAACGTGCAGCTTATATATCGCCAACACGAGATGTACTAGATGCTGGTCTTATTTTTACTTCACATCACGATGCTCCTGTTGCGTTACCTGATTCGATGCGCGTTCTTTCGTCAACCGTAACTCGAGTAACACGCAGTGGTGAGGTGTTAGGCCCTGATCAGCGAGTTACTGCTTATGAAGGTCTTAAAGCAATTACACTTTGGCCAGCGTACCAGCACTTTGAAGAAAAAGAAAAAGGTTCAATCGAGTTAGGCAAACAAGCCGACTTTGTTATCCTGTCGGCTAATCCGCTTACTGTTGATCCGTTAACCATTGCCGATATTAAAGTATTAGAAACTATTAATAACGGCGTAACTGTCTTTAAGATGAATAAGGTTTCTGACCCTCAGGTAAAGGTTGGAGGTGATAAAGACAAGCACGGCTGTATAGGTTCGGCTGGTTATCAATGGAGTGCGGAACTACAGCAATGTGTGCGAGCTTGGGAAGTCACCAATCAGAATGATAAAGAAACCAAGCCAGAAGTTATTGAGTTGGCAAGTAAAGGTTAGGTAAAATAATAAATATTATTTTTATTATACCTTTGGGATATTTCACGCAGCGTTAAAGTCAGATGTTTTAGAGTCTATTAACATCTGACTTTTACAAATGCGGTATTATGCTAATTCAATTAAGCAATCTCACTTAGTTTTAATGGTTTTTTATCGCTGTGATTTTTAATAAAGTTTCAAATATAAATGTATCGGCAGTCAATTCTGCCTTGATCTTGAGTTCATAGTGCATAAATAATGAGCGCTTGCGTTGTTATAACTAATATTTGCCTGTTTAATAAGCAAACGACAATTAATTACATAAATAATTGCAGCGCACTGTTGACACGCAAGGGGTACATCATTAATATACGCAACACTTGAACGGGGCGCAGTTTACTGCAATCTAATCAAGGGTTACGAAAGTGACTTGCTCTACGGTTTTTAACCTTCCTAAGTCTTCTAAGACGTGGGTCTTAGGTTCAAATCCTACAGAGCGCACCCTACAGTGGTGGCTATAGCTCAGTTGGTAGAGCCCCGGATTGTGATTCCGGTTGTCGAGGGTTCAAATCCCTTTAGCCACCCCATTTTTCCTAGTTTACTAGGTGATAGAAAACATCGGTGATTAGCGCAGCTTGGTAGCGCACTTGGTTTGGGTCCAAGGGGTCGCAAGTTCGAATCTTGCATCACCGACCATTTCTCTTCTTTACGCAAAATCCAATTAAATTTAAAACTAACCAAACCAACGTTTGGGTATTCTCGATCCTGAAGTATCGCAAGTTCGAATCTTGCATCACCGACCATTTCTTTTCTTTACGCAAAATCCAATTAAATTTAAAGCCAACCAAACCAACGTTTGGGTATTCTCGATCCTGAAGTATCGCAAGTTCACAAAATTTGTCGGGAATAAATTTTAACGTATGCAATACGCCTTTAGGTGAAGCATAGGATGTACTGAATTCATCTTGCATCACCGACCATTTCTCTTCTTTACGAAAATCCAATAAATTATAAAACTTTAAATAAAACCAAACCAACGTTTGGGTATTCTCGATCCTAATCCCTAATTCGGTAGGTGAGGTTTCAACCTCGCGTAATGATTGTGTAGCAATCAAATCGTTTTAGCTGCGCGAATAACGCGAGACTGAAGTCTCGCCAACCAATATAATTAGATCGCAGATCGCAGATCGCAGTTCGGTAGGTGAGGTTTCAACCTCACGTAATGATTGTGTAGCAATCAAATCGTTTTAGCGGCGCGAATAACGCGAGACTGAAGTTGAGCCAACCAATACGATTAGCTTGCAGATTGTTTGTTATGTTCTAATAATCCCTAATCCTGAGTCTTAAATCGTTTTTACTGCCTAATTAAGCAAAAGCCTTTAAATCCTCATTTACCGGCAGCTTTTACTCCTAAATTTTGTCAAACAAAACAGTGCTGTATAAAACCTGTTTACATGGGCGCTTTGCCTAGCTATAATTCTGCGTCACATTTTAATCAAGTCTATTTTAAATAGGCAATAGAACATCTTTGTGTCGAGAGATTAATCGCGTTGTTTTAGTCGTTGCAAATGGCTGCAATAATTAACTAATCTTTCGAGTCAGTATTATTCTTTAGGGAAAATATTGAAATGGTTGTAGGCATAATGTTTATGACTAATTTTTTAGATGCATTAATAGACGTATAAACGTCAGAATTTGAGGTAATTAAATGCAAGTTTCAGTTGAGACTACTCAAGGCTTAGAACGTAAAGTATCAATTTCAGTTCCAGCCGAAACAGTAGATGTAGAAGTTAAAAACCGTCTACGTCAAGTAGCAAGAACACAAAAAATCAATGGCTTCCGCCCTGGTAAAGTACCTGCGTCTGTTATTCAGAAACGTTTTGGTCAATCAGTTCGTCAAGAAGTTGCTGGTGAATTAATGCAACGTCATTTCGTTGAAGCTATCATGGCTGAGAAATTAAACCCTGCTGGTCGTCCTGCATTCGTTGCTAAAAGCAATGAAGAAGGTCAAGCATTAGAGTTTGATGCAACATTTGAAATCTATCCAGAAGTTAAATTAGCCGGTCTTGAAACGATTAACGTTGACAAGCCAGCGGTTGAAGTAAATGCAGCAGACCTTGATGAAATGTTTGTTACGTTACAAAACCAACATAAAACATGGAAAGAAAACAAGCGTAAAACTAAAACTGGCGATAAGCTAACTTTAGACTTCTCTGGCCGTGTTGATGGTGAAGAATTTGAAGGTGGTAAAGCTGAAGCTTTCGAACTTGAATTAGGCGCTGGTCGCATGATCCCTGGTTTCGAAAAAGAAATCACTGGTATGAAAGTTGGCGAAGAGAAAACTATCTCAGTAACTTTCCCTGATGATTACCATGCAGAAAACCTTAAAGGTAAAGAAGCAGAATTCGATATCGTAGTGCACAAAACTGAAGGTCCAGTTTTACCTGCAATCGATGACGAGTTTGCTAAATTATTTGGCGTCGAAGAAGGTGGTGTTGAAGCCTTACGCGCTGAAGTACAAAAAAATATGGAACGTGAATTAACACAAGCCGTTAAAGCTAAAGTTAAAGAGCAAGTACTAGATGGTTTAGTTGCAACGAACGAAATCGATGCACCTAAAGCATTAATCGCACAAGAAGTTGATGTTTTACGTCAGCAAGCTATGCAACGTTTTGGCGGTCAAATGGACCCTAAAAACATGCCACAATTACCGGCTGAAATGTTCGAAGAACAAGCAGCAAAACGTGTAAAAGTTGGTTTGTTACTAGGTGAAGTAATTAAGCTTAACGAATTAAAAGTTGATGACGAGAAAGTGAAATCACTTATCGAATCTGCTGCTTCTGCTTATGAAGATCCATCTGAAGTTGTTGCTCATTACATGAACAACAAAGAGCTACTTCAACAAATGCAACACGTTGCATTAGAAGAGCAAGCTGTAGAGTTAGTGTTAGAAAAAGCTAACGTTACAGAAAAAGAAACTGCATTTAAAGACATTATGAATCCTCAAGGGTAATCTCTTAGGACAAAAATTAATCACGTTTGCTAGTTTTTATAGTCTAGCGCCGTATATTGATTGACATTGTCTTGCGCAATAGTTTAAATGGCTTATATGATTGCATATAAGCCATTTTTTTATTTTTAAGGATTTTTCATTGTTTACTACTAATAACAATTCTCAACAGATTGAAAATGCGTTAGTCCCAATGGTTGTTGAACAAACGGCAAAGGGTGAACGCTCGTATGATATTTTTTCTCGTTTATTAAAAGAGCGCGTAATATTTTTATGTGGGCAAGTAGAAGAGCAGATGGCTAATCTAATTGTCGCGCAGTTATTATTTCTGGAATCGGAAAGTCCAGATAAAGATATCTTCATCTATATTAACTCCCCTGGTGGCTCAGTAACCGCTGGCATGGCGATTTATGATACAATGCAGTTTATTAAACCAAATGTTAGCACTGTATGTATGGGGCAAGCTGCAAGTATGGGCGCGTTCTTATTAACGGCTGGTGAAAAGGGCAAACGTTTTTGTCTGCCTAATGCACGTGTAATGATTCATCAACCACTCGGTGGTTTCCAAGGTCAAGCATCTGACTTTGAAATACATGCCAAAGAAATCCTGTCTATTAAAGACAAGTTAAATCGTCTAATGGCTGAACATACCGGCCAAGATATTGAAAAATTGACCAAAGATACTGACAGAGATAATTTCTTAAGTGCACAGGAATCAGTTGATTATGGATTAGTTGACGCCATATTAACGCAAAGAAAAGATTAGTTTTTTAACTCATCCGAAATTTATTAGATCACAACTTACTAAGCTTTGTTGTGATTTCTTTATTTTGTGAAATACTTAGAGTAGTGCCAAACGGCATTATTTAAATAATCCCTTAGTGGGATGTTAGACTTATATTGAGGTGAATCCCGTATGACCGATGACAACAAAGGTAGCGGTGATAACGAAAAGTTATTGTATTGTTCTTTTTGTGGCAAAAGCCAACATGAAGTTCGAAAACTTATTGCAGGTCCATCTGTATTCGTTTGTGATGAATGTGTAGAGCTTTGCAATGATATTATTCGTGAAGAAATAAAAGATATTTCTCCTAAGACCGAAAGCGAAGCATTACCTACGCCAAGCGAAATTCGCGCCAATTTAGATGATTATGTTATTGGTCAATCACACGCTAAAAAAGTGTTGTCGGTTGCTGTTTATAATCACTATAAACGTTTACGTAATGGCGATAGCCATAATGGCGTAGAGCTAGGTAAATCAAACATTTTATTAATTGGTCCTACCGGCTCAGGTAAAACATTATTGGCTGAAACATTAGCTCGTATGCTTGACGTACCATATACCATGGCTGATGCAACAACGCTTACTGAAGCGGGTTATGTTGGTGAAGATGTTGAAAACATCATTCAGAAGCTATTGCAAAAGTGTGATTACGACGTTGAGAAAGCACAGCGCGGTATTGTTTACATTGATGAAATTGATAAGATTTCACGTAAATCAGAAAATCCATCGATTACCCGTGATGTTTCTGGTGAAGGTGTACAACAAGCACTATTAAAGTTAGTTGAAGGCACAATTGCGGCTGTACCGCCACAAGGTGGTCGTAAGCATCCGCAACAAGAGTTTTTACAAGTAGATACGTCTAAAATCTTATTTATTTGTGGTGGTGCGTTTGCCGGTCTTGATAAAGTTGTTGAGCAACGCATGGCAACGGGTACTGGCATTGGCTTTGGCGCGGAAGTAAAAGGTGAAGATCAGAAAAAATCTTTAACTGAACACTTCCAAGACGTTGAACCTCAAGATTTGGTTAAGTACGGTTTAATTCCAGAGTTTATTGGTCGTTTACCTGTTGTTGCAACATTAACTGAACTTGATGAAGATGCATTGATTCAAATTTTACAATATCCTAAAAATGCGCTTACCAAACAATTTGAGGCGTTATTTGATATGGAAGGCGTTGACTTAGAGTTTCGTGAAGACGCGTTAAAAGCAATTGCTAATAAAGCCATGATCCGTAAAACCGGTGCTCGTGGTTTACGCTCAATTGTAGAAGGCGTGTTGCTTAATACCATGTACGAGTTACCGTCACTTGATGATGCCTGTAAAGTTGTCGTAGATGAAGGTGTTATTAAAGGTGAATCAGAGCCATTAATTATCTTTGCTAAAAATGATGAGAAACAAGCAAACGGCGAATAATCGCGTTATTATTTGTTGTTGCTAAAAAAGGTCCTACGGGGCCTTTTTTGTTTTCTAAAGGTACCTATACCAATTTGATTAATTAAGTGTTCTTCTTTTTCATGAGGAAAAATGCACAAATACAAGGCATAAAATTTAGTAAGTAGTTATTCTACTTATAAATTTTATAACGCAGTAGTTTTTCATTTTAACCATTAAAAATGAGCAGGTAATTAATCAACTTGGTATTAAACACTCCAAATCCGAAATATTCAAAATTTTATTGCGCATAGCCACATTTTTTCCTAACCTCTATTGAAACATTATTGACTATCCCCATATACTTATTAATAGATAACAATAATCCCATCACTTTTCGAGAGAACTTTTCATGACAACAGAGCAGTCAGAGCAGTTAGAACATGCAGAAATCCCAGTATTAGCTTTACGTGATGTCGTTGTTTACCCACAAATGGTGATCCCTTTGTTTGTAGGCCGAGAAAAATCTATTCGCTGTTTAGATAGAGCAATGGATAATGACAAAAAAGTATTTTTAGTGGCACAAAAAGATGCCAGCGTTGATGAGCCAAGCGCCGATGACCTCTATCAAGTGGGTACAGTGGCAACAATTTTACAAATGTTGAAATTACCCGACGGCACAGTAAAGGTGTTAGTTGAAGGCTTGCAACGTGCCAGTATTAAAGAATTTACTGAAACCGAAGAATACTTTATTGCCAACATTGATTTACTCAGCGGTGAAAGCCTTGATGATGATAATCATGAAGTATTAGTACGTTCGGCTGTTGCGCAATTTGAAGGTTACGTAAAACTTAATAAAAAAATCCCACCAGAGGTCTTAACGTCTGTATCGGGTATCGATGATGCCGAGCAATTAGCTGACACCATGGCTGCTCATATGCCGCTTAAATTAAATGATAAGCAGCACGTATTAGAAATTATTAATATTAGTGAACGTTTAGAATATTTAATGGCGCTAATGGAAGGTGAAATAGACTTACTGCAAGTTGAAAAGAAAATCCGTGGCCGCGTTAAAAAGCAAATGGAAAAAAGCCAACGCGAATACTATTTGAATGAGCAAATGAAAGCCATTCAAAAAGAATTAGGCGATATGGATGACGTCCCAGATGAAGCTGAAATCTTAGCGAAAAAGATTGAAGACGCGCAAATGCCAAAAGAAGCTAAAGACAAAACATTAGCTGAGCTACAAAAATTAAAAATGATGTCACCAATGTCGGCAGAAGCTACGGTAGTCCGTAGTTATATCGAGTGGATGATCTCTGTGCCTTGGAAAAAGCGCAGTAAATTAAAACGTAATCTTAAACTTGCTGAAGAAGTACTAAATCAAGACCATTATGGTTTAGAAGAAGTGAAAGAACGTATTCTTGAATATCTAGCGGTACAACAGCGAGTTACGCAATTAAAAGGCCCAATTTTGTGTTTAGTTGGACCTCCTGGTGTTGGTAAAACGTCACTCGGACAATCGATTGCAAAATCGACTGGTCGTAAATATGTGCGTATGGCATTGGGTGGGGTACGTGATGAAGCCGAAATTCGAGGTCATCGCCGTACTTATATTGGTTCAATGCCGGGTAAGATAATTCAAAAAATGGCTAAGGCCGAAGTTAAGAATCCACTGTTCTTACTTGATGAAATTGATAAAATGGCATCCGACATGCGCGGCGATCCTGCTTCAGCATTACTGGAAGTACTTGATCCTGAGCAAAACAACAACTTCAATGATCACTATTTAGAAGTTGATTATGATTTATCAGATGTAATGTTTGTCGCCACATCAAACAGCATGAACATTCCTGGTCCATTATTAGACCGCATGGAAGTTATTCGCTTATCTGGCTACACCGAAGATGAGAAGCTAAACATTGCCCGTAGCCATTTACTGAGCAAACAAATTAAACGTAACGGCCTAAAAGACAAAGAAATTAGTATCGAAGATAGTGCCATTATGGGGATTATCCGTTATTACACTCGCGAAGCTGGGGTGCGTAGTTTAGAACGTGAGATCTCAAAACTATGTCGTAAAGCGGTTAAGAAAATTTTATTGGATGATAAATTAAAGCAAGTGGTTATTAATCAAGAAAATTTAGAAGAGTTTCTTGGTGTGCAGCGCTGTGATTATGGCAAAGCAGAAGATGAAAACCGTATTGGCCAAGTAACAGGTTTGGCTTGGACTGAAGTTGGCGGTGAGTTATTAACAATTGAAGCCGCTTCTGTACCAGGTAAAGGCAAATTACAATTCACTGGTTCATTAGGTGAAGTAATGCAAGAGTCTATTCAAGCTGCACTTACCGTTGTTCGTAGCCGCACTGAAAAGCTGCGTATCAATAAAGATTTTAACGAAAAACGTGATATTCATGTACACGTTCCTGAAGGCGCTACGCCTAAAGATGGACCAAGTGCCGGTATTGGTATGTGCACCGCACTTGTATCGAGTTTAACGGGTAATGCCGTAAGAGCCGATGTTGCTATGACAGGTGAAATAACCTTACGTGGTGAAGTTTTAGCGATTGGTGGTTTGAAAGAAAAATTACTTGCCGCGCATCGTGGTGGTATTAAAACCGTGATTATCCCTAAAGATAATGAACGTGATTTAAAAGATATCCCTGATAATGTAAAAGCAGATTTAGCGATTCATCCGGTAAAATGGATTGATGAAGTGTTAAATTTAGCATTAGCAGAATCGCCTGATAAGTGGACTGTAGCTGATTAGTTTGACAGTGCGCACAAAAAAACAACGTTTTTTGTGCGCTTAATCAAACTAATTACAAAAAAAAGCAGAAAAACAGCGAAAAAAATGCAATTAGGGCTTTTCAAACGCAAATACTATGGTAATCTGAAGTTCGCATTAAATCTTGATGCTCTAGAGCTTAGTAAAAGCAAGGGCTGAGAGTTTTTTTACCAATGATTTTATATCATTTACATTTTTGCATATGGAGCTTGCAGTTAAACTTAATGCTTGCTATAAAATGCACAGGCATAAAACTTAAACGCTCCACATAATAACAATTAAAGGGAAATACCGTGAACAAATCTCAACTAATCGAAAAAATCGCTGCAGGCGCAGACATCTCTAAAGCAGCCGCTGGCCGTGCACTAGATTCTTTCATTACAGCAGTATCTGATGAACTTAAAGCAGGTGAGCAAGTAGCTCTAGTTGGCTTTGGTACATTCTCTGTACGTGACCGTGCTGCACGTACTGGCCGTAACCCACAAACTGGTGCAGCTATCGAAATTGCCGCAGCTAAAATTCCAGCGTTTAAAGCTGGTAAAGCATTAAAAGATGCTGTTAACGTTTAGAGTTTTTTGCTCTTAGTACTGAATAGAGCTGGCTGATGCCAGCTTTTTTTATGGCTAAAATATAGTTCGAATAAGCATTTCTCTGCACCGCTATAGTTGAGTTGCTAATACTCATAATTGATTTTTTATCATCATAAAAAATCAGATATACCAATTCTACTAATTAAGTGATCTACTTTTTCATGAGGAAAAAGGGATAAATACACAGGTTATACGTTCCAAACATAACCTAAGTACCTACATCCATGTAGGCAAGGCATGAAATTTAGTAAGTAGTTATTCTCGGCTTGGGCATCCTGCGTCGCTCTAACTTCTGCATCCGTGCAGTCGTACTTATAAATTTTATAACGCAGTAGTTATTCATTTTAACCATTAAAAATGAGCAGTAAATTAATGGACTTGGTATTAATACCGCGCCGAGAATTTATATCCGCTATTACAGTCGTGGTTCTAAATTTTATAAGCCAGCCGTGATTGAGTGCAACCATTAAAAATGTGCCGTTTATTATTCTAATTAGACGAATTGTGGCATTAATAAATTTATTATCCCTAATAATGGCTAAAGACGTTAAAATAGTTGCAATTAATACAGATAAACACTTCAAGCTAGCAATAGTGTTTGCTACAATCGCGTAATCAAAAAAATTAATGCCATTCGTTTATGGTTCAAGTCCAAATTAAAAGAGACATACATGTTAGAAAGAATCAGAGAAGGCTCAAGCGGCATTACAGCTAAAGTTATATTAGGTTTAGTTATTGCTACTTTCGTATTTGCCGGTGTTGGTAGTTATACCAACAGTGTTGATACTTCATCAGCTAATGTAAATGATGAAAAAATTAGTCAGCAAGCATTTGAACAAGCTTATCAAAGACAGCGTAGCCGCATGCAACAGCAGTATGGCGAAATGTTTGAACAATTAGCTAGTAACGACATGTACATGCAAAATTTACGTTCTAATGTATTAGAGCAGTTGATCAATGAAAAATTACTCGATCAAAACGCTAGAGCATTAAACATTCGTATTAGTGATGAACAAATTAAACAAGCTATTCTAACCACTCCTGAATTTCAGGTTGATGGTGTATTTGATAATAATCGTTATTTAATGGTGATCAATCAATCGGGTTTTTACCAAGCGTCTGCATTTCGTGATTACTTACGTGTAGATATGACTCGTCGTCAATTAATTAATAGCATAATGACTTCTGAGTTTAGCTTACCTTATCAGCAAGAACTTGCTGTGAAGTTAAATAATCAAACACGTGATATCCGTTACGCATCAATTAGCGCTAAGCAATTTGAAGCAAGTGCGGTAGTTACTGACGAAGAAATTGCTGAATATTACCAAGCCAATCAAGCTCGTTTTGCGACACCTGAGCAAGTAAAACTTGAATATGTATATTTAGATATCGAACAACTTAAAGCAGACGTAACTATTGAAGAAGAGCAAGTACGCGCTTATTTTGATGAAAACACTACTGCTTACTCAACAGTTGAACGTCGCCGTGCATCTCATATATTAATTGAGTTCGGTGATGACGAAGCGGTTGCGCAGCAACAAGCAGAAGATATTCTTGCTAAAGTAAATGCTGGTGAAGATTTTAGCGAACTTGCAAAAGCCCACTCTACTGATACGTTCAGTGGTGAAAATGGTGGTGACTTAGATTGGTTCGAACAAGGCGCTATGGATGCAAGCTTTGATGAAGCTGTTTTTGCATTAACCCTTTCTGATAACATCAGCAAACTTGTTAAATCTGATTTTGGTTTTCATATCATTAAACTTACCGACGTTGAGCCGGTAACGACTCAAGAATACGCCGCAGTTAAAGCTGATATCCTAGCGCAATTAAAACTTGAACTCGCTTTAGAAAACTTCTATGAATTACAAGGTCAAGCGGCAGAAATTGCTTTTGAATCTCCTGATTCTTTAGATGAAACAGCAAGTGTGTTAAATGTAGAGATCGAACAAAGCCCTTGGTTATTACGTGGTAATAATATGGTTCCGTTCAATAGTGCTGTTATTGATGCCGCTTTCTCTGCTGATGTTTTATTAGATAACTTAAACTCAGAACTCATTGAAGTTGAAGCTGATAAATCAGCAATGGTTATTCGCTTAGCTGAGCATAAGCCTGCAGCAACAAAAGAATTAGCACTGGTTTCTGCTGAAATTAAAGCGCAGCTAGTAAATATTAAAGCAGGTAGCGCGGCTAAAGCTGCCGCTGATGCAATTTACGCCAAGTTAGTTAATGGTGAAGATACTACTGCAGATTTAGCCGCAGTAACATCACAATTTACTGACGTAGCTGCTGTTACTCGTAACAGTACAGTTGTTGCTACTGGTATTGTTAAACAAGCATTTTTACTTGCTCATCCAGTAGATGGTGTTGCTACTGCAACGGTTACCGCTGTTAATGGTGGTGACTACGCTGTTGTTGAAGTGACTTCAGTAACAGAAGGCACAATGACCGATGCTGATGCAAACCTTAGCCGTCAACAAGAACAAGTGAGTTCACAAGCAACGTTTGAAGGTTACATTAACGACCTTAAAGCGAAAGCTGAAATTACTCGTAACTTACCGGCCGATGCACCTGCATTCTAAGAGCTAAGTTAAGTTGATGAAAAGGCTGCAATTGCAGCCTTTTTTTATACCTGAAAATCATTGGATTAGTTCAATGCTAATAACGCGAGACTAAAGTCCCGCCAACCGGTTTTAGTTGGTGATTGGTAGGTGAGGTTTAACCTCAAGTTTTGGTTGGTTGGTTGGTTGGTTGGTTGGTTGGTGAGGTTTCAACCTCACGTAATGATTGCATACGATCAGGAGACTCTAGCTACGCTAATAACGCAAGACTGAAGTCTCGCCAACCAGTAAGTCTGGTAGGTGAGGTTTAACCTAAAGTTTTGGTTGATTGGTTGATTGGTTGATTGGTTGATTGATTGCTGAGGTTTAAACCTCACGTAATGATTGCGTAGCTATCAGGAGACTTTAGCTACGCTAATAACGCAAGACTGAAGTCTCGCCAACCAGTAAGTCTGGTAGGTGAGGTTTAACCTAAAGTTTTGGTTGGTAGGTTGGTTGGTTGGTTGGTTGGTTGGTTGGTTGGTTGGTGAGGTTTCAACCTCACGTAATGGTTGCGTAGCCATCAGGAGACTTTAGCTGCGCTAATAACGCAAGACTGAAGTCTCGCCAACCAGTAAGTCTGGTAGGTGAGGTTTAACCTCAAGTTTTGATTGATTGGTTGATTGGTTGATTGATTGGTTGGTGAGGTTTCAACCTCACGTAATGATTGCATACGATCAGGAGACTTTAGCTACGCTAATAACGCAAGACTGAAGTCTCGCCAACCAGTAAGTCCGGTAGGTGAGGTTTAACTTCAAGTTTTGGCTGAGTGGTTGATTGATTGGTGAGGTTGGTAGGTGAGGTTTCACCTCACGTAATGATTGCGTAGCGGTCAGAGTCATTCAGCTCCCAGTTCCTAGCGTCTACTTAACCGTATGTCTTTTACGCTGTGAGAGGATCAATTTTTGTGTATATCTATCTTTTGGGTTAGCAAGCACATCTTTAGTGGCGCCATATTCCACCACTTTGCCATCACGTAAAACCATTAATTTATCGCAAAAATGCTCAATTTCATCAATGTCATGAGAAATTAATAAATACGAAAGGCCCATTTGCTCTTGCAAATCTAGCAGTAGGTTGATCATTTGTGCACGTATCGATAAATCGAGTGCCGCCAGTGCTTCATCAAGAATAATTAACTGTGGTTGTAAAATAATTGCTCGAGCTAATGAAATACGTTGTTTTTGGCCACCAGAGAACATATGCGGATAAAAATGCATGTGATCGGCAAGCAGGCCTACCTTTTGTAAAGTAGCCCTTATTATTTGATCACGGGCTTCTAAGTTTAGTTTTGAATTATTGAGTAACAGCGGCTCTTCGAGTTGTTGCCTGATGGTTAAACTCGGATTCAGTGTATCTGCCGCATTTTGAAATATCATGCGTACATGCTGACAGCGTTGCTTAAAATTACCTGTTTGTAATAACTGCCCATTGAGTGATATCTCACCCGTGGTTGGGCGAGCTGCGCCAACTAATAATTTCGCTAAGGTCGATTTTCCTGAGCCAATACCGCCAATAACGCCTAAGGTTTCTCTAGCCTCTAATTTAAATGACAGAGGCTGTAATACTTGCTTTGATGTGGTTTTAAACCAATTCGAGCGTATTTTATATTTTTTACTTAAATTGTTAACTTCAATTAAACAACCCATGCTTAATAGTCCTTGCGGTGTGAGAAGTGACAACTTACTTGATGACCGTTATATGACTCTATTTGCGGCGCTGTGACGCATTTTTTTTGCGCATTTGGGCAACGAGGGCCTAAGCGACAACCAATGGGTAAATGCTGCAATACAGGTATTGTCCCGGGTAATGTTTTTAAACGCATTTTACTGATTATTTTTTTGTCTGCTCTTGGGGTACTGTCCATTAATGCTTTTGTATATGGATGAAATGGCGTATTGAATATTTGCTCAGTGGAGCCCGCTTCTACAAATTGACCAGAATACATGACCGTTAAATTTTCAGTCCAGTGACTGATTTTTTCGAGCTCATGACTGATCAATAATATCGACATGTTTTTAAGTTGATTTAAACTGGCTAATAGGCGAAATATTTGTGCCTGATTGGTGGCTTCCATTGAGGCTGTTGGTTCATCGGCAATTAATAGTTTAGGTCTTTTGGCTAATGCTATTGCTATCATAACTCGCTGACATAAGGCTGTAGTGAGCTGATGTGGATATCGGTCAACACACTCTTGGTGTCGCGTAATGCCCACTTTATGCAATAGTTTGATCATTGCGGCTTTGCGTTGTTGGGCGCGTTGCCAAAAATAACCGCTAAATTGACTTGAATCTAATGCTTCTTCAATTTGATCGCCAACGCTATTGGTTGGGTCTAAACAACTCATCGGCTCTTGGAAAATCATCGCCACATCTTTAGTGATGATCTGTTTACGCTCTTCAATAGGTAAGCGTAATAAATCAATACCTTGCCAGTGGAATCTATCGGCAGTAAATTGCCATTTATCATCGAGTACACCAATGATCGCTTGCGCCAAAATTGATTTTCCTGAGCCTGACTCGCCCACTAAACCCCTGAATTCACCTTCTTTTAAAGACAATGAAATTCGGTCAACGGCGCGAATATTTTCGTTATTGGTTTTAAGTTCAATACTGAGATTTCGAATGTCGAGTAAGTTCATTAGCTTTCTTTTTGAATTTTTAATGAATGGCGTAAGCCCTCACCAACTAAGTTGGTGACGATCACAGAGAATAAAATAGCCAGCCCTGGGAAGTAGGTAGTCCATGGCGCAATATAAAATAAATCTAACGAGTTTGCGAGCATCGATCCCCACTCTGGCATCGGCACTGGTGCGCCAAGTCCCAAAAATCCAAGTGCGGCAATATCTAAAATAGCCGCTGATTGCGCCAGTGTTGCTTGGATAATTATTTTATCAATAATATTTGGATAAATAGAGGTAATTAATACTCTGATCTCTGATGCACCGTCTAAAATAGGCATCATTACATAGCCTTTCTTTTGCTCTTCTTTAATCGCAATACGAGTCACATGGACAAATTGAGGTATTGATACTAACGCTATCGCCCAAAGAATGTTTTCTAAACCAGGGCCTAAAATAGCAACGATAATAATGGCTAATAATAACGACGGAATAGACAATATAACATCAAGGAAATGCGTTAAGAAACTCGCTTTTACGCCTCGAGTTAATGCCGAAAATGAGCCAATAATAACACCGGTAACCATGGCAAAAATAACCACGATAAAACTCAGACCAAAGGTTAAAGACGTACCATGAATAAGTCTTGAAAGCATATCGCGACCTAAATCATCAGTACCAAGTAAATAACTTAAGTTGCCATCATCACTCCATGCTGGAGGGGTGAGCAATGATTCACCAATCTCTAACACTGGATGCGGTGTAATAAACTGTCCAATCAAAGCCAAGACTAATAAAAATAAGTAACAACTAAGCCCTAACATGGCCATTGGCGTATGATTAAAGGTTATCCATAGCTGTTTCATTGGCGATGGAAATTCTTCTTCTAAATAAGTATGTTCACGAGCCATGCTTTTTATGCCTCTCGAGTGGATTTAACGCTGCATAAATAAAGTCTGCAAGAATGTTAATGCTAAAGGTAAAAATAGCAAGCGCAATTAAACCACCTTGTATGGCGGTATAGTCACTTTGCTTAATACTGTCTAACAACCAACTGCCAGCACCTTGCCAATCAAATACCACTTCAGCAATCATAGCTACCGTCACTAAGTTAGCAAAATGTAAGCCCATTTGCCGCACAATGCCCACCAATGAATTACGAATACCATGGTGATAAATTATTTTAACGTCGGATAAACCCTTTGCTTTTGCCGCTTTAATATAATTTGACTCAAGTACATCAAGCATTGAAGTACGAGCTAAGCGAATAAATAACATCATTGGCGCGGTTGCAACGGCAATTGCGGGTAACACTATATGCATTGCAGCATCTTTAAACGCTTCATATTTATAGGGACTGTCACTGAGTAAAATATCAATAAACTTAAAGCCGGTGACGTGTTCAATCTCGAATAATAAATTTAACTGCCCCGATGAAGGAAACCAAGACAAGGTAATAGAGAATATTAAAATGAGTATTAATGCTAACCAAAATACCGGAATGGAATAACCGACCATGGCAAACACTAAAATGATCTTGTCTGCCGGTTTATTGTGCAGGATAGCGGCAATGTAACCCAGCGGAATACCAATAATCATCGCTAAAAATAGCGCTGTTAAACATAACTCAATGGTTGAAGGTAAATAGGTGAATAACGCTTGGCTGATTGGCGTTTGGTCGCTCATTGATATGCCAAAGTTACCGACATACAGCTGTCCAATGTAAGCA
Organism: Colwelliaceae bacterium BS250; assembly: GCA_040779355.1. GTDB lineage: Bacteria > Pseudomonadota > Gammaproteobacteria > Enterobacterales > Alteromonadaceae > Thalassotalea_A. Next base: position 219,021 of record JBFONS010000002.1, on the reverse strand, counting down.
AAGTATTGATGAAAAATTGATTGGTCCATATTGTACAGCGCGTTTAATGCCTTAAGCTCTTCAGCCGTAGGGTTCAACTGGCCACTGAGGTTAGTGATCACATCCCCAGGGAAAAAATACGTTAAACTAAACGACACGATAGTCAGCATCAACAATGTAAAGAATAATAAGTTTAAACGACGTAACGTAAAGTTGAGCATATTATTTTATCCTCACTTGTTTATGCACATCTTCAAAACTTATACCACCAAATGGGCTTAAAATATCGCCATTAACATCCGCTAACTTTGCTTGCGCTCTTTTCGAATGAGCAATAGGCACTAACGGTAATTCTGTTGCCAATAACTCTTGTGCTTTATTGTACAGTTGTTGGCGTTTTTCTAAGTCATTAGTCATTAACGATTGCGATAATAAAGAATCAAACTCTTCATTACACCAAAAAGCTCTATTACGACCACTTGCCATTGCTGAACAACTCAGTACTGGAGAGAAAAAGTTATCAGGGTCCGGATGATCAGCAGACCAACCAATTAACACCGACTGGTGTTCACCTTTGGTCAATTTTCGTAAAAATGTTGACCATTCGTAGCTAATAATATTAATTTCAATACCTATTTCAGCAAGGTCCGCTTTTATCAATTTAGCCATTTTTAAGGCATTTGGATTATAATCGCGCTGCACTGGCATTGCCCATACATCAAAACTAAAGCCATTGGCTAACCCTGCATCTTTAAGCAATTTTTTAGCCATCACTCTTGAATAGGGTAATTGGCTGACATCTTTTGAATAGGCCCAAGAGGCTTTTGGTAACAACGAGTCAGCCACTTCGGCTTGGTCAAAATAAACCGTGTTAATAATCGCGTCTTTATTAATTGCATGAGCAATTGCTTTACGTACCGTCGGATTATCAAATGGTGGCATTTTGGTATTAAATGCTAAAAATGCGACATTGAATGAAGTGACTTCTTCAAACGCTAAATCTGCTCTTGAACGAATTTCATCAGCGGCAATAGGGTAAGCGATAACATCACATTCGTGCGTTAACAATTTTGTTAAACGACCGGTATTGTTTGGCGTAATGTTAAATACTAACTGCTCAACCGCGACATCACGACGCCAATAATGTTCATGCTTCAAATAACGGATGATCGAGTTGTTTCGGTATTCTTTATATTTAAATGGTCCAGTACCTATTGGTAAATCATCTAAATTCTTCAAATTTTTCAGGTTGTTTTCGGCTAATAATTGCTCACCATATTGTTTCGACAATATAACGGCAAATGGCGTGGCTAAGTTAGATAAAAAACTACTGTCAGGGTAAGCTAGTCGAAAGCGTACCGTGTAATCATCAATCTTCTCTATGTTTTCGATTAGGTCTTGAAAATTTATACTTTGAAAAAATGGAAAGTTACCATTAACAGACTGATAAAACGGATTATCTTTATTTAAAATGCGATCAAAACTGAACAGTACATCATCGGCATTCATATTACGGCTAGGCGTAAAATACTCGGTTTGGTGAAACTGTACATCTTTACGTAAGTAAAATGTGATCAGCTTGCCATTACGAGTCACATGCCAAGAATTCGCCAATGCTGGTTCGCGTTTAAAGTTAGTATCATTAAAGTCAATGAGACGATTATAGAGTTGTTTTGACGTCGCATCGATGGTTGTGGCATCAGTGATGATTTGCGGATTAAATGTTGTTGGAGAGCCCTCTGAACAATAAACAATGCCTGAAGTTAACACGGAGTGCTGAGGCGCTTGTTCACAAGCAAACAATAATGTCATCGCGACCATAGATGATATTATTGTTGTTACTCTTTGCTTAAATGTCATCAGAATCACTATTTTCCAATAGATTGTATTTTTTCAAGTAACCTCTCAATTGATGATAGGTTAATTTTAGTGCATCTGCCGTTTTCTTTTGATTAAATTGACAGGCCGATAGGGCATCTTTAAGTAAGCCAACTTCATAATCTTGTGAAAGATTTTTTAATGATACTGGGTATTCAAGCGTTGCCATTTGCGCCGTTGCCGCTAGCGTTTCTGGTGCTGTTGCACTATTCGTTGCGTCCATAGCATTGTCATTGTTGCTAATATCAGCTTGACGGTCGACTGTTTTAATTCGTTTGTTAGGTCTAAATTGTGATTCAAACGGGTCTATGATCAATTCACTTACGGCTATGTGGGGGTTGTTATGACGGTAAACGCTACGCTCAACCACATTTTTTAATTCACGCACATTACCTGGCCAATGATGGCCTAATAAACTTTTTTTAACCTTTTCGGTAAAACCACTAAATAGTTCAAACTCTAATTCACGCGCCATATTAATGGCAAAGTGTTCAGCCAGTAACAATATATCTTCAATTCGCTCTCTCAGGGGCGGCAAGGTGATAACATCAAATGCTAAACGGTCGAGTAAATCGGCTCTAAACTCACCTTGCTCGGCAAGAGCGGGTAAATCTTCATTGGTTGCCGCAATTAAACGCACATCTGACTTTACTGTTTTTGAACCGCCAACACGCTCAAATTCACCGTACTCAACTACGCGAAGTAGTTTTTCTTGGATCAATCCTGAGGTGTTTGCCACTTCATCTAAAAATAGCGTACCGCCACTGGCACGCTCAAAGCGACCTTCATGACGTTTACTGGCCCCGGTAAATGCTCCACCTTCGTGACCAAATAGTTCACTGTCGAGTAAGTTCTCATTTAAAGCTGCACAATTAAGCTTTATATAACTTTGATCCCATCGTTTTGATAGGTAATGCAAACGTGCGGCAATCAACTCTTTACCGGTGCCACGTTCACCAATTATCAAAACTGGTTTCGACAATGGAGCCACTTGTGAAATGTGTTCTAACACTTCTAAAAAGCTGTTTGATTGACCGATTAAATTATCTTGTTGTTTAAAGCGGGTCATAGACGACCTAATTATTGGTTTTTTTCACTAACAAATAGTGTATTTCATTAATGGCTAGCTGAGAAGTGTTTTTTTAAATAAATTTAAAGTATTAAAAACAATATGTTACGTATATTTGAAAACTTGGCATCAAATGTGAATACAAAACTATAGGTAAGAAAATTTAAATAATAAGCATTAATTAATTCCGGAGAACTCATTATGGGTATTTTTTCAAGATTTACAGATATTATCAACTCAAACATCAACAGCATTTTAGATAAGGCTGAAGACCCAGAAAAAATGGTGCGCTTGATTATTCAAGAGATGGAAGACACACTAGTAGAAGTTCGTTCTACGTCGGCTAAGACTCTTGCCAATAAAAAAGAATTAGCTCGTCAAATTTCGCGCTTACAAGCCGATGTTGACACATGGCAGCAAAAAGCTGAACTGGCGTTAAGTAAAGGTCGCGATGATCTAGCCCGAGCAGCATTGGTTGAAAAAGGTAAGTGTGAAGAGGCTGCTACAGCAATGGCAGATGAACTGAGTCTTTTTGATGACAACATTGCTAAATTGCAAGATGAAATGAGCCAACTGCAAGAAAAACTAGCGGATGCTAAAGCTCGTCAAAAAGCAATTATTATGCGCGGTAAAACGGCAAGTTCACGATTAAAAGTGAAAAGTAAGTTAGATAGCGCTAAAGTGGAAGATGCATTAAGTCGCTTTGACAGCTATGAGCGTAAAATTGATGATTTAGAGTCGCAAGTTGAAGCTTATGATATGGGTAAAAAATCATTAGCTGATGAGATTGATGAATTACAAGCGGATGACGCTATTGATAGTGAGTTGCAAGCGCTAAAAGCTAAAATGCAAAAACCAGCAACTAAACCGGCAGCTAAGCCAGCCGCTAAAAAAACAGCTAAAGCTAAAAAATAATACTAACTAAATAATCGTAGCGAAGGAGAGAACATTATGGATCCAGATATTTTAATGGCCCCAATTATTATATTTATGGTTATTGTTGCGCCGATTTGGTTAATTTTACATTACCGATCTAAGCGTCAAATCAGCCAAGGCTTATCGGCTGAAGAGTATCAACAGTTATCTGAACTCGCAGAGTCAGCAGATAAAATGTCAGATAGAATTCAAACACTTGAATCTATTTTAGATGCTGAAACTCCACAATGGAGAGAAAAATTATGAGCAAATCAAGAGGTGAATTATTTCGAGACCCTGCAAAAGGAAAAATTGCAGGGGTCTGTGCAGGCCTTGCGCAGTACTTTGGTTGGGAAACTTGGTTAGTTCGCATCTTGGTTGTTTCTGGTGTGTTACTCGGCATGGGTTGGTTTATTATTTTGTATATTGCCGGTTGGTTTATATTAGATAAAAAAACCAGTAAATTTTCGCCTAGCCAAGTAGCAAAGAATATTAAACAAAAAATTCATGAAGAAGAAGTGTTTAGTGAATCTATAAAGGTTAAAGCAAGAATATGGCAAGCAGGTGAACCACCTAAGCAAGCCATCCGCGATATTAACCTTAAGTTTAAAAGCCTTGAACATGAACTCCGTAATATGGAACGTTATGTTACCTCTCCAGAATTTACCGTTGCTCGTGAGATAAATAAATTGTAAATTGTTTTATTTGTCATAATTAGGCTGCCATTGCAGCCTTTTTTTATGTGTGGAGTTATCTACCTATTTCAAGGCCACGCAGGATGCCAAAGCCGAGATCACTTAATTAGTCAAATTGATATAAGCATATTGTATTTATTCTAGTAAGTTTTAAGCTTTTGTTTTACATTAGATATTACAAACTCTTAAGATGCCAATCTGTAAAGGTGAGCTGTATTTATCATGGCCTTAATCAATAAAGAAAAATTGCATAACTTAAAAAAACGGCTAAAAAATTCCGCCCACGATATGTTAAATCGCAGTTTAGACCAGCAGGTTAATCTGGCGGTTACTGGGCTTAGTCAAAGTGGCAAAACGGCATTTATTACTTCTGTAGTTAATCAATTGATCAACGAGGGTAGTGGTAAACCATTGAATTTTTTTGACCCCATTCATCAAGGGCGATTTATTGCAGCCAAACGAGTGCCACAAAATAACTTACATATTCCCCGTTTTGATTATGACAGCGCCATTGCCAACTTATCTAACAAACAGCCCGTTTGGCCAGAGGCAACTAAAAGTATTAGCGAAATGCGACTCGCAGTACGTTATTACCCAAAAGACTCGTTATTAAAATATGCCAGTGAGCGAGCAACCTTATATATTGATATTACTGATTACCCTGGTGAATGGTTACTCGACTTGCCTATGCTCAATCAAACATTTGCGCAATGGTCAGATTATATGGGGGAGTTATTAACGGCAGAGCCTCGCAAAGAACATGCCCAAGCATTTCTAGATAAACTCAAAGAAATCGACCCATTAGGGCCGGTAAACGAAACTGAACTTGCCAATCTTGCTGCCGAGTATACGCAACTACTGCTTACCTTCAGACACGACTTAGGTTTATCAGTAATACAACCAGGGCGCTTTATTTTACCTGGCGAACATCAAGACGCACCCATTTTACAATTTATACCTTTTCCTTTTTTTGCCGATTTAGAGTCTGACGATTATCTTAGCGCCGATCAAAACAGCTTTATTGGTATGCTCAGAGCCCGTTATTTGGAATACCGTGAGCGTATTGTCCGTCAATTTTACAAACAACACTTTGTTAAATTTGACCGGCAAATTATCCTAGTTGATTGCTTAACGCCTCTCAATAAAGGGCCGCATGCCTTTAATGACTTGCAACAGGCTATTAGCTTAATCATGGAAAGTTTTGCTTATGGTAAGTCAAATATACTGACTCGGTTATTTTCACCTAAAATTGATAAGTTATTATTTGCCGCCACCAAGGCTGATCATGTTACCGCTGAGCAGCATGAAAATTTAACAAGTTTACTTGAGCAAGTCGTACTTAAAGCGAAAAAATCATTAAGCTTCGATAATATTAAAATGAAAACCTTAGCCATAGCGTCCATTAAGGCTACTGAACAAGGGCAAAGTGAATATCAGGGCAAGTTACTGAATGTTTTGCGTGGCAAGCGCAGTGACACTCAGCAATTGATCACCATATATCCAGGCACTGTACCGGCCAAAATTCCAAATATTGAATTTTGGCAGGAGCAAGAGTTTAAATTCATCGCATTTAATCCCTTAACGCCAATTAATGAGCATCAAGCTTTGCCACATACCCGATTAGATCAAGTGTTACAGTTTTTACTTGGAGATAAAATGAAATGAGTACTGATAATGACAAGTACCAACAGCAAATATTGTTTGCTGAATCTAGCGATACTAAAACATCAGTGCTGCACTCAGATAGCCTAGATAACACTGAACTTGAGCAGCAAGTGATATTACCCGAGGCCGCGTGGCAGCCGGTAGATGAAATATTTGAAGATAACAGCCGTTTAAGCAAAACCGCTAAACCGAATTGGTTATGGCGTATCACCGGCGTGGCGTTTACCGGGGTTATTATTTATGAATTCATTGATTTTTTTATTCAAGGCTTTATTACATCACCAATAATCACCAGCATTTATGCGTTATTATTCGGCGCGGTGACAACGATTGCTTCTCTGGCAATGTTCAAAGAATTACGTGGTTTAAGACAATTTAAGCGCCAGGGTAAAACCCAACATAAAGTACAGCAATTACTCAACAATGAACTAAATTTTGATAGCATGGCCTTCTGTCAAAAAATTAGTAGCAATTTACCCTCAGACAGTGTCACCCAACAGCACGAGCTATGGTTAGCAGCACTCACCGATGATTTAACTGAACAAGAATGCATGAATCTTTATTCACGTATGGTGTTAAGCAAAGTGGACGAGCAAGCATTGGCCCAAGTCGCTAAGTTTTCTACTGAAGCTGTAGTGTTAGTTGCGGTGAGCCCGGTTGCCATTATTGATATGCTTATTTTAATGTGGCGTAACTTGCGCATGATTGACAAAGTTGCAGGCTTGTATGGTATTCGATTGGGTTATTGGAGCCGTATTACCCTGATCAAACAGGTGTTTACTAATATGGCCTATGCCGGCGCAAGTGAAATAATCGCCGATGTGGGTTTAGAAGTACTGGGTATTGATACCTTGGGTAAACTGTCAACCCGAATGGCACAAGGGCTAGGCGCCGGGATGTTAACCGCTAAATTAGGTGTTAGAACTGTGGCATTATGCCGACCAGTGCCGTTTACTGAAAATGCGCCGGGTATTACCCATGTACGCAAAGAGGTGATCAGTCAGGTTAAGGCGCTACTGTTAAATCGTAATTAACTAAATCGTCAGACCAGCAAAACAAACAAGCGTGCAATAGCCATTGCACGCTGTAACTGTATGTTTACATCTGCCCATTAGATTGACATAAATATCCCCGTTAATAATTTCTCATCAATCAAAACATCCCATAGTATGAATAGCATTAGTGCGATATATAAAACCCGTTCGCGATTATTAATCGAACCGGTAATAAGCCCTCTATTAACGTTAATATGAGGTGTTCGCCCAAACATTATTTAGGATATTGAGAGATGGCCAAAGCAGCAAAATATATTTCCAAAGCTTGCAATGAACAGGGCAACATCGACTGGACTGACGCCGAAAACCAGATTTGGGAAAAGCTTTACAGCAGGCAAATGAGTTGTATAAAAGATAAAGCCTGTGATGAATTTATGACAGGTTTAAAACACCTAAATTTACCAGTTGATCGTATACCGCAATTAAGTGAAGTGAATAAGGTATTATTAACCGCTACCGGTTGGCAATGTCACCAAGTGCCGGCATTAATTGGTTTTGCTGAATTCTTTGAACTACTTTCGCAGCGTAAATTTCCTGTGGCTACATTCATCCGTAGCGAAAGTGAATTTGATTACTTGCAGGAGCCTGATATTTTTCATGAAATATTTGGCCACTGCCCATTACTTACTAATGAAGCATTCGCTAATTTCACCCAAAAATATGGTGAACTTGGCTTAAAAGCAAGTAAAGAAGACCGAGTATATTTAGCGCGATTATATTGGTTTACCATTGAATTTGGTCTGTTAAACACAGAACAAGGCTTACGTATTTACGGTGGAGGTATTCTATCTTCGCCAGGAGAAACCTTATATGCCATGTTTGATAATAAAGCCCAACGTGAAATGCTCGATGTAATTGAAGTGTTTCGTACCCCTTACCGAATTGATATATTACAACCGGTATACTTTATGATAGAAAACATTCAACAGTTAGATACAATAAGTCAGCTCGATTTAATGGCGATGGTTGAAACAGCGAAAACACTCGGTTTACATAAACCGCTTTACCCAGAAAAAACAGTTGCCAAGGCAAGTTAGCTTATGAGTTAACTTATGACTATTTATGTAACGTTAAGCACAATTTAAAAAGAGAAAGAAAATGACCAATGAATTAGCAAAACAACAATGTGAAGCCTGTCATGGCGATGCACCAAAAGTAGCAGAGCAAGAACTTGCCGAGTTAATGTCGATGATCCCTGATTGGGTACCAGAAGTGCGCGATGGTGTGATGATGTTAGAACGAGTGTTTAAGTTTAAAAACTTTAAATTGGCGCTGGCGTTTACCAACAAAGTTGCTGAACTGGCTGAAGCAGAATTTCATCACCCAGCTATCACGACTGAATGGGGCAAGGTCACCGTTACTTGGTGGACTCATGCCATTAAAGGCTTGCATCGCAATGACTTTATCTGTGCGGCTAAAACAGACGAATTATTGTAAATTGTAATGCAAAAACACTGATAGCAAGTTAGACAAATTGCTGCTGATTTTGTGTTTTGGTTAAATATTTTCTAAAGGTCATTAATATTAATTAGTATTAATGACCTTTTTTGTTGTAAAATTATGTTTACAATAATTTAGTCAATGTTTTAGAGAACCTATACTGTGCGTTTAAAAATTACCTGCGAAGATAGAGTTGGTATTGCTAATGAATTATTAGCAATATTTGTAGAGCAAGATATTAATTTAAAAGGTATTGATGCCATTACCGAATCTGGACAAATATTCGTCCATATCCCCGATTTAGAATTTAGCCAGCTCCAAGAATTTATGCCGCAGTTACGTTTAATTGAAGGCGTCGTTGATGTTAAAACTACGGCTTACATGCCTTCAGAGCGTGAACACATTGTTCTAGAAACTATCGTTAGAACCTTACCCGACCCAGTAGTATCTATTGATTCTAAAGCCAATATTTATGGCTTTAACGATATGGCGCAAAAGAAAATAGCGATACCGGGTACCGACATTATTGGCCAGCCCATTAGCCAATGGATAAAAGGCTTTAACTTTAATCGTTACATGGATGGCGATGAAGTGTTAGCGCAAACACGTAAATTAAAGTTTTTAGATGATGACTATGTAGCCGATATTTTGCCGGTTTATGTACCGGGTGAAAATAATAATAAAGCCATTGCTGGGGCGTTATTAATGCTTAAGTCTGAATTACGCCTAGGCCAACAAATTAACGCCTTTAGGCACCCTAAAGATAATGACTTTAAAGGTGTACAAGCGAATTCACCGGTGATGCGCAAAGTGTTACGCGAAGCTCGCCGTATGGCAAACCTTGATTCTTCTATTCTTATTATGGGTGAAACTGGCACAGGTAAAGAGCTGCTGGCGCGTTCATGTCATAACGGCAGTGAACGTTCAGAACATCCGTTTATGGTATTAAATTGTGCGTCACTGCCTGATGATGCATCAGAAACCGAATTGTTTGGTCGTTTATTGGCTAATGGTGAAAGCAAAAAAGGCATTTTTGAATTAGCCGATGGCGGCAGTATTTTTCTCGATGAAGTGTCAGAAATGTCGAATAAGTTACAGTCTAAGCTAATAAGAGTATTAGAAGATGGCAGTTTTAGACGCATTGATGATGAAAATGAAATTAAAGTCAATATACGTTTTATTAGCTCAACCAATAAAGATTTATTGAATTTAGTCGAAACGGGCGATTTTAGAGAAGACTTATATTACCGTCTCAATGTTTTAGGATTAACCATTCCACCACTGCGTGACCGTCGCCAAGATATTATCCCACTCGCTGAAAACTTCATTTACAAAGCGGCCCAATTAAATCACCGTAGCGGCGTTAATTTTGATAAAAACTGTAATGAATTTATTGAACATTACCCTTGGCCGGGTAATGTCCGTCAGTTAGAGAACGTGTTACTCAGAGCTGTAGCTTTACTCGACGGCGATGTTATTAGTATCGCGCATTTACAATTACCTAATTACACTCGCGATCATGGCTACTTGGATGAAGAGTTTTCGGGCTCGCTTGAAGATGCAGTTAAAGGTTATGAAGCAGATATCTTACGTAAATTATATCCTGCATATCCAAGTACTAGGCAGTTAGCGAAAAAACTTGGTTTAAGTCATACCGCTATCGCCAATAAATTACGTGAATATAATATTAATAAAAAAACCGTAAAAATTTAATTTGCTATAATTATGAAGAGAAAAATATGATCACATTGTATGGCTATTGGCGTTCATCTGCCGCTTATCGAGTCCGCATAGCACTTAATTTGAAAAATATTGAGCATCAGCATAAGTCAGTGCATTTGGTTAAAGAGGGCGGTCAACAGCACAGTGCTGCCTATGTGGCTTTAAATCCGACTCACTTAGTGCCAACCCTAGTCGATGGGGCGTTTAGTTTGAACCAGTCTTTAGCAATAATTGATTATTTGGATGATAAGTATAGTGACTATCCACTTTATCCTAATAACTTAGAGCATAAAGCCTTAGTTAAAGCCTTAAGTTTTGATATCGCCTGTGAGATCCATCCGGTAAATAATTTAAGGGTTCAGCAATATATAGTGCGCGAACTTGATGCCTCACTCGAGCAAAAAACAGCGTGGCTTGATTACTGGCTTAGCACTGGTTTTAAAGCGTTAGAAACACGTTTAGAAACAACGGCAGGCGATTTTTGTTTCGGTGACAAGGTAAGCGTTGCCGACTTGTGTTTAATTCCGCAAGTATATAACGCGGTACGTTTCAATATTGATATGAGTGCTTATAAAAACATTAATCGCATCGTCATTAACTGCAACCAATTGCCTGCCTTTATTGCGGCACTGCCTGAAAATCAAGATGATGCAAATTTGTAACGTTGATTAAGTACCTGATCAACTTGGTATAATATTATTTACTGAATTTTTACTACCTTAAGCATGGTTATTTGACTATGCTAAATATATCAGTGCAAAAAATTATACGCATTGCTATAACGACTTTAAATAAAGGGACTCATGTGTCTGAACTATCATCAGCAAACGTCGATTTAGAAAAAAACAAAAGTTCTGTCGGTACTTTATTTTTTGCCGTCATATTTATTGCCGTAGCCGCCGTGTTTGGTTATTTGTTAACCAGCGATAATAATGATGACCCGCTTGAAATTACTCAATCCGAGGCTATTATTGAACCCGTAATTGAGGTTGAAGTAATACCACCTAGCATTGCGGTTGAACCTGAAAACTTTGATGCCGATGTTGCTGAAGCGCCAATTATGCCGGTTATTATTCTACCGGAATTAGATGATAGTGATGACTTTGTTAACACCAAAATAGCCAAGCTATCATGGCGTAAAGAGTTATTACACCTTGTCCTTAGTGATGATTTAGTTCGACGAGTCGTGGTGTTTACCGATAATTTCTCCCAAGGCGAAATTGCCTATTCACATTTGCCTTTACAGCCGCCGCAGGGCAAATATTTAATTGACAAACAACCGCCTCAACCGCCTCAACCGCCTCAACCGCCGCAAGCGACTGCAAATAGTGTTGCTGGTGAGCAATCTCTAGATACATTTATCGTCAGTAGCAGTAATGAAGCACGCTATTTACCCTATATTGAATTAATTCATTCATTTGAACCTGAGGTGCTGGTGGCTGAGTTTATTGAGATAGAGCCTTTATTCGCACAAGCATATAAAGAATTGGGTTATGGTGATAAATCATTTCGCAGTGTATTACAAAGCGCAATTGATCGAGTTTTAGATATTAAAGTACCTAATGAAACGGCTACATTAGTGCAACCAAGCGTTGCCTATAAATACCAACAGCAATCACTTGAAGAACTTCCTGCTGCCGATAAGTTTTTATTAAGGCTGGGTAAAGAAAATTTACTACAATTAAAAGCGGTGGCACTCGAGCTAAATAATCAATTGCATAAAGACCGCAATTAAATAATGGTAATGATCTGAGTATGATTAAACGACCGACATTACTGGCAAACGTGCCCACCAATAATAGTAAGTTTATGCCTTGGTTTGCGTTTAAGATCCTAAGGTTATTAAATTGGAATATTGTTGGTGAACTGCCCAACTCAGCAAAATTTATTTTAGTTGTAGCGCCACATACCTCTAACTGGGATTTCTTTTATGGTTTGCTGGTTAAGTTTTCGTTGGATCTTAAGCTTAATTTCTTAGGCAAAGATTCTATTTTTATATGGCCGCTAAGTCTGTGCTTAAGAGCCGTTGGTGGTATCGCCATAAACCGCCGTGCAGCACATGGAGTAGTAGGGCAATTGGTGACTGAATTTGCCAATAAACAACAGTTAGTCTTAGCCATTGCCCCAGAAGGCACTCGCTCAAAAGTAAGCAAATGGAAAACGGGTTTTTTACACATAGCGAAAGAAGCGAAAGTAAAAGTTATACCTGTGCAAATGGACTTTGCCAATAAGCAGGTGGTATTTTTACCGGCCCGGGCAATTGTTAATGACATAGAGCAAGAATTAATCGCTTTACAAGGCTTATTCCATAAAGATTGTGCAAAAAAACCGCAGAACTTTTAACAGCATACATAACACAGTAAACAAATCGGAAAATTTAGCATTTAAGACTTGCAACGTTATAAACAATTCGCCATAATTCCACCCGCTAACACACTACGATTTATTACTAGTGTTTAGCCGTTATGGTGCCTCTCTTGGTCCTCTCGCAATGATACTCTGTGAACTCGGCCAGGTCCGGAAGGAAGCAACCGCAGCAGACGACTCATGTGCCGAGATGTGGCTTGGAGAGGGGCCACCCAATCTTTATTCATCGAAAATCCCCCTAAATTCTATCTAAATGATTAAAACACCGCTTTTATCATGCTATTTCTCAGATCTATATTGTAGTTTTAAACTGTTTATTCTAACATTTCATATTATTTTACAATGGCTGTCATTAGATGAGTTGGTTCAATTTTTTTAAACCTAAAAACAACAAAAACACCCCTAATTCAGATGAACATAAAAAAAACACCCCTAATTCAGAGCAACTTGCAATAAACACTGCGCATGCAATTAGAGTAAAAGAACTTAAAATTAGGCAAGACAGCCTCGTTGAGCAAGCAAAACAACGGCACCGAGAAGGTCATATCGATGAAGCTAGAGCTGTTTACTTAGATGTGATTAACAGTAAAACCAATCATGCTGAAGCGCATCACATGTTCGGAATTGTACATTTACAACGCGGGCAATTCATCGACGCTCAAAAATATATTCGCCAAGCAATTGCCATTGATAGCACTAAAGCTGATTATTATTCAAATTTAGGTAATGCATTAGCTGCATCTGGCAACGTTGAAGAAGCGTATATAAACTTTGCCCAGGCGATAAACTTAAATCCTGATCATAGTGCCGCGCTTGGCAACGCCGCATCAGCATTATTAGAGATGGGTAAGATAGAGCAAGCAAAAACAACGTGTCAGACATTATTAGAGTTAATGCCAAATGAACCTTCTGGGCTGTTAATTTTATCTGCTGCCTATGCCGCTGAACGTGAAATCGATAAAGCGGTTGAAGTACTCAAAAAAGCCGCTCATTATCACCCCAATAATATTGATATCCTCATTCAATTAGCCAGTAACTTAGAACTGATAAATCAGATCCAAGAAGCGCAAACTGTATTAACCAAAATCAATCAATTACATTCGGGTATTGCTAAGGTTGAAATGTTACAAGGCATAATAGCTAGACGACAAGGGGAACATGATTTAGCAAAGCAAAAGCTCTCATCGGCACTAAATAAAGATCTTTCAGCGTTAGAAAAAATTGAAACCTATAATCAATTAGGACTTACCTTAGATTCGCTAGGGGAGGCTAAACAAGCATTTTCAGCGTTTACCACGTCTAATCAGTTAATGGCTCAAACTACGAATAACGGGCCAGTTGACGGCGCTGTATATGTCGCCAAAGTAAGAGAGCTCAAAAGCATTGTTAACCGCGATTTATTGGATAAGCATTTGCAGGCGCGCGCAGGGCAACACTCTGATGGTGAACATGGTTCGAATATTGTGTTTTTTGTCGGTTTTCCTCGCTCTGGCACTACGTTAATGGAGCAAGTTCTAAAAGCACACCCAACAATAATAACCACAGACGAGCTGTCGCCACTTGCACATATTGTCAATGCTATAGATGACAGTAGGCAAGGATACCCTGCGGGTTTAAACACTCTATCTGCAGATGATATTGGCAAGTACAGACAAAGTTTTACCGATTTTGTCGCGGCTAATTTCGCATTAAATAAAGGCCAAATATTGGTCGATAAATTACCCCTGAACATTGTCCATATAGGCTTAATTAAAATTTTTTTTCCACAAGCTAAATTTGTTGTGGCGCTTCGAGACCCTAGAGCGGTAGCGTTAAGTTGCTTCATGCAAAAGTTTGAGATCAATAATGCCATGGCAAATTTTCTAGACATCAAATCTACAGCGAATACATATGATGCGGTAATGGACTTATGGCTGCATTATCGCGGTATTATTGGTGACTGCTGGCTTGAATATAAGTATGAAGACTTAGTTGCTGATTTTGATGGTTGTGTGAATCAAGTGCTAACATTTATGGGCTTAGATTGGCATGAAGATATAAATCAATATCGTCAAAAAGCTAAACAGCGAGTCATATTAACGCCGAGTTATCGTGATGTTACCGCAAAAATAAATAACAACGCACTGGCAAGGTGGAAAAACTATCAAGACGATTTGCAGCCAATACTGCCAACGTTACAACCCTACGTTAACTGTTTTCACTACGATGACTAAGTGATTATTTTACATATAGTGTAGAAGTCATAAGTTCTGAATATAACTTATGACTTTTATTTTTTATCTAGATTTTTCTGATAATTCAATTTCACGTTCAATTTCGCTCTTGGCTTTACGGCAACGACCTAAACGCTGATGCAAGGTTAATACTTCTAACTGTAACACTGAGGTATCTTTTACTCTTTTATTACTCAATTCTAATTCTTTAATGCGTATCATTTCTTCTAAGCGCCGTTCAAAGCCGATAACCTCAGCTAACTTTGCATGCAATTGATGGCTTGGCACCATCATCGCTTTTGCCATTTGTTTATAATCGGTTGGCTTTTTCTTGTGTTTTTGAGCGTTTAATCGCTTACGTCTATCAAGACGATAATCGCTGTCATGATGACGGGTTTCGTTTGATTTTATGGCGGTGATTAACGACAATATTTGCTCTTCGAGTTGCGTAAACATAACGTCTGATAAATCTTTATTATCAGTTTTTAAGAGTTTATTTAAATGCATTAATCTTTGCTGAGCATATTTTACATAAGCAAGGTAACTAGAACTCGCAATAGGGAAAAGTTTGTCATCAAATAACGGCTGATCTTGTAAGTAGTAATGTGACTTTTTTTGTTTGTTGGCAGCATCAATAACGATAGCATCACTGGCAAGTTGTGTTAATAACACCCCTAAACGACTTAATGCAGTTTTTTTCATAGGTTAGCCAAGTTCAACAAAAGGTATGTCATTGCAGTCATCTTACTAAAACCAAGCGTTATAAGCGAGTTTTATAGCCATGACAACCACCACGGTAATGAAAATTGGACGGATAAACTTACTGCCATAGCGAATGGCTGAATGCGCACCTATGTATGATCCCGCCACCATAAACACGCCCATCGATAACCCTAATACATAATCTACTTGAGCTAAGTAGATAAAGGTAATAAGCGATGCGAAATTACTAATAAAATTCATGCTTCGGGCTAGGCCTGAACTTAATAAAATATTCATTTTATATAAAGCCAGTGATGAAACAGTCCAAAAAGAACCTGTGCCGGGGCCAGCTAAACCGTCATAAAAGCCAAGTATAAAGCCTTGCACCAGCTGTTTTACTTTTAATAATGGCTTTAGTTCAGGTAATTGTGCCGATTCATTGATGCTAGCTTTCGAGCAAAGTGTATATAAAGCACATAACAAAATAATGATTGGCAAGGCTTTATTGAGTGAGTCAGCACTTATTAGGTTGACCACAAGTGTGCCAATAATAGCCCCAACGCCTGTTGCAATTGCCGCTAAAAACCAAAATAGTGGATTAAAGAGCTTTTTTCTGTAAAACGTTATCGAAGCCGTTAATGAACCAAAACATGCCGATAACTTGTTGGTACCCAGCGCAATATGTGGCGGCAACCCCGATGTGAGTAAAACCGGCACGGTTAATAGCCCGCCACCGCCGGCAATCGCATCAATAAAGCCAGCAACAAAGCCTACAATAGACAAGGTAATTAATAAGTTAGGATCTGAAAATAGTTCAAACATGGAATAGTTAGTTATAAAACCAAATTTTATAATGAGAAGAGCGGTAAGGGTGACCTAAGCAACATAAAAAAGCCAGTTTTTTATGTTTAAAACAGTAAATGTAAAAAAAAATGAACTTTTTTATAATGAAATATTTTCACTTGTAGTGATTAGTTGACGGTCAAATGTGTCATTTATGTTTGTTTTGGTATTTAATGCTTTAAAGTCAGATGCTTATGCTTTTTATTTGGTTTTTTCATATGCTTTTTTACAATTTTTATAGTAGGTATATTGTACTGTTAGTGAATATTAATTATAAGAAAGTGAGTTTTTATTCAGAAATGTTCTGTCTAAATGTTGCTAAATATTTCAAAAGTGTAACAAATCTTTATTTTATGTAATTAATGTAGTTGACCTGTTCAAGAAAATAGTTTTATTATCTGTGTCGACAGATCAGGTCTAATCACCTAATTGAAAATATAAAAAATTTAAATATAAGAAGCAATATAGCTTCACTTATTAACAATAGAATCACTTTACAGTGGTCCAGGGAGTAAAACATGTATAGCAACAATAAACTTGCTAAAGCAGTTCGTCTTGCATTAGTTTTTAGTGCAACGGCTGGCGTATCAGTAAACGCTTTCGCTGCTGATGAAGTAGTTGAAGAAGAAGTAGAACGCATTGAAGTAACTGGTTCTAAAATCAAACGTACTGATTTAGAAGGTGCTTCACCTGTTACTGTAATTACAGCTGCAGATATGAAAATTGAAGGTAACTTCACAGTAGCTGATGCATTACGTGGTTCAACGTTTAACTCATTCGGTTCGTTCTCTGAACGTTCAGGTAGTTCTGCACAATCACAAGCAACAGTTAACTTACGTGGTGCTGGTTCTCGACGTACTTTAGTATTGTTAGATGGCAAGCGTATGCCTGGTTCACCAACTCTTGGTGGAGCTTCAGCTAACCTTAACTCTATTCCAATGGCCGCTGTAGAACGTATTGAAATCTTAACAGATGGTGCTTCTTCAACTTACGGTTCTGATGCTATTGCTGGTGTTATCAACATCATCCTTAAAAAGAACTATGAAGGTTTAGAGTTTAACATTGGTACTGGTCAACGTGACCAAGACGAAGGTACAACTTCAAACGAATTCTCTGTTATCGGTGGTTACTCTACTGATAAAGGTAATATCACATTCTCTTTTGATCACCAAATGCGTAAAGGTATTTCAGACGGCGACCGTTCTTATACTGCTGCTAAAATGACAGATTTCGACGGCGATGGTATAATCCAAGCTTATTCTGAAACTTCTGGTTGGTCTATCTATGGTGCAACAGTTGCTGCTCCTGATTTCTCATCAGCGACGGCTTCAAACGAGTGTGCTAACTTAACTGCAGAGTACGGTGAAGATACTTTCAAAGAAGTTCGCGCTGATGATGATTGGGGCCCTGGTTCTACGTATTGTATGTTTGCTTACGCAAATGTTTCATACAACACAGCTTCAGTTGACCGTAACACTGTTTTTGTAGATGCTAACTATGCACTTTCTGACGATGTTGAATGGTTTGGTCGTGCAATGTTTGTACAAAACAAATCATTTGGTCGTTATGCTCCACCAGCTGCTCCATGGAACAACATGGCTGCAGACAACGTTCATAACCCATACGGTGAAGAAACTAAAGGTTACTTCCGCTGGGTAGGTATTGGTAATCGTGACGGTGTTGTTGACGATTACAACCAAGATTACCTAATGGGTTTACGTGGCGAGTTAGATTGGAACAACGCTACTTGGGAAGCTTACTACCACAGAAACGTTGCTGACAATAAGGCAACAGGTCAGTACTACTTATCATACGGCGGTTTAGCGTATAATGAAAAGAATGGTATCGATTTAGGTTCTGAAACTGGTATTGCTAACATGAAAGCAACTACTGGCCAAAACTCAGCCGCTACATTTGATCAATACAACGCCGGTATCGGTTTTGATATGTTCTCATTACCAGGTGGTGATGTTGCGCATTATGTTGGTACTGAATATATGGAAGTTACCTTTGACGAAGCTTATGATGCACAATCAGAAGCTGGTTTAATTGGTGGTTCTGCTGGTAACTCTGCTTCTGGTTCTCGTGAAATTACTGCATTATTCTATGAAGCTGCATTACCTATCACAGACAACATTGAAATTAACTTAGCCGCTCGTTACGATGACTATTCAGATTTTGGTGACAACACTGCTCCTAAAGCTTCAATTCGTTGGGAATTACTTGACGGTTTAGTTTTACGTGCATCATATTCAGAAGCATTCCGTGCTCCTGGTCTTGATGAATTAAACGCGGCAACGACTTTCTCTGCTGAAACAGCAACAGATTACTATGCTTGTTCATTAGCGGGTACTGCACCTGGCGATTGTAACTCAAAGCAGTTTGATACTTACTACCGTTCTAACCCAGACCTAGGTGCTGAAACTTCAGAATACACTAACATTGGTGTTGCATGGGATGTAATGGACAACATGGGCGTTAAAGTTGATTACTTCCAATTATCTATTGAAGATGTAATCTCAACTAAAACAGTTAATGGATTATTAACTGATGAAGCTCAGGGCGAGATCACTGCAATTGCACCAGGTACTACTCCTACTGATACATTCTACTTAATCCGTACTGCGGGTGGTAAATTGTTAGAAGCAGGTACTGGTTACTTTAACGGTGACAAGCTAGATATCGAAGGTGTTGATGTTACATTTAACACAAACTTCGAAACTAGTTTTGGTGACTTTAGATTCGACATGGTGAATTCATTCATCTTAGATTACGGCGATGATTTTGATTACGCTGGTACAGCTGGTGCACCTGATCACAAAGCTAACGCTACTTTAGGTTATACAATTGGCAACAATAGCTTCGCGTGGACTACAAGCTACACTGCTGATACAGCTGAAGATGATTTTGTTAATGCTGGTGGTGATCTTGAGTTATCTGGTAAGTTGGATTCTTGGGTTGTTCACAACGCAACATACACATATGATGCAGGCAACTACGGTGCTGTAACATTAACTGTTAACAACCTTACTGATGAAGACCCTGTATTGAATTCTGCTGGTGAGAATGCTGATACTAACTTATACAGTAACTTCGGTCGTGATTACCGTTTAAGCTACAACATCAAGTTCTAAGAACTTATGTTTTAGTTAACTGTTAATAAAAGGTCGCTTTTAGCGGCCTTTTTTTTACTTTAAATTTTGTTTTAGCAGGGTCTACAGCAAGTTAATCATTTTCTGAAATAAAATTTAAATTAAAATATCGTAAATCATCGAATAATCACAATTTGTTGCATCGATTACCGTTCAGGCAGATTGAAAGTGAATTTGTAGCAACTTAACGTTCATGCAGATTGAAATGAATTGGTATCAACTTACCGTTCAGGCAGATTGAAAATGAATTTGTAGCAACTTAACGTTCATGCAGATTAAAAAAATTCATATCAACTATAGATTTATGTAGATTGCATAGTCATTTATAACAATTCATCATACTCGGAGATCGTAATGAGTAATTATTGGAGCCAATACTGGCGTCAGGGGCATTTAACATCATTTGGCGATGATATAAAAGATAACTATATTGGCGCCCTTAAACAAGTTTGGCTGGCAGAGTTTGCACAGGTCACTAATGAGCATCAAGTATTAGATTTAGCCACCGGCAATGGCGCGTTAATCGGTTTATTATATGACAATAAAGCGGATGGGGATTATCCAAGTATTGATGGTATTGACCTTGCTGAAATTCAAATATCAGCCGAGTTGTTAAATGTATCAACCAAAACGCGTTTTAGTGGCGGAGTAAATTGTGAAAATCTTAGCTTTGCTGATCATAGCCAAGATTTAATTATTTCTCAGTTTGGCATTGAATACGCAAATTTTTCTAAAGCGTTAAAAGAAGTTGCTCGAGTATTGAAACCAGACGGCCGGTGCCAGTTTATTTGCCATCATCCACTATCAATAATAGTAAAACCCAATCAAGACATTTTACGTCAGTCAATTGCGATACAGTCGTCTAATGGTGGTTTAGCGATAGTAAAGCAATTAGTTAAGCAATTGCAGTTGCATGGCAAAGGTAGTGTGCCAAGTGAAAAATCACGGATGAAGTTAAACAAATTTATTGAAAAACAAACACGTGCAGATGATGTCGCATTTCAAGCAACAAACTTCACTGCTTTGGTTCGCACAGTGATGAACAATCTAAATGATAAAGCCCTACAATTAAGTATCATGAACGAATTTGAAGCCGAGCTTAAAGGGTCTATACAGAGATTAGGGGATTTAATTCAGGCCTGTTTATCGCCAGCAAGAATAAAGTCTTTTAATAAAGCTTGCCAAGATTCAGGCTTGCAAATTAATAAATTTGAGCCAATAAAAGATGCTGAAAATTGTATTTTAGGCTGGCAAATTAATATAACTAAAAGTTAATTTTGTAATCTAAGTATAAGTCAGAGTTATATCGGTGGTTACTTTATAATCAAAACTAACGCACCGTTTGCTTGTTACAATTGAGCAAGGGTTGTGTAATTGACTATACTGGTATTAGCAGTAAAAATGTAACTCGGTTATGTTTGCTTTTATAATTAGTGGTTTGTTCGAAAAACAAACTAAACAAGGTTTGTTTTTCGCCTAGGCGAACCTATTTATGTAAAGTGTTTGACATTAGGCTTAAGCTATTGTCTTATAGATAGCTGTCTTTTTATGAAAAACGGATTAGAAATAACAATATTGATATCTTCGTGAGTAACATTTTTATTCATTAGGTTAACAAGATTGTGTTTCTATCAATAACAACTTAAAGCACTGTTTTTTGTTGGAACAGAAAAGCAAAACACAGAAATGTAAATTTTATATTTATAGAATTTATCAAAAGTTAAATAGCAATGGTTGGGAACTATGTCCAAAATAAGCAAAAAAAGCCTTATCGCATCGACGATTATTGGCGCGTTAGCTCTTACTGGAAGCAATATCGCTTCTGCAAGCAGCTTAAACGAACTTCACAAAACTGAAGCCTCTACTTTTAAAGCTTCTGCAAAATCACAAGAAAAGATCAATAACATTTATGAACAGTCTCAGGAATTATTAGCTGAGTACCGTGCAGTTGTTGACGAAACTGAAAACTTGACCGTGTATAACGATCATGTTGAACGTTTAGTGAATGACCAGCAAGCTGGCATTGATTCTTTAGAACGTCAAATTGGTACAGTCGCTGATACCAAAAAAGGTGTTGTGCCTTTAATGTATAAAATGATTGATTCATTAGAACAATTCATTACATTAGATGTTCCTGTGAATCTAGCAGACCGTACCGTGCGTTTAGAACGTCTTAAAGATGTTATGAGCCGCCAAGGTATCTCTGTAGCTGAGCAATTTCGTTTAGTGCTTGAAGCATACGAAATTGAATCTGATTACGGTTCAATGTTCGCAGCTTATCAAGGTGAATTAGACTTTGAAGGCCAAAAAATTACGGTTGATTTCGTGCACATGGGTCGTACCGTGTTAGTGGCACAATCACTGGACATGAGAAATGTTTGGGTATGGGAACATAGTTCTCGTTCTTGGAAAGCTTTAGGTGATGAATACCTAAATCCAACCACAAAAGCAATTCGTATGGCGCGTAAGCAAACGGCTCCTGATTTAATTAAGCTACCTGTATATGCAGCAGGGAGTGGTGAATAATGACTACATTTATTAAAAGCGCAGTTATTGCTGCCACATTAGTGTTAACTGCTGGTATTTCTACAAATGCTGCAGCGAACCAATTAGATGACTTATTAAAACAAGTTAAAGCTGATCGCGTATCAGTTGCTAAGTTAGATAAAAAACGTGAGCAAGAGTTTCTTGCTGCGCGTGCTGACAAGCAAGCACTTCTAAAGAAAGCTGAATCACAACGTGCTGCTCAACAAGCACGTAACACTCGTTTAACAAAACAGTTTGCTGACAACGAAACTATGTTGACTAAACGTGAAACAGAATTAGAAGCTGCTAAAGGTGATTTAGGCGAAATGTTTGGTGTTGTACGTCGTGCATCAGGTAATGCTTACGGTCGTATCGCAACATCTATTGTGAGTGCACAATATCCAGGTCGCGAAGTTGTTTTAGAAAAACTAGCAAACGCTAAAGAAATTCCAGTTCTTAGCGAACTTGAAGAACTTTGGTTTGCTATGCAAACTGAAATGACTGAGTCTGGCAAAATTGCTACTTTCGAAGCTGAAGTTACGCAACTTGACGGTTCTAAGTCATCTGAACAAGTGACTCGTATTGGTACTTTTAACCTGGTTTCTGATCAAGGTTACTTAAACTACAACGATGATGCTGGCCAAATTCAACCACTAGGTAAACAACCAGATGGTTCAATTGTTGGTACAGTAGAACCATTCTTAGAATTAACGTCTGGTTACTCTGCGATATATCTTGATCCATCAAAAGGTACTATCCTTAACCTAGAAACTCAAAAAGCAACACTTGAAGAACGCTTCCATCAAGGTGGTACAGTTGGTTATGTAATCGCTGGCGTATTAATCTTCGGTTTATTAATTGCTATTGAGCGTTTAGTATTCTTGTTCTTAGTTGGTGCTAAAATTAAGTCTCAACTTAAAAACACTGCTAACCCAAGTGCTAACAATCCTCTAGGTCGTTTATTACAAGTTTACCAAGACAACAAGTCTGTTGACGCGGAAACACTTGAATTAAAACTAGATGAAGCTATTTTACGCGAAACGCCAAAAATTGAACGTGGTATTAATATCATCAAGATTTTAGCTGCTATTGCACCGCTATTAGGTCTATTAGGTACAGTTGTAGGTATGATTGGTACTTTCCAATCAATTACTCTATACGGTACTGGTGACCCTAAGATTATGGCTGGCGATATCTCAATGGCACTTGTAACAACAGCACAAGGTCTAATCGCTGCATTACCATTAATCCTAATACATTCAGTTGTAGCGGCACGTGGTAAGTCAATCTTCCATATCCTAGATGAACAAAGTGCAGGTATTATTGCTGAGATCTCTGAGCAGGAGAAACAGTAATGATTTACCTGATAGAGCTTTGGGAATCTGTCAGGGAATTTATCGCTACTGGCGGTGGAGTATTATACTTCGTTGCCTTAGCACTCTTTTTAATGTGGATATTAATGATCGAGAAGTTTTGGTTCTTGTCAGCGGTTTACCCAAAAGTTAAGCGAGATGTTATCGCTAAATGGGATGCTAGAACAGACACTACTTCTTGGTATGCTCACAGAATAAGAGAGACATGGATTTCTGAAACGACAGAGATATTAGACGCACGCATGTTAACCATTAAAACATTGGTCGCTATGTGTCCCCTTATTGGCTTATTAGGTACTGTAACCGGAATGATTGCAGTATTCGAAATTATGGCCGTACAAGGTACTGGTAACCCGCGCTTAATGGCATCGGGTATCTCAATGGCAACAATTCCTACAATGGCAGGTATGGTTGCAGCACTTTCTGGAGTATTTTTTAGCTCTAGATTGGACGCAAAAGTTAAAATGGCGAAGGCTAGGCTAGTTGATAGCTTACCTCATCACTAGAGAGATTTTCTAATGGCTCGTAAAATAAAACGTGAAGCTGAAGAAGCTGTAATTGATATGACACCGATGCTAGATATCGTGTTTATCATGCTTATCTTCTTCATCGTAACCACTTCATTTGTAAAAGAAGCTGGTATAGATGTGCAAAAGCCTAAAGCGGCTAATGCTAGTAAAAAACCTTCAGCGAATATCTTTATTGCTATTCGTGAAAATGGCGAAATCTGGATGGATAAGCGTATGGTTGATGTTGAGCGTGTTTCTGCTAACATCGAAAAACTATTAGCTGAACAACCAACAGATATCATCATTATCCAAGCTGACAAAGGCGCAAAACATGGCGTTGTTGTTAAAGTAATGGATGCCATCAAGGATGCAGGAATCGATAAGATTTCTATTGCTGCAGCCTCAGGGGGATAAAGTATGGTTCGCTTTTTAGTATCAATACTATTGGGCGTTGCTGTAACGTTTGTCTTGTTTGTCTTTATGGCATTCTTGATTTCTGGTGGCGCTAAGCGCTATGCCGATACTGGTGATAGTGTTGTTATAGACATTGTCTCTACGCCACCAAAATCTAACGTACAACAACGTAAACGCGTGCCGCCACCGCCGCCGCCACCACCAAAGACTCCGCCAAAACCTCAGGCGCCAGCGCCAGAAGTGAGTAACGATGACTCAGGTATGTCATTTAACGTCCCAGGTGTTGAGCTTTCAGGTAATTCGGCAGGTATGGATGCACCAGGTGCAGGTTTTGGACGCGATGGTGAAGCTACACCTATCGTTCGAATCGAACCTAAGTATCCAATACAGGCAGCTCGTGACGGAAAAGAAGGTTGGGTGCAACTTAGCTTTACAATTAACGCCTTAGGTGGTGTTGAAAATGTAAAAGTTATTAAAGCGCAACCGAAACGTGTTTTCGACAAAGAAGCCAAACGTGCGCTTCGTAAGTGGAAATACAAGCCAAAAATTGTTGACGGGAAACCTCTCGTTCAAGAAGGCATGACAGTACAATTAGACTTCAAAATGAACAGTGAAGGAGGAGCTCAGTAATGTTAAAAAAATTAATTGGTTCTTCACTCCTGGTAGCGTTTGTAGCGACAGCTTCATTACCAGTATCAACAGTTGCTTTTGCAGCTGATGATACTAAAAAAACGCAAAAGAAGAAAAAGCGTACTAAAATCGTTGGTCCATCAGTAGGTAAAAAGGTTGGTAAAGCCTTTGAAAAATACTCTGAAGACAATATCGATGGCGCAATAGAAATATTGTTAGACATCGAAACAAGTAAAGAATATGACCGTGCGTATGTCGATCGTTTTATTGCAAATATGTATGCAACTAAAGGCGGTGCAGACTCTAAAAATGCATTAACTTATCTTAACAAAGCGATTAAAAACAACGTTCTTAACGAAAAAGAGCAATCTGATTCAATCAAGCTTTTAGCTGACTTGCAAATGCAAGAGAAAGAATACAAGAATGCTCTTAAGAACTATGCTGATTGGATGAAGTTTACTGGCGAAGAAGACGCTAATACTTATGTAAAAATTGCTCAAGCTAATTATGAGTTAAAGCAATTGGATAAAATGATTGACCCTGCAAATAAAGCAATAGCGTTATTTAAAGAGCCTAATCAAAATCCATACATTCTTAAATTAACGTCTTACTACGAACGCAAACAGTATAAAAATGCGGTACAAGTACTAGAAGAAGTTGTTGTCTTATTCCCTGAGAATAAGCAATGGTGGACTCAACTTGGTATGTTCTACATGTTAGTAGAAGATTACAAGAAAGCACTTTACACGTTAGACTTAGCTTATAAACAAGGGTATTTATCAAAGGAAACTGAGATAAAAACCTTAGCGAACTTATATGCAACGAACGATATTCCATATAAATCAGCAATGTTATTAGAAAAGTACATCGATAGCGGTTTAATTGCTCGAACAGATACTAACCTTTACACCATGGCAAACGCTTTTCATGCTTCGCAAGAAATTAAAAAAGCAGCAGTCTATTTTGGTGAAACGGCTAAACTGTCGAACAACCCTAAACATTACCGTCGTCAAGGTATGTTGTTACAGCAAGATCAACAGTATAATGCTGCAACAAAAGCCTTACAAAAAGCAGTCGACTTAGGCATTGAAAGTCCTGGTCGAGTTTATATGACAATTGCAGAAGCCTACTTCTACCAAGAGAAATATAAGCAAGCTACGGTAGCGATTAAAAAAGCTCAAGAAGATCCAAAAACGCGCAAAAGTGCACGTGCTTGGGCCTCTTACATTCTCGATACAGAAGAACGTAAGCGCAAGCTTTAAGCTAATCGGTATTTATACCTGTTAACTAAAAAACCAGCTAATTAGCTGGTTTTTTTTTGCCTAATAATTACTATCAACACCAACGAAGTACTCATCATCCCTCATATAAAGCCTTGAAGTGTAGTCTATGCTCTAGATGCATCTGCACGTCATTGTATGGCGTAGGCCGCAATCTAAGCCCCTAACATCTGTCAGGATGACTACTAACAAGTCGTCTTTTCGGCGAAGGCCGCAACCTTTGCCTTTCATACAACAACTTATAGAGGCTAACTTCTCTACCTGATGCTTTGGTTGGTTGGTGAGGTTTCAACCTCACGTAATGATTGCGTAGCAATCAAATAAGCCTTAGCTGCGCTAATAACGCAAGACTAAAGTCCCGCCAACCGGAAACTAAAACTCCGCTAACCTACTAGCTTCTAGTCAGCTTGGTTGAGAGAA
The DNA here is from genome assembly GCA_040779355.1 of Colwelliaceae bacterium BS250. Classification (GTDB taxonomy): domain Bacteria; phylum Pseudomonadota; class Gammaproteobacteria; order Enterobacterales; family Alteromonadaceae; genus Thalassotalea_A. The sequence goes on along the minus strand of JBFONS010000002.1, from coordinate 192,174 downwards.
TTTGCTAGGTTTAACCAACCTATTGTTACTTTCTAATATAAATAATAACTTATTAGTTATAACTAATTAGTAGGTAGTTATTCTATAAGCTAATATATAAACAGCATTGAATTTATGAAATAATGATTTCAATGATTTTCATCAACGTAAAAATGGTTGGCAATGAATTTAACGCACTTACAACAGCTTGAAGCTGAATCTATTCACATCATCAGAGAAGTTGCTGCTGAGTTTGATAACCCAGTAATGATGTACTCAGTCGGTAAAGACTCTGCGGTTATGCTGCATTTAGCGATGAAAGCATTTTTCCCGGCAAAACCGCCTTTTCCTTTAATGCATGTAGATACAACATTTAAGTTTAAAGAAATGATCGCCTTTCGCGATGTCGCCGCCAAAAAATATGGTATGGATTTAATTGTGCATACCAATGAAGAGGGTCGTGCTGCAGGCATTAATCCATTTGACCATGGTAGCTCTAAATTTACCGATGTAATGAAAACTCAAGGCTTAAAACAAGCGCTCGATAAACATCAATTTGATGCGGCTTTTGGTGGAGCTCGTCGTGACGAAGAAAAGTCACGAGCGAAAGAACGTGTTTATTCATTTCGTGACAAAAATCATCGCTGGGATCCAAAAAGTCAACGTCCAGAGTTATGGAATGCTTACAACGGCAAAGTAAATAAAGGTGAAAGCATTCGTGTGTTTCCATTATCGAACTGGACCGAGCTAGATATTTGGCAATATATTCATTTAGAAAACATTGAAATTGTACCTTTATATTTATCAGCAAAACGCCCGGTAGTTGAGCGTGATGGCACATTAATCATGGTTGATGATGAACGTATGCCACTTAAAGAGGGCGAAGTACCCATGATGAAAATGGTGCGCTTTAGAACCTTAGGCGATTATCCGTTAACAGGTGCTGTTGAATCGACAGCAACAACGCTACCTGAAGTTATTCAAGAAATGTTATTAACTAAAACTTCTGAGCGCCAAGGTCGAATGATCGATCATGACTCTTCTGGCTCCATGGAGAAGAAAAAAATGGAAGGCTACTTCTAGGCCATTAACCATTAATCACACGTAATAATAAATTATTAAAACAATCTGAATATCGAACCTATCGATTTGGCTTGTTAAAGGAAATATAATGAGCACAGACCAAGCTTTATTAGAAAATGACATTGAACAATATTTAAAAGTACATGAACACAAAGACATGCTGCGTTTTCTAACCTGCGGTAATGTTGATGATGGTAAATCTACTCTTATTGGTCGGTTGTTACATGATTCAAAATTAATTTTTGAAGATCATATGGCGGCCATAAAAAATGATTCAAAAAAATACAACACCACAGACGGTGAATTTGATTTAGCACTTCTAGTTGACGGTTTACAATCTGAACGTGAGCAGGGCATTACTATTGATGTCGCTTATCGTTACTTTGCTACTGAAAAACGTAAGTTCATTATTGCCGACTGTCCTGGCCACGAACAATACACTCGTAATATGGCAACCGGTGCTTCAAATTGTGATTTAGCAATCGTTATGATTGATGCCCGTTATGGCGTACAAACACAAACTAAGCGTCACAGTTATATTGCCGCATTACTTGGCATTAAGCATATTATCGTTGCTGTTAACAAAATGGATTTAGTTGACTTTAGCCAAGATGAATATCGTAAGATTAAAGAAGAATATCGTAAGTTCTCAACTGAATTAAATATTCCTGATGTCCGTTTTGTGCCAATCTCAGCACTTAATGGTGACAACGTAGTTAATCGTTCAGAAGCGATGGATTGGTATCCTGGTGCCACGTTAATGGGCTTATTAGATACCGTTAAAGTTGATGACGACAGTAATATTGAAGATTTTCGTTTTCCAGTGCAGTTCGTTACCCGCCCAAATTTAGATTTTCGCGGCTTTTGTGGCTCTGTCGCCGGTGGCGTCATTAATATTGGCGATGTAATTACGGCATTACCATCGGGTAAAACCTCATCAGTTAAAAGCATTGTTACTGCCGATGGTGAACTTGAGTCTGCATTTGTAGGGCAAGCTGTAACTCTTACGTTAAATGATGAAATAGATGTTTCTCGTGGTGATGTTATTGTTCGTTCAAATAAATTAGCCACTATTTCAGACAACTTTACCGCTACTATCGTGTGGATGAGTGAAGCTGCATTACAGCCTGGTAAGGAATATGAATTCAAAATAGGGACTAAAAATACCTATGGCCGTATCGACGCGATAAACTATCGTATCGATGTAAATACCTTAGAGCACGAGCCAGAAGATGAAATGAAGTTAAATGAAATTTCATCGTGTAATATTTCAACCACCAGCCCTGTTGTTATTGATGCTTATAAAAGCGTTCAAGGTACGGGGTCATTTGTTATTATTGACCGTTTAACCAACATCACAGTTGGCGCAGGCATGATCACTAATACTCAAGTGAGCGATGATGATGAAACTCAAAATCAACGTCAATACAGTAAATCTGAAGTGGAACTAAATGCATTTATACGCAGTAATTTCCCTGAGTGGAACTGTTCATCGATTTAATTTAAACACGCTTTTACGTTGCAATTAAGCCAAAATAGCCGAGTTGAACTCGGCTATTTTATTGATGTTATTGCAATAAAATAACCTTGCTGCTTCCAACAACTTGGTCTATCTTAATTTTATATTTATAAAACAAAAATATAGTTAAATGCCTTTTAAAGTGTGCCTAGCTATCGAAATTGTTAAAGGTTTTCATGGTCTCAATTGAACAATGGGCAATGCTGGCAATATTTTTTGCAACATTTGTTGGCTTAGTTAAATTTCAGCACGCTCCTGAACGAGTATTTGCAGCCGCTACCATGGCCTGCTTAACGCTTTCTTTTGTTAGCGTTGAGCAAATATTTATCAATGCTATTAATCCCGGCTTGCTCACCTTAATATTACTTATCACCTGTTCATTTGCCTTTGAACGTACTAGTTTTTTACGTATATTAGCCAATAAACTTATCAATAAAGCCATTAAACGATCTTTTTTACGTACCTTGTTCACCACGGCTTTTGCGTCTGCTATTTTAAATAACACGGCAGTAGTCGCCACGCTTATCTCGCCGATTAAAAATAATAAATTCATCAACCCTGGGCGATTATTATTGCCACTTTCATATGCCGCTATTTTAGGCGGCACGTTAACGCTTGTTGGTACTTCGACCAATCTAATCGTTAATTCAATGCTGATAGAACAGGGCCAGCCAAGTCTACACTTCTTTGATTTTAGTTTAATTGGTTTAGCCGCTATGAGCGCTTGTTTGTTGGTGTTGTTTATTTTTATAAGAGTACTACCAAAAACAGCGCCGGATCCAAAAGACGATAAGCACTATTTTGTTGAAGCAGAAGTCACCCCTGACTCAAAATTAATTGGCAGCTCTATTGAAAACAATGGCCTGCGTAGTATGGACTCGCTATTTTTAGTCGAAATTATCAGGCAAGGGCATTTAATATCCCCGGTTACCCCTGAAGAATTTATTCGACCTGGGGATAAGCTTATCTTTACTGGTGATATTTCCAAGGTGTTTGTATTACAGCAATTTGATGGTTTAAAGTTGTTTGCCGAACAAGATGGTTTGTTGCGCGATAACTTAACCGAAGTACTCATTAAACCGGGTTCAGCCATTATTGGTTTAACCTTAAAAAAAGCCGGTTTCAGAGCTCGCTTTGACGCCGCCGTTGTTGCTATTCGCCGTGAAGGCTCAACATTGTCGGGTAAGTTAGGCGACATCGTCATTAATTCAGGCGATTTTTTTGTACTGGCTGTTGGTAAGGATTTTGTGTATCGAACCAACTTAAGTAAAAACTTTTTTATATTAACCGGGGTTGAACCTGAAAATATGCTGTCCGGTTGGCGTGATAAATTTACCTTATTTGGTTTTCTGGCTGCGATTACATCGTCAGTAATGTTTGATGTATCTTTATTGAAGACATTAATGTTTTATATGGCCGCGTTATTTGCCTTTAATTGTTTATCTATTAATGAAATTAAGCGCCGCTTTCCATTAGAAATATGGTTAATTGTAGTGAGCGCATTAACGCTTGCTACAGCGTTAGAGAACACCCAAGTGTCATTTCTTATTGCTGACTTTGTGCAAAGTTTTGTTGAAGATAAATCTAACATGGTTGCTTTTGTTGCCGTGTTTTTGATCACCTTAGTGATGACCGAGGCGGTTACCAATAACGCCGCTGCCGCGTTAATGTTCCCAATTGCTTATAATATTGCCATAGGGCTTGGGGTAAACCCATTACCCTTTGTGATGGCCGTTGCTTTTGGCGCCAGTGGTAGCTTTATTAGCCCATATGGCTATCAAACTAATGTTATGGTGTTTAATGCGGGTAACTACAATATTAAAGATTTTATAAAAGTTGGTGTGCCTGTGTCAATTACCTACAGCGTAGTGGTGTTATATATGATCCCACTGGTATTTCCATTTTAACAAAAGATATTACTATTATGACGATGAAAACCGAGAATACCGTATGGCATGCGCATTTAGTCACTAAAAATGAACGTGCAAAACTTAAAGGGCAAAAGCCTTGTTTACTTTGGTATACCGGCCTAAGTGGCTCTGGTAAGTCTACAGTGGCCAATGCTGTTGATGATTTACTGTTTCAACAACAATGCCACACTTACTTATTAGACGGCGACAATGTGCGCCACGGCTTAAATGGTGATTTAGGTTTTAGTGATGAAGACCGCATTGAGAATATTCGCCGTATTAGCCAAGTCGCTAAATTATTCGTCGATTCGGGTTTAATCGTATCAACGGCATTTATCTCGCCATTTCAAGCAGACCGAGATATGGCAAGAGCTATGCTAGAGCAAGGCGAGTTTATTGAAGTGTTTATTGATACGCCAATTGCAATTTGCGAGCAACGCGACCCTAAAGGTTTATATAAAAAGGCGAGGGCAGGTGAAATTAAAGACTTTACCGGTATTGATTCTACTTACGATATTCCCACTACGCCTGAAATACACGTTAAAACTGCAGAGCAAAGTGTGTTGCAGTGTGCGCAGCAAATTGTTGCACATTTAAAAACCAATGGTTTTATTGCTTAGTTTTATGTCATCACAACAGTAATTAGCTGAAATTACTGTTGTTTAACGCCAGCAAAAAATTCCCGTTATAAACGTTACCTGCGCCAATCATTTTCTTTATTGTCGATAAATTAGTCTCTTTCATACATTGTACATTTGTTTCACTAACTTCAGTGGTATGTTGAGTTTTAGATTGTCTGTAACTTTTGCTTTACAACTGCTGAAAAAATCTTGTTACAAAACATTAATGGCTTAGCTGAACACTAGATTTTTAGCTTGTTTCCTCGTAATATCATGCGTACAAAAAATTACATTTATACTATTTTTATAGCATTTTTATTACTGGAACATTACATGAAAACAATAATAACAGGCGCAGTATGCTCTTCATTATTACTCTTAGCGGGTTGCACTGATGCACCTACAACGAGTACAGATGCAAAGCCTGCAGTTCAAGAACCAGCAAAAACACAAAAAAAAGCACTAGTATCAGGTATTAAACGTGCCAACATGAACACTAAAGTTCGTGCTCAAGACGATTTTTACTTGCACGTTAATGGCGGTTGGTTAGATTCACACCCAATTCCAAGCGATAAAACGGCTATTGGCTCTTTTTATGACTTACGCGATCAGTCAGATGAAGACGTAAAAGTTATTATTGAAGAATTGGCAAACACCAAAGGCCTTACCGCTGGCTCTGATGAGCAAAAGGTTGCTGACTTATTCAAAGCTTTTATGGATAAAGAACAACTCAATAGCCTAGGCACTACGCCTATTGCACCGCTATTAGCAGAAATAAGCGCATTAACCACAAAAGATGACTTAGTTAAGTTTTTTGCGAAAGCACAAGTTGCTGGTTTAAGTTCGCCTATTTATTTCTATGTAAGTATTGATGCTAAAAATTCAGACAGCTACGCTGCCCATCTTTATCATGCAGGTTTAGGTTTACCTGATCGTGATTACTACTTTAAAGAAGAAGCGCGTTTTGTTGAGATGCGCAGCCAATATCAGCAACATATCTCTAATATGTTTAGTCTAGCTGGCCAAGCAGATAGCGAAGCCGCAGCAACAACTATTATGGATATTGAAACCCAAATAGCGAAATTACACTGGACTAAAGTGGCGCTTCGCGACAGCGAAAAACGTTACAACAAGTTTGAAGTTGCCAAGCTAAACGAACTTACCAGCAACATTAATTGGTCTAGCTGGTTAGCCGCAGTTGGCGCAAGTGCTGAAAAAGACATCATCATTAATCAACCTGATTTCATCAAAGGTTTTGGTGAAATGGTTGCCAATATCCCTATGGAGCAGTGGCAAGCGTATTTAAACTGGAAAGTTATTAGTGGTTATGCGCCGGTATTAAGTGAAGAACTTGCCAATGAAAAGTTCGACTTTTACAGCAACAAGCTAAATGGTCAAACTGAGCAAAAAGCGCGTTGGAAACGTGGTGTAAGCTTAGTTAATGCTAACCTTGGTGAAGTCATCGCTAAAGTGTACGTAAAGCGCCACTTTACTGTCGAAGCTAAAACTCGTATGACCACTCTGGTTGAAAACTTACGTTCAGCTTATGGTGAATCAATTGATTCATTAGAGTGGATGACTGACGATACTAAAAAAGCGGCACGTGTTAAATTAGCCGCATTTACGCCTAAAATTGGCTACCCAGATAAGTGGGAAGACTATTCAGGCATTACTGTTACTGCCGATAACCTAGTTGCAAGCTTACAAAGTGCTGATGCGGTTGCTCACCAAAAGCAACTTGAAAAATTAGGCGACCCTATCCACGATTGGGAATGGCACATGACTCCACAAACGGTTAATGCTTATTACAGCCCAACAGCAAATGAAATTGTATTCCCTGCAGCAATTCTACAACCACCATTCTTCAACCTTGAAGCAGATGATGCGGTTAACTACGGCGGCATTGGCGCAGTAATTGGTCATGAAATGGGTCATGGTTTTGATGACCAAGGCAGTAAGTATGATGCAAATGGTAATCTTAAAAACTGGTGGACAGAGCAAGACTTAAAAGAGTTCTCTAGCCGCGCTAAACAATTAGTTACGCAATACAATGGCTACGAAGTATTTGCAGACTTAAACGTTAATGGTGAATTAACGCTTGGCGAAAACATTGGTGACTTATCTGGTTTAACCATTGCTTACCGAGCTTACAAAACATCATTAAATGGTGTTGAAGCTCCTGTAATTGACGGCTTAACGGGCGATCAACGCTTCTTCATGGGTTACGCGCAAATTTGGCGTGGCAAACGTACTGAAAAAGCACTTCGTGAACGTGTAGCAACAGACTCACATTCACCAGGTCACTTCCGCGCATTAGGTTCATTATCAAACATGACTGAATTCGTAGAAGCCTACGGCATCAAAGAAGGCGACGCAATGTACATCGCCCCTGAGAACCGCGTAAAAATTTGGTAATACCCGCCAGCATACGCTGACAACCATTACCCCAAAAAGAGAACTTCGGTTCTCTTTTTTATTGGAAAAATTTCAACAAAACCAAAGTTGGTCAGGTTTCAACAAACCTCCGGTTGGTGAGGTTTCAACAAGCCTCCGGTTGGTGAGGTTTCAACAAACCTCCGGTTGGTGAGGTTTCAACAAACCCCGGTTGGTGAGGTTTCAACCTCACGTAATGATTACGCAGTAATCAAATAGTTTTAGCTACGCTAATAACGCAAGACTTAACTCCCACCAACCGTTATTTAACCTCACCCCAACCGGAAACCAACTCCCACCAACCGGTTATTAACCTCACTCCGGTTGGTGAGGTTTCAACCTCACGTAATGATTACGCAGTAATCAAATAGTTTTAGCTACGCGAATAACGCAAGACTAAAGTCCCGCCAACCGGAAACTAAACACCCGCCAACCGGTATTTAACCACTATCAACAAAACCACCGTTGGTGAGGTTTCAACCTTACAGCGCCACCGTTGGTGAGGTTTCAACCTCACGTAATGATTACGCAGTAATCAAATAGTTTTAGCTACGCTAATAACGCAAGACTAAAGTCCCGCCAACCAGAGACTAAACTCCCGCCAACCGGTATTTAACCACTATCAACAAAACCACCGTTGGTGAGGCTTCAACCTTACAGCGCCACCGTTGGTGAGGTTTCAACCTCACGTAATGATTACGCAGTAATCAAATAGTTTTAGCTACGCTAATAACGCAAGACTAAAGTCCCGCCAACCGGAAACTAAACTCCCGCCAACAAGTATTTAACTGTAAAGCTGTTGGTGAGTTTAAACAAAGTCACGGTTGGTGAGGTTTCAACCTCACGTAATGATCACGCAGTAATCAAATATTTTTAGCTACGCTAATAACGCGAGACTGACTACCGATTTATCATGTAGGTGAATAAATTTGTTTCAAGAAGAGAATAGGGGGAATAGATGAGTGTTATGTAAATAAAAAATATTTAAATAGGCCAATAAACACGCAGCGATTTATTCACTACGTGTTAATCGACTATAAATTATGCTTGGTCAAAGTGATAAGCAAGGTGCTGATGGAAGCGAACCGCAATTTCTTCATTGTTTGGCGTCATTTCAAGTGTCTTCGCCATCATTCGTAATGACTTATCAACATTTTCCATAAATTTACTTAAGCCTTTATCTTGAATGTCGGCTTCTGTTGCTGCAAATATCACTTGCACATAATCCACTAAACGATCTTCATCCCAATTACAGAAAAATTCATTTTTTGGGGTTTTAGGATCAAAGCCTAGCATTTGTAATTCACCGACTTTTTGCTCTGGCTTATTCGAACTGTTGCGAATAATAGGCGTTAAACCATTAGCAATAAAGGCACCATTTTTTAAATTATAATGCTTCGCCGAGCTCAAACAGGCATCACTAAGCATTTGATAAAACTCTGCGTAAGACTGTTGGCCAACTAAGTTGACATTACCGTGTTTAAGTAAACGACGTGTAATAGGCATACTAGCAACCACGTAACTCATGGTATCGTTTTGCTCAGGTAAAGTAACATTAGATGCTTTATAACGATTTTTGATCAGACGTAATGCATGGCTATTCGAACCTTCAACGCCTTTATCTTTGGCAAATAAATCATAGGTTAAATGTTGATGATCACGCAAACGTACTGCTGCTGGAGCAACGCCAACTTCAGTCATTAATTTAGTGAGAACCTCACGTACTTTAGCATGATAACCCGCAGCACTGGTGCGAATTGAGTCACCTGATGCTAAGAATAACAATGAAATTTTCTGTGCACGAACGCTGCCATCAAAATGTGATTTATACGACTGATGAAATTCAGGGTTATAAAAAATCAACATTTGCTGTTTTGTTTCCCAGTAGCGAATTTCTTGGTTAAAACGCACACGTGGTAATTTGTCATTGGCAATAAAATGCACATTATCAATATCAGCTTCTTCGCATACGGTAAAAAGCTGTTCAGAGAATTTCTGATAGAAACTCTGCCATGGTTTTAATTTGTCAGAGCCATCATCACTTTTGAAACGAGCTAATAAATCATCGGTGATTTTAAATTCCGCTAATAAAAACTGATTATAACGAGAGTTTGATGGTAAATAGACTTTGCTAACTTTACTGTGCGTACGGCGAATAGGCATTTTTTATCCTTAATTGATATTTTATAGATACATTTTCTAGCAGATATTATAAGTACTTGAAATTATATCTGTTCTGCCTAAATTGTGCAAAGTGTGGTTGTTTTTTTTGCATTATTGGCTTTATTAACTAGGCTTATTAAATCGGTATTATAGCTGATTACCATTTGGAAGGATGCTGGTGCTATAAATTTAACTACATCAATTTCAATGTACTAATAAATCTCAAGGAGGAGATATATGTGCACTATCTTTTGTGGAATAGTCAATTCCAATAAAATATCAATAATTAAACGGTAGATAAAGCTTTAGGGGGATCTCTGCAACTTTACATTTTAAGCCCAATAACAAGGATGTTATTATGCAAAACCAAACCACCAATAAACCACCTAGCACCCCATATAAACTAATATTTTTTTGGCTACTAATGTCTAGCTATATGATTTGGTTTTTACTCATCGACCTTAAAAATGCCATTCTAAATGGCAAGATCATCCAGCTAGGTTCATCAGCGTTAATCCATCAAAATGAACACTTAATTATGTTTTTATCAGTATGTTTATTAAAAACTATTATGTTAATTGGCTTGGTGTATTTTTGTTTTCATCAAACAAAATCGATATTAACGGTTATAAACAAGCTTAAAATTAACTTTTAAAGCTGTTTGAATAATACTGTGATAAGCAACATACAGATAAAAAAACTACAAATTAGCCTTAATAACCGTTATGATCGCGATAATTAAAGAATAACTTGCAGTAGTAGGAACTAGTTAGATGACAAATAAAAGTAATATTGACAGCCCAAATGAAGAACTTTTAGCTGAAAACACTCGTCGTGAATTCATCAAAAAATTTGGTAAATTAGCTATTGTTACGCCTGTTGCTGTTACTTCTTTAATGAGTCCTGCAATGTCAGCCCCAATGAAGTCTGGTGAACATCCGTCTTGTAAAGATAAACCAAATGGTAATAAACATTGCCCTACTACTGGTGGCTTTTAGGTGACATGTTCAGATATTTTATTGTATAAAATACAACGTCAATTAACTCTCTAAGGAAAATAAATGAAACTTAAAAGCTCAGCATTACTGTTTTCATTATTTTTTGTATCATCTGGTATCGCTATTACCATAGTGAAAACTGACTCGACACAAAACGTATTTTCTGAGCAAGTTGCCACATTGCCGAGTATCAACAAACCGCTAAACGTTGCTCAGTTATCTAATGAACCAATAAGTGATGATTCAATAGCGGTAAGCGAAGATGATATCCTTTTAGTAGAAACCCAAAAAGATAAAAATCGTTTAAAGCTGCAAACCAAAGCGTTAACTCGTGAACGTGACAAAGGCCTTACCGAAAGTTTAAATGCACAATCTAACCTAGCATTACAACAACAGTTAGCTCAGCAGGGAAAGCCTATGGTTGCAAGTAAGGTAGCCAGCAACGTTGTTGCATTACCTGCATCTTCTGTATCCTTAACACCACAAGTAACAGTAAATTCAGTGGCTGGAAATAATCCAGCAGAGCTTATTGCCATGAACGACACGCAACTAACACCAGAGCAACAACTGAATGAAAAGCGTAAAGCATTAGATTTAGCACCGCCAATTCCGCCAGGAACATTTGGTGGTGGTAATGGTAATGGCGGCCCAGGTGGCGCTGCAGTAACCACAGCATCAGCTAATTAATACAATATTGATCACTCACTCTGAGTATTCATAGTATGAGCACCGATGTTTTAGCGAATAAAAGCTCACCAGCACTTTTAAATAACAGCTATACCCATAAAATCATTTTCTACACTTTTTTATTGTTGCTATTTTGGTTGCCTATACCTCTTGGGTCTAATCGTCCTTGGGCGTGGGCCATTATGGAGGTGATTGCTTGTTTACTGTTTATTGCCATTATATATAGCCATAGTTTTGCTAGTATAAAGCGCCAATGTAAACCTTATTTACCTCTGCTTATTGGCTTAGCCGTATTCCAACTTTTTCAATTAATACAACTCATTGAACTGCCCATTGCGTTATTAAATATCATTAGCCCTAATACGGTATTGATAAAACAATTAGTATCGCCTGATATTCAGTGGGCAAGTATCGCCTTAGACCCTACGCAAGCACTCATCGCCAGTATTAAAAGCTTTAGTTATCTACTTATTTTGCTGTGCACAATAATATTAGTTAATAACTTTAAGCGTTTAAAACTCTTATTATTAACCATCATTGTGACCGGAACTTGGCAGGCTTTTTACGGCAGTTTACAAGCATTAAATGGTGATGAGTACAGTTACTTTATGCAACTGAAAAACTCAACTATGGCTAGTGGTAGCTTTGTTTATAAAAATCATTTCGCTAACTTTTTAATCCTTTGTTTATCAATCGGCATTGGTTACTTAGTGGCAACCATTAATACCAATAAACAACACGTATTAAACCCACAACACAAATTTAAAAAACTTCTAGTGATCATAACCTCTGAAAAATTTGCGGTTAGAGTCGCCTTAGCCATTATGGTTATTGCGATTGTTTTGTCTCGCTCACGTATGGGCAATGCCGCCTTTTTTATTGCTATGACAACAACCGGACTATTAGCGTTATGGCTGCTTAAACATAAAAGTAAGAGTTTAGTGGTGTTAGTCGTAAGCTTAATTTTAATCGATACCCTTATTTTAGGGGCTTGGTTTGGGCTTGATAAAGTAAAACAACGCATAGAACAAACCAACATTACAACCGAAGCTCGGGTTGATATTAATGAATATTCATTTGAACTGATTAAATTATTCCCTGAAACCGGGGTTGGCGGCGGGGGATTTTACTCAAGTTTTCCTACCACTCAAGGCAGCGACTTGAACGCTTATTTTGATCATGCCCATAACGATTACTTTCAATTTGCCATTGAATACGGTTTGCCAGCAAGTATTTGGTTAGGCTTTTTTGTGTTGCTGAGCTTGTATCATGCCCTTAAAGCTATGCAAGAAAGACGCAGCTCGGTAATGCAAGGCCTTGGCTTCTCAGCCGTTATGGCAATTATAGGTATGCTCATTCATATTAGTGTCGATTTTCAGTTACAAGCACCCGCCAATGCTGCTTATTTTCATGTTATTTTAGCACTCGCCTGGTTTAGCCGATTTGGCCTAAAAGCAAAATCAAAATCACAGTTAAAAAACAAACCTAAAACTGAGCATATAACTGAACCCAGACCTGAACCTAGAACAAACGTACAAACACACTCGTAGATATAAATATTCGTGCTTATATCATAAATATTCAGGTATATAATATGTTAAAATATCTGTTTAACTGGTCTAGCAAGTCACTGTTTATCTATGGTATTATTTAAATAGATGGAACTAAAAACACGCAAATTGATCTTGCCCAAGACTTAAAACGTATGTTGAAAAAAGCGCATAAAAATAATAATTTTAGGGTTTAGAACATTAATGAAGTTCTGTCGTAAATCTACCGTTGTGTTTATAGCATTTTTGCAATTTTTTGCAATTACCTATAGCTATGCCATAGAGCCACATAACTTTAAATTACAAGGCTTTGAATTTACCCCACAAATTAAAGCGACCCAGCGTTACAGTGATAATTTTGCCAACAGCAATATTAGCGATGAAGGCTCTTGGCTTACCACTATATCTCCTAGCTTCGAGCTTAGTAAAAACTACAACCTCAATCGTATACAATTTAATTATCAAATAACCAATGTTAACTATTGGTCAAGCCAAGATGATGATTACACCAATCATAAATTATCAGCATTAACTTTTCTCGATTTAGACGTGCGCCATCGTCTGAATATTTCTGCTGATTATTTAAACGAATATGAAGAGCGTGGTACTGGCTATTCAATTGGTTTTGCCGAAATATTAAAAGAGCCAACAGCAAGTGAAACCTTGCAAAGCCAAATACGCTACAATTATGGCGCTAAAACAGCACAGGGTAATGTAGAGCTACGTTACAGCTTTGAGCAAATAAAGTGGGACAGTTTATTTATTGATGAACTAAATCTGCCCCAAACAGGCACAGATTTAGACTTTACTGCCAATCGTGAGTATAAGCAGCATAAAATTGGAACAACCTTTTTTTACAAAACAGGGGCATATACCAAGATTAGCTTTAGCGTAGATACCAGTGAGGTAGAATATCAACATCCACGCCCTAACGAAGAGTTATTAGACAGCACATTAACAAGTGCATTTGTGGGTGTTGAATGGCAGGGCAGTGCGCTAACTACAGGTTATGTTAGGTTGGGTTACAGTAGCAAAGAGTTTGACTACTCATTGTATGAAGATACTGATGGCTTTAGATGGCAAGTAGGCATTTTATGGACACCTTTAACCTATTCAAACTTTGATTTTTCGACCTCTAAAAGTGTGTCAGAAGCTAAAGGTCAAGGCAGCTCTATTGAAAATACAGACTATCACCTTAGCTGGCAGCATCAGTGGCTAGACCGAATCGCAACCAAGTTAACTGCGGGCTATAGTGAGGACGATTACGGTGATTCAGAACGTTATGATGACAACACTAGTTATAGCGCGACCATTTACTACAAAATGCTACGTAACTTAGATATTTCTGCAACCGTTGCAAATTCAGATCGCAAAAGTAATATCAACACGGTAGAGTACCAAGAGAATATTATCGAATTTGGCATTTCAGCGTCATTTTAACGTAAGTAATAAAAACAGTGCCAAATTTACTAATAAATTCAGCACTGAGTTCAACAGAAAATTCAACAGCACATTCAGCAACTATGGTTACTTTTTCAATGTTTACAATCTTCAATAAATTTAGCCGTTATGGGCTTAAGGTATTAACCATACTACTAACAACCTGCATTGTTAGCTTTGCAGCGAATGCTATCGATAACTATCGCTTAGATACCGGCGACACCATTAGTATTACCGTGTTTGGCCAAGACGATTTAAGTAAACAAACCCTGATCTCCGACAGCGGCAAAATGACCTATCCATTTTTAGGCGAAATTAACGTTAGAGGCTTAACCGAAATTGAACTTGAACACCTTATACACAAAGGCTTAGAGGGCGATTACCTAGTTAACCCAAACGTATCAGTAGCCATTGTTAAATACCGACCATTCTTTATTGCTGGCGAAGTCAAAAAAGCTGGTGGTTATCCTTATCAACCAGGCCTTACTATTGGTAAATCTATCGCCCTTGCTGGCGGGTTAACCGAGCGCGCCTCACTCGATAAAATTTACATTATTCGCGCCAACGACAAAAGCCAAACGCCAACCTTAGTTAAGCTAAACACGCCTATTGGCCCTGGCGATATTATCAGCATTAAACAAAGTTTCTTTTAAGGTTTATCGTGACACAACTACCTTCTAGCCAACAGTCTCAATTTAATGACGAAATCGATTTAAAGCATCTTTGGCTTATTATTTATCGCCGTAAATGGCGTATTATCATGTTGTCGGTGGTGGTGACGTTATTTGCCACTATTGTTGCCTATTCTAAAACCCCTATTTATGTGGCCTATGCCACTATGCTTATTGAGCCAGAGCAAGGCAAAGTGCTTGAGCTAAATGATGTCTACGGTGAAAACGACTCAAGACAAGAATATTATTACACCCAACTTGAAATAATGAACTCAACACCTGTAGCCACAAGGGTTGTGGAAACATTAGACCTTGTTAATCACCCCTATTTTAACCAACCGGTTGAAGAAAGTAGCTCGTGGTTAGACTTGATCAGAGCCAAACCTGAAGAAGCACCGTTAAGCGAGCAAGAGTTACAGCAACAAAAATTTGATTGGGCGGTAGGCATTGTATTGGGTGGTACCTCAATTTCACCAATCACTAAAACCGAACTTGTTGTTATTTCATTTTCATCAGACGACCCAGAGCTTGCGGCGCTTATTGCCAACGCCATTGTTTATGCGTACATCAGCAATCAAATGGACGTTAATTTACAGCGCATTGAAAAGTCAGCGCAATGGTTGAATCAATCATTGTCGGGCTTAAAAACTAAACTAGATGTATCGGAAGATAAACTACAAAATTTTGAAGAACAAAATTCATTAGTCGATTTAGGCGGCATTAAAAGCTTAGCGGCAAAAGAAATAGAGCAGTTGTCAAAAAACTTACTCGCCACCCAACAAGAGCAAAAACAAACCGAGCAAATATATAACCTGCTAAACAGTAACAAAGATAACAAAGACGCATTAGCGAATTTACCCGATGTGCTCAATCACCCAAGTATTAAAACCATTAATACGCAAAAGCTTGATGTTGAAAATAAAATACTTGAACTCAGCTTAACCTATGGCCCTAAGCACCCTAAAATGCGCAGCGCCAATAACGAATTAAATAAGGTGCAAGCTAATATAAACAACCAAGTTGAGCGGTTATTAGCGACCATAGGCAGTGATTACCGTAAAGCGCAGCGCAAAACGGCGCAAGCGGAAGCATCACTGCAAACAGGTAAAGACAAATACCAAAAGCTTACCCGTGTTGATAGTCGCCGTAATGAGTTAAAACAAGACGTAGAAACCAATCAAAATTTGTATCAAGCCTTTTTTAATCGTTTAAAAGAAACCGCAGAATTACAAGGTTTTGACACTAATATTGCGCGCATTACCGACCCGGCAACAACACCCTATGGTGCGTCAAAACCTAACAAAAAACTCATTATTGTATTAGCATTTATGTTAAGCGTAATGGTGGGTGTAGGGGCAACGTTATTATTAGAAGCATTCAACAGCACCATTCGCTCAGTTGATGATATTGAAAGCCGTTTAGGGCAAACCTTATTGGGTATTGTGCCGTTAATTGGTAGCCACGCAGATAACACTAGCAATACCTATAAAAAACACACTAAAAAATCAATAAAATATCAGCAAGAAAATGCAGATGTCAGACATTTTTTTAATGGTAACGATAATGCCTTCTCCGAAGCTGTGCGTACATTACGCACCAGTTTGCAGTTATTAAACATCGATAAAAATGCACACGTAGTTGCCGTTACCTCAACCATACCAGCAGAAGGTAAAACTATGGTCACCACTAACTTAGCCTTTGCGATAGGGCAGTTAGAAAAAACCATTTTAATCGACACCGATTTACGTAAGCCTAAAATAGCGAAAAATTTCAATATTAAAAAACCGGGATTATCTAATTATATTGCCGGCAATAATACCTTAGAAGAATGTATCTATCACGACAAAGAGTCGAATGTAGACGTGCTCAGTGCCGGTATTATTCCGCCAAACCCACAAGAGCTATTAGCGTCAGTACAGTTTAAAGAATTAATAAATACCCTTAAACAAACATACGACCGCATTATTATTGATACACCACCAATACTAGCCGTATCCGATGCCATGATAGTAGCTAAACAAGCCGACACATTAATTTATGTAGTTAAGGCCGAGTCGACCAAAGAAAGCCAAATTAAAGGCAGTTTAAAACGTTTACAACAAGCCAACTTAACAATAGACGGCATAGTATTAAATCAAGTAGATTTACAAAAAGCAGCCGACTATCAAGAGTTCAACGGCTACTACGACCAATACGGTTATAGCTCGTAAACTCCTAACGCCTCACCAACCAGCTAACCACCGCCGGTTGGTGAGGTTTCAACCTCACGTAATAGTTACAACGTAACTAAATTAAGATTTCGCTTCGCCATAGCGCAAGACTAAAGTCTCGCCAACCATCAACCATCAACCAACCAACCAGCTAACCACCACCGGTTGGTGAGGTTTCAACCTCACGTAATTGCCGTAGGCAACAAACCATAAAACAAAAAACTACCAGATAAATTAAAAATTGATTACCATGGCAATATTAACAAGAATAATTAATCATAATAACCATGCATAAAGCACTCAAATTACTAATTACTCTCACCTTACTTTATATAGCTTATATTGCATGTACCTATAGCTTTGCCAATTTAGCCTTCAAACAAGCCGAAAAATCGTTAATTAGCTGGCAGAATACAGAAGTAATAACTAACACTGAGCAATACGATAAAGCACTAACCAACGCCACGAATGCAATCAACTGGCATATAAACCCACAGTACCTAGAAGCAAAAGCACAAATACTAGAGTGGGGCGTGCGTACCAATATAGAAACCAACAAACAGCAAACACTAACCGAAGCCAAAAACCTATACATTCAATCAACCCAACTACGGCCAACATGGCCGGGTACTTGGGCCGCGTTAGCATTAGTTAAGTGGCACTTAGGTGAGTATGATGAGCAAATGCAGCAATACTTATTAAACGCCCATATTTTCGGTAAAAACACCAAACAAGTTCATATTATTTGGAGTGAGCTCGGCAAAGCATTACACAATAGTGAAAACCCTGCACACAAGGCGCTAATAGCCCCTTATTTAGATGTAGTTGATTATCACACCCAACACGTTAAATTGAAGACACACGCGAAACCCCGCCAACCAATTTAACACTCCGCTGGTAGGTGAGGATTCATCCTTACGTAATTGCCGTAGGCAACTTCAAAAAAATAGCTACGCCATAACGCAAGACTAAAGTCTCGCCAACCAATGATTTTTAAGTCTCGCCAACCGAAGCATTTTCAGCCTCGCCAATCAATGAGTTTTCAGTCCCTACAATCAATGTCCCCACTTCTGGTGGGTGAGGATTCATCCTTACGTAGTTGCCGTAGGCAACTAAGTTTTTATACAAACTAGTAAATGATTTCCTATAATGTTTAAACATCATTAGTTAAAAGGATTTAACAATGCCAATAGAAAACTTATTAAAACATCGCCTATCATTAAAAAATCACATTTATCACCTAGTAGCGACTACATATAAACGACGCACAATGTTTGATAATTTTAACTCAGCTAGAATAGTGATTAATGAAATGAAATTTGCGCATGATCTAAACAAGATTAACTCTATTGCATGGGTTGTTATGCCAGATCATATACATTGGCTATTACAATTAAATGATCATAATCAACTCGCTGAAATCATGAGAAAGGTCAAAGGTAGTTCAGCATTTAAAATTAATCAGCAATTAAATAATAAAGGAGAGGTTTGGCAGCGAGGATATTATGAACACCAAATTAGAAATGATGAAAGCTTAATCAAAACGGCTAGGTACATTGTCGCTAACCCATTAAGAGCTAACCTTGTCACTAATATTTCTAGTTACCCACATTGGGATTCTGTTTGGTTAAAATAACCTTGTTTATAGTGACCACGCCATAACGCAAGACTAAAGTCTCGCCAACCAATGAGTTTTCAGTCCCTATAATCAATGCCACCACTTCTGGTAGGTGAGGATTCATCCTTACGTAATTGCCGTAGGCAACTTAAAAAAAACTGGCTACGCCATAGCGCAAGACTAAAGTCTCGCCAACCAATGCACCAATTATACTCACCAACCACGTGAGGATAACGCCCTTAGGTAGGTGAGGATTCATCCTTACGTAATTGCCGTAGGCAACTTAAAAAAACTGGCTACGCCATAACGCAAGACTAAAGTCCCGCCAACCAATGCGTTTTCAGCCTCGCCAATCAATGTCACCACTTCTGGTAGGTGAGGATTCATCCTTACGTAATTGCCGCAGGCAACAAGCTCTAAAGCCTAACCTACTGGTGACTACGTCATCATGCAAAACTGGCCTCTCGCCAATTTTCTCAACTGAGTCTTAAAGTTATCTCAATATAAGTGAACTGCAATAATACCTGAGGGCCTAATGAATATGGCTAGTACCTGTATCAACTATGGCACTTAAGCTAGTGCCGGTTGTATTATTAATACTGATGCAAACATTAAACTGTACTAAACTCATTGTAGTATTGGGTTTCTATGGTCATATTTGAACAGTTAATTTTTTGTTTTATTAGGGGCTTAGTTTGCCCATTATATTCACTTGAATGTATGTACTTTTGAGATACACAAGAGGAACAAGCAATGAAAGAAATATCACCGCAAGGTGTCGGTATGCGATTTTTTTTCGCACTTGCACTGGTATTGTTGACGTATAACCCCAGTGGCTATTCTTATGTACAGTGGGCCACATCTGCAGGTTTTGTGCCTCTTGTGTTACTTGCTGGTGTAGTGTTATTAATTGGCTGGGTAATTTATATTCGAGCCACTCTACGCTCACTAGGTACCATAGGTTTAATGTTAGCGGCGGTATTTTTTGGCGCTATTGTTTGGTTATTAATTGATTGGGGTTGGATCAGTCTTGAAGAAACTTCCGCCTTTACTTGGGTGATACTTATCATTCTCGCTGCGTTGTTAGCGATTGGTATGTCTTGGTCACATATTCGTCGAAGAATGTCGGGTCAAATGGATACCGATGATGTTTGATTATTTAAGGTGTAATCCCGCCAACCACTTAACATTACGCACTACCAAAGGTTGGTGAGGTTTCATCCTTACGTAATTGCCGTAGGCAACTTCAAACAAACTGGCTACGCCATAACGCAAGACTAAAGTCCCGCCAACCGAAACGTTTTCAGCCTCGCTAATCAATGATTTTTCAGTCCCTACAATCAATACCACCACTTCTGGTAGGTGAGGATTCATCCTTACGTAATTGCCGTAGGCAACTTCAAACATACTGGCTACGCCATAACGCAAGACTAAAGTCTCGCCAACCGAAACGTTTTCAGCCTCGCCAATCAATGAGTTTCCAGCCCCTACAATCAATGCCACCACTTTTGGTAGGTGAGGATTCATCCTTACGTAATTGCCGTAGGCAACTTCAAAAAAACTGGCCACGCCATAACGCAAGACTAAAGTCTCGCCAACCAATGAGTTATCAGTCTCTCCAACCGAAGCGTTTTCAGCCTCGCCAACCAATGAGTTTTCAGTCCCTACAATCAATACCACCACTTCTGGTAGGTGAGGATTCATCCTTACGTAATAGTTACAACGTAACTAGGTTAAGTCTTAACCAAACCATAATCAGTAATAATTAATACCAAACAAATCATTGATATATATAACCAACCTTGTATTCTTAACGCTCACCATAAATCTATATCGCCAAACGGCATAATCAAAGGACATCACTTTGCAAACTGAATTAAAAACCTTAGCAATATTAGGTACCGACGACCACGGTAAAGTCGCTGCAGAAATAGCAGAGCAACATGGTTATGCAGTGTATTTTTTTGACGACAAATACCCACAACAAAAACAATGTGGTATTTGGCCAGTAAAAGGTGACGAACAAGCATTAATTCTACACGGTAAAAGCTATGATGCAGTATTTGTAGCGCTTAGCCATAACAAAATTCGTAAAGCCAAACTCTGCGAGTTTAAGGCGTTAGGTTTGAACATTGCCACGCTCATTTCACCAGATGCAACAGTAAGTGAGCATGCCACAATAGGTGAGGGCGTAATGGTAGTTGCTAATGCGTGCATTAACTACGGCACTAAAGTTAGTGAAGGCTGTATCATTAACACCGGTGCTAATATTGACCACGGCTGTTTAATAGGGCCTTATGTGCATGTTTCACCAGGTGTTAACATGGCTGCAGAAGTCACCATAGGTGAATTTAGCTGGGTTGGCATTGGCTCAACACTTATCCATCAAGTAAAAGTAGGGCACACAGTTATTGTTGGCGCTGGCGCTGTAATACTAAATGACATTCCACCAGCAGTAACTGTTGTTGGTTGTCCGGCTCACATAGTACGCAGACGATAACACCTGCTTAATCCCTAAAAGGCGACTTTTGTCGCCTAAATATTTAACCATATAAACTTAATGCAACTAACAACTCACCGCCCACAACTCATCGTAATTACCGCCAACAACTCATCGTAATTGCCACCAACAAGTCACCGTAATATCACCAACAACTCAACGTAATTGTCACCAACAACTCACCGTAATTGCCACAAACTTCTAACTGTCATTCAACTCCCACGTCATTGAGCTCCACGTCATTGCAATTCCCCCCTCCGTCATTGCCGCGAAGGCGGTAATCTTGCTTTTCTTTTTCTTGTAGTTACCCAAACAAGTTAATAGACCTTAATTAACAAAATTGTTAACCTGAGTAATATAAATTTAAGTAAGCAGTAACCTCTCTCCATGCAGATCGAAAAAGTTAATTTAAATATACAACATCTATCCATTTGGTTAACCGCTACCCAAGGCCTAGTATTTCATCAAGGCCATAAAAGCTTATACATGCTTGAACCCTTAAGCCTAGCGCTATTATTTGCCTTAGACGAAGGCATTAACGAGCAACAAACCATAGCAGAGTTACAGCAGCACAGCCCTCTTACTTCTGAGCAAATAGCGCCAAGCTTAAAGCAAGTGAAAGCATTAATGGTAAACAACCAAATTGAGCGCACTTACGCGGATGGTTTATACCCGGAGTTACAAGGCCACTTGCCACAACATGCAAAAGCAGATGACTTTACAATTAAAGTCGCCAACTCAACCTTTGCTATAACCTGTCAAGACAAACAGCTGTTAAAGCATATAACCGATTTACTTGCACCAATTGCACTGCAAAATGAGCAAAACGAACAAAATGAACAAGGCCAAGAGAACCCCGTAAACCAAACAATCGAAGTAGACTTTCTGTTAGAAATTGAACACCAAAATAATATCTACACTCTATATTCAAACGATCAAGCAGTAGAAGAAAACTTAAGCCAAAACCAAGTAATGCCTGTATTAATTGATCGCCTACAAATACTTGGCTATCAACAAAGCGACTACACCTTCGGTTTTCATGGTGCCGCACTCACCAAAGCTATCAGTAAAAGCAAAGATCCTGACCTTCGTCAGGATGACGAAGGGGATAGTAGTCGTCATTCCGTACTTGATACGGAATCTCCTAGCGAAGCGCAAAAACAAGAAATAACACTGTTACTCCCCGGCGTTTCAGGAGCCGGTAAATCAACCCTAACAGCCGAATTATCAAAGCTAAACTACCAAGTATACTCAGATGAAATCATCGCCATTAACAACGACCTTTCGTTAAATGTATTAGCATTACCAATGGCAATTAAATCAGGCAGCTGGCAACACATAGCGAAGCTTTACCCTGAAATAGAAACACAACCAGAGTGGCACCGAATAGATGGGCGTATCTTAAAATATATATGGCCAGAACAAATCGCTAAGCCTAAATCGAATGAAAAAAACAATAATAACGGCGCAGAAAATAATGATTGTAGAGGCGAATTTATTCACCTGAAAGCTGATACAGCTACCACAGATGAAATATCACATAATTTACAACCTGGTGTTAACCACTTAACCCCAAATAACAAAACGCTACTCATTAGCCCAAAATACCAAGCGAATACAAAGCCACAAACAACACCATTATCAATTATTGACACAATTGCCCTAGTAACAGATGGTGGTTACCAACTAGGCGCAGAGTTAACCGAACATAGAGTAGGGCAGCTAATAGAGTTTTGCAAAAGCATAAGCGCATATCAAATAACCTATGCCAATAGCGAACAATCATTAGCAATAATAAAACAATTAATTAATGAAAACTAAACCGGTTGGTGAGAGTCACAAGTGGCAGACCCAAGGTTGGCGAAACTTCAGTCTAGCGTTATGGCGATAGCTATTTTAATGCGTAAAATGTAAGTTTTATGTAAGTTTCATGTGAAATTTTAAACTGTTCGGTATATTTTGTAATCTTGTGTATAAAAAGGTTGCGATATGTAACCGATAATGTACGATGTTTGCGTAGCAGTTTTTAAACTACTTGCCTCAGGGATTATCTATTACTGCCTGTAATAGAAAATGGATTTTTTAAATAAATTTACAAAACAAATAAATAAAGAATAGAGCTATGCCAAAATTATTAAATAATAAGCGATTAAGCTTATTAATATTACTGATCTCGTTTAACTTAACGGGGTGTGACCTTTTCGACAGTGAGAGTAAGGATAAAACTGACCCAATAGAACCAAAACCTCCTGTTATAGTTGAACCAGAAGACCCTGCGCCACCTGAGTCTTCGCAACTAATTATTTCAATTAGCAACTCTGGTACAAGCGAAGCTGTTGCTGCGGGTACTTTAACGGTAATAGCAGATAACTTAGCCCTTATTAGTGAAAGCGATTACGTTGTTGATTTTATTAACGGTGAAGCTGTTATTACTATCAACCAAGATTCTTTAGCTGATAATGATGCAAATGGTTTTCCAGATTTCGCTGGTGAATTAACGGTTGCTTTCAGCGCAAGCGGTTATTTATCAACAAACAGTAAATTTGTTGTCGATGTATTCGGTGATAATGTCGCAAGTATGGAATTAGTAGAGCTAAGTGCTGAAAATGCACCTGAAGGTGTAGCGCTTGTTCAAGAAAGTGTAGATTTAACAACTGTTGAACCAACGATTAGCGATGAAGGCATAGAAGTTATTTCAATAATAACTGAGAGTGACTCTAGTAATAACGTTACTTTAGAAATTCCTGTAGATGTAGTCTTACTTGATGATAAAGGTGTTGCTTTAGACACCAGTAAATTAGAAGTTGTACTAACGGCATTTGATACTACAGTCGAAGGTTCTGCTGACCTTTTACCCGGTGGGTTAGTAACGCAGGTGGCTAATGCGAATGATCTAGCTGCATCACTTAGTGGAACTAATGGTGAAGTAAGTACAAGTGAAGCGTCAGAAGTACGTTTTATTTCAGCGGGCTTTGTATCTATTGAGTTAACGGCTGGCGATCAAAAAGCCAGTAGCTTAAATTCATTAGCACCAATTCAAGTAGATATTCCCCTTTCTGCAAATACCATTAACCCAATAACGGATCAATTTGTTGCCGAAGGCGACATTATTCCAACTTGGAGTTTATCTGAAGGCGACGCAGCTTGGCGCTATGAAGGTGATGGCACAGTTGAATTAAATGACAATGGCAACTTAATTGTTGGTATGGCACTTACCCATTTATCGTATTACAACCTAGCTTGGGCTGATGTTGAAGAGACATGCTCGGGTTCAATTTATATTACTGATGTAAACGGCGACCCATACCCTATACATGGTGAAGTTAATTTTAACAATGAGCGTGCATCATTAACCGATAATTATAATGGCGCTACAGATGGTGTTTTCACTTATAAAGATCTTCCTGATGAACCTACAACGTTTACGTTTGTTGGTAATAGCTCAAGTAAATTAATTGAAGATAAAACAACGGTTGTCTTAGGCGAAAATGGCTCTATTGACACTGATGCAGTTGTTATAAAAGGAATTGACCTATGTAAGTCTGCAGGGTCTACCATTACGTTACAACAAACTGAAGTACCATCGCCAGTTATCGATATTTATTCGGTAACTAGCTACATTGTTGAAGGCGATATTGAAAACACCATTGGTGAAGTTAAAATACGTTTACTCGATGGTCCTGAAAACGAAAACGTTAGCTTCACTTATTCATTATTACCAGCACCAGACAGTGCATATAATACTTATTATTATGGCGCAGTGGTAGATGGTGTAGATTTTAATGCTGTTGCATCGCAAGTGATTACGTTTGCTGCAGGTGAAACTGAAAAAGTCATTACGATAGACATTTTAGCGGATACAACAATTGAAGAACGCTACAAATTTTATCAAGTACAATTAACTGAAGCGTCAGGTGCCATTTTTGAAAAAGGTGCTGAAAGCTTAACTGTTACTGGTTATGTTCGAGATAATGATGCGTTATATATTTCTGATTTTAAAATTCTTTCTGCATCAGAAGAAACCGGCAAGTTAGAAGTACAAATAACAACGGAAGATGCAGTACCTACCGGTATTGAAAACTTTGATCCAAGAGTTAGTGTTAATTTTGCACAGGCCGCCGGTGATAGTGCTGATTATATCTTAGATTTTCATCCTGATTATTTAGGTGCATCACACAGCCAAGATAAAACGTTTAATAAAACAATTTATCTTCCTACCGATGTAGCGGGTGTAACAGTGTTTACGGCCACAATTGATATTAGAGATGATAACGATATTGAAGGTATCGAAACATTAACGGCAACCCTACTTAGCAATGACCTAGTGAGAGTTAAAACTGAAGTAGCAACAGTACAAAGTGTTGACATAGCAGACAACGATGTAGTCGCTGCAATGCCAACAAGCTTTACGGTAACCAAATATGGTTCAGATGTTGTTTATGAAGGTAGGGTATCAAGGTTATTAATCAGTTTAGATACTGCGCCAATCTCGCCTGTAATGTTAGATTTTACCACCGTTATTAATGGTGTTGAAACAATTCAAACACTAACGTTTGCAGCGAACCAAAGCAGTATGCTCTTAAATGTTGGTGTTGCAAATGACCGCATCGTAAGTTTTGATTACGATATTGCAGTTACCATTAGTTCACCTAACGCAGCATTAGCGGGTAGCTACGAAAATACCTTTAGAATAGAAGATGATGATGTTTATTATGCTGATTTGTCTGTTAATTTAAATCAAACTGAAGTTGTAGAAGGTGTTGTATCTGAAGTTGATATCAACTTAAATTACTATTCTTCTCATGCTCCTATTGCTATAGGTGCAACCTTACACGTAGGCGCTAATAGTACCGCCACTCAAGATGTTGATTTTACCGTTAATGAGGGCAATACTAGCTTCACCGGTGAAAATCAAACAACGCCTATTACGGTAACTATATTAGACGATGAAGTGTCTGAGCCAAGTGAAATTATTGAATTAGGTTTTGATATTTCAAGTATTACCGTGCCAGGTAAAACGTATTTATATTTTGATTACTATCAATTCTTAATCAATAGTAATGATGATATTGAAGATATTTTTACAATATATAAACAAATTACTATTGGTAACGATGATATTGCATTAATGTTTATTAATCAGGTAGGTACCTTAAAACTTGAAACTGATAGTGACAGCTTTGCAGAACATACAATACCAGTAACTATTGAAGTACAAGGTGCGGAAGAAAGTGGCGTAGATGTTACCTTTAATTTAACCACTACTGACGGCACTGCACAAAGCGGCATTCACTTTGGCAACATCCCTGCGACAGTAACTGTTCCTGCAGGTGAAACCAGTGTAACGTTTGATGTACCCGTATTAAGCGTAAGCTTAACCCAAGCCGGTATAACAGAAGAGGAAATTTCTACTGAAGTTAACTTTAATGTAAGCATGGTATTGTCTGAAGCGAGTAGAGCCGAGCTTATTGAAAAGGACATTGATTTTGTCGTTTCAAAGAAAGACACTACTGTAACAATTACTTATAAGTATATTGACCCTACTGGAACCGGTGGCACAGGTGGCAGCAGTACTGCTGGTTAACCTTCAAAAGTAAACCAAAAATATACAAAGGCCGGCTAACCCCGGCCTTTTTTATTTAATCGATTTAAATCCTGTTGGTCCTAATAATACAGATGTATTTATTGAGGTTAATTTATCTGCTACGATGAAGTCTTCAGTGCCTAAGTGGTGCGCTATTTATGAATAGTGCATTAAATACAGCTCTACCAAGAGAAATAACATAAAAGAAATAAAATAAAATAAAATAAAATCTAAAACATGTCTGATAAAAATATAAATACAACGATAACTAAGCAAACATTCATCGATCTTGGCATGTGGCTAACTCACCCTGAACAGCACACCGCAGAACAATTGAAAACCTTGCTGGATGAAGATGCACGTTTACCGCTAATTAAAATAATTAATACCTATTGGTTAGGCGGGGCGTTTTATCATAGTCTCAATATTAATAATGTTTGGCAAAAACTCGATGAAGAATTACAACTGTACTTAACTGAACTCGAACAATTTTATGTTGAGCGTAATCAAGGCATCAAAGAAGAAGCTATTTTTGCTTGTAATTTATTACAAAGCGCCAATATACCTGTAGTAATACTTAAAGGCGGAGCAAGCTTATTTAATGGTGTATTTAACCCAATAAGCCAACGCTTTATGACCGACATTGACCTACTCGTACCTGAAGAGCTACAAGATAAAGCCAATAGTATTTTATTAGCCGCAGGCTACGCCCAGCAAATAGAAGAACACGATCATGCTTCAGTTGGCCATCACCATGCACCGGCATTATTTCGTGAAAATGGTAAGTGTTGTGTTGAACTGCACCGCTGGGTATTAAAAAAGTCAGTCAGTGATGTACTCAGTACCGAAGACGTTTGGCAACAAGCAACACCTTTACAATTAAACGATTCTTTAAGCGTACTGCAAATGGAGCCAAACCAACAAATGGTTTTGTCTATTGCCCACAGTGAAATTTCCCATAATGGCTTTGCTGATAAACACATTGATTGGCGTCAATTATTAAATGCTTATGCTATTGCTCAGTATTATGAACCGCAATTAAATTGGTTAAGCATTAATGAGCACTTTGCACGCTGCAATAAAACTGCGCCAATGCAGGCTTTATTAATTGCGGCGTATAAATACTTTAAGTTTAATACAGCTATTACTCTCATAAATGATCAACAAGCTAATGCTCAAATTGATGAATGCATTAATTTGTATGTAAAAAGGCAGAGTTCAGCAAATAAATATGGGCATTTAGTTGCGGTATTAAAAGGTTACAGTAAAGAAACTATTGAACTTAACTACGGGAATAAAGGTAGTTTCCCTTTACTTACAGGCCGTTTTAAACACTTTAAACGTCATTTGTATATGCTTACCACCCCAAAATATTTAAAACGCTTTTTAAGTAAAGTGAAGTAAGGTATTTAATTGTACAAGGCTTTAATTTGAATAGTTAAGGCTAACAATTACCATGTTAATTGTTAGCCTTAACTATTACCAATAAGCCTTAAATGTAATTATTACACTGCACATTACACTTTTTTTAAAAAATAAGATGAAATATAACCCTTCCTACATTCAATTTGAACAATAATACATTTGTAATGTTTGGCATGAGTTTTCGTCCATTAACAGTCATGTAACATAGGTTGCACGCATAATTAACGACTAATTTTTGAATGTTATATGTATTGTAATTTAATTACATTTAATAACAAAAAACATAGCATTACTTAGCTAACTTCAATATAATCATGCTCGCCTTTGTAACCCTTAGGTTTATATGGTTCTGAACGATAACAGTAGTAATTTAATAGTTATTAATGACTTACTGAGTGTTAATAATTTTTATTTAGATATGTTCATTTTTTATATTGAAAATATCGTTCTACTTAAATAACAATATAGAGCATAATTGCTACTTTATTGAACAACCATTCAGGATATAATTGGTAACAGAACGGATTTTTGTTATCAAATAAAAGGATGAAGTATGTCAAATACAAATAAATGTAATTGGTTTTTATTAACCAGTAAGCCGCGCGAAGAGCAGCGAGCATTTGACAACTTAAATAATCAAGGATTTGATGTTTTTTTACCTAAAGTAGCAAAGGTAAAAAAAAGACAAGGAGTTAAGTCGGTATCGTTAGAACCACTCTTCCCTAATTATTTATTTATCAACCTTGATCAAAGCGAAGCTAATTTTAATGCTATTCGTTCAACTCGAGGTGTCGGCAGTTTTGTTCGTTTTGGCTTGAACCATGCAATCTTAAACGAAAGTTTAGTAGAACAGATAAGACAGAATATAGAAGGGAGTGATAATAAATCATTAAATGATTTATTAACGTACCAACAGGGTGAAAAAGTACAAGTAACCCAAGGCCCTTTTAAAGGCCTAGACGCAATATACAAAAATAAAGACGGCCTAGAACGATGCATTCTATTAATAAAAATGCTCGGCCAAGAAAACGAAGTAGCAGTAGAGCACCAAGCAATAGAAAAACTAACGTAAAAGCAGAACACCATTACTACCACCATCTGTTTGCAATTGTAGAAGGCTGATTCATCTGCCTGTTTTTTTATGATTGGCGAGACTTGAGTTATGGTTGGCGAGACTTCAGTCTTGCGCAATGGCGATAGCCACAAAACCTATTGTTGTCATCCCAGCGCAGGCTGGGATCTTAAATGCTGTTATAATGGCGCAAGCCACAAAATCAATTATCAGAATTTTCGCGATAATTACCGTCATCCTCGCGATAATTACCGTCATCCTCGCGATAATTACCGTCATCCTCGCGAAGGCGGGGATCTTAAATGCCTATTGGAGCCAAACCAAAGGGCGGAAGCGTACCTGAAATACTTGTAGATGCAGATGAATCTGCCTGTGTTTTTATGGTTGGCGAGACTTCAGTCTCGCGTAATGGCGAAAGCCACAAGTTTTCACTAACAAATTAATTTAAAACCATGTTCAACAAAATCCTAACAGTATGCATCGGTAACATTTGCCGAAGCCCGAGCGCTGAAAAAATATTACAACAACTTATGCCAAGTAAAGAAATAACGTCTGCAGGCATAGGCGCGTTAGTTGATCATGAAATAGAAAAAAACGCCGCGCAGTTGCTAACAACCAATAACTACAGCAGTGAAAATCATAAAGCTAGACAAGTAAATCACGACATAATAAATAATGCTGAACTTATCCTCGTAATGGAAAAAAAACACCAACAAATACTAATGCAAAAGTACCCCTCAGCATCGGGAAAAATTATGCTGTTAGGTAAGTGGAACTCTGATGAAGAAATTCCAGACCCATACCGTAAAAGCATAGAAGCCTTTGAACACGCATTTAAGCAAATAGAAAAAAACAGCAAAGCCTGGGCAGAAAAGTTAACACGATAGGTCATCTAAAGTAGTCCTAAACGTCATCCTGAACTTGTTTCAGGATCTTAAAAACTAAACTTTACTTACCGCAACACAGTGTAATGGTTACACTGGGGTAACAACAAATTAAATGTATTCGCTGTTACCATATAACATACTTAAACAAGCATTTACTGCGAGTAAAATGCAGCCAAATAAAACTAAAAATTATTATAAAAATCATGAAAAACAATCTTAAAATAATAACAATCGCTTTACTCACCACGTTCACCACCGCTTGCACCATAGTCCCTGGCGGCCATGTAGACGACGTAGAATTGAGTGATAACGAAGAAGCCTTCGATATATCACCACAAGTAAATGCACAATTTATTACTCCTGCAGTATTAACCAAACTTAAAGCTGCAGAGCCAGTCGCTAAACTGAACACAGAATTAAGCACACAAGTAGAAAACTACAATTACATAATAGGTAAGGGTGATGTGTTAAGTATCACTGTATGGGATCATCCAGAATTAACCATTCCTGCAGGTCAGTTCCGTAGTGCCGGCGAAGCCGGTAACGTAGTACATACCGATGGCACCATATTTTACCCATATATAGGCAAGCTAAAGGTTGCTGGTTTACGAATGACGGTTGTACGTGACCTAATTACTAAAAAGCTAAGTCGCTATATTGAGAACCCACAACTTGACGTTTCAGTTGCTGCATTTCGTTCTAAACGCACATTTATAACCGGTGAAGTAAAACAGCCTACTGTATTACCTATTACCGATGTACCATTAACGTTATTAGATGCACTTAACGTTACTGGCGGTTTAAGCCCATTAGCCGATTGGCGCTCTGTTTCATTAACCCGTGCAACAAGCACAGGTTCAAGCGAAGAAACGTTAGACTTATATGCGCTGTACCAAAAAGGCGACATGAGTCAAAATCGTCTGTTAAAACACAATGATATAGTCCACGTGCCACGTAACGACGCCTTAAAAGTTTTTGTTATGGGCGATGTTAAACAAGCCTCAACTCAACGTTTAGACCGCAGCGGTTTAACGTTAGCAGAAGCGTTAAACAATACTGGCGGTATTAGCGAAGCTACCAGTGATGCAAGTGGCATATTCGTATTACGTAAAAGCACAACTAAAGACAAGTTAGTAGACGTATTCCAACTAGATGCATCAAACGGTGCCATGTTAATACTATCAACACAGTTTGAATTACAACCATATGATATCGTCTACGTTACATCAGCACCAGTAGCTCGTTGGAATCGCGTAATAATGCAATTATTACCAACATTCACAAGCCTGCGTAACTTGAGTGACGTAAACCAAGACTACAGAGACTAATTCAGCAGAAGTAGGCGAGACTTCAGTCTCGCGTAATGGCGAAAGCCAAAAATGGTTGGCGAGACTTTAGTCTCGCGTAATGGCGATAGCCAAAAATGGTTGGCGAGACTTCAGTCTCGCGTAATGGCGATAGCCAAATAACACGATAGCAGTCATCAAACAACAATCGTAATCAAGCAACAACCGTCATCAAGCAGCAACCGTCATCCTCGCGAAGGCGGGGAACTTATAGCTATAAACGTAAAGGCGAATTCATTCGCCTAATAACTAAACACAACACCCGAGTTTAAAATGTCTGAACAAAACATAAAAACAAATCAACAAAAAATTCGTGTTACCAATACCGACTCTTCTGATGAAATCGATTTAGCCCGTTTATTTGGTCTATTGCTAGATAAAAAATGGTTAATCATTTTTGTTACCGCAGCATTCACCTTTATCGGTATTACTTACGCCTTAATGGCCACACCAATATATAAAGCGGATGCCTTAATTCAAATAGAAGAAAAGTCTGGTGGTTTACCAGGCGTTGCCGACTTAGAAGCTATGTTTGGCGGTGAGAGCGACCCTGCAACTGAAATGGCATTGTTAAAATCTCGCCGTGTGCTCAGCTACGCAGTAGATGATCTGAATTTAGAAATTTCCGCAACACCCAAATACAAAGGCAGCTTAGGAACATTCTTTGCAAGACGTCACAATAGTGAAACATTTAACGACCCAATTATTTCTGCCTTGTTTGATCAAAGTTACGCCTGGGGCGGTGAACAAATTAAAGTCGCTAAATTTAATGTAGCGGCAAACTATTTAGACCAAACATTTGAAATCATAAATGAAGGTAATGATAACTTCAGTTTATACTTTGCCGAAGAAAAAATTCTAACCGGTAAAATTAACCAAATAGCAAAAACGCCAACTGGCTCTATCGAATTATTAATTACTACCTTAAATTCTGAAACCAACACTGGCTTTTTAGTAAAACGCTCTTATCGTGAAGATATTATAAATAGCCTTCAAAAAACATTATCGGTAGCTGGCCAGGGCAAAGATACCGGTATATTAACGGCAACTTTTGAAGGTGCTAACAAAGAACTCGTATTAAAAACCTTGCATGCCATAACCCAAGGTTTTTTATTGCAAAATGTACAACGTCAATCTGCGGAAGTACAAAATTCAATTGATTACATTCAAGCTGAATTACCTAAAATAAAAGGTGAGTTAGACGCGGCCGAAGTTAGCTTAAATGACTATCGCTTACAAAACGAATCCGTTGACCTTTCTTTAGAAACACAATCTATTTTAGAACAGGTTGTTGCCTTAGATACCTACTTACATGAGTTATCGTACAAAGAGGCTGAAATAGCCCAACGTTTTACTAAAGAACACCCTAGTTATGTATCGTTAAATAAAAAGAAACAAAAATTACTCGCTCAAAAAGAAACCTTAACCACTTCCGTTAAAAATTTACCAGCTACCCAACAGCAAGTATTACGTTTAGCCAGAGATGTTGAAGTTAATCAGCAAATATATCTTGCGCTACTTGGCCAAAACCAAGAGTTGAAAGTAGCCAAAGCCGGTACGGTTGGGAATATCAATATTGTTGATACTGCCGTTGTTGGCCGTAACCCAATTAAACCTAAAAAACCGTTAATTGTTGTATTAGCTACCTTACTTGGGGGGATGTTCTCTGTCGCTTTTGTATTAATTAAAGCGGCTTTCCATCGCGGTGTTACTAACCCACAAGAATTTGAAGACATTGGCTTAACGGTTTATGCCACTATTCCCGTAAGTGATACACAAACTAAATTCACAGACAAGAAAAAGCTTAAAGAGAAGTTGGGACAAAAGCTCGGCCGTAAAAAGCTTAAAACCAGCGAAATACTTGTTGCTAAAGTAAACCCAACCGATTTAGCGATTGAGGCCATACGCTCACTTCGTACCTCACTGCACTTTGCCATGCTTGAAGCTAAAAATAATGTAGTAATGATCTCAGGCGCAAGCCCAACGGTTGGTAAGTCTTTTGTTTCATCAAACCTAGCGACAGTACTTGCCCAATCTGGGCAAAAAGTATTGTTAATCGACGCAGATATGCGCAAAGGTTATATACAAAAGATATTTGATCAAAAAGTTGAAAATGGTCTGTCTGAATTACTCATTGGTGACATTAATCTAAACGATGCAATTAAAGAGACGTTTATAGAGAACCTAAGTGTAATAACCAGAGGCAATATACCACCAAACCCATCAGAGCTTTTAATGGGGCAACGTTTTACTCAGTTTATTCAAGACATATCAACCCAATTTGATTTAGTTATTATTGATACACCGCCGGTACTTGCGGTAACCGATGCATCAATCATTGGTCATCACGCAGGCACATGTTTAATGCTTGCCAGGTTTAACCAATCAAGCCTTAAAGAAATCGCAGCAGCTGCAAATCGATTTGAGCTTAACGGTGTAGAAATTAAAGGCATAATATTTAACGCAGTTGAAAAGAAAGCCAGCGGTTCCTACGGTGATTATGGCTATTATAACTACGAATATAAGAGCAAGTAGGCAAACCTGTTGGCGAGTTTTGACCGTCTTTACATAAAATGACCGTCACCCCTGCACATGCGGGGACCTCCAACTCGTCGTTCCCGCGAAGGCGGGAATCCATAGTGAACAAAACCAGTCTCGTTGAAAACACAATCCGTCACAAGACAAAAATATACCTGAGTTTGAATGTTGCAAGAGTGCAACATCAAACCTTTAATCAAAGGCATTTTTCTAGAATCTACTAGAAAATAGAAATTCAATTTCATATGAAAATATTAGTAACTGGCGGTGCTGGCTTTATCGGCTCAGCAGTCATACGCCACATCATTAAAAACACTTCTGATTCTGTAATAAATGTCGATAAGTTGACGTATGCAGGTAATTTAGAGTCATTAGCCGAAGTGACTAATGATCCTCGTTATGTATTTTCTCAAACAGACATTTGTGATGCAAAAGCTATTGAAAAAATATTTACAGACCATCAACCGGATGTAGTTATGCATTTAGCTGCAGAAAGTCATGTTGATCGTTCAATCGATGGTCCAAAAGAGTTCATCGAAACTAATATTATTGGTACCTACACGCTACTTGAAGAAGCTCGTAAGTATTGGATTAAGTTAGATAATAATAGAAAAGAGCAATTTAAATTTCACCATATTTCAACAGACGAAGTTTATGGTGACTTGGAAGGGCCGGAAGATTTATTTACTGAAGATACTTCGTACGCGCCGAGTTCTCCATATTCAGCGTCCAAAGCATCTAGTGATCATCTAGTAAGAGCGTGGCAGAGAACATTTGGTTTACCTACTGTAATAACAAACTGTTCAAATAACTACGGTCCCAATCATTTTCCTGAAAAACTTATTCCATTAATGATTTTAAATGCGCTGGAAGGTAAGTCGTTACCTATTTATGGTGATGGCCAACAAATTCGAGATTGGTTATTTGTGGAAGATCATGCAAGAGCTCTTTATTTGGTTGTTACAAATGGTGCTGTAGGTCAAACCTATAATATCGGCGGGCATAATGAAAAGTCTAATATTGAAGTAGTTAAAACAATTTGCATGCTGTTAGAGGCATTAGTTCCACATAATAAATTTTCGAAGTCTTCTGGTGGCAAAGGATTTGAGTCTCTTATTACTTATGTTAAAGATAGACCCGGTCATGATGTTCGCTATGCTATAGATGCGTCAAAAATAGAAAAAGAGCTAGGTTGGTTACCGTTAGAAAGTTTCGAGTCCGGTCTTAGTAAAACAGTTAATTGGTATTTAGATAATAAAATTTGGTGGCAACGTGTTTTGGACGGCAGCTACTCATTACAACGATTGGGCGAAGGAGAGTAAAGTTATGACTAAAGGTATTATATTAGCTGGTGGCTCAGGTACACGCTTATACCCAATTACTAAAGGGGTATCTAAACAATTACTACCGATTTATGATAAGCCGATGATTTTCTATTCTATTTCAGTATTAATGCTATCTGGAATTAGAGATATATTAGTAATATCAACTCCTGATGATATAGAAGGCTATAAACGCCTTTTGGAAGATGGTAGTTCATTTGGAATAAACATCTCGTATGCTGTCCAACCTAATCCCGATGGACTAGCTCAAGCCTTTATAATCGGCGAAGATTTTATAGGTAAGGATAATGTTTGTCTTATCCTAGGTGATAATATATTTTATGGTCAAGCATTTAGCAAAATGCTTAATTCAGCAGTGAAAAATGCAAATGATGGTTATGCTACGGTATTTGGTTATCCCGTTTCTGATCCTGAACGATTTGGTGTTGTCGAATTTGATAAAAAGAATAAAGCAGTTTCTATTGAAGAAAAACCAGATAATCCAAAGTCAAACTTTGCCGTAACAGGCCTTTATTTTTATCCAAATGATGTTATTGAAAAAGCAAAACTTGTTGAACCTTCTCATAGAGGTGAGCTAGAGATAACTTGCCTTAATAATTTATACCTCGACTCTGAACAGCTTTACGTTGAGCAACTTGGCCGAGGCTTTGCGTGGTTAGATACAGGTACCCATGATAGTTTAATGGAAGCTGGTCATTTTATTCAAACTATTGAAAAGCGCCAAGGGCTTAAAGTTGCTTGTCTTGAAGAAATAGCTTTTCATCAAGGTTGGATCGATAGATCTGAAATAGAAAAACAAATCAAAATACTTAGTAAAACTGGATATGGTATATATTTACAAAAATTACTAAATAGTGAGTTTTTATGAAAATCATTGCAACTAAAATAAAAGATCTTATTATCATAGAGCCTAAAGTTTTTGGTGACGAACGAGGATATTTTTTCGAAACTTACCAAGAGCAGAGATATAAAGATAATGGAATTCCTTATACTTTTGTTCAGGATAATCGTTCTAAGTCAATCAAAGGTGTTTTAAGAGGTCTTCATTTCCAAAAAACAAAACCTCAAGGTAAATTAGTTAGTGTTACTTCAGGTGAAGTGCTTGATGTAGCTGTAGATTTAAGAATTAACTCTGAAACATTTGGTTGTTATGAATCAGTTGTTTTGACCGGGGACAATAAACGACAGTTTTTTGTGCCGCCAGGTTTTGCTCATGGCTTCTTGGTACTTTCGGATACGGCAGAGTTTACTTATAAATGTACTGATTATTACGACCCGCAAGATGAAGGTGGCATTATTTGGAATGATCCAGAATTAGCTATTAATTGGGGAGTAATGTCACCATCTTTATCTAATAAAGATGCTTTTTTACCTTCTTTTTCAGACTATAAATTAACAATGCAAGAGAAGTTAGCCTTATGAATTTCACAATAATTGGTGGCCAAGGTTTTGTTGGTAGTGAAGTTGTAAATCAGTTAACCATGGATAGTCAAACTGTTTGGGTACCTGAGAAAAATGATGCTGTTCTATATGAAAAACATCTTGGCACTGTTATTTATTGTGCGGGTCATGGAGATTGTACTAATAATCCTATGAAGGTTTTACAGTCAAATACTACTGATTTGGCTTTGCTTTTACAAAAGGCTAAGTTTGATAAGTTAGTATACATATCATCAACTCGTGTTTATATGAATCAACATCAATCAGATGAGTCATGTGACCTAAGTATTATAAATGAAGATGATAGAAAGTTATTTAATTTAACTAAGCTTGTATCTGAAGAGCTTTGTTTTAAGAGTAAACGAAACTGCATAGTTGTTAGACCAAGTAATGTTTATGGTGTTGCACTAGATAGCCCATTGTTTTTACCTTCAATTACGAGAAATGCAATTTTGAACGGTAAGGTCGATATGTACGTGCCTGAAAGCTATTCAAAAGATTATGTTGCTGTTAGTGACGTTGCAAAGGTAATAATACACCTTTCTAAACTCAAAACTAACAATGAAAAAGTGATTAATATAGCTAGCGGGTACAATGTAACAGCAAAAGATATCGCAGACATTCTAGCTAAACAGACCAACTGTGAAATAATTTGGCATGAATCTAGTAGTACTGAACGTTTTCCTGAAAC
This sequence comes from Colwelliaceae bacterium BS250, assembly GCA_040779355.1. Lineage (GTDB taxonomy): Bacteria > Pseudomonadota > Gammaproteobacteria > Enterobacterales > Alteromonadaceae > Thalassotalea_A. The sequence continues at coordinate 154,467 of JBFONS010000002.1, read as the reverse complement.
CCAAATTAATACCATGAAATCAATCTTAAATATTAGTCCTCGATCTGTTAAAGAAGACTTAATAAATATGGTCAATGCGTATAAAGAACATTTATCCCATGCTAATTAATATTTAATAGGTATTTACGAATGAAAACGTTATTAATCAGCCCTGATACATTTGGTTATTATAAAAAAATACAGTCAACATTAGAACAGAAAGGACATGTCGTTAATTGGATTAACCTAGTAAAGTATACTGGAATAGTTGGTAGAATTGCTCAGCGTTTGTTTCCTCGTTTCTTACAGAGAACGCTAGATAATTATTTTTTGGATAATATTAATAAAAGTACATCATATGACTTTATTATTATCATTAAAGGCGAAGGAATATCAAAAAAAGTTATCGAGGTATTAAAGCGTAGCTATCCACATAGTAAGAAAATATTTTATGCTTGGGATTCTCTTTCTAATATTAATTTCGATATTAACCTGTATTCTTTTTTTGATTCTGTGAAGTCATTCGACCATGCTGATATATCGAACAATAAATCCATAAAGCATTTACCTTTATTCTATGATAAAAATTTAATCTTAAATAGCCCTGCGAAAAGTAACGTTGGTGCATTTTTTGTGGGGACTTTGCATAGTAATAGGTTTAATGAAATAAATGCTATTAGTGAAAAAGTAGAGAAAAATTTAAAATTAAACTCATTTCTCTATTTTTACTATCCAAATAAAATTCTTTTTCTATTAGCAAAGCTTATTTTCCGTAATTTAAAAGGTATAAAAACCGAGAGTATTAGTTTTGTAAAACTTCCCTTTGATAAACTAATGGAACAAATGAATAGTTGTAATGTTGTTATTGATATATGCCACCCAGGTCAGTCGGGCTTAACAATGAGAACTATTGAATGCGTAGGTGCAAAGAAGAAGGTCATAACTAATAACCGTAGCATTTTAGAGTATGATTTTTACAAATCAGAAAATATATATTTATTAGGCGAAACTAGGTGTTTTGATGCGTTTTTGAAAGAGCAATACAGTGAACTATCAGATGATGTTTATACGAAATATGAACTATCAAATTGGGTTGGTTCTTTAATTCATGATTAAGAAAAAAATTGTAAACATAGCGAGCCTTTTTCTTAACTCTATTTTTGGTAAAGGTTTTGTACTTATTGTTAATATACTAATGGCTAGATATACCACTACAGATCTGTATGGACGATTTGTATTAATTAGAAGTGCTATTAACGTAGCTGAAAATTCATTTAGCACAACCGTTAACTCAGTGGTTATGACTGAAGCCGCAATAGAGAAAGAGAATCATAAATACAACGTGATTCCTTTCTTGATATCTGGTGTCATAGGTGTGCTAGTTGCTATAGGGATTATAGTTTTTTTGCACCTTAATTCACTAATTAATATAACATCATCTAATTTATCTGCCGTTTTTATTATTCCATTTTTTGTGATTTCTTGTTTTTTTAATAATGCCCTTTTGTCTATAAATACAGGTAAAGAGGTCTTTCCACCAATATTAAAATCATCAACAATCTCATTTTTAATAACAACCCTAATTATATTTTTTAATAAGAATAATTTAAATATATATACAGCTCTTTTATTTTTAGGTATATACCACTGTTTAGAACTTTGTTTTAAACTTTATTTTAATCGAAACTTATTACAGCCATTTTATTCCCGAAGTAACTTATATATTGATACTTTAGACTTGTTGAAAAAGTCTAAACCTTTAATAATAAGTGGATTTTTTAATGCCATTGTTTTTTTCATTATTAGATATCTTTTATCACTAACTGATGATGGTTATAAAAAACTTGCTATTTTTGATATATATTTCCAAGCATTTGTTATATTAATGATTATTATCATTAATTTAGTCAATTTATCATCAACGGCCTTAATTAAAAAAGAAATAAAGGAACTTAGTTATTTTTGTTTTTATAAAAGGATGTCTTTTTATATTTTACCTACAACAATAACTTTTTCAGCTGTGATTTATTTACTTTCCGGTTATTTTGTTAACTTTGTTAACCCCTTACTTTATTTGAAAGAACTTGAATTTTATATTCCTATAATGGCATTTGTTTTTTCTTTATCTTTAATTCAAACTAGAAGTATGATTGTCTTTGGGTTTCAGAAAACACTGCCAAAAAGCGTATTTATTTCTTCTTTGATTACTGTTTTTTATGCCTATGTTTTTGTTGAACAACCACAGGATTTAAGCCTTTCATATATAATTTTCTATATTAGCTCCATAATATTGAATACAATTTTTATCAGTTTTACAGGTGGTAATCTTGGCTATGTTGTCCCAAAAAATTCAAATAACTGAGATAAGATTATAACTTGATGATTTTAGATATTGTAATTACATTATATTTTTCTTATTTATTGGTATTGCTACACATAACAAGAAATACGCACTTATTTCCATTTAGCCTTTATTCTTTATTTATAATTTTTGCTATGGCTGAGGTGCCTTATTTATTTTACTTTGTGCATAACCCCGAATTAATTAGTAGCCATATTAAACCGCTAATTGAAGATTTTGATTCATTGGTTATCAAACATATTTTTAATACGTTTTTATTTGTAAATATAACCTTTTTTTCTATGTTTATTTATAAGCCTAAGCCTAAATTATTCATAGATACTTTTTCTAGTTGGAAATATACCAATAAACAATTAAAGTTTGCTTTTGTTTTTCTTTTTACTTTTACATTATTATTTTACGCCGCATTTTTACAAAAAGTTGGTGGTTTAAGTTTACTACTTGCAAATATTTCAAATAAGTCTACCTTCGTCCAAGGTACTGCATTACACCGTACAGGTCTGTTTGTTTCTGGACTTCTGTGTATTGGGATTTTTATTGAAGCAAAGTCCCGTGTTCATAACAATAGTTGGTCAACTTTTAAACTTTTTTTAGTTGTATTATTTTTCTTTGCTCTACTTGCATCTTTTGGTGAACGACAAAAACCTATTCTGCTTCTGATTTTTACTGTTTTACTTTGGAATTATAAAATTTCTAGAATTAACCTCTTTAATATTAAATTGTTAATTTCTTTTGTTTTTTTAATCATATTTTCATCTCTAGCTCCTGTTTTGAGACAAGCTGGTGCTATGGATATTTATGTTCAGGATCCCTTACTCGCCTTCAAAGATGCCATACCTCACCTTGGTGAAATATTCAAACGGTTCAGCGATATTGATCTCTCTATATTTGTATATTCACATTTTGAATCGTTTGACGATTTCTGGTTTGGTTCTGTAGTGAAAGATTTTTTTACCGGTTTTATTCCTAGTTCTATTTACCCGGATAAACCACCGTTAGATTCTGGTGTTTATATTTATAATATGGCAATTGGGAATCATGTTGAAATTGGTTCACCATTTACTAGTATGTACCCCGTAGGTTGGCCTTTAAGTAGAGTTACAAGTGGATATGTTAATTTTGGCTTAATAGGAATATTGATGTTCGCTCCTATAACCGGTTTTATATTAAAGTACTTTTACCAAATAATGTTGGATTCAAAATTTTCAGGTGCAACCGTATTGTTTTTTACAATTATGCTATTTAGCAATTTTGGAATTTCGAATGCATATGTTTTTAATCTCTTAATTATATTTATTTGTTGTTTGAGCTTATCTTTTATTTTGAGAGTTATCCTAGGAAAAAGAAAAAATGATCGTTGTTAATTTTTCAAATCAAATCGCTGCAGGTCCTAAAAACATATCAACTAATTTCATTAGACAAGTTCTTATAAATGAGGACGGAACTAAATATTTATTTATTATTCCTAGAATAGAGGGTTTTTTACATTTTGAAAATACTGATTCAGTTAAGTTTAAGTTCATCTCTGTAAACCCTGGTGCAATTCAAGCTTTATTAAATGTTTTTTATGTAAATCTATTTTTATTGAATTTTCTATCTCTAAAATATAACGTTAGCTCTATTCTTGCCTTTGGAAATTTTCTATTTGGTGTTGTATCAAAAGCTAATAAAGTTGTACTTTTACATCATCCTTATATTATTGATGATACGCTCTTTTATAAGTTACCTTTCAAAGCTCGTGAAATAGAGCGGATAAAAAGGTTCATATTTTACTTCACGGTCAAAAATTCTAATCGTGTTGTCGTGCAAAGTGATTATATGAAAACGTGTTTTCTGACCAAGTATCCTAGTGCACTTGCTAAAGTTGAAAAGATATATAATCCGATTAGCGATAACTTTTCACAAAATAGGATTGAACCTAAGAATATTATTCCTAATCAGAAAATCAATATTATTTATGCTAGTCGTTTTTATCCACATAAAAATCACCAATTTATTATAAAACTAGCTGAACGGGTGAAAGAACAAGCATCGAACATTCACTTTATAATAACCATTAATGGTAATAGCCCAGAAACATCTGATTTATTAAATACAATTAAACAAAAAAACTTACCCGTTAGTAATGTTGGTGAAATATCCCAAGAGAAACTCCAAGTGTTATATTTGAGTTCTGATTTAGCCATTTTTCCTTCAAAAACAGAAACGTTCGGAAATCCTCTAGTCGAAGCGTTATACTTTGCTTTACCTGTAATTGCACCATCAAGGGAATACGCCCTCGATATACTGGGAGATGTAGGTATATTTTATAATCCCGAGAGTGTTGAAGACTGTACCCAAGTAATTTTTGATACTACCAACTCAGAGCAGACCTATCATGAATGCTCATTAAACTCTTTAAAACGTTCAGTTATATTTCCTAATGCTAAAAAATGGTTTCAACTATATCAGAATGTATTGATTACTAAATAACGCTCCTTTAGCTAAAGAAAAACAATTAATTATGAAGTATAAAATAAGTGTTAACAATTTAGATTTATTAAGATTATTATTGGCTTTGTCTGTGGTTTTTTTACATTTAAAACATTTGAGTCAAAGTGATTTATCAAAGACCCTAGGTGATTTTTTTTATCATATTTCTGCTAATGCGGTTCCTTCGTTTTTCATTATAAGTGGGTTCTTGATTTATATGAGTTATGAACGTTCTAGTTCATTGCGGTCTTACTTAGGTAATAGATTTTTACGTTTATACCCCGCATATGTTTTACTTATTTTGGGATGTACGATATTTTTGGGACTTGTTAGTGAATTAGCCTTAGCCGATTATTACTCTTTCGCAACTATAAAATATTTCTTGTATAATTCTTTATTCTTAAATTTTATGTCACCAAGTTTACCTGGGGTATTTGAAAATCATAATTTAACCATTGTTAACGGTGCTCTTTGGTCATTGAAAATCGAAGTCATGTTTTATCTAACTGTTCCTCTTCTATTTAGAGTGTTGGAGTCTAAATATAGCCTTATATACATGCTCATTATTTATATACTTTCGTTTTACTATATAAATATTATAGAGTTTATATCGATTGAAAATTCAAAATACTTAAGCTTAACACATCAATTACCTGCTCAAATGTCATACTTTATTGCAGGAATATTTTGCTATAAATATTACTCATTAATGGTTAAGTGGAAAATGTTTATCATACCTATTTCTCTGTTAGGTTTATTCTTTGAAGTCGTTTATTTACAGCCCCTACTGCTTGCACTCTTATTAGTTATAGTATTCATAGATTTTCGTTATATAATTTCCTTAAAAAAAGTTGGAGATCTATCATACGGAGTCTATATTTATCATTTTCCATTAATTCAGCTATTTATATATTTCGGGGTTGGCTTTACTTCAATGGCGGAGGTATTGTTACTTTTTTTATCTGTTTTGTTTATTTCATTTTTGTCTTGGAAGTTCGTCGAAAAACCATCTTTAGCTTTAAAGAGATATATCAGAACCTGAGTTTTATGTCCTTTCAATGAGCGATTTTATTATTACTATTTTTAGAAGAATTAAATTTAATGCAGTTTAGAAAAGATATAAATGGACTAAGGGCAATCGCTGTAATTTCGGTTGTGTTATTTCATTTTTTTCCAGATTTATTACCTGGAGGTTTTGTTGGCGTAGATATATTTTTTGTTATTTCCGGCTATTTAATGACTAGTATAATTGTAAAAGGCATTCATAATGAAAGTTTTAACATATTAAATTTTTATGTTGCTAGAGCTAACCGAATAGTTCCTGCATTATTTTCTTTATGCTTGGTTTTAACTGTTTTTGGTTGGTTCTTCCTATCACCACAGGATCTCAAATTATTAAGTAAACATGTTGGTAGCAGTATTTCATTTTTATCTAATATGATTTACTTCGGGGAGTCGGGTTATTTTGATACCGCTTCTAAATCCAAGTGGTTGCTGCATACATGGTCATTGTCAGTCGAATGGCAGTTTTACATTGTATACCCACTTGTTTTAATTACACTGAGTAAGTTTGTTCCTAGGGAGTTGTTTAAATATTCAATTTTGGGTTTAACTCTTCTTGGCTTTGTTGTAAATTTGATTTATTCATATGTTGCTCCAGAGTTTGCTTATTTTTCATTAGTAACAAGATCATGGGAAATGATGGTAGGGAGTTTAGCCTTTCTTTTTCCTTGGACACTTAATCAGAAAACAAAAATTAAAATCGCATATGTGGGGTTATTGTTACTTATATTATCTTGTGTATTCCTATCGGAAGATTTTATGTGGCCTAGCTATTATGCTTTAGTTCCTATTTTGGGGACTTTCCTAATAATGCAAGCTAACCTGCAATATAATATTTTCACAGACAATGCTTTTTCCCAAGTAATTGGAAAATGGTCATACTCAATCTATTTGTGGCATTGGCCTATCGTGGTCGGCTTTTTATATTTTGAATTATCAGGCTTGAGCCTTTTACTTGGGTTAACAATGTCTGTTCTTTGTGGGTTTTTTAGTTACCGTTATATTGAATCCATTAGGTTTAAAAAACGAAATTTCAATGTGTTAAATCTATACAAATCTATCCCTATATGGTTTGTGTTAATTATTGGTGGAATTAGCTCTAATATCTTTTTAACTAACGGTGCTATGTGGCATTATTCGGATGAGATCAAAGTTTTAAATGGATCAAGTTCTAGTAATCCATACACTAAAACCTGTTTTAGTGACGAAAGTTTTGGGTGTTTTTTTAATGCTAATGGTAAGGCAGAACAATTAGGTGATATAAACCCTGATTTAGTTCTCATAGGTGACAGCCATAGTTTTGCTATATTACCAATACTTGTGGAGACTGCAGCATTAAATAATAAATCTTTGATGTATTTTGGCAGTTCAGCTTGTTTACCCGTCCCTAATTTAATCGCTTCTGCTAATAATATAGATATTTGTAACAAACGACTTGAATATTTTTATGATGATTTTTTAATAAAACACCCAAATTCAAATGTTTTGGTTGCTTCGCGTTTTCCTATTTATTTTGCTGGCTATAACGAAAGTGATTATTCTGACCCAATGATGGATGTAAGGTTTTCTAAAAATTCTGAGTATACAATTAGTGACTTAAAATCCAACAAACTTGAATTAGAAACTGTAATTGGCAATCATTTTTGTTCATTATCTGAAGATCATAATATTTCTATAATGACTACAGGTCCTGAATTTGGCATAAATATACCCAATGAGATGACTAAGTATCTTAATAAGGGTAAAAAGCAACCTATCTCATTACCAATTTCAGAACATATAGAAAGAAACTATTCCATAACTAGAATGCTCTCAAAACTTTCTCAAAAATGTGGTGTTAATATATTAGAAGTAAAAGATTATCTTTGTGATGAATATATGTGTCCTGCATCTATTGACGGAACACCATTATATAAAGATGATGACCACTTGAGCTATGAAGGAGCAAAGTTGTTAACCCCACTCTTCAACAATTTTTTTCAAAAATAACCAATCTAGGCTAACTAATGCAAATCAGATCATTTTTAACAAATTATATTTTTTTTAATAAAATTAATTATATTTACCTTAAATTATCGTCTCTAATTATTTCGGATAATAGGTTTATATCAGCGAGATATGAAAAGGTTTTCGGCAAAAAACTAAACATCGATAATCCATTGACTTTTAATGAAAAGATACAACAGAGAATTTTGAATGACAAACAAGATATATATTCTAATTTGACGGATAAAATTAAAGTTAGAGAATATGTATCTGAAAAAATTGGTAAGGAGTACCTTGTAGAGCTTATTGCTACTTATTCATCACCTCATGACATTGATTTTGAATCACTACCTAATGAATTTGTTTTTAAATGTAATCATGATTCTGGAAGCGTTGTCATTTGCAATGATAAGAATACTTTTAACCAAAAACAATCTATAAAAAAATTAAACTATTGTATTAATAGAAATTTTTATTACATCACTAGAGAAAAACATTACAAGTCCATCAAACCATATGTTATGTGTGAAAAATTTATAGGAAAAGAGGGTAAAGTACCAAAAGATTATAAACTTCATACATTTAATTCAAACGGTAAATCAAAAATTTTTATCCAATGTGATAGCGAACGCTATTCAGGGCATAAGAGAAATATGTTTGACGAAAATTGGGTGCCTCAAAAGTTTAATATACATGTATACCCTGAGCAAGATATTGTTGAAAAACCTGCAAACCTTGAATTAATGAAATATCTAGCTACAAGACTTAGTGAAGGATTTAGTTATGTTAGGTGTGATTTTTTTGAGGTAGATGGTAAGGTGTTTTTTGGGGAGTTAACCTTCACACCTGAAGCAGGTGTGGGTAAGTTCAATCCTGCCAAATGGGACACAATATTTGGTGAGTTTTGGGATGGTAAATTCTAAATTATGATTTATATAATTATACTTCTATGCTCTTTTTTATGTACTTTATGCATAAAAAAATACGCTTTAAAAAATAACGTTATAGATATACCCAATGAAAGAAGTTCTCATTCAACACCTACTCCAAGAGGAGGGGGCTTATCTGTTGTTATTACCTTTTTAGTTAGCCTCGCTGTGTGTATATATATTCAAGGATTTGATTTATTTGTCGGTATATCACTCTTTGTTGGTGGCGCATTAGTAGCTTTCATTGGGTTTATAGATGATCACGGTCATGTTGATGCTAAATGGAGATTATTAATTCATTCAATAGCGTCTTTTTGCGTAGTTTATTCTGTAAACGGTCTGCCTGTTTTAGATATTTTTGGTGTTGAATTTGATTTTGGAGTATTTGGTTATTTTTTATCTGTAGTAGCAATAATATGGATCTTGAATTTATTTAATTTTATGGATGGTATTGACGGGATAGCAGGAGTTGAGGCTATTACATGTACTTTCTTTGCTGGATTATTTTTAAGTTTTATATCGCCGGAGTCTTCGTTAGTTACAATGCTTTGGTTATTAACGGCTTCCGTTAGCGGATTTCTTTTATTAAACTTTCCTCCTGCTAAAATATTTATGGGTGATGCCGGTAGTGGCTTCCTTGGCTTTATGCTTGCTGTGTTTGCTTTGGTGAGCTCAACAATAGATCAAAGCATGCTTTGGGTTTGGTTAATATTGCTTGGTGTATTTATAGTCGATGCTACATTTACAATGGTTAGACGTTTTGCTAGAGGTGAAAAAATCTATGAAGCCCATTGTAGCCATGCATATCAATTCGCATCGCGTAAATATAGTAGCCATCTAAAAGTTACTTTATCAGTTTTAATTATTAATGTTTTTTGGTTAGCGCCAATGGCTTACTTAGTAATTAACGAGACATTAAATGGCGCTTCAGCACTTTGTATCTCGTATATACCTTTAATTGGTTTAGCGATTAAATATTCAGCAGGTGCTGAACAAGTAGAATAGAGTTGAAGTTAAACTCAGGTTAATTTTGTACATCATAACAATACTGGGCTTAATTATAATTGCAGTTCTATTATTTTCGGAATATTCAATTCCAAGAGTGCAATTTTCCATAAATTAAAAGGTTAAAGTAAATATTCATGAAAATAGCTATTGCAGGTACAGGTTATGTAGGATTATCTAATGCTATGTTATTAGCACAGCATAATGAAGTTATCGCTGTAGATATAATACCTGAAAAAATTGAATTACTAAATTCAGGTAATTCACCAATCGAAGATAATGAAATATCAGATTTTTTATCAAACCGAGATATTAACTTTAGAGCTACTCTAGATAAAATAGCTGCTTATACCGATGCTGATTACGTAATAATTGCAACACCTACAGATTACGACCCTGAAACTAATTACTTCGATACGTCATCTGTGGAATCTGTGATTAAAGATGTAATGGCAATTAACCCAAGTGCTTGCATGATTATTAAATCAACAGTTCCTGTTGGCTATACTGCTCGTATTCGTGAAGAGTTAGGTTGTGACGGTTTATTATTTTCTCCTGAATTTTTACGTGAAGGCAAAGCCCTTTACGATAATCTTCATCCGTCTCGTATAATCGTTGGCGAAGATTCTAAACGTGCTCGTGTATTCGCAGAGCTTTTAGTTGAAGGTGCTTGGAAAGAAGATATAGAAGTTTTATTTATTCGTTCCACTGAGGCTGAAGCTGTTAAGTTGTTTTCAAATACTTACCTTGCAATGCGAGTAGCTTATTTTAATGAACTAGATTCTTATGCTGAAGTACATGGTCTCGATAGTAAATCAATTATTGAAGGTGTAAGTTTAGATCCCCGTATAGGTAGTCATTACAATAATCCCTCATTTGGTTATGGCGGTTATTGTTTACCAAAAGATACTAAGCAGCTATTGGCAAATTATGCCGATGTTCCAAATAATATGGTTGGTGCAATTGTTGAAGCTAACCGCACCCGTAAAGATTTTGTCGCTAATTCAATTATTGCTAAAGGACCAAAAATCGTTGGCATTTATCGACTTGTAATGAAAGCTGGTTCGGATAACTTTAGGGCATCTTCTATACAAGGTGTTATGAAAAGGCTGAAAGCAAAAGGTATTGAAGTAGTTGTTTTTGAGCCAGTACTTGATGAAGATGAATTCTTCAATTCAAAAGTAATTAAAGATTTAAAAGCATTTAAACTTATGTCGGATGTAATAGTGTCTAACAGAATGGTTGATGAATTAATTGATGTCGCGGATAAAGTTTATACGCGAGATTTATTTGGTTCGGATTAGGTTTTTATTAAACTTAATTTTAGTGCTGTAGAAGTTGAATAGGGTAAAACTCAAATGTATAAACAACTCGTTATCGTTGGTTCTGGAGGTCATGGCCAAGCAGTCGCAGATTTAGCGCTTAGCTCAGGTAAATTCGAAAAAGTATCTTTTGTTGATGACTCTTACCCTGATAACACAACAGCATTAAATTTAGATGTTCTTGGAAAAAGTGATTCATTATTTTCTGGAACTATTAAATTCGATGCATGCATTGTTGCTATTGGTAATAATGCAGTTAGAAAAAAACTTGTTAGCAAAATTGTTGAACATAATTTACCGTTAATCTCTTTAATCCACCCAAGAGCTTGGGTAAGCGATTATGCAACAATAGGGCTAGGAGTTGTTGTTATGGCTGGTGCTATAGTCGGTACTAATGCAAAATTAGCTTTAGGCTCTTTGGTTAATGCCAATGCTGCTGTAGACCATGATTGTTTCTTAGATGAGTTTGCTCATATTGGTGTAGGTGTTAATTTGGCTGGCGGCGTAAAGGTTGGTAAATCTGTATGGCTACAGGCTGGTTGCAGTGCAGGATACTTTGTTGAAGTTGCTGATGATGAACTGGTTCCACCTGGAACAATTCTGGTTCCCTAGTTGTTACTTATCATTAATAATAATTAAAAACCCGCTCAATTGAGCGGGTTTTATGTTTTTATCAAAGAAAAAACTGAGTTGTAATGTATTTTATAGGACTACCATATTCTTAAAAATAAATTATATTTACTTCATCTTAATGTCATTTAGTCTGCTCATTGTTGTAGTTTTGTCTTTATCTTTTATTGATTGAAAGAAGCCTTGGTAATCATATAAATCAATTAACTCTTTAAAAGAATCAAAGTATTGCTCTTCCACTAATCTAAGTTCAGTAAGTCCGGTATGGCTATTTTTAGCTAATGTATTTTTAAACTTGTCAATTTGTGAGCTATCTATTTTGTATTGCTCAGTTAATTTCTTTAATTGAGCTTCAAGCTTTCGTGCATAAGATTTACTATGCTTTCCTTTAAAGCTCACTACATACAAGATTTCCTTAACAGGGTGTTCTTTAAAAATACCTCTGCCACTTTCTCTTTTGTTCATAGCATCAATGCATTGTTCCTCATTAGATGCTTTGTCAGATTTTACTTGCGTTTCACCAATTTTTATTAGCTTTTTACTTTCAAAGTTATTGTAGTCAAGTGACGAGATGTAAACCATGGCTGTAGACTCCTTTGGATCTTCAAAAAGCTCTCGGCCATCGAGTAAGGAGTTTTTAAGTGAATTAAATGAATGGAAGGTTTGAAAGTCCAGCCCTTTACTTTTATCTGTTTTATTCTTCCAAACTTTTACGTTTTTGATGTTACTGCCTTTACAATCTCCTTTCGGAGAACGTTCGTATTCTATATGGGCAATAGGTTGCACAAATTTAGATTGAGCAACATTGTGTATTTCTAAACCTAAAGGTTCAGGGATTTCACCATTATCAACCCATCGCTGCATCCCATCAATGTTAGTTACTATCTTTACGGGCATATTGACGGTGACTTCTATTGGTGTCGAATTCGTTTGGCGATATCGGTTATTGAAATTTTCCCAATAATCATTATTTAGATCACCGTCACGTAAGATACGAAATGAAGCGCTTGCTTGATCGAGTTGTTTCAAGCTTTCTTTGATACGCAGTTCCATATCACTTAATACTTTATTATCGTGTAAAAAGGCGCGGCTATGGTGTCTTACAAAGTTTGGGTTTTGTGTTACTTTTTTTATTCTGCTTCTTGTAGTGCTTTCAGAGAGAGCAACTTCGCGTATTAAGCTATCGCCATTTGCATTGTATATATCAAGATTGAATACAAAGTCTTGATTGTTTGAATTATGAAGAGGTACAGGTGTAATACAGCCAGTGAAATTCACATTTATTAGTTCGTTTAATTGTGATTTTACAAAATGTTTTGCTTTGTTCTCTGTATGCTTTTCAAAGCAGCATTCGCATAATCCAATTTCATTTACGTGGTCGATGTTATTTCTACTTGAGATGAAACGATCTCTTATTAGATCAACTCTTCCTTTGTAATTTATAGCGCTACAAAACAGAGGCCAATCGACGCCACAATTTTTTGCTCCTGGCGGTAAGCTTATGTTGAAGGTGTTTAACATTCCTATCGCAGCAGGATAATTTTTTGGACTTTCTAAAAGTTCTATTAGCGTTTCTAAAACATTTTTACTTAATGTTTTCAGTTTCTCAATGCAGTTACAATTTTTCATTTTTTATCTCTCTTCTTTAACTTTAGATCTCCCCTAAATTGTGAACTGACCTAAAGTCGCACACAATTAGGGTATGACGAGAATTATCTATTTTCATTTTTTGTTGGTGAGACTGAGCAGTTTGAATTTGATGTTCCCATCATTGCTTCAAATGCACTGCCATCGTTTCTAGCAGCGTTATGAACGTATGGGGCATATACCTCGTACAACATCTTTGTACCTGCATGGCCAAGCAAGCGAGATACAAATAGTGGGTTTTCATGTGCCGCTAAATGTAATACTGCTGATGTATGGCGTGTTTGATATGGTCTACGTGCAGCTAAACCAGCTTTTGCTAACGTTGGGTACCAAACATACTTGGCAACATAGCGAGTATCTATCGGCTTAGCTTTTTCGTTAGCAAAGAGAAAGTCAGCACCTTCGGCTTGTTGGTTAACAACACGTTCAAATGCTTCATACACTTGCTGAGTCATTTGGATTTCACGGCGTGACTTTACGGTTTTGACGCTAGTGAATTCACCATTAACGAAATTACGGCGTACTTTGATCATGCGTTGATCAAAGTCGATATGGTCAAGATGTAAACCTGCGACTTCACAGCTACGCATACCGGTATAAAAGCGTATTAAGTAGTAGTCATACCAAAAAGCAGGAGCACACTCTAAAAAGCGTGATACTTCGTCTTGAGTAAGTGGCTTAGGATCAGGTTTTTCTTCTCTCAGGGCTTTAAGCTTTTCTAATGGGTAGTTAAAGTCAAACTCTTCAGCGCCTGTGTGCAAAATAGAAATTAACGGTACTAAAATTAAGTTAACGCGTTTATTGCTTAAGCGCTTACTACCATCTTCATTAATTAGTGCACATAAGTCACTGCGAAATGAACGTACTGACGCTAAGGTAATTTCATTGATTGGTGTATTGCCAAAGTAAGGCAAAAGATACAAGTTAAGTTTTGTTTCATTGCCTTTGATTTAAGTGTTCTTCCACTGGTGTTTATTAAGTTCCATCCACTCTTGGGCATACGTATCAAAGTAAGGTGCCATTAAGTGAGAAAACTTCTCACGCTTAAATAGTGTTAAATGAGCTGATGGCTTTAATACTATTTAAGTTTTTATTACAAATTTCGAATGATTTAAGGCATAAACTTACATAAATGTAGTATTAAATATATTTAACACTAATCATTGGCACTTTACGGTTTAATTTATGTACTCTGTGAGTGGTTTATATTAACCTAGCCATCCTTTTTATATTCTTTTCGTTGTTGCTCAATCAGGACGTATTTTTTACATGGAACAAATCCTTCACCTTTCCCGTCCAATAAAACGCGCCGCTTGTGTTTTATTAGATACTTTTGCGATTATTTATGCATTTTGGTTGGCCATGTTTTTGCGTGTCGATTCTGGTGTCGATATTTATAACAGCAAATACTGGGCACTATTAGCCTTTGTTATTGTTTTGAGCATTACAACCAATGTGATTTTGGGTTTATATCGAGCCGTTATTCGCTTTTTAAATTCTAGGGCGATTGCGGCTGTTGGCCTAAGTGTGATTGTGTCATCGTCTTTTGTTGCCCTTGGCTCGTTAATATTTGATGTGTTTGTGCCGCGTTCTATTCCGGTGATTTATGGCGCTTTTTTACTGATTATTATTGGCGGTAGTCGGTTTTTAGTGCGTAGTTGGGCCAATCGTTTAAATCATACTCAAAAAGCTCGAGTGCTCATTTATGGCGCAGGTTCGGCGGGTATACAACTTGTTAATGCATTGCGTAATGGTAGAGAGTACGACCCCGTGGTGTTTATTGATGATGACCGGGCTTTACATGGTTTAACCATTCATGGTTTATCGGTAAGAAGTAGCAATAATTTAGATAAAATCATTGTTAAACAACGCATTTCTAGAATTTTATTAGCTCTACCTAGTGCGAGTAAGAGTGAACGTTCTCGTATTTTAAATAAATTAGAAAAAACCAAAATAGAAGTGTTAGCCATTCCTGGTATGGCTGATTTGGTTTCGGGCAAGTCTAAAATAGATGATTTTGTGGAAGTCTCTATTGAGGATCTTTTGGGGCGCGACCCGGTACCCCCTAATCAAGAATTATTGCATGCAGATATTGAAGATAAAGTTGTTATGGTTACCGGTGCTGGTGGCTCTATTGGCAGTGAACTGTGTCGCCAAATTTTACAACAAAAACCGCAGAGTTTGATACTGTTTGAAGCGGGCGAATATAATTTATACAGTATTCATAGTGAACTTGAAAAGCTTGTTAGCGAGCAAGGCCTAAACATACAGGTTGTTCCTATACTGGGTAAGGTGCAAAACAAACACGTAATATCTCGGGTGATGCAAAGCTTTAAGGTGCAAACGATTTATCATGCGGCCGCTTATAAACATGTGCCGATTGTTGAAGGTAATGTGGTTGAAGGGGTGTTTAACAATGTTTTTGGTACATTAAGGGCCGCTGAGGCTGCCATAGACAATAATGTTGAAACCTTTGTGCTTATTTCTACCGATAAAGCGGTACGACCAACAAACGTAATGGGCACGACCAAGCGTATGGCTGAATTATGTTTACAAGCTCTTGCGGATAAAACAGATCATAACACTCGTTTTTGTATGGTGCGCTTTGGCAACGTGTTAGGCAGTAGTGGTTCGGTTGTGCCTTTATTTAAAAAGCAAATTGCTCAAGGTGGCCCAATTACCTTAACCCATAAAGACATTACCCGTTACTTTATGACCATTCCGGAAGCCGCACAGTTAGTTATTCAAGCCGGTGCTATGGGCGTGGGCGGCGATGTATTTGTGCTAGATATGGGTAAACCCGTTAAAATATTTGACCTAGCAAGTAAGCTTATTCACTTGTCGGGCTTACATTTACGCCATGAAGGTAACCTTAATGGTGATATAGACATTATTGAAACTGGGCTTCGCCCCGGTGAAAAGCTTTACGAAGAGCTGCTTATAGGCGACAACGTTATTAAAACGGGCAATAAACGTATTATGAGCGCGTCAGAAGTGTTTTTATCTTGGCAGGAATTAGAGCCTTTGCTAAATACGTTACACACCGCATGTATTGGGTTTGACCAAGCAACAATTCGTGAGGTGTTATTAATAGCACCGTGTGATTTTAAACCGGTTGATGAGATATGTGACTGGGTTTATTTAAGCGAAAATGCTTAATTTCCAGCTACATAAGCAAAAATCGCTAATTAATGGCTTAAGCGTTTAAGCCTGGCTAGTACTTATAAAGTACTTATAAAACACTTGATTTTGTCAGGTGTTTTTTGTTTTTGCTGCTGAGAAAAGTGTAGAGGACACTTGCGCAAATTTGCTGGTTAATACACTTTCTACCGCCATTGCATTCTTTACTGTCATTGTATTATCACAAGCACAATAAATACATTACTGTGTGTTATTCAGGCTGATGTTGGCTAGCTATTTAGTGAGGGTTGTATAGCCTCACATACTTTTGATTGATGTTGCCGTATGGTTGTTATTGCTATTCATTTGTTAATGCATATAATGCCTTTATTAATAATAAGTAAATATAAGTTCTCCAGGTATGGGTATGATCACTTCAAAGATCACGTCAAGCAAAATTATTTTTCCTCTTGCGTTATTTTCTGTTTTTTCGTCTGTTGCATCTGAGCCAAATAAAGAAATTGTGGGTAGCGATACGCTCGCGCCATCAGTTGATTTTTTGGTAAAGTCTAGTTTGTCGATGCAAGGCTATAGTGGTGTATTTAATACGCCCAATACGCAAGTGCTTAACTGGGGCGACTTTGCCTTTGACTATTCTGATAACTTTACCGACAGCAGCACCTTGTTTGTGCCTGACTCTGGTTTTGCTCGGGCGCATGACTTACGGTTTGGCATTGGTTTACTGCCAAACGTTGAAGTCGTTGCACGCTTGGCCAGTCGTGATTTTTCATGCAACAGTTTTGAAGAGTCAAACTGTGGTTTTCGTGATTTGTCAGGCTCGTTTAAGTGGCAACTGCCTTTTATTCCCAAAGCATGGGGCGATGTTGCGGTTGGTGTACAAGATTTAGGCGGCGCGTCCAACTATTCTGAAGCATATTATATTACCGCTTCACATGAATTTAAATTACATGGCTTGGGTTATAACTTTGGCGCTGTGCGCTTAAACGTCGGTGCTGCATCATCTGATAATAAAATAGGCTATATGGATGGCGCTATTGCCAGTGTTGAATACCAACCGTTTGAGTTTTTACAAATTGCCGCCGAATACGATGCCAATGCAACGAACGTTGGGGTAAAACTATTTACCCCCGCTAGCTGGTTGCCAGCAGGTTGGAATGCACACCTGTCTGCGCAGTTACTTTCAAGTGATGATATACACAACGAACATGACCAATGGTTTAGTGCCGGCATTAGTTTACCTTTAGGTGATGTGGGGTCTAGCATGCACTCAAAAAGCGAGAGTGATGTTGTTGCTGATGGTGATTATCGTGTTGAGGTTTTGGGGTCAGAAGATTCCGGCCTTCGCCGGAATGACGGAAAAACTGGGAATGACGGAAAAACAGGGAATGAGGGTAGTAGTAGGAATGACGGTAGTAGTCGCAATGACGAATTAAAAAATGACGAAAAGGTGCAGTTGTTATCTGCTCGGTTAGTTGATGAAGGTTTTGAGTCGGTTTCTGTTGGTTTTATGAATGAAGGTTCCGGCCTGCGCCAGAATGACGAATCTCTAGGTGATGACGAAGCTAGCGCTGATGATGGCGCTTTAGTTATTGTGGTTAGGGTTGAAAATAACTTATATAACCGAAATGAATTTGAGGCGATTAGTCAGGTAAGGCATATGGCTTTGAGTACCTTGGGTGATGTGCAGGGCTTAATTGAATTAACTAACTTTGGGGTGGTGTCTTATGCTGAGTCGCTGCGTGTTGATGGCCTTGTTAGTGGTGAAGATAGCTTGTTTGCCTCGCAGTATGCTTCTTCTGTTAATTGGGTTGTTGAAGATGAGAGTTCGGCTCACTTTGTGCCGCGTTTAATTTTATCTCCACAGGTGTCCACTCTAGTGGGTACTGAGTATGGTACGTTTGATTACCAATTGGTGCTTAGCTCTAATGTGCAAATGTCGGTTTGGGATGGTGGTGTTATTGATATAAGACATCATTCAGACACCTTAAGTAATTCAGATGATTTTGAGGATGGTGATTACTTTACGCGTATATACGGTATTAAAGAAGGTATAGACCGCCGTTTGTTTCATCAAACTTTTTCGTTGCCATATAACCTATTTACTAAATTTAGTTATGGCCGAGTTTATGGAGATGCCGACGGTTTATTAAATGAAATGCGCTGGGCTGATGAGTCTAATACTCACCGATTTACTACTTTGTATGGTGACTTTGAAAATACTCGTACCGGTTGGGGTGGTAAAAAATACTATCACAAACCTAAGTTATTAAAATATCGCTACCGCTATCACCCTCTTAATTGGGATGTAGAGCTTACTGCAGGTGAGTATTGGAACGGTGATAAAGGTTATACGTTGCGTTCATTACATTGGTTTAATAATGTACAAGTTGGCGTACGTTATCGTAAAACTAAATTTGACGATAATGTTGGCGGCGCCGAAGAAGATTTTATTGCATTAGGGTTCTCAATACCGCTGACTTTTGGCAAATCAATGACCTCTAAATATGGCGTGCAAGTACGTGGTATAGAGCAGTGGGATTACTATGTTGAAACCTTACTCACCACATTGGGTAATGCCAATACATTAACAACAGGCTTTGGTAAAGAACCGCATCTTTATCACAATTTAAGTCAAAGCTATTTCAATCGAGACAGAATGTAATTTTAATCGGTAATAATGTTAAATAATTGATTAAAAACCATTCAGTTGGGCTTGTTGGCCGCTGATTATTTTTATACTATATAGCATCATCTTGTAATTTTACTACATGTTACGCTCAGGGTAGGACACTTGCGAATAAGTGTTAAATAGAATTTTAATTAACAAAATAAAGAAGAAGTAATAAATGTTTAATACAAAACTAAAAAAACTGTCTGGTTTAATGCTTTTAAGTGCCAGCTTAACACTTACTGGGTGTGACTGGTTTGAGAGTGACAGTGGTGGTGGTGACGATGATGACATACCATATGCTGTTGTTAGTGGTAGTGCGTTAAAAGGTCTTTTAATCGGTGCAGATGTTAATTTTTATCATCACAGTGATTTAACAAATTCAGCATTCTCAACAACGACTGACTCTGAAGGTAACTACAACTTAGAAGCACCTACTGAAGATTTTGGTATTTACGTTGTTAGAGTAACAGCTAACGGCGACACAACAATGATTTGTGATGCGTTAGATTGTGGCGTAGACGCAGCGGGCGTACTTATAGGCTTTGGTGGTACTGTGCCAGCAAATCTGCTTACCGGCGTTGAATTGTCTAACTTAATATTCGTTGACGAATTAAGCATTCCTCAAACTGCGCAAGTAAATGCGATTACTTCAGTAGCGACTGAAGTATTTATTGAAACAGTTATTTCAGATGAAAATTTTGACCCTGCTGCCGTTACTGTTGATGGTTTTTCTAATATACAAGAATCAGTAAGTACCACTGTTGCAGTTATGTTTGGTGTTGATGTTACTGCAGGTACCAATGTATTTGAATTAACTTTGCCTAACCCAAATGATTCAACAGAATTAGCTGCTGCGACTTCTGCAGAAGCTGGCTTTGCTATGATTAACTCTGCAATAGCAACAAGCTCTGGTGAGTCTATTGCTGCATCTGTTGATGCGGTTGTTGAAACTGCTAGCACTTTAGTTAATTCAGACACGACTGAGTCTGACCAAGCATGGTTAGACACACAAGCAGCATTACTTGCTGAAACGGTTGCGTTAGTAAATAGTGATGCAGTTACTATTCCTGCTGATGTAGCCACTGAACTTGAGGACGCGGCTAATGATGGCGCTAATTTAGGTGAAATTGACCAAGCTATTGAAGATGGTAAAGAAGTAAGTCCTACTGGTGGTACTGGTGGTACTACTGCTGGTTAATTAACAATTTATTGTTAAAGTAGCACTGTTTTTAAAGCCGCACTTTGTGCGGCTTTTTTGTTTTTAGGGATTTAATTTATTGAATTAAGTGGGCCGTTTTGCCGTTGGCCATAACGCGAGACTAAAGTCCCGCCAACTAGGGGGGTGAAGTCTCGCCAACCGGTTTGGTATTGGTTGGTGAGGTTGGTTGGTTGGTTGGTTGGTTGGTTGGTTGGTTGGTTGGTTGGTTGGTTGGTGAGGTTTCAACCTCACGTTATAGTTACAACGTAACTAAAGGGTTTGTGGCTTTCGCCATAACGCGAGACTAAAGTCCCGCCAACCAGGGTTGTAGAAGTCCCGCCAACCGGGGGGTGAAGACCATCAACCGTTTGGTATTGGTTGGTGAGGTTTAGATATTAGGCATTGAGTTTTGGCTATTGGTTGGTGAGGTTTCAACCTCACGTTATAGTCACAACGTAACTAAAGGGTTTGTGGCTTTCGCCATAACGCGAGACTAAAGTCCCGCCAACCAGGGCGATTGAAGTTTCGCCGACCAGGGTTGAAGTCCCGCCAACCAGGGTTGTTGAAGTCCATCAACTGGTTTGGTATTGGTTGGTGAGGTTTCAACCTTACGTTATAGTTACAACGTAACTAAAGGGTTTGTGGCTTTCGCCATAACGCGAGACTAAAGTCCCGCCAACCAGGGGGGGGAAGACCCGCCAACCAGGGGGGATGAATACCATCAACCATTTGGTATTGGTTGGTGAGGTTTTAACCTCACGTTATAGTTACAACGTAACTAAAGGGGTTGTGGCATTCGCCATAACGCGAGACTAAAGTCCCGCCAACCAGGGTTGTTGAAGTTCCGCCAATCAGCGAGACTAAAGTTCTGCCAACCAATATCAGAAAAATAAGTGCCGAACAGTTTATATGTATTGCTAAATACTTATCATCGACTAACGTTTGTTAGGTGCAAGGAATTAATTTATAGGGATATAGCATGTTATTTATTACCAACAAAATGGTCAATGAAACAAATGGTAAATTGACTTTTAAACCGGGTAATGAGCTGTCGAATAGCTTGTTATATTGTGAAACTGATCTCGGTTGTAGCTCAGCCAAAACGTCTTCGATTACCTTTACTGAAATTTTTAGTAAACCTTTTATGCAAACAATAAAACAACATGCATGCAGCGATGTATTATTTTATATTCATGGCTTTAATAATCAGCCGTGTGAAGTACTCGCTAATGCAACGTTATTACAAACTGAATTTGACCAACAAAATAGCAATGTGTTAATTATCCCTATTATTTGGCCATGCGATGATGACATTGGTGTGGTAAAGGATTATTGGGATGACCAAGATGCGGCAGAGGCGAGCGGACGCTATTTAAGTCGAACCCTATCTAAGTTACTCGCTTGGCAACAAGAGTGCGTTGATTTGGGGCAGGGGGCATGTTTGAAACGCATGCATGTGTTAGCGCATTCAATGGGCAATAGAGTATTAATGAAAAGCTTATCGCATTGGCGTAAACATGTAGGCAATGGCCAAATACCGTATTTGTTTACCAACACCTTTATGCTTGCTGCTGATATTCCTAATGAAGCATTAGAGCAGCATGAAGAAGGCCACAGCATAAGTATGGCCTCACAGCGCGTGCACTGTTTTTATGCGAACGATGATATAGCCATGACCGCCAGTAAAATATCTAACGTTATAAATAGAGTGTTTAGCCGCAGACTTGGCCATACAGGCCCAGAGCGCATGGCAAAAACTCCTGATAATGTTTATGCCATTAACTGCGATTCATTCAATAACAAATTTGACTTTAAAGGCCATACTTACTTTTTACCGAAGGATGGTGTTGTGTCACCGGCATTGCAATATATTGTAGATATGATCAAACGCCAAGAAGTTGAGTTAACTGCTAAGAAGGTGACGTTATAGTTTATCGTTGCGAGTGATTCGCGTTTATAAAGTTGCCGGCGGCAATTGCGTGCGGTTAAACCTCACCAACCGTAATCTGCACCACTAATCGTAATCTGAACGTACTCAATACATTGAGAATACAAGGATATGTAGCTAACTAAATAAGATCACCTATAATACAAATATTAACAATAATTTGAGTTTTCTCATGATCCAACCTGTAATACTCGCTGGCGGAAATGGCACTAGATTATGGCCTTTATCCAGGCAGTTATATCCCAAACAGTTCTTGAAAATCACCTCGGATAATTCTCTATTACAAAATACCATTACTCGATTAAATAATTTGTCTTGTGCTGCGCCTATTACGATATGTGGCGAAGCACATCGGTTTATTGTGGCTGAGCAGTTAATGGCGATAGAACAATTAGGCCCTATTATTTTAGAGCCAGTAGGGCGAAATACTGCGCCCGCTGTTGCTCTTGCTGCATTGTTGGCTGTTAAAAACAACCAAGACCCTATTTTATTGGTACTGCCAGCTGACCATGAAATAACGGATGAAAAGGTGCTTTCTGATGTGATTGAATCGTCTATTGAGTTGGCGGAGTCTGGCAAGTTAGTAACGTTTGGTATTGTGCCGAGTAAAGCGGAAACTGGCTATGGTTATATTAAAAAACTAGATAGTAGTGCGGTGGCCATTGCGGGCGGTAATTATGCTTACCAAGTTGATGAATTTGTTGAAAAGCCTAATGCAAGTTTGGCTGAGCAATATGTGCAATCGGGCGACTTTTTATGGAACAGTGGCATGTTCATGTTTAAAGCAAGTTGTTATTTAGAGGAGCTTAAACAGTTCAGGCCAGATATTTATCAATATTGCCAAGCCGCATTAGCTATTGCCGAGCAAGATTTAGATTTTTTACGGGTACCTGAAGCTGAGTTTGCTGCGTGTCCGTCAGAGTCCATTGATTATGCGGTAATGGAAAACACCAATAACGCTGTGGTGGTGCCATTGAATGCAGGTTGGAGCGATATAGGCAGTTTTTCAGCAATATGGGAGCTAAAACAAAAAGATGCCAATATGAATGTGCATATGGGCGATGTCATGGCTTTTGATTCTACTGATAACTTTGTTATGGCCGAAAACCGTTTAGTTGCGACCGTAGGGTTGCATAATACCATTGTTATTCAAACTAAAGATTCGGTGTTAGTGGCGGCCAAAGATAAGGTGCAAGATGTAAAAAATATTGTTAAGCAATTGGTTACAGAGCAGCGCAGTGAAGCTGAGCACCATAGGCAAGTGTTTCGACCTTGGGGTAATTATGATTGTATTGATGCGGGTCCTAGGGATCAGGTTAAGCGTATAACAGTACTGCCAGGGGAAAAATTGTCGATGCAAATGCATAATCATCGAGCGGAGCATTGGATAGTGGTGTCTGGTACCGCCAAAGTAACCAATGGTGAAAATACCTTTTTACTCAGTGAAAACGAATCAACCTATATCCCCGCCGGTACATTACATGCATTAGAGAATCCTGGCGTTATTGCTTTGGAGCTTATCGAAGTACAAACCGGCAGTTATTTAGGTGAAGACGACATTGTACGTTTTGAAGATAGATATGGACGTTCTTAAATATAAGGTTTGTTTCATATGAAAAGCTTAAGCTGTTTTAAAGCTTATGATATTAGAGGCAAACTTGGTGATGAGCTCAATGAAGATATTGTCTATGTTATTGCTCGCGCGTTTGCGCAAATACTTACCCCTAAAGATATTGTGATTGGCGGCGATTGTCGCCTTACATCAATCGCCTTAAAACACGCTTTTATTAAAGGATTAATTGATGAAGCGGTTAATGTTATTGATTTGGGCTTAACCGGTACTGAAGAAATATATTTCGCTACAAGCTATTTATCTATTGATGGTGGTGTTGAAGTTACAGCATCGCATAATCCGCTAAATTTTAACGGTCTTAAGTTTGTTAAGAAGGGTAGTGAGCCACTGTCAGTAAAGACTGGTGAACTTAATCAAATTAAATTGTTAAGTGAACAGTTATTAAATGATCCGGCTGTGCAGTATATCAACACGGCGATTGATCCCTCATTAGGACGATATAAAACCTTAGATTTAAAACAACAATACGCAACTAAAATGCTAACTTTTATTGATGCTCAAAAGTTAAATAGGTTTAAAATTGTTGTTAACGCCGGCAATGGTGTCGCTGGCCCTGCATTTGACGCTATTGAGCAAGCGCTAATAAAACAAGATGTGCATTTACAGGTGATAAAGTTAAATCATCAACCTGATGGCAACTTTCCTAATGGTATTCCTAACCCTTTATTAACCGAATGTAGGCATGAGACACAGCAAGCGGTTATTGATAATGATGCGGATATTGGTATTGCCTGGGATGGCGACTTTGACCGATGTTTCCTGTTTGATGAAAATGGCCGTTTTATCGAGGGTTATTATATTGTTGGTTTATTAGCACAAGCATTTTTACAACAAACACGCAGTGATAATTCTGAGCTTAAACCAAAACCAAACAGTGAAGCTGAACTCGATTCCAAGCACAACCGTCATCCTGAACTTGTTTCAAAGTCCGGTCGTCATCCTGAACTTGTTT
The DNA here is from genome assembly GCA_040779355.1 of Colwelliaceae bacterium BS250. Lineage (GTDB taxonomy): Bacteria > Pseudomonadota > Gammaproteobacteria > Enterobacterales > Alteromonadaceae > Thalassotalea_A. Next base: position 129,530 of record JBFONS010000002.1, on the reverse strand, counting down.
CAAACACCAGTCGTCATCCTGAACTTGTTTCAGGATCTTATGCTTTAAAAGAAAAAATAATTCATGATCCTCGTTTAATATGGAATACCCAAGATATTGTGCAACAAGAGCAGGGCACTGCGGTTATGAGTCAAGCGGGGCATGTGTATATTAAAGAATTAATGCGCAGTGAAAATGCTATTTATGGTGGTGAAATGAGTGCTCATCATTACTTTCGTGACTTTTCATATTGTGACTCCGGCATGATCCCATGGTTACTCGTTGTGCAATTGCTGTCTAATACGGGTAAGCCATTATCAACACTGGTCGATGACATGATCAACAACTATCCATCTTCGGGCGAAATTAATTTAGTGATTGATCAACCGATAAGTGCCATAGCAAACATTAAAGCGCACTACTTGAGCACAACATTAATTGTTGATGAAACTGATGGGATCAGTATGGAGTTTAATAACGATGAAGGCCAATGGCGATTCAACCTGCGTTCATCCAATACCGAGCCTCTGGTGCGTCTTAATGTAGAGTCTAAAGCCGATATCAGACTTATGGAAAGTAAAACACAGGAGATATTAGAGTTATTGAAAGCTTAAAGTTAATGTCAGCTATTTACGTACGTCTATTCTAAGTATTTTACTCTTACAGAGTCGTCATCCTCTTGGCAACCGTCATCCTCTTGGCAACCGTCATCCTCGCGCAGGCGGGGAACCAGCTTTTAAAACAAGATGGATTCCTGCCTACGCAGGAAAGACGGTGTGGTGATAATTGTCGACTTTGCTGCAACAGTGACTTTCGCGGCAACCGTCATCCTCGCGCAGGCGGGGAACCAGCTTTTAAAGCAAAATGGATTCCTGCCTTCGCAGGAAAGACGGTGTTGTTATAATTCCTGCCTACGCAGGAAAGACGGTGTTGTTATAATTCCTGCCTTCGCAGGAAATACGATAGAGCTAGAGCCTTCGCAGGAAAGACGCTGTGGCAATCACAAAATATTATTATACAAATCCAACCACATCGGGTTTTGTTGCTCTATGGTATTTATTTTCCACTGTCTAAGCCATTTTTTCATTTGCTTTTCTTTGTTAATCGCTTCTTCCATTGATGAGTGGACTTCATAATAAACAAGAACATTTAGATCATATTTTTCAGTAAAACCTTTCATTAACTTAGCTTTGTGCTGAGCAACTCTATTTTGTAAATTACTAGTCACGCCAATATATAGTGTGCCATTTCGTTTGTTACTCATGATATATACGCAGGGTAATTTCATTTTGAATTCCTTTTCAAAATTATTGAGATTTAATTATAGACAAAAACTAATGGATCCCCGCATGCGCGGGGATGACGGTTACCGCGGGGATGACAGTTACCGCGGGGATGACGGTTACCGCGAGGATGACGGGTAAGCGAGGATGACGGGTAAGCGAGGATGACGGGTAAGCGAGGATGACGATTACGTTTATAGAGATTAATTTTGTCTGCCTGTTAGCTTAATTAGGTGAGATTGAAACCTCACGTAATTGCCTAAGGCAAGGATATTAAGACTAAGTCTGTGATCAAAATATAAATTTTATGATTCAAATCAAAGCATTTTATTAAATTAGTTATATGCTTTAAGTAAGTTAACTAATTATTAACAGTAATATGATGGAGAATGAATGATGGCAAAGATTTTAGTTATCGCAGATCCAAGTTTTGAGCAAAGTGTGGCAATTAAGCAAGCACTTAAACTGGCCAGAGCAACGCAAAACACTCTTCATATCGTTTACTTTTATCATGAAGATTTACGCGGCTTAGGCAGTAAAGGCGCTGCATTTAAAGAAAGCTTAATGGCTCGTATGGAAGAAAAAGCGAACGATCAAATCGCCGAGTTAAGTGATAACAATGAACATAGCTACGATATCGTTTGGGAAAAACATATCCATACTTGGGTTAATGAGTATGTTGCCAATACACCAACCGCTATGGTTGTAAAAAAAGGTCATCGTAGTGAAACTATGTTTTATACACCTACCGATTGGCATCTACTGCGCGAATGTTCTGCGCCTGTATTTATTGTCGCACAAGATAAGTGGAATAAAACGCCTGATATTTTAGCGTGTATTGATTTGCAAACCCAGCATGAAGAAAAACAACAGCTTAATCATAAAATATTAGCAACAGCCACTGAGATGGCGACTAACTTAAAGGTTAATGTTCATGTGTGCTTTGTACCGGCGTTTTCAAATTTATTACGCGACTTTGGTGTGCAGTATAAAGATGAGGTTGAGCAACAAGCCGAAAATGAACATAAACAAACCATTAGCCAACTTGCCGCGCAATATCAAATACCGCTAGGTAATTTCCATATTCATGCCGGTAAACCCGAGCTGGTGATCCCATCGAGTGCAGCCAAATATCATACAGGTATTGTTATTATTGGCACTGTTGGCCGTAAAGGAATTCGCCAAAAACTTGTCGGTAATACCGCTGAAAATATTTTGAGTTGCTTAAAAACAGATGTATTAGCACTTAAACCGTAACCTGATTTTAATATAAACAAATTAATATAAGCAGATTAGTGAAATTATTTATGAAAAATTCAATCTTAGTTATTTCAGACAGTGAAGACCAAAACTATACGGCAATTTTACAAGCAGCAGAGCTTGCTAAAGCCTATAAATGTAACTTACATATTGTAAATTTTTGTTATGAGGTTTTGCGTGGCTTTGATAAAACCGATGTGATTAAAAGTAATATTATTGGTAGTTTACATGAGCTCAGTGCCCATAAGCTGGTAAATACCTTACAGGGGGTTATTGAATATGAATTCGAGACCATTTGGGAAAAAGATATCCATTTTTGGGTAAACCGTTATGTGGATGAACATAAACCTTTTATGGTGGTAAAAACGGGGCACCGCAGTGAAGCATTACTTTACACACCAACCGATTGGCATTTATTAAGAGAGTGCCAGGCACCGGTATTAATTGCCGCTGATCATAAATGGCATAACGCGCGTAATGTTTTAGCAACCATCGATTTAGATACTCTATTGCCAGAAAAGAAACGCCTCAATCAAAAGGTGCTTGAACATGCCAGTATTTTAGCGAAGCACATTAATGCTGAATTACATATTTGTTATGCCATACCTTACTCTCCGGTATTAAAAACCATTGGTTTGATGAATAAAAAAGAATTGGAGCAAATTAATAATGATAATTTTGCCGACGATATTAGTTTATTAGCGACTAATTACGGTATTGATCACCAAAATATCCATATAAAAGCCGGTGAAGTAAGTAAGGTTATCACCAGTGTTGCTGCCGATTGTAAAGCAAGTTTAGTGGTTGTTGGCACTGTGGGACGTACAGGGGTAGAGCAAAAATTTATTGGTAATACTGCTGAAAGTATTATGCACCTGGCTAAAACTGACCTGTTAGCAATTAAGCTTTAGCAATAATCTATAATTTGCTTGCTCATAAAACCGGGGGTATTTTAAACATTAGTTACTTTAAGCTTTAGTTACTTGGTAACTATAACGTGAGGTTAAAACCTCACCAACCAAAAACTGAAGCTCAGTAGCCAAACCTAAAGCTGACTAGCCATACCATAATGGTTGGCGGGACTTTAGTCTCGCTTAATGCCTTAGGCACTAAGCTGAAAGTGACTTTAAGCATTAGTTACTTGGTAACTATAACGTGAGGTTAAAACCTCACCAACCAAACCCTGAACCTCACCAACCAAACCCTGAACCTCACCAACCAAACCTGAAGCTCACTAGCCATAGCATCATGGTTGGCGGGACTTTAGTCTTGCGTAATGCCGTAGGAACTAAATTAATAAAATAATGATCACTGCTTATCTGCTCTACTCATTCTAGGGTAAAGGGTCTACCATGAGTGAATTTATATCAGTTAAAATTTTGATAGTTAAACTTATATTATGGGTTTTAATCGCTTATACTGCAGCTATGACGAAGTATAGTTAGCTACGTTAGATAACAACTGTCGTTATTTTGATGTGTTATTTAACCGGTATATATTTCAAGGATTTCATTAAAAATAAAACCATAAGGAATGTTGTTTTGCCTTCATTAGTTAAATCATCAATTACAAAAGCTGTGATCCCTGTAGCAGGTTTAGGTACTCGTATGTTACCTGCGACTAAAGCTATTCCCAAAGAAATGTTACCTATTGTCGATAAACCTCTTATTCAATACATAGTTAATGAATGCATTGCCGCGGGCATTACCGAAATAGTGTTAGTAACACATTCATCTAAAAATGCTATTGAAAACCATTTTGATAAATCATTCGAGTTAGAAACAACCTTAGAAAAACGTGTAAAACGTTCTTTGCTTGAAGAAGTACAAGCGATTTGTCCTAGAGGCATTACTATAATGCATGTGCGCCAAGGTGAAGCCAAAGGTCTTGGTCATGCGGTATTAAAAGCAAGACCTATTGTAGGTGATGAACCATTTGTGGTTGTACTTCCTGATGTATTAATTGATGATGTAGCCTCGAATCTAAAAACTGAAAATTTAGCGGCAATGATGCACCGTTTTGATGAAACCGGTACCAGCCAAATTATGGTTGAACCTGTGCCTATGGATTTAGTCAGCAGTTATGGTGTAGTTGATTGCGGCGGCGAAGATGTCGCTCCTGGTGAGTCAAAAAAGATGACTGCTATTGTTGAAAAACCTCCTATGGACGAGGCGCCATCTAATTTAGCCGTTGTTGGTCGTTATGTGTTAACCAATAAAATATGGGATTTGTTAGAATTTACGCCACCGGGTGCTGGTGATGAAATTCAATTAACCGATGCCATTGCAACTCTCATTAAAACTGAGGATGTTGCCGCATTTAATATGACAGGTCGATCGTTAGATTGTGGTTCAAAATTAGGTTACATGAAAGCGAACGTTGAATATGCCATGCGCCACCCTGAGTTAGGTGAAGAGTTTAAAGCGTATTTAAAAACACTTTAATTGCTGGGTCTCAATATGTAGTTTTAAAATCCTGGCGTTGCCGGGATTTTTTTTGGGTTGTTTACAGCTATTTGCTACGCATCTACTGCGTAACGATAACGTGAGGATAAATCCTCACCAACCATTAGAGCGGTTCACTATCGGCAGTTCATTAGCAGGTTGGCGGGACTTTAGTCTCGCGTTATCGTAGGGTGGCGAAAGATCAGTAAGGCGAGTAGTGACCTTGTCACTATAACGTGAGGATAAATCCTCACCAACCATTAGAGCGGTTCACTATCGGCAATTCATTAGCAGGTTGGCGGGACTTTAGTCTCGCGTTATCGCGGGTTGGCGAAAGATCAGTAAGGCGAGTAGTGACGTTGTCACTATAACGTGAGGATAAATCCTCACCAACCATTAGAGCGGTTCACTATCGGTGGTTCATTAGATGGTTGGCGGGACTTTAGTCTCGCGTTATGGGGAAGCCTCAAACAGAAACCTTGAACGTTTTTAGTCACGCTTTAGGCCATAATTGGCCAAAGAGGCAATCAATGGAAATTGATTTCTATATTGCAATGTAGTATTGTAACTACATTGAGTTTTTTGGGGGATTATATGACGATTCAGACAGTATCTAGCAGGGTGTTCAACCAAGATCCTACTGCCGTAAAACGGGCAGCCCTTAGTTCGCCGGTTCAAATAACTGAACGTGGTAAAGTTTCTCACGTATTAATTTCAATCGAAAAATATCAAGAATTAACCAATAGTAGTGAAAACATAATAGATTTATTAGGTATGCCAGATAGTGATCTGGCTGAGTTTGATGCGCCTAAATTAAATGCATCGTCTATTAAAGCAATGGACTTTGATTAATGTTTTTGCTCGATACTAATGTGATTTCTGAATTGAGAAAAGCGACCACGAATAAAGCGGATAAAAATGTAATTAAATGGGCTAAGCAGCAATCTGTTGGCTCATTATTCATATCTTCGATAACCATTCTAGAAATTGAAATGGGGATATTGCAAAAAGAACGTAAAGACCCTCAGCAAGCTGCTAAGTTACGAACTTGGTTAGATTTTCATGTGTTAAAAGCATTTTCAGAGAGAATTTTACCTTTGGATACAAGTGTTGCACTGCAATGTGCCAAATTGCACGTACCCGATCCTAAGTCTGAACGAGATGCCATGATTGGTGCTACAGCTAAGGTACATGGAATGACGTTGGTAACACGGAATATTAAAGACTTTAAACACATGAAGTTAGAGCTTATAAATCCATGGCTTTGAGATAATAGTCGAACCGGCTATGCTAATACGTACCAATTTGGTAGAGGCTGATTTAACTGACTTATGAAATAATGACTTTCAACAATTTAGTTATTTCGTCGGTTATTGCTTGAGGTGCACTTTCAACGAATGTCATGTCTTGTTCAGAAAAACCTAATGACTTTACTTGATGGATTAGTACTGAACCTTTGGTTGACATTAATTCCGGTAAAACTACTTCCAACTTCATATTTCGATTGGTACTGGTAATAGGTGCTACTACAGCAAAGCCGGTGTGGTCATTAAACACCTTTCTTGAGATCACAAATGCTGGTCGTCGTTTCATTATCTCTCGACCAGCACTCGAGTCGAAGTTTAATGTCACAATATCTCCCTTATCAGGTATGTACACTAAAGTATTTCCTTACCAGCTGAAGGCATATTTAACCATTTTTTGTCTTCTTCAGTTATTTTGAAACACTCTTTCGGGCTACCCGCTAACAGTGACTTTAGATGATTACTCAGATTTAACACCAAGCTGAGGAATATGATCCGTTACATGCTGAGCTGCTCTGTAAATTCAAATCCATAACTAAGATTATTTGTACTTTTTAATATCAGATTTTAACGTGAGGATAAATCCTCACCAACCCTGTTGGCGGGGCTTTAGTCTCGCGTTATACCTTTATCTTGTTGTGCTAAGTAATTCAGCACCTGAGAATATGTTTACCGTAAAATATGTAAGATTCGAAAGAGGACTACATTATCTTGTGGTTGTTAGCTGCAACTCCATGTCACAAACCAACAATACGCCATAATGTAGAATACTCCTCTTTTTCCTCCCTTTGAGCATGCTTCCTTCACGCCCATTACTTCATCATCCTTGAATAGACCACGACGTTATTGTTGTGTGGCCTAATACCAAGTTGATTAATTAGATGCTCATTTTTAATGGTTAAAATGAATAACTACTGCGTTATAAAATTTATAAGTAGAATAACTACTTACTAAATTTTATGGCTTGTATTTATCCCTTTTTCCTCATGAAAAAGTAGATCACTTAATTAGTCAAATTGGTATAACCAGTAACATTACTGAATATATTGTTACTGTGTTCCCCTAAGCCATCCTGGCCGACGTTCTTCCTTGCTTCCTTTTCAGCTCCAATCCATTGGAGTGCTTCCTTGCATTAATGTTAATCCATTAACATTTATTGAAAATTACATACAATTAGCCAATACCTTACCTTTACAGAAGATTTATGAATGGCCAAGTAGTTGATTTTTAAATGACTAAATTAATTTTGTTTATTTGGTATCGAGAAATGCGAGATATATTAACTTTAGGATAAGGTATAAGAATAAACTTGTTATTGAGCACGGCTAAATTACGCGTGCTAGAGGGCTGTTTTTTACAAAATGTAAATGTTTTTAAACTGTTCATGGTGTTGTCCTTGTTACCTGAATTTGTTTAAGTAAAAGTTTTACTAATTAACCCATCAATAGGTTAAATGTATATTTTTTACTCTGGTCAATATAAAGCATCCGTGTTAACCAAATAGAGTTACCAATAGTCATTCCTTTAAGAAGATACTGATTGCCAACTGAAATTAAGGTTAGGATGATGTTTTCATATTTGCAAATATAAAAACGAAAATAAATTATTAATTTATTTACTGGTTTTATGTTTGGTATTGGACTACAAGCCAGTAAAGTTGTACGTTTGTTAAATATACGATTTTTGAAAATAAATGATATTTAGTCAGCTTAGGCGTTTGTATCATTGGTAATTATTGTGCAGTTTTATTGCCAATGTTGATGGGGATGCTCGTGATTATGTTGATTTATGTTTAGTTAAATATTGTGTGTTTTATATTCTGCTAACCGGACAGCAGAATATTATTACTGCAAATAGTGTTATTTTAAAACAATTTAGGGTCTTTATTTATGCCTTATTTAGCCATTAAGTGACTTAAATCTAAATTGTTTTTGTTAAAAACTTGCTAATTTTGTGATCTAATGAAATTATTTGGTAGTAAGCATGGTCTTAGTTGATAACCTTAGACACGTGTTTAACGGTACGATTTTTTAAAAATCACATATAAAATAATTAGGAAGACACTATGAAACTATTTAAACAATATTTTTTAACTGTAGCGGCGAGTGCTCTGTTATTAGGATTAATGGCGAGTATTCCAGCTAAGGCAGAAAGCAACCCTTTTGAAGCACAACAAGTCGTAAGCTCTGCCGATTTTGGTGATGAAAAAGCCAAAGAAGAAAGCAAGTGTGGCGAAGGTAAAGAAAAAGCTAAAGGCAAATGCGGCGAAGGCAAATGTGGCGAAGGCAAAGCTAAAGCCAAAGGCGAAGGCAAATGTGGTGAAGGCAAAGCCAAAGGCAAATGCGGCGAAGGCAAATGTGGTGAAGGCAAAGCCAAAGCTAAAGGCAAATGCGGCGAAGGCAAATGTGGTGAAGGTAAAGCCAAAGCTAAAGGCAAATGTGGTGAAGGCAAAAAATCTAAAGAAAGTAAGTGTGGCGAAAGCAAGTAAGCAATTTGTTGCCTAATTGTTAATTAAAGGTTAATTGTACAAAACGCCAATTTTATTGTGTAAATATTTATTTTTTTTATGATTTAACTTTATTGATACATTTATTTTAAAATAGTAAAAAAGCAGCTTAGGCTGCTTTTTTTATGCCTTTAAATCAATGGATTAGAAGGCACTGTAGGTCTTTACGATAATATACTAAATATTATCCAACTTAACCCCCCCATTTTAGTACAAAATAATAAACTTTGATCTGTATCAACTTTTGTTTTGATCATGTATTATCCGCGCGGAATTTATATTTAGAAGAAGTTATAATATGTCGAACGATAATACATTTAAAGAAAGTACCTCTAAACGCCATTTATTTGCTGGGCTTGTTGTGATGTTCGCAATGCCGTTATTACCTATGCTAATGGGATGGTATACACAAGCTTTATAATTTGTGATTACTTTTGAATAAAAGCGTAATGCTTTTAGCTGTTTAATGAAAAGGAAGTTTAATGTCTGAACGAGTTTTACTAGTTGAAGATAATGCACCCGCATTAGCACAATTTCAACAAGCTCTTAGCCTAGCTGGTTATCAGGTGACAACAGCAGTTAATGGATTAGATGGTTTTGCCAAAGCTCAAGCTGGCCAGTTTGATTTATGCATTGTTGATCATCTAATGCCATTAATGAATGGACCACAACTGTTAAAGAATTTATATGCCATGGGCGAACAAGCCCCAACCGGTATTATTTTTCTAACCACTCAAGATTTAAATACGGTCGAGCAATTACCTGAAATGTGTATTGCTGACATTATTTTATCCAAGCCGCTTTCGATAGATGATTTGTTATCGAATGTTGAAGATATTTTAACGCAAACATCGGCCTGTGCTTAACCGCTAGCTAATGTTGTTGTTATCTGTGTTTGGGGATCGCCATGATCCTCATAACACCGATTTATTCATCCATCCTAATCTGCTAATTTTTTTGTCGCTTTAATCGCTATTAAACCTTTCTCTACTATCAAAACTGATCAATATCTATTATCCTGATATCAAATTACTTACATTTTTAATCTCAATGACTGAACAAGATATTAGCTATATAAAAACTGTGATCCATGATGTACCTGATTACCCTATTGCAGGCATTATGTTTCGCGACATTACCGGTATTTTAGAAGACCCAAAAGCGTATGCTTTGTGTATTCAAGACTTAAAAGAACAATTCGAGCATAAAGGCATTACTAAAATAGTAGGCACTGAAGCGCGCGGATTTTTATTTGGTGCGCCATTAGCACTTGCCTTAGGCATAGGTTTTGTCCCGGTGCGTAAACCGGGTAAATTACCTAGAGCGACTGCCGCGCAAGAATATAATTTAGAGTACGGCACTGATACCTTAGAAATTCATTTAGATGCGCTAAGCAAAGATGATGTGGTGTTAATGGTTGATGATTTACTTGCCACCGGCGGTACGATAGATGCCACCACAAAACTTATTCGCAGCTTAGGCGCAACCGTTACTGAGTCAGCTTTTGTCATTGGTTTGCCTGACTTAAAAGGTCATCAACGTTTAGAAGCGCTTGGTGTAAACGTATATTCGATGATGGAATACCTAGGCGACTAGATATAGCGATATAGAAAAATATTACTAATGTGTACAGAGCAAGGTTAATGAACAACTAACATTGCTCTGTACAGTGCAACACATAATAATTAATATAATAATAACAACAACACACCCCAGGTGATGAAACGATAATATGAGTTACCAAGTCCTCGCGCGTAAATGGCGTCCAAAAAACTTCACCCAGTTAATGGGCCAAGAGCATGTGGTTACGGTATTAGTCAATGCACTAATGCAAGAGCGTCTCCATCATGCTTATTTATTTACCGGTACTCGTGGTGTTGGTAAAACAACTATCGCGCGAATTTTTGCCAAAAGCTTAAATTGTCAAGAAGGTATTACGGCTAACCCTTGCGGTAAATGTGATATTTGTGAAGATGTGGATGCCGGGCGTTTTGTTGATTTGCTCGAAATAGATGCCGCCTCGCGCACTAAAGTTGACGACACCCGTGAAATTCTCGATAACGTTCAATATGCTCCATCTCGAGGTCGCTTTAAAGTTTACCTTATTGATGAAGTGCATATGCTCTCCAAAAGTAGTTTTAATGCTTTACTTAAAACACTAGAAGAGCCGCCTCCGCATGTTAAATTTATCTTAGCAACAACCGATCCGCAAAAATTGCCGGTAACGGTATTGTCACGTTGTTTGCAGTTTCATTTAAAAGCACTAACGCCACAACAAATTGAAGACAAACTCAGCGAAATACTTACCGCTGAAGAAGTTACCCATGAGCCTGGTGCTTTAACGTTATTAGCGAAAGCTGCCCGTGGCAGTATGCGCGATTCGTTAAGTTTAACTGACCAAGCAATTGCTCAAGGCCAAGGTCATATTGAAATAGCTAACTTGCAGCAGATGTTGGGCGGAGTCGATCAAAACTGGGTCTTTAAAATTTTAATTTCGCTGATTAAACAAGATGCTAAAGGCTTGCTTGAACTCAGTAAAAACATTGCCAGTTATGCACCAAGTTATCACCGTTTACTTGCTGAGTTATTACAGTTATTACATCAAGTTGCATTATGGCAATTAGTGCCAAATTCTGTTGATGTAGATGCACAAAGAGCAACCTTGTTAACCAAATTTGCCAGTGCCATGTCGCCAGAAGATGTGCAGCTGTATTATCAAATAGTACTTAATGGCCGTAAAGATCTTGCTTATAGTTTTGATGAACAAGCCGGCTTTGATATGGTTATTTTACGCATGTTAGCGTTTAAACCGGCAACGTTAGCAAATACCGTCAGTGCTGCCGCAATTGCCGCGCCCGCTGATACCAGTTTTGATGATGTTGAGCTAGTCGATACAGTGAGCAAAGTTGCCACTGTTAATAAGGCTGTCAGCCAGGTTGTCGCCGAAAATATCAAAGCTGAAAGTGTAGCACCCGTTGCTGTTGAAACCACCGTTGTGAGTGACTCTGGCTCCCAAATCAACGACTCTGACCCCTTGATTGGTGTTGATGCGTTAAATGCTGAGCAGCAGCAATTAGAAGTACTGGCTGAACAAGCAAAAGCACAGGTAGCAGCAACACCAAGTGATGTTATTGCTACAGAGTCATCAACAAGTGATGTTGATGGTATAGACGTGGATGATTTATTCGCTAGTAACGAAGTAGAAAGCCCTATTCAAGCTGAAACTAGTGCACCGCAAGCATCTGCACCAGAGCCAGTGTTAGAGCAAGCACCAGAGCAAGCATCTGCACCAGAGCCAGTGTTAGATCAGGCACCAGAGCAAGAGCAAGCAGCAGAGCCTGAAGTAGAGCAAGTACAACAGCAAGTGGCTGATCCAGTTCCAGCTTCAGCACAACAGCCGGGACAACCGCAATCAGACGTAGATAAAATGCTGGCCACACGTAATATGCTCAGGAGTCGTAAAAAACTCTCGGAGGGTAGTGCAAAAAAGCCAGTAGCTAAGGTTGCCAGTAAACCGGCAACCACGGCAACCAAAGATGATAACAGTAATTCACCATTGGCAAAGCTTGCTAATGCACAAGTAAACCAAGCAACCGTTAATGTTCCTAGCATGCAGGCGACTATGCCAGATGCAAGTGTTGGTCATGTTAGTAATGCTAAAGTTAGTGCCGCTAAGGTTAGTGCAGCTACGGTTAGTGATAGTGCAGTAAGTAAGGTTGCACAAACAACTCATGCGCAAGCGAGTAGCCAGGCGTTTGAGCAAAATAGCGCCGCACAAAAACTAACTGAGCCAAATACCACTGAGCAAAATACCACTGAGCAAAAATCAGCTGAGCAAACTACTGCCGAGCAAGCACAAGCAAGCTTACCCGATGTGAGCCATTTAACGTTAAACAGTTTTAGTGAAGCTGATATCGACCCTGCAATCATTCGCGATGCCAATCAAATTGATGTATGGGCGAATACTATAGATGCTATGGGGTTGGGCGGTAGGGTAAGACAACTCGCTTTGAACGCCAATATGGGCGAGCAAAGTAATGCCGGTCAGTTAGTTATCCATTTAGATAAAAAATTCGAACACTTGAATTCACCAGCGGCGTTAGAGCAAATAACTCAAGCCTATTCTGCGCTGAAAAATCAGCACAGTGAAGTGAATATTGATGTGGTCGATAACACCACTAATTCACCGTTTAATATTCAAATGATGATCAATAGCAAGCGCTTGGCTTATGCTAAAGACATTATTGCCAATGATAAGTTTGTACAACATCTGCAATCTCAATTTGACGCATTTGTTGAAGACAACTCGGTAGAACCACTCTAATACCAAGTGGCATAAATATCTGATCATTTTTGCTGGTTAAAATGAATAACTACTGCGTTATAAAATTTAAAAGTAGAGTAACTACTTACAAAATTTCATGCCTTGTATTTATCCATTTTTCCTCAGCAAAAAATAGATCACCTATTTATGTCAATTGGTATAACCCTTTATACGACTGCCACAACCGCAGGTAGTAAAGATTTAAGCAGTTATATTAACGAATATAACTGCTTTAACTTGAATTTTAGTGCATTTGCATTTAAGGTTGGGACAAATGATTTTGGAGATATTATTATGATGAAAGGCGGCATGGGTAACCTGATGAAGCAGGCCCAACAAATGCAAGCAAAAATGGCGAAGGCTCAAGAAGAGATCGCTGCAATGGAAGTTATCGGCGAAGCTGGTGCAGGTATGGTTAAAGTAACTATGCTAGGTAACCACAACGTTCGTCGTATTGAAATTGATGAAAGCTTAATGGAAGACGACAAAGAGATGGTTGAAGATCTTGTTGCTGCAGCGTTTAACGATGCGGTACGTCGTGTTGAAGAAACAAGTAAAGACAAGATGGGCGCCTTAACTGGTGGCATGCAAATGCCTCCAGGGATGAAAATGCCTTTCTAAGAAAAACTTCTTATTAAAAAACAGCGCCCTAATGTAAATTAGGGCGCTGTTTTTGTTTGGGGGATATGCACAGACAACCCTTTGCAACAGCCTATAATATATAAAATAAATTATACAAATGTCATATCAAGTGTTACAGTTTTTATACTGAGATCAAATAATTAACTCTATGATAAGAATACTTTTATTATTGATTAATTGATTAATTGTTTGATGTTTTTGTCTATTCAGATGATACAAAACTTAGTATTTAAGTTTTTTTTGCGTTGATAGTTTGGTATTTTCATGCTCAGAAAATACATAAAAACCGATGCGTAGAACCATATCTCTGCAAGAGAATACGGACTTAGATGCCGATTAGTGGTAACCAATTAATGGTGGGAATTGAACTCATTATTGAATGTTTGTTAGAACAATAAAGGATTAATAGATGTTTGATAGTATTAAAATTCGTACTAAATTACTTTTAGTTATCGTAACAATTACAATTGTTGTGATACTTGTCAGTGCTATTTCGATTAATATGAAAGCGCGTGAAATCATTAAAGAACAAGCATTCGACAAACTTACCGCAGTAAGAGAAATTAAATCACAACAAATTGAAGATTACTTCAAACAAATTAATAATCAAGTCGTTACATTTTCAGAAAATAAAATGATCATTTCAGCAATGAAAAAATTTAGCGTGTCATTTGTAACTATTGAAAGTGAAGTTTTGCATCAAAATGAAAAGTATAAAAAAATAGACAAAAGCCTTAAAGAATACTATCTACATGAATTCGCCCCTAAACTTGAAAAACAAAATATTGATACGACTAATATTGATGATTTACTGCCATTAGATAGCAACAGTCGTTTGTTGCAACATTTATATATAACCAACAATTCACATCCAACCGGTGAAAAGCACTTGCTTAACGCTTCTGATGATTCTTCTAGCTATACCGCCACTCATAAAACTTATCATCCGATTATTAAATCTTACCTAGAAAAATTCGATTTTTATGATATTTTTCTCGTTGATGCAAAAACAGGAAGTGTTGTTTATAGTGTTTTCAAAGAAATTGATTACGCAACTAATTTACTCGAAGGTCCACATCGTAATAGCAATTTAGGGAAAGTTTTTAAACAAACAATAAAGGCGACAAACAGTGATTTTATCCAAGTTGTTGATTTTAAACCTTACTTACCATCTTATAATGAACCCGCATCATTTATCGCATCGCCTATATATGATGGTGATGACAAAGTTGGCGTATTAATATTTCAAATGCCAGTAAATCAAATTAATGAGATCATGACTAACCACAATCAGTGGGATACGGTTGGTCTTGGTGATACGGGGGAAAGTTATCTTGTTGGTGATGATTTAACAATGAGAAGCCAACCTAGATTACTGATTGAAGATAAAGAAAATTATTTATCTGCATTAGAAAAAAATGGCGTTGAAAGTACAGTCAGAAATACTATTCGTAACTTTAACAGTGCTATTGGTCATCATAAAATGGATAACCAATTTGTGAGAGCCGCTTTAGATGGAAATATAGGTAAAAAGACATTTAAAGATTACCGCAGTCAAACTGTTTTTTCAGCCTATAAACCGCTAAATCTGAATGGACTAAATTGGGTTATATTCAGCGAAAAAGACGAATCTGAAGCTTATGCTAGTTTTCTCGAGCTTCGCCGCCAAATTTTCGTGTTCTCTTTATTACTTGTCGCTTTTGCTATTATTGTTTCCTATTATGTAGCCAATTCTTTAACCAAACCATTGTTAAAACTAGGCAAGTCGGCCAACAACCTTGCTAAAGGAAATTTAGATGATCCTATCGAACGCTGTAATAATGATGAAATAGGTGATTTATCGAATCACTTTGAAAACATGCGTTTGTCCTTAAATAAAACGTTTATAGAGCTTGAACAACGTAAAGAAGATCTTGAAGAACGGGTCAAAGAACGAACCCAAGCGCTCAATAGTACGCTTTCAGTTCAAGAACAACAAAATAAAAAGTTAGAAGTACAAAATATTGAGTTAGAACAAATTCAAAGAAAAATTGCCAATAGCGAACAACGTGTTTCAACCATTATACAGTCGAGTCCCGATGGTATTGTTACTATCGATAAAGTAGGAACACTGCAAACCTTTAATTTTTCAGCAGAGAACATCTTTGGCTACACAGCAAAAGACATTCTTGGTAAAAATATCAAAATACTTATGCCTAAAGATGTCGCCCTTGAACACGATTATTATTTAGAAAAATATATTCCAAATAGTGAGTCTAATTTAGTTGGTCAATTACGCGAAGTTATCGCCCAAAAGCATAATGGCGAATTATTCCCTATAGAGTTAGCTGTAGAAGAGGTATTTATTGATAATGAAATTGTCTTTATCGGGATCATACGAGATATTACGGCTCGTAAAAAATTGGAAAAAGAAGTACAGCTAGCAAAAGAAAAAGCTGAACAAGCAAATCAAGCTAAAAGTGGTTTCTTAGCAAATATGAGCCACGAATTAAGAACACCAATGAACGCTATTATCGGTTATTCAGAAATGTTAGTGGAAGATGCTGAAGACGATGGTTTAGATGCTATGGTGGATGATCTAAATAAAATAAGATCCGCCGGTAAGCATTTATTGTCATTGATTAACGATGTATTAGACATATCTAAAATTGAAGCCGGTAAAATGGATTTATTCTTAGAAGATTTTAGCTTATCGGATGTTATTAAAGACGTTAGCTCTGCCGCTCAAACATTAATCGAACAAAACAATAATAATTTAACCATTGAGTTAGATGACAAACTCGATGTGTTACATGCTGATGTGACGAAAATAAAACAAATATTATTTAACTTAATATCTAACGCTTCGAAATTTACTCACGATGGTGACATTACGATTAACACAACCTACCTAAATAAAAATGGTGTTGATATGGCATCTATTTCAGTAAGCGATACCGGCATAGGTATTGCTAAAGATAAAATAGATAAAGTGTTTAAAGAGTTTTCCCAAGCAGATGAATCTACCACTAGAAATTATGGCGGAACAGGGCTTGGTTTAGCGTTAGTAAAACATTTTTGTCAATTAATGGGCGGCACAGTATCGCTTGAAAGTATTGTTGGAAAAGGCTCTATATTCACATGTGAACTACCGATAAACGTTATTCCACAAGAAGAAAGTGTTAACGTGATTTTAGAAGAAGTGAAAGCAAATATAAAAGAAGTCGAACAACCAGGTGCAGGTGTGAAAACTATTTTGGCCATAGATGATGACCCGCATGCGCGCGAACTTTTATGTCGAAACTTAGCTAATGAGGGCTATAACGTTATAACAGCAGAAAATGGCATTGATGGTGTTCGAAAAGCAAAAGAGCTGAAGCCATCATTGATAACACTCGATATTATGATGCCTGAAATGAACGGTTGGGAAGTTCTTGAAGAATTAAAATCGACACCTGAAACAAAAAACATTCCTGTCGTTATGGTTTCAATTATCGGTGATAAAGCCATGGGAACATCGTGTGGCGCAGTCGATCATATAAGTAAGCCGGTTAATCGTAGCCTGTTAAAAGAAATTGTTTCTAAGTATGCGTTAAGAGGTAATGCGTTAGTTGTAGAGGATGATACCCATGCAAGAGAAATAGCCGTAAAATCGTTAACGTCAATCGGCTGGAAAACCGGTGAAGCAGAAAATGGTCAAATAGCCTTAGACGAATTTAATCGTAATCCATATGATTTAATATTGCTCGATATCATGATGCCGGTTATGGATGGTTTTGAGTTTTTACAAAAACTAAGAACAACTAAAGCGGGTAGTAAAGTGCCTGTTATTGTATTAACCGCGAAAGATTTAACCGTTGAAGAAAAAGAAATGTTACAAGGCAATGTTAAGCATGTATTTTCTAAAGATGAAGTTAGTATTGATGAGTTAGTAAAACAAATTAATAGTCAGTTTGACTAGAGTTTAAGTGATGGAGAGTTTTGTGAGTAAAGTATTACTTGTTGAAGACAATGAAATGAATAGAGACATGCTCTCTAGACGCCTAATAAAAAAAGGTTTTGACGTTGTAATGGCTGTTGATGGTCAACAAGGGGTTGATATGTCGGTATCGGAAAATCCTGACATTATCTTGTTGGACATGAGTTTACCTGTAATGGATGGCTGGACTGCGGCTGGACATATGAAAGCTAATGCTGCAACTAAAGCTATCCCTATCATTGCCCTGACAGCTCACGCAATGGCTGAAGATAGAGAGAAAGCGCTTGCTGCTGGCTGTGATGAATATGATACTAAACCAATAGACTTTAAAAGGTTATTGATGATTATGAATAACCTTTTAAATTAGTCGTTGATATGAACTCTACAAAGAATCAGTTTAAAGAAATATTGGCGAATATTCGTCACGACTTAAAAACCCCTGTTGGTCATATACTCGGTTATAGCGAGATGTTAGCTGAAGACTTAGAAGATGCCCCATGGCCTGAATTTGAGGCTGATTTAGAACGTATACACGCATCGGGAAACAAGTTGTTATCCTTAATTGAGGATCTTCTTGGTGCAAGTAAAACTAAAATAGAAGATATTGATGTTATAAACGTAGAGTACCAATTAAGGATGCAGCTTAACCATGTGAGTGGTTACTGTGAGATGCTTACCGAGCTTGCCGAAGAAGAAGATAGACCTGAACTTGTCGCTGATTTAGATCATATATATTTAGCGGCTTTAAATTTTACAAAAATTTTATCTGATAAAGTTACGATTACCGAACTATCCGCATTAAAAATCTCTAATGAATCTGATTTAGATAAAACGAAAGTAGAAGTTGTAGTACCAACTGTCGATAATATCCACTTTAATTCTTTAGGAGAAGGTGGTGATATTCTAGTTGTTGATGACAATGCAGAAAATAGAGAGTTATTAACACGCCGTTTAACTCGAAATGGCTATCGCCCAACATCTGTCAACGGCGGGCAAGCCGCGTTAGACATTTTAAAAGAACAACGTTTTGATTTAATACTACTCGATATGGTTATGCCTGAAATGAGTGGTCTAGAAGTTTTAACCATTTTAAAAAGTGATAATACTTTACGAAATATCCCTGTGATCATACTTTCAGCGTTAGATGATATGGACCAAGTAGTAAATTGTATTTTACTGGGCGCGGATGATTATGTATTTAAGCCGTTCAATCCTATTTTGTTAAAAGCTCGAATTGCCGCAAGTTTAGAAAAGTGGAGATTACGTAAAAACCAGGTACCGAAATTAAAGGTATTTATTTCATCACCTGGCGATGTTATAGCCGAAAGGCAGTTGGCGCGGACGATCATAAATGAACTTAATCATGAATTAGCTGATAGAGTCAATATAGTGCCAATCTTTTGGGAAGATGAACCTCTTCTTGCGTCAGATACCTTTCAGGCGCAAATAGCTCCAGCTAAAGATTGTGATATTTATCTGGGAATATTTTGGTCTCGTTTAGGGTCAAAACTACCAAATACTATTACTAGAGAAGATGGTAGTTACTATGCTTCAGGCTCTGAATATGAATTTGAAGATGCTTTATCTGGATATAAAGAGTCTGGTTTCCCACAGATGTTGATTTATAGAAAAACATCGCAGGTAACAGTTTCTTTAGAAAATAGAGAGCAGGTTATGGCATGCTTGCAGCAAAAAGAAATGGTTGAAGACTTTATTCAGAAATGGTTTATGACTGCAGACAAAGAAAGCTACTCTGGTGCATTTCACAACTTTTACGAGCCAGAAAACTTCACTTTGATGTTAACTAAACATCTAAAGAAATTAGTGTTGAATCAATTAGAAAACTTAAGTCTAAAGAATAAAGCCTACTAATCACCTGCCACAATGCGGGCAAGCGCCTTTATTCTGCTCTTTCATTGAAATTTTAATAGCTCTATGTAGATCTTCTGGTCTAAGCTCTAACCTATCAGCTAAATGTTCAAGATCTTTTAATTCTATAGAATCAATTTCACCATCGGCAAGAGCATGCTTTATATGGGCATTAAGTTTACGCTTGCGATCTCTCAGTTCCTCACCAAATCTTGCCGCTAAAAGTCCCGCAGGTAATGCAACAATGGCAACACCTATAAGCATAATAAAAGTTGCTACTATCTTACCTAATGTTGTTACTGGCGTAACATCGCCATAACCGACAGTTGTCATTGTTACTACAGACCACCAGAGAGAATGTAGAATATTACCGAATACTTCAGGTTGCGCTTCATTTTCAAGGGTGTACATCATGCTCGCGGCAATAACGATAAGAAAGAGCATAACCATAAGAGTGGCAGTTATACTTTTTATTTCTTTTGCTATCACAGTTAAAAATAACGTAAAACCTTTAAAATAATGGGTTAATTTTAACAGCCTCATTACTCGTAGTAATCGCAATTGACGAAGGTCGATAGAGATAAATAAAGAAATGAAAAATGGTGCTATGGCAATTAAATCAATAATCGCCACAGGCGATACAATATATTTAAGCCGTGCTTTTAACGAGGGTAGTGCCTTTAATTCGTATGATTCGATACAAATCCACAGCCTTATTAGATATTCGACGGTAAAAATAGCTATAGAGATAATTTCGAATAATGCAAATTCAGCATGATACTGATTGCTTATTTTTACATCTGATTCAAAAATTACGGCGAGAACATTCGTTATGATCAGTACAATTAAAAAGAGATTAAAGTATTTAGCGAGTACAGAGTCGTTATTATGTCTTTCAAGAAATTGATACGCTTGTTTTCGTAATGTACTGATGTTTGACATTAAAAAGCCTAATTTTATTACAATATATTGTGTAATAGGTGTTAATTTGATGTGTATTCCAATATTATTCTATTTAATAAGAATTAAAGCAACAAGGTATTCCTAATGTCAGTAAATTCGTTTTATATTGGCGTAACCGGTCATCGAGATTTAAACGGTAAAACATCACAACAACTATCTAAAAAAATCAATAATTTCATAGATGATATTAAGGCTAACTTAGTTAATACACCTGTAAGTATCATTACAGGAATGGCTGATGGTGCTGACCGTATTTTAGCTAAAGTTGCCTTAGGTAGTAATTTGCCAGTGCAAATTGTACTGCCGATGCCTGAAGAAATGTATAAAGCCGACTTTAGCGAAGAGTCATGGGCAGAATACCTGCTCATAAAGTCTGATCCTTTAGTTACTTGCCTAACAGTAAATACTGAAGGTATTGATTTAGAAGCGGCCCAAGAACAAGGCAATGAGCGCAATAAATTGTACCATGCGCTTGGCAAATATCTTGTAGAACAATCAAATATGATGGTTGCAGTATGGGATGGAGAAAATACTGGCTTTAAGGGTGGGACAGGTGACGTTGTACTTAGTTACCTTAAAGCTAAGAAGGTTGAAACAGATATAGCAGCATGTGACATAAAACTCATTGAAGAAAAAACGCAATTAATACGAGGTATAAATTCTGTTTATTGGTTAAAAGTTTCAGCCGAAACCGAAAATAATCATCAAGTAGAAGGTAATTCTATTAGTACGTGTTTTTTAACTGGTTCGCAAGGCCCGTACTCACTAGTCACTAATGCATCCATGCCTGCATTTATTTCTGACAGTTTAGATGAGTTAGATGCTTACAATAAACAATGTAAGCAATTAGATGAGAGTGGTTTGATTAATACTCAATACAGCTTGTTGAACGATTATGTTCATAGGCAGAGCAATATAGAAAATTTAAAAGCAATAGATGAAGAGTTTTTAAAAGCCGATGCGGTTGCCTTAAGCCATCAAAAAAAATCCGATGGCCAATTTAAACTATTTAGTTTAATGGCGGCTATTATGGGTTTATTATTTTTAGTTTACGCTAAGATAGTGGCAAGCAAATTACTATTAATCGGTTATATTTCATTTTTTGTTCTAGGTTTGGTTTTCTTTAAACGTTCAGCAAAAAACAAAAATTTCACTCGACATTTAAGTGCTCGAATTCTTGCTGAAACCATAAGGACACAATTCTATTTAGCGTTAATAGGCAGAAGCAGTGAACAACAAAATGCTAAATTAATGGATTTGTCAGGGGTAAGCCAATTTTCTAGTGCAAGTTGGCTTGGGCACATATTTAAAAGTCTTCATTTAAATAGCGTGTCAAAATCACCACAAGCAGATAAACAAAATATGGAGTTTGTTTGTAAGCATTGGCTTGAAGACCAACTCCAATACTTTCGAAATAAAACCAAAAAATTATCAGCACATCATCATAAATTAGAAAAAATAAAATCTGTTTTATTTTTTGCTTCTGCGCTGGCTACATTGGCGTTAATATTTTTCAAATATCAATTAGTCGATATTGTTCTATTTGCTCATGTAGATGCGAAAACTTTCACCGTATTATTAATGGGGCTATTGCCATTTTGGCTTGGTGTGTGGGAAATATACCAGAGTAAAATGGCTGTAAAAGAATTGCTTTGGCAATATAGAAATCAATCAATGGTATTCGAGCAAGCCCACCAAGCGCTGTTAAATACCGACACCCTAGAACAAAAGAAAGATGTATTAATTAATTTAGCGGAACGTTCAATGATGGAAAATTATATTTGGATAATACATCGCTATCATAGAGAACAAGAGCCACCAACTGCTGGTTAATTCTAGCCATTAAATACGTTATTATGTAGTTGTTAGCGGACGACTAGGAGACAAAACATTACTCCTGATACCTTATAAAGAGTTATGAATGTTATCTACGAATGCGTAAAAGCTATGATACATAACAGATCATCCCTGTACATAACATTGGTATCATTTGGGATAAAATCCTTTCTAATAATTTACTTAGAGTAATCTTTGCAAACAGCGCCCTAATGAAAGTTAGCGCGCTGTTTTTGTTTGTGAGGTTTTCCGTAACACCAGATTAAAGTCCCGCCAACCAGCGAGTAGCTCTTCATTAAGCGGGCATATTTGGTTGGTGGGGATTTATCCTTAGGTAATGGTTGCGCAGCAATCAAATAAGTTGTGCCTTTGGCATTACGCGAGACTAAAGTCTCGCCAACCAGTGAGTAGCTCTTCATTAAAACGTGCATATTTGGTTGGTGGGGATTTATCCTCACGTAATGGTTGCGCAGTAATCAAATAAGTTGTGCCTTTGGCATTACGCGAGACTGAAGTCCCGCCAACCAAAGCGGTGTCTAACGTTGATATTTCCTATTTGTATTTATAAGTTTACAGTAGGGGACTCTGTTGATTTTCTAATAAGCGTGGTTAGATTTTTTTTAACCTGTTTTTATATAAATATATTCTATATAAATCAATGGTTAAGATTGTAAACTGAGATGAATTTATATTCAGTAATTTTACCTGAATTTATTTTTGTAAAGATAATATTCCAGACTATGCGATAAAGCTCTTTTTCTGCGTACCAGCAATCATGCTATATAATTGTAAATATTAGTAAAAATCTTTACTGTCGACGCAATTATTTATTATAAAATTGTTGCTGTATGTGCAACTTTTCTCAGGAGAGCAAGATGGCTGATTTATTTGAAAACCCAATGGGTTTAGATGGTTTTGAATTTGTTGAATTTACCGCGCCAGAAAGAGGCATCTTAGAAACTATGTTTACGACTATGGGCTTTACCCTAGTTGCTAAGCATAAATCTAAAGCCGTAGAATTATGGCGCCAAGGTGACATTAACTTTATTACTAACTATGAAAAAGGCAGCCACGCCGATTATTACTGCCAAGAGCATGGTCCTTCAGCTTGTGGTATGGCTTTTCGTGTTAAAGACGCCCAACTTGCTTATGCTAGCGCATTAGAAAAAGGTGCTCAACCGGTAGAGATTGCAACCGGTCCTATGGAATTACGTTTACCTGCTATTAAAGGTATTGGCGGCGCAACATTATACCTTATCGACAGATATGAAGAAGGTAAGAGTATTTACGACATCGACTTTAACTGGGTTGAAGGCGTAGATCAGCATCCTGAAGGTTGTGGTTTTCACACCCTTGATCACTTAACTCACAACGTTTACCGTGGCCGTATGGATTACTGGGCAGGTTATTACGAAAACTTATTTAACTTCCGTGAAATTCGTTACTTTGATATTAAAGGCGAGTACACAGGTTTATTATCAAAAGCGATGACTGCACCTGATGGAAAAATTAAAATTCCATTAAACGAAGAAGCCGGTAGCGGTGGTCAAATTGAAGAGTTCTTAATGAAGTATAACGGTGAAGGCATTCAACATATTGCTTTTGCTTGTGATGACATTGTCGCGTGTTGGGATAATCTAAAAGCTAATGGCCTGAAGTTTATGAAAGCGCCGCCATCAAGTTATTACGATATGCTTGATGGGCGTTTACCTGGTCACGGTCAGCCAATTGATGAATTACAAGCTCGTGGTATATTATTAGATGGTACAACCGACGGCGAACAACCACGTTTGTTACTGCAAATATTCTCTGATGCGTTATTAGGTCCGGTATTTTTTGAATTTATCCAGCGTAAAGGAGATGACGGTTTTGGTGAAGGTAACTTTAAAGCGTTATTTGAATCAATTGAACGTGATCAATTAGAACGTGGCGTTATCGGCCAATAATAAGGGGTAGGGTATGAGTATTCAAAGAATTCATCATGTAGCTTATCGTTGTAATGATGCCAAGCAAACCGTAGAGTTTTATCGCGATATTGTTGGCATGGAATTTTTATTAGCGATTGCTGAAAATGAAGTGCCGTCAACTAAAGCCCCTGACCCATACATGCATGTATTTTTAGATGCCGGACAGGGCAATGTGCTGGCGTTTTTTGAAATTCCTAATTCACCAAAAATGGGCCGTGATATTAATACCCCTGAATGGGTTCAGCATATTGCTTTTCAGGTTGAATCTATGGATGAGTTACTTGAAAAGAAAACCCAATTACAAGCCGCGGGCATCGAAGTATTAGGCCCGGTTAACCATACCATTTTTGAATCAATTTATTTCTTTGATCCTAATGGTCATCGATTAGAGCTTGTTGCTAATACCGACAAACCTGGCATGTTAGCAGAATTAAAACGTGTAGCACCTGCTATGCTTGATGAGTGGGCGAAAACTAAAAAAGCCCCAAATCATGCCGCATGGTTGCATAACGATGAAGGATTTATTGGCTCAGGTGAATAAATTAACAAGTTTACAAGCTGTGGTTGTTAATGTAGTTAGTTAACAGGTTGAATAACCAATGCTAGTGATCTTAGGATATAGAAATTGAAAATGTGTAGCCTGAACTAAAAAAGCCGTTAATCAGGCAGCATGTAATGGCTACACTTTGATGAAGAATTTATTGGAGCAGATGAATGAAATTAGCAAGTTTAAAATTGGGCCGTGACGGCGCACTTGTCGTAGTAAATAGCAGTTTAACTCGTATGGTGTCAGCAACTAGTATTGCGAGCACTATGCAAGATGCACTGGATAATTGGGCTGCTGTTGAAGCGCCACTTAATGCTCTTTATGAAGATCTTGAAGCGGGTAATATTGCAGGTCTTGATTTTGATCAAAGTGCCTGTGCCTCGCCATTACCTCGTGCTTACCAATGGGCCGATGGCAGTGCCTATGTAAACCACGTTGAGTTAGTTCGCAAAGCGCGTAATGCTGAAATGCCAGCAACGTTTTGGACAGAGCCATTAATGTATCAAGGTGGATCAGACAGCTTTTTAGGCCCTAAAGACGATATTCTAATGCCTCAAAGTGACGGTTTTGGTATCGATTTTGAAGCTGAAGTGGCAATAATCACTGATGATGTACCTATGGGCGTATCAAGTGAAGATGCATTATCGTACGTACGTTTAGTGATGATAGTAAACGATGTATCACTGCGTGGCTTAATTCCTGGCGAATTAGCGAAAGGCTTTGGTTTTTTCCAATCTAAACCTTCAAGTGCATTTAGCCCTGTTTGTGTGACTCCTGAGCAATTAGGCGCAGCATGGCAAGGCGGTAAGTTAGCGTTGCCATTACAATCTCGTTATAACAATGAATTGTTTGGCAAGCCTGATGCAGGTATTGATATGACCTTCAACTTTGGTGAGCTTATTGCGCATGCCGCTAAAACTCGTCCATTATGTGCGGGTACGGTTATTGGCTCTGGTACAGTATCGAACAAGCTTAATGATGGTCCTGGCCGTCCTGTTGTTGATGGCGGCGTTGGTTACAGCTGTATTGCTGAAATTCGCATGATTGAAACCATTGAAAATGGCGCACCAAGCACGTCGTTTATGCAGTTTGGCGATCAAATACAAATTGAAATGTTTGATGCTAATAACCAGTCAATTTTTGGTGAAATAAACCAAATGGTTAAGCAACAAAGTTAAATATACCAAGTCCAATAATAATCTGCTCATTTTTACTGGTTAAAATGAATAACTACGGCGTTATAAAATCTTTAAGTACGACTGCACGGATGCAGAAGGTAGAGCGACGCAGGATGCTAAAGCCGAGAATAACTACTTATAAAATTTTATGCCTTGTATTTATCCATTTTTCCTCACTAAAAAGTGGACCACATAATTATCGGAATTGGTATTACTATTTAAGCGTTTAACGCTTATCTAAATATTTTTAAACGGGACGATTTATCGTCCCGTTTTTTATGTCTGCTAGTTTATATTATGTTAAGCTTTGCCTAGTTTATTAATCAATGCAGTAGAGTAATTATGAAATTAAGCCCATTAGTGCAGGAGCTTATCGACAGCTTACGTTGTCTTCCTGGTGTTGGTCCTAAATCGGCGCAGCGTATGGCGTTTCATTTGTTAGAGCGTAATCGTATTGGCGGCAATAAATTAGCGGTTGTGTTAGATAAAGCCATGGAAGATGTGGGTTACTGTCAAGGTTGTCGCACCTTTACTGAACTAGAGCTATGCGATATATGCGCAAGCCCTAAGCGTCAATTAAAGCGCATTATATGTGTGGTTGAATCGCCTGCCGATATTATCGCCATTGAGCAAACTGGTGAGTTTACCGGCCGCTACTTTGTGCTTATGGGGCACCTATCACCCATTGACGGTATAGGCCCTGATGAACTCGGCTTAGATAAGCTTGATAAATTGCTCGCAACTGGCGATTTTGATGAAATGATCTTAGCAACAAACCCTACCGTAGAAGGCGGTGCTACGGCGCATTACATTGCTGATATTGCCCGCAAATATAGTATTACGCCATCACGTATTGCTCATGGTGTGCCTGTTGGTGGTGAGTTAGAGTTTGTTGATGGTAATACTTTGTCGCATGCTTTTTCTGGTCGTAAAAGCTTTTAAGTTATCGTTTAATCATTAAAAAAAGACCTAAAGGTCTTTTTTTGTTTGATCAAGCTTTATTAAATTACCAGCTCATTCTAAAACCAGTTGTTACTCCCCAGCCTTTATAATCAGCAACTGCACCAGTGGAGTCGGTCATTTCAGTGTACTGTACACCGGTTTGCCATTTTAATTTATGTCCGTAGAAAAAGTAGTTTACCCCACCATACATTTCCTGATATTCGTCGCCTTTCTCAGAGCTAATTTCTTTTTCATAGCGGCCTAATTTAATTGCATTAGCTTGGTCACTTTCTATGTAGGTATAACGTAATACGCCTTGTAATTTTGTAGTGAAGTTGAAGTGTGGCATTACCACAACACCCCAAATATCACTTGTCTCGTTGTAACCTTGACCAAAAGCGTACTCAGCACTTAAACCAAATTTACCTTTTTGCATTTGCGTGTGCAACGACACAATATTTTCGTAATCGGGTGCTCCATCTTTTTCATTCTCACCGTCAAGAAAATCACCATCTTCATCATCGGTATCTTTATGCACATAATCTAATGAAATGCTGGCTTTATCAGCGATACGGCTTTTGCCGAACTTATATTTTAAGTGCATTAATGAGAAAGCGTTGGCGCCATCAACCGCAATTTCTTGGTCATCATTGGATGAATAGATACCGGCTTTATAGCTCCAATTAGAATTGATTGCACCACTTGCAGAGATACCCGTGAAATACTCATCGGTGAACCATAAATTATTGGTTAAGTTATTACGCTGCAAGGTAAGCAAGCTTTTTGACGATGTAGTACCGTCCATGGTAAAACCTGCACTTTGTTTTAATGCTTTTATTTTAAGGTGTTGGTTAAATGTATAAGCGATGTAAGCGTCGGTTAAACGGTTATAGGTATCATCAGCATCATTATTAATGTTTAAATCTGCTTCAACATGAAATACTAATTTTTTCGTTATATTTGTTTTTATACCCATGCGTAGACGGCGCCAGTTTGCATCTTCAAACTCGTCAGTTTCACCCTCTGCATTACCTTCATCCGCTTCAAAATGAGCAGCGTCGCCTTGTAAACGGCCAGTAAAAGCTATTTTTTGTATACCACTGCTGTTTTTACTTTCATATAAAGAGCCATACGACCATAGATCATCATAGGTGCTAGTATCATCTTCTGCATTTACGTTATTGCTCGCTAATATAAGCGCTGATGCAAGTGTACTTAATATAAAAGTTTTTGAAACATGAGTCATGTCGATCCCTAAGTTATTGTATATCTAGCCATTCAACTTTCATCAATACAGTGTATTAGCTTGATGAAATCGATTAGCAAAGTTGATGTACGCATAGTATTTGTTGAATATGACAGTTTTGTTGCAGTGTTACAAAGTTGCAACACTATTTTATGGCAAAGATTATTTTTATTTTACCCTTTAAAAAAATTGAGTTAGCCCCACATCTAATTCATACAAACAAATACACCATATACGGTGCAATAAATAAGTTATTAGGAGATGTATTTTTATGTCTGATACAGGCCATAAAGAAGTTCACGGTTTTCAAACTGAAGTAAAGCAATTAATGCAATTGATGATCCATTCATTGTATTCAAACAAAGAAATTTTCCTACGTGAATTAGTATCAAACGCTGCTGATGCTGCGGATAAATTACGTTTTAAAGCCTTGTCTGATGGTGCTCTTTTTGAAGGTGATGGCGAGCTACGTGTTCGTGTATCAGCGAATGTAGAAAACAACACTCTTACTATTTCTGATAATGGTATTGGTATGTCTCGTGATGATGTTATTGCTCATTTAGGTACTATTGCTAAATCGGGTACTGCTGACTTTTTCTCACGTTTATCTGGTGACCAAGCATCTGACTCACAATTAATTGGTCAATTTGGTGTTGGTTTTTACTCGGCATTTATTGTTGCTGACAACGTAGTAGTTCGTACTCGTAAAGCCGGTGATGACGCAAGCCAAGGTGTTGAGTGGTCTTCAAAAGGCGAAGGCGATTTCAGTGTTGAAAACATTGAAAAAACGTCACGTGGTACCGACATTATTTTATTCTTAAAAGAAGACGAAAAAGAGTTTGCTGATGAATGGCGCTTAAAGTCGATTGTCACTAAGTACTCTGATCATATTTCTATCCCTGTTGAAATGCTAACACCAGAAGTTGCCGAAGTAGCAGAGAGCAAAGGCAGCGATGATGAAGTCATTCCAGCGGTACCTGCAGTGCCAGCTATTTGGGAAAGTGTTAACAAAGCTGAAGCATTATGGACTCGTGAAAAATCGGATGTAACCGATGAAGAGTACAACGAATTTTATAAGCATGTTTCGCATGAATATACCGAGCCATTATTATGGGCACATAACAAGGTTGAAGGTAGCATTGAATATACTTCATTACTGTATATCCCAGCCAAAGCACCATTTGATATGTACAACCGTGAACGCGCCCATGGCCTAAAATTATACGTGCAACGGGTATTTATTATGGATGACGCTGAACAGTTCATGCCAACGTACTTACGTTTTGTTAAGGGCTTACTTGATTCAAACGATTTACCGTTAAACGTATCGCGTGAAATACTACAAGACAACAAAGTAACGCAAACAATGCGTAAAGGTTGTACTAAACGTGTATTAACCATGCTTGATAAATTAGGTAAAAAAGACGCCGAAAAATACCAAGGTTTTTGGGATGAATTTGGGCAAGTCCTTAAAGAAGGTCCTGCTGAAGATGATACCAATAAAGCCACCATTGCTAAGTTATTACGTTTTGCTTCAACGCATAACGACAGTGCCACGCAAAACGTGTCTTTAAATGATTACATTGAGCGTATGAAAGACGGTCAAGATAAAGTCTATTATGTTGTAGCAGACAGCTATGAAGCCGCTAAAAATAGCCCGCATTTAGAAGTATTCCGTAAAAAAGGTATCGAAGTATTATTACTTAGCGACCGCATTGATGAGTGGCTAACGAGTCATTTAACTGAGTTTGGCGAGAAACAACTACAGTCTGTCACTCGTGGCGGTTTAGATTTAGGTGATATGGATGACGCTGAAACCAAACAAGCGCAAGAAAAACTTGAGCAAGAGTTTGATTCAGTCGTGACTCGTTTAAAAACAAGCTTAGGTGATAAAGTTAAAGATGTACGTATTTCGCATCGTTTAACCGAATCTCCTGCGTGTATTGTTACTGATGAGCACGACATGAGTTCACAAATGATCAAACTTATGGAGTCAGTAGGGCAAGCAGTACCTGAGACTAAACCTATTTTTGAAATTAACGCTGAGCACGCTTTAATTGCTCATGTATCAGACGAAGCTGATGACACTCGATTTGGCGAATGGGCTGAAGTGTTGTTTGACCAAGCATTACTTGCTGAACGCGGTAGCTTAAAAGATCCAGCAACGTTTGTTGCTCGTATGAACAAACTTATGTTGAGCTTAACGAAGTAATTCTGGTTCTAAATAGTTAATGAAAAGGTGCTTTTATGCACCTTTTTTACGTTTATTATAAAGTTATATTTATTAATACCAAGTCCATTAATTAACTGCTCATTTTTAATGGTTAAAATGAATAACTACTGCGTTATAAAATTTATAAGTAGAATAACTACTTACTAAGTTTTATGCCTTGTATTTATCCCTTTTTTCTCATGAAAAAGTAGATCACTTAATTAGTGGAATTGGTATAACAGTAACCAATGCGACTAATGTCTACTCGTGTGCTCAGGTAAATTAAGGCATATTGAGTACATAATTTACATCTTAGTTTCATTAAAGTGTAACTTTGTGAAAAAAAAGTTTAACAAATGGGTCTTACCACTTGTTTGCATTTGTAGCAGCAAGTACTATGGTTTTTCATATTTATAATTACAATACCGCTAGGTATTTCGACGACATTGTAGGGTTTTCTATATGCGCATTATTTTATTAGGTGCTCCTGGTGCTGGTAAAGGTACTCAAGCTCAGTTTTTAATGGCTAAGTTTGGCATACCACAAATTTCAACAGGTGATATGTTGCGAGCTGCTATCAAAGCTGGCACTGAACTAGGTAAACAAGCTAAACAAGTTATGGATGCAGGTCAGCTTGTATCAGATGAATTGATTATTGGCCTTGTTAAAGAACGTATTACTCAAGATGATTGTAAAGCAGGTTTCCTACTTGACGGTTTCCCTCGCACTATCCCACAAGCCGATGCGATGAAAGAAAATGGCGTATCTGTTGATAGCGTTATTGAATTTGATGTTGCTGATGAAGTGATTGTTGACCGCATGGCTGGTCGTCGTGTTCATCCTGGTTCTGGCCGTGTTTATCATTTAGTTTATAATCCGCCAAAAGCAGATGGTAAAGATGATGTTACTGGTGAAGACTTAGCCATTCGTCCTGATGATGAAGAATCGACAGTACGTAAACGTCTTGGTGTTTATCATGAGCAAACATTACCACTTGTGGCTTATTATAAAGCCGAAGCAACTGCAGGTAACTGTCAATATTTAACGATTGATGGCACCCAAGCCGTTGAAGTTGTAAATAACATATTGGCAGAAAAACTTAGTTAATCGTTAAGTTACAGTATTAATATTGAAAAGCCCTGGCAATGCCGGGGCTTTTTGTTTTTATGGTTGCTGGAATTAGGAACTGCATAACAACAAGATTGCGGCCTGCGCCACAAAGACGAAAATCGTCATTCTGACGCCAGAATTGTCATCATGAAGATAGTTGTCATCCTGAAGAAAGTTATCATCGTGACGAAGGTCAGGACCTTAGATTGCAGCCTAGGCTCTGGCGTCCTGCAGCTACGCAATCATTACGTGAGGATAAATCCTCACCAACCAATTATGGTGCTCAAACCGGTTGGCGGGACTTCAGTCTCGTGTTATTCGCGCAGCTAACGCTTATCTGAAAGCTACGCAATCATTACGTGAGGATAAATCCTCACCAACAAGTTATGGTACTCAAACTGGTTGGCGGGATTTCAGTCTCGCGTTATTCGCGCAGCTAACGCTTATCTGAAAGCTACGCAATCATTACGTGAGGATAAATCCCCACCAACCAATGAACAAACCAACCAATCAATCAACCAAATGAAAGTTGTCTACGACTAAAATATCGCGATGATGTTGATAACGGCTAATGCTAATATAGTTATAAACGTAGCAAGGGTGCCTACAAGTCGTTGCCAAGTTGTTCCAATCGAAGCACTTAAGCCTATCGCATGTAAAAAACGAGCGGTAACTAATAGGCCGCCAAAGGCATGGATTAACATGCTTGAAGTGCCATTTAGTTCGGCGATGGCGAGTAATAATATAGCGATTGGTACATATTCAGCAAAGTTAGCATGCACTCTAATTGCTTTGGCAAGATCAGCATTACCGCCTTCGCCTATGCCTATTTTGTTTTCTCTGCGTAAACCGATCACTTTAAATGCTAATGCGATATAAATAATGGCTAATATACTGGTATAAAAACCACTGATAACTAAACTTTGACTCATTTTAATTTCCTAAATTGCTGTAGTTGTTAATGTTTTTAGCTATATTAATGCAAACTTATGTTGACGGATAGGTTTAGTTGTAATTACCTACGTGCTATTAATTTTAAAGACTTAAGTATAAGGTCTATACTTATATTATTATTAGTCTTTTGATGTTATTTTTAATATATTTTACAGGGAGTTGTCTAAACAAATTGTTATTAGCTGGTTGGAGGCTTATTGAAATTTATCATACCTATATTTTTAGGCGCTTTGATTAGTTTTGCACTGTTTGCAATTATGGCTTCGCTTGTAGCGAAAGAAGAAGTGTACATTGAAGAAATAGATGATTGGGCAGTGATTACTATTATAAATCAGCCCGAAGATAGCGAAGTACATCGTAAGAATAGAACGCTAGCGCCGCCCCCTAAACCTATTACTCAACCTAAAGGTGATATTAAGGTTGATGCTCAGCAGTTACAAACAAAATCATTGCCTGTGCATGTGAGCATGACAGAAGTTAATGTTGATCTGGGCTTGTCCGACCAAGAATTTGCTATAGGTATAATTAAAGATAATCAAGCAATGCCAATTTATCGTGCTTTACCTCGGTATCCTATTGCCGCTGCGCGTAATAAAATTAAAGGTTGGGTTAAGTTAAGTTTTTCCATTAATCGCGAGGGTGAAGTTGAAGATGTCATGGTTATTGAATCGGAACCCGAAAAGATTTTTGATCAAGCCGCTATCGATGCATTAAAACACTGGCGCTATAAACCGCAATTAAATAAAGGCAAAACTGTTAAACAGCAAAACCTTTCAGTGCGAATTGATTTTGGTAAAAAATAGACTAATTAGCTGTAAATCAGCTGTAAATTAGTCTATTTGTAGCAATCAAGAATGTTTTCTCAACATATCAATATGCGGAATATCATCTTCTAGGTACATATCAGACACTCGCACAAAGTCGTGTTGATTATAGTATTTTTCTAAATGCTCTTGGGCGCCAATTTTAATATCTATGCTAGGCCACGTTTGCTCGCACAAAGCTAATGCTTTGTGCATTAACGGGTGGCCAACGCCTTTACCGCGATAATCTTCTGCGGTTGCCACTCGGCCAATACTCACACAGTTTGGATAAGATACATTTGCAGCTAACAAGCGTACATAAGCAACGAGTTTATTGCCGTCATAACCTAATAAATGAATGGTTTCGCTCTGCCGATCTTTTTCATCTAATTCTGGGTAATAACAGGTTTGTTCAACCACAAAAACATCAACTCTCAGCTTTAAGGCGTCATAGAGTTGATCTGTGGTGAGTTGTTTAAATGTTAGCGCGTGCCATTGTATATTTACAGTCATAGAGTGTATTAATCAGCTTATTTATGTCGTTGTTGTAATACTGCCATAACTTGCGCTAAATCTACATCTTGATCTTTAAGTAATACCAAGGTGTGATAAAACAAATCAGCACATTCGCCAATAAACTCTTCTTTTTGATTAGTCGCTGCAGCTAAGGCAACTTCAACCCCTTCTTCACCAACTTTTTGTGCGACGCGGGCTGTGCCTCGAGATAATAAATGCGCGGTATAACTGTCTTCAGGCTTGTCTTGGCTGCGAGCATCGATTACTTGTTCTAAATAACTTAAAAAGTTTTGCTGTGATAATTGCTCTTCTGGAAAACAAGATTGTGTACCTAAATGACACGTTGGACCGTCAGGTCTGCAGCTAATGAGTAAACTGTCTTGGTCGCAGTCGGTTAATACCGATTGTACCTTTAAGAAGTTTTTTGAACTCTCGCCTTTAACCCATAAACGCTGCTTTGAGCGTGAAAAGAAGGTGGCTTTACTGGTGCTTAACGTTTGCGTTAATGCAGCACTATTCATATAACCTTGCATGAGCACAGCACCGGTATCGCTGTGCTGAATTATTGCGGGTAATAAGTTATCCATCTTTGCCCAAGCTAACTGTGCAATATTATCAATTGTTACTATCATGATTGTCCTTTAATTTTGTTGGTGAGGTTTTAACCTCACGTAATGATTGCCTAGCAATCAAATAATCTTTAGCTACGCTAATATCGCAAGACTGAAGTCTCGCCAACCAGTCTATTTATCTCGCCAACCAGTCTTATCTAAATGGTTGGTGAGGTTTTAACCTCACGTAATGATTGCTTAGCAATCAAATAATCTTTAGCTACGCTAATATCGCAAGACTGAAGTCTCGCCAACCAGTCTATTTATCTCGCCAACCAGTCTATTTATCTTGCCAACCAGTCTATTTATCTCGCCAACCAGTCTTATCTAAATGGTTGGTGAGGTTTTAACCTCACGTAATGATTGCTTAGCAATCAAATAATCTTTAGCTAGGCTAATATCGCAAGACTGAAGTCTCGCCAACCAGTTTATTTATCCCGCCAACCAGTATTAATTACGCATTGGTATTTGCTGTTCACGCAAATACTGTTTTAATTCTTGGATGTCTATTATACCTTTATGAAATACACTTGCGGCTAATGCACCATCAACATCACTTTGTTGAAAAACGTCTTTAAAATGTGCCATTGTGCCAGCACCACCTGAGGCGATAAGCGGTATATTACATACTGCACGTACCATAGATAATTGCTCAATGTCATAACCTTGGCGCACGCCATCTTGATTCATTACATTAAGCACTATTTCACCGGCGCCGCGTTGTTGTACTTCTTGCACCCAGTCTTTGGTTTGCCATTGAGTTTTTGCTGACTTTGTTTCATCGCCAGTAAACTGGTGTACTTGATAAACACCGGTTTTATCATCAAAGTACGAATCAATGCCAACCACTACACATTGCTGACCAAACTGATTGGTTAAGCGGGTGATTAAGCTAGGATCGGATAATGCTGGCGAGTTAATTGATATTTTATCAGCGCCCATCAGCAATAGTGTTTGTGCATCTTGTTCGGTTTTTATACCACCAGCCACACAAAATGGAATGTCGATGACTTTGGCGATACGTTCAACCCAGCTTCTATCAACCACACGGCCATCGCTACTGGCAGCAATATCATAAAAAACTAATTCGTCAGCGCCTTCTTCGGCATAACGTTGTGCTAATGGTACTATGTCGCCAATGATTTCATGGTTACGAAACTGTACGCCTTTAACAACTTTTCCGTCTTTTACGTCTAAGCAGGGGATTATGCGTTTGGCTAGCATTGGTTTTTCCAGCATGCAATTGCTTCGGTTAAGGTAAATTTACCTTCGAGTAGGGCACGACCTAAGATAATGCCATCGGCGCCTGATTTGGCCACAGAGCTTATATCATCTAATTTACCAATACCGCCAGAGGCTTGCCAAGTAATGCTTGGAAATTGCTGTTTAAGCTCGCGGTATAACTCATCGTTACTGCCCGTTAAGGTGCCGTCTTTTGAAATGTCGGTACAAAGTACGTGTTGTACGCATTCTTTGCCATAAAACTCTAACAAGCTTTCTAGTGTGGTTTCACTGGCGTTTACCCAGCCATGAGTCGGCAGTAATTTATCGCCTTGCTCATTAATTTGTACATCGAGAGCCAGTACGATTTTTTCCTTACCGTAAATAGCAAACCATGATTTAACCAACTCGGGTTGTTTAATTGCTAACGAGCCAATAACAACTCTGCTTGCCCCTAGTGCTAACAGATCATCGACATCTTGCTGACAACGTACGCCGCCGCCAACTTGCACCGGCATTTTTGCCAAACTGATGATTTCTTTAAGGCGTGCTGTTTGACGTTTTTCGCTGTCTTTAGCGCCGTCTAAGTCAACTAGATGTAATATTTGCGCACCTTGTTGATAGTAGCTTTCGATGAGCTGTTCAGGTGTTTGTTGGTAATTGGTTTGTTGACCATAATCGCCTTGATATAAACGCACGGTTTTACCATCGATAAGATCAATTGCAGGAATAATCACTAGCAGTTCCTCATAAAATTACTTAAAAGTTTGGCGCCAGACTTACCTGAACGCTCGGGGTGAAATTGCACCCCATAAAAATTGTTTTGCTGTAGGCTTGCCGAGAACTTTTGACCATAATCACATACCGCAAGCGTGGCTTCATTAAGCGGCGCGCAATAAGTATGGACAAAATAGAAATAATCATCTTGGTTAATACCAGCAAACAATGGTGAGGCGCTAATACTCTCTAATGTATTCCAGCCCATATGTGGTAAACGTAGGCTTTGCTCATCTGGGTTTTCAGCGTTAGCATTAATGCGTTTAATGTTACCTGGTATTAAGCTTAGACATTCAGTATCTTTGCCGTTTTCAATCGAGTGCTCAGTCATTAACTGCATGCCCAAACAAATGCCGAGAACGGGTTGAGTTAAACCTTTAATGGTTGTTGCTAAATTACGTTGATGAATGCCTTTCATCGCAAATTCGGCAGAGCCAACGCCCGGTAAAAATACTTTTTTAGCGGCTTTAATTTTTGCTATATCAGCCGTTACAGCAATGTTATAACCAAGGCGTTCAAGCGCAAACTTTAATGAGCTGATATTAGCGCAGCCGGTATCTATAATAATTGCATCAACCGATGCATTTTCTTGGGCATCAACTGGCAGGGCATTTTCAGCCATTACAAAACACCTTTAGAGCTTGGCATAGCATCACCGCTTACTGTGATTGCTTGGCCTAACGCGCGGCCGAATACTTTAAATAAGCTTTCTACTTGGTGATGACAGTTACCTTTGGTAGTAGATAAGTGCAAGGTGATCGCCATCGCATCGGTTAAGCTTTTGAAAAAGTGACTGACCATCTGCGTCGACATGCCGCCAACGCGGTTGTCGGTAAACTCGCTATTAAATACTAGGTGCGCACGTCCAGATAAATCGATACTTGCTTCGGCTTTACATTCATCCATTGGCAACACAAAACCAAAACGATTAATGCCGCGCTTGTTACCTAATGCTTGTTTTAAGGCTTCGCCTAATGCAAGTGCAGTATCTTCAACACTGTGATGGTCATCTATGTGTAAGTCACCCGCGACGCTACATTGCAAATTAAAACCGCCATGGGTGGCAATTTGATCAAGCATGTGATCGAAAAAACCAATGCCAGTATCTATTTTCGAGCCACCTTTTTTATCTAAATTAACGGTGACCTTAATGTCGGTTTCTTTGGTGGTACGAGTGACAGAAGCAACACGCGGCGAATTTAAAAGCTGCTCGCTAATGTCATCCCAGTTGCAACTTTCACGATTGTACTGAATGGCAGGTAAGCCCATGTTGGCGGCCAGTTGTACATCAGTTTCACGGTCACCAATGACATAAGAGTTGGCAAAGTTAATGCGACGCTGTTGTAAATAATCACTGACTAAGCCCAATTTTGGCTTACGACAGCTGCAGTTGTCTTCTTCAAAATGAGGACAAATTAATTGCTCGCTAAAATGTACGCCTTGACTGGCAAAGATGTCGATCATTTTGTCTTGTGCTAAATCGAAATCAGCAATAGGGAAGCTGTCTGTACCTAATCCATCTTGGTTAGACACTAATACCAGGTTGTAACCTGCAGCAATAAGCTTTAATAGTACTGGCATCACTCTGGGTTCAAAGACCAACTTTTCTAGGCTATCGACTTGTTTATCGGTAATGGGCTCTTCGATTAACGTGCCGTCACGGTCGATAAATAAAATGTTTTCAGCTTGCATATTAATTCCTGACTAATTGTTTAACGCTTATTATTTAATGTTTGATTATTTAATAGTTGCTTGTTTAAGCTTTATTGCTGGTGTTCACTGTTTGGTTATATAAGTTCACTGCGGCAATAAATTGGTTTATTTCGTGTTGATCGCCAATGCTAATGCGCAAGCAATTGTCTAAGCCAAGTTGACTTGACTGGTTGCGAATTAATACCCCTTGCGCGGTTAAAAATTGAAACAGCTCGGTAGCATTATCACAATTAAATAAAATATAATTGGTGTTTGACTGATAGCGTTTATTTAACCAGTGTTGTTTTTCTAAAAACTCTAGCACTTGCTTACGTAACTTAATGGTTTCGCTAACGCGTGTTTTCATTACCGATAAACCTTTCGCATCTAAGGCATTACCGGCAATTTCTGCGACCGGTTGCGAAATAGGGTATGGCGCAATAACCTTGCTCATCATAGCAATTATATCAACACTTGCTAAGGTAAAACCACAACGTAAGCCGGCTAAGGCGAATGCTTTTGATAGCGTCCGCAATACCACTAAGTTTGGATAAGTGGCGAGTAGGTTAACGACGCTTAGCTCGGGGCAAAATTCAATATAGGCTTCATCAACAACCACTAATGCGCTATCAGCAAACATTTCAATGGTATTGATGATGTCGCTGCGATTAATTATATCGCCAGTAGGGTTGTTGGGAGAGCAAATAAACACTAATTTACAGTGACCTTGCTGTTTGCTTAAGGCCTCTAGGTCTAATTGCAGATCGCTTGTTAGCGGCACAAGGGTGGTGTTAGCCTTGTGTGTTTTAGCGCTAATGGCATACATGCCATAGGTTGGCGGGCAGATAACAATATTATCTTGGCCACTGACACAAAAGCTGCGAATTAATATTTCAATGCCTTCATCGGCGCCGCGTGTTGCTAATACTTGCTGTTTATCGAGTCCTGCGTAATCTGCATAACCATTCACTAATTTGTTTGGTTGAAAATCAGGGTAGCGGTTCAAGTTTTGTAGACTAACGTCAAGTGTTGAGTTACCGCCGGCTTCATTAGCATTTAACCAACAACTGCCGCCACTTTGTCCTCGTCGAGCTGACTGATAGGCAACCATATCGCGTACATCATCACGAACAAGTTTTTGCACTAGTGAGTCGGTCATACATTTGCCTCATCAGTATCTTCCAAACGGATAGTTACCGCACGTTGGTGGGCATCTAAACCTTCTGCATCGGTGAGTTCAATAATGGTACTTGCTAGGCTTTGTAAACCTGCTTTGGTGAGCTCTTGTACGGTATAACGTCTAGAGAAATCGGCTAACGATAACGACGAGACTACCTTTGAGTAACCATAGGTTGGTAATACATGGTTGGTGCCGCTAGCATAATCACCCGCTGATTCTGGCGAGTAATTACCGACGAATATTGAACCGGCGTTGCGTAATTTTTTCATCAACAATTGTGGCTCTGCGGTTTGTACGCATAAGTGCTCAGGCCCATAAAGGTTCGACACGTTAACCGCATCGCTTAATGAGTCACAGATGATTAAACGACTTTCTGCTAATGCTTGTTTAGCAATGTCTTTACGACTGAGTAATTCTATTTGGTCATCAAGCTCTGCTTGTACCTGTATGGCTACTTGCTCACTGTCAGTGAGTAAAATAACTTGTGAGTCTGGACCGTGCTCTGCTTGTGAAAGCAAATCGGCTGCGACAAATGCAGGATTTGCCGTGCTGTCAGCAATCACTAATAGCTCAGAAGGGCCGGCTGGCATATCAATAGCAAAACCCGGTACTGATTGTGAAAGCTGTTTTTTAGCTTCGGTAACAAAGCGATTTCCAGGGCCAAAAACCTTATTAACAGACTTTATGGTATCAGTACCTAATGCAAGTGCCGCAACCGCTTGCGCGCCGCCTAAGGTATAAATTTCTGTGATCTGACATAAACTGGCCGCATAAATAATTTCATCAGCAATGTTGCCGTTTTTATCCGGAGGACACACTAAAACGGTACGTTCACAGCCGGCTATTTTTGCCGGTACACCAAGCATTAATACTGTTGATGGTAGTGGCGCTGAACCTGCAGGAATATATAAACCAACGCTTTCAATGGCTTCAGTTTTTAATGTGCAGGTAACACCGGGCATAGTTTCAACGGTGATGTCGCTGGCAATTTGTGCTTGGTGAAAACGCTCAATTTGGCCAAATGCTGTTTGTATTGCTTGTTTGCGATTGTCACTTAAGCGCTGTGTGGCACCGACTAAGGCATCACTTTTTAAGGCCAATGAAGATAACTTTACGCCATCAAATTTTTCGGTAAGCGCCATTAGAGCATGGTCACCTTGGCTTTGTACTTGCGCAATAATGTCATTAACCGTACTGGCTAAGCTGGCACTATTGGCAATTGCTGGGCGCGCTAATGTTTGCTGTTGCTCAGGTTGTGTTAAAGAAGACCAATTAAGCATGTGCTACCCCATCATTTTTTCAATTGGCATAACAAGAATTGAGTTACAGCCTAAACCGGTAAGTTGTTCCATCGTTTCCCAGAAAAATGTTTCCGTGCTTACTACATGTACCGCAACCCTGTCGTCACGATCAGCGAGTGGTAATACTGTTGGTGTTTCGCTGCCAGGCATTAAGGCAACCACCTCAGTGAGCTTATCTTTAGGTGCGTGTAGCATTATATATTTGCTTTCACGGGCTTTTAATACACCTTGAATACGAGGCAGTAGCGTGTCTAAAATTTGCTGTTTATCGCTTGATAATGGGTTCGCAGTTTGAATAAGCGCCGCTTTTGAACGGTAAATTTCGGTGACTTCTTTTAAGCCATTCGCTTCAAGTGTTGCGCCAGTTGATACTAGGTCACAAATACCGTCGGCTAAACCTACACGCGGGGCAACTTCTACTGAGCCATTTAACTGACACATTTCAAACTTAATATTGTTTTGCTCAGCAAAGCGATTAAGCAATCTAGGGTAGGTGGTTGCAAGGCGCAAACCATCAAGGCTTTGTATGCCGTTATATTGCATTTCTTCTGGCAGGGCGATTGATAAACGACAGCCGCCAAAATTCAATGATAAAGTTTTTTTATAATCGGCTTGCTCACCAATTAATAAACGCTCTAATTCGTGTTCTTCTAAGGTGTTGTCACCAACAATACCTAAATCACAAATACCGTCCATAACCAAACCTGGAATGTCTGAGCTGCGCACGAGCATTAAATCAATTGGCATATT
Organism: Colwelliaceae bacterium BS250; assembly: GCA_040779355.1. Classification (GTDB taxonomy): domain Bacteria; phylum Pseudomonadota; class Gammaproteobacteria; order Enterobacterales; family Alteromonadaceae; genus Thalassotalea_A. The sequence goes on along the minus strand of JBFONS010000002.1, from coordinate 88,155 downwards.
GGCCACATGCGATAATAAGCGACGATCAGCTAGATTAATTTTTAGGCCACAACCTTTAAGAAGGCTTTGTGATTCATCGCTAAGTCGACCCGATTTTTGAATGGCAATTCTAAGGCGGCTGTTATCGTTGTTGCTCATGGTGTAACTCCAATACTAATGTTGCAAATGCTAATAAATTAAATGGTTATAATCGGGGGTAAATAATACCAAGTTCATTATGTAATAAAAAACCCCGAAAAAGTGGACTCTTTCGGGGTTTGCTATTTAGCTATGCACTGAAAGGTCCATGCCTTTCAGGAGAACCTGAAGGCTAGTTGATAATAATGCGATGATGATGCAATTTCAGGTTATACATAATAAATTCTTCTAAATGGTTGTCTTGTTATAACCATAATGTTTTTAGCCCCCCAACGTCAAGCGTTATATGTGAATTTAAGGTGATCTTTTTATGGTAATTTTAATTAGATATGCACATTCGGTTATAAGGATAATTATTTACTTAAAGTGATTTTTTATTCTTTGTTATTTGTTGGTCCTTTCGTTTGCCCTATTTAAGGTCGAAAATGAGTCGATTATTGTGGTTATAAGTTGCTAACTTATGGGTTTGTCTTTATTCTGCAGACATAACTTTTTTAGTACTTTACATCACCTATGACTGCAGTTACTGAGGCGTTTGCCGAATTTAGGTTGTTTATTTGATCGCTTAAATAACTTGGTTGTTGTGGTTATAAGTTGCTAACTTATTGGTTTGTCTTTATTCTGATGGCATTACTATTTAAGTACTTTACATCACAACTATTATATCAACTATTACATCACCTATGACTGCAGTTACTGAGGCGTTTGCCGAAGATGGTTTATTAGCCGACATTATCCCAGGATTTAAACCTCGCCAAGCACAACTTGATATGGCCGAGCAGGTAAGTGTCGCCATTGCAAAAAAACACTCTCTTATTGTTGAAGCTGGTACGGGTACTGGTAAAACCTTTGCCTATTTAATACCTGCATTGCAAAGCGGCAAAAAGGTGGTTGTTTCAACGGGTACTAAAAACCTGCAAGAGCAGTTATTCCACAAAGATTTACCCATTGTAAAAAAAGCACTTAAAAGTTCACAAAAAATCGCGCTGTTAAAAGGGCGTTCGAATTATCTGTGCACATTTCGTTTAGAAGAAAACTTTAGTAGTAGCCAACAAAAACGTCATCAAATAGGCGCAACCTTAGATGCAAAAACATTATCTGATTTAGCCGCGGTAAGAACCTGGTCGAGTATTACTCAAAGTGGTGATATTGGTGAGATCACCACGGTGAGTGAAGATTCGACAATTTTTGCCCAAATTACTTCTACTACCGATAACTGTTTAGGCCGTAACTGCCCTGATTATGAAAAATGTTATTTAGTTAAAGCTCGTGAACGCGCAACTGAGGCTGATTTAGTGGTGGTTAATCATCATTTGTTTTTTGCCGACATGGCATTAAAGGATACTGGCTTTGGCGAGCTTATTCCTAAATCTGATGTGGTGGTATTTGATGAAGCACATCAATTAGGTGATATCGCCAGTGAATACTTTGGCCAAGCATTTTCAACTAGGCAAATTTTAGAACTGACCAGCGATGCCTTACAACAATATAAATTGGTGTTAACCGATGTCAAGCAACTCGGTATGGCCGCAGAAAAATTACAAAAAGCGGCCGCTAATTTTCGGTTGTTATTTCCTTATGATAATGAGCGCGGTAATTGGCGTCATAAGCTTAATCAGCAACAATTTGTTAAAGCCTTTGAACAGCTCTACAGTGATTTGAAGTTTTTATATGATGTATTGAAAATGTGTGTGTCGCGCACTGAAATTATCGATAACTGCTTTGAGCGGGCGACTGAGCTATTAAGTAAATACGAAGTAATGAAAAACAGCGATAACTTTGGCATGAGTCTTTGGTATGAAACGACTCGCCGGCATGTGGTGTTGCATCAAACGCCGCTGTCGATTGCAGAAAAATTTTCGCAATTTATTAATGAGTCAGAAGCTGCATGGATTTTTACTTCAGCAACGTTAGCGGTAAATGGTAGTTTTAGTCATTTTGCCGATGATTTAGGGTTAAGCTCAGCCCAGCAATTATTGTTGTCTTCACCGTTTGATTATCCATCGCAATCTAAATTGTTAGTGCCAAGGTATTTGCCCGAACCTAATGACTTTAATCGCGCTAAAGCCTTAGTGAATATTGCCATACCTTTAATTGCCGCCAGCAAGGGCAGCTGTTTTTTATTATTTACTTCTTATCGAGTGTTAAACCAAGTGGCTGAATTATTGGCTGAGCAAATTGATAATCCGCTATTAGTACAAGGGCAGATGGCAAAGAGTATATTGCTAGACAGTTTTGTCGCCGACAAAAATGCGGTGCTATTAGCAACCGCCAGTTTTTGGGAAGGTGTTGATGTTCGCGGTGATAGCTTAACGTGTGTGATCATAGATAAATTACCGTTTAGAGCGCCTGATGAGCCATTGTTGCAAGCCAAAAGCGAAGACTTAAAACGTCGCGGCGGTGATCCGTTTGGGCAAATACAGCTACCCGATGCCGTGATCGCATTAAAGCAAGGGGTTGGCCGCTTAATTCGAGATGTTAGTGACAAAGGCGTGTTAGCCATTTGTGATTCACGTTTGGTCAATAGACCCTACGGACAAGTATTTTTAAATAGTTTACCGGATATGGCTCGTACTCGAGATATCAATAGTGCGGTAAAATTTTTACAGCAAATCCAGACTGACAGTGACCGCAACAGTGATATTGAGAGTGATATCGAGAGTGCCAGTGCTAGTGATTAACCTCTAAAAGTAATTATTCTGGCTGCCTTTGAATTCTTTCAATATATTTTCTAGATGTATATATATAAGTGCGGCCCTAAAATTTTTACAACAAATCCAACGTGATAATGATTAAAGTAAAATTTCACGTTATAATCGTTTTATCAAGAATGTTAAGTTTAAAGAGAGTAAACAGTGAATTATTTGGCCATTGATGCCTCAACAGAAGCCTGTTCAGTTGCCCTTGTATATCAAGGTGAAATTTATAGTCGTTACCAATTTTGTCCGCAATCGCACAGTTTAATGTTATTGCCTATGGTGGACGAGGTCTTACAGGAGGCGGGAGTTAAATTAGCGCAACTTGATGGTTTAATTTATGGCCGTGGTCCGGGAAGTTTTACCGGTGTGCGTATTGGTATTGGCGTAGCTCAAGGCCTTGCGTTTTCTGCTGATTTACAAGTGGTTGGCATTTCTACGCTACAAACTATGGCGCAACAAGCGTTCGATGCGAATGGTGATACTGATGTTATAGCAAGTATCGATGCCCGCATGAGTGAAACCTACAGCGGTTTGTTTCGTGTTGATGCAAATAATTTAATGCAGCCAGTAAAACCAGAAGCGGTTCTTGCGCCTAGCTTAGTGGCTGAATATATTAGTTCAAGTTGTGAGCGAAACGTTACTGGTGTTGGTAGTGCCTGGCTTGCTTATACAGCCGAGCTGAACTTGGCAATGGCTCAAGTTAAGGTAAATAGCGACATTGAATTTCCAAATGCAATTGCTATGCTCGCTCTAGGTGACGTTGAGTTTGCTAAAGGCAATGCGGTAAATGCTGAATACGCCGAACCGGTGTATTTACGCGATACGGTTAGTTGGAAAAAATTACCGGGTAGGGAATAGCCGCATTTCTTAACGGCATTAAAAGTATTAAATGCGTTAAATTAGCTAATCAAATTACTAATTAAAATGGGATAGCATAAATTCTATGACTGATATTGAGGCAACTAAAGTATCAAAATGGCATAGCCAAAATTTTTGGCTGCTGTTAGTGCTTGCTATTGTATTAAAGCAAATACCTTTTGTTGGTATCCCGTTTAACTGGTTAGAAAGCTACTTCCATGAGATAAGTCACGGCCTTGCCGCTATTCTCACTGGTGGTAGTATTGTTAGTATTCAATTATTCAGTAATGGTGCAGGACTGTGTACTACGCTTGGCGGTTCGCCATTTGTTATTGCCTTTTCGGGCTATGCTGGCGCGGTTTTATGGGGCGTGTTGTTATATAAAATTGCGGACTTTAAATCGAGTTTAAGTCGTTATCTAAGCTTTGCTATTTTAGCCCTATTGATGGTGAGTTGTGTGTTGTGGGTGCGTGATATTCTCACTTTTATCATTTGTCTGTTTTTGATCGCGTTATTTGCACTGAGTGTGAAAATTTCATATTTTAATTTACTGGCCAGCGTGATCAAATTATTTGCCTTAATGGTGCTGTTAAACAGCTTACAAAGCCCGCTTTATTTACTTGATGGGCGAGGCATTGGTGATGGCAGTGCATTGGCGAATATTACCTTTATTCCTGAAACTGTTTGGATTTTAATTTGGCTAGTGATCAGTGGCTATAGTCTTTATCGACTCGCAAGGTCTGACTATAGAGCTAGAGCTAAAATTAAAGCAAAAATAAAAACGTAAGCAGTTAATCATAATTAATCAGAGCTCATTGCTTTGCATCTATTGATGCGTGAACAGCAATATTTTATCAACATAAGAAGACCTTAATGCGCGAATTATCATTTACTTTATCCGATAAAACTCTTGCTGGTATTGCCATTGGCGATAGCGAATTACCGGTAGTGTTATGTTTGCATGGTTGGTTAGATAATGCCGCGAGCTTTATGCCAATGTTTGAGCATATTAAGCAACATAACAGCGACTTACTCACACAATATCAATTTGTTGCCATTGATTGGCCGGGACATGGCTTATCCACCCACCGCAGTGCGGATGCTCATTATCACTTTATTGATTGGAGCTACGACTTACTGCAATTAATTGATCAACAAAACTGGCCATCGGTCAATCTCATTGGCCACTCTATGGGCGGCATGGTGGCAACATTATTTACCTCGGCTTTTAATGATAAAGTGAATAATCTGCTATTAATTGAGGCTATTGGTCTATTAACTGAAAGTGAAAACCCAAGTGAGCAACTCCGCAAAGGTTTACAAAGTCGCCTTAATAGCTCAAGCAAACAAAAGAATGTTCATAAAAACCTAAATGCTGCCGTAAAAGCACGGATGAATGTGTCTGACTTACCCAATGATGCGGCTAAGTTAATCGTATCTCGTGGTTTGAAAACGGTTGAACAAGGAGTCGTTTGGCGCTCAGACCCGCGTTTAAGAAATACCTCGCCGCAACGTTTTTCAATAAAACAGGCATTACAAGTTGTGGCAAATATTCATTGTCCGGTCACTCTAATTGTTGGGGATAATGGCTTTGATATGATACAAACAGGCATTAAAGTGTTTGGAGAACATATCAATGAATTTACATTACACAGTGTAAAAGGCGGTCATCATCCTCATATGGAAAGCGTCAATGATACGGTTAATATTGTCGCTGAATTCTTATCAAGCCCTAGCAAGTTAAATTAATTTAATATTTTCTGGTCCAACCTCTTGCATTTGTGTGTATCTGTGAAATGATACGGGACATAAAAAATAACTGATATTTCGATTATCAACTTGATATTTTGCTGTAAAACAGCCTTAAATCAACTACATTGATGTTTATAGACTATAATTTTTGAGACTATAAATACCCATATAAAATCGTGTATTAATCATATAAATAATTATAAGAGTATGCAAAGAGCCAGATTTTAGGCCTGCAATGATATACTCAAAGAATAAATCGTAGGAGATTTACTGTGGACAAAATTTGGCTTGAAAAGAGTTATCCACCTGGTGTGCCATTTGAAATTGATGCCGATAAATATAGCTCTTTAGCACAAATGTTTGAAAAGTATTCGACGCTTCACGCTGATAATACTGCATTCATTAATATGGATGTAAAAATTTCTTACAAACAATTAGAGCAACAAGCCAAAGCATTTGCAGCGTACCTGCAACACAATTTAGGCATGAAAAAGGGCGATAGACTTGCCATTATGACGCCAAACTGTTTGCAATATCCTATCGCCTTATTTGCGGGTTTAATTGCTGGATTAACCATAGTTAATGTTAATCCTCTTTATACCGCCCGCGAATTAAAGCACCAGTTAAAAGATTCTGGCGCAACGACTATCCTCATTATCGAAAATTTTGCTCACACTTTAGAAGAAGTCATTGACGATACACCGATAAAAAATGTGATTTTAACATCTTTGGGTGACCGTTTAGGTTTACTTAAAGGCAGCGTTGTAAATTTAGTGGTTCGTTATGTGAAAAAAATGGTCCCGGCATTTAACTTGCCAAATACGGTCTCGTTTAATCACGTTTTGAAAAAAGGCGCTAACTTAACGTTTACCCCTGTTGACATTACTGGTGAAGACATCGCTTTTTTACAATACACCGGCGGTACAACCGGTGTATCAAAAGGGGCAATGCTAACCCACCGTAATATGGTCGCCAATCTTGAACAGGCGAAAGGGGTATTACATCCATTATTGGAAGATGGTAAAGAGCTGGTTGTCACGGCATTACCGCTTTATCACATATTTGCATTAACGGCGAACTGCTTAGTATTTTTCACCTTAGGTGGTACTAACTTACTCATTACCAATCCGCGTGATATGCCTGGCTTTGTCAAAGAATTGAATAAATACCCATTTACCGCACTAACTGGTGTTAACACGCTATTTAATGGCTTGTTAAATACTCCCGGTTTTAACAACGTTAACTTTAAAAACTTAAAGTTGTCTTTAGGTGGCGGCATGGCAGTACAAAAACCCGTTGCAGATAGATGGGAACAAGTGACTAAAACGCGTTTACTCGAAGGTTATGGTTTAACCGAATGTGCGCCGTTAGTTTCGGTAAGTCCATATAACCAACAAGGGTTCAATGGCACTATTGGTTTACCTGCACCTTCTACTGATATTCGTCTTGTTGATGACGAAGGCAATGACTGCCCGCAAGGTGAACCTGGTGAAATGTTAGTCTCTGGGCCACAAGTAATGAAAGGCTATTACAACCGCGTCGATGCCACCAATGATATTTTAAAAGATGGCTGGCTTGCTACTGGCGATATTGCCACTATGGATGAAAATGGTTTCTTTAAAATTGTTGATCGTAAAAAAGATATGATCATTGTCTCTGGTTTTAATGTTTTTCCGAACGAAATTGAAGAAGTGCTGGTTATGCACCCTGATATCATTGAAGCAGCTGCTATTGGTGTACCACACGAAGTAAGTGGCGAAATTGTAAAAGTATTCGTAGTGAGTCGTAATCCGGATTTATGTGAAAAAGACTTAATCAAACATTGTAAGAAAAACTTAACTAATTACAAAGTACCTAAGCTTATTGAATTTAAAGATGATTTACCAAAATCTAATGTGGGTAAGATATTACGTCGTGAGCTGCGTTAAGCACATTACTTAACTCAATCACAGCGTATTACTTAGCTCAAACACAGCGCATTATTATCAAAGCCGAAGTTTTCTTCGGCTTTTTGCTTTGTAAGTAACCTGAACTCTGGATAAGCAGCACTTGCTCAATATTCCCCTTTATCCGATTCTCAGCGTTAAAACGTCGATAAATAACCCGTTATTCATAAACGTTTTGCCTTGATAATCGAATAAATTGGAACATTGATAGAGTATATAACAACTTAATCGTGTAGATTTTTATTATTAACAATCTAAGTCATTGTTTTTACTTAATTATCAAGTACTCATTATCCAGAGTTCAGGTTAAGTAATTATTAGGCTTTTTTACTGGTGAGCAAATTGCTATCATTCTGTTACTAAACAAAAATTACAGGTTTGCCAGTGCAGTATACTTATATTGAAGATCAACAAGCATTAATCGATTATTGTCAGCGGGTAAAACACGCTGATATTTTAGCCGTTGATACCGAATTTGTGCGCACTCGTACACTCTTTCCAAACTTGGGTTTAATTCAAACATACGATGGCACTACCTTAGCACTCATCGACCCTGTTGCGGTTGACGATTTAAAACCGTTTTGGCAATTACTCGAAGACGGATCCTTATGTAAAATAATTCACTCTTGCTCTGAAGATTTAGAAGTGTTTTTACACAGTGGTAATTGTAAACCTGTAAATATGATCGACTCGCAAATTATCATGTCATTTTTAGGAAATGGCTTATCAATGGGCTACGCGGCCATGATCAAGCACTACCTTGATATTGATGTTGATAAAAGCGAATCGAGAACTGACTGGATGCGCAGACCATTAAGTGCGAATCAACTGGATTACGCGGCTGCTGATGTCTTGTATTTACATCAAATAAGCCAAGGTATTATTAATGAAGTTGAGCAAGCTGGTTGGTTAGAAGAAGCTAAAGCTGAAAGTAAGCAGCAAATTGAGAAAAAATTTAGACCCATTGATGTTGAACACTTATATCAAGAAAATAAGCAAGCGTGGAAACTCCAACCTGAGCAATTATTATTATTAAAACATCTACTTATATGGCGCTATGAACAAGCTGTTAAACGTAATTTACCACTAAGTTTTGTCGCTAAAGATCATACTTTAATGATTTTGGCGCAGCGCAACCCTGATAATGTTGGCGCGATGGCGAATTTTGAAGGTGTTGAAATATTAGATGTCCGTCATAAAGGTAAAGCAATGCTGAGTGTGCTTAAAGAAGCTAGCGCACTTGATAGCACTGAACTGCCTGAAGCTATTTATCGTTTAGATAGTTATCCCGGCTATAAGCAAATTATTAAAAGCTTAAAGCAATATCTAACGAGTCTTGCCGAACAACAAGGGCTTGAGATTCAGGTGATTGCAGGGAAAAAACAACTAAATCAATTTTTGTCTTGGTTTTGGCAGTTAAATAATCAGCACAATAATACCGATAACATTGATTTATTGAATGGCTGGCGTGGTCGATTATTTGCTGAAAAATTAATATCTTTTGCTAAACAAGAATTTAAACAACCGTAATACTATTCATCACTGCTTTTATTGCCCCTAAATTATCTTAGCCGCTAATTTAGGTGCAACTATCCTTATTTCCGTTGGTCTTAATAAATCTGTACTTGGCAATAATTTTATTGCTATTTAGTGTTACATTCGCTTTTCGCTTATGCACGCTCGTGGTATATTTTACCTATTGAAATTATATAAGCGAAATACCTAATGTTGTGTGCGGTTTACAAAAGCCCTAAAAAGCAAGAAACCTATTTATATGTGATTAAACGCGATGATTTTTCGGCTGTGCCTGAAGCGTTAATGAGTACATTTGGAACGCCGAAGTTGGTCACCGTACTGAGCTTAGCTAAACGTCAAAAGTTAGGCATTGCAGATATCGATAAGCTGAAAGCGTCATTGTTATCACAAGGTTTTTATTTACAGTTGCCACCACCGACTGAAAATTTATTAGACAAACATCGTGTAGCCAATAAGAGCGCTGACGACTATAAATAATCTTCTTTTGACATTCTGAATGTATTTCAGCATGTCAGTTAAATTGAACAGGAGTTCAGATGTTAATAAAGAAAAGCCTGGCAGCATTATTAATTGCCAGCTCAGCTATGGTTTCCCTTTCTGTTACCGCGCAAGTTGAAGCGCAGCAGCACCAAGAGCCTGAGATAAGTTTTGAGACTTATGTTGAGAATTTAAAAAAAGAAGCCTTAGCGAAAGGTTACTCAAGTGCACTTATTGAAGACAGTTTTTCAAAAGTGAGTTATCACAAAAAGGCCGTTAAAGCCGACAGGAATCAACCTGAAGTTGTTGAAACACTTGAAACATACTTACCAAAGCGTGTATCAGATTGGAAAGTAGAACGTGCTCAGCAAATGATGGATAAATATCATGACGAGTTAACTTCTGTAGGTAAACAGTTTGGCGTACAACCTCGATTTATCATTGCGCTTTGGGGACTAGAGTCTAACTTTGGTAAAATCACCGGTAACTACAATGTCGTTTCAGCACTTATCACTTTAGCTTATGATGGTCGCCGTGAAAGCTTCTTTAAAAAGCAACTCTGGGATGCACTAACGATCCAACAGCAAGGCCATATCAGTAATGATGATATGAAAGGCTCTTGGGCTGGCGCAATGGGCCATAATCAATTTATGCCGAGCTCTTTCTTAGCGTATGCCGCTGATGGTGATGGCGACGGTGTAAAAGATATTTGGAATAACACCTCTGATGTTTTTGCATCCATTGCTAACTACTTGAAAATGGTCGGTTGGAATGATGATATTACTTGGGCAAGACAAGTTAAATTACCTGAAAATTTTGACTATAAACTTGCCATTCCACAAAACACTGGTGGTCGTAAACCTTGGTTAGCGTATTGGTCTAAAACTGAAATGTCATTAGCTGATTGGCAAAAAGCCGGCGTTAGAAAATATGATGGTAGCGACTTGCCTAATGTGAATATTACTGCCGCATTAGTTTTTCCTGATGGCGAAGAGGGACGTGCATATTTAGCTTATGATAATTATAAGTCTTTAATGCATTGGAATTTGTCTTACTACTTTGTGACCAGTGTTGGTCATTTAGCGGATAAAATTAAGTTTTCTAAAATAAACTAATTTATTGATTCGGCGAGAGTTAGTCGCTGCACCAATAAAATGTTAAACTATCACCGTATTTCGCTATTAACAGTAATAGTTGAATACGGTGATTTTTATTTATATCGATATTAATAGTCTTCAAGGTGAATTTACATTGAGTAAGCAAGCAACTACGCCATTTTGGCAAGATAAAACGTTAGCACAAATGAGCGAGGCCGAATGGGAGTCGCTATGTGACGGCTGTGGTAAATGTTGCCTACATAAATTTATTGAAGATGATGACGAAGAAGAAGTTGATGCCGATATAAGTGATGAAGAATTAGCATTACTACAGCATGCTCCAACAGATTATATTCGCGAAGGCGAAGAGTTACTTTATACCAATATTGTTTGTCATTTACTCAATGATAAAAGCTGCAATTGCACAAAATATGCAGAGCGTACCCGTTATGTACCTGATTGCGTAAAACTGACTCAAGATAACTTAGAAGACATATTTTTTATGCCTGACAGTTGTACCTATCGTCGTTTACACGAAGGCCGAGGTATCCCTAGTTGGCATCCATTACTGCATAAAGGCAAAAAATCGGCTATGCATAAAGCGGGCATGTCGGTACGTGGTAAAGTAGTGAAAGATAATATGGTCGATACTAACGACTATGAAAACCATGTTGTTACTTGGCCGTTAGCAGATATTGATTAAACTTTATATTACTGTTTATATCGCCTTGATTTGTTTTAGCCGTTAATCAGAAAGAATTTATTATGCATGCCATGCACGAGCTTTATCTGCACCGTAAAAGTTTAAGTACTACCGAGTTTCGCGCTAGGGGCTGGAAAGTCATTCGCTGTGAAATTTGTCGCTTAGCACAGCAAAACTGTATTTGTGATTTACGTACTCAAGCGAATAGCCAATGCAGTTTTTTGTTGATAATGGCAGACAATGAAGTGTTAAAACCGAGTAATACCGGGCGTTTAATTGCTGATGTTATTCCTGACACCCATGCCTTCATTTGGCATAGAACCGAACCTAACCAAGCTTTACTTGATGTCTTAAATGATCAGAAATATCAGCCGTTTTTAATCTTTCCTAGTGAGTATGCTCACCCAGAGCAAGTTGTACATACCGAAAAACCTAAGATTATGGCAACGGATAAAATGCCACTATTTATTTTAATTGATTCAACCTGGCGCCAAGCGAAACGTATATTTAGAAAAAGTGATTATTTAGCGAATATTCCTATGGTGTCGATAGAGTCGGCATTAGATATAGCAACGACTACCACTAGCAAAGACAATAGTTGCGATTCACAGCCGGTCACATTAGTTGACGTTGCAGAGCCCTGCGCAAATGAGTCCAATGAGTTCACCACCAATTTTGATTCGCGTTATCAATTACGTAAAACTGAAAAAGCAGGGCAATTAGCTACCGCTGAAGTTGCCGCTAAAGTACTCCGTTTATTTGGTGATACCGACAGTGCCAAATTACTTGATTTATGGTTTGATGTGTTTAGTTATCGCTACCAAAAAGGCGTTAAACAAATGAACAAAGCAAACCCAATGGCAGTGGCCAACTTGCAAAGTTATTTAGACACCTCTAAGCAATAATATATAACTCATCACATCAACATTATTGTGCTGCCTAATTAACTAAAATTAACTAAGATAGCCACTGTAATTCATTCTATCCCTATATCTATTTAACTAAAAAAACCACTGTAATCCTTTAAATTACAATGGCTGTCTATGTAACTCATCTATGTAACTCGTCGTCTATGTACCTCTGTTTTCAGTTACAGTGGCTGTCTATGTAATTTATTTACATCAGTTACCGTGGCCAGTTACAGTGGCTGTCTATGTAATTTGGGTTGACTTTTAGCGAGTGATTGTCGAAAGTAATATCATATTTTTTTTAACTCTTTGGATTATAATGTTTAATACTCGAACAAGGCAAAAGCACAACTTTGTTAAAGTGCCATTGTTGGCACTGGCTAGTTTGGCGTTTATGAGTGTTTCAGCAAGTGCTGAAGATGAATTGTTTTTAGCAACGTTAGCAAACGACAAGGTCGTTAATGTGCAAAATATTAGTCAACGTGCCGGTTATGATAATCAGCCACACTTTACACCGGATAACCAACAGCTGTTATATACAGCTCAGTTTACGCTTGCCGACGGTTTGCAAACCGACAGTATGAGTTATGATTTAGCCACCGGCGATACGGTTAATTTGACCAATTCAATCGCCAGTGAATATTCGCCTACCGTAATGCCAGATGGCAAACATTTTTCGGTGATATATGTAGGGGCAGATGGCAGGCAGCGCTTCTCTAGCTATCCTTTGCAAGGCGGTAAACCAAGTTCTTTAATGGCCAACCTTGATAAAAACTTTGCTGATATTGGTTACCAGGTATGGCTTAATCAAGATGAGTTATTGTTATTCGTATTAGCTGAACCTATGCAATTGCAGCGTGTTAACTTAACCAGCGGTACAAGTGAGTTAGTTGCGACTAATATTGGCCGTACGCTTCGCTCTGTGCCTAATACTAAGTTATATAGTTATAACGTTGCTGATGCCAAACGCTGGCAAATGAAGTTATATAACCCGACTAATAAGCAGAGCACTGATAATGTTACTTTGCCGGGTACTAGTTTGTATTATGCATGGCATGCTAATGGCCAGTTATTGTCAGGTGATGGTGCAAAAGTACTGATTAATAACGCTAAAAAAGCAGATGATGAATGGTCTGTCTGGCATGATTTTAGTGGCTATTGTGCCGGCGAAATCACTCGCATGAATATGTCGTCAGATGCAAAGTCTTATGCCTTTGTCTGTAATACTGCTGATTAATACTGATTAACGCTGGTTTTTGGCAAAAACAATTAGAGTGAGTAGGTTGAAATGACTGTAAACTCACTCTAAGCGTTAATCACTTTATTGGGCAATGACTTTGCCTGTTTTATTATAGCGTTTACCATTTTCAACATAATGCTGAGCGCCATACGCCATATTTGTACGATGTTCTGTCGATAATTGCTTAACGACTTTACCTGGACTTCCTAATACCAGCGAACCATCAGGCACTTCCATGTTTTCGGGAATAAGGCTATTAGCACCAATTAAACAGCCTTTACCTATTTTAGCGCCGTTCAGTACTACCGCATTCATGCCAATTAAACTGCCATCGCCAATGGTACAGCCATGCAACATAACTTTATGACCAACGGTGACATTGTCGCCAACAGTAAGCGGCACACCAGTATCGACATGTAAGATACTACCGTCTTGGATATTTGAGTTTTCACCAATTATGATTCGGTCATTATCAGCGCGGATCACAACGTTAAACCAGACACTGGCATTGTTCTTTAATATTACATCGCCAATGAGAGTTGCATTAGGCGCGATGAAGTAATTTCCATCGAAACTTGGTTGTTTATTGTCTATTTGATAAATCATAAATAATCCAATTAGTTAATAGATCCTATTGCTCACAAAGCTCAACAGGCATTACTATTGTTAGAAAGTTGTAAATTTGTTAAATTAACTGTTATATTGACTCAAACAGGTTAAAGATAAAAGGAATAATAATGTCGAATCCTGAAACAGATATGATTGACCGTCGCCAACATTTCCGTATTGATATGGAAGATGAAGCAGTAGATCTTTTATGGTGCGATAACGAAGGCCAGTCTCATAAAGTAAAAAGCGTTTGCGCCGACTTTTCTAAAGGTGGCTTACGAATAGAACATAATTTCCCCATTGTTATAGGCACTCAGGTGAGCTTTAAATTCCAAGCTGAACATCCGGAAAGCAAAGCTTTATCTGCCGAAGTTATCCGTTGTTTTGAATTGTCTAACGGCAGTTTCTCCATTGGTTTTCAAACAGTATAAAGTGTATAGCTTGTATTTTTATGGTTGAAGAAAGAATAATAGCAAGGAATTAGATATGATTTTATTAGTAGGTGGCGAAAAAGGTGGCAGCGGTAAAAGTTGTTTAGCTCAAAATATTGCGGTATTTTTTGCTCAAGAACAAAGTGCCAGTGTATTAATCGCCGATTGTGATCCACAACGTACCACATCAGATTGGATCCAAGCTCGTAATAATGATCCAAAATTGGCGACCATTAATTGTATTCAATTATATGGAAAAATTCGTAACGATTTACTCAGCTTAAATGAACATTACGATTACGTTATTGTCGATTGTGGTGGTCAAGATAATTTGGCATTACGTGCTTCAATGTCGGTTGCCGATCATGTGCTAATACCTATGCGCCCTAAGCGTCGTGATATAAAAACTGCGCCGCACATGGAAGATATGCTCAGCACCTGTAAAATGGTCAACCCTAAAATGATCGCCTCATTTGTGATCACTCAATGTCCATCATTACCAAATCAAGCGCCGCGTATTATCGAAGCGAAAGAAGTGTGTGCATCTTTTGGTATCAATGTTTTAGATTCAATTACCTATGCGCGTAATATCTATGATGATAGTGAAGAGAAGGGCACATCGGTAATGGAAACCGAACCAAATGGTAAAGCCGCCAATGAAATCCGTGCTATTGCCAATGAGATGTTAGCAATAAAACAGGAACTAAGTTATGAGTTTAGCTGATTTAAAAAAGCAAAATATTAACAGAGTGAGACGTGAATTTAGTATCGATGAGTTTATCGATGATGCAACTAATTATGCAGCAGGTCGACCTGAAATTGTGAGTCCCGATTTAATTGCACAATCGCAAATGTTAACGCAAAAGATTGCGCAATCGGTCAAGCAAACTAAAGAGTCGGATAAACCGTTTAAACATGCAACGTTTACTTTAAGTGAAGACATTATTGACCAATTGAAGGAGTTGTCCGATAAAACCGACATTCCAAAATCAAGATTGTTACGAATTTTAGTCAATAATTTTTATTATGAAGAAAATCCCAATGAATTATTTTTATCTAACATCAAATGAAAACCTAGGTAAATCTAATCGTTAAATAAAGTTATAATAGATAACTAATAAAAGGCATTTTAGTGATAAAATGCCTTTTTTATTTCCCTCACGAAACTGTCAATATTCATTATGCGCTTAGATAAATTTATTTGCCGATGTACCGAACTGTCAAGAACAGACGCTAAAAAACAATTAAAAAAAGGCGTTGTGCGAGTCACTGGTGAAATCATTAAAGACCCAGCTCATCAAGTCTATGAAGAAACTGAGGTGACATTGGGCGGCAATAAGCTAAGCTTCGCTACTGCGCGTTATATCATGTTGCATAAGCCAATGGATTGTATTTGCTCGAACGTTGATGAGTTATATCCATCAGTGTTGCATTTGGTTGATGTTAGCAGGGCATTTGATTTACATATTGCCGGTCGTCTTGACGCTGATACTACCGGCCTGGTGTTGATCACCGATGATGGTCAATGGTCACATAAAATTACCTCTCCGAAAAAATCATGTCAGAAACGTTATCGAGTTCAGTTGTCTAGGCCGATTAGAGAGAATGCTGCTGAGTTATTCACTAAAGGTGTAGAATTACAAGGTGAAGACAAATTAACGCGTCCTGCGGTGCTTGAGGTATTGTCTGAGCAAGAAGTGTTATTAACCATTTCTGAAGGCAAGTATCATCAAGTTAAGCGCATGTTTGCGGCGATTGGTAACCGAGTTGTCGGTTTGCATCGTGAACAAATTGGTGACATTGAACTTGATGATGAATTAGCACTTGGTGAATGGCGTTATTTAACTGACACTGAAGTTAATTCCGTTAGCTAGTTAGCTAGTTAGATCTTAATGATGAATTAGCTCTGTGAATAGCACTATATAGCGTGAACGGCACTTGCAGTTAATTCAATGAGCTAACATTTATAATATAACGTTATCTCATTGGTCGTTTTGATGGTGGCTGTTATTTAATGAGCTTAATTATTTCTCTAAAGTTTTCATCTTCAGCCGTTTTCAGTAATTCAAATAATACCATTTCGGTACTGGTCAGGTTTATGCCTTGCTTTTGCATTTTAAGTAAGGCAATTTGCTTATTAGACTGTGTTCGTGACGATACCGCATCACAGATCACTTCTACTTCATAATCAGCTTGATGTAATCCCATCGCCGTTTGATACACACATACGTGTGATTCTATCCCCGCTAAAATAACCTGTTTACGCCCTGTTTTTTCTAATACCTGCTTAAATTCTGGATTATCATAGCCACTGAAACTCATTTTACTGATAGGTTTTAGTGGTTTAAGTAAGCTGGCGATAAGCGGAATTGTTTCACCAATACCATCTGGGTATTGTTCCAACCAAATAATGGGTACATTTAATATTTTCAGACTTTTGATAAGTTTATGAATATTAGCAAATAATTGTTGTTTATCGTGCATTATACCCGCTAAGTTGCCTTGCACATCAACCAAAACAAATACGGTATTATCTTTATTTAGCATATTTTTCCTAAAGGATTATTATTGTTATTTTGCTAAAGTAATCATAAATCAGTTGGTTTATTAAACACCAAGACTGACTGTTTTTGCGCGAATATAATCAAATTAGTAGTGTAGACTATTACTTTTTCGATAAACTTTCAAATTTTGCTAATTGTTCAGCTGTCGCAGGTAATTGGTGGTTAGCTTTCCAATCACTGTAAGGCATGCCATATACGTGTTCTCGGGCAGTATCAATATCAACATCAACGTCTAAATTTTTACCTTCTGCAACCATCCATTTTGAAAAACAGTTACGACAAAATCCAGCTAAATTCATTAGATCAATATTCTGTACATCTTTGCGTGCATCTAAATGGGCTAATAATCGGCGAAATACCGCCGCTTCAATTTCAGTTTGCTTATCTATGCTCATGTTGTTCTCCATATATCTATAATTCTAATTTATGCCAATTGCTAGGCATTTATTACTAGTCGTTAGTTGCTAGGCGTTAGTTGAGTTTGTGGCTCAGGTACTGCAATATCTTCAACAATCGGCTCTGGTCTTTCATGACGTCTAATTTGGACAATCATACCCATATAAGGGTGGTCAAAGTAATGTAACTCACCACTGATCACTCGGCGATTTTGATTGAAGGGAATAAGTAATTGGGTGCTGGTTTTATCGATATTGATTTGTTCAGATAACACAGTGAATTGACTATTAATAAATAGGTAATGATTTAAATGAACATTGAATAACCCTGAAATAAACCAAGGTTGAGTGTTGTCATCTTGCTTATCAATGTCGTTTTGTTGAATTTGATTTTCTAACAGCGGTATGGCCTCACCTTTTTTAACATTAGTTAAAATTTGCTCTAGTGCCACATCATGGTTTTTTAATTCGCTTATAATTGCTTCAATATGATCACTGACTATTTTTTCATTGTGTATTACTAGGCTGTTAATATCAGAGTCGTTATCTGCTAAGTTTTGTTCGAGATCATTTGCTAAACCAAGACCTTCATCATTGTTTGCTTCGACGTGCTCTTGGTCATCTATATGAGCTTGCAGTGCAAGATTATCGCCAGCCATAAGTTTAACTGGAACCGCTGATGTTCTATCCACAACAGCCTGGCGCCAACCTATATGCAACAAGGGCTTAAAGCTTTTAGAACGACGTAATGATTGAGTTATATGTGTTAACTGTAAACTATTTTCATTGAGTAAATAGGGCTGATTAGCATATAAATTTTCGGTACCACTAATGCGGCGTGGAATTTGATAAATTTGTTCGGCGACTGAATCGGTAAATAGATTCTGTTGATGATTATTACAATCAATTCGCTTAACTACATCTTTGACCTGAGCACTTAACTGAGCACTTGTTTTAGTACTTTTTTGAGCACTTTGCTGACTAGTTTCGGTATTACTTTTTATGTTGTTATCGGCGTCGCAACTTTTAAGTTGCTGTTGATAGGCCAATAAACCTTGTAAATGGCTATTGATTAAATCAATCGATTTCCCTGATTGGGGCTGACTACTTTCGACGGTAAAGTCTTCATTAAATCGAGACTTATTCATCAGCTGTTCAAGTAATATTATTTCGATTTCAAACCAACGTTCAGCAGGGGGCTGGTCTTGTTGGCCTTGTTGAGCATGACTTAACAAAGACCAAGACAGGCTCAATGTAGTTACTAGAGCAGTCAATAACGCTATGTTGATGCGTTTAAGCTTAGGTGTCTTTTTCTTTAACCGTGTTTTACTCATGCTTGTATTCATATTGGTACTCTTGTTTGCTTATTCTAATTCGTTAGCTACTGTGCCTAAATAGGGCAAAATTTAACGTGCGGCTAAATCATTGATCATTTGGGTGATTAAAGTAAACCTTGCTTTGCTATCCTTGCTTGGGATGGCAAATTTTAATTTACTGGCACCATCCATTTTAAATATTCTTGGTTGTTGCTGAATTAAACCAATAATCAACACCGGATTGACTGTGGTTTTATTACTGAATTCAATAGCGCCGCCTTTTTCACTTGCGTCAATACGAGTAATACCTATTTTTTCGGCCTGTAAACGCAGTTTACCAATATGAAATAAGTTTTTGGCCGGTTGTGGTAATAAGCCAAATCGGTCAATTAACTCCACTTGAATATCATCTAAGGCATTATCAGTTTCGCAACTGGCAATGCGTTTGTAAAATGATAAACGCATACTAACATCATATATATAATCATCAGGCAGTAATGCGGGTACCCGTAATTCGATTTCAGTATGCCCGGCATGCAACTCATCAAGTGACGGCTGCTTGCCTTCTTTGAGCGCTGCGACTGCTTGGTCGAGCATTTCCATATATAAACTAAAACCAATACTGGCCATTTGACCTGATTGATCTTCACCGAGTAACTCCCCAGCACCACGAATTTCTAAATCGTGAGTTGCTAAAGCAAAACCAGCACCTAAGTCTTCCAACTGAGCAATAGCATCTAAGCGCTTAACCGCATCTTTGGTCATACGTTTTGGATGAGGTGTGAGCAAGTAAGCATATGCTTGATGGTGCGAGCGACCTACACGGCCACGTAATTGATGTAATTGCGCCAATCCTAAATGATCGGCTCGGTCCATAATAATGGTGTTTGCACTGGGCACATCAATACCCGTTTCAATTATCGTAGTACATAACAATACATTGAATCGTTGATGATAAAAATCGCTCATCACGCGCTCTAAGTCACGCTCAGGCATTTGCCCATGGGCGATAACTATTTTTGCTTCGGGGACTAATTCTTGAATATCTTGTGCGGTTTTTTCAATCGTTTGGACATTGTTATGTAAAAAGTAAACTTGTCCGCCACGTAATACTTCACGCAGTATCGACTCTCTTATTAAGCCATTTTCACGTTCTCGAACAAAGGTTTTTACCGCTAAACGTTTGGCTGGAGGCGTCGCAATAATGGATAAGTCGCGCATGCCACCCATGGCCATATTTAGGGTTCTAGGAATAGGCGTTGCGGTGAGTGTTAAAATATCGACATTGGCGCGCAGTTGTTTAATTTTTTCTTTTTGTTTTACGCCAAATCTATGTTCTTCATCAACAATGAGTAAGCCTAAATCATGATACTTAATACTATTGTTCAGTAATTTATGAGTACCAATAAGAATATCTACTTTGCCATTGGCAACATCTTCAATAATAAGTTTTTGCTGTTTCGCTGTTTTAAAGCGTGATAATACTTCAACGTTAATCGGCCAATTGGCAAACCTGTCACGGAAATTTTCATAATGTTGTTGGGCGAGTAGGGTTGTTGGCACTAATATGATCACTTGCTTGTTGTCATTAGCTGCAACGAATGCGGCGCGCATTGCGACCTCAGTTTTACCAAAACCAACATCACCACAGACTAGTCTATCCATTGATTTATGATCAAGCATGTCGGCAATCACATTTTCGATAGCATTACGTTGGTCTTCAGTTTCTTCAAAGCCAAAGCTATCAGAAAACGCTTGATAGTCTTCTTTATCTCGCTTGTAGGCATAACCGTGGCTATGCTCACGCTTGGCAAAAATATCGAGTAATTCAGCGGCCACATCAATAACTTTTTCAGCGGCTTTTTTCTTCGCTTTAACCCATGAGTCGCTACCAAGCTTATGCAATGGCGTTGATTCACTGGCACTGCCGGAATAACGAGAAATTAAGTGCAATGAAGCCACAGGCACGTAAAGCTTAGCTTCGTTAGCATAGCTGAGTATTAAGAACTCGGTTGCCATACCGGCATTTTCTATTGTTTGTAACCCTTGATAACGGCCAATGCCGTGTTCTATATGGACAACGGGTTGACCAATAGATAATTCGGTAAGGTTTTTGAAAATTGCTTCGGTATTGGTTTCATCGCTCTTGGTTCGGCGTCTTGTTTGTTTAACTCTATCGGTAAACAAGTCGTCTTCGGTGATGATGGCAAAATTATGCTCATTAGTTTTGCCCGATTTTTTGTTGGTGCTATCGGGACTGACGACGAAACCGTGTACTAAGGCGTTAACTGTTATGGCAACTTTCGTTGTCGAGTTAATAAAACTGGATAAGCTATCCATTTGTTGTGGGCGAATATTTTCACGCGCCAACAACTCTAACAGGGTTTCTCTACGGCCCTGGCTTTCGACAATAAAAAGAATACTTTGTTTTGTTTGTTCGGCTTGTTGTAAAAATTCACAAATCTTAATTAATGGCTGTTTAAGCTGATGATTAACGGCAACGCTAGGCAGTTTTTCGGTGACATAATTAATCACTCCCGCTTTGGCTGTTTGTGCTTCAACCTTTACATTAAC
This sequence comes from Colwelliaceae bacterium BS250, assembly GCA_040779355.1. Taxonomy (GTDB): domain Bacteria; phylum Pseudomonadota; class Gammaproteobacteria; order Enterobacterales; family Alteromonadaceae; genus Thalassotalea_A. The sequence goes on along the minus strand of JBFONS010000002.1, from coordinate 66,912 downwards.
GCGATCAAAGTTTTTTAATGTCGCGAATAACTGTTCACGAGCGATAAATAAATGCTCTGGCGGTAATAATGGCCTGTTCGGATCGTAGCGGCGGTCTTCATAACGATAATTAATGTCTAACCAAAACTGTTCTAAGTTTTTATCGATATTGCCAATGATTAAGGTTTGAATGTTCGAGGGTAAGTAATCGAATAATGTTGCTGTTTCGGTAAAAAATAGTGGCAAGTAATATTCAATGCCGGCCGGCATAATACCTTGACTTACTTGATGATAAATTGACTCTTTGTCATTACCTACTTTTAATTTTTCGCGATATTGACTGCGAAATAAATTAATTGCCTCACTGTCGGTTGGAAATTCATGTGCAGGCAGTAGTTCAATGCGCTGAATTTTGTCAAGAGAGCGTTGAGTATCAACATCGAAGGTGCGTACGCTATCAATTTCATCATCAAAAAAATCTAACCGGAAAGGCACCTTTGAGCCCATTGGAAATAAATCTACAATAGCCCCACGCGCACAAAACTCACCGTGTTCCATCACTTGCTCAACGGCGCGATAACCACTTGCTTCTAATTCTTGGCGCAGTTTATGTAAGTCTTTCTTATCACCGGCGTTAATTAATAAGCTATTTGCTTCAAGGTATTTTTTCGGCGGTAAATGATGAATGAGCGTATGAGCCGGTACAATAACAATACCAGTCGTCATTCTTGAAAGCTGATAAAGTGTGGCTAGGCGCTGTGAGATAATATCCTGGTGTGGTGAAAAACTGTCGTAAGGCAGTGTTTCCCAATCAGGAAATAAACAGATATCTAAATTTTGATCATTAATACTGCTCAGTTCGTGTTCAAGATGAAGAGCACTGGCGGTATCTTCAGTGATCAACAAGGTTAAACTTTTGGCGTTAACTGCGCCATAATATATGGCAACCGTTGCACTACTGCCGGCTAGACTCGCCCATTGCTTTTTATCTTTATTACTAGCACCTATTTTACTGCTGGCTAAAATGGGTGAAAATATACTGCTGATTTGGCTCATGGTGATTCTATTGTCCTGAACAGGGTGCATTGTTGTTAACCGTAATATCAATACCCATAACGAATTAAATGACTAAGCACTTGTGCCATAGACTTAACTATATTTAAGCTTGTAATTACTAAGCCGAGTTAGATAAATTGATATTATACCGCTTGATATAAGCAATATATGATAGCGACATTTGTGTTTTTTAGATACACAAAAGCTGATGATTTTCTTATTTTTGGATGTTTTTAGATGTATTTTTTTACAATTTAATTGCTTTTTTTGTCGAGGATAAACTTGTACTTCCTATGCCAAGCTTTTATCATCACTTTATTGTTGCCAAAGAATTATAATTATAAATGTTTCAACCGGTTAGTCTTTTTATCGGCTTACGCTATAGCCGTAGTCAAAATCGCTCAGGTTTTGTATCTTTTATCACCTTTTTTTCTATCGCCGGTATATTGCTTGGTGTTGCCGCGTTGATCACGGTTGTCTCTGTGATGAATGGCTTTGAAGGGCAACTGAAACAACGTATTTTAGGTTTGGTGCCCCATGTTGTTATTAGCAGTCAGCAACAACAGTTTGCCAACTGGAATGAGCATATAGTGCACTTGAATAAACAGCCACATATCCTTGCAGCAACCCCGTATATTGAAAGTGAAGCCTTGGTGCAATCACCAACACAGCTGCGCGGAGTATTAATGCAAGGGGTGTATCCTGAGCACGAGCAAGGTGCATCCTCGATTGCACAAAGTATGCAAAGTGGCGAATTTAGCGCATTACAAGCGGGTAAGTATAAGATGATCATGGGCGTAAAGTTGGCCCGCGAATTAGGCATTAGAATTGGCAGTAAAGTGCGCTTAGTGCTACCAACTAAAACCATATTTACGCCGATGGGGCGAGTGCCTGTGCAACGGACATTTACCCTCGCTGGCGTCTTTAATATGGGCTCGCAGGTGGATGATAAGATGATCATCATTCATGGTCAAGATGCGGCTAGGTTATTGCGTAAAAAGGGCGATGGCATTGATAAAATCCGCTTATATCTTGATGATGCGTTTAACGCGGCACCTGTTGCCAATGAATTACAAGCGCAACCAAAATACCAAAATTTAGACATTAGCACTTGGGTGCAAAGCCAAGGTAATCTGTTTCAAGCGGTACAAATTGAAAAAAACATGATGTGGCTGATGTTAAGTTTAATTATTGCCGTAGCAGCGTTCAACATAGTGTCGGCACTTGTTATGGTGGTCATTGATAAACAAGGTGAAATAGGCATATTACAAACCTTAGGGATGACGCCGTTTGCTATCTTAAAAATATTTATCACCCAAGGTATGGTTAATGGCTTGTGGGGTACATTTTTGGGTGCAATAGTTGGGGTCTTAATTACTTTAAACATAAATACGGTATTGTCGTTATTTGGCGTTAATATTTTAGGCTCCGGCTTTGTCATGCAAAGCTTACCGATAGACTTACAAATGTCGCAAGTGTTTACTATTATAGGCTCGGCATTGCTGATGAGCTTTTCTGCAACCTTATATCCGGCGTATCGAGCGTCACAAACTCAACCTGCTGAGGTTCTCAGATATGAATAATGTTTTAGCATTGCTGATGAGATTTTCTGCAACCTTATATCCGACGTATCTGGCGTCACAAATCCAACCTGCTGAGGTTCTGTGTAATGAATAACGTTTTAGTCTGTGAAAAATTGGTTAAAGAATACCAACAAGGACCACAAACAACTCAGGTATTAACTGGTTTGGACTTACAGGTTAGCAGTGGTGAATTACTCGCTATTGTGGGCAGCTCTGGTTGTGGTAAAAGTACCTTTTTACATCTTGCTGGTGCACTAGATACCCCAACGAGTGGTTCAGTGAGTATTGATGGGGTCGATATTTACGCCTTATCAAATAATCAACGAGCCCAATTTCGCAATAAACATTTAGGCTTTATTTATCAATTTCATCATTTAATGATGGAGTTTAGCGCCGAAGAAAATGTTGCTATGCCGCTGCTTATTCGTGGTGATAAACCTGCGGATGCACTTATTGCAGCGCAGACTATGCTTGCCAAAGTAGGTTTGAGCCATCGCATGCACCATAGGCCTAGTGAGCTTTCTGGCGGCGAGCGTCAACGCGTTGCCATTGCCCGGGCGTTAGTGACAAAACCGTCATTAGTACTTGCCGATGAACCAACGGGTAATCTTGATTTTGATACCGCAGAGCAAATCTTTCAATTATTAAAAGAGTTAAATGAATCAATTGGCACCAGCTTCGTTATTGTTACTCACGATTTAGTGCTAGCGGCAAGAATGGACAGACAACTAAAGCTTGATCATGGGAAGTTATTAGATGTTTAAACCTTTGAGCGTATTCTTAGGCTTACGTTATGTGCGCTCAAGGCACGGTAATGGGTTTGCGTCGTTTATTTCTGCATCGTCCACTATTGGCATTGCTTTAGGGGTAATGGTGCTTATTTTAGTGTTGTCAGCGATGAATGGCTTCGAACGAGAACTCACTAAGCGATTGTTGTCGGTTGTGCCGCATGGTGAATTTATCGCCGTCAATAAAGCTATCGATGACTGGCCACAAAAAATTAGTGATATTGAACAACATCCACATGTTATAGCGGCAGCGCCGGTTGTTAAGCTCGATGCGTTACTGCAAAAGGGCGATAAAATAAAAGGCTTAGAAGTTCGCGCGGTTGACCCTATTATTGAAACCAAAGTATCGGCCATTGCAGACTTTATCACACAAGGTAGTTGGCAAGATTTACAAGGCCAGTCATTAATTGTCGGCAATGGCATTGCCAAAAAGCTTGAGCTTGTTGTTGGTGATACTGTGCAGTTGTTACTGCCGCGCAAATCTTTGGGCAAGAGCTTAAATTTTGCCGCGCCAATAAAACGGAATATGCAAATCGTCGCCATTTTTGACTTTGGCGGTACTATTGATGAAACCTTAGCATTTATGCCGTTAACGGTTGGCGCCGAGCTAGCGGGTGTAGGCACCGCTGTTCATGGTTTACGAGTGAGCGTAGATGATGTTTTTCAAGCGCCACATATTATTCGTGAGATAGGCTTAGAGTTAGACGCCTATGTATATATGAATGATTGGACGCGCACCCAAGGCCATTTGTTTAACGATATTCAGCTGGTACGCACCGTAATGTTTGTGGTGATGTTGTTAGTGATTGCCGTTGCCAGTTTTAATATTGTTTCGAGCTTGTTTATGGCGGTAAATGATAAAAAAAGTGATATCGCGATTTTAAAAACTATGGGCGCAAAATCGACAACGATCATGCTTAGTTTTGTCTACCAAGGGTTAGTTAATGGCGTACTTGGCTGTTTAATTGGTGCGACACTTGGGGTGTTATTAACGCATTATTTAACCAGTATTATTCGCAACATTGAACAGTTTTTTGCAATTAAATTTTTATCAGGTGATATCTATTTTATTGATTTTCTGCCGACTGAACTTGATATTCGTGATGTCATCTTTACGGTGTTATCAGCAATGCTGTTAAGTTTGCTTGCGACGTTATACCCCGCTTGGCGAGCAACTAAAATTGAGCCTGCGCAAGTGCTAGGGCAAGGCGGATAAGAACAATAGGGCTGTAGTAATAACGGTTATAATAACCGTCTAAGTAGGGCTTTATCATCATTTTCCTTTACTTAATCCTTTGTATTATATATTGTTTTATAAAACAATATATAATACCTACGCCATTAAATATCTGCTCATTATAAAGTGAAAAGCATAACTAATGGCATTGCTATATAACACGGACTTGTTATGAATATCTCCTTAAAAAAAACATGCCAATGGTTTTTCGCCATTACTTTCGGTTTACCTTTGTGTGCGTATATTGCGTTAATCATTATAAATCTTGGCGAGCAAGATCTTTCCGCTTCATCTTCAGATAAATATGACAACATTAAACAGTGGGGGGATAACGTTGGTGATGATAATGCTTATATCTATGCATTAGGTTTTACTTCAGCAACGCCAATGATTAAAGGTAAAGAGTTAGCTCGTTTAATTATTGCCAATGACACAGATTGGCCACAGATGGTTAATGAACAAGCTAAGGATAAAAATATCACCGTAACTGATAGCGATGAACTTCGGCAAATATGTTTTAGACGAGATAATAAGCTTTGTAAAGCGGATCGAAAACGTCAAATATATTACTACAATTCAAGTAAAGCAAAACAGTTAGTACATGACAATAAAGAACTTATTGCAAATTATCAGCAATTAATTACCTTGCCCACTTGGCAAGAAGTTGCGATTGACACCAACATTAATATTTATTATGGCCAGATGCTATCTGCGCAGCGTTTGTATTTAATGACTGTATTACAAAAAATTAATACAGTTGAAGTGCAGACGACTAAAAATTTGTTAGAAATGGATATTCGTTTTTGGCGAATGATACTAAGTGAAACGCATCATTTAATTACTAAGACGATCGCTAAAGCCGCAATTGAACGACATTTTGTAAGTGTTCAACAAGCACTTTTAACGCGTACTGTTAATGAAAAATTAGCCTTAGTTCCAGACTCTTGGCTGCAACAAATCAGCAAGGCTGAGCGAGATTTCACTAAACCTCTAATTGGTGAATGGGCATATCAACAAAATCTTCATAAAAATATTGAATTTTATGAAGACGAAGAGTTATTAGTAAACATAACAAGTATGGCCTTGTCACCCTTATTTAAAATGAATAATAGTTTAAATTTAAGCAGCCAATATTATGATATATTTGCCCAGTATTCACTGCTGAAATATACAACTATGGAAAATGCAGTCAGTCATTTAGAGGTAGAGATACAGCAACAGCAACAATGTCAGTTTAAATACGATGCCTTGGGTTTTCTTTATAACCCTATTGGTAAATTGATATTGTGTTTTCAACAACCAAATTTGGCTGGATACGTTATTAAAATTGCCGATCTAGAAGCGATAAGAAGATTGACTTTGCTTAGCTTTGAATTAGATGTGGAGCAATATAGTGCTGAAGAGTTAAAGGCAGTAGTGACAAACAGTAAATATAATAACCCGTATACCGAATTACCTTTTAATTATGACCCCGATGCTAAAACCTTAAATTTTATTGGCTTCCAAAGTGATGAATTTACCTCGGATAGAGTGATCATTGCTTTATAATTAAAGCCTGTTTGCTTTAATTGATGATATCACCTTAGCAACCTTACGTGAGGTTAAAACCTCACCAACCAATGAATTACTTATGCTTGCGGTTTTTCCAATTACGAGCCACTGAAAAACGCCAAATAGCATTAATACCAAAATAACCAAGGGTCGAGAAAAATACCGCACATACACCAGAGCCAAGTAAAAAAGGTCCTCCGACAGTTCCTAAGCTCGATATCAACCAATCCCAACTTAATTCAAAAGCAAACTCTTGCACAGGCACATCTAATAAAACTGTGCCAAGCTTATAGCAGGCGTAAAATATTGGCGGAATAGTAATTGGATTACTTAGCCATACCAACCCTACGGATAGGGGTAAATTGCCATGGAAGTATATTGCACAACCTGCGGCTAGCATCATTTGAAATGGCACAGGTATAAACGCAAAAAATAACCCTATCGCAAAGGCTTTCGCCACTGAACGACGATTTAAATGCCACAAGTTTGCATCATGCAAAACATCACCAAAAATTTTCAGGTGTTTGTTATTTTTAATGGTGTGTTGATCTGGCAACCATCGTTTAATCAATTTTTTTGGCATAACAACGCTTAGTTAAGGCACTTAAGTTGTGTTGGATATGGTCTTAAGTATACAAAAAATCTTCAGTTAAGGAAGATATGGGAAAAACACTATGGAACGGTGCTTATTATTTTTTATTATTGGAGCTTTGTCGGCGCTACTGCTACCGAAAGTACCCCCATTATATTATCTGTTGTGTATGCTTTTGTCTTGTATTTATCTGTTCTTTTTTACACATCATCAAAAAGTCTTGATGTTTTTTATTGGATTTGGCTATTTATTAGCTGCTGCGCACAATCATTTTTCTTGGGCGACAAATAATAATATCGATATCAGTCAACTCATTGTAAAACCGGTAATTATAAGTGGGCGTATAAAGTCATTGATCACCGATACCAAAAACCTGCGATTTAAGTTTCAGGTAGAGACGATAAACCACAAAACGCTTGAACAGCCTTTTTTAATAAGACTTAATTGGCAACAAAAATATACCAGCATAACTCTAGACCTTGCCCAAAGTAATATCGTGCAATTATTGGTAAAACTAAAGCCGGTACATGGTTTTGCAAATAGTGGCATGTTTTCCTATCAACGATGGCTATTACAGCGCCATATTGCGGCGAGTGGTTACGTAAAATCAAGCGTTGAAAATAAGGTGTTGTTAAATAAGTCGTCGCTACGACAGCGACTTTATTGGCAGCTCCAGCCTTTAGTGGAACATTTGCCATTAAAGGGCTTGTTACTTGCTTTAGCAATAGGTGATAAATCATTAATAGAACAGCAACAGTGGCAAATATTAAAGGCGACGGGCACACAACATTTAATGGCTATTTCAGGGCTGCATTTGGGCTTGATAGCTGGGTTTGGTGTGTTGTTGGCTAAATTAATGCTAAATGTTATTCCGAATAACCTGTTGCAAGGTCGAGTCGAGCGTTATTTATTTTTAATGCCGGTGTTGTTCAGCTTAATATTAGCTTGTTTTTATGCTTATTTAGCGGGTTTTGCTACGCCAACAATACGTGCTCTGGTTATGCTTTGCACTTTTTGGCTATTACGTTGCGGACGTTGCAAGGTCAGTTATATACGCTGGTTGCTACTCTCTATCAGCGTAATTATTTTGCTAGAGCCATTTGCTCTGTTAGATATGGGGTTTTATTTGTCGGTATTTGCGGTAAGTGCAATATTGTTTATGGTTTGGCGTTATCAGCATGTTATTGAGCATGCCAATCAGAGTCGCTTGGCAAAGTTGGGGAATTTTTTAAAGTCATTAGTGTTAGTACAAATAGCGATTAGCTTGTTGTTATTACCCTTAACTGCATTGTTTTTTGGACAAATAACCTTACTGTCGCCGTTAGCAAATATTGTTGTTGTGCCTTTCCTTAGTGTTACCACCATTCCATTAATGCTGCTTGCCACCATTATTTGTAGTGTCAGCACTAGTGGCAGTGCCGTTGTCATTAGTGTTGCGGCGCAATGCTTAGAGCTTGCTTGGTATTATTTAAGCTACTTGCAAGGTTTGGATTTTTTAGTATTTGATGCCGGTAAAACAAGTCTGTATGTAGCTCTTTGTGCTCCAATATTTTTACTTGTGTACAGTTGCCGATTGTTGCCTTTAAAAATTTTGCTATGGATCTTTAGCGTCTTGCTGTTAAGCGTTGTTGGTACGCAACAATTACAGCAACAGATGCAACAAAAACAACAACATTGGCAGCTCGTGGTGTTTGATGTTGGTCACGGTTTAGCAATTCTGATCGTAAAAAATCAACGGGCATTGCTTTACGATACCGGGGCAAAATTTGCCAGTGGCTTTAATATCAGTAAAGCCATTGTTGTGCCATATCTACACAAACGAAATATCCGTAAGTTAGATAAAGTTATTATTAGTCACAGCGATAATGACCATGCTGGCGGCCTACATTATCTAGTAGAAGAGCGCATCAGTAATGACTTTTTGCTTAATTTTGCAGAAGGTGAAAATATCAGTAAATGCCAAGTTGGAGCAAGCTTTGCATGGCAGGGCTTAACGTTTAATGTTCTTTGGCCTTTGCCTGCAGGTGCTGTTAACGATAATAGATTAAGTAAGAAAAAATCTCAGAGCGATAATGATAAGTCGTGTGTCATTGAGGTAAGCGATGGTCAGCAATCGGTATTATTGACGGGTGATATTTCTAAAAAAGTTGAACAGCAGCTCAAAGCGATGCATAAACTTAATCCGGTTGATATATTAGTGGTACCTCATCATGGTTCAAAAACGTCATCATCAGTTGAATTTATCGAGGTTTTGGCGCCTAAATATGCAATTTATAGCACTGGGTTTCTTAATCGTTGGCATATGCCGGTACCTGCTGTTGTGCAAGTTTATAATAATGCCCAGGTTCAGCAGTTTAATACGGCAGAGCAGGGCATGTTATTGTTTGATTTATCAACAAAAGGCATTAAAGTTCGAACTTACCGCGATGATTTCATGCCTTTTTGGCCTTGGCAGCAACTTTCTCAGTATAAATAAATCAATATCTTACTGTATTTGCTATTATATTTTGTATATCAGGAAATTATCGTTAAAATAGCTTAGCAGCCAATATCGATATTTATGTTAGAGAGCTTATGCATTCCACATTAGAAGCCACAACATGGCAAAACTTTAAAAGACTGTTTGGTTATACCAGAGGGCTACGTTTGGGTCTAGGTGCCGCCATTTTCGGCATGCTAGGTTATGCAGGCATCGATACCTTGTTTTTTTCACAATTACAGCCGTTAATTGATGATGGTTTAACAAATAATAATCCTAACATTTTAAAATACGCGCCTATTTTTGTGCTGGTGGCGTTTTCTGTGCGCGGCGTATTTCATTTTATCGCGACCTATTGTTTAGCATGGATGGGTAATCATTTAGTGATGCGTATTCGTCAACAATTATTCGAGCATATTGTTGCTATGCCAGTACCGTTTCATGATAAAGAATCGACCGGTACGTTAATATCTAAAATAACCTATGATACTGAACAAGTGTTAAATGCAATGTCAAAAGCATTATTAACCTTAGTTCGTGAGGGCGCCTTTGTTATTGGTTTGCTGTGTTTGATGTTTTATTACTCTTGGCAATTGTCGGCTATTTTCTTACTCATTATTCCATTAATCTCGGTTATTGTGGTGGTGGTATCGAAACGCTTTCGAGCGGTAAGTAAAAACATTCAAAAAATGATGGGTATAGTGACCAGTGCGACAGAGCAAACATTTAATGCGCACAAAGTTGTTTTAACATTTGGCGGCCAAGGGCGAGAGTTTCAGCGTTTTGCTAAAATAAATAATCAAAATCGTCAACAACGAATGAAGATGATTGCGACTAAATCGACTAGCGTGCCATTAATTCAAATTATTGCCTCATTTGGTTTAGCGTTTGTTTTATACATAGCAAGTATGGAAAATATGATGGAGAGCTTAACTCCGGGTATATTTACCACGGTAATCACGTCAATGATTATGATGTTAAGACCATTAAAATTATTAACCACTATAAATAGTGAATTTCAAAAAGGTATGGCAGCTGCGCAAAGTATTTTTGCTGTATTTGATCAACCTATCGAGCAAGATTCAGGTACCATTAGCATTGATAAAGCCAAGGGCGATATTGAATTTAAAGATGTGACCTTTAGTTATCCAAATACTGATAAACCGGCCTTAAGCGCATTGAACTTTTCGATAAAACCCGGGCAAACACTAGCACTTGTTGGGCGTTCAGGCAGTGGTAAATCAACCATTAGTTCGCTTTTGTTACGCTTTTATAATAGCGACCACGGTCAGGTATTGATTGATGGTGAAAACATCCGTGATTATAAATTAAATGAACTACGTCATCAGTTTGCCTATGTGTCACAGCAAGTGGTGCTATTTAGTGATACCTTAGCCAATAATATTGCTTACGGTAAACCTGATGCAAGTCGTGCAGAAATTATAGCCGCAGCAAAAGCCGCGCACGTAATTGAATTTGCAGATAACTTAACCGATGGATTAGATACTTATATTGGCGAGAATGGCTCTATGTTAAGTGGTGGTCAACGTCAACGTGTGGCGATTGCTCGAGCATTGTTATGTGATGCACCATTTTTGATTTTAGATGAAGCAACCAGTGCTCTAGACACAGAATCTGAACGTCATATTCAAGATGCACTGAGTGTACTACAACAAAATCGCACTTGTGTTGTTATTGCTCATCGTTTATCCACTATTGAAAATGCTGATGCCATTATTGTTATGGAGCAGGGTGAGCTGATTGAGCAGGGCAGCCATAGTGAATTACTTGCTAAGGACGGCGCATATGCTCAACTTTATAATTTTCAGTTTGGAGACTAAGATGCATTTAGGCAACTACAAAAACAGTTTAAGTCGAGGCAATTAATTTGCGCTTGATTGAAAAAGCTTGGTATCAAAATCATCCGCTTAAATGGTTATTATTACCATTGAATAGCGTGTTTTGGTTGATATCTGCAGTGCGTCGATTAATGTTTCAAATTGCTATCTTTAAACAGCCCAAACTAGATATTCCAATTGTGATCGTTGGCAATATTGGCGTTGGTGGTAATGGTAAAACACCTATGGTGATTTACTTGGTCGAGCAGTTAAAGGCAAGGGGCTTATCCGTTGGCGTAATTAGTCGAGGTTACGGTGGTAATGAGCAGATGCATCCTTTACTTGTCAATGACGACACTACTGCCGAGCAAGCGGGTGATGAGCCGGTATTAATATATCAACGCTGTAACGTTGCGGTAATGGTTGGCCGAGATAGAGTGTTGAGCGTTGAGAAATTAATGGCGCAGGGCTGTAATATTATTATTAGCGATGACGGCTTGCAACATTATCGCTTAAAGCGTGATGTTGAATTGGTTATTGTTGATGGTAAACGCCGCTTCGGTAATGGTTGGCTTATGCCTGCAGGGCCTCTACGTGAAGGATTGTGGCGTTTAAAAACCGTTGATAAAGTCATTATAAATGGTGGTTTGGCCGATATAGATGAAGATCTTATGACCTTACAAGGTGATAGTGTTATTAATCTGATAAGCAAACAGCGCAAGAGTATTGGTGAGTTTTTAGCTGAGAATTGTAAAAATAACTCGATAAATGCGTTAGCGGGTATTGGCAATCCAGAGCGTTTTTTTATCAGCCTGCATGAGCTAGGCTTTACTCTAGGACAAAAAATTGGATTTGTTGATCATCACCATTACAATAAAGATGACTTGCAGCAATTTAATGCTGACGTACCGTTATTGATGACGGAAAAAGATGCGGTAAAATGTATTACGATCGCAAATGAAAATACCTGGTATTTACCTATAAATGCCCACTTTGAACAAAATCAAGGTGAGCAATTAATCGAATTAATAATGACGAGAAGTAAAAATTATGGCCTTTGATATTAAATTAATTGAAATTCTTGCCTGCCCTGTGTGTAAAGGTAAGCTGGATTTTGCAAAAAATGACAACGAACTAATCTGTAAATTTGATCGATTAGCATATCCTATTGAACAAGACATTCCGGTGTTAATTGAAACACAGGCACGCACATTAAGCACAGAAGAGCGCAGCTAATGCAATTTACAGTGGTTATTCCAGCACGTTTCCAATCGTCTCGCTTACCAGGTAAAGTGCTGGCTGATATCTGTGGTAAGCCAATGATCCAATGGGTTTACGAAAAGGCTCTAGCCTCAGGTGCGAGTAAAGTGATTATTGCCACTGATAATGATGATGTTGCAGTAGCCGTAGAAGCTTTTGGCGGCGAAGTTTGCAGAACCCGAGCAGATCATCAGTCGGGTACTGAGCGTTTAGCTGAAGTTGTTGAGCACTATGGTTTTGACGATGATGAAATTATCGTCAATGTACAAGGTGACGAACCATTTATCCCCAGTGCCAATATCGCCCAAGTGGCTAAAAATTTAAGTGCGCAAAGCTTGGCCGTACAAAATCAAGCACGCATGGCCACCCTAGCAGTAAATATTGATACCGTCGATGAGGCGTTAAATCCTAATGCGGTAAAAGTATTATGTGATAAAGACGGCTATGCGCTGTATTTTTCGCGTGCGACAATTCCTTACGATCGCGATAAGTTTTTAAATAACGATGACATTAAAACCATTGGCGACTTTTATTTACGCCATATTGGCATTTATGCCTATCGTGCTGGGTTTATCAAAGATTATGTAGAATGGCCTACCAGCGCCTTAGAGCAAATAGAAGCATTAGAGCAATTGCGGGTATTATGGCAAGGTGAAAAAATACATGTTGAAGTGGCAGAATCTCATCTGCCGGTGGAAGGTGTCGATACACCTGAAGACTTAGAGAAAGCTCGCCTTTATGCGGCTAGTCTGTAATTCATGTTATACCAAGTCCATTAGAGATCACTTAAGTTAGTGGAATTGGTATTATTGATGTGATCAAAGCCATATCAACAAAAAAGGAGCCATAGGCTCCTTTTCACTTCACGGATGAAGGGATGCAAACTGCCATGGACGGCAGTAAGTTTGTACTTTATTTAGTACTATCTAGTCATTAGTCATTAGTCGATAGCACGTAATAACTCATTGATACCTGTTTTACCTAATGTTTTTGCGTCAACTTTTTTAACGATAATTGCAGCGTAAAGACTGTAAGTACCACATTTTGATGGTAAGTTACCAGGCACAACTACTGAGCCTGCAGGGACACGGCCGTAATGAACTTCGCCGGTTTCACGATCAAATATCTTAGTAGACTGACCAATGTAAACGCCCATAGAAATTACAGAGCCTTTTTCAATAATTACGCCTTCAACGATTTCAGAACGAGCACCGATGAAACAATCGTCTTCGATGATTGTAGGGCCGGCTTGTAGAGGCTCTAAAACACCACCAATACCAACGCCACCAGATAAATGTACGTTCTTGCCTATTTGTGCACATGAACCAACAGTCGCCCAAGCATCAACCATACAACCTTCATCAACATATGCGCCAATGTTTACAAACGATGGCATAACCACAACGTTTTGGCCGATAAAGCTACCAGTACGTACTGATGCGCCAGGTACAACACGAACACCATCAGCTTCAAAATCAGCTTGGCCGTAACCATCATATTTTAATGGTACTTTATCAAAGAAAGTACTTTCAGCGCCGTGGATCACGGCGTTGTCATAAATGCGGAATGAAAGTAATACCGCTTTTTTAAGCCATTGATTAACAACCCATTCGCCATTAATTTGTTCTGCAACACGAGCGCTACCTTTATTTAATTGGTCTAGCGCTTCGAGTACTGCATTTTTTACTTCAGGGCTGACACTTGAAGGTGAGATATTTGCTCTGTCTTCAAAAGCTGATTCAATAATGTCTTGCAACGTGCTCATTATAGTTTCCTATTAATTTATTTAAATTTGATGATTTTAATATTATTATCTGGTGTTAATATGCTGTTAATCACATAACAGCGATTCTAACGTTTCTTGCAATTTTTCAGGAAGAGGTAAGTTGTTTTTATCAGAGACAATAAAAACATCCTCTGCTCGTTCGCCAAAAGTCGTGACTTTTGCCATATGCACATTTAATTCTAAATCTCTAAATATCGCACTTATTTCAGCAAGCAGGCCAGGACTATCTAATGCGACAATCTCTAATGCGGTAACTTTTTTATTATTGTGCTTAATAAAGCTTACTTTGGTTTTAACCGTAAACTGTCTTATTCTTTTTGGAACAGGTATAGGTACTACTTCAAATTGTTGTGACTTTTGCAACTCAACGGTGAGTGCTGTTTTTATTTTATCTCGTACATAACTGTCTTTTATCGATTGTCCTTTAGCATCTAGGACAACAAATGTATTTAAGGTATAGCCATCTTTTGATGTTAATATTTTTGCATCGTGAACGGATAATCTACGACTGTCGAGAAATGCCACAGTGTCAGCAAAAACGTTGACGCTTTCCTTAATATAAACGAATACTTCAGTACCGCCTCGATAAGGTTGGTCACTGACTAAAACCAATGGTTTGTCAGGATCGTGACAAATAATATGACGACTGTGCCATGATATTTGCTCAGGTGTATAGCGTATAAAATAATCGGGTTTTAAGCGTGCCCATAATGGCTTAACATTTTCTACATCAATGCTGTTATCGGCTAATACTTCCGCGGCTTTAAGTTTGTTTTCTCTGATTTGAGTTCTAAGTTCAACCGGTTTTTCCAAACCGCGTCTAAATGCTCGTTTGGTGGCAAAGTATAAATCTTCTAATAAATTAGCTTTCCAGCCATTCCATAAGCTTTCGTTAGTCGCGCGCATATCGGCAACGGTTAAACAATACAGATAATCTAAATGTGCTTCATCACGAACAATTTCACCAAAATGCTGAATAACATCAGGATCTGAAATATCTTTACGTTGTGCGGTAACCGACATTAATAAATGTTGCTTAACTAACCATGAAATCATACGAGAGTCGTGATCGGATAATTTATGCGTTTTACCAAAGGCAAGGGCGTCTATTGCACCGAGTTCACTATGACTGCCACCTCGTCCTTTCGCTATATCATGAAAAATGCCACCAAGATAAAGTAACTCTGGTTTGCGGACGCGCTGCATGATTTTGCTGGCGAGTGGAAATTCATGATTGTGCTCTGGTAAACTGAAACGATACAAGTTTTTGATTAAACGGTAGCTGTGCTCATCGACAGAATATGCGTGAAACAAATCAAACTGCATTTGGCCGACAATGTTACGCCACTCGGGCAAATAACTGCCTATAATTTCATGCTTATGCATTAAATTAAAGGCTCGGCCTAAACCATTTGGGTGCTTCATTATGGTCATAAAAATTTTACGACATTCAGCATAATCATTTAAACCTGAGATCAAACGACGTCGTGAATTACGCAACAAGCGTATGGTACCTGAATGAATGCCTTTAATTTTAGGATTGTCGGCAATCACTAAAAACAGTTTCATCATCACTTCAGGACGGGTAAAGGCTCGTTTCTTTTTAAGATGAATAAGATCACCAATCAAGTTGAAGTCTTTATCTAAGTCGGTAATTTCTTGTTTTTTTGGATCTTTTAAAATAGCTTGCTGAAAATGTTGCAGTAACATTTCATTAAGTTCACTTACGTAGTTAATTACCCTGAAAAAACGCTTCATCATACGTTCAATAGCGGCTTTACCCTCATCGCCAAAACCCATGATTTCAGCAACATCACCTTGATAATCAAATAATAAACGGTTTTCACTTCGACCAGCAACAATATGCAATGCAAAACGCATACGCCATAAGTAATCTTGACACTCAATCAGCTCATAAAATTCATTTTGGGTAAGGTATTGATGTGCGACTAACTCTTCCAAATTATTCACCGTAAAGTGACGCAGCGCCACCCAACTAATGGTTTGAATGTCGCGCAAACCACCAGGATTAGCTTTTAAATTTGGCTCTAGAGTATAAGCTGCACCTTTGTATTGTTGGTGACGTTTAACTTGTTCGTTGCGTTTGGCAATAAAGAATTTTTCAGAAGGCCAAAAGTTTTCTTTTTGAACCTGTAGAGTCAGTTGTTCTTCTAATAAGTGATTTCCACATATGCGCCTAGATTCGAGCAAATTAGTGGCAATAGTGACGTCTTTGTTTGCTTGTTTAATGCATTCTTTGACACTCCGCACGCTGTGACCAATATCAAGGCGTACGTCCCACAATTCAGTAATAAAACCACTGATGTGAGTTTCAAGTTCTTTGGTTATTTTATCCTGCGTTAAAATAAGTATATCAACGTCAGAGTGAGGGTGTAATTCACCGCGGCCATAGCCGCCAACGGCTATTAAGGTAATTTGATGTTCATCTAAATGATGTTGGCACCAAATTTTTTGCAGTATTTGATCAACAAAATCCGCTCGTGCGCAGACTAATTCGTTTACATCATAAAGGTTAAATGATGTCTTTAGCCAAGTATAAAATTCTTCGCCGATAGCAACGATTTCTTTGGTCGCTAATGGTGCTGCCGCTGTGGCAAGTTTGTTGGTTAACATAGCGGGTAAAATAGAATTGGATAACACTGGCTAGCACTTCCTTAATGGTTATTAGGTTATAGCCCAAATGTTTGCACTGATATTTGGGGTATAGCCATTGAATATTATCGTTTTTTAAGCGGTATTTTAAATAACTTACTGGTCTTAGTTATTCAATATTTTCGGTAAGTCTGTTTCTTCGCTGCGGTGCGTTAATATTTCACAACCGGTTGGAGTCACTAAAATGGTGTGTTCCCACTGCGCTGAATTTTTACCGTCTGCGGTATAAGCCGTCCAGCCATCATCCTGGTCAAGCTTAGTACCGCCTTTACCTAAATTGATCATTGGTTCAATGGTAAATATCATGCCTGCTTTCATTGCACGGTTATCGGCATTTTTATAATGCAAAATTTGTGGTTCCTCATGGAAAACACTGCCGATGCCATGGCCACAAAAATCTTTAACTATGCCATAACGACCTGCTTTTTTAATGTGTTTTTGGATGGTCGCGCCAATCTCTGAAAACTTAACACCAGGCTTAACTTTACGGATAGAGGCGTAAAGGCTCTCTTGCGTAATGCGACATAAACGACGGTTTTCAGGTGTTACATCACCCACTAAAAACATCTTTGAAGTATCACCGTGATAATATTTTTTATCTTCATCGCTAGTGCCTTCGTCATCTAAACAAATTTTACAGGTAATATCGATATTAATAACATCGCCATCTTTTAATACTTGCTCTGATGGAATACCGTGACAAACAACGTGATTTACAGACGTACAAATCGACTTGGGAAAACCACCTTCATCGTTTTGATCTGCGCCGTAATTTAGTGGTGCGGAAAGCGCATCATGGTCACTAGTGAATTTTGCACATATGGCATCTAATTCAGCAGTGGTAATGCCTGCTTTTACATGGGGACCAATCATATCTAATACGCTTGCGGCTAATTTTCCAGCAACGCGCATTTTTTCAATTTCATCCTGACTTTTAATTGCAATAGTCATTGTATTCCTCAAAAGGTTTAAACGTTTGTTTAGTCGACACATTATAGGTCGTTTTTAATGAGCGAAATAATAACCCAAAATAAACGCAGATGCCATTATATAGAGGGTTAAATGTATATAGTGCTGTTAACTCAATGCGCAATACCAGCCCGTGACACAAAAATATGCTGTTTGACCTATTTAAACCGATATAAAGCATAAATTACTTTCTTTTTTCTCTTAATAATGGTATAAAACGCCGCTCATCGAAAAACTCATTTTTTGATGTAGCAACAAACGCTCTATTTAGAGCAATTTTTGTGACTCAATTATGAGCACAATTAATATAAACTCACATACATTCGGCAAACATATTCCGGGGTGCCTGTTACCAGCTTGATGGTAGCGATAGGTCGGAACAATGGAATGTATGAACGCTTAACCCCAGAGGAATTTATAATGCCAAACGTATCAATGCGCGACATGCTTAAAGCCGGTGTTCATTTCGGTCACAAAACTCGTTACTGGAATCCAAAAATGAAATCATACATTTTTGGCGCTCGTGACAAAGTTCATATCATCAATCTTGAACAAACTGTTCCAATGTTCAACAACGCTCTAACATTCTTATCAGGCGTTTCTGCTAAGAAAGGTAAAGTGTTATTTGTTGGTACTAAGCGTGCTGCAAGCGATGCAGTTAAAGAAGCTGCATTAAAGTCTGATCAATTCTACGTTAACCACCGCTGGTTAGGTGGCATGTTGACTAACTGGAAAACAGTTCGTCAATCAATCAAACGTCTTAAAGATTTAGAATCTCAAAGCCAAGACGGTACTTTCGATGCTCTTACTAAGAAAGAAGCATTAATGCGTACTCGTGAAATGGAAAAACTTGAGAAAAGCCTTGGTGGTATCAAAAACATGGGCGGTCTTCCTGATGCATTATTCATCATCGATGCTGATCATGAACACATTGCTATTAAAGAAGCTAACAACCTAGGTATCCCAGTAATTTCTGTAGTTGATACTAACTCAAACCCTGACGGCGTAGACTTTATCGTTCCTGGTAACGATGATGCTATCCGTGCAGTAAGCTTATACCTTGATTCAGCTGCTAACGCTGTAATCGAAGGTCGCGAAACTAACATCGCTGTAGCTGCTGAAAAAGACGGTTTTGTTGAAGCAGAATAATTAAACACTGTTTAATTACTTTACTTAAGAAAGAGGGCATTGTCCCTCTTTCTATTATTAATACTGATATTTGAGGAATTAACTCATGGCAATTACTGCTAAACAAGTTAAAGAACTTCGTGACCGCACTGCTGCGGGCATGATGGATTGTAAAAATGCTTTACAAGAAGCTGACGGCGACATGGAACTTGCGATTGAAAATATGCGTAAGAACGGTCAAGCTAAAGCGGCTAAAAAAGCTGGTAACATTGCAGCTGAAGGCGCAATCATCATCACCCAAAAAGATGGTGTTGCTGCATTAGTTGAAGTTAACTGTCAAACAGACTTCGTTGCTAAAGATAGCAACTTCCTAGGATTTGCTAATGCCGTTGCTGAGTCAGCAGTTGCATCACAAGTTTCTATTGAAGAGCTTAAAGCACAGTTCGAAGAAACTCGCGTAACACTAGTTACGAAAATTGGTGAAAACATCAATGTTCGTCGTGTTGAGTATGTTCAAGCTGCTTCTGCTTCTTACATTCACGGCGGCACTATTGGTGTTGTTGTTGCTGGTTCTGGCGATGCTGAATCATTAAAGCACATTGCTATGCACGTTGCTGCAAGCAAGCCTGAATACGTTAATGCTACAGACGTTCCTGCTGATGTTATTGCCAATGAACAACGTATCCAATTGGATATATTGAAAATTGAAAATGACAAACTTGACGACAAAAAGAAAAAGCCTGTTGATTTACTTGAAAAAATCATCATTGGCCGTATGAAGAAATTTACTGGTGAAATTTCTTTAACAGGTCAAGCTTTCATTATGGAACCTAAACGTACTGTTGGTGACATTCTTAAAGAGAAAGGCTTAACTGTTACTTCTTTTGTTCGCCTAGAAGTTGGTGAAGGTATCGAGAAGAAAGAAGAAGATTTCGCTGCTGAAGTTGAAGCACAAATCGCTGCTGCAAAAGGTGCATAATTGCCCTTTGAACTGATTATTTAACCAATCAGCATCGCTTTATGCGAACAGCACTAAAAAGCCTTATTAGATATTCTAATAAGGCTTTTTTTATGTCTTAATTTTAGTAAGACAGCCACTGTAATCTCATCCAACCGTCTATGAATATATGTCATTCAATAATGACACCTACTGTAAAAACATGAAATCACTTCACTGGGGTCGGTAAATCAATTATGACAATGTTTATTGTTAAGATTACAGTGGCTGTCTAAGTAAATAGTTTTGGCAAATATAAAGCAGATGCTGAAAGATTGTTACAATGGATGTCTATCTACGAAAATTAAAGTGCGGAGTGTGTAGATAAAAAATGTATTTGGTATTAAAATACCGGCAGAATCAATTTGTCTTTGATTTTTAGGCTATTTTTTATACTAATTGCGATAATTTAACTAATATTAAGGTTATTGCCATTATTATTGTCACCGTAATCACAGGATTGTTTATTTTATGAGCGTCAACCCAAAAACAAATTACCGCCGTATATTATTAAAATTAAGTGGCGAAGCCCTAATGGGTGAAGAAGGCTTTGGTATTGATCCTAAAGTTCTTGACCGTATGGCGCAAGAGATCAAAGAATTGATTGAAATGGGCGTGCAGGTTGGTCTTGTTATTGGTGGCGGTAACTTATTCCGTGGTGCAGGGCTTGCTGAAGCCGGAATGAACCGTGTTGTTGGTGACCAAATGGGTATGCTTGCAACCGTGATGAATGGTTTAGCTATGCGTGATGCGTTGCATCGTGCCTTTGTTAATGCTCGCTTGATGTCGGCAATTGACTTAACAGGTGTTTGTGACAGCTATAACTGGGCTGAAGCGATTAGTTTATTAAAATCTGGCCGTGTAGTAATATTTTCTGCAGGTACTGGTAATCCATTCTTTACCACAGACTCTGCTGCGTGTTTACGTGGTATTGAAATTGAAGCAGATGCGGTATTTAAAGGCACTAAAGTTGACGGTATCTACTCGGCTGATCCGGTAACCAATCCAGATGCAGAATTATACTCAAACTTGTCTTACGACACAGTTGTTGAAAAAGAATTGAAAGTAATGGATTTAGCGGCATTTACGCTTGCACGTGATCACTCAATGCCTATTCGTGTATTTAACATGAATAAAGAAGGCGCATTGAAGTCTATTATTTTAGGGAGTAGTGAAGGTACTACAATCGATCACCCTGAAAATTTTAAATAACAAATTATTATTGTCTGTGCACAATACAAGCACGGACTATTGCAAATATTAAGTAAATATAAACAAGGAATACATTTTGATTAACGAAATTAAACAAGATGCACAATCCCGTATGGGAAAAAGTATTGAATCATTACGCAGCCAATTAAATAAAATTAGAACGGGTCGTGCCCATGTATCATTACTTGATAACATCACTGTAGAGTATTATGGTGTTGATTCACCTCTTGCTCAAATCGGCAACGTTTCTACTCCTGATGCTCGTACTATTTCTATCTCTGTATTTGATAAAACAATGGTTGGCTTAGTAGAAAAAGCAATTATGAAGTCTGATTTAGGTTTAAATCCTTCATCACAAGGCACCTTAATTCGCATTCCTTTGCCACCACTTACTGAAGAGCGTCGTCGTGATTTAGTTAAAGTTGTTGGTGGTGAAATCGAAGCCGGTAAAGTGTCTATTCGTAATATTCGCCGTGATGCAAATTCAGACATTAAATCTTTAAATAAAGATAAAGATATTAGCGATGATGAAGCACGTAGCGCTGAAGAAGATATCCAAAAAATTACTAACGAATTCATTAAGCAAGCTGATGAAATCTCAAATGCAAAAGAAAAAGAATTAATGGAAATCTAATCAACTAGATTAGATTTTTACATTGAAAGCCGTAAACAGTAAGCAATAATAAGTATTAATGTTAACAATGTTTACGGCGTTTTTATAAAATGGATATTACGTGACGACTATTGCAACTATAAATAGTGAAACAGCGGTTATACCACAACATGTGGCTATTATCATGGACGGTAATGGACGATGGGCGAAGTTACAAGGGAAAAACCGTGTAATCGGACATCGTGCAGGTGTAGAATCAGTTCGAGCGTGTGTTACTACTGCGCGTGAACTCGGTGTAAAAGCATTGACGTTATTTGCTTTTAGCAGTGAAAACTGGCTAAGACCAGAAACCGAAGTCAGTGTATTAATGGATTTGTTTATGTTTGTGTTAACTCGCGAAGTTAAACGTTTACATAAAAACAATATTCGTTTTGAAGTAGTGGGTGATAAAAGCCGCTTTTCAAAAAAATTACAACAAAAGATCATTGACGCTGAGCAACTAACTAAAAATAATGATGGCATGGTGTTATCCGTGGCTGCCAATTATGGCGGTCGTTGGGATATCGCCCAAGCATCAAAAAAAATAGCTCAATTAGCCGTAGATGGCGACATTAACGTTAATGATATAAACGAGCAATTGCTCAATAAATATATAAATTTATCGCATTTACCTGAATTAGATTTGTTGATCAGAACCGGTGGAGATTTTCGCATAAGTAACTTTTTGCTTTGGCAAGCAGCTTATGCTGAATTATATTTCACCGATCAACTTTGGCCTGACTTTACTGCAGAGCCGTTTAAGCAAGCTGTTGCAAGTTTTTCAAATCGAGAACGACGTTTTGGAAAAACTGGCGAACAGGTAAAAGCGACAAACAATTAAAAGGACTCACGTTTGTTAAAACAACGTATATTAACGGCTTTAATTTTAGCACCATTAGCTATAGCCGCAATTTTTCTATTACCATTGCAATACTTTGCCGGTGTTTTATTAGCTATTGTCGCCATTGGCGCATGGGAATGGGGTCCATTAATGGGCTTCGACACCAAATCACGCAGAATTGCTTTTATTTCTTTTATTTGTGCCGCCATACTTGCTCTTTGGTATGTCGTACCGCCAGAACAATTATGGACGTTGGATGGCCGTATAAATCCAATTGCAATGAACATCCTTTATGCATCCGCCATCTGGTGGTCGGTGTGTATCTTTATGATATTCAAGTACCCAAGATATTCTTCTCTTTGGACCAGCCATCGTAGTGTCCGCGGTTTATTTGGTCTAATTACATTGGCACCAATGTGGTTAGCATTTTTATTAATCCGTTCTGATAATATAATGGTATCTGAGTACCATGGTGCTTATTTATTATTATTGTTATTTGCTTTTGTCTGGAGTGCTGATGTTGGCGCTTACTTTGCCGGTAAACGCTTTGGTAAAAATAAATTAATGCCTAACGTAAGCCCTGGCAAAACCATTGAAGGTTTTTTAGGTGGCAACCTTGCAGCAGCCGCAGTCGCTGTTATTGCCGGTCTTTATTATGATTGGACCATAGCGCAAATATTAATAGCCGTCGCTTTAGCATTGTTAATTAGTATGGTATCTGTGGTTGGTGATTTAACTGAGAGTATGCTTAAGCGTCAAGCCGGTGTAAAAGACAGTGGCTCTATTCTACCAGGACATGGCGGCATATTAGATCGTATAGATAGCTTAACCGCAACAGCACCAATTTTTGCCCTATTCTACGTATTGTTCGGCTGGTAATAACCGATGAACAATTTATGTGTGTTGGGAGCTACCGGCTCTATAGGCGTGAGCACATTAGATGTAGTGCGCAGACATCCGAAAAAATATAATGTAGTAAGTTTATCAGCAAATACAAGTGTTGAAGCGATGTATTTGTTGTGCGTTGAATTTTTGCCGCAACACGTTGTGATGGCAGATGAATATAGCGCTGAACAATTGAAACTGAAACTTATTGGCGCAGATAATCATCACACAAACGTCTCAGCGGGTGCACAGGCCATCATTGATATTGCCTGTGATGATAATGTTGATACGGTCATGGCCGCAATCGTTGGCGCATCAGGTTTACTGCCAACATTAGCAGCAGTACAAGCAGATAAAAAAGTATTACTGGCAAATAAAGAAGCATTAGTGACCTCTGGTCAAATATTTATTGATGCCTTAAAAAAATCGAATGCGGTTTTATTGCCAATTGATAGCGAACACAACGCTATTTTTCAGTGCCTACCATTGAATATGCAAGTCAATATGGGCAATGCCGATATTAATGATTCTGGTATTAGTAAAATATTACTGACCGGATCGGGCGGGCCTTTTCGAACCTTACCATTAGAGCAATTTGATAGTATTACGCCAGCACAAGCATGTGCTCATCCTAATTGGGATATGGGTCGAAAAATTTCAGTTGATTCAGCCACTATGATGAACAAAGGCTTAGAGTTTATTGAAGCGAAGTGGTTATTCAATTTATCTGCGAGTGACATACAAGTCGTGCTTCATCCGCAAAGTACGATTCATTCAATGGTGCAATATAAAGATGGTTCAGTCATCGCGCAACTGGGTAATCCCGATATGCGTACGCCCATTGCTCATGCCTTAGCGTACCCCGAACGAATAGAATCCGGGGTTGAACCCTTTGATTTTTTTAATTGTAAAAACTTTGAATTCTCTGAGGCTGACTTTAGCCGTTATCCGAATTTAAAATTAGCGATCGATGCCTGTGAACATGGTCAAGGTGCATGTACCGCATTAAATGCCGCAAATGAAATCGCCGTGGCAGCATTTTTAAATGAAGACATCAGATTCACTGATATTTATCAGGTTAATCGCGTGGTAATGCATGCTTTTATGAGTCAACAAGTATCTACCATTGATGATGTTATTACTCTTGATGAGCAAGCTAGGCAGCTAGCAGCACAACAAGTACTTGCATTACAAGATAACAATACTAAGGAACGCCAGTAATTATGTTTGAGTTTTTGTGGAATACGGCTTCTTTTATTGTCGCATTAGGTTTGTTAGTTAGTATTCATGAATACGGTCACTTTTGGGTCGCGCGTAAATGCGGGGTTAGAGTTGAGCGTTTCTCTATTGGTTTTGGTAAAACCTTATGGCGTAAGTTTGACAAACATGGCACTGAGTTTGTTATCGCCTTATTACCTTTAGGTGGCTATGTTAAAATGCTTGATGGCCGAGTTGATGATCTTACTGAAGAAGATAAAGCTTTTGCTTTTGATCACAAAAGTGTTTATCAACGCATCGCTATTGTTGCCGCAGGACCTATTGCCAACTTCTTATTCGCTATTGTTGCCTTTTATTTAATGTTTTTAATCGGTATGACATCCGTTAAACCGATCATAGGTAATATCGATGAAGATTCTATTGCAGCCAGTGCCGGCTTAAAAGCAAATACTGAAATAGTCGCTGTTAATGGTCGAACTACGCAAGATTGGAGTGCGGTCAATATGGCCTTAGTTGCTCAAATCGGCGAACCTGAAATAGAAATTTCTACCCAAGCTGCTGATTCAACTTATGTTCAAAATCAATTGCTTAATACCGAGTTTTGGCAATTTGAACCAAGTAAAGTTTCTGCTATGGATAGTTTAGGTATTGTCCCTTTTAGACCCGAAATTCTGACTAAAGTGGGACTGCTAGAGCAGGGCGCCGCAGGTGATAAAGCTGGCTTAAAAGTAGGCGATGAAATTATCTCGGCAAATGGCGTTAATATATATGGTAATTGGCAGGGATTTGTTGATATTATTCAACAAAATCCGAACACCATAATACCCGTTGAGCTATTCAGGGATAGCAATAAACTGGTTATTGAAATTTTTGTGGGAACTCGAGAGCAAACTGATGGTCACATAACTGGGTATATTGGTGTATCGCCAATAATTGAGCCTTGGCCAGAAGAATATAAAGTAGATATTACTTATGGACCTATCGAGGCTATTGCTAAAGCGTCATCTAGCACGTGGAATTTAATTACCTTAAGTTTTGATATGATAGGTAAATTACTTACCGGTCATGTTAGTGTTGACAACTTGAGTGGTCCAATTTCAATCGCGCAAGGAGCAGGGAATAGTGCAGGCCATGGCCTAGTGTATTTTCTTAGTTTCTTGGCCTTAATTAGCATTAATTTAGGCATAATAAATTTATTACCACTGCCAGTATTAGATGGTGGTCATTTACTTTATTACGTTATCGAGTTGGTAAGTGGACGTCCCGTACCAGAAAAATTTCAGGAAGTAGGATTTAAAATAGGAGCACTTATTTTATTATCGTTAATGAGCATCGCTATATTTAACGATTTTTCCCGGCTCCAATAGCAAAGGAAAATCCTTTGTTATACATCAGAATTAGAAAAGTTGACTAGTAATATGATAATAAGAAAACTCGCCTTAGCTGTACTATTAGGCAGCATAGGTTGTAATGCACAAGCCGCTGAAGATTTCATTGTTGATGATATCCAAGTAAAAGGATTACAACGAGTAGCACTTGGTGCTGCATTAACACATATCCCAATTAGTGTTGGCGACCAATTAAATGATTTTCGTATTTCGCAATCGATAAAATCATTATACAAGTCAGGTCATTTCCATAATATCAAAGTATTTCGTGACGGCGATCGCATCATTTTTCGAGTAAAAGAGCGTGAAACTATTAGCGCAATTATATTTGAAGGTAATGATGATATTAAAGACGAACAATTACAAGAAAGCTTAGACGGTAGTGATATTCGCGTTGGTGAAACATTAGATCGTTCTGTGCTTACTGGGATTGAAAGTGGTCTTGAAGATTTTTATCATAGTGTTGGTAAATATAACGCCACAGTAAATACCAAAATTACTCATTTACCTCGTAACCGTATTAACCTTGAATTCGAGTTTAAAGAAGGTGACGCGGCGGCTATTGAGCAAATCAATGTTGTCGGTAATGAAATATTTAGTAATGAAAAGTTACTCGAAAAAATTGAGCTAACCTATGATTCTCCTTGGTGGGATTTCATGGCGCAAGACAGATATCAAAAGCAAACCCTGCAAGGGGATATGGAAACCATTGAAAGTCATTATTTAGACCGTGGTTACCTGCGCTTTGCCATCGATTCAACGCAAGTATCAATGACGCCAAATAAAGAGGGTGTTTATATCACTCTTAATGTTACTGAAGGTGAACAATATCGCGTCAGTGAAGTTGAATTTATTGGTGATATGGCCGGTTATGAAAAAACCATTGAAGCGATAAGCCCATTGCGAATTGATGAGTTATATAATGGCGCGGAAGTAACATATACCGAAAACTTGATCAGTAAGTTTTTAGGACGCTTTGGTTATGCCTACCCTGAAGTTAGAACGATACCTGAAATAAATGATGAAGATAAAACCGTAAAGCTAATTGTTTCTGTTGATCCTGGTAAACGTATTTATGTAAATCGGATTAATTTTGCTGGTAATGATGTAACGTCTGAACAAGTGTTACGCCGTGAAATGAGACAGATGGAAGGTGCTTGGTTATCGAATAACTGGGTTGAAGCGTCTAAAATGCGAGTGCAGCGTTTACCCTATTTTGAAACGGTTGAATTTGAAACAACACAAGTTCCCGGCGAAGAAGATTTAGTTGATATTGATTTTACGGTGAAAGAACAGGCTTCAGGCTCATTCACTGCCGGTGTTGGTTATGGTTCATATTCTGGTTTAAGTTTAAATGCCGGTGTACAGCAAAATAACTTTTTAGGAACCGGTAATCGTCTAGCTCTGCAAGTCAGTACCAATAAATATTCAGAGAGTATTAATTTATCGTATACCGATCCATATTTTACTATCGACGCCATTTCATTAGGCGGTAATATTTTCTATAGTGAATTTGATGCTGGTGACGCGAATCTCGAGAATTATAACAATACCACTTATGGTGTTGGCATTAATTTCGGTTTCCCGATTAATGAGTACGTACGCTTTAATTTAGGTCTAGGTTACAAAAGTAGTGATATTTCAAACTTACAAACTTATGAGCAAATAACTAAATTTTATGAAGTGTACCAAGATCCAAATGATCCTGATGCAAAATTAAATTTTGAAACCTTTGATGTTAACGCAACATTATCGCGTTCAACACTAAACCGTGGTACTTTCCCTACGGCTGGTTCATCGCAAGTACTTAACGGTAAAATCACGACACCAGGCTCTGATGTTCAATATTTTAAATTAAAATATAACTCAAAGTATTATTTCCCTATCAGTCGCGATCATCGTTGGACTTTCTTAGCTAAATTTGAAGCGGGTTATGGTAACGGTTATAGTACGATACAAGGTAATGATCAGTTATTACCTTTCTGGGAAAATTATCGTGCAGGTGGTTCTGGTACATTACGTGGTTTCGAAAATAACACGGTTGGCCCAAGAGCTATTTATCGCTTCCCAAGTCAAGCGCCAGGCATTCCAGGTGAAGGTGGGGAAGTACTACCACCAGATCAAGATGCGATTGATGTATCAGACCGAAGTGTTGGTGGTAATGCTATAGCAATTGCCGGTATAGAACTTATAGTACCAACACCATTTTTAGATGAAGGTTACTCGAATAGCGTTCGTACCAGTTTCTTTGTTGATGCGGGTAATGTTTGGGACACCGAATTTAGTCTTTCCGACTATGAGTCTTTAGCCCCAAAAGAATTTGCTAAGATAGAAGATTACTCTGATCCAATGCGCGTTCGAGTATCCGCTGGTTTATCTGTTCAGTGGTTGTCGCCAATGGGACCTATGGTATTTAGCTTTGCCAAACGCCTAGAAAGCGAAGAGGGTGATGATACCGAGTTCTTTAGTTTTAACATTGGTAAAACATTTTAATTGTTAAAATACCCAGCACTAGCTTACTATGGTTGTAAGCTAGTGTTTTTTTACGTTACATTAGATTATATAAATCTGGCCAAGACCAGGGATATACAAAAATTACTATTATTAGGAGAAGTAAGTTGAATAAATTAGTTAAATCTATCGCATTTACAGCGACAGCAGCGAGCATGTTATTTGCAGGTACGTCATTAGCAGCAGATCAAAAAATTGCTACGGTAAACGTGCAAAAGGTGATTGCACAATTACCACAAATGACGGCAATCCAACAAACCATTACTAATGAATTCAAAGATCAAATTGATGCCCTTAAAAAAATGGAAGGCGATATCAAATACAACATGGAAAAACGTCAACGTGACGAAGCTATCATGAGTAAAAAAGAGATCGCAACATTAGAAGAAACTATTAATGGTTTACGTCAAGAATATGCCGCTAAAGCCCAGCCTTTACAGCAAAACCTGAAGAGTCGTGAACAAGAAGAGCAACAAAAGATTTTACTAATAGTGAAAGAGTCTGTTGAGAAAGTAGCCGAGAAAGAAGGTTATGACTTAGTACTACAGCAATCTGCAGTAGCATTTTCTAAGCCAGATTCTGATATTACAACTAAAGTTGTAGAACAAGCTGCAAAAACTAAATAAGAGTTTATATGGTAACTTTAGCTGAATTAGCGCAAAAATTTGATGGCACTGTTATTGGCGATCCCGATTGTATTATCCACTCGTTAGCAACACTGACTGAAGCTAAGTCGGGTCAAATAGCTTTTTTAGCCAATGCCAAATATCGACCTCATGCAGAAACAACCCAGGCATCAGCGGTTATTCTGTCTGAGGCAAATGCCAAATACTGTAATACCAATGCTTTGGTATTAAGTAATCCTTATTTAGGTTTTGCTCTGGTCGCACAATTGCTTGATACAACGCCTAAATCAGCTGTTGATATTGCCCCATCTGCGGTAATTAGTGCCGATGCTAAAATTGGTGTTAACGTGGCTATAGGAGCGAATAGTGTTATTGAATCAGGTGTTATACTTGCTGATAATGTCACTATAGGTGCAAATTGCTTTATTGGTAAAAATGCTAAAATAGACTCGGGCACTCAGCTTTGGTCAAATGTCAGTATTTATCACCGAGTTGAAATTGGTCGTGATTGTTTAGTGCAAGCGAATACAGTTATTGGTAGTGATGGTTTTGGTTACGCTAATGATAAAGGTCAGTGGGTGAAAATACCGCAGCTGGGCTCTGTTATCATTGGTAATAATGTCGAAATTGGTGCATGTACTACAATTGATCGTGGCGCTTTAGAAAATACCATTGTTGAAGATAATTGTATTATCGATAATCAAATTCAAATTGCTCATAACGTAGTTATGGGTTCTGGTACCGCAATGGCCGCATGTAGTGTGATTGCCGGCAGTACCGTTATTGGTAAAAATTGTACTATTGCTGGTTTAGTTGGTATTAATGGTCACATGAGCATTGCCGATGGCAGTATTTTTACCGGTATGACAATGGTCACTAAGGCAACTAAGGAAGCCGGCGTTTATTCTTCGGGTATTCCTGCTTTACCAAATAAAGAGTGGCGTAAAAATGCGGCTCGTTATAAGCATTTAGACAGTATGTATCGAAAAATCGTTGATTTAGAAAAAGCAATTTTAGAACTAAAAGCAGATTAACTTTATTGATAATTTTATAGTGGTTATATCATTTTGGATAACCGCTATTAACAAAGGGATTTATTTTGGACACTAATAAAAACGTTATTGATGTTGAAGAAATTAAACAACTCATTCCACATCGCTACCCATTTTTATTGATTGACCGAGTGCTCGATTACGTACCTGGTGAATCTCTCCATGCAATTAAAAATGTTACGGTGAATGAACCTGCCTTTATGGGCCATTTTCCTGGCTATTCAATTTTTCCTGGGGTATTAATACTTGAAGCTCTTGCACAAGCAAGTGGCGTTTTAGGATTTAAATCTGTACAGGACAAAGGTGAAGGCGAAATGTTTTTATTTGCCTCAATCGATAATGCCAAATTCAAGCGTCCAGTGACCCCTGGTGATACCATGCATTTACACTTAACATTTGTTAAAGAACGCCGCGGTATGTGGAAGTTTTATGGCGAAGCTAGAGTCGATGGTAAAGTTGTTTGTAGTGCCGATCTAATGTGTGCACGAAAAGGATTATAAGTCAGTGATTCATCCGCAAGCTATTATTGAACCCGGCGCCAAAATTGGCAAAAATGTTAAAGTTGGTCCATGGACTCACATTGGCAATGATGTTGTTATTGGCGACGATTGTATTATTCATTCGCATGTTGTTATTAAAGGGCCAACTACGATTGGTTCGAGTAACCATATATTTCAATTTTGTTCCGTTGGCGAAGATTGTCAGGACAAAAAATATGCTGGTGAAGCGACTCGCTTAGAAATAGGTGATAACAATGTTTTTCGCGAATCATGTACTATCCATCGCGGTACAGTTCAAGACAACTCAGTGACTATTATCGGTAGTGACAATTTATTTATGGCTGGTGCTCATGTCGCGCACGACTGTATTATTGGCGATAATGGTATTTTTGCAAATAATATAACGCTAGCTGGACATGTTCATATTGGCGATTGGGTTATCATGGGCGGTATGTCTGGTGCTCATCAATTCTGTAAAATCGGCTCACATGCTTTTGTGGGTGGTGGTGCTATCGTATTAAAAGATATCCCGCCTTATATAATGGCCTCTGGTCATCCGGCAAAACCATTTGGATTAAATTCTGAAGGCTTGAAGCGCCGCGGTTTTGCAACAGATGAAATATTACAAGTACGTCGTTCGTACAAAGAACTGTATCGTAAAAACCAAACCATCACTCAAGCAAGCGCTGCTATTGAAGAATTATCTCCAGGATTTCCTGCCGTACAAGAATTTTTAACATTCTTAACTAATTCTAATCGTGGCATTATTCGTTAACAATGGCTGTTATCAATAACGCGCCTACATTTGCTATTGTGGTTGGCGAGCATTCAGGGGATACCTTGGGTGCTGGTTTAGTTACACAGTTAAAAACACACTACCCTGATGCCAAGTTTGTTGGCATTGGCGGTCCTAAAATGAACAAACTAGGTTTTGAAAGTTTGTTCGCCATGGAAGAACTTGCCGTAATGGGCATTGTTGAAGTCCTTGGTCGTTTGCGTCGTTTGCTGCATGTCCGTAAATCTCTCGTCAATTATTTTGCTGAACAGCAACCCGATGTATTCATCGGTATCGATGCACCTGATTTTAATTTAGGTTTAGAACTTAAATTAAAACTGCAAGGCATTAAAACTGTGCATTACGTTAGCCCTTCGGTTTGGGCATGGCGTGAAAAACGTATTTTCAAAATAGATAAGGCTACCGACATGGTGCTGTCCTTATTGCCTTTTGAAAAGGCGTTTTATGATAAACATCAAGTTGCTTGTACTTTTGTTGGTCATCCTCTTGCGGATGATATTCCGTTATATAATGATAAAGTTGTCGCTAGGCAGCAATTAAACCTTATTGAAGATGCTAAGTACTTAGCCATTATGCCGGGTTCACGCTCTAGTGAACTGGCGATGTTATTGCCTGACTTTTTAAATGCAGCCAAGTTGGTGCTCGAAAAACACCCTGATTTACAATTAATTGCACCAGTGATTAATGATATCCGTGAACAGCAATTTATTGAAATTCAGCAGCAAGTGGCGCCTGAATTAAACGTTAACATTGTGAATAACGATACCCAAACGGTAATGACCGCTGCAGATTGTTTACTTACCGCCTCTGGTACTGTTACCTTAGAAGGCGCGTTGGTAAAACGACCTATGGTTGTTGCCTATAAATTTAATTGGTTAACGGCGATTATCGGTCGCTTGATGGTTAAATTTACCTGGTTCTCTTTGCCTAATTTACTTGCCAATAAAACCTTGATACCTGAAATTTTACAAGAGCAAGTAACGCCACAAGCTTTGGCTGATCAGGTTGAGCCTAGATTATATGAAGATCAAAGTGAATTAATCGATGAGTTCACTAAAATTCATATTGCCCTAAAGCAAAACGCCAGCGAAAAGGCTGCTAATGCGGTTATTACCCTGTTAAATAGCAACGGCAATAGCAACAGCAAGTAACCTTGAACAGGGCTTGGTCATTAAGTCATGTTGGTAAACATATTCTAATAATTATAACTAGATGAGCAGTATTCATATGAGCGATGAATTTATCCGTCCACAAGCCAACTTTATTGCCGGTGTAGACGAAGTAGGGCGTGGCCCTTTAGTCGGTGCAGTGGTTACTGCTGCAGTAATATTAGATGCTAACAATCCCATTGTCGGCCTTACCGATTCAAAAAAACTGTCTGAAAAAAAACGCCAAGCATTATCCATTGAAATTAAAGAAAAAGCATTGTCTTGGTCGTTAGGTCGATGTGAGCCGGCTGAGATTGATGAACTTAATATTTTACAAGCAACCATGGTTGCTATGCAGCGTGCGGTTGCTGGTTTACATGTAACGGCTGATTTTGTTCTGGTTGATGGCAATCGTTGCCCCGATTTTGGTTTACCTTGCCAGGCGGTTGTTAAAGGTGATTTAAAGGTTGCCGAAATAAGTGCGGCCTCTATCATTGCCAAAGTCGCTCGTGATGATGAAATGTATGCACTCGATAAACTTTATCCGCAGTACGGTTTTGCTAATCATAAAGGTTATCCAACCAAAGCTCATTTAGAAAAAATCAACGAATTTGGTGTGTTAGATAACTACCGTAAGAGCTTTAAGCCTGTCGCTAGAATATTACAATTGTCAAAGCCGCAGTCAGAGCAAGGGTCGTAAACTTTATGACTGATCCTAAATTTGTGCATTTACGCCTGCACAGCGACTTTTCAATGTGTGATGGTTTAAATAAAGTTAAGCCTATTATTGCTAAGTGCGTCGAGCTAGGTTTTCCTGCCGTCGCATTAACCGATCAAACCAACTTATGTGGTTTGGTTAAGTTTTATGGCGCCGCACAAGGTAGTGGTGTTAAGCCTATTATCGGCTGTGATTTTTGGGTTAAAAGCGAAGAGCTAGAAGACGAATTATCACGCATAGTGGTTATTGCGACCAATAACAAAGGCTATAAAAACCTTACTGAACTTATTTCTAATGCTTACCTTCGCGGCGACGTGCAGGAAAAGCCTGTTATTGATAAGCAATGGTTAGTCGATTACAGCGAAGGACTCATTTTACTTTCTGGCGCCCGTCAAGGCGACATAGGTAAAGCATTGCTCAAAGGTAATATGCCTTTGGTTGATGAAATGGTCAGTTTTTATCAGCAGCATTTCCCCGAGCGATTTTTTATTGAATTAATTCGCACCGGCCGCCCACAAGAAGAAGATTACTTACATTTAGCGGTAGAACTTGCTGCTAATAACAGTTTGCCTGTAGTGGCAACCAATGAAGTGATGTTTTTAACGCCTGACAACTTCGACGCGCATGAGATACGAGTGGCCATTCATGATGGTTTTACTTTAGACAATAAACGTCGTCCAAAAAATTATTCTAATCAGCAATATTTACGATCGCAAGATGAGATGTGTGAGCTATTTGCTGACATCCCAGAAGCCTTAGCGAATAGTGTTGAAATTGCTAAACGTTGTAATGTAACGGTACGTTTAGGTGAATATTTTCTACCTGATTTCCCTACTGAAGGTCTTGATATAAAAGACTTTTTAGTCAAAGTTTCAGAAGAAGGTTTGCAGCAGCGTTTAGAATTTTTGTTTGATAAAGACGCGGCTGATTTTGCTGAAAAACGCAAAGAATATGATGAACGCTTATACATTGAGCTCGATGTTATTAACAACATGGGTTTCCCCGGTTATTTCTTGATTGTTATGGAGTTTATCCAGTGGTCAAAAGATAATAATATTCCGGTAGGCCCTGGCCGTGGTTCAGGTGCTGGTTCACTTGTGGCTTATGCTCTTAAAATCACCGATCTCGACCCACTCGAATTTGATTTATTATTTGAGCGCTTCTTAAACCCTGAACGTGTATCAATGCCCGATTTCGATGTCGATTTTTGCATGGATAGACGAGATGAAGTTATTGACCACGTAGCGGAGCTATATGGTCGTGATTCGGTATCACAGATCATTACCTTTGGTACTATGGCGGCAAAAGCGGTAATACGTGATGTCGGCAGGGTGCAAGGCCACCCTTATGGTTTTGTCGACCGTATTTCAAAGCTTATTCCTGGTGATCCTGGTATGACGCTTGCCAAAGCGTTTGAGATTGAACCAAAACTGCCGGAAGTTTATCAGCAAGACGCTGAGGTTAAAGAATTAATTGATATGTGTCGTATCCTAGAGGGTACTACTCGTAATGCGGGTAAACATGCTGGTGGCGTGGTTATATCGCCAACCACTATTACTGATTTCGCCCCTCTGTATTGTGATTCTGAGGGTAAAAATCCGGTTACTCAGTTTGATAAAAATGATGTTGAAGAAGCGGGCTTAGTTAAATTCGATTTCTTAGGTTTGCGTACTCTGACGATTTTACAGTGGGCCATAGAAATTGCCGATGTAAAATTATTAAAAGCCGGCAAAGATCCGATTTTAATTGATGGTATTCCACTAGACGATAAAAAAAGTTTTGAGTTATTACTGCGCGCCGAAACTACGGCCGTGTTCCAGCTAGAATCTAGCGGTATGAAGTCGTTAATTAAAAAACTTAAGCCTGATAGTTTTGAAGATATGATCGCCTTGGTTGCCTTGTTCCGCCCAGGTCCATTGCAGTCAGGCATGGTAGATAACTTTATCGATCGTAAACTTGGCCGAGAGGCCATTAGCTATCCTGATGAAACTTGGCAGCATTTAGATTTAAAACCTATATTAGAACCCACTTACGGCATTATCTTGTATCAAGAACAAGTCATGCAGATTGCCCAGGTTCTAGCGGGTTACAGTCTTGGTGGCGCCGATATGTTACGTCGCGCCATGGGTAAGAAAAAGCCAGAAGAAATGGCTAAACAGCGTGATGGTTTTGAGCAAGGCGCAATCAACCGTGGCGTTGATGGCGAATTGGCGATGAAAATCTTTGATTTGGTGGAAAAATTCGCCGGTTATGGTTTTAACAAATCGCATTCTGCCGCTTATGCCCTCGTGTCTTACCAAACACTATGGATGAAAACCCATTTTCCTGCGCCATTCATGGCGGCGGTTATGTCAGCTGATATGGATAACACCGACAAAATTGTTACCCTTGTTGATGAATGCTCGAACATGGGCATAGATTTATTACCACCCGATGTAAATGCTGGTTTATATAAATTTTCAGTCAATGAAGACGATCAAATTGTTTATGGTATTGGCGCGGTTAAAGGCGTTGGTGAAGGACCTATTGAGGCCATTCTCGCCGCTCGAGAAAGTGGCGGTCCGTTTAAAGATTTATTCGATTTTTGTGCTCGCTTAGATTTAAAGAAAATAAACAAGCGAGTATTACAACGCTTAATCAAAGCCGGAGCTATGGACAACCTTGGCCCGCATCGAGCGTCGTTATTTGAGAGCTTACCAGAAGCGATAAAAGCGGCTGATCAACACGCCAAAGCGCAAGCTTTAGGTCAAAATGACTTATTTGGTTTGCTCAATGTTGAAGAAGAAGACAGCCGTCAAAGTTTTAAAGAGGTTGCCGTCTGGCAAGAAGAGGTATGGCTAGAAGGCGAACGTGAAACCTTAGGACTATACTTAACTGGGCATCCTATTAATCGCTACCTTAATGAAATTAAAAAATACGGTAGCGGCCGTTTATTGACTTTACAACCTGGCGGTAAAGATCAAATTCAAGTTGCCGTTGGCTTGGTACTGGGTGTACGAGTATTAGTCAATAAACGTGGTCGTCGTTGGGCGTTAGTGACACTTGACGATAAAAGTGCCCGTATGGATATTCGTTTATTCCCAGATGACTATGATCAATTCGAAGAAATATTAAAAAAAGACGCTATTTTGGTCTGTAAAGGACAGGTCAGCTTTGATGATTACTCCGGAGGCATTACAATGACCGCCAGAGATATCATGACAATTGCATCTGCTCGCGAAAGCTTTATTAAATCGATTGATATTAAAGTGGCACGTAAGCAAGTTGATAAAAAATTTGTTAATGAGTTCACCAGTGTTTTATCACAATACAAAGAGGGCACATGTCCGGTGAAATTGTATTACCAACGCGAAGAAGCGCGGGCAACGATAGAGCTTGGCACTCAGTGGCGTGTATCTCCTTCGGATACTTTAATACATGAATTAAAAGTATTACTTGGAGATGAAAGCGTTTCTCTTGAGTTTTAATGATACCCGTTCTTTAATTATGAGGATTGGTATAACATCAGTTTGATGCTATAACATAATGAACTGATTGGTAAATCATATTAAAAATAGACTGGCAATACTTTTCGCGAGTCTAGATATATAGTAACATTGCTTTTATGAGCAGTGTTTTCGGCAAAGTTTGATACCGCGAAGCCACTTATTAGTCGTTTTAGTCGGTAATACAATTATTTAGGTAAATTTTTATGTCACTCAATTTTTTAGATTTTGAGCAACCAATTGCAGAATTAGAAGCAAAGATAGAAGAACTTCAGCTATTAAACCAAGGCCAAGATCTTAACCTTGATTTAGAAACTGAAATTGCACAATTACGTACAAAAAGTGAAGAAAAAACTAAGAAAGTATTTTCTGATCTAGACCCATGGCAGGTGTGCCGTATAGCTCGCCACCCTGGTCGTCCATATACGCAAGACTATATTGATCGTATTTTTACCGATTTCAATGAGTTAGCTGGTGACAGAACTTACGCCAATGATGAAGCTATTATCGCCGGTACTGCTCGCTTAGATGGTCAAACTGTTATGGTTATTGGCCACCAAAAAGGTCGCGGTACGGCTGAAAAAGTACGTCGTAACTTTGCTATGCCTCGCCCAGAAGGTTACCGTAAAGCGCTTCGTTTAATGGAAATGGCAGAACGTTTTAATATGCCAATCATCACTTTTATTGATACTCCTGGTGCCTATCCTGGTATTGGCGCTGAAGAGCGTGGCCAATCTGAAGCTATTGCGCGTAACCTTAAGGTTATGGCTCGCTTAACGGTTCCAATCGTTTGTACTGTTATTGGCGAAGGTGGCTCTGGTGGTGCATTAGCTATTGGTGTTGGCGATAAAGTTAATATGCTTGAGTACTCTACTTATTCAGTAATTTCTCCAGAAGGTTGTGCATCAATTTTATGGAAAACCGCTGAAAAGGCATCAACTGCTGCTGAAGCTATGGGTATTATCGCACCAAAAATTAAAGAGTTAGGTTTAATTGATAGCATTATTGATGAACCACTTGGCGGAGCACATCGTGATTTCGATTTAATGGCGAATAATCTTAAACAAGCACTTAAAGCTGATTTAGCTAAGCTTGAAGGTAAAGATAAAGAAACATTAATTGAACAGCGTTACCAAAAACTAATGAATTTTGGCTACTGTTAAACTTAATTAACTTGGTTTAGTTAGTTGCTATAAATTATATTGTAAGGAGAGTCGATACTCTCCTTTTTTATATCCTAATAAAACTGCTATCTGTGATATGTTATTGATATGACTGCAACTCATCTACATCCTCTTTGCCAACAAGTATTTACTTTTTTAAGTAAACCTTGTTTTGCCAATAAACCCATTACCATAGCCTATAGTGGCGGTGTTGATTCACAAGTTCTGCTGCACTGTGCGTCGCAACTTGTTAGTAAAAACTTACTTAATGTTGAAATTAAGGCTGTCCATGTCAATCATGGGTTAAGCGCGAATGCCGAAACTTGGCAACAATTTTGTCAGCAACAAGCCAAGCAGATGAATATTTTCTACCAGAGCTTTTCAGTCAATATTATTAAGCGCAAACAGCAAAGCTTAGAAGCGTTAGCCAGAGATGCCCGTTATAGCATATTGCAACAGCATAGTGATGATAATAGCGTTGTGATCACTGCCCACCATCAAGACGATCAAGTTGAAACATTTCTATTGGCACTTAAAAGAGGTGCTGGTGTACAAGGTCTGTCTGCTATGCAGCCGATAAGAGCTATGTTAACCCTTATCGGCAGTGCAGATGATAATGTAAGTACAAATGAAAGAACTAATGCAAGTGCAAATCAGCAATTGCTCGCACGGCCTTTACTTGATGTAAGTCGTTCGAGTATTGAAGAATATGCCCAGTTGCATCAACTCGATTGGGTTGAAGATGAATCAAATACTGACCAGAGCTTTGATAGAAACTTTATTCGTGCACAAGTCGTGCCGATGTTAAATGAGCGCTGGCCTGGTATAAAACAAACCATTGCGCGCAGTGCCGATCACTGCAATGCTGCCCGAAGTTTATTAGAGCAATTGGCGCAAGTTGATTTTTTACATTGCCAAATCAGCCAAGACTGTCTTGCTATCAATGAGATGGCGAACCTGTCTGATGAGCGCATTAGTAATGTGTTACGGTATTTTATCAAAGTAAATGGCGGTCAAATGCCAACATCTTCACAACTGCAGCAAGTCATGC
Source organism: Colwelliaceae bacterium BS250 (assembly GCA_040779355.1). GTDB lineage: Bacteria > Pseudomonadota > Gammaproteobacteria > Enterobacterales > Alteromonadaceae > Thalassotalea_A. The sequence goes on along the minus strand of JBFONS010000002.1, from coordinate 27,750 downwards.
AAGGTTGTTTCGATGCCGCAGAGGATAAAAACCCTGAAGTTAAATTAGCGAATTACAGTTTACGTCGTTATCAGGACGGGCTGTATTTTACCGATATTTACACCGATGTTAGTGCTTGGCAATCTGAGTACGATCTAAATGCTCTAACCGGCGACGTGACATTAGAATTGCCGGATAACTTAGGGTATTTGTCTATTCAAAAGGGCAAGGTTGCATCTTTTGTTAATACCGAGCAAGTTGTTGTAAAACATCAAAGCGTGATTGAGTTATCAAGCTCTGAAGATTCAGCATCTAATGGTCAAAATCAAAATCAAAATCAAAAGATACTGAAAGTTGCGTTTAGGCACAATAATCCGACATGTTTACCGGATTATCGTCAGCACAGTAGGCCACTAAAAAAAGTATTGCAGGAGCAAGGTGTGCCTACATGGCAAAGACGTCGCATCCCGTTTATTTTTATTAATAATGAACTCGCGGCAACATTGCCACTTTTTATCTGTAAAAAATTTGCGCTAAGTGAAAATCCTACAGCGCAGTATGTCACCATTTTTTGGTATAAATAACAAAAAATCAAATAAAACAATAACAATTATCACATTAAATTAAATAAGGAATGATGATGTCATCATTAATGAAAAATATACAAAAGTTAGGCTTAGTAAGTCAAATTATCATCGGTATTATTTTAGGTTGCTTACTCGCCGTAATTGCACCTGATACGGCCAAATCATTCTCTATGTTAGGCAGTTTATTTGTCAGCGGTTTAAAAGCTGTGGCGCCGATATTGGTCTTTGTATTAGTTATTTCGTCAATTGCCAATCAAAAAACCGATAGTGATGCTAATTTAAAGCCTATTATTGGTCTTTATTTTATTGGTACCTTAAGCGCAGCGTTTATCGCGGTTAGCATGAGTTTCTTATTTCCAACGACGCTTACCTTAGATTTAGCGGGTGCTACTGCTAATCCGCCACAAGGGTTAGGAGAGGTTTTAACCACGCTAGCGTTTAAAATTGTTGATAACCCTGTTAATGCCATTGCCACTGGCAACTTTATTGGTATTCTTGCTTGGGGGATCGGCTTAGGTCTTGCTTTTAAACGCGCCAATGAACAGACCAAAGTAATGGTGCACGATTTATCTGATGCCGTTTCTAAGATTGTTAGGGTGGTGATTAAACTTGCCCCTATAGGTATCTTTGGCTTAGTGGCGAATACTATTGCCACCACAGGTTTTGCTGCATTAGCTGAGTATAGTCATTTGGTCTTTGTTTTAGTGGCGTCGATGTTAATTATTGCATTAGTGGTCAATCCGTTAATTGTATTTTTAATTACTCGTACTAACCCATATCCATTAGTGTTTACCTGTTTACGTGAGTCTGGTATTACCGCATTTTTCACACGTAGCTCAGCGGCGAATATACCGGTAAACATGGCACTCTGTAAAAAACTTGATTTACATGAAGATACTTACTCGGTATCGATTCCATTAGGCGCAACCATTAATATGGCTGGCGCAGCAATTACCATAACGGTATTAACCCTAGCAGCTGCGAATACCCTAAATATAGAGGTAGACTTAGCAACCGCTATTTTACTTAGTATTATTGCTTCTGTTTCTGCCTGCGGTGCTTCGGGTGTGGCGGGTGGTTCATTACTACTTATTCCGCTTGCGTGTGGATTGTTTGGTATCAACAATGATATTGCCATGCAGGTTGTTGCTATTGGCTTTATTATTGGTGTTATTCAAGACTCTGCTGAAACCGCACTTAATAGCTCAACTGACGTAGTCTTTTCTGCTGCAGCATCACATCACATCACGAAGTCTTAATTACGTAATTTATCGTCAATACTTAACAGTCAGTACTAAATTTTATTAGTACTGACTGTTATCTTTATAGTTATCCCTATACATATATTACTTTATGCACATCTAGTCACAGTTATGCACCTAATCTGTGGATAACTTTGTGGGTTACCTTTTAATAGATGATCCAAGCCCTTTAAAAATAGGATCTCACAGCTTGTGGTGGAATTGTAACCAACAAACGCAATCACTGTAAATTGTGCTGTAAAATTAGCCTGCATTGACCGTTATTGCGGCGTTTTTAGTTTATAGCAAATGCTATTATGGCATTACAAAATGCCAAGGATATGTTATTGTTGCGGTCAAATTTTTAGAGCTGAATGTAATACCAATTCAGTTATCACGCTTTAGATTGAATACAGAGTGCTATGCTAATTCTTAAAAACCTTCATATGTCATTGGCCGCAATCTCTGTCGCTTTATTTTGTTTAAGGTTTGCCTTACTCATGACAAACGCCAATTTATTAAAAAATAGATGGCTTAAGGTTTTACCGCATATTATTGATACTGCATTATTTTTAATCGGGGTAGTGATGATGGTTAAACTTGCCGTGTATCCGGGTCAAGTTGATTGGATCAGCGAAAAATTAATCGCCGTTGTTGCTTATATCTTTACCGGCTATTACACCTTAAAGCTAGCGCGAAATAATATGATGAGAATTTTTGGTTTTTTAGGTGCGTTAGGCTGGGTTATCTTAGTCGTACGTATTGCCATCACCAAGCAAAATTTTTTATTCTAACAATCATCGCGTTGTTACCTTTAAAGGTAATGTTGCCTTTTAAAGGTAATACTTCACGTTATTGGCAGTAAATTATTGTCAATAAATAATCACATTTTTAGAGTGTTTTAGTAATTAATGAATGATTTATTATTATCTGAGTTGAGTTCATCTCGGATTGACCTGATGCATACTGTAAGCTTATTGGAGCAAGAGTTTTTTGCGACTACGGCAAGCAAGATAGATGCAAACTTATCGGCTGTTAATGAGTTAATCACTTATTGTCAAAAGAACACTGAAGACATCACCGATGCCCTTGATCGCGCCGAGCGTTTAATGGAGCTATTATTTGTCGACAAACTGTTTACCGAATTACCTTGTTTACATGCGTCTATCAAATGCCATCAATTAGATCATGTATTAACGTATCGTACATTTTCTCCAGCATTAAAAAACTTGTTATTAATTCATATTATTAGAAGTTGTGGATTTGATGTGGCGGCAGTTTATGTGCCTAATCATGTGATGTTACGAATTGTTTGCGATGATGATTATGCCATTATCTTTAATAGCCTTGATGGCAACCCATTAAATTGGTTAGAGTTAGACCAACGCATCAATGATTTAGATAGTAGCAATGAGCAAGCAACACTCGAAGCAATAGACGATAACCAACTTATTGTGCAATATTTAATCTCATTGAAGAATGCATTGATCAGAGAACAAGAGTTTACTCTGGCATTACAATGTGTGGACATTATTTTAGCCTTAAATCCGAACGACCCATATCATCGTCGCGATCGCGGATTTTTGCTACAACAGCTTGATTGTTATAAGGTAGCTTTCGATGATTATCGTTACTTTGTTGAAAAGTGTCCGCAAGACCCGCAAGCAAAAATTTTACAAATGCAGTTGGACATGATTAGCCAAGTGACTATTAAATTGCACTAAGACAAGTTAATCGCAGTTAATCGCAGTTAATAGAAGTTAAGAGCAGTTAACAATCAAAATTTAAAACAAAAGTTACACCGATAAACTTATAATCAATAATAAAAAATATTAAGTAAAACCGGTTTTTTTAAGTAAATCTATTACCGCATGGAGAACATATGCACGAGCAAGCTTTAATTACCAATGATGCGTCCGTACTTGGCTTATTGGCTATTATTTTAGGTTTAGTTTTCTATACCGCCAATAGTCCTCACCCGAAATGGCAAAAATTTTATGGCGTAGTACCTGCTGTTTTATTGTGTTATTTCTTACCTTCATTATTAAATACTTTTGGCATCATCAATGGTGAAGAGTCAAATTTATACTTTGTCGCTTCGCGTTATTTACTACCAACATGTTTGGTTTTATTGACCATAAGTGTTGATTTAAAAGCGATCACCGGTCTTGGTCCGAAAGCGATTATTTTATTCTTCACGGGTACTTTAGGTATTGTCATCGGTGGTCCGATTGCATTATTAGTTGTTTCTAGTTTTAGACCTGATTTATTAGGTGTTGAAGGCCCTGAAGCTGTTTGGCGTGGTTTAACGACTGTTGCCGGTAGTTGGATTGGTGGTGGCGCGAATCAAGCTGCAATGAAGGAAATATATGGCGCAGGCGATAAAATATTCTCAGCAATGATCACTGTAGATGTCATTGTTGCTAATATTTGGATGGCTATTTTGCTTGTTATGGCATCAAATGCAAAACAAATTGATGCTAAATCAGGTGCTGATGTTACCGCGATCACACGTTTAAAAGAACGCGTTGAAAACTTCCAATCTAAGCATGCTCGTATCCCAACCTTAAATGATCTTATGGTCATTTTAGCTGTCGGTTTGGGCGTTACCGGTTGTGCTCACATGTTTGCAGATACAATTACTCCTTATATGATTGAGAACCATCCGACTTTAGACAGATTAAGCTTTCACAGTAAGTTTTTCTGGATGATTATTTTCTCAACAACCGTGGGCATTGCACTTTCTTTCACCCGTGTTAGAGAGTTAGAAGGTGTTGGTGCATCGCGTGTTGGCTCAGCAATGTTGTATATTTTAATTGTCTCGATTGGTATGAAAATGGATATCACTATGATATTCGAAGCACCAATTTATTTTGTGATTGGTATGGTATGGATGCTTATTCATGCGAGCTTAATGCTATTTGTTGCTAAACTCATTAAAGCGCCGCTGTTTTATATGGCGGTTGGCTCGCAGGCAAATGTTGGCGGCGCGGCATCTGCGCCAATTGTTGCTTCAGCCTTTCATCCATCATTGGCCCCTGTAGGTGTATTATTAGCCGTTTTAGGCTATACAGTCGGTACTTTTATGGCGTGGTTCTGTGGCCAAATTCTGCAAGTTGTAGCTTAATAAGGGAAATAATATGAATTTACAAACCGTAAATGTTGCAAATATAAGTGTTGCTAACGATCAACCATTTACACTTTTTGGTGGTATGAATGTGCTTGAATCGCGAGATTTAGCGATGAAAATCACTGAGCATTATGTTGAAGTAACGCAAAAACTTGGTATTCCTTATGTTTTTAAAGCGTCTTTTGATAAAGCTAATCGCTCTTCGGTAAATTCATACCGTGGTCCTGGTATGGAAGCTGGCTTACGTATTTTTGAAGAGATCAAATCAACCTTTAATGTGCCAATCATTACTGATGTTCATGAATGCTATCAAGCTCAGCCTGTTGCTGAAGTGGTTGATGTTATTCAATTACCGGCATTTCTTGCTCGTCAAACTGATTTAGTTGTCGCTATGGCGAAAACTGGCGCGGTGATTAATGTTAAGAAACCACAGTTTTTGGCCGCGCACGAAATGCGCCATATCATTAACAAGTTTGGTGAAGCTGGTAACGATAAAATTATCTTATGTGAGCGTGGTAGTTGTTATGGCTACAACAACTTAGTTGTGGATATGTTGGCCATGGATGAGATGACTAAAATGGCGCCTGTTATTTTTGACGCCACTCATGCCCTGCAAAAGCCAGGTGGTCGAAGTGATTCGGCTGATGGTCGCCGAGCACAAGCGGCGCAACTTGCACGAAGTGGCATGGCTCTTGGGATTGCCGGTTTGTTTATTGAAGCACATCCGAACCCAGATGAAGCCAAATGTGATGGTCCATGTGCATTACCGTTACATGCTTTAGAACAGTATTTATCGCAAATGAAAGCGGTTGATGATTTGGTTAAATCTTTTCCAGCATTAGTGATAGATTAAAATACTTTACGACTAGATGTTGGCGCTGCAGTTATTGTTAAATGACAATAGGGCAAGTATGACTGGTTTGTAGTTATGGATATTAATCAACTGATGTCACTTGGTATTAGTATTAACTCCAGGTAAAGATCAAAAAAAGGCTAGGAATTTACATTCCTAGCCTTTTTTTAAATCTTAAATTTATTATTCAGCAATCATGGTTTCGTTGCTTTCAACACTCAATTCAGCTTCATTATCCATTTCATCTAAGCTAGTGTGAGTCATGGCAATGATCTGTGTTTCATTTTCGTGGTCAATTGAAACCATCATCACATCGAGTTGTTGTTCAATAGAAATTGCAGCACCTCGGATTTGTTGAGCTTGTGCATGTGTTACCGCTGATTCTTCAGCCATAGCACTAAATGAGAATAAAGAAGCCGTTGCAACAGCAAATAAAGTGTTTGTTAATGTTTTAGTAATTGTTTTCATGTGTTTAAAACTCTTAATTAATATGGGTCTATTAGACCAGTGCAACATGGCATTAACAAGTAACCGATTGTTCTCTATTGTTAAACCTTGTTAACGATGAGTTAACATTATAAATGCCAACTGCTTGGTATTATTCTGCAACCATAGTTTCGTTGCTTTCTAAGCTGAATTGGGCTTCTTCATCCATTTGATCTAAGTTAGTGTGAGTCATGGCAATGATGTTAGTTTCATTTTCTTGGTCGATTGAAACCATCATCACATCTAATTGTTGTTCAATAGATATTGCAGCTACACGAATTTGTTGAGCTTGTGTATGTGTTACCGCTGATTCTTCAGCCATAGCACTAAAAGAGAATAAAGAAGCAGTTGCAACCGCGAATAAAGTGTTTGTTAATGTTTTAGTAATTTTTTTCATTTTGGTGAACCTCTTAATTAATATGGTGCTATTAGACCAGTGCAACATGGCATTAACAAGTAACCGATTGTTCTCTATTGTTAAATCTTGTTAACCGCTAATTAACATTATAAATATCAATTGCTTATAATAAAAACAAATTGAATGTTTTTTGATTTGTTTTAGCTAAAACAAGTTGTTTATCTTATAATGTTTAGCATTAAAAAATAATGAATCAAAACGAGTTATGCTGTCAAAACGATTGCCCCCTTTGAATGCTTTAAAAGCATTTGAAGCATCAGCCCGGTTACTGAGCTTTACCAAAGCAGCCGCTGAATTATTTGTTACTCAAGCCGCTGTATCGCATCAAATAAAAGCCCTTGAGACTTTTCTCGGGCTGAAACTGTTTATGCGTAAAAGCCGAACTTTATTACTCACAGCAGAAGGGCAGTCGTATTACCTTGATATAAAAGATATCTTTGTATCTATCCAAGATTCTACCGACAGGCTATTGGCCAAAGGGGCTAAAGGTACTATCACGGTAGCTATCCAGCCAAGTGTTGCCATTCAGTGGTTGGTACCAAGACTCACCGAATTTAATAAATTACATCCAGACATTGATGTACGTATAAAAGCGGATGATAGAGATGATGACACCTTAGCGGATGACGTTGATATAGCCTTTTATTATGGCCGCGGTGTTTGGCCGGGCATCACTGCAGAAAAGGTTATTTCGGAATACTTACAACCTGTTTGTTCGCCAACGTTATTAGCTGGTGAGCATGCTATTAACCATGCAGATGACTTAAAACATCATACTTTATTGCATGATACCAACCGCAGAGATTGGCAGCGCTGGTTTAAATATGCTGGCGTTAAAAGCAAAAAAGTAGATCAAGGCCCTATTTTTAGTCACTCTGCTATTGCATTACAATCGGCTATTCACGGCCAAGGGATAGCATTAATCAACAATACTTTATCTAAAGCTGACATTGATGCCGGACGTTTAGTTACGCCCTTTAAAGAAGTATTAGTGAACAAAGATGCCTTTTATATCGTTTGTCGTGAAAATCAGCTCGATATGGGCCGAATTGCACCATTTCGAGAATGGGTATTAACCACAGTGAATACAGAGGCTGAAAATATTGATGAGGAAGTTTTAGCAAATGAATAAAGTAGCCATCAAAACACCAGACATTACCCAGCAAGAACCATACGTTCATATACAGGGTAACGACAGACAAATTCAGTTAGCTGATAATGCTGTTGCAACGCTAATCTTTGCTCATAGTTCTTTGGGTATTGCTGCTGATATGGACTATTTGCAATGTACAAAATTTAATGAGTGTAATTAATACAATGGAAAAATCGATAATCGCCAAACAAGAACCATATGTTCATGTTCAGGGGAGCGACAAACAAATTCAATCCGCTGATAACGCTGTTGCGACGCTCATCTTTGCACACGGAGCTGGAGCTGATATGGATAGCGAATATTTAGAGGCAATGACCAAAGCATTAGTCGCTAAACAGTTTAATGTCATTCGTTTTAACTTTCCTTATATGACGCAGCGTAAGGCCGATGGTAAGCGTAGACCACCTAATCGTATGCCAGCACTACTCGATGAGTATTTAACGCACATTAATGACTATGACAGCGAACTACCACTTTTTATTGGCGGTAAGTCTATGGGCTCTCGTGTGGCGGCGACACTAGCAAACGAAGATAAGGTAAGTGGTGTATTTTGTATTGGTTATCCTTTTCACCCCCAAAAGAAACCAGAAAAACTGCGCTTACAGCCATTACAAGATGCAAATAAACAGATATTGATAGTGCAGGGTACTCGTGATGCATTAGGCTTTGAAGACGAAATAGCGCACTATGATCTAAGCGATTATATAACGGTACGCTTTGTTGAGGATGGCGATCATGATTTAAAACCAAGAGTAAAATCTGGTTTTACTCATCAGCAGCACAAAGATACCGCAGTAAATCATATTAATGAATTTGTGCAAGCGACATTAAAAGGCAGTAATTAATATGCAGGTCAGGATTTTACAAGTATTCAGAGGATTAATTTTGGGCTTTTGTTTGTTAGCGACTTTAATACAAGGTACTAAATAATATGCAACTCAGAATTTTACTAGTATTCAGCGGACTCTGCGCAGCTTTTGCTGTATTATTGTCCGCTTGGTTAAGCCATGCCGGTAAAGCGTTACCGATCGCAAGTCAAAATAACATTGAAACAGCACTGTTATTTGTTTTTATTCATGTACTTGCCATACTTGCAGTGGTGATTTTATTTAACCAGAGCGGACGCAAACTACTGCTGTTAAGTGGTTACTTGTTCGTGTTTGGTATCGTCGCATTCAGCGGTGTATTAATTTTAAAAGCTTTTGTGGCTATTGGTGTGTTAGCAAAACTAACTCCTATAGGCGGCATGGCATTGGTATTTGGCTGGTTAGTGCTTGCATTTGTACAACCCGCAACAATTGGTAAAAAGAAATAGTTATGACAGCATTAGTGCTTTATTGTCGCCCCGGTTTTGAGAAAGAGTGTGGCGCTGAAATTCAAGAAAAAGCTTCTTGGAGTGAAATTTACGGTTATTTAAAGTTAACCAAAAACCAAGGTTTGGTGTATTTCCACTTAAATGATAGTAAGGATGCTGAAAAGCTTTTACAAAAATTGCCGCTGGCACGGTTAATTTTTGCAAGACAGTGGTTTGCAACTGTTGGCGACGAAATAGAATTACCTGATTTCAACCGCGTTGAAGCAATAGCTGAGGCTATGGGTGAAGAGTTTCATTATAGCGAACTTAGAGTTGAAACTTGTGATACTAATGATGGTAAAGAGCTGTCTAAGTTTTGTCGTAAGTTGTCAGTACCACTACGTCAGTATTTGCGTAAATCCGGCGTTTTAGCCCCACAACATAAAGATAATGAAAGTGACGATGCAACAATACTACATGCGCTGTTTTTATCAGGGCAAAAAGTACAGCTAGGTTATTCTTTTGAACGTAACTCATCAAAGCACGTAATGGGTATTCCCCGTTTAAAATTCCCGAATGCATCGCCAAGTCGTTCTACCTTGAAGCTTGATGAAGCGTTTTTACATTTTATTCCAAAAGATGAATGGGAAACACGTTTAACTTCAGGTTTAAATGCCGTTGATTTAGGCTCTGCACCTGGTGGTTGGACGTATCAGTTGGTACGTCGTGGCATGATGGTAAAAGCCGTTGATAATGGCCCTATGGATGAAGCGTTAATGCAAACCGGGCAAGTAAAGCATTACGAAGAAGATGGTTTTAAATTTCGACCACGCAAAAAGAATAACTATTGGTTAGTATGTGACATGATTGAAAACCCAACCAAAGTTGCTAAATTAATGGCAGACTGGATTATTGAAGGTGACTGTAAAGAAGCCATGTTTAATCTTAAACTGCCGCAAGGTGCTGGCCGTTATCAGTTAGTGATGAAAAACCTACAGGCTATTAAAGATCTAATGACTCAAAATAGCATTTGGTATGAACTGTATGCGAAACATCTTTACTACGATCGAGAAGAAGTTACCGTACATTTACGGGTGATAAGAGAACGTTAGTTATATTTTCCCTATAGAGTCATAGAGCACAAAAAAGCCAACTTAACTAAGTTGGCTTTTTTATTGAGTTGATTTAATCGTTATGATCAAATAATCATGAGTAACGACTATTAAAGTCTTTCTAATACCGCGTCAGTAAAGTCAGTAGTACCACAGTTACCGCCTAAGTCACGGGTAGTACGATCACCTGATTCGATAACGTCTTTAAGAGCATTACGAATAGCAGTCGCTTTATCATCCATTGCTAGATATTCAAGCATTTGAATTGACGCTAAAATAACTGACGTAGGGTTTGCTAAATTTTTACCTGCGATATCTGGTGCACTGCCGTGTACGGCTTCAAATATTGCACAATCTTCGCCAATGTTAGCACCTGGTGCCATACCTAAACCACCGACTAAACCAGCACACAGGTCAGATAAAATATCACCGAATAGGTTGGTTGTAACAATTACATCAAATTGCTCTGGATTCATTACTAACTGCATACAACAGTTATCTACAATCATTTCAGTTGATTCGATATCAGGGTATTGTAATGCCACTTCACGGGCAACTTTTAAGAATAGCCCTGACGTTGATTTTAAGATATTTGCTTTATGTACCGCAGTAACTTTTTTACGACCTTCTTTACGAGCAGTTTCGTAAGCAAATTTAACAATGCGTTCAGCACCGTCACGAGTGACTAAACTCATTGCTTCAGCGGTTTGACCATCTTCAGAAACTGTTTGACCTAAACCTGAATACATACCTTCAGTATTTTCACGAACCGTTAAAATATCAATGTTTTCGTAACGGGCACGAGTACCTTTAAATGAAATTACTGGGCGCAAGTTTGCGTAAAGCTTAAATTTCTTACGTAATGTTACGTTAATTGAAGTAAAACCTTCACCTACAGGAGTAGTCAGAGGGCCTTTTAAGGTTATTTTGTTTTTTTCAATAAGCTTTAATGTTTCATCAGGTACTAATTCACCGTGCTTTTCTAAAGCTGTTAAACCTGCATCCGCAAACTCGTAGTTGAAATCACAACCGGCTTTATCTAATACTTTAATACATGCATCTATAATGCTTGGACCGATACCGTCACCTGGGATAACTGTAATTGTTTGCTTTGTCATGGAAATAGCCTTAAAAATTAATGTGGATCTAGAATTGGCGGATAAAAAAAATCCGCCTCTATATATAGGGCGGATTTATACCATATTTCAGGGTTGTTATCTAGTTACATTACATACATTTAGATGATTTTAGCTACAAATTAGACTAAAGTTGTATGTTTTATTGACATTTTGTAAGTAAATTACATCTTTTATCAGTCGCTGATGTTTGTCACTAATCATTTCAATTATTTGCTTTTGTAATCTTGGTAAGCACTTTCACCTATGCCTATTAACATATCATTTTCAAATAGTAGGGCAGTGCACTCATCTTGGGTGGTAATGCCGTCAGATTTTTTATGCTGAGTACGATAAAATAGCACTTGAAAGTTATGCTCCTCAGATTTCTTTGCTTCCGTTAAATCTGGATTGCCAATATCAAGCAGTACTTTGTCGATATTAATTTTATCTAATTTTAGTTTTGCAATGTATTGACGATTATAGCCTTCACGCTCATCCCACTTCATGTTTTGTACATCTTGTGGTGTGTCTTTATAATAGTGCATAATTGAGGCTGCAAATGCGCCATATAACACCACGGCAATTAAAATACGGAAGGTAACTTTCTTGTTCATTGGCTGTCCTAACAACAATCTAATAAGATGAATGGCTTGATTATAAAGCGGTGCGAGGTAATTACAATTAATTAACGCATTTATAAATAAAATTTTACATTTTATATTTATTACTCTAGATAAATTTTATCAATATTTAATACCAAGTTGATTAATTAACGTGTTCGCTCTCATCTTCATGAATACGTATATCTTTAAGGTTAAACCCTAATGGGATATCTTTTTTGAGGGTTAACAACTGTTGGCTTAATTGAATTTGTAATTCAATATCTTTAAATTTATTGGCAATTGATTTTTTTAGATCTGTTGCTGCAAGAATACCTGCCAAAGAACCATATTGCTTAAGTAATTCAGAAGCCGTAACAGGACCAATACCCGCAACACCAGGAATTTTATTGGTGTTATCACCCGTTAATGTCCAAAAATCAATTAATTGTGTTGATTTTACATTAAACTTATTGGCAACATAGGTTTCGTCTTGAAAGCTTTTTTTAAAGTGATCGTACACTTCTATATTTTGTCCTAACAAGGATAAAAATCCTTTGTCAGTAGATATAATCGTTGTTTTTTGGCCCCTTAACGCGACTTTTACAGCTAAGGTTGCAATTAAATCATCGGCTTCATCTTGTTCTGATTCTAATGAATCAACCGCTAATTCTAAAAATCCATCTTGCATGTCAGCTAAACTATTCGCTAAATGCTCAGGCATCTTTTTACGACCTTTTTTATAATCAGGATAGAGTTGGTAGCGCCAACAAGGTAATTTACAATCAAATACAGCTAATGCATGGGTTGGTTGTAAATCAGTGATTATTTTTTGTAATGCTTTGGTGGCATTAATTTTGGTGTTTTCAATGATTTGCTGTTTGGTTGTAGCTGATAATTCAGGTAACAACAAAAAAGGACGCTCTTGTACCGCGTATATACGACGGATCAAATTCATGGCATCAATAAGGATTAAGTGAGCTTGCATTTTATTATAATTATTCGGAAACTATTTCGTAGCAAGGGATATATTCACTGCCCGGTAATTTCATTCGTTGTTGTTTAACAAATGATGATAGCAGGTTATCCATGCGCGTCATAATTTCTTTATCTCCTGATATTTTGTAAGGTCCATTTTCTCGAATATTTTTAACCCATTCAGGTTTTACGTTACCTGCAACGATGCCTGAAAATATTTTTCGTAAATTTGCTGCTAGTTCATTGGTGGCTAATTCTTTACTTAAACTAATATTCGCCATATTTTCGTGAGTGGGTATAAACGGCCGTTGGAATTGATCTTCTATCTCAAGGCTCCAATTGTAGTGATAAGAATCACCCACCGCTTTACGGTATTTAATTACCGATGATATGTGATCTTTTAAGTACTGCGCGACGTCTTCTTCATCGCCAGTAATAATGATGTATAACTGCTGGGCTTCATGGCCTAAAATAGCGCCAATAAAATCATCCAAATCATCAAAATATTGTTTACTTTCAGTTGGCCCAGTTAATACTATCGGCAACTTTTGTAGTTTGTTTTCTGGATGTAATAATATGCCAATAACAAATAATAATTCTTCAGCTGTGCCAGCACCGCCGGGAAATATAATTAAGCCGTGTGTCATACGTACAAACGCTTCCAAGCGTTTTTCAATGTCTGGCATAATAACCAGTTCGTTGACAATAGTATTTGGCGGTTCGGCAGCAATTATACTCGGCTCTGTTAAGCCAATATACCTACCATTGTAATTACGCTGCTTGGCATGACCAAACGTCGCCCCTTTCATTGGACCTTTCATCGCGCCAGGGCCACAACCTGTGCAAATATTTATACCACGAAGGCCTAATTGATAACCTACTTCTTTGGTATATTTATATTCATCATGACCAATTGAATGACCTCCCCAACATGTTACTAAATTGGGCTCACTGTCGATGTTAATTGCACTAGCATTACGGACCATATCAAAAACAATATGGGTGATTAAATTACTTGGATGAGGCGGCGGCAGTGAAAGGTAACGGTTACTAATAAATAGAATGTCACGCAATACAGCGGATAATTGCTGCTGTATACCTTTAATTATTTTACCATCAACAAAGGCATGATTCGGCGGATTAATTAAGCGCAGTTTTACGCCACGTTCACGTTTCAATACTTGAATATCAAAATCGCTGTAAAGTTTATAAATCGCTTCAGCGTCATCGGTATCACTGCCAACGTTTAAAACCGCTAAAGAGCAGTTGCGATACAACTGATACAGTTCACTATTAGCAGACTGTTGTAATAGGTCTACTTCTAGGGGGGATAATAGGCACATATTGCCCACTGGATTTAATTCAACTTGCATACATTACCTTTTTCAACTGAATGATTTTTATACGGAAAATAAAGGTTTTATTAATATTTATAGTTTAGTTCATTAATGCAAGGATAAGTAGATTAGATTGTAAGAAAATAAATACGTCGGCCGCAGCGTAGATTATATACGCCACAGCTGAGTTATATTTATTGTCTAAGCGTTCTATTTTGTGGTGCAGATTGTTTTTTACTACTTCTAAATGGGTTTATGTCTAAACCACCACGGCGGGTGTAACGGGCAAATACGGTAAGAGATTGGCATTGGCAAAACTCCATTATATCGCTATATATACGTTCAACACATTGCTCGTGAAATTCATTATGTTGGCGAAATGATATTAAATATTTAAGAAGTGCTTGCTGATCAATTTTTGGACCGGTGTAATCAATATAAACACTCGCCCAATCGGGTTGATTGGTTATTAAACAGTTAGACTTTAATAAATGGCTAACTAAATGCTCAGTAACAACCTCTATATCTTTACCAATGGCTACACAACTGTTGGCAAGTAACTCACGATCAAACTCATAGTTATCAATAGATACATCGATATCATCAATACAAGTAGCTTTAATAGGCGCAATTTGTAGAGGCGGGCAGTCATCTACTTTGAATAAATTAACAATCACCGGTTTACCTGATATTTTAGCTAAATCTGCTGATAAAGCACATTCAACCGCTTGCCAACTTGAGAATTTAGTTTGATTTAAGCTGTTCAAATATAGTTTGAACGACTTAGACTCAACTAAGTTTTCACTGTTGCAACTAAAGCGAAATTCAGCAACCGCAACCACAGGTTTACCGTTTGGCTCAAGCCATGACAATTCAAAGCCATACCAAACATCTTCGCCATAAAAAGGTAGGCTGTGTTGTTCAAGCTTTAGTGCTTGTCTATTTAACGATCTTGGCACAGCCTGTAATAGCTCTGGAGTATATACACTTATGTAATCTGTAGTTTTACCTAAGACAAGAGATTTTAATTCGTCAGCGTTCTGGTATTGAGTCATTTTCAGTTATATTTATTGGTACTTGTGGGTATAATGATAGCTGTTAAATTCAAACGTAAGCGTTAAGTTGGAAATTAATATTAACAACATCTTAGCTGAGCTTTACTTGAAAATTATAATCACATTTAATGAATAGGTGCATTTTACCCGATGAATACGTCTGCGCAAAGCCTTGTAACTAGTATTGACACTTTAACTGATACTTTTATCGAACAAACCAAACTAGCGACAGGTAAATTACCTGTTGTTGAGCAGGATGCCGATTGGCCATCGCCATGTGAAGTAGGCGATGTTGATGATGCCGGATTTATACAATGGCAACCCTGTAAAATATCCGAAGAGTTAGGTTTTGAAAATGTTGAAGACGCTATTGGTTATGGCTTACATGAAGACATAAAACAATTTTTCTGCCATTGCTATGCAGAGCCTATTTCAGCTAGCTGCAGTGAAGGTGGTTTAGAGCTGTTATTTGCTTGGAGTAAGGCCGACTTCGATCGCTTACAACAAAACATTATAGGCCATTTGTTAATGAAAAAAAGATTAAAGCAAGAGCCAACAATCTTTTTTGCGATAACCGATGAAGATGATATTAATCTCGTCATCAAAAATGATACCGGTGAAGTTTGGGTTGAACCGATAGGATGTGAGCCAAAAACCCTCATTGCTAATAACTTAGCTGAGTTTCTTGGCACACTTACCACAAATTAATAATACAGTTGTTAGTTGCTCCTCAGTTTTCTTGGTGAGGTTTTAACCTCACGTAATGATTGTGCAGTAATCAACTAAACGTTAGCTACGCTAATAACGCGAGACTCAAGTCCCGCCAACTAGCTACTTACTCGCTTCAAGTTTATTGATACGCTTTTTAAGCATTTCAATTTCAACTAATAATGGCGTAATAGCCATTTTTATTGCTTGTTGCACTTGTTCTGAGCCCAAAGCATCTTTGCTCTTTTGGCCATTTATCTTTGGTGTAGGTTCTTTTAACGGTTCAGGGTTACGTTGCCAATATTGTAATCCTTTAATTATGACGGCAAGTGGCATGCTCGACGTTAAACGAGCCTTGATTAAAGCAACCGTTGGCGTTTTTTGTTCAGCCGCAAGTGCTATTGCTATTTGTTGGATTTCGTAATTACTGCTCATTTTTTATTCTGTATTTGTTAAATTAGTCAAATAATAGCGAAATTAACTAACGCAGTCATCAATTAAAATACCCTTAATTGCAAAATATCATGTAAATCAATAGGTTAAAAAGTTGGCTTGTAGATTGCTTAGTAATAAGTAAATAAATAAACATCAAATTAACAATAAATTAAATTTTAAACATAGAGAAATAATTATGAAAAAAACTTTAGCTACACTATTACTTATCGCACCACTTACTCTTGGCTTAACTGGTTGTATTATTGTTGCTGATGGCGATGGTGGTTATAACAGTATGACGGATCATGACGACCGTGAATATGATAACCGTAAGAAAATAGCACGTTTAGAAATAAATACTGATTACCGTGATGCGCAAGATAGAATTGGTGTTGCCGACTTTAACGAAAGCTATGAAAAAGATGGTCAAAACATCCAAGTATTATATTACCGTACCAATCGTAAGCACGCTGACAGCATGACGACTAAAGATGAATGTACTTATTTACAGTTCATTGATGGCAAGTTTAAACAAAGCGGTGCAGGCGAAGATTTTTCTAGAAATACTGGCCTTTAATCATTTCGCAAAATACTAATTATTTTAAAGCTCTATATCAACAGATGTAGAGCTTTTTAGTTTTAGTGCCTGCGAAGTAACATAAGCGAACCAGGATCAACGCAACATACTATCTAATACATCTACTACTTCACTCCAATCTGAATCAAGAGCAAGAGCATCGCTTAAAAAGTTGGCTTGTGATTTAGTCCACATAGTCGCATCTTGTAATTTTATCTCTTGTTTCAGCCCTTTATGTGCGGCAATAAATTCTTTAATACCCTCGCTATCATTATTTAAGCCTAATTGCGCAAATAATCCTGCTATATCATGCCTTGATAAATCCATGCTTGTGCCTCTATTTCATTTGATTACTATTAGTATAGTTTGAATAATAAATAGGCAAGAAATTTGACTCATATTAAATTTACTTGTTATGGTGGAGATTCGACTTCCAAAAAAATAATAAAAATAATGTCGACGCGTTAGTGCAAATAAAATTACTAACGCAGATTACAACAAATATACAAGGGCGAAGCATGAATGATGTAAAAATTGCAGTAGATACTGACATTAGAGCGGCTTACTTAACGGCTCCTGAATTGAAGCTAGCAGCTTCATTGCTATATCAGGCCTATCATGATGATCCTGTTTTTGTCGATATTTTTGGCTCTGGCTCTGGTGATTATGAACAACGACTTAGAGCATCTATTCGTGAAGAATTAGCCGCATTTTGGCAAGCAAAACAACCTATTTTAGGTTTGTACCTAGGCGAGGCCTTAGTTGGCGTTGCTTGTTTACACGGTCCTGATTCAGGCTTTGGCTCTGACAGATTTTGGCATTGGCGTTTGAAAATGTTATTGAGTGCAGGTTATGTAAGTACAAAACAAATGATCCAAAAAGAAGAAATGATCATGAGTTCAGTACCTATGAAGCGATTTCACATGTTGTCATTTATTGCTATTCATCCTTTACATCAACATCTCGGCTTCGGTCATTATTTAATGGCAGCAGTAAATACTGTGCTTGATGATGACGCAAACAGTGAAGGTGTTGCTATTTATGTGACAACGGATAAATATAAACAATTCTTCGATGAATGTGATTATAGCATAGTCAAAGAAGTTACCGTTGGTAATGTAACTGGCCCATTAATGGTCCATTATCGCGAAGCATAATGTTTATTAATAATAGCCAAACATTAAATTATGAAAGATAAAAAATACAAAACGTTTAAAGAATTTTATCCGTTTTATTTGTCACAACATCAAAACCCAGTGTGCCGTGTATTGCATTACATTGGCAGTCTTTTGGTGTTGTGTTTATTATTTTACTCCCTGTTAAGTCAACAATACCTATTATTGTTTTTACTACCCGTTATTGGGTATGGCTTTGCTTGGGTAGGGCATATCAAGTTTGAAAAAAATATCCCCGCCACATTCACCTATCCTTGGTATAGCTTTTTAGGCGACTGGGTAATGTTGTATGACTTTATTATACAGCGCGATAACACTCAAAATGGGAATCGACACTCCTAAAGATAATCTCTTTCATCTAAATAGTGCTGTTATGTTGGGATTAAAGCATTAAAGCATTAAATATTTTTAATATAAACATCAGTATTATCATCAGTTTTGGAAAACCCTACTTTTTCTAAATAATAGGAATGCTGTTTATTTTTAGAGTGTGCTTTTAGGCTTGAGATGCCTTTGTTTTTAAAAAAGTCGGGTTGATCATTAAAGTAGTGTTTTCCTAACTTAAAGTCACGGTATTGAGGGATCACAAAATCAAGCTTTATGTTAAGCACGTTATCATGCTCTTTATCTCCAACAAGTACTCCTGCGATAATATCATCTCTAAGTACATAATAAGCAGTATGGTCTTCTATCTCGGCCAAAGATACTTGTAGCTCGATAGCTTCACGATAAGCATTTAAAAAGTGATGATAATATTCAGACTTATTATCAGCGGGAATAATTTTAAATATCTCTTTGGTGAAATAAATACGATAGAGAAAATATAAATTAATGCCCGCAATACCAATATTCATAAACATGGTAGGCAAAGAGTCAATAAAATAGGCAAACATTGTAAATAGAATACAACCAACAAAGTTTATCCATCGAAGTTTAATTATTGATGTCATAGTTAATGAAATTAACACGACCAGTGACGCTAAATAACCAAACCATTCTACCCAATCATAATCCACACACTATCTCCTTATTTCTCTGTAGTAGCACGTTTTTTTGTCACCTCTTTAGATATGTAGGTGATGGCTTTTGGCCTAACAAACCAGTTTATATAGTTGTTTTTATATCTAAATAATCAATGACTTGGCAGTTATTGACATGGAACGACTGTGAGGCACTTTATAAAAGTGTAAATATACAATACATGATGATATCGTAAAAACACAAGCTTTTAGAACTTAGCTTTGACATCAAAGCAAAGCGGTAGGCATACGAGTTTTTGATCGAGTTATTGGTATTAAGCAGGCACATAACCTGAATCAATCAAGTGTGCTCTATATCAGGACTAAAAGGCTATATAGAGCGTTAATCGGAGCTGTTTTATCCTCAGTTTTGCCACTAAGCGTTCTTCTCTATGAATCATAATCATCCTAGCCAAAATGTCGGAGCAGGGTAGGATGGACAACCGTCAAGCGACGACCTACCTCTTTAGTCGGCTGAGTCATTTTCCATACGGCGAATATTAGGTTGAAGTAGCTAAAAAATGGGGCTTATACTCTCCACGTTAAGAAAATCGCCGCTGTAAAACTTATACGATCCTTTAAAAACCTTAATAGCTTTAGTACCTTATTTGATAATTCATTTGAAACAAACTATATTTTATTTTTGTACTACTTATTGATAAAGGAAGATATCGTGACTCGTAACAAAGTCTTTATTACATTAATGACATTAAGCTTGTCTGCTACCACTGCCATTGCCTCCGACGGCAAAGTAAGCGAAGCAGCCAAAAAATATTCACCTTATGCTAATTCAGACATGCCAATGAATGTTTATTGGGGGGATTCCCATGTGCATACCGGGCTTTCACTCGATGCCGGCCTTTTTGGCAACGTACTGGGTCCAGATGAAGCCTATCGCCTGGCGAGAGGCGAGCAAATCACCGCTTCATCTGGTGTACCTATTCAGCTAGCTCGCCCTCTGGACTGGTTAGTTGTTGCTGATCATACCGATTTAATGGGTATTGCCACTGATGTAAAAGCGGGTACACCTAATATTATGGCCAACAAAAAAAGTAAGGAATGGCATGAAGGCTTTAAAAAAGGTGGCAAGGCAGCAGGAGAAGCCGCTTTTGATTTAATTAGTAACTTTGCGCAAATGACCCTACCCGAGCAAATCGTTAAAGACTATAGCCCAGGCTCAGAAGTTTTTAATGGCGTTTGGACTCAAATCGTTGATGCCGCTGAAAAACACAATGAACCAGGCCTTTTTACCGCGTTTATTGGTTTTGAATGGACCTCAGTACCCAAAGGTTTTAATCTACACCGTAACGTTGTATTACGAGACGGCGGCGATAAAGCCTTACAAGTTCAACCACCAACAACGCAACCACCATTAGGTAGTACCGACCCGTTGGTTTTATATAAATGGTTAGAAGATTATGAAAAGAACCAAAAAGGCCAAGCCTTTGCCTTCTCTCATAATGGTAACTTGTCTAATGGTTGGATGTTCCCAACTGAAGGTACCTATGCAGGTGGCACAGTTGATAAAAATTATGTGAAGCTGCGTGCAAAATGGGAACCGCATTATGAAGTCACCCAAATTAAAGGTGACGGTGAGACGCATCCTACACTTTCACCAGACGATGAATTTGCAGACTATGGTACCTGGGATATCGGTAATCTTGATATCTCGCAATTAAAAAAACCTGAAATGCTTAAAGGCGAATATGCCCGTGAAGCGCTTAAACAAGGTTTGGCACTAGAGAAAAAACTAGGCACTAACCCTTATAAATTTGGTGTTGGTGGTGCAACAGATACTCATACTTCACTTGCAACGGCAGATGAAGACAACTTTTTTGGTAAGTCGACCAGCGTAGAGCCTAATAAAGATAGAGCAAGCCACCCTTTTGTAAAATCAAAATTAGGTGCGCATGAGGGTTATGCACTTCTTGCCTCAGGTTATACCGGCATCTGGGCAGCTGACAATACACGTGAAGCCTTATTTGATGCTTGGGAGCGTAAAGAAACTTACGGCACCACAGGCCCAAGAATGAAAGTGCGCATGTTTGGCGGTTGGGATTTCACCGAGAATGACTTATACGCCAGTAACTCTGCAGCCATTGGTTATAAAAGAGGTGTACCAATGGGCGGCGAGCTTGTTACCGCTAAGGGTAAAGCGCCAAGCTTTATGGTAACCGCGTTAAAAGATCCACAAAGTGCTAATCTAGACAGAGTTCAAATGATTAAAGGCTGGATGGATAGAGACGGTAAATTGCATGAAAGAATCTATGATCTTGCCGTATCTGATGGTCGTAAAATTGGCGCTGATGGCCGTGCGAGAGATCTTGTCGGTAATACCGTTGATCTTAAAACAGCGACTTGGATTGATAACATAGGTGATCCTCAATTAGCCGCTGTATGGACTGATCCTGATTTTGATAAAAATGAATCTGCTTTTTATTATGTTCGTGTGTTAGAAATACCAACACCAACTTGGATTCTTTACGATGTGGTTAAGTTAGGTGCTACAGTTCATGAAAATGCTGAACTAGTTGGTCAGGAACGCGCTTATACTTCACCAATTTGGTTCTCACCTAAATAAAAATCGTTACGTTTTTGTTCTATAAAGCCCGCTTCGGCGGGCTTTTATTTAAGACAAAAATAATTTTCAATTAAACTCAATAAACATAACTCAAGACAGATAATCTATGATAAAAAAACTAGTTACTGATCCATTAATTCATTTCCTTTTAATCGCCGTTTTATTTTTTGTGGTGTACGACTCTTTGAATCCTAATACTAATGAATCAGATACCATTGTGATCAGTGCCGGAAAAATTGAGCAAATCAATAATAATTTTTTAACCCGCTGGAAACGACTACCCAATGAAAAAGAACTACAGCGTGCCATCAAAGGTTTTGCAACACAAGATGCCTACCTACGTGAAGCGAGAAGTTTGGGGCTAGATAAAAATGATAGGGTGATAAATTCCCAGCTACATAAAAAAATGCTCTACTTAATTGAAGACATGGCATCAGCATCAGAACCCACCGAACAAGTGTTACAAGATTATTATCTTTTACATCAAGATAAATATATTGGCCCTGCCATCTATAGCTTTAGCCAAGTGTATATTTCTATCGATCGCTCAAAGGATGAATTGCAGCAACTATTAGCTGCACAGCAGCAGAATATTCAAAAGGGGTTAGCGCCTAAAGGTGATTTAAGCTTACTGCAAAGGGATTTTACCGATGCCACAGATTTTCAGCTTACTCGTAATCTTGGCAGTGAATTTTCACAAGGCCTAAAAGAGCAACCCTTGAATCAGTGGTTTGGACCTATTGAATCTGCATTGGGGCTACATTTTATTTATTTAACTGAACATGTTGCCGCAAAATTTCGAACACTTGAAAGCGTTAAACAAAAAGTGTTGGTTGATTGGCATTATACAAACAAGAAAAATGTTCAAGAAAAATATGAACAGCAGTTGTTAGAGCAATATAAAGTGGAAGTACAAATGCCTGAAAGCAAAGGCGTAGAAACAATAGCTGAAGTTAAAGTGGCAACAAGCAAAGAGCCTGGTCAATGAAGCATTTTATTTCACTATGCTTGTTTATGTTCATCAGCCAAACGGCGTTCGCGGATGATATGCGTCCGGCATCTCTTACGATTAACTCCCTTGATAACAAAACATTCGATGTTGTTTGGAAGCTACCCCTAAAATCAGGAAAAACGCCGCCATTATCGGTTACCTTTGATGAACAAACCATGATAGTAGGAACAACACGTTCGCGAACAACAACGACTGCAGTTATTCAAAAGTGGTCTATTGAAAGAGCCCAAGGTTTAACAGGCCTTACTGTTTTTGTTGATGGCCTTACTAAAACCAATAAAAATGTACTGCTGCGCATCATAGATAAAAAACAACAAACCATTACCACGGCACTGAATGTCGATCAGCAAAGCTTTTCAGTATCGGGCAAGGATGACTTAAAAACCGAAAATACAATTCTAACGTATATTTATTTGGGTATTGAACATATTCTGATTGGCGTTGATCACTTACTCTTTGTCGCATGTTTGGTGTATATCTCTAGCACCCGAAAAAAACTATTAATGACGATAACAGGATTCACTGCTGCCCACTCCATCACCCTTATTCTCGCGGCAACAGGTGTTGTTACTATACCTATCCCGCCGGTTGAAGCGGTTATCGCACTGAGTATTGTATTTTTAGCGTGGGAAATTGCTAAAAATAATAAAAACAGCCTAAGCTTAAATTATCCTGTTTTGGTCTCATCAAGCTTTGGTTTACTGCACGGCTTCGGTTTTGCTTCAGTATTAGCAGATATTGGTTTGCCTGAAACTGAAAAAGTAATGGCACTGCTATGTTTTAATATAGGCGTAGAAATTGGTCAGTTATTGTTTGTCGCAGCGTTATTTATCATGTTTTATCTGGGTTCTAAATTATATAAATCATTAACCAAGGATACTTTACGTTTTCCAGTAAGTTACATATGCGGCTCTCTTGCCAGTATATGGATGCTGGAACGATTGGCTGCATTTTAAATTGATACTCATGGGATTAGAGTCCCCAAACACCGCCTCTGGGCTTGATGATATAGGGCGAAATACAGAGATGAAAATATTTTCATCTCAATGTTAAAGTGACTTTTATGGTTGGTTCTCAGTGTTGTATGGGGTTCAATGTAAGGCTTGTGCCCTTGCATCTGCCGAATCAGCTGCCTAGGGACCTAAACTGAACTTAATACCTGAAGATATACTCTCAATAATAGGCAGGTGTTAGCAGGCAGATAAAAGATGAACTTATCGATATTAACTTGCTGTCTGTAGTGGTCAATAATGTAGAACAAACACCTATATAAATACTTCCAAGTTCAAAACAAGCCGATACTCTCAAAGGTGATATTTTTGAATGAGGTAACTTTAAACACTTTGAATATGTTTTGGCAATGATTAGTTTTGATGACTGAGAGAGATTTTATTACTGAGTGACGCTTACCACAAAATAATATTTTTTGATAATATCTTACTTTCTTGTGCGACATGTCTTACAAGCTCGTAAGAGAAGTAGGGCAGTTATCTCATCTGAATATCTGGTTTTTCTTCTACATCCTGCATTTTCATTGGTGCTATAGCATTATTTTGACTTTGAGTTTTCTGATTTGGTTTATATTTAATTTTTATCAGCTTAATAATTTGCAACTGGCTTGCTATTATTATGTTGTCAGGAAGACGTTGAGTTCAGGATGAACTGGCAAGGATGCAAATATTGATAAGTTAATGTCTAGGATGATGTTAACTCGCAATGGAAAGCTCGCTTTAAAGGAACACTTTCTGAAGTTGTATTGGATACTCTTCAGAAAAAGCTAATCTCCACTGATGGAGTTTTTCAGGATGAAATTGCCAGGAGGCATAAGGAACTAAGGAATGTTCATTCACTGGGAGCAGTGAATAATGGATTATGCGGAACTCTATCAAGCTGGAAGCTAGCATTTAAGAATCGGGCACTTTATTGTGCCCATTTTTATGCCCAAATTTTATATTTAACTAATCTTATATTTAACTAATTTGAAATTAATCCCTAAATTATTGGTCTTATAATTATGTTTATTTGAGTTTGGTAATATATGTACCATACTCATTGAAAGTATTATTAACGCTTTCAATAGGGATTTTTGTGAAACGATACTTTTACATTGGTGATGATCTTAAAGATCTTAAATTAATATCTTCTGAGCTTGAAGGAAACGGCTTTGCGAAACCGCAAATACATCTAATTACCAAAAAACACGACATCTCATATTTAGATTCCTTAATGCCAATTCAGCATGATTTTTTAAAAATTTTATTTCGTAAAGAAAATATAATTTTATTATGCATTATTTTCAGTGCTATTTTGGTTAGTGGGCTGGTGTTTTTAGAGTTTAAACATTTATTTATTGCA
Source organism: Colwelliaceae bacterium BS250 (assembly GCA_040779355.1). GTDB lineage: Bacteria > Pseudomonadota > Gammaproteobacteria > Enterobacterales > Alteromonadaceae > Thalassotalea_A. Next base: position 2,548 of record JBFONS010000002.1, on the reverse strand, counting down.
ATATTATTCATTATCAGTATTTTTATATTATTTCAATTGGTTACAAGTAACAATAAAGAAAAAGATGTTGAGGATTTTGATCAAACTAAAATTAAACAACAACTACAAAATGGCCGATATATTTTGCTTGTTGAGTTAGCTAATACTCAACAAGAAGCATTAGATAGCGTTATTATTAATCATCCTAATATTGAATCTGCTGGGGTACATGTATATCACTAATTCATCATCATTAGGTCTACTGCTACACACTTTCTAATTTTATATTACAAAAAAATATTCTTCGGGTAGATCCATTTTATTTTTAAACGGGCTACTTTCAGACTTGGAAAGTATCAATTTACTGCATCTATAGATGAACGCCGGCTTAATCGACATTGTAATTTTGATGCTATATTGTGGCACTTTAAGCACGAAATCTTAGATTGTTTAACTCCTTATAATCACTTCCATCAGCTACCAGTAATAAATTTAAGTTTATATAATAAATACAAATAGATATGATAATAATTAATTGACTAGTTATTGGCGAGAAAGATATGAAAATTAATGATATAGCTGAACAAAACTATCTTTGGGTTGAGAAAATGGGTTGGCATAATAAAACTCCTCTAGAAGCTTTAGCTCTAGTTGCTTCTGAAGTAGGAGAAGCAATAAATGAATGTCGAGGTGAAAAACCTTCCGATGCTTTTGGTGAAGAATTAGCCGATATTATTCTTCGAGTATTGGATATTGCACATTGGCAAGAAATTGATATTGAAGATAAAATAAAGCAGAAAATGTTAAAAAATGAATCTCGAGGAACAAGAGGTCGATTAAAATAACTCGATAAGTCAGTTTTACACATTATTTAGACGAAAAATTTAGTGGAACTACTAAGTATTTCTTATTACAAGTCCTCGTCGACTCGGATATCCTCGATAATTGCTCCTGTATCGCTCTTCTAGCATGCTATTTCATTTTCTTTAGTCAGAGTTCTATTATTCGTTCACTGAGATGGTAGGGCGCATTTAATCAGGTCATACAGAATGAATAATTATAAAATGCTGAAACACACAATCCTAAACAAGCATTACTCAATCCCCTGTAGTTAATAGACAGAGCAACTAATCTGTAATTTTCAATAACCAATAAAAAAGCCGCTAATTAATGAAGTGACCCCCAATCAGTAGGCCAATTCAATTTTTACAACTTGTCTTAATATCTCCACACGAGTACGTCTAAGAGTAAACCGATTAATGACACTCTTCACTTATTCATAATCACGGTGTCTCTTCGTTTTTATTACCGCTATGTAGGCATGCCAGCTAGCAAATGCAAGGATTGGCATAGTAAATATAAAGCCAAACCCTAAAGTCAAAATACTTAACGCTATTAAAGTAACAATAATTGCCGACCAAACAAACATAGTGAATATATTTTTGTTAACCGCCTTAATTGACGTCATGATGGCAGTCATAATATCAACGCGTCGCTCTACCATAATTTGTGGAGTAAAAGCTGACAAAGTAAAAACGACAGCTGCAATTATCCCCCCTGCAGCAATACCCAAAGACAAAAAGCTAATGAGCTGTTCTAAGGTAGGATCTGCGGTACTTGGATATAAAACATGTACAAGTGCCGCTACTCTCATCCAAGCAATCATAATAATGACTAGCAATAAAGCAAAGCCCCATTCGCCAACTGGATTTCTAAACATTGACTTTAAACTATGTTTGAATGTTGGTTTGTGACCTTTTTCTAGCTGCCAGGCCACGTCATATAAACCTGTAGCAAACGCAGGGCCTACTATAGCAAATGCAATAATAACAGGGAATATGAGTAAGTGATTTTGAGTAGATATTACTAAAAGGAAGATACTTATGGGTATGATACTGAATACAATACCGTACGTCATTGCAATCAAAGGGGCGTTAATGAAATCTTTTATTGCTAAATTCAACCAATGAAAAGGCGCAAAAGCTGTAACAATATTAGAATCGATGACCCGACAAAATTCTCTACTTTTTATTACTTTTGATTTTTTATAATTACCTTCGATATGTGTACTAGCCATAACAGACTCCTGATTTGCATAAGAACTAAAGGTTATACGAAAGAAATATCAAATAAGTTCAATTTCGGTAGTTCAGAGAGTAAACCTCAGTAGTCTATAGGCGTAACAAAAATAGGACTGGTTGAGCCTGTATCAATTTCATGTAAGTACTTTTACCCTTTACCCAAGTGGTATATTCACAAGTAAAAAAGCCTCAACATTTCTGTTGAGGCTTCGTTATAAATGGTGCCGACTGCCTTGGATTTGCCGAACTGCTGCTCTTATACTGGCTACTGATTCAATCAGTCAGCCGATTCTTTAGCTAAATTTTAGACGAAAAAAAACCTCGATATAATCGAGGTTTTTTAATGGATGGTGCCGACTGCCGGAGTCGAACTGCTGCTCTTATACTGGCTACTGATTCAATCAGTCAGCCGATTCTTTAGCTAAATTTTAGACGAAAAAAAACCTCGATATAATCGAGGTTTTTTAATGGATGGTGCCGACTGCCGG
>JBFONS010000029.1:0-2001 GCA_040779355.1 Colwelliaceae bacterium BS250 | reverse complement strand
TTGGCAAGTCATTCGTGCCGGTGATCGTCACAACAACGTCGTGCGTGGTGCCGTCTGCCGACAGCACCGTAAAGGTCTCTACTTTCTCTTCATCTAACGCCAAGTACTGAACGTCCGCATTCGCTACGTTATACGTCCACTCGCCGGCTTCGCTAATACTCAAGCTGCCCAACGCGCCCGCACTGGCGGTAATGCCCGTGGTCTGGAACACATTTTCGCCCGTATCCGCATCGCTGATGGTCAGCGTGCCCGTGTCCGTTAAAGTAGGATCTGCATCATCTTCCGTCACCGCGCCAATATCGTCGCCCGCAATCGTTGGCAAGTCATTCGTGCCAGTGATCGTCACAACAACGTCGTGCGTCGTGCCGTCTGCCGACAGCACCGTAAAGGTCTCGACTTTCTCTTCATCTAACGCCAAGTACTGAACGTCCGCATTCGCTACGTTATACGTCCATTCGCCGGCTTCGGTAATACTCAAGCTACCCAACGCGCCCGCACTGGCGGTAATGCCCGTGGTCTGGAACACATTTTCGCCCGTATCCGCATCGCTGATGGTCAGCGTGCCCGTGTCCGTTAAAATAGGATCTGTGCCATCTTCAAGTACGGCGCCCACCGCGTCGCCCGCAAACGTCGGTGCATCATTCACAGCACCGACTGTTACCGTGACAGTCTCAGTATTTCCTTCTGAGTTTTCATACGTAAAGGTATCTGTACCATTAAAGTCTGCGTTTGGTGTATAGGTAACCACACCCGTTGCTACATTGACTGACGTGGTACCGTTTGCCCCGTTCGTTGCTGAAACCAGCGTTGCTGGGTTGCCATCAGCATCGGTGTCATTGGCAAGTACGGCGATATCAACAGCATTGTCTTCTTGTGTCGTGGCGGTATCTGCGACGAGTACGGTTGGATCGTTTTCAGGATTAACCGTCACCGTCACCGTTTCTGAATTGCCTTCACTGTTTGTGTACGTAAAGGTATCCGTACCATTAAAGTCTGCGTTAGGCGTATAAGTAACCACACCCGTTGCTACATTGACTGACGTGGTACCGCTTGCCCCGTTCGTTGCTGAAACCAGTGTCGCTGGGTTGCCATCAACATCGGTGTCATTGGCAAGTACTGAAATATCGACTGGCGCATCTTCAGTTGTCGTGGCGGTATCGGCTACTGGCAGTGTTGCATCATTCACAGCACCTACACTGATGGTGGAAGTGGTCGTTGCAGTAGCACCGTCATCATCTGTGGTGACTAGGGTAATGGTTGCTTCACCATTAAAGTTTGCCACCGGTGTGAAGGTAATTGTACCGTCGGTTTCGTTGACTGTCACCGTGCCTTGATCAGCAGGGACCGTTGCAACAGTTGATACTATCGTACCGTCAATATCTGCGGCGTTATAACTTACCGTTAGGCTACCGCCGTCTTCATCCATAGTGCCGTTGTTGGCATTAATTGTTGGACCATCATTTACATCGCCAACTGTAACCGTAGAGGTGGTCGTTGCCGTAGCACCATCATCGTCTGTGGTGACTAGGGTAATGGTTGCTTCACCATTAAAGTTTGCCACCGGTGTGAAGGTAATTGTACCGTCGGTTTCGTTGACTGTCACCGTGCCTTGTTCAGCTGGCACAGTTGCAACAGTTGATACTATCGTACCGTCAATATCTGCTGCGTTATAACTTACCGTTACGCTGCCGCCGTCTTCATCCATCGCACCGTTGTTGGCGGTGATCGTTGGACCATCATTTACATCGCCAACGGTAACCGTAGAGGTGGTCGTTGCCGTTGCTCCGTCATCGTCTGTGGTGACTAAGGTAATGGTTGCTTCACCATTAAAATTTGCCGCCGGTGTGAAGGTAATTGTACCGTCGGTTTCGTTGGTCGTGACCGTGCCTTGTTCAGCTGGCACAGTTGCAACAGTTGATACTATCGTACCGTCAATATCTGCTGCGTTATAACTTACCGTTACGCTGCCGCCGTCTTCATCCATCGCACCGTTGTTGGCGG
>JBFONS010000028.1:0-3072 GCA_040779355.1 Colwelliaceae bacterium BS250 | reverse complement strand
TTGGGTGTTGTATGGTTAAGCCTCACGGGCAATTAGTATCAGTTAGCTCAAGACTTCGCAGTCCTTACACACCTGACCTATCAACGTTGTAGTCTCCAACGACCCTTTAGGGGACTTAAAGTCCCAGTGAGAACTCATCTCAAAGCCTGCTTCCCGCTTAGATGCTTTCAGCGGTTATCAGTTCCGAACGTAGCTACCGGGCAATGCCACTGGCGTGACAACCCGAACACCAGAGGTTCGTCCACTCCGGTCCTCTCGTACTAGGAGCAGCCCTCTTCAATTCTCAAACGCCCACGGCAGATAGGGACCGAACTGTCTCACGACGTTCTAAACCCAGCTCGCGTACCACTTTAAATGGCGAACAGCCATACCCTTGGGACCGACTTCAGCCCCAGGATGTGATGAGCCGACATCGAGGTGCCAAACACCGCCGTCGATATGAACTCTTGGGCGGTATCAGCCTGTTATCCCCGGAGTACCTTTTATCCGTTGAGCGATGGCCCTTCCATACAGAACCACCGGATCACTATGACCTACTTTCGTACCTGCTCGACGTGTCTGTCTCGCAGTTAAGCTGGCTTATGCCATTGCACTAACCGTACGATGTCCGACCGTACTTAGCCAACCTTCGTGCTCCTCCGTTACTCTTTGGGAGGAGACCGCCCCAGTCAAACTACCCACCAGACAGTGTCCCCAAGCCCGATAAGGGCCCTAGGTTAGAACATCACGCATACAAGGGTGGTATTTCAAGATTGGCTCCACAACATCTAGCGACGCTGCTTCAATGCCTCCCACCTATCCTACACATGTAGGAGCAATGTTCACTGTCAAGCTATAGTAAAGGTTCACGGGGTCTTTCCGTCTAGCCGCGGGTATACGGCATCTTAACCGCAAATTCAATTTCACTGAGTCTCGGGTGGAGACAGTGTGGCCATGATTACGCCATTCGTGCAGGTCGGAACTTACCCGACAAGGAATTTCGCTACCTTAGGACCGTTATAGTTACGGCCGCCGTTTACCGGGGCTTCGATCATCAGCTTCGCTTACGCTAACCGAATCAATTAACCTTCCGGCACCGGGCAGGCGTCACACCGTATACGTCATCTTTCGATTTTGCACAGTGCTGTGTTTTTAATAAACAGTTCCAGCCACCTGGTTACTTCGACTCTCCTGTGCTTACTCCGCAAGGGATTCACACTAGAGAGCGTACCTTCTCCCGAAGTTACGGTACTATTTTGCCTAGTTCCTTCACCCGAGTTCTCTCAAGCGCCTTAGTATTCTCTACCTAACCACCTGTGTCGGTTTGGGGTACGGTTCCTATATATCTGAAGCTTAGAAGCTTTTCCTGGAAGCATGGCATCAATAACTTCAACTCCGTAGAGTCTCGTCTCGTATCTCAGTGTTAATAGCAACCCGGATTTACCTAAGTCGCCCACCTACATACTTTCACACAGACAACCAACGCTGTGCTTACCTAGCCTACTCCGTCCCTCCTTCGCAATATATAGAAGTACAGAAATATTAATCTGTTTCCCATCGACTACGCGTTTCCGCCTCGCCTTAGGGGCCGACTTACCCTGCCCTGATTAACATGGGACAGGAAACCTTGGTCTTTCGGCGGGGGAGTTTTTCACTCCCCTTATCGTTACTCATGTCAGCATTCGCACTTCTGATACCTCCAGCAAGCCTTACGACTCACCTTCAACGGCTTACAGAACGCTCCCCTACCACTTAATCCTAAGATTAAATCCGCAGCTTCGGTGTATAGTTTAGCCCCGTTAAATCTTCCGCGCAGACCGACTCGACTAGTGAGCTATTACGCTTTCTTTAAAGGATGGCTGCTTCTAAGCCAACCTCCTAGCTGTCTATGCCTTTCCACATCGTTTCCCACTTAACTATAACTTTGGGACCTTAGCTGGCGGTCTGGGTTGTTTCCCTTTCCACAACGGACGTTAGCACCCGTAGTGTGTCTCCCGCATATCACTCATTGGTATTCGGAGTTTGCAAAGGGTTGGTAAGTCGGGATGACCCCCTAGCCTTAACAGTGCTCTACCCCCAATGGTGTTCGTGCGAGGCTCTACCTAAATAGATTTCGGGGAGAACCAGCTATCTCCCGGCTTGATTAGCCTTTCACTCCGACCCACAAGTCATCACCGCATTTTTCAACATACGTGTGTTCGGTCCTCCAGTTGATGTTACTCAACCTTCAACCTGCCCATGGGTAGATCGCCGGGTTTCGGGTCTATGCCTAGCAACTGAACGCGCAGTTAACACTCGCTTTCGCTACGGCTCCCCTAATCGGTTAACCTTGCTACTAAACATAAGTCGCTGACCCATTATACAAAAGGTACGCAGGCACCGGACTAAATCCGGCTTCCACTGCTTGTACGTATGCGGTTTCAGGTTCTATTTCACTCCCCTCACAGGGGTTCTTTTCGCCTTTCCCTCACGGTACTGGTTCACTATCGGTCAGTTAGGAGTATTTAGCCTTGGAGGATGGTCCCCCCATATTCAGTCAAGATTTCTCGTGTCCCGACCTACTCGATTTCACGGTAAGTTTATTTTTGTGTACGGGGCTATCACCCTGTATCGCTGTACTTTCCAGTACATTCCACTAATTTACAAACCGCTTAAGGGCTGGTTCCCGTTCGCTCGCCGCTACTAAGGAAATCTCGGTTGATTTCTTTTCCTCGGGGTACTTAGATGTTTCAGTTCTCCCGGTTCGCCTCGTTAAGTTATGTATTCGCTTAACGATACCTGTCTTATGACAAGTGGGTTCCCCCATTCGGACATCTGAGTCTATAACGGTTTTTATCACCTTAACTCAGCTTTTCGCAGATTAACACGTCCTTCATCGCCTCTAACTGCCAAGGCATCCACCACATACGCTTAGTCACTTAACCATACAACCCCAAAAAGTTTCCTTTGAGAATTCTCGGAGACTAATCCGAGATAAGTTGCAAGTCTGACATTTTCACGCATTCAATAAGAATGTCGATACTTAAAAGTATCAAACTCAACAGCAAGCCGTTGAGCCTTGAGTAAGAACAACTAACAACACGATAAGAGTTG
>JBFONS010000027.1:0-3727 GCA_040779355.1 Colwelliaceae bacterium BS250 | reverse complement strand
ATTTGAAGTCAACCGTTATTTGAAAAGTTTTTCAAAAGACTGTGTTGTAGGTAATTAATGACTTAAAGCCTTATCTACCTTCTTCTAACCCCTTCCTTGTTAGTCGTTGCCGATGTCCCTAAGAAGTGGAGCGTATTTTAGTGATTTTTGACCTGTCGTCAACACCTTTTTGTATTTAAATTAAGATTAATGATCGATCGGACAATCTTTATACAAATTGCGGTTACTTAGTATGAATAGCTGACTTTGAGAGTGGATATGGTTAGACGTCAATTGACATTTAGCAAGCGCTCGACAGCTAATTCGGCGTTTAAGTAAAGTGCAATAACCAGCAGTGCATAAGAATATTAAGCTAAATACGCTATCTATAAATTATTATTTTTATATGGCATTTAATTGCTATCTCTTAGTACTACTCATAGCCAGGGTTTATTCGCGGTTGGTAGCAAAGATTACCAATGCAGTGCGAATTATTCTAATTTTTTATCGTAATAAAATACTCGATTTAATAGAGCAGTTAAACATAACTACAATGCATCTACTCTCACTCATGATGAAAACCGCCAACAACTTAGGCAACTCTTGCTGTTTAAGTTGTTGTCGATATAAATGATTTATAGTTGCGCTTTATTTTTTGCCAAAATAAACACCTTGGCTAATTGCATGGATACTTTACCGAAATCCCAGAAAATATCGGTATTGGCGTTGATGTTTACGGCAACTGACATATTATGTTCAGGGATCACCATTAACCAACTTTGAGCACCTCTTGAAACACCACCATGATTGGCTAAAGTTATTTCTCCAAACTCGTCATCAACTTTTATGGTCATATATCTCCAGCCTAGGGCATAACCATTCGGTGTTTCACTGCCATCTGGTAGCGTTTGGGGGGTCCAGAAAGCATTTCGTGTTTCTGTCGATATGAAATCGTCTTGTAACAAAGCAATGCCCATCTTAGCGAGATCAGAAGAGGTTGAAATGAATCCTCCTCCCGCTAATCTATGACTAAGATCTACATTGCGCCATTTTCTCACATGAGAACTTGCACCTTTTTTGTTCCAATAAAACGTTGCTAGATCTTTTGATGATTCACCATTAAATTCCGCCATTGTTGCATTCATTTTTAACGGCGAAAAAACCTGCTTTTGCATAATATCAAGATATGGTGTATTTGCTGCATTCTCCATTACAGCACTTAATAATACAGTACCAAATGTAGAGTAACTAAATTGACTTCCTGGTTCATACAAAAGTTCACTGCCATCAAAAATGGTCAGTGCGTCTTCTACATTTTGGTATCGTGTATTCAAAGAAATTGTTTTATACAAACCTAGATAGTCGGTATTTTCTTTATAATGTGGTAAACCTGCGGTATGAGAGGCAAGCTGGCGAGGAGTGACTTTGCCCCAAGTACTGTTTGGTAAGTCTTTGATGTAATCTGAAATTGGCTTATCTATATTGATCAAGTTGGCATCGACCATTCTGGCAAGAGCTGCGCCGGTCAGTGCTTTGGACGTGCTTCCTATTCGAAATTGCGTGTTAGTTGTGACTGGGATTTTACCCTCAATATCTGACCATCCAGATACACCAGCCCAAACTAAGTTACCGTCAATGGCAACTGCTGCCGAAATCGCAGGTGCATTAATAGTTTTCTTGTGCTGAGTTAATAAATTAAGGGCGTGATTAGCGGTTTCGCTATATTTTTTTTGATACAGTAATTGCTCAGTAGGACTATGTTGGGGGATCTCAACAAATTGATAAAATGGTGGGAACGGAACTTTTCCTTTATGAGCAAATCCATCATAAACTGGCCAAACAAGATTTATTGCAATTAATAATAAGCCAACGCTTACTATCTTTATCTTCGATAATTTTAACATTTGTGTAATCTCTTAATTGATGACTTTAAATGTTAAACAAATCAGGACATTAAAGCTTATCAATTTCAAAAAACTCTGATCATTTTTGAAAATTGCGACGATATTCTTTCGGTGTTGCTCCCATTTTTGCCTTAAATGCCCGATTAAAAGTGGCAATTGAGCCATACCCTAACTCTAAAGCAATTGTTAAGATGGGTTTGCGAATATTGGTTGCGTCGGCAAGTTGTGCACATGCAGCAGGAAGTCGATAGCTGTTTAAGTAATCGGAAAAATTTCTGAAGCCCAAATGCCTATTAATTAACTCTCGTAACTGATGCTCTGGGGTAAGCAACTTCTGAGAAAGTTCTTTAATGGTTAATTGAGTTTCCATATAGAAGCCATCTTGCATTGTTTGACAAAGTTTCTGATGAACATCTTTATATACTATAGGGATATCTAGAATTGATGAGGTTTGTTTTATATTTGTTTCTTTAATTAAGTCTAAACCTTCATCTTTAAATGTGTATTTATAATAGAACCAACTAAATACTGAAGTTGATAATAATGCCAAGAAAGCATTCATCAGACTAAATATAGGTGAATCTCTCAATGACGAATCACCTAGCTCTAAGGCCAATATAAAACAGAAGTATAAACAAATAGAGACAACCAATATCATCCGGATATTACGCCTGGTATTGACTAAATCATCAGCAAGGTTTTTTATCGAAATAAAAATAATGTGGAGTAACGGCATTAGTTGAATTGCATGATTAACTTGATGAAATACTCCTACCCCCTGTAAATAACCAAAAAAATATAAAAACCAAAGTAAAGTGAGAGCAAGGAGAACTTTAATGAAAGTCGGCCAGTTTTTAGGATGAAAATCATCTTTAACTAATGAAAGGGCAAAACACCACATTATGTAAGGTGAAATTTCTGTGAAAAATAATAAAATGCCCCTCAATAAACCATAATGTTCATCTGCTATAGGTGTGGTAAGAAGTATGTATGAGCATAAGCAAACAGCAAACACTGTAGCTAAAACAGATTTTAGATTGCAGCTTTTAGATAAAACATAAATACCTAATAGCGAAAGCTGACCCACAGTTAAAAAGCGGATAAATAGATCAAATATATCGAGTGAAGATAAATACATTTTCGGCTTTTTAATATGAGAAAAGAGGAACTGGGTAAACTTTAACATTTAGTACATGTTAAATACTACAGTTATCTATTTTAACAAAATGTTTAAAACACCTGAAAATTATAATAACAGCAAAGGCTTTTTGAGTTACAAGAATACAATAATACCGTGATGGCAGAGATGGTAATGTGCGGGTCCATATATGCATTAATGCCACGGCCGCATGGATGCGAAAGAGTGGTGACCTACGAGTAGCTCATGTATAGATTTAGAATGGGAGTCTAGCAATGATGAACATGGATGTTCCAATGCCGATAAGTTCATGGATGAACGCTTTTATCGGTGACGTGCATGGATGCACTAATGCCACGATCGCATGGATGCGAAAGAGTGGTGACCTACTGGTCATGCGCCGGAAATGTAAAGCAAAAAAGGCTATCCGTTAGGATAGCCTTTCTTTAAATGGGAGTCTGGCAATGATGAACATGGATGTTCAAATGCCACGATCGCATGGAAGCGAAAGAGTGGTGACCTACGAGTAGGTCATGTATAGGCTTAGAATGAAAAAAGCCCTTTGCGTTAGCAAAGGGCTTTTAGAATGGGAGTCTAGCAATGACCTACTCTCACATGGGGAAACCCCACACTACCATCGGCGCAACTGCGTTTCACTTCTGAGTTCGGCATGGGATCAGGTGGGGCCACAGCGCTATTGTCGCTA
>JBFONS010000026.1:0-11171 GCA_040779355.1 Colwelliaceae bacterium BS250 | reverse complement strand
GATGCTAGCTTTACGGTGAATGTGACCGATCTAAACGTCCTTTTTAGTGATACCTCTACAGACGTAGATGGCACAGTGGTCAGTCGTTTGTGGAACTTTGGTGATGGCAACAGCGCGACCACACAAAACCCAAACCACAGCTACGTCTCGCCTGGGATATACACCGTATCGTTAACGGTTATCGATAATAATGATGCCAGTTCAAGCACTAGCCAAGCAATAACGGTGACGGCCGCTGCAAATATTCCACCTGATGCTAGCTTTACGGTGAATGTGACCGATCTAAACGTCCTTTTTAGTGATACCTCTACAGACGTAGATGGCACAGTGGTCAGTCGTTTGTGGAACTTTGGTGATGGCAACAGCGCGACCACACAAAACCCAAACCACAGCTACGTCTCGCCTGGGATATACAATGTATCGTTAACGGTTACCGATAATAATGATGCCAGTTCAAGCACTAGCCAGTCGATCACCGTCAGCGAACCTCCTAACCAAGCGCCTAGCGCTAGTTTCTCTTTCAGTAGTTCTAATTTGATTGCGACATTTACCGACAGCTCAACCGATAGTGACGGTACGATCAGCATTTGGTCTTGGGATTTCGGCGACGGCGAAACCTCAAGCGCAGAAAACCCGAACCACAGCTATGCGGCGGGAGGTAGCTACACCGTAACCCTGACCGTAACCGACGACGGGGCGACTTCAGACAGCACTAGCCAGTTGGTGACGGTGACGGCACCCGTTGCCCAGGCGCCCAACGCACCGACAAACTTGGTTGCTTTAGTTGAGAGATCAGGAAAAGGCAAGAACAAGGTGGTAACCAGCATCACCCTCAGCTGGACCGACAACTCAAATAACGAGACAGGCTTTGTCATCGAGGCCTGCGTGGACATCGGTAAGGGCAGGAACAGGGTATGCGACTCTGTCGGAGTGGGCAACAGTGCGGAAAACGTCACTAGCTTTGCTGATCCGGTATTGCTTGGTTATGACCGCTTCCAGGTTAAGGCGGTGAACGACGTGGGCTCGTCCGCTTACAGTAATCAGGTGAAGAAATGAACAATCTTATAGCTCATTAGCCGGTGATTTGAATCAACAGCAACATCTCGTCAGGCGGCAGCCGTTAGCGTCGGTTAGCCAAAAAATAAAGAAATAAAGCAGCCAGCCACTGTAATCAATTATTTTTGAACAGTTATTACTAGCGTTTTAGTCGTTGATTTTAAATGATTTTTAAACTTTGTTTTAGGCAATAAAAAACCCGCAAACCAGTCAGGAAACTGTGTTTGCGGGCTTTAAAGGTTCTTTTGGAACCTTGGTGTGGTGGAGCGGGGGGGATTTGAACCCCCGTCCGAAAAACCTACATCCTCGGTACTACATGCTTAGTCGCTTATTTATTTAACCAATTGGACGCCAAGCGACAGGCTTCGTCATGGTGAGCTCGATACTATTTCGCGGTTCAGTCTCAAGCAAACTTCCCTCGCTAACCTATTTGGGGTGACCATCGATTCTCTAAACAATAGGTGAGTTTTTGAGGCGATGGCTAGCCTAAGCGGCTAGTGCGAACGTTTCGTCGTTAGCAATTATAGTTTTGCGGCTTTTTACCAGGCCAACCGCCCCTGGGCATGCACCTTGGGTTTCGTGAATCCCGTCGAATCCTGGATCCGCCCCACAGGTTCTAAATTAATAAACGAAATAATAATTCAGAAGGTGTATTGTAACCGTTATTCTATGCGGATACAACGCGAGTGAAATATATACAGCTAATGCTTTCTAGTTAGACAATTAGATTGCAATATAGTGCATTATCGACTTATTATGGTTAAACTCATTAGACCAGTACGTGTGTTAGGGATATCAGGTAATAAAATGGCAGAAAGTAAATTATTAACAATATATAATAAATGGCATAAATTTCCGTTTGGAAATCGACTTTTTTCTTGGTTTTTTGCTCGTTGGGCACCATATTTTAAAACGGTAAAACCTTATGTTGTTGAATTGCGACCAGGGTTTTGTGAAGTTCTTATCAAAAAGCGTCGAATTGTTGAGAACCATATAGGTACCGTACATGTAATTGCCATTTGTAATGGCTTAGAAATGGCTATGGGGGCTGTTTCTGAAGCATCTATACCGTCGCATTTACGATGGATCCCAAAAGGCATGACTCTTGACTATACCGCAAAAGCAGGTAGTGATATTCGCTGTGTTGCTAATTTGGATGGTTTAGAGTGGTTAGAAGGTGATTTTTTAGTACCTGTTACGGCATATGATAAAAATGATGTGGTAGTGGTTACTGGCAGTATTAAACTTTGGGTAAGTAAAAAGCCTGTTAAGTAATGTATTGAATTATTGAATACAAAACGCCAGCGTAAGCTGGCGTTTTAGTTTAAATCTTTGCAAATAGTTATTATTGGCTTTTCTGCTTCATAATACGACCTTGATCGACCTTCCATTCACGGTCTTTTATATCTGCTCGTTTATCATGAGATTTTTTACCTTTACCCAAGCAAAATTCTAATTTAACCCAACATTGTTTCCAATACATAGCAGTTGCTATCAATGAATAACCTTGGCGATCTACTGCGCCAATTATCCTGTCTAACTCTCGACGATTTAGCAGTAACTTTCTATCACGCGTAGGGTTACATACCACATGTGAAGATGCAGAAAGAAGTGGATGTATTTCAGCCCCAAGTAAATAGGCTTCACGGTCTTTTATAAACACATAACAATCAGAAATGTTTACTTTACCTTGTCGAATACTTTTTAATTCCCAGCCTTGCAAACTCATGCCAGCTTCAAATTTGTCTTCAAGGGTATACTCGTGTCTCGCTTTTTTGTTTAAAGCGATTGTGTTACTTGCTTGTTTTGATTTTTTCTTTGCCATAATGGCGCTATTATACTGAAGATTACTTAATTTAGAACCGCTTATGTTAATTATATTGCAATATTTATGGGATAACTTAGGTGAGCTTTCTTTTCGGCTTTGATATGATAGCTATATTAGGTGTAGGGGGACAAAATGCCAGCAATAAATCGTAGTGCGCTAGTTATGTTTAGTGCAGAGCAAATGTATCAATTAATTAATGATGTGGTGGCATATCCGCAGTTTTTACCTGGATGTAGTGATTCTAAAATAGTAGCCTCTACAGATAACAGTATGGTTGCTTCGCTATTAGTCTCTAAGGGCGGCATAAAGAAGTGGTTTACCACTGAAAATACTTTAGTAACAAATCAAAAAATATCAATGACACTTAAAGATGGACCATTTAAACGTTTAGTGGGTCACTGGGTGTTAACACCTCTTAGTGATGAAGCCTGTAAAGTGTCACTAGATTTAGATTATGAATTTTCAAGCACCATCATTGAATTAGCGTTTGGTAAGGTGTTTAATAACTTAGTTAATAATATGGTATTAGCTTTTACTTCACGAGCAAAAGAGGTTTACCCAATCAATGTCACTTGAGCAAATAGCAATTGAATTAGTGTACGCATTACCTGAAGAACAAACATTAATGTCGCTTCATGTTGATCAAGATTCAACCGTTGAGCAAGCGATCACTGAATCTGGCATTTTACTGCAGTACCCTGTAATTGATTTAACCATTAATAAAGTTGGTATTTGGAATAAAGCCACGAAATTGACGCAAGTGCTAGAAGATGGTGATCGTATTGAGATATATCGCCCGCTGATTGCTGACCCGAAAGAAGTACGTAAACGCCGTGCTGAAAAAGCAAAAGAAGAAGGTCGAGCTGATAAAGTCACTGGTGGGCGAGTAAACCCGCAACGAACTACATAAGAAGAGTAAGTAGAATTACTTACTCTTTAGTTAACTTAAAATGATAGAAATTTAGCTATCTTAGATGATTGGCACTCATCAGAGCCTAATTCATTATTACTATCTGCACTAAACACATCTTCAACAACAGCCATGTAATACTGAACTTTGTCTTGAACCTGCATGGCTACTTCAAAATAATTAATATGACTAGGTGTTTCTTTCATCGTCATAAAATGATTTGCAGGTACCTTAATAAGCTGAGCTAAGGGCTTGTTAGTTAATCCTGAGTATTCTTTAAAATAATTACCTGTAACGGTAGTAATGCTTAGTTGCATATCACGGGTAAATTTATTTTGGGAGTTATCTAGAGCATGAACCGAAAACGACAGGCCTAATCCAAGAGTCATTGCTAGAAATAAACTTTTAGGTTGAATATTCATTTTTGTGCCCTTCATAGTATTTAATCCCTTATTTAAAATGCTTTAGCCATTGTAAGTTATGTTAATGGTTTGTAAATAGCTAGCGGTAATAGATGAAATAACCTTTTTATGAGATGAGCGGCCATTATTTAATATATTTACATATTAATGAGGGGTTATATTCAATCTAGCTTAATGTGTTAGTAGCCGGTTACTTATTGATTTAACTATTTATGGATTTATAAAATCCAAATAAATAGTGGGCTTTTATATGATCAACATTTATTTGCTGTATCAACTACTAAATTCCTAAACCAAATATGACTCGCTTCATGATGCAGTAGCGGCGACCAAATCATTTTTAATTCAAAATCAGGTATATCAAATGGTGGTTCTAGTACGGCATAACCAGGATCTTTTTCATGCAACATAGCTGCGCGCTTAGGTAAGGTTGCAATAATTTGATCGTCATGAGCAAGCTGCATAGCAACATGATAATTTCGAGTAAATATTTTGATATCACGTTGTTTATTTATTTTGGCCAGTGCTTCGTCCACCCAACCAAGCTTTTGTACATCTTTCGGGTTCATACCTAAGCCCACACCAAAACCGGTTTTAGATACCCAAACGTGCTTACTTGAAAGGTAACTGTCTAAGTTGAAATTGGTAAGTACAGGATTTGAACTTCGTGTTAAACATGAAAACCCATCACGCCAAAGCACCTTCTGATGAAAGGACTGCGGTAGCTCATCAAACAGGTTAATGGCCATATCAATTTTGCCATCTTCAACATCATGAAAGGTGACGTCGCTTGGCGTCATAATATCAATAGTGATATTCGGGGCAATTTTATTAATAGTTTGCAGCAGCTTAGGAAGTAAAGTTGAGGCTGCATAATCGCTCGCCATCAGTCTAAAAACACGTTTACTGGTAAAAGGTTCAAATTCCTCCACCTTTTGTAATGCTTCTTTGAGTTGTCGAAGGACATTTCTTACTGTGGGCACTAATTGGGTTGCTCGCTCAGTGGCAACCATACCGTCAGATGTACGCACCAATACAGGATCGTTTAATAAGTTTCTAAGTCTTTTTAAACTATTACTCATTGCTGGTTGCGTAATGTTGAGCTGCCGTGCGGCCTTTGTTACGTTCTTTTCTCTCATAAGAACGTCGAATGCAACGATTAGATTTAAATCTATGTTTGCTATATTCATGAAATTAATACCTTTTAAGTTAAGTATAAATTACATGAATTATGAATGTGTTACTAGCAGAAAGTAATAAAGCTCGTAAACGGGGTTTATTACGCATTAATCGTAGGAATTAAATGCTATAAACTAAAGTTAATGATGTTTCTGTACGAGTGTTAGAGATATCACCTTCTACATCTGTATTATGATCAACTGTAAATGCAAACTTTAATGCTAATGACTCAATGAGTTTTGTTGTAATTGAGCTTACCGATTTATACTTACTATTTTCTCCTGTTCTAGGAGCATATTCAGCACTTAAGGTTTGTTTAAATTCCATTGTTTTAAAAAAACGTCTCTCATAGGTTGCCGCGGTACGGATGATAGGCGATTTTTGTGTCTCATTATTGTGTTCATCAGTTTGGGCTACTTCGTCTACTTTGAAACCAGGTCCCATCTCAGCATCGAAATAGGCATCCTCTGATTGATACCAGCGACGACCCCAACCCGCAGCAACTGAGCTTTGATAATCAAAACCATTAAATCGATCGCTTTCGTAAGAGGCAAAGCCAAAGATGTAATTGTTGCCACCTTCTTCTAAAGTGTAGTTACTTTGTATTGAGCTAGCCCATTTTTGGTCGGTTGTAACATAATCTGTTTTACCCGTATTAGAGTCCTCTTCTTCTGAACGGCGACCAAATAAATCTAAAATCCAGTTGGTGCGCATTTTTCCAATTTCATGAAGCAAGTCAGCTTTTGCTTTACCAATCGCATAATCATTGTCACCGGTATTAAAAAATGTGCCAATCTCAACAGAGCCTGTGACCGACGAAGGATTTATATTACATTCAGGAAAGCCGATAAACTCTTCTGGAGGTACTTCATCAGTAAAGTGATAACAGTCAATTGCTTTTTCTTGATTTAAAGATACAACGATTGCTTCTATCGCCTCTGCGTTTGTTGATACTTCTTCTGCAATAGTTGATAAGGAAAATGCACAGAGTACTGATAAGCAGAGTAATTTTTTCATTGTTGTGATTCTCTAAGGAAAAGTCCACTTAGGTTAATAAGTGTGGGTATAGGTAATAATTTGTAGGGCATTATAACTAACAGGATTCATCTGACTAGTTAATTTTTAAACGAACAGATATAAAAAAAGAACCCGAAGGTTCTTTTTATTTTAACTAACTGATTTATTTAATTAAAGCGTTTAATTCGCCTTTTGCATATTTGGCAAACATATCATCTAATGATATACATTTAATTTTGCTAGCATTGCCGGCAGTATTAAATGACTCGTAACGAGCTTTACAAATATCATACATAGCATCAGTAGAAGCTTGTAAGAATTTACGAGGATCGAATTCACTTGGATTTTGTGCCATAAAACGACGAACAGCACCCGTTGAAGCAAGGCGTAAATCAGTGTCTATGTTTACTTTACGAACACCGTTTTTAATGCCTTCTTGGATCTGTGCAACAGGAACACCATACGTTTCAGGAATTTGACCACCAAATTCATTGATTATTGCTAACCAATCTTGTGGTACCGACGATGAACCGTGCATGACTAAATGCGTGTTCGGGATACGTGTATGAATAGCTTTAATACGTTCAATATCTAATATATCGTCAGTTGGCGGACGAGTAAATTTGTAAGCACCGTGTGAAGTACCACAGGCTATTGCTAATGCATCAACTTGGGTTTTATTAACAAAGTCAGCGGCTTCTTCTGGATCCGTTAGCATTTGATCCATCGTTAAAATACCTTCAGCACCAATACCGTCTTCTTCACCAGCCATACCTGTTTCTAATGAACCTAAACAACCTAGTTCACCTTCAACACTAACGCCACAAGCGTGAGCCATTTCAACGGTGCGACGAGTAACATCAACATTGTACTCATAGCTTGTTGGTGTTTTACCATCTTCGCCTAGTGAGCCATCCATCATTACAGAAGAAAAACCTAACTGTATTGAACGCTGACAAACAGCAGGAGATGTACCATGATCTTGGTGCATAACTACAGGTATTTCTGGGAATTCTTCAATAGCTGCTTGAATTAAGTGGCGTAAGAATGGAGCACCAGCATATTTTCTAGCACCCGCAGATGCTTGTAATATTACCGGACTATCTGTATCACGTGCAGCAAGCATGATCGCGCGAACTTGTTCTAAGTTATTTACATTGAATGCAGGGATACCGTATCCAAACTCTGCCGCATGATCTAGCATTTGACGCATCGAAATTAAAGCCATTATCAACACTCCTTTTGTGTGTGATAAGCAAGTTAAACTTGCTTCTAGTATAGGTTAAAGAATTAAAGTTTGTTTATTGAGCTGCGCGTTCTTCTAAAATCGCAACTGCAGGTAATTTTTTGCCTTCTAAAAACTCAAGGAAAGCACCGCCACCAGTAGATATGTAAGATACCTTGTCGGCAATGTTATATTTATCAACGGCCGCTAATGTATCGCCGCCGCCAGCAATAGAGAATGCCTTTGAATTAGCAATCGCATGCGCAATTGCTTTGGTACCTTCACCAAATTGATCAAATTCAAATACGCCAACAGGGCCATTCCAAACGATAGTACCCGCTGTTTCTATTATTTTAGCAAGCGCTTTAGCTGAATCTGGACCAATATCAAAAATCATTTCATCAATGTTAACGTCGCTTACTGACTTTAATGTTGCAGTAGCCGTTTCTGAAAACTCTTTGGCAACAACAACATCAGTTGGTACTGGAATATCACCGTTGTTTGCTTGTGCATTTGCTGTAAGGCGATTTGCTTCATCTAATAAATCAGCTTCATAAAGTGACTTACCGACTTCATGGCCATGTGCAGCAATAAATGTATTGGCTATACCGCCGCCAACAACTAACTGATCAACTATGCCTGCAAGGGAGTCTAGTACCGTTAGTTTTGTTGATACTTTTGAACCACCAACAATAGCAACTAAAGGACGGGCAGGGTTATCAAGCGCTTTACCTAACGCTTCTAGTTCACCTGAAAGTAGAGGACCAGCACAAGCGATAGGAGCAAATTTTGCAACACCGTGAGTACTTGCTTGCGCTCTATGTGCAGTACCAAAAGCATCCATCACATAAATGTCACATAGAGATGCTAATTTTTGTGAAAGCTGCTCACAGTTTTTCTTTTCACCAATATTGAAACGTATATTTTCAAAAAGAACTAATTCGCCAGCGGCTACTTCAACACCGTCTAAATAATCAGTTACTAACCTTACTGGTTGCTCTAGCGCATCACTAAGATAATCTGCAACTACTTGCATTGAAAAATCGCTATTAAACTCGCCTTCTACAGGACGACCTAAATGAGACATCACCATAACTTTAGCGCCAGCGTTTAGTGCTAGTTTTAATGTTGGTAGGGCAGCTCGTAAACGAGCATCTGAAGTGATTTTACCGTCCTTAACTGGGACATTTAAATCTTCACGAATTAATACTCGTTGATTAGCAAGTTCAAGATCAGTCATTTTAATGACAGACATGGCAGTCTCCGTATAATAAAGTGGGGTTATATTTTAAATTTAATTTATCTGTAATGTGTAAAAGTATATTTTTATCTTGTTATTATTTTGCATGATGCATAGACATACAAGTATCTAACATTCTGTTCGAAAAAGCCCATTCATTATCACACCAAACTAATAGTTTCACGAGGCGTTTATGGCTTACTCTGGTCGAATTTCCATCGACAATAGATGAATGCGGGTCGTGATTAAAGTCACTAGACACTAATGGTTCAGTGGTAAAATCTAAAATACCAGCCAGGTCATTATTTTTACTATTTATAATGGCTTGATTTACAGCATCAATATTTACATCGGTATTTAAGGTGACACTTAAATCCATAGCGGTAACATTCATTGTTGGTACTCGCACTGCAATTGCTTCAAAACGACCTGAAAATTTGGGTAATATGCGCTCTATACCTGCAGCAAGTTTAGTACCGACAGGAATAATTGATTGGCTAGCGGATCTCGCTAATCTTAAATCATCATGGTAGGCGTCAATAACTTGTTGGTCGTGCATCGATGAATGAATGGTCGTTATCGTGCCACTTTCTACGCCAAACGCATCATCGAGAGTTTTAATGACTGGAATAATGCAGTTTGTTGTACACGAGCCATTAGAAACAATTAAATCATCAGCTGATAAAGTGTGCTGATTTATGCCAAAAATAATGGTGTTATCAACATCATTTAATGCCGGTTGCGAATAAAGGACTTTTTTGGCGCCTTGGCTGATATGAATTAAAGCCGCAGTTTTACTTTTGTAGATGCCGGTACAGTCGAGTACAACATCAACGTCAAGGTTTTTCCAAGGGAGTTTACTGATCTCTGGCTGATGGAACAAAGCAATATTATCGCCGGCAACATTCAATACGCCGTTGTCGACATTCACTGGAAATGAAAAACGGCCATGATTAGTATCATACTTTAATAAATGCGCAATCCCTTCAGGCTTAGCGAGTTCATTAATGGCGACCACTTCAAATTCATCACTACGACCCGTCTCATAGATAGCTCGTAATATACTTCTTCCGATTCGGCCAAAGCCATTGATTGCTATTTTTATTGTCATTATTTATAGGACAGCTACTGAGCCTTAATAGTAATGCAGAACAAGCCAAATATTTGATATCTAGCTACTCTAACTAGGAGTTAATTTTTAAAATCGCGCGTATTTTCACCCAGACAGGCCGTTACTGCAATCTAAATATCAAATTTTTATTAAAAGTTAGCTAAATAGTTATTGAAATTTTTGTAAAGTTTAAGTTGTTAATTAATCTTTTTCTTTTAAATCTGAACATTATCAGTTGGTTAAGCTTACGAGTCGGGCTTTGTTGCTCCCTTGTAATCTTTCAGTTTACTTTTATTTGTATATTATTTAGAAATGTTTAGATGAGTTTACGTATTGTATGTGCTGTTTATAGATACTTAAAGAGTATTGTTGAAGTAAAAAAATGGTTAGAAGTGTTTTTATCGTGGATTCAATGGGGATTTAGAAAAAAGGTGCACTAAATATATAAGTTATATTTAATTACACTGGGTTTTAATTAAATTGTTGGTTGACGTGTAAGTTTTCATGTTGATCAACGACTTTTAATTGCATCGAATTATTGTTCTTATGTACAAATATAATTTCAAATATTGATTTTTTTTAATGTTTTATTTCGAATTAAGTTATTGAAAATTAATTACTTGTTTTTAATTTTTAACGTTTGAAAAGCTTTTGCATAAAAAAGGGGAGTTTATTTGTTGTGCTGTTTGCTTAAAAGATATACATTGGTCGGGCAAAATAATAATAAGAATATATCTCAAGGTTAAATTATGAAAAATAAATCTTTGGGTGAAGTTAAACTAAGTGCAGTGTTTATTGCTGTTTTAGTTTTAGGTAGCTCTGCAATATTTTCGAGCACCAATGCTAGCCCTGATATGGAAGTCAATGAAACTATAGTACAACAAAAATAATAAATTAGATTTTGTTACCTCCAAAAGCCTCACTCTGTGAGGTTTTTTTTTGCCTTCAAGGATGAAGGTATGCAAATCACCATGGATGGTTTTTAGATTTGTAGATACAGAACAAACATCCTATATATTCACTTGATCTCTTCTGCGCGCTGATGGAGATCCCACCCAAAAGTGAAGTAGCCCCCAAAACTTGGACTCTTTTTTAAGCTGCCATCAAGGCTTGATTTCGGTATTCAACCGGAGTCATGCCTTTTAATTTAGCTTTGATTCGTTTTTTATTGTAATACTCTATG
>JBFONS010000025.1:0-14998 GCA_040779355.1 Colwelliaceae bacterium BS250 | reverse complement strand
GTGCTGAGCCAGTGTGGTACATGGCGATTCAACCACGTATCCAGTTTTATGAAGCGACAGATATTGGCTTAGACAGTGATTCAGATGGCACTATCGATAGTCTCGATGATGATATGGATAATGATGGTTTTACCAATGATGTTGATGCCTTTGTCTTTGATTCTGGTGAATGGTCTGACGCAGATGCTGATGGTGTTGGTGATAACTCAGATTGGATGCCAAATGATGCATCAGAACAATACGACTCAGATGGTGATGGTGTTGGTGATAATGCTGACTTCTTCCCATTTGATCCAAACCTTAGTGAAGCGGTTGAACTTGCAACATTAATAATAACAGACCCTGAACTTGCAACGTGTATTGCAGAGCAAACTGTGGGGCTAACTTATACTCATGAGTTAACTTGGTTAGATTGTTCTGATAGAGACATCTACAGCATTAATGAACTCGATCAATTACCATTCCTAGATGGTCTGATAATCAATAATATGGTGAATGTCACTGATTGGTCTGTTGTATCTCGCCTACCAAACCTTACTTGGTTTGATGCACCTGGTTCACACTTTAATGATGGTGATGTCGGTTATTTAGAATGGCACAACAGTTTACGTTATATCGTTTTGAACAATACCGATATTACAGATGTATCAGGCTTTGCCAATATTCCTGGTTTAGAGCAATTATCAATTTCTGATGAAAGCACATATGACTTATGGCCATTAACAGGTATTCAATCTTTAACGTCTATTCACGTCGATAGACATCAAGTGAATGACATGAATACTCTATTAAATATGCCTAGTCTTAATGCTTTAACAATGAACGGTTCGTTAAATCAAAATGATATTAATACCATATCACAGCTATGGAACTTGAATAGTTTAGCCATAGGTTGGGGTAATGGTATGGGCAATGATCAATTTAATCACTTGATCTGGTCACTACAAAACCTTACTTACCTACATTATGCAGGTACTGAGTTAAACGATATTTCAGAAGTACCTAATGCTTTACCTAACCTAGATACGTTATCAATTCATTATACGGCTGTATCGGACTTGAGCCCGTTAATTGGTATGAGTTCATTAACAAATGTTGAAATTGATCAATCGCCAATTACCGATGCAAATCAAATTCAGCAATTGCAAGATGCAGGTGTTGCCGTGCATGGTTCGCCAATTGGCGTAACATTGATTGCCGATTTGGTCTTTGCAGATGCCGAGCTATTAGCTTGTGTGAGTGAACATACAGCAGGTATGACATTTATTTCTGAGTTAAGACAACTTGATTGTAATTGGCGAGTAACACCGATCACAGATTATAGTGGTTTAGAACAATTAAGTTATGTAACTGATTTATTTATTCAAGGTGATAACCAAGTCGATTTATGGTCGCTAACGGGATTAGGCTTTTTAAATAATCTTGATGTTCAGCGTCATCAAATTCAAGATTTTAATGCATTACAAGCAATGAGTAAATTATCACATGTAACGGTCATGGGGACATTAACATGGGAAGATGTTGATTTATTGGCACAGATGAAAGATTTAACATCTTTAAGTGTGGGATGGGGCGCAGGCCTTGGTGATAATGAATTCAATCATTTAATTTGGAACTTGCCGAACTTAAGAGGTTTACATTTCGCCGGTACTCAAATCACCAATGTTAATAATTTGCCTAATGCGTTACCGCAGCTTGAATGGTTAGTAATTCAAAATACTAATGTCACTGATTTATCGCCACTATTTGGTATGGAAAATCTAGGCTATATTGATATCGAAAACACACCAATAATAGACCCTAACCAAGTACAGCAATTGATAAACGACGGTAAAGACGTACAAGGTACCCCAATGCCGGTTGCTATGTTAAATGAGCTGACGTTTAATGATGCAGAATTGAACCAATGTATTATAGACGGTTCTAGTGGTTTAACTTATACAACAGATTTCACTTGGTTAGATTGTACTGGCTATGATATCTCTGACATCAATGACCTTGATCAACTTCCTTTCCTTCAAGGTTTGATTATCAATGATATGGTTAATATCACTGATTGGTCCGTAGTTTCACGTTTACCGCAATTAACTTGGTTTGATGCACCTGGTTCACACTTTAATGATGGTGATGTCGGTTATTTAGAATGGCACAACAGTTTACGTTATATCGTTTTGAACAATACCGATATTACAGATGTATCAGGCTTTGCCAATATTCCTGGTTTAGAGCAATTATCAATTTCTGATGAAAGCACATATGACTTATGGCCATTAACAGGTATTCAATCTTTAACGTCTATTCACGTCGATAGACATCAAGTGAATGACATGAATACTCTATTAAATATGCCTAGTCTTAATGCTTTAACAATGAACGGTTCGTTAAATCAAAATGATATTAATACCATATCACAGCTATGGAACTTGAATAGTTTAGCCATAGGTTGGGGTAATGGTATGGGCAATGACCAATTTAATCACTTGATCTGGTCACTACCAAACTTAACCTATTTGCATTATGCAGGTACTGAGTTAAACGATATTTCAGAAGTACCTAATGCTTTACCTAACCTAGATACGTTATCAATTCATTATACGGCTGTATCGGACTTGAGCCCGTTAATTGGTATGAGTTCATTAACAAATGTTGAAATTGATCAATCGCCAATTATCGATGCAAATCAAATTCAGCAATTGCAAGATGCAGGTGTTGCCGTGCATGGTTCGCCGATTGGCGTAACATTGATTGCCGATTTGGTCTTTGCAGATGCCGAGCTATTAGCTTGTGTGAGTGAACATACTGCTGGAATGACTTATGTTTCAGAGTTAACACAGCTTGATTGTTCTTGGCGTGCTACTCCAATAGTTGATTATTCAGGTATTGAGCAATTAACTTATCTAAATAGTTTGACTTTAGATGGCGATAATTCTGTGGATTTATGGTCATTAACTGGCTTGCAATTCCTTGACCGTTTATCTGTACAGAGCCATCAAGTTCAAGATATGTATGCACTGCATAGTTTTGCAAATTTATCCCAACTATGGGTACTTGGCTCAATGACTCAGGAGTTCATTGACGTTATTACTCAAATGCCATATCTAGTCGATTTGGGCTTGGGTTGGGGCAGCGGTCTTGGTAATAATGAATTTAGTCAAATCATTTGGTCGTTACCTAATTTAACCAGTCTTCATTATGCAGG
Organism: Colwelliaceae bacterium BS250; assembly: GCA_040779355.1. GTDB lineage: Bacteria > Pseudomonadota > Gammaproteobacteria > Enterobacterales > Alteromonadaceae > Thalassotalea_A. Next base: position 11,799 of record JBFONS010000025.1, on the reverse strand, counting down.
TACACAATTAAGCGATATCAGCGAAGTTCCTAATGCCTTACCGGATATCAGTGGTTTAGCAATCCATAACAACCAAATAAGTGATTTATCAGCATTGTACGGTTTGCCCAACTTAGGGTATTTAGATATCAATGAAAACCCAATTGTCGATCCGAATCAAATTACAGATTTAATCAATGCTGGAGTTAATGTGCAAGGTACACCTGTTGCGGTTGCAACAATTGCTAGCCTATCGTTTAATGATCCTGAGCTTACCGCTTGTGTTGCTGAGCATACAGGCGGTTTAACCTATGTTACAGAGTTAACAGGTTTGTATTGTTCGTGGCGAGGTATCAAAATTACAGACTTGACCGGTATAGAGCAGTTGGCTTACCTAAACGAAGTACATTTAAATGGTGAAGATCAAATTACTGATTTTAGCCCGCTTACAGCAATTTCTAATTTGCAACGATTTGAAGCTGACAGTAGTGGCTTTAATGATGCGGACTTAGGCGCTTTGTCAGGCATGCCAAATATCCAACATATAAATGTTAGCTGGGCAAATGTTACCGACATTAGTGTTCTAGCAGGTACATCATCATTGCGAAGCTTGGTTATATCAGGCGATGACACACGAGTTTATGACTTGAGCCAGTTAACCGGTTTGCCAAATCTGGTGAGCCTGCATCTTAATGCTAATAACGCTCAAGATATTTGGGAAATTCCAAATCTTCCATATTTAAATGATTTAGGCCTTCTTGGAAATATTAACAAAAATGAAATGAACCTATTAACCAATATTGGTCATATAGAGTATTTATCTGTTGGTTGGGGCAATGGTATTGGCACCAATGAAATGAACAGTATTATGTGGGCCATGCCAAACTTGAAGAGCTTACATGTTTCAGGTTCTGAAGTGGACGATATTTCACAAGTGCCTAATGCTTTGCCAAATCTAGAGTCGTTAATGATAGGTGATACAGCTGTTACAGATGTTTCTATGCTAGTTGGTATGTCTAATCTAGGGTGGCTAGACATTAATAATGCACCAATTATTGATACTTCAGTTGTTCAAACATTAATCGATGAAGGTAAAGGGATTGGTGGTACGTCTGCAACGGTTGGATTACTCGCTGATTTAGTCTTTATCGATAGCGAACTACAAGCGTGTGTTGATGAGCATGCAGCAGGTTTAACCTACATTACTGAACTTAAGAACCTAGACTGTAATTGGAGAGCCACTGAAATTTCAGATATTTCAGACGTGAATCAACTGACTTATTTGACTGACTTGTATGTTGAAGGTAGCAATATAATGAGTATTGACGCACTGCACAGCATGCAATTCTTGAATACTCTTTTTATTCAAGAAAGCCAGGTTGTCGATATGTGGTCAATAGGTGGAATACCGAAGTTATCTCGATTAGCGGCTTATGGTGCAGCTGATCAAAATGACATTAATGCCATCGCGTCAATGAATTATTTAGTTGAACTAAATCTTGGTTCAGCAGGCGTATTAGGCGATACAGAATTTAATCAGCTTGTTTACGCATTGCCAAATTTAGTGAATTTGAACTTTGGGGGCTCGTTATTAACGACAATAGCAGATGTGCCAGTTGCATTGCCTAATCTTGAGGTACTGAGCATTTGGGGCACTAGTGTTAGCGATTTGTCACCATTGGTTGGCATGTCTGCTTTAAACTATCTTGACATTGATGGAGCTCCTATTATTGATAATGGTGAGATTCAAACATTAACGGATGCCGGAGTTACGGTTGCTGGTACGCCGTCTATATAGCATTAAATGGGTGAAGTAATTCACCCATTTTTATTTGAGTGATAAACAATATGAAAAAAATAATAATATCATTAACTGCGGGTTTAGTGATTGGCTATAGCGCATCAATGGCTATTAGTAACTCTGAGGTTGAAAAGTGGCAAGATCAGAGCGTTAGGGCACAGCAGCAAGTGGTAAAGTTGTCTGAACAGCTATTGATTGAACAAACACAGAGTAAACAGCCAAAGCAGGTACCTCGCTTAGCTCAACGCACTCTGCCTAAATCTAAAGTATTAACAAATGGTAGTTTAAATAGATCTTCTAGAAATAAAGAGCAAATACTTGTCCAGCGTAAACAAGCGATGGAACGTATGCGAACTCAACAGCGTAATATACAAAAAAATATTCCAGAGCAGGATAAAAATCAAGTTAAAACCTTAGATAATGGCACTGTGTTGTAGTTGTCATGTAGTTGTCATGTAGTTGTCATGTAGTTAAATATGAGTAGATAAGAAAAGGGCAGATTAATGTAAATTAATCTGCCTTTTTTATGAGAGAAAGTTGTTCGGCCTTGAATAACTTAAGCGTTCACGATTTCTTCAATCTGTTCTTCAAGTTCCATCCACTCTTCTTCTGTATTTTCAATTTGAGGTTTGAGTTTGGCTTGTTTTGCTAAACAGTCGGTTAGTTGGGCTTTATTTTCATGTTCATAAATCTCAACTTGCGCTAATTGATTTTCAATCTCTGCAAGCTCGCTTTGCCATTTACTTACTTGTTTTTCAAGTTGGTCGGCTTTTTTTCTTAGCGGAGCCGCTTGTTTACGAAGCTCTGCTTGTTGGCGGCGTTGCTCTTTTTTATCTACTTTATCAACCGCAGAGTTTGTTTCTTTATCTTTATTTAACGCCGCTTTTTTATCGTCTTGTAACCATTTTTGGTAATCATCAATGTCACCATCAAAGCTGGTTACTTTGCCATTACCAACAATATAAAATTCATCGACACATGATTCTAGTAAGTAACGGTCATGGGCAATAAGGATAATAGCCCCTTCAAAGTCCTGTAGAGCCATTACAAGTGCTTGACGCATTTCTAAGTCTAAATGGTTAGTTGGTTCATCAAGTAGCAGCAATTGTGGTTTTTCTAAAACAATAAGCGCTAATACTAAGCGGGCTTTTTCACCACCAGACATAGTATTAATAACACTAAGCGCCTGATCGCCACTAAAACCGAATCGGCCTAAATGACTACGTGCTTGTTGCTCAGTGAAATGACTTTTAGCGAGCAACACTTGTTGTATGGCTGTTTCATCGGTTCGAAGTTGTTCTAATTGATGCTGAGAAAAATAACCAACCGTTAACTCTTGTGCGCAAAAACGCTTACCATTTTGAATAGCGAGCTCACCAGCCAACGATTTGATCAGTGTCGATTTCCCCGCACCGTTTCTGCCGAGTAAACCAATGCGGCTACCGGGCACTAAAGTTAAGTTAACGCTAGATAATATGATCGCTTCTTCAGAATAACCACAATCTGTTTGTTCAAGAGACAATAGCGGGTAGGGCATATAGCCAGGATTTTCAAAGGTAAACGTAAATTGACTATCAATATGAGCGGGCATTAGATCCGGCAATTTTTGTAAGCGTTTTAAACGACTCTGAGCTTGTTTTGCTTTTGATGCTTTGGCGCGAAAGCGGTCAACAAACGAGGTTAAGTGTTTAACTTCACGTTGTTGCTTGGCAAATACGGCATCTTGCTGAGCTAAATGTTCGGCGCGTTGGCGCTCAAAGCTTGAGTAGTTGCCTGAATACAATTTAGCTTTTTGTTGCTCTATATGTAAAATTTGGCCAATTACGTCATCTAAAAAATCACGATCATGTGAAATCAACACTAAGGTGCCGGTATAACGCTTTAACCAGCGCTGTAACCAAAGTACTGCATCTAAGTCTAAGTGGTTTGTTGGTTCATCTAGGAGCATTAAATCGGCTCGGCTGATAAGTGCTTGCGCTAAGTTTAAACGCATACGCCAACCACCTGAAAAACTGCTAACGCTATTATCGAGTTGCGATTGCAGAAAACCTAAACCGTGTAATAGTTCGCCTGCTCTAGCGGGTAAACTGTAGCCATGGATGGCATCAATTTTATTGAGTATGTAGGCTTCTTGACTACCATCATCATTTTGTCTGGCTTGCTCAAGCTCTGCTTCTAACTGGCGAAACTCTTTATCGCCGTCCATGACATAATCAATAGCGGTTTGGCTTAATGCCGGTGTTTCTTGTTTTACGGTAGCAATCGCCCATGAACTTGGCATTTCTAAATCACCACTATCAGGCTGTAAATCGCCTAGTAATGCTGAAAATAATGATGACTTACCACAACCATTAGCACCTACTAAGCCGACTTTATGTCCCGGATTAATAGTAAAACTTGATGATATTATTAAGTTTTTTATACCTCGGTCTAAACTAAGGTTTGTTGCAAGAATCAAGTTGATATCCTTTATCGGAAAATGTTTATATACCTAACATACTGGAATAGGTAAAATAGGGCTTATTGAGCTTGATCACATTATGAAATATTTATTATGAAAAAACGATTTATTGCCGGGGCAGTTTGCCCTAAATGTAAAACCATGGACACTTTATCATTAACTAAAGAGCATGGCGTTGAAAAAGTTACTTGTGTAAATTGTGGCATGGAAATGACCCAACCAGAAGCACAAGTTGAACCACAGGTTCGCGGCGAAGAACAAGTGATTGGTGTTTTTAAACCTTAGGTTTACTCTACGAGCCGAGCCTATTACTACTTACTATCATTTTTGTGATTAGTAATGTGGAGGTCTGTCATCTTCAGGCTCGTCTGTCGGTAAAGAATTCAGATCTTTAACTTTTTGACCAATTAACATTAATTGCTCATTTAGACCTCTAATCACTTCTTGATGCAAGGATAACTCATTATTTAATTGATCAATAACATCATCTTGAAAAGCGTTACGCATTTCTAAGTTATCGAGTCTTTCTTGCAACTGAGCGAACTGCTCGAGATTGATAGTCATTTTTAATACCTGTAATGGCGAATTCGGCTATTATCGCTAATTGTCCTTTGGCAAACAACCAAATCATCTTTAATTTTTTGTTGCTGAGCCTTTAAAACCCCAAATATGTCTCCATATAAATTTATTAGCCAATTTAAAATACAAATTTGTACAGTATTGTACAATTGTAGGGCTATTTTTTTAATTAAATACTCGCTAATATGTGGGACGTTATTTTAATAAATATAAAATGTATTTGGGGACATTCTCCTTATATGAAGCTTTTTTGGAGAACAAAATGAAATTTATGATCAAACCAACATTAGTAGCAGTTGCTGTTATGGCCTTAGCGGGTTGTGGCGCAGAAGAAAAGAAAGCAGCGGTATTAGAAACTGATGCACAAAAACAAGCATACGGTTTAGGTGCTTCTATTGGCGCATACATGAGCAACAACCTAACAGAACAAGAAAAAATTGGTGTTGTTTTAGATAAAGAATTATTAATTGCTGGTTTTACTGAAAGCATTAACGGCGCGGCGCAGTTAGAAGAAGACGAAATTCGTACTATCTTAATGGCGCTTGATAAAGAAGTTAATGATAAGAAAGCAGCCGCAGCTACATTAGCAAACGAGAAAAACGTAACAGCTGGTCAAGAGTTTTTAGCGACTAACGCTATAGTTGAAGGCGTACTTGTAACTGAGTCTGGTTTACAATACCAAGTATTAACAGCAGCTGAAGGCGCAAAGCCAGTAGCTACAGATACTGTTAAAGTACACTATAAAGGTACATTAATCGACGGTACTACATTTGATAGTTCGTACGATCGTGGTGAGCCAATTGAATTCCCATTAAATGGTGTAATTCCAGGTTGGACTGAAGGTGTACAGCTTATGAATGTTGGTTCTAAGTATAAGTTTGTTATCCCATCAGACTTAGCATACGGTCCTAACGGCACTGGTCCTATCCCAGGTAACGCTACTTTAGTATTTGAAGTTGAATTACTAGATATCGTTACAGCAGCACCAGCAGCACCTGCGGAAGCTCCTGCTGCACAATAATTTTTGATTATTCAGAAATAACTAAGCCAGGCAATGCCTGGCTTTTTACTTTTTAGAGTAAGTCGTTCATTCACATCTCGACAACGGCTGCTGCCAATTTAAATCCTTATTCTCGAAATAGTTAATCACGCTGATTAAATTAATTTTAGGCAAATAAAAAGGCCTTATCAAAGATAAGGCCTGAAATGCTCGCTGTATGGTCTAGTTAAACTAGCTTCTTATTATTAATTATTTAAAGCAGGTAAATTTATATCAAAGCGCTTACATTTTAGCAACACTTTTTTACAAATTAATTCATAATTTTCATTAAGTTTGATCTGATCCATAGTAACTAGGTTTAACTTTGGGTAGAATATCGCAAAATTTATAGATATATAATAGCTTTGAGCTTCACGGATAAAATAATGACTACTTTAAAGAACGACACCTATCTACGTGCCTTATTACGCCAACCTGTAGATTACACTCCTGTATGGATGATGCGCCAAGCGGGCAGATACTTACCTGAGTATAAAGAAGTCCGTAAAGATGCTGGTGATTTTATGGCTTTGTGTCGTAACACTGAATTAGCAACTGAAGTAACTATTCAACCATTAAGACGTTTTCCACTTGATGCTGCGATCCTATTTAGTGATATTTTAACTATTCCTGACGCGATGGGATTAGGTTTATATTTTGAAACCGGTGAAGGTCCAAAATTTGAACGTCCAATTACCTGTGCTGCCGATGTTAAAAAAATTGGTCATCCAGACCCTGAAGTTGAATTACAATACGTAATGAATGCTGTGCGTTCAATTCGCAAAGAGTTAAAAGGTGAAGTACCGCTTATCGGTTTTTCTGGTAGCCCATGGACATTAGCCACTTACATGATTGAAGGCGGCAGCTCAAAAGCCTTTACAAAAATTAAAAAGATGATGTTTAGCGATCCACAAACATTACACTTATTACTTGATAAATTAGCTGACTCAGTTATTTCTTACCTTAATGCACAAATTTCTGCAGGCGCACAGTCGGTAATGGTGTTTGATACATGGGGCGGCGTTTTATCTCCAGCAATGTATAAAGAATTCTCATTACAGTACATGGAAAAAATTGTTGATGCGTTAATTCGTGAAAATGAAGGCCGTAAAGTGCCAGTAACGTTATTCACTAAAAATGGTGGCATGTGGTTAGAGTCTATCGCTGCAACCGGCTGTGATGCAGTAGGCCTTGATTGGACTATCAACATAGAAGACGCTAAAGCTCGTGTTGGTGATAAAGTTGCCTTACAAGGCAATATGGACCCATCAATGCTTTACGCGCCAAAAGAGCGTATTGAGCAAGAAGTACAAACTATTCTAAATGGTTTTGGTGATACCGGCACTGGTCATGTATTTAACCTTGGCCATGGTATTCATCCTGACGTTAACCCTGATCATGCCGGTTACTTCATTGATGCTGTACACAAGTTTAGTAAGCCATTTCATAAGTAATTAATGCCTAAGTAGTTAATGAATCGATAATTAGTATTTATGTCGATTTGAAATGGGTTGACCGTTTTAAAAAGTCAGTGGTTTTTGCCTCTGACTTTTTTGTGCATTTCATTTGGTGTTTTGCTATCAGCTTTATAATAGATTAGCACCGCCCTACAAAGACATGCCAACACAAACTAGTGCCATGGCAGTTAATCCGTTACAATCAATTTAAATAACCATTATCTATAAGCCTATGCAGCATCATAATTACTCACTTAAATCTTTAAATAGTTTTGCACTCGCTGCAAATGCACAAAATATCTTATTTATTGATGAACTTGCTCAATTAGTTGAGTTGTCTAATGATTTACCCGAGCAATTTTATATTCTTGGTGGTGGCAGTAATTCATTATTTGTTGACGATTATGCAGGCACAGTTATTTGTCCTGAATTTAAAGGCATTAACGTCTCTAGCGATGCAGATAATTATTTACTCGAAGTAGCCAGTAGTGAAAATTGGCATGAACTTGTAGCGTTTTGTCTTAAGCATAAAATGCCTGGCTTAGAAAATTTAGCGTTAATTCCTGGCAATTGCGGTGCCGCACCCATTCAAAATATTGGTGCATATGGCGTCGAATTTGCCGATGTATGCGCATACGTTAAGTGGTTTGATTTTGCGACCCAACAAGTTGAAACATTAACGGCTGAGCAGTGTCAATTTTCATATCGCAATAGTATTTTTAAGGGCGAGCATAAAAACCGCGGCGTAGTTGTTGCTGTTGGTTTGTGTTTATCCAAGAATTGGCAACCGGTATTAAAATACGCCGGCTTAAACGAGCTTGGCGATAGCCCAACACCGAAGCAGGTATTTGATACTGTGATCGCCATTCGTCAAAGTAAATTACCAGACCCTGAAGTATTACCTAATGCAGGTAGTTTCTTTAAAAACCCAGTCGTTAGCCAGCAAGTCTTTGCCGCTATTGCAAAAAATAACCCCAATATGCCTGCTTACCATTTGCCTAATGGCGAGGTAAAGCTTGCTGCAGGTTGGTTAATTCAAGAATGTGGTTTAAAAGGCAAGCAAATAGGCGGCGCAGCAGTGCACAAACTGCAAGCCCTGGTATTGGTAAATATTGATAATGCCGAAGGGCGAGATGTTGTGCAATTAGCTAAGTATGTACAAGGTCAGGTTCTAGGTAAATTTAACGTCATGTTAGAAGCAGAAGTTAGAATTATTGGCAAACAGGGTGAAATTAAATTGGAAGATATTCAGTAATGGCAAAAGTCGTAAGAGAAGAGCTTATTCGCCGTTTAGCTGCCGGGCAGTTTGTATCGGGTCAAGTGATTGGTGAAGAGTTAGGGGTGAGTCGCACGGCTATCTCTAAACATATTAAAGTACTTACCGAAATGGGCTTAGATATATTTTCAGTGCAGGGCAAAGGCTATAAACTGGCTTCGCCTATTCAGTTATTAGAGCAAAAGCTAATCACTCAACATTTAAAGCAGCAAGGCTTAGATAATGTCGTAGAAGTGCACAGCTTAATTGATTCGACTAACTCTTATCTAATGCGCCGTTTACCAAATAATGTTACCCATGGACAAGTTTGTGTTGCTGAATATCAATCAGCCGGCCGGGGTCGTCGCGGTAAAGAATGGGTGTCACCGTTTGGATCGCATTTATATTTATCAATGTATTGGTATTTGGAACAAGGTTTGGTGGCTGCAATGGGCATTTCGCTAGTTGTAGGCATTGCCGTAAGTGATGTACTCAAACAACAATATAATCTTGATGTACAGCTAAAATGGCCGAATGACATTTATGTCAATGGTGTAAAATTAGCCGGTATCTTAGTTGAGCTTGAAGGCCAAAGTATAGGCCCAGGTAATTGTGTTATTGGTTTAGGATTAAACATTGCGATGCCAGAGCAAAGCGCCAATAAAATTGACCAACCTTGGATCGATATGCAGCAAGCTATCGGCGCCACAGTAGATCGCAATATCTTGAGCGCAAAATTAATTGCAAAAATATCTGAGCGTTTAGAGCAGCATCATAAATATGGTTTAGCACCCATGCTGAGCGATTGGCAAAGGCAAGATTACTTCATCAATAAAGCCGTTAAGTTGATCACTGGTGCAAAAGAAACTCGAGGAATATGTCGAGGAATAAACAGTAGTGGTGCTTTATTATTAGAAGTTGACGGCAAACAACAGCCTATTTATGGTGGTGAAGTAAGTCTTAGGGGGGCCTAATGAAATATATACCCGTTCCACCTCAAGATGCAGGTTTCAGAGTGCTTGAGCTGTTCCAATACAAACCAACGAATTACTTTCATGACGGTAGAGGTTAACCATGAATATATTAATTGATATTGGCAATAGCCGAATAAAATATGTTGTCGAGAAAGCAGGGCAGTTGTCCGAAATTAAGCACTGTGTTGGTGATCAATTAATTGCAACTCTCGAACTACTGACCATTACTCAGCCAATAAATAAAATTTTGTTAGTGTCAGTGCATGAACAGGCCATAACCAAGCAGTTAGAAAGATGGGCTACTACTCAGCAATTAGAACTAATATTGTTAACCAGTGCAGGATCTGCTTTTGGCGTAACCAATGGCTATCAAAATTATAGCCAAATGGGCGCAGATCGTTGGTTGGCTATTTTAGGTGCACAACAGTTATACCCGAACCAAACACTGTTGATTGTAGATTCTGGGACAGCAACTACAATCGATTTACTCAGCTGTAATGATGAACACTTAGGTGGTTGGATTATTCCTGGTGTTGATATGATGATGGACTCGCTATTTAATAATACTAAGCGAGTCGCCGGCGAGTCTGGCACTATCGACGAATTAGCCTTTGGCTTTAATACCAATGACAATGTTAATTTGGGCTGTTGGTCTGCCACAGTAGGCGCAGTCGAACTAGCTAAGTCTACAGTCGAAAGTTTAAACCTTACGCTAGATAAAATTATTTATACTGGCGGTAATGGCAGTGAATTAAATCGATTAAATAAAAGTAGCAGCGCTTATTGTAAAGAATTAATTTTCCTCGGCATGCAAAGATCGATCTAAATGTAATCGATTTTAAATAATTACCTTAAATCTATGCGCAATTGTCGATTTTAATCGAATATGTGAATAAAAAAACGACAAACAGAAAAAAAGCGGAGTTTATTTTAATTTTGCTATTGCATGGTGCAAAACATTCATCTAGAATTCGCTCCACTTAATGTAGTGCCGTCTTAGCTCAGTTGGTAGAGCAACTGACTTGTAATCAGTAGGTCGCCAGTTCGACTCCGGCAGACGGCACCATTAATACACTACTTGTTAGTGGCAAGAAAATAATGGAGGGGTTCCCGAGTGGCCAAAGGGATCAGACTGTAAATCTGACGGCTCAGCCTTCGGTGGTTCGAATCCACCTCCCTCCACCATTTTTCTTTCAGTAAAGTTTTAAATATATGCGGACGTCGTATAGTGGTAATACCTTAGCCTTCCAAGCTAAAGCTGCGAGTTCGATTCTCGCCGTCCGCTCCATATTTTTATAAACGCTGATATAGCTCAGTTGGTAGAGCGCACCCTTGGTAAGGGTGAGGCCGGCAGTTCGAATCTGCCTATTAGCACCACTCTTTTTTGTTTCAAATTCTGATACCTGCAGTTCGAATCTGGTTATTAGTGCCACTCTTTTTTGTTTCAAATTCTGATACCTGCAGTTCGAATCTGGTTATTAGTACCACTCTTTTTTGTTTCAAAATCTGATACCTGCAGTTCGAATCTGGTTATTAACACGACTCTTTTTGTTTCAAATTCTGATACCTGCAGTTCGAATCTGGTTATTAGCACCACTCTTTTTTGTTTCAAATTCTGATACCTGCAGTTCGAATCTGGTTATTAGCACCACTCTTTTTTGTTTCAAATTCTGATACCTGCAGTTCGAATCTGGTTATTAGCACCACTCTTTTTGTTTCAAACTCTGATACCTGCAGTTCGAATCTGGTTATTGGTAACACGTCATACTTTTGATTAGTAATGGCGAAGCCAGCAATTCTAACTTGGTTATTAACGCCACTTCTTTTAAGATCCTTTGAAGTATTTCACTTCTGCATCTATGATTACCTTTAACCTATAAACATATTTATAATTTTAAGGCAGTTTTTAAGATGGCTAAAGAAAAATTTGAACGTAATAAACCGCATGTTAACGTTGGTACTATTGGTCACGTCGATCACGGTAAAACAACATTAACAGCTGCTATCTCAGCTGTACTTACTAAAGTACACGGTGGTGAAGTTAAAGATTTCGCACAAATCGATAACGCTCCTGAAGAACGTGAACGTGGTATTACTATCAATACTTCTCACATCGAGTACGATACAGCTGCACGTCACTATGCACACGTAGATTGTCCTGGTCACGCCGATTATGTTAAAAACATGATCACTGGTGCTGCTCAAATGGATGGCGCTATCTTAGTAGTTGCTGCTACAGATGGTCCTATGCCAC
>JBFONS010000024.1:0-19166 GCA_040779355.1 Colwelliaceae bacterium BS250 | reverse complement strand
TAGTGTGGGGTTTCCCCATGTGAGAGTAGGTCATTGCTAGACTCCCATTTAAAGAAAGGCTATCCTAACGGATAGCCTTTTTTGCTTTAAATTTCCGGCGCATGACCAGTAGGTCACCGTTTATTGCCATCCATGGCATCACGGCATTTGAACATCCATGTTCTGCATTGCCAGACTCCCATTCTAAAAGCCCTTTGCTAACGCAAAGGGCTTTTTTCATTCTAAATCTTTAACTGACCAAGTAGGTCACCACTCTTTCGCATCCATGCGATCGTGGCATTAATGCATCCGTGCACGTCAACAAAATATTGCTCCTGCAATTTTGTCATATAAGCCATCCATGGCTAAAACCACTCTTTCCATCGATGAGTAAGTGCTTTAAGCTAACCCTATGAAATAATTTGCAATATTTTAATGTTTGGGAAATGTTAATCAGTAGGAGAATCACTTTCACTTCAACTTCTGCCCATGCCACAAACCGAAAGGTTTGGGCTATTGATATTCAGACACCGCATAAATTCCGAATCGGAGGTCTCGGAAGAGAATAAATCGATTTCTCCTAAGCAGACATTTGAAACATTGAAATTCAGGTTTCTCTGCTTATTCGATTTCGACCTTCAAACAAGGTATGTTTGAGGGCGGGATGCCATACTTGATCCGTCTCTGAAGTACCAATAGCGAAAATAGGAAAATAATCCGCGTAAATAAAAAAGAAACATCGTTATCCCATCATTTTTTGAATGGGATCTCATCCAGTTAGGCTGAGGGGCTGTTTTGTGCTATTCGCCGACAGTCAATAAGTTGGAGGTTACTCTTCTTTATCTTCATAAAACCAAGCAATGTAAAGGAAACCCACAGAGATAACCAAACCAATAGTAATTAAAATCCAGTACATAAATGGCTCTTCTTTCATTTCAAAAACAAAACCTCTAAAGCTTATTATTTCTGAATAGTAAGAGCTATAAACATATCTAAGTCCGAATATGCTAGCAATAGATAATACAATTGAAAGGGTTACTTCTTCTATTTTCATTCGAGTTAAGATCCCCCTTATTAATTGCTTAGTGTTTTCCTGCTACGGTCTCTTAATCGCTATTCCTGCCTGTGAGCTTTTGATTACATTACGTTAAATCGCTGTTGGTCTCAAGTATGCTGTGGCCATACGACATGGCTAAGCTTTACAAATATTTGGACCTTTTTCATGAGAAAGAATTGTAGCCTCTTCAATTAGCAGGTTTGCCGATTCTACTTCGCCAATCAAATCTAAGTTGTCCAACCAATGGAATAATAGACCTTCATCATGAAACATCAATGAAGAGGCTTTTTGGAAATCATTACTCATTATAATAGCACCTGATTGTTCAGTTTCTCTTTCAAGCTCCTCAAGTCGCTTAGTATTATTTTCAGATTTATAAATTAGCTTCTGTAGGGCTATCCCTATCCATTGTGAAATAAGTTCTTTACCTCTATTCTGCAAATCATTCCCTAATAAGAGACAAGAATTGGATTTCACAGTTTCATTTAATCCATTTTTACACCAGCGAATAATGCTGGAAATGTTCAGCGATCTTGCTGCTTCAACACCAATTCCGGAGATTACTCTCACGCTAAAATCATTAACCTCTGACCCTTTGAGAGCATTTGCATATAGTTTAATTCTTTCACCACGCTTTTCGTTAAAGATTGAAGCCTTTAACATTCCATCAATAGCATTTAAAACATCGGAATCATTGTTACGTTCAGCATGGAATAATACTGCGTTGAACCACGTAGCCGCGTTTTCTTTATCTGATGCAGTCGCACTTTCAACTAACTGTTTGGTACAATTTTCATTATCGTTTGACCCCGTACATATATAGAGGGCTTCCATCAAGGCTAATGAGGTATTAGGATAGTCTCTATCGTATTCAATTAATAAATCAAGTCTAGTCTTATCTGGCGGCAGCTTTGCATACATCACGTACTCTAGCTTCTTGTCTTTTAAGTTTGTGTTGGCAAGAGACGCAAAGTGCTGCTGAACTTCAAAGTACCTTTTCTCATCGATAATGTATTCAGAGTCACAATCGATAATAACCCCTTTCGCCATTACATCATTTAGCAAAGGTTGTGCACTTAACTTAGACTCGCTTATCAGGATATTATCTCTAAGTATGGCTACAGACTCTTTATCTGTATCAATAATAGGATCTGATATTGGTAGGTTGATATTTTGAAAAAAAACAATAGCTACAATTATTAAAGTAAGTATTAGGAGATGAGTCTTATGTTTAAAAAAATACAATTCCATTTTATATCGCTTTCCATGTGTACGTAGGTCTGGTTATCGCTCTTTATAGCCGTTAGGCTTTGAATACATTGCGTTAAATCACCAACTCGCAAATGTGCCATCAGCGGAAAATCAAATATTCTGCTGATGGTAGGTAAACAACTTAAAAATGATATCGAATACCAACGCTCAGCAAGTCAATGTCCCTATTTTCTTTTTCATAAACTTCGTATTCTGCAATAATAGTCAGAATACTAAACTCATAGCTTACCCCAAGTCCGTAAAACGAATCTGAGTCGTCATCGGTGTGAGTTCTATTGGTTATACCAGACGGAAGTTCTGGATTGGAATACGATCTATCAATCATTACATCTACCTCTGATTCCCAGCTATACATCCCAGCTTTAGCAAAAACGTTAAATGTATCTGTGATTGGGTATGATCCGATGACACTTATTGTATAACCATCTAATTGATTTGAATTATTAAATTTGGCTTTCGAAGTGTAACCGTCGGGGTCCGTGCGGCTAGCAGTAGTTTCAGAATCAAGCTCCCCCAAATCAACGTAGCCAAGCTCAAAGGCTACATAATCATTTAATTGATAACCTGCAAATAATTTATAGGAGTTGCCATCTTCATCAAAAGTGACTTTGATGTCATTAAAGTCTTTATTGGAAGTATCGTAATCTGACTTACCCAGTGAAGCACCCACGTAAAATGATGAGTCTGTTTGCTCTGCATTAGATTGAAATGTTAGCGTGCTTAACGCCATAATTAAGACGAGATGTTTCATTTGAAAATCCTTATTCAGTTATTGTTTTTATATTTGTGTTTGTTTTTAAAAAACAGTTAAAGTTTCATGTTTCTTTTGACTGTCCTATATTCGCTCTTAGCCGTCATAGGCTTTTGATTTAATTTACTTTATTTCTATGTATGATGCAAATGACGTAGCGAGTGATTACCTTCATTACTGTTTTTTCGAGTTGAATATTTTGTTATGTGATTTAACATGAATAACTCCCCCTATAAAACAGGCAGGTAAATACAAAATTGGCCAGTAAAGAAGTGAAAGGTTTTGATGTTCGTTAAAGTATCCAAAATAAGCCCACACACTGCACATTAGGATAACGATAATTAGTCCTGTTAAAGACGCAAATACTAACTTATTAGATTTGGCATTCCAACTTGCAGCGTAACCTCCCACAATTCCAGAACAAAAAATAAAATAGTAATTAGTAAGTACAAATACATATGTAGCAATAAACATAATGAATACTGCGGCAAGGATACCGACAATTAAAGGGTTTACTCTATTCAAAAAATCCATAATTATAAATCCGTTTCACAAAAAGGATATACCTGCAATTGCGGTGTAAAATGCAAGTTTGAATGAAGAGCGTATGTCGCTTACTTGCTCATTACAGTCCCTCAGGTTTAAATTATTACCTTTAACCCAAGAAGTAGTATCTATCGTAACTCTTCTATCTTTATTACCTTACCTTGCTTTACGGTAAAAACCATTGGCATTTTATTAGGTAACTTGTAGTACATTCTTTCTACTAGTCCTTCTGACTCACCTGAAACTCTTTCAGAACTTTTTGGAGATCCGCATCGCTCAAGTAACATTAACTTATCATCTGAGACACGTACAAATTTAGATCCACATTGTACTGCTTTAATTGTTGCAGCTTGTGTACTAAAGACAAAAATCATTGATAATATTAAGCTTAAAGTTTTCATTCGAATTTCCTTTTTCTTTTAAATTACGCTTATTAAATAGTGAGGCTATAAATGTCCGCTAGTCGCTCTTTGCTACCGTTAGGTATTTGATTAATCTACGTTATTATTCTGACCGACGCAAATGTGTCATTAGCCGTCATAGAGCCAATACGTATTTTATAGATCTACAACCTTCTTACTTGATTGAATACCTTTGCCTTCAGGCATAAAAACCACCTTCGCAGTTTTTAGCACTTCATCTTTTTCATTTTTATTATTTATAAAAATATTGCCTTTTTCTTTATGATTAAAAAACTCGGCATTAAAATTACTCCAATCATCTAATGAATTATATGTAATAGTTACCGTGCAAATAGAATCACCACAATGAACTCCATCGCTACTCACTGAAGTGTAATTATTGTTAATAAAATCATTTAGTTGGTGATTAAACTTATTCTCTTTAACTCTAGCTTGTTCAGTAATTTTTGATGATGAAATAATAGAAGCAACCTCTTGGAAATTGTCACTTTTTAACAGTTCCGATATTGCATCTAATTTGGCAAGATTTTTCGATACATCTACCAACCGTTCCTCAATATCTATTGATGTATCAATTGTACAGCCTATATCCGATGAAGACTGTTCAATACAAATAGTTTCTAATTTTTCTATCTCTTTTAACTCCGAACTAGGTTTTTTCACTAGATTAGTTTCAGATGATGTGTGAGCAGTATGAGTTTTTTCTGTAACTTTACTTTCTTTAGCTTTAGAAAGTTCATTGGCAGTTTGGGAAATGGACGGCGAGTTACTCATTCTGGTCAGGTTGATATAACCTAAAATCACAACTAGTGTACTTAGTATACCGATAACTATATTTTTCATAAAAATCCTTTTTCTAAATTTCCGCTATTCGCTCTAAACGGTCGGTGATGAACACTAAAAAATTGTTCAATTACAACAACATAATGCCTTGTGTATTTTCAAGTTATTAAAGCCGACCACGCTCATATAGAGCGAACAGAAAACATAAGAGGCTGTATTCATAACGATCAATTCGTTCGAATTATTGGCTCTAGAACTATTAAATTAGCAGTAACTAAAATAGTTACTGCTAATTTTTCATTTTTAGATAATCAGCTCGAAGATATAATGATTTACTTATAGAGTGTTTTTAAAACCTTACCGCAAATACTAAAGAGCTAGATACTGCTGTGACGTCTGAGCTGTCATCGGCAAGGTCTTCATAATCGCCGGTAGAACGAATGCCCAGAGATAGATCTAAAGATACTGACTCCCAATTATACCCGAGACCACCGGCAATTTGGGCTCCAGAAAAGTCTTCTTCTAAACTTCCAACTTCTAGGGTTTCGCTATATAAACCGAGGCCAATATATGCTTTAAATCCATCAGACGCTAGACCGGTACCATAATGAACGGCCATATCAATGCCAGACAATTCGATTTCTGAAAAATCTTCCTCCTCCAAGGCATAATATTGACCTTTGATTGAGACGTTGTCGTTGAAAGCGTACGTTGCAGATAATGCAAAACCTTCAAAGGTAATGTCGTCCGAGTTGTCCTCATCAATGATTAATGCATACGTTCCAACGCCAATGTTCCATTGTTTAGAAGGTTGCACTTGCTGGGTAGTTTCATCTGCAAGCGAGGCATTAGAAAAAATTAATGTTGAGGTTAAAACTGTAAGGGCGATTAAATTATGTTTCATAATATTCCATTTTTATTTTTCGCACTAATGCAATTCATTTGCATTTTCATATTTTAATTAGCAATTAAACATTGTTAATTGTTGTGCCCTTTTAATTTAACTTATGTGATTTTTATATGCAACCTCATGAAATTAATAAATAAAGGACCTAATACATTAGCTGTGTTGAATTATAAAAAGGGCAAAAATATCCAATGCGAAACTTCAAATTTAGTATCTGTTAATACCAGCGTAACGATAAAAATGTAGGAGCAAGGTTAATTCTGTAAGCTAACTAGAGGTGAAATCATATATTAGAGTCTCAGATAACCAAAAACTATGGTGAATTAGCAGCGTATGCAATTTTGTTATTACTCTATTTCTTCTTTTGGCACAAAATAGTCCCACAGAATAGATTCCCGCCTGCGCGGGAAAGACGATTGAGAGAGTAGTTATCTTAGTCTGTAATTGGCTGACCTGCCGGATCAAGCCTGACCTCCTGCCCTCAACAGCACCTGGTTTTTAGATCAAAATCGAATAAGTAGAAAAGCCAGGATTTTAATGTTTCAAATGTCTGCTTAGGGGAAATCGATTTATTCTCTTCCGAAAGCTCCGAGTCGGAATTTATGCGGTGTCTGAGTATCAATAGCCCAAACCAATCTTTAGGTTTGTGGTATGAGCAGAAATTAAAGTGAAAGAGATTCTCTTACCGAGTGACATTTCCCACAAATGTGAATGATTAAGATTCTAACTCATTGCTTTGTAAGACATTGTCCATTGCTTTAGTGGATGCAATCTTAAAAATCGGATTTAAGTATTTAAAATATGTTTAATATCAGTGCCTTACGGTATTCGGTTGTTAATTGTGCAACTATTTTTACCGATATGACATTGTAACTTTCTGTAAGTATTATAGAATTTATCACAGTTACAGGATGTGACTAAAAATCAAATATCAAAATGGAATATCAAGTACGGATGCTATATGGACAGCACAATGGAGTGCAAGACAAGGTTAGGATAACCTAATACATGGATAGTGTAGCTGCAAAGCTTTATGGATAGCCAATAATGTGTCAGGAAGACCGAAAATAAAAAACAATGTATGGAAACGATCAATATTATATGGACAGTAAGCAAGGATAGATTCAGGGCTGGATAATACCAGACGCAGACAAATGATTTGTCGAAAATAAGAGTATTAATTTACTCTTTTTTTTCGCCTTGATTTTGATGTTTTTGTTACTTAATTGTTAGTTCGCCCTAAAAAGCCATAAATTCCTGTTCAATTAACCATTTATTCGCAGTTAATTCTTATCTTATGAAATGAAAAACTAACAGTTTGCTATTGTTTGGCGTAAAATATAGGCAATTTAGTTTAAAGTAAGAATTTTATGTCTCGTTCAAAAAAATCCCGTAAGCCAGGTCGCTTAAATCCGGTTAAAGCTGATAAAAAAGCTATTGTTGAAGAAAAGCCAAGTAGAGTACGCAAAACCTCTGGTAATAAAGCCGGTACACGTCAAACAATCGCTTTTCAAAAGGACGAAGTAGCGGTAGATGATAAAGATAGAGATCCTCGCATTGGCAGTAAAACACCAATAGATCTTGGCGTTAAATCTGCACCTGTAAAAGCGGTCAGCAAAAAAGTTAAAGATACTCGCCCAGCTGTTGCACCAATTACAGTAATTGATGACAGTGAGTTATGGGAACAAGAATTATTAGCTATCGAAAGTAATGAGCAACTGCAATCAATTGCTAGTCGAAGTGATGATGGTGAGCCTGTTACAGAAGAAGAAGCTGAGTTACTTGCTAGTAGCCTTGCCAGGTATCAACAATTAATTGCCAAGCTAGGCTTAGAAGACGATGAAGAAGAAACAGACGAAGATGATAACGATTTATCTGAAGATGATCTTTTGAATAAGCTTGATGGCAATGATTTTTCAGAATTTGAGACGTAGTTAATATATCTATGACAATGTTGCTAATAGTCGCTAGTTTAGTTGTTGTTGCGCTAGTTGGTTACGCGATCCACTTATTGCTAAAACTAAAATCGCAAACTAAACAGCAAAAGCACACTCTTGCTCAGAATCTGCAAGCTCAAAATGACCGTGATGTTAAAACTATCGACAGTGTCGTTTTGATTTGTCGGGCGATGATACAAAAACAATGTGAGCTTTCGGAAGGTTGTTGGCGCTTGTCTATGCTGATGAACTCATTAACTGATCATATAATTGAGTTGAATGATAAATTCCCTGCTATATTTAAATTATACAGCGATATAAGTCACATGCCGATATTGGAAGCTAGAAAGGCTTTAACTAAACAACAGAAGTTGGCATTTGATCTTGAACGTATGGGTGTAGAGCAAGCACTAGAGGTTGATGTTTACGTCGATCTAGAATTGTTACTGCCATTCGCTGAATCTTTAAAGAAACAATTAACCAAACAACAACAATAGACTACAGAGGTTGCTTATGTCTGAACAACTTAAAAGTGATTTTACTACTCGAATTATTGAGCTTCAGGCTCGCGTTAGCTCCATCCATGGTGATTTTGCCGAAGGCCGAGATTCAGATTGGGCCGAGGGAGCGTGTGAGCGTGAAAATGATGAAGTTTTAAATGCCTTAGAATCGGAAGCTAAAGTTGAGATTCAACAGCTTTCAAATGCGATAACGCGTATTGAGTCAGGTTCGTATGGTACTTGTGTTGGTTGTGGTGAAGACATTGCTCATGACAGGCTGAAAGTTCAGCCCGCAGCAACCAAATGTATTCAATGTGCCGATTAAGTATTTACCTACTCTAGGGATGTTAATTACTTGCTAAATAGTTGCGCTTGATCAACTTTTTAAATGTTTGACCTTTTATACTAGCGCCATACGTATAAAAGGGTTCCACTATGCATAATTGCCAACATCAAACGACAGAAATGTTTTCCCCGGAGTTATTGTCTAAATACAATGTTAGTGGGCCTAGATATACCTCGTATCCAACCGCTTTAGAATTCAGTGATAATTTCTCTGAACAGGATTTACTGCATGCGGTGGACAACGCAACCAGCAAAGAATTATCACTTTATGTTCATATTCCTTTTTGTCATAGCCTTTGTTATTACTGTGGCTGTAATAAAATAGTCACTCGTCATAGTGAAAAAGCAGATGAGTATCTAGAATATTTATGTAAAGAAATTGGCAACCGCTCAGAAAAATTTCAAAACTATCAGGTTAAGCAATTACATTGGGGTGGAGGCACGCCAACATTTCTCACTAAGCAGCAAATTAGCCTTTTGGTTGCCAAATTAAAGTCATCGTTTAATTTTGCCGACAAGGTTGAAATGAGCATTGAAGTTGACCCTCGTGAGATTGAGTTAGACATTGTCGACCATTTATATGCTGAAGGTTTTAATCGTCTTAGTATTGGCGTACAAGATACAGATTTAAAAGTACAAAAAGCGATAAACAGAGAGCAAAGTACCGAGTTCATCACCAGCTTAGTTCATCATGCTAAAGCCGTAGGTTTTACGTCAGTAAACTTAGATTTGATCTATGGCTTGCCGCACCAAACATTAACTACGTTTGCCAACACTATGGCTGCAGTGAAGATAATGGACCCAGATAGAATTTCATTATTTAGTTATGCTCATATGCCAAGTCGCTTTGCTGCACAACGTAAAATTCGTGATGAGTGGATGCCTAATGCCGAACAAAAGTTTGCGTTAATGCAATTTGCTATCGAGTCTTTTATTGATTTAGGTTATGAGTTTATCGGCATGGATCATTTTGCTAAACCTGAAGACGAACTCGCAATAGCTCAACGAGAAGGCAAATTACATCGAAACTTCCAAGGATACACAACACTAGGTGATTGTGATTTACTCGGTTTAGGTGTGTCTTCTATAAGCGCTATGGGTAAAAGCTTTAGCCAAAACTACAAATCCCTCAAAGACTATTATCAAGCGGTTACCGAGCACGGCCATGCGTTAGAAAAAGGTATTGCTACTTGTAACGATGACGTAATTAGAGCAACCGTAATTAAAGACTTAATGTGTAACTTCAGGTTATGTAAAACCACTATTTCAACGCGATATAATATCGACTTTGATCAATATTTTGCTGACGATATCATCAGTTTACAAACATTTATAAATGACGGTTTAGTGGTTAATACCGCTGACACTATTGAAGTTGCCGCGAAAGGGCGCTTACTTATTCGTAATATTTGTATGTCTTTTGACATTTATATGAAAAGTAAATTAAATCAACAGCGTTTTTCTCGCGTGATCTAATTTAGTTTGAGTCGATATTAATCAATCTGCTATTAAATACTTGGTTTTCGAGTATTTAATAGCGACCAATAACATAATCTTGTCCGGAACTGGTGATGATCAGTTGCTGGCCATCGTCACAGCTCTGTTCGCTCGCTAATTCCACCCACTGATAAAAAACATTACGATGGATTGTGGCCGTTAAATTACGGCGTACAGTCACCAATAAATTACCTTCTTCATCTATCGTTAATGGATGCTCAGCATCTAATAATAATTTATCTTCTAGGTTAGTGGTTAATTGCATAGTTGCTGGTTGACAATCAGTGAGCCATTGCCAGTTAGTAATAACGAAAGGCTGGCTTTCTACACTAATTTTGATTTTTTCAACCGGAGTAACTAGGAAGTATTGTTGTTGTTCTTTTTTGAGTACAGAAGCAAACAACTGCACTAATCGTTGCCTACTAATAATACTGCCATTATAAAACCAATCACCATTACTTTTGATGACCATATCCATTTCACCACAGTAAGGTGGATCCCACAATTCAACCGGGGGTAGCTTTTGCTTGTTATTAGCGAGTTGTGCAGTAATTTTATCTAAAGACATAAGTGATTTCTAGATGTTAATTGGTAAGCTAATTATAGCTTATGCGGCATAATGGGAAACTCTATTTTTACCGCGAGTTTTTGAATTATACATAGCTTCATCTGACTTTTTAATCACACTCTCTAGGTCATCGTCCGGCTCTACTTGGGCAATACCAATGCTGACTGTAGTAGAAAACTCAAAGTCATCGAAGGTAATAATACATTCTTCAATATTTTTTCTAATGCGCTCAGCTAAATAATTAGCATCACCAATGTGATTGTTATGACAACCAATCATAAATTCTTCGCCGCCAATACGTCCACAAAAATCACTGGCTCGGATTATTTGCCGAGTTAATTCCGAAAATACACGCAATGTTTCATCACCTGCTGGGTGACCATATTCGTCGTTTATCAATTTAAAATTATCAATATCAAAGGCAATAAATGACAGCGGCTTATTTTGTCTAGTGGCTTGGGCAATGGCCATTTTCGCCAGGTTCATAAATGCACGACGGTTTGGTAGTTGCGTAAGCATATCTGTTCGAGCTTCAAACTCTGCTTGTTCTTTAGCAACTTTCAATGCTTGGTTTTGCTGTTGCACTTGCTCTTGCAAGGCGTAAGCTTTTTCATATGCGTCAGTTGCAGTATTTTGAGCTTGTAATGAACCATCAAAGTAGTGCACTCGGGCTTTACTGTACATAGCCCAAACTAAACAACATAATTGTGCAAACATGCCAATGGTTGGTAAAAATATCAAACCATAACTAGGCGTTACCCAACCCCATGCTTGTAAGTTGGTTGCTAGCAATATAACAAACAGCAGAGTCTTGGCTAAAATCATCGTAGTGAGTTGCTTTTCACCTAATACGCCGCAGTATATTGATGCAATAATGGCTACAGGAAAGGTAAACACTGCTAATTGCTGAATTTGCATAGCAAGTTCATGAAAACCAATAATGGCTACAGGTAATGCCGTTAACACTAACGTTAAAGATAAATGCAGTAACTTATCCGCTTTAAGTGAATGATAAGAAGAGTTACTGAATATTCGAATAAATTGAATACCTGCTGCCATCATAACAACCATAGACATGGTGCCTAGCGGGTGATAATCAAGATTTGGGATATATAGATTTAAAATGCCGGTTGATAAGCCTAATACAGGAATCGAGCTAATCGCAAATAAACTGTACCAAACAAAAAACTTTTCCTTTAGAAACTTAAATAAAACAAAGCTTATAAACGCTGACAATAACGTAAAGCAAATAACTATAGAAAAGATAATATGTTCAATGTTTGATGCATTAACTAATGCCGTTGTTGACCAAATACGGTATTCGGTGAATCTTACTGTGGCCACATCACTAAAACTTTCAAGCAGCACTTCTTTACTTTGATGGCCAGGTAATACCACAGGCAAGCTAATTCTTGGAGTGGCTATTGCACGATTAGAGCTAGTCTCTCTAATATCGTTTTTAATTGTAGAGAACTCTCTGGTACTGCCTAAAGTGCGAGCGTAGAGCGATATTGTAGCAGGGTGAGTAAAAGGGTATTCCAAATTTACGGTGATATCATGGTCGGTATTGTTTGTTAAAATAACTCTAGTCCAGACAGAACCTGCAACTTTACCAAGCCATGAGCTATTATCGTCATTAGCCTGTTGCGAGAGCATTTTTGATGTGGACACTTGCTCAGCCGATAAGCTAGAGCTTGTGTCTATTAAATATTGTGTCGAGCCGTGAATAGAAGCGCCATTTTCATTACCACTCACGCTTAATGCTGGCTGGAGATCAGCAGCATAACAATGAGTAGAGATTAATAAAGATAAGCTCAGGGCGATCAGTTTTATTAAATGTTTGAACAGCATAGTAGTTATAAACATTCCAATTGTGCAAAATCCTATTGCGATTGCATTGCTCTAATGAGCAATCATCCATGTATTTTTATTATTATTTGTATCGATATTTAATCTAACAGATTTTTACCTAAAAATGTAACTAGATGTTATCAAAATGAATTTTAGTAGATAAAGTATCCAAAAATGCAAAGTTTATCCGTAAAAACACCTGCTTTTATGGACATTTTTTTGCTAAGCACTTGAAAAAAAATTGGCAACTATATACAATCCGCGCACTGTTTCAAACCTAGTTTGTAATGGTAAAAGAAACACCCGTACATAACGCCTGTTATATACATCAGTGGTGGCTATAGCTCAGTTGGTAGAGCCCCGGATTGTGATTCCGGTTGTCGAGGGTTCAAATCCCTTTAGCCACCCCATTTTTCTTCCTTGTTTCAACATCCTTATAAAGTATTAAACAAAAACAGAATCACCAGTGATCCCATTTTCGCTCGCCGTGGGTTCAAATCCCTTTAGCTACCCCATTCTTGACTGTTTCATCATGCTGGCGAAGGCCAGTACCTTCAAATACAATGATCTGAAAAATCTCTATAGAAAACCACGACAGAATCACCAGTGATCCCATTTTCGCTCGCCGTGGGTTCAAATCCCTTTAGCTACCCCATTTTCACTGTTTCGTCATGCTGGCGAAGGCCAGTATCTTCAAAACCAAAGCTTTCATAATTTTTAGTTAACCGCCTGTATTCTTTGCATAATTTGGTACAACCTAAACCTACGCTATACTAATTAACCATTTGGTGTCCTTCATGGTTTTTAATCTCAGCTTTATATATTCATGTTAACCACATAGTGATACTTTAAATTGCCTGTATGAATATCATCTTTTAGTTAATTAAAGAAGTTAACCGGTGATTTTCCAGGTAGTTGGATAACTTGGCGACATTTCATTTAAGATTAAATACCTACACATGAGAGATCTCTTAAAGTTATTTTAAAGCTCCAACTTTTAGTTTAATCTAACAACCTTTAGTATCGATGGCTGATGAAAGTAAGGTAAAAGTAATGAATAAAGATATAAAAAAAATACAAAAAGCCCAATTAAACATTTTAGAACAAGTCTTAACGGTATTTAAAAAACATAACCTCAATTATATTGCTGTTTGTGGAACCCTACTTGGCGCTTACCGACATCAGGGCTTTATTCCATGGGATGACGATATTGATATTGGGATGCCCAGAGAGGATTATGACAAATTTTTAAAGATGCAGGGCGACGTTCCTGAAAATTTATTTATTCAACATTATTCAACCGAGTCAACCTACCCTTTATATTTTGCCAAGGTTCGCTTAAATGACTCTCGTTTTGTAGAAAGGCGCTTCAAAGATTTTAATATTCACCATGGTATCTATATTGATATCTTCCCATTAGACAACATTGATGAAAGTACAAATACAGATAAAAAATTTAAACAATTAGAAAAGTGCTCTGATAATTTTCGTCGTAGCTTAAAACCAATTAAAAAGTGGCTGTATTTTCTTTTTAATCCATTTAAAAACTCTAAAAGTTATTTTAAAGAATATGACGAGATTAGCCAAAATGATAATGCCAAAACCGTAGATAAAATTGGCTTTATTTTACTGCACGATTATTTTGAAGTTCAAGATAATTGGGCGGAGCATCAGCTTCCCTTTGAACATTTAATGATAAATGTTCCTAAAAATATAGAAAAGTATCTAGAATATAAATACGGCAATTATATGGAATTACCCGAAGAAAAAGATAGAAAAACACATAATATCATTGAGTTCTCTCTTTAGTTAATAGGATAATATGCCGGAGTGATTACTAGTTAAAGACCTGAGATAAATAATAAATCACTCAAAATCCTTTCTCTAAGAAAGCGTTTTTATCAAGATACAGACCTTATTAAATGAATAAATTAAGGTCTGTATAGAATAACTTTTCCAGTATTTTAGTTGCAGATTTAAACTTGATAGAATTTATCTAGTTTCCCCTGTTGTGCCAATAATTCATACTGCTCAAGATCTTCCACAGAATCAATTTCTAGCCAACCGTTATTCACCAAAGCTGCTTTTGTCTTCCAACCAGCATCAATTAATGCCTGCAAAAAACTGGTCATATACATATTGTCGAAGTCTTTCCCGTCAAAACTAGCATGACGGTCAAGCTGTTGATAAAAATTAACAAAGTCTGATATTTTATTGCCACTAATCTTAATCAAGCCTGTGTATTGACCTTGAATGCGCTCATAATTATCAGGTTTTTTTCCTAATTCTGTAACATAGCCACTATCATTCATAACTAAGGTTTCAGCATCTTCCAAGGGGTTTTCTAAACGCAATGACCAAAGGTCACGCCATTTTTTATCTATCATTAAAGCGATATCACCATCACTTTCTAATAGAGTCGTTAGATTAATATCGTCATACACAATATCACCATACGCAATAATCAAATCATCTTCTTGTTCAATAAAATCTAAAGCACAAAATAAAGTGCTAACCATATTCGTCTTGTTGTAACGAGGATTGAACGAGGTTGGATATCCCAACGCTTCGATTTGCTCTGCCCTATAACCTGTAGCAATATGGATGTCAGTTATTCCCTGGCGTTTCAAACAAGCGATTTGTCGCTCAATCAGAGAAGTGCCAAGTAAAGGCACCATACATTTAGGTTTATCATTGGTTAAAGGGCGTAATCGTGTACCTTCACCGGCTGCTAATATCAGAACTCTAGTCATAATAAAAATCTTTTAAATAATTGAATATCAAGGTTGATGAAATTTTCTTCGCGCTCAGGATGCCACATGATCCCTAAAATATTTCGGCTAATATTATAAAAAGCTTCAATATTCCCATCCTCATCGTAAGCTAATGGTTCTAATGATTCTGCCAGTCCTTTATTTGGAACGCAATAATTGTGGAAGCTGTTTACTGTTTTAGGTAGATTGAATCCTTTTATATTGGAATTAATGGGGTGCCGCTGGCCAACATGACCTTGAATACTAGCTAAAGAACCACCCAGTGCAAGGTTTAATACCTGCATTCCTCTGCAAACACCTATTACAGGAATATTGATCCCTAGTGCTATAGATATAATGGCATTTTCAAAATCATCTCGCTCTGGCGCTGCATCAGGTGCTTCAGGGTTTAAACTGGCGATAGAATTTCCACCACTTAAAATAATAGCATCAAGTTGTAAATTATTGACCAGTTCTCCCGCCATGTCTGCTGTGACATTTGGTAAAGGTACGGGTATATAACCTAACTGGATTATGAAATTTGACCATTGTTGATCAAGACAGTCTCGACGTTCACCGTAGCTTTTTACAATTTCAACCCTTTGAGTGATTCCTATACGTTTCAATCTATATTCCTGATTAGTTGATTACCGCAGTCTAACTCAACCATGTGCATGGTTGAAATTTCTTCATACAATTTTTCACCTACTCCAATAGCAGCGGGTAGACCGATTTCTGCGGCACGAATGGCCATATGGGAATTAGCCCCTCCAAATTGAGTAATCAATCCTGCAATGCCATGACCAAATAACCAATCGTAACCGGGATCAGCTTGTTGAATGAGTACAATCTTGTTTTTGAGATTTTCTTCCTGATGAGTGTCGAGGCAATGTATTTTTCCTTCTACACGGCTAGATGTGACAAAATTTGGTTGAGATGCTAGCCGTTCAAAGCAAAATAAATCGATGTTTTGTTGAATAAATGAAGGTAACTCTATCGCGGAAGTAATGGCATATGATTCTTTACGCATTTTTATTAACTTATTCATTTCTGTTAACGTCGTTAAATTCAGTTTTACTTGTTTTAAATCGTTAAAGGTTAAAAACGCTAGATCTTCTCTACTTAAATCGTGTTGTTCACCAAATTTAATACAATAATCAAGAGCACGACTTAGATTCCTAGTAAATTCAAATTTAACGAACTCTCGTGACTGTATTGATTCAATTAAATATGTAACTAATTGCTGAGATGATATATCGGAACCAAGCTCAGTTAACATCTGTGTAAACGAAGTTAATTCCATTTCAGTAAAAGAAAAATCGCCTTCTTGATGCTGATTCGCATCATTTTCTGAGATTAAGTAACGAGACGGATCTTCCCAATATGCCTGAGCCGTAACATCATAAGTTCCTGGTCTTAAGTGTCCGTATTTATCGATAAGATCTTGTAACTTAATATCACCTTTAGCGTGCTTGTATTTATCTTTACTAAATTCGCCAGCAACTGTCGTAAAACTATTTAAAAACTCCAGTCTACGTTTATCAGTTAATAACCCGCTTTCAACAAAGGCTTTTAATAAAGACGTTGCGACAAACCCCGCTCTTGCCGCATGAGAAAAGGCTAAAGTGCCGAAGCGTTTACAATCATCTAGTAAAGTAAATATTTTATCGATGCTAGATAAATCGCACTCATCGATGATTTGACGGCGTTCGCTCAGCACTTTGATCGATGCAGTATCAATAGATAAGCGTTCTAAGGCACTACAAGTGATTTCCTTAAGTGCGGATTCTAAACTTTCTATATCAGATTTTAGTACACCATAGGGTAAAAGCCGTGCTTCGGCTTGAGTGCAAAAATCTGGTATCCAAACCGTAAAAAGGACATCGAATTCAAGTTTGTCATGATATTGTGGGTTATCCGCTAATATCTCAAGGTAGGCATTGGCTAGACGCTCTGCCGTTGCATCGGGTAATGAGGCTGGGATGAATGAATTTATACTTGCTCGGCAATCAATGTATGGCTGACCACATAAAGAAACCAACAAAGGAGAAGGGTTAACATCGCGATAACCAAACTCTGCACGTTGCTTAGCCCAAACGTCATTAGTTATTAAGTGTCGGTACAGGCTGAATGCTAACGGTTTTGGTCGGACGCCAATTATTTCTGCTGGATTCCAGTCTGGCATATTAGCAAAAATAGTTTTCTTTCCATAGACAAATGGCGATGATGTTTGTTGTGTAGAAAATTGCTTCGATGCATTCTCTAACTGAGAATTCACCATTTGTTCGTCCACACTAAAATCATCATGATTTACTGTAATGGGTCGGACTTGGAATATATGCACTTTTCCAGTATTAGCGATGGCAAATTCAATGTCTAACTTATCAAAGCCTAATAACTGCTCTAGTTCTTGTATTGCGACTAAAACTGGTTGTAATTCAGGTGCGATATGTTGCAGTTTTTCTGGTGAAGAACGGTTTAATAATACTGTTCGTAAATCACCGTGTGTGCCTGCGGTAACTGATTCTGTTGACTGAGTTTTATCATCAAAGTTGAAACGATAATAAGGGGAACCTGACTCTAAATCACAAGTAAAAACAACCCCGGCGGCTTGTACGTCACTTAAATGTTCCTGAACAAGTACTTGATCATCACCTCCTTGTGATTTACCAAATGAAGTGATCACATCATCGACAGCCTTTTTCACTTTAAGATCATCACGGCCATCAACATTTAAAATACTTTCAAAGCCACCTGCATTAGAGCTATACCAATTGTCTTCGCCCTTGGAACTACTGCGCACGACAAGGCGTGCGCCATGAAATTTAAGCTGGATATTTCTAAGAACTGTTTTCTGTTCAAGTTGCCAATCCAAGGAAGTAAAACTGACCTGGCTCCCAATATGGCTATTTTTTACTAAAGGTTCCAAACGCGCTAATGTTTCAGATTTTGTACCTAGAATAAAATGAGCGATGTCTCTTGCGGAATTAAATTCTGCCCAGTGACCAGCAACATCATGAGTAGCAACTGAATATCCGCACTTCTCCAAATAATGAATTAAGTCAATTAAGGTTCGTCCAACCTCATTTTCTGAAAGTGTTGGAAGTAATTCAGCAATTGCAGGGGAAAAATGTATTAACCCGGTAAACTCTACTAATTGGTCATTAATTATAATAGTTTCTGCTGATTGGATATCAGTTTCAGAGCGTAATTCATACCGCTCCTTCCAGCAACTATCAATAGCAAATACAATGTCAGCGTCAACCTTAACTAATGCTTCAATATTCTTTTTTCTAAATACAGTATCAGAATAAGCTACCAAGATTGAACGTCCGGTAAATTGTGCTCTTAGAAAAGTGTGTAGGACGCTACTTTGTTCCCAATCTGAAATAACTTGGTATTTAAGGAGGGTATAATCTTTAATCACTTCTTCAACATGATACCCTCCTAAAAAAGTGATATTTTTTACATCGACAACAGATTCCACACTGTGTAATTGCCAATCCATAGCTTTGGTGTTTAATGCGATAGATCTAAGTGCAGCAGGTTTATGACCTTGCGCTGGTCGACCAGCACCTAAGAAATACATTTCCAATTTATTTAAATCCTCTTTTGCAGACTATTATTTTTTAATAATAAAAAAGTTTAATATCTAAGCATTTATAACATAAGTTACTAAAATGACTAAGTGATTTGCTGTGTGTATGTTTATTGATTATAGGTTAATCGCACATTAATTTCTAACACAAGTTAAATAGATAGCAATGCATCGGAACCCTGTATTACTTCAGTAAAGAGTAAAGAAACTGTGAATAGCCAGAGGCCCGGATTGTGATTCCGGTCACCGAGGGTTCAAATCTCTTTAGCCACTCCATTCTCCTCTGCTTCGTCATGCTGGCGAAGGCCAGTATCTTCAAATACAATGATCTGAAAAAATCTCTATAGAAAGCCACGACAGAATCACCAGTGATCCCGCAATTATGGTAATCGAGGGTTCA
>JBFONS010000023.1:0-19181 GCA_040779355.1 Colwelliaceae bacterium BS250 | reverse complement strand
CTGTAGAGCTTCCTGAAGGTGTTGAAATGGTAATGCCTGGTGACAACCTTAAGTTTGTTGTTGAGCTAATCAACCCAATCGCGATGGAAGAAGGTTTACGCTTCGCTATCCGTGAAGGTGGTAGAACAGTAGGCGCCGGCGTTGTATCAAAAATTATTGCATAATATTTTTTATACAGCCTAGCTGAATGAAAAAGGTCGCTTTGCGGCCTTTTTTATTGCCTGTTCTACCAGCTTCACGGTGTTCCGTGATGACGATGACGTTAAGAAAATAGGCACTATTTTTAGTTATCGCTGTAAGCCTCTGGCTTGCAGATAAATCATTTATGACTTACTTGAGTCGTACTGTTGTTGACAATTAATTGCTCTCCCCGCGTCACCGTAATCCATTATTACGGTTGCTCTACAAGGCGTTACTTTGCTCTATTAAATTTAATGCTTCAGATTTTGTTGGTGCTGTGCATGGCAAGGTATAGTTTGCAAATGCAATAGTACAATTATTGGCTAAGGTGTCTTTAACTGTTGCCACATTGACATATTCACTGGGTATGTGGGTGTTACTCAAGTCAGAAAAATCAAATTCATTAAAGGTTAATAAGTCGAATGACTTAGGCTGTAAAATTTTGAGTAACTGTGGTGCAAATGCAATTAAGTTGATGTTCGAAGCAAAGCTAATATAGCTGCTACCTTGTTGCGGAGTAATGTGAATGGTTAAATATTTATTACCCTTTATTGCATTAACCGAATACCCACAGGGCTGGAATACAAAATCATCTAATAAAAATCCGGGCAATATTTCATCAAGTGCTAAAAATTGTCTAATGTCATTAGCGAGTATGCCTTTGGATGTCAGTTTTTGTGATGCTTGTTCACCAATTTGATAGGCTAGTAATTCATAAGATTTATCGGCATTGGCATATTGGTAATTGTTATTTTGATGAAAAATATAGTTATGGTGTGCATCTAAGGCACCAAATCGATAAGCATTGCCTAGGCAATATTGGTTTAATAAACGGATATCCTCACCAAATGAACTGAACTGTGCTTTGGCAAAATATTCATTTTTACGCTGATAACTAATATGCTTAATTTTACTGCTACCGATGTTCTTAATAAAATACTCAACTGACTTTACTAGGCGAGTGCCACCGCACGTTAAAATTAGTATGCGATCAGTCCAAACAAATAAGCTCGACTCAGAGAGTAAATAAGCAGTGCAGTCTTCGTTAGTTATGGTAGATAATATTTTTGCATTGCAACACTTTACTAACTCTTGCCAGAATGTATCGGTAAGATCTGTTAGTAAACATATTTGCTTACCGTCGACAATTACTTCTGCTTTTTTTTCTGAACCTTCAAAAAACAATGTAAATCCTTAATGAAATAAAATTAGTCAGTGATCTTTAATGACGAAGAATAAGGCTAAATATAAAATTTATATTAATTAGCGGGTTGGAAACCCAACTACTTTAGCTAAAACGGATTAAAAACACACTAGGCTACAAAAAAATAGTATGAATAATTTCAATTACGGCAAGATCTGTAAAATAACGCTTGAGTAATCGAATCTGAGACGTATAATAGCGCATCTCTTCTCATGTTAATCTTAATTTCCTAACAAAATCTAAGAATCACATGACAAGTGTAAATAAAATCTAGGGGTGTAGTTCCAATTGGTAGAACGGCGGTCTCCAAAACCGACGGTTGGGAGTTCGAGTCTCTCCACCCCTGCCATATTATCTAAACCTCGTTATTTAACGGGGTGGTTTTGTCTTAAAGACGCAGGAACAGGTCAAAGTTATGAATGCAAGTGCAGAAAACCAACCGAGCGGTTCTCTAGATACAGTAAAGTGGGTATTAGTTTTCCTACTTTTAGGTAGTGCTATTGTCGGTAATTATTATTTTGGCGAGATGTCCGTATTATTAAGAGCTGGCGCAGTTGTCGCTATTGTTGTGGTTGCAGGCTTCATTGCTATGCAAACACAAAAAGGTACTGACGGCTTAGCATTCGCTAAAGAAGCTCGTACTGAGGTTCGTAAAGTTGTATGGCCAACAAGACAAGAAGCAGTGCAAACCACTGGTATTGTTTTAGTTGCAACAGTCTTTATGGCGTTGGTATTGTGGGGCTTAGATTCTCTTTTATATGCTCTTGTTAGCTTTATCACTTCGATACAGGTTTAGTTATGACTGAAGAAATTAAATTAAGATGGTATGTAGTACAAGCGTTTTCTGGTTATGAAGCGCGTGTACAAAAAACATTGCTTGAGCACATTGAAATACATGGTCTTGAAGATAAGTTTGGTCAAATACTTGTACCAACTGAAGAAGTCATCGAGATGCGTGCGGGTCAAAAACGTAAAAGTGCTCGTAAATTCTTCCCAGGTTATGTTCTAGTTGAAATGGCTATGGATATAGAAGCATGGCATTTAGTTAAAAGTGTACCTCGTGTATTAGGTTTTATTGGCGGAACGTCTGATCGTCCTGCTCCTATCTCGCAAAAAGAAGCTGATCGTATATTAGATCGTCTTGAAAATGCAGATAAGCCAAGACCTAAGACATTGTTTGAGCCAGGCGAAGTTGTTCGTGTTATCGACGGCCCGTTTGCAGACTTTAATGGTGTTGTTGAAGAACTTGATTACGAGAAAAGTCGTATCAAAGTATCTGTTTCTATCTTTGGTCGTGCGACACCTGTTGAACTTGAATTTATTCAAGTTGAAAAAAGCTAAGCGCAAACACAGATTGCTACATCATCGAAAAATCAGGCATAGCCTGATTTTTTTTGATTAAAATTTACTGAACATCTAAACGGAAACTCACTAAGTGCAGTATTCTTCATTTAAATTACCAATGTTAATAAGCGGTATTAAAACTGTGTCAGCAGATAAAATACTGTTAAGCGGCTTATTGGCGCTGTTATTTGTTTGGCTGATATTTATCTCTTGGCAACCAAATTTACAACAATTGTTAAATGAATTTTCTGGTTTTATGTTGTTAGGTATTACCGGGGCTATAGCCGCAAACTCAACCGGGGCTGGCGGTGGCATAGTATTTGTACCATCATTTCAAGCTCTGGGTATGGAAGTGCCACAAGTCGTGGCGACGAGCTTTGCTATTCAATGCTTTGGTATGACAGTAGGAAGTATATCTTGGTTGATATTTTTTCATAATAAATCTAACACTACAGAAAGAGTTACCTTACTGTATCAGGTGTTAATTTATAGTATTCCGTTTTCAATATTAGGTCTTTGGTTTGTCCAGTATACTCACTTTGCATTGAGCATTTCCGTGCCTCTAATATTTAGTATTTTTTCATTACTATTCGGCGTTGTTGTTTTATGTCATCGTTTTTATTTTGGTGCTAAATCTACACATCGTAATATTGCTAAGCTGACATCAGTAGAAATTATACTTATTATGGCCATTAGTTTTGTCGGTGGCATAGTCACTGCTTGGATTTCTGTTGGCGTTGGTGAAATTTTAGCGATTGTTTTAATGTTGCGTGGATTCTCGGTAATGTTTGCAATTGCTTGCGGGGTCATAGTTTCGGCGATAACGGTTATTGCCGGCATGCCTTTTTATATTGGTCAGCAATTAATTGAAACCGACATTTTATTATTTGCGGCACCCGGCGCAATGCTTGGTGGTTTTATTGCTAGGTACATTGCACAAGCACTAGGTGCGAAAAGATTAAAGCTTTGCTTTGCCATTTGGATATTATTCGTTGGAATAGCAGGGATCATTTAAGCAAAATCTTACTTTAACAACGATAAGTCACTTATTTCCCTACTCTTTAGCGTTTTTTTTAAACAATTCTTGATTTCTACTTGCGCAGCCATCCTTGATTAATATATAATCCACCGCCGATTTTATTTGAACTTCGAATAAAATCGTTTTTTGTTTAACGGGGAGCTGTTTTAAGTAATAGCGTTTGCACCCACTATATAGGTATAAAAACCATGGCTAAAAAAGTTACAGCTCTAATCAAGCTACAGGTTGCTGCTGGTGCAGCTAACCCGTCACCACCAGTTGGTCCTGCACTAGGTCAACACGGTGTAAATATTATGGAATTCTGTAAGTCGTTTAACGCGAAAACAGATTCTTTAGAAAAAGGCGCTCCAGTACCAGTAGTAATTACTGTATACAGTGACCGTTCTTTCACTTTTGAAACAAAAACTCCACCTGCTTCTTACTTACTTAAGAAAGCTGCTGGTATCAAAAGTGGTTCAGGCCGTCCTAACACTGAAAAAGTTGGTACAGTAACTACTGCACAACTTGAAGAAATCGTTAAGACAAAAGATGCTGACTTAACTGCGGGCTCTCTTGAAGCTGCAGTGCGTACCATTGCGGGCTCTGCTCGTTCAATGGGTTTAGTGGTAGAGGATTAATCAATGGCTAAATTATCAAAGCGTACTCGTCTTATCCGTGAAAAAGTAGACGTATTAAAAGAATATGAAATCACTGAAGCTGTTGCTTTATTGAAAGAATTAGCAACTGCTAACTTCAGAGAAAGTGTTGATGTAGCTATTAAGCTTGGCATCGATGCACGTAAATCTGACCAAAACGTTCGTGGTGCAGCTGTACTACCTAACGGAACTGGTCGTGACGTTCGCGTTGCAGTATTTACACAAGGCGCAAATGTTGAGAAGGCTAAAGAAGCTGGTGCAGACATTATCGGTATGGAAGATTTAGCTGAACAAGTTAAAGCTGGCATAATGGATTTTGATGTTGTTATCGCTACTCCTGACGCAATGCGTGTTGTTGGTCAACTAGGTCAAGTTTTAGGCCCTCGTGGTTTAATGCCTAACCCTAAAGTTGGTACTGTAACTCCAGACGTTGCTACTGCTGTTAAAAATGCTAAAGCTGGTCAAGTACGTTACCGTAACGACAAGAATGGTATCATCCATTCTACGATCGGTAAGGTTGACTTTGAAGGCACTGCATTAGCAGAAAACTTAGTATTCTTACTAGACGCTCTTAAGAAAGCAAAACCTGCGCAAGCTAAAGGTGCTTACATTAAGAAAATTAGCTTATCTTCAACTATGGGTGCTGGTATTAACATCGCTCAAAGTTCGTTAGCTGAAGCTTAATTAGCGTTTACAAGGGGCGTTAATTAGATTATAATTTCGCCCCTAAAAATTTGGTAGGTGTTGAGATTTAGTTTTGCTGAAAGGCTTAATATAAAACTCGACTCCCGTCCAAGACCGTAGGTGTAGTTAAAACCTTAAGTACTTTATGAGTATGGCGATAACCACTTAATTTCCTACGTAGATGGTGTTACCCAGATATTTCTTAAATTTCTGGCTCTCGCCGTAATGGCCTAAGACGAATAATTGTTTTAGGAGTTTAAACTACCGGATTTATCCGGTGAAACCAGGAGTTAAGCCAATGGCTATCAATCTTGATGATAAAAAAGCAATTGTTGCTGAAGTTCAAGAAGCTGCTACTGGCGCTCAATCAGTTGTAATCGCAGATTCTCGCGGTGTTACAGTTGATGCAATTAATACTTTACGTAAAGAAGCTCGTGAAAACGGTGTATGGATGAAAGTTGTTCGTAACACGTTAGCACGTCGCGCTTTTGAAGGTACACCTTTTGAGTGTGTTACATCTTCATTAACGGGTCCTTCACTAATTGCATTTTCTCAAGAACACCCAGGTGCCGCAGCACGTTTATTCTCTGACTTCGCTAAATCTAACGAAGCCTTAGAGTTAAAAGTTGCAGCATTTGAGGGCGACGTAGTTGAAATTTCGTTATTAGCGAAATTACCAACTTACGACGAAGCAATTGCACGTGTAATGAGCGTTATGAAAGAAGCATCTGCAGGCAAGCTTGCCCGCACTATTGCTGCAGTTCGTGATCAGAAAGAAGAAGCTGCAGCATAATTGCTGTCAGTTTTAATTATATAGTTATATAACAGCGTATTAGCTGTTTAAAGAAATAGGAAATACATTATGTCTATCTCTCAAGATGATATTTTAAACGCAATTGCAGACATGTCTGTAATGGATGTTGTTGCTTTAGTTGAAGCAATGGAAGAAAAATTCGGCGTAACTGCTGCAGTTGGTGTTGCTGTTGCAGCTGACGGCGCTGGTGCTGCTGAAGAACAAACTGAATTTGATGTTGTTATGACTAGCTTCGGTGAGAAGAAAGTTGCAGTAATCAAAGCAGTTCGTGCAGCTACAGGCCTTGGCCTGAAAGAAGCTAAAGACTTAGTTGAATCGGCTCCTAAAGCGATCAAAGAAGGCGTAGAAAAAGCTGAAGCTGAAGAGCTTAAAAAGACTCTTGAAGAAGCTGGTGCTTCTGTTGAGATCAAATAATCTGTTTTACAGATTAGCTGCCTAAATGCGGCGATGGCTGGTGATTATGTCACCGGCCTTTTTGCGCTAAAAGAGATTAGTTTTTTACTAAACTGATTTTATTGGTTTTTTTTTAAATCAAAACAGTGCATTATTAAACATTAACCGAAAATTAACAGTGTTATTTCTCGGTTAATGTTTAGTTTTATTCCCTGTCTGCAAAGACAGATCCGGCCATAACTTGCAAGATGAGGAACCCATGGTTTACTCTTATTCTGAGAAAAAACGAATTAGAAAGGATTTTGGTAAGAAAGCTAAGGTAATGGACTATCCATTCCTACTATCTATCCAACTTGAATCTTTCCGTAAGTTTATTGATATCGACACAACTGGAGCAGTAGGCCTAGAAGCCGCTTTCCGTAGTGTATTCCCAATAAAAAGTTATTCTGGTAATTCAGAATTACAATATGTTAGCTACCGTTTAGGTGAGCCATTATTTGACGTTAAAGAATGTCAAATTCGTGGTGTGACTTATTCAGCCGCGCTTCGTGTAAAACTACGTATGGTAGTTTACGATAAAGAAGCTGCCGCCGGTACAGTTAAAGATATTAAAGAACAAGAAGTCTACATGGGCGAAATCCCAATTATGACCGATAACGGTACCTTTGTAATCAATGGTACTGAGCGTGTAATTGTTTCTCAATTACATCGTTCACCTGGCGTTTTCTTCGATCATGATAAAGGTAAGACTCACTCATCAGGTAAAGTATTATATAACGCTCGCGTTATACCTTACCGTGGTTCTTGGTTAGATTTTGAATTCGATCCAAAAGATAACTTATTTGTACGTATCGATCGTCGTCGTAAATTACCGGCGTCTATCATGCTACGTGCATTAGAGTTTTCAACAGAAGAAATCTTAGATATCTTCTTTGAAACTACTCGTTTTGATATTAAGAAAAACAAGTTAGTTATGGAACTTGTACCTGAACGTCTACGCGGTGAAACTGCAACGTTCGATATTAAAATTGGTAAAGACCTAGTTGTAGAACAAGGCCGTCGTATTACTGCTCGTCATATCCGTGCGTTATCTAAAGCAAATGTAACTTCTTTAGACGTACCAGCAGAATACATTGAAGGTCGTTCACTTGCCAAAGCTTATGTAAATAAAGCAACTGGTGAAGTGATTGCTGAAGCGAACACTCAGTTAACGTTAGAATTATTAGCTGAACTTTCTGAAGCTGGTTTCAAATCATTTGAAACGTTATACATGAATGAATTCGATTGTGGTTCATACATGTCTGATACGTTACGTGTAGATAGCTCAACTAACAAACTAGAAGCGTTAGTAGAAATTTACCGTATGATGCGCCCAGGCGAGCCACCAACAAAAGACGCTGCTGAAGGTTTGTTTAATAACTTATTCTTTGCAGAAGAGCGTTATGACTTATCGACTGTTGGTCGTATGAAGTTTAACCGTCGTGTTGGTCGTAGCGAAAGCACTGGTTCTGGCATCTTATCTAAAGATGACATCATTGAAGTGATGAAAACACTTATCTCTATCCGTGATGGTAAAGGTGAAGTGGATGATATTGATCATTTAGGTAACCGTCGTATTCGTTCTGTTGGCGAAATGGCTGAAAACCAATTCCGTGTAGGTTTAGTTCGTGTAGAACGTGCCGTACGTGAACGTTTAAGTCTTGGTGATCTTGATGCAATTATGCCGCAAGATTTAATCAATGCTAAGCCTATCTCTGCTGCTGTTAAAGAATTTTTTGGTTCTTCACAGTTGTCACAGTTTATGGATCAGAACAACCCGTTATCAGAAGTAACGCATAAGCGTCGTATCTCAGCTTTAGGCCCAGGTGGTTTAACGCGTGAACGTGCTGGTTTCGAAGTTCGAGATGTACATCCAACGCACTACGGTCGTGTTTGTCCAATCGAAACGCCGGAAGGTCCAAACATTGGTTTGATCAACTCATTATCATGTTATGCCCGTACTAACGACTATGGTTTCTTAGAAACTCCATACCGTAAAGTAGTTGACGGCTTAGTTACTGATGAAATTGATTACTTATCAGCTATTGAAGAGGGTAACTTTGTTATCGCTCAGGCCAATGCTGAAGTAGGCGCAGCCAAAAAATTAGCTGAAGGTCTTGTTAACTGTCGTCATAAGAATGAATTTACGCTTATGTCTTCTGAACAAGTTCAGTATATGGATGTTTCGCCGCAACAGATTATTTCTGTAGCTGCGTCATTAATTCCATTCCTAGAACACGATGATGCTAACCGTGCATTGATGGGTGCGAACATGCAACGTCAAGCAGTACCAACATTAAAAGCTGATAAGCCTTTAGTTGGTACCGGTATGGAACGCGTTATTGCTGTCGATTCAGGTGTAACTGCTGTTGCTAAACGTGGCGGCGTAGTTGATTTTGTAGATGCGAGTCGTATCGTTGTTCGTGTAAACGAAAACGAAATGCATGCCGGTGAAGCTGGTATCGATATTTACAACTTAACTAAATACACTCGTTCTAACCAGAATACTTGTATTAACCAACGTCCAACTTGTAATGTTGGCGAACCAGTGCAACGTGGTGACGTGTTAGCCGATGGCCCATCTACCGATTTAGGTGATTTGGCTCTTGGACAAAACATGCGTATCGCGTTTATGCCTTGGAATGGTTATAACTTCGAGGATTCAATGTTGATTTCTGAACGTGTAACGAAAGAAGATCGTTTCACAACTATTCATATTCAGGAATTATCATGTATCGCTCGTGACACTAAATTAGGTTCAGAAGAAATTACTTCTGATATTCCTAACGTTGGTGAATCTGCATTATCAAAACTAGATGAGTCTGGTGTTGTATACATTGGTGCAGAAGTTAACGGCGGCGACATCTTAGTGGGTAAAGTTACTCCTAAAGGTGAAACTCAGTTAACACCAGAAGAAAAGCTTCTACGTGCAATATTCGGTGAAAAAGCAGCTGACGTTAAAGACAGCTCGCTACGTGTACCTAACTCTGTTTCAGGTACTATCATCGATGTACAAATCTTCACCCGTGACGGTGTAGAGAAAGATGCTCGTGCAGTTGAAATCGAAGAAATGCAACTTAAACAAGTTAAGAAAGACTTGGGCGATGAGTTCAGCATTTTAGAAGATGGCATCTACTCACGTGCTAAGAAACTTTTATTATCATCTGGCTTAAACGATTCAGACCTTAACAGTATGTCTCGTGACCAATGGTTAGTTCAAAGTTTAAGTGACGAAGCTCAACAGACAGATCTTGAGCAAATTGCTGAGCAATATGAAGCAATCAGAGCAGATTTCGATAAGAAATTTGAAGTTAAGCGTCGTAAGATCACTCAAGGTGATGACTTACAACCTGGCGTTCTTAAAATTGTTAAAGTATATCTTGCTGTTAAACGTACTTTACAACCGGGTGATAAAATGGCCGGTCGTCATGGTAACAAAGGTGTAATCTCAAACGTAGTTCCAGTTGAAGATATGCCTCATGACAAGCATGGAGAGCCGGTAGATATCGTGCTTAACCCGCTTGGTGTACCATCGCGTATGAACATTGGTCAGGTTCTTGAAACTCACTTAGGTATGGCTTGTCGCGGTATCGGTGAGAAAATTACTCGCATGATCAAAGAGCAACAAGAATTAGCGAAACTTCGTGAATTCATCCAAGAAGTATATAACGTCGGTGAAACTCATCAAACAGTTGATATTTCTACGTTCTCGGATGATGAAGTACAACGTCTTGCTAATAACTTACGTGCCGGTCTACCAATTGCAACACCAGCGTTTGACGGTGCTGCTGAGAAAGAAATTAAAGACTTGTTCCGTCTGGCAGATATGCCAGAAAGCGGTCAGTTCACTTTAATTGATGGCCGTACTGGTCGTGAATTTGAGCGTCCTGTTACTGTTGGTTATATGTACATGCTGAAATTGAATCACTTAGTTGATGACAAGATGCATGCACGTTCTACCGGTTCTTATTCACTGGTTACCCAGCAACCATTGGGCGGTAAAGCTCAGTTTGGTGGTCAGCGTTTTGGTGAGATGGAAGTATGGGCACTAGAAGCTTACGGTGCTGCTTACACATTACAAGAAATGCTTACAGTGAAATCTGATGACGTCAACGGTCGTACTAAAATGTACAAAAACCTTGTTGATGGTGATCAGCGTATGGAACCAGGTATGCCTGAATCGTTCAACGTATTGTTGAAAGAAATCCGTTCGTTAGGTATTAATATCGAACTGGATCAGGAATAAACCTGCAGCTGACTGCATAAGTTAGTTCATGGAGAGGGCGTTTGCCCTCTCTAGATTTTAACTCCGACAGGAGATGAGTGTGAAAGATTTACTTAAGTTTCTTAAGCAACAAAATCAAACTGAAGAATTCGATGGTATTCGAATTGGTTTAGCATCACCAGACATGATCCGTTCATGGTCATTTGGTGAAGTTAAAAAGCCAGAAACCATCAATTACCGTACGTTCAAGCCTGAACGTGACGGACTTTTCTGTGCCCGTATATTCGGCCCAGTAAAAGATTACGAATGTTTATGTGGCAAGTACAAACGCCTTAAACATCGTGGTGTTATTTGTGAAAAATGTGGTGTTGAAGTAACGCTAACTAAAGTTCGTCGTGACCGCATGGGCCACATCGAATTAGCGAGCCCAGTTGCTCACATATGGTTCTTAAAATCATTGCCATCTCGTATCGGTTTATTACTTGATATGACATTGCGTGACATTGAACGTGTATTATATTTTGAATCTTATGTAGTAACCGAGCCAGGTATGACTACATTAGAACGCAGCCAAATTTTAACCGAAGAAGAGTACCTAGATTCTCTTGAAGAACACGGTGATGAATTTGACGCGAAAATGGGTGCCGAAGCCGTTTTAGCTCTATTGAAAGAAATAGATTTAGAAGGCGAAGTTGCCCAAATGCGCGAAGAACTACCTGAAATTGGTAGTGAAACTAAGCGTAAGAAAATTACTAAACGTCTTAAGTTAATGGAAGCATTTGCTCAGTCTGGTAACAAACCAGAGTGGATGATTATGTCGGTTTTACCGATCCTTCCACCAGATCTACGTCCACTAGTACCACTAGATGGCGGACGTTTTGCTACGTCTGATCTGAATGACTTATACCGTCGTGTTATTAACCGTAACAACCGTCTTAAACGTCTTTTAGACCTAGTAGCACCAGACATTATCGTACGTAACGAAAAGCGTATGTTACAAGAGTCTGTTGATGCATTATTAGATAACGGTCGTCGCGGTCGAGCTATTACTGGTTCTAACAAGCGTCCTCTTAAGTCACTTGCCGATATGATCAAAGGTAAGCAAGGTCGTTTCCGTCAGAATCTACTTGGTAAGCGTGTTGATTATTCTGGTCGTTCAGTAATCACGGTTGGACCAACGCTTAAACTACATCAATGTGGTTTACC
Source organism: Colwelliaceae bacterium BS250 (assembly GCA_040779355.1). Taxonomy (GTDB): domain Bacteria; phylum Pseudomonadota; class Gammaproteobacteria; order Enterobacterales; family Alteromonadaceae; genus Thalassotalea_A. Next base: position 7,418 of record JBFONS010000023.1, on the reverse strand, counting down.
TAAAAAAATGGCACTTGAGTTATTCAAACCATTTATTTACGGTTTGTTAGAACGTCGTGGTTTAGCGACAACTATCAAAGCAGCTAAAAAATTAGTAGAACGTGAAGGCGCGGAAGTTTGGGATGTACTTGATGAAGTAATCCGTGAACATCCGGTTATGCTTAACCGTGCACCAACACTTCATAGACTTGGTATCCAAGCCTTTGAACCTGTGTTAATTGAAGGTAAAGCAATTCACCTTCATCCATTAGTTTGTGCGGCATACAATGCCGATTTCGATGGTGACCAAATGGCGGTACACGTACCGTTAACTATTGAAGCACAAATGGAAGCACGTACGTTGATGATGTCAACGAACAACGTTTTATCTCCAGCAAATGGTGACCCAATCATCGTTCCTTCACAGGATGTTGTATTAGGTCTTTACTACTTAACGCGTGATCGTGTTAATGGTAAAGGTGAAGGTATGATCTTTAAATCTGTGAAAGAAGCAGAAAAAGCCTACCGCACAGAAGTTGCTGAATTACACGCACGTGTAAAAATCCGTATTACAGAAGTTGTAAACGGTGAAGACGTAATATCATTAATTGATACTACTGTTGGTCGTGCATTGTTATGGCAAGTATGTCCTACAGGTTTACCTTATGCGCTAATTAACCAGCCATTAGGTAAAAAGCAGATATCTACATTGATTAACCACTCGTATCGTAACCTTGGCTTAAAAGCTACGGTAATGTTTGCGGATCAAATCATGTATACAGGTTTCCACTACGCGATGATCGCGGGTGCTTCTGTTGGTATTGATGATATGGTAATTCCAGATGCGAAATACACTATCATTGAAGCTGCCGAAGAAGAAGTTAAAGAAATCCAAGAACAGTTTGAATCTGGTCTTGTAACTGCTGGTGAGAAATACAACAAAGTAATCGATATCTGGTCATCTGCGAACGAAAAAGTTTCGAAAGCGATGATGGACAACTTATCGAAAGAGTCTGTATTAAACCGTGACGGCGAGATGGAAGAGCAAGACTCTTTTAACTCTATCTACATGATGGCTGATTCTGGTGCTCGTGGTAGTGCCGCTCAGATACGTCAGTTAGCCGGTATGCGTGGTCTAATGGCTAAGCCAGATGGATCAATCATCGAAACGCCAATCACAGCAAACTTCCGTGAAGGTTTGAACGTACTTCAGTACTTCATCTCTACTCACGGTGCGCGTAAAGGTTTGGCCGATACGGCTCTTAAAACAGCTAACTCGGGTTACTTAACTCGTCGTTTAGTTGATGTTGCACAAGATTTGGTTGTTACTGAAGTTGATTGTGGTGTTGAAGAAGGTCTATTAATGACTCCGCTTATTGAAGGCGGTGACGTTGTTGAACCATTACGTGAACGAGTACTTGGTCGTGTTGTATGTCACGACGTAGTTATTCCTGGTACTGAAGACGTATTATTCGCACGTAACACACTTATTGATGAAGCTAAATGTGACACCTTAGAAGAACATTCTGTGGATCAAGTTTGGGTTCGTTCAATCATCACTTGTGATACTGATTTCGGTATCTGTGCTCATTGTTATGGTCGTGATTTGGCTCGTGGTCATATGATCAACCAAGGTGAAGCAATTGGTGTTGTCGCTGCTCAATCAATCGGTGAACCTGGTACACAGTTAACGATGCGTACGTTCCACATCGGTGGCGCGGCTTCTCGTGCTTCTGCTGAGAACTCAGTACAAGTTAAAAACACTGGTACATTGAAGTTACAAAACGCTAAGTTTGTTACTAACTCTGAAAAGAAACTAGTAATTACTTCACGTTCATCTGAACTGACTGTTATTGATGAGTTAGGTCGTGAGAAAGAACGTTATAAAGTTCCTTACGGTTCAATTTTGAATAAAGCAGACGGCAAAGCGATTACTGCTGGTGAAACTATTGCCAACTGGGACCCGCATACGCATCCAATCATCACTGAAGTTGGTGGTAAGATCCAATTCGTTGATCTGATTGATGCTGTAACAATGACTCGTCAAACTGATGAATTAACTGGTTTATCAAGCATTGTTATTATCGACCCTGCCCAACGTGGTAGCGCCGGTAAAGAAATGCGTCCAATGGTTAAGCTAGTGGACAAAAAAGGTAAAGATGTAATGATCGCCGGTAGTGAAATACCAGCGCAATACTTCTTACCAGCTAACGCGATTGTTAACTTAGAAGATGGCGCCGAAGTAAATGTTGGTGATGCACTAGCACGTATTCCGCAAGCTTCTTCTAAAACTCGTGATATTACTGGTGGTTTGCCACGTGTTGCCGATTTATTCGAAGCACGTAAGCCAAAAGAGCCTGCTATCCTTGCTGAGAAAACTGGTATTATCGGTTTTGGTAAAGAAACAAAAGGTAAGCGTCGTTTACTAATCACTCAACCAAGTGGTGAAGTATACGAAGAAATGATCCCTAAATGGCGTCAACTTAACGTGTTTGAAGGTGAGTCTGTATTAATTGGTGAAGTAATTGCTGATGGTGCTGAGTCTCCACATGACATCTTACGTTTACGTGGTATTGATCATGTTGCTAACTACATCGTAAACGAAGTACAAGATGTATACCGTTTACAAGGTGTAAAAATCAACGATAAGCACATCGAAGTAATTGTTCGTCAAATGGTACGTAAGTGTGAAATCAGCTCAGCTGGTGACAGTAACTTCTTACCTGGTGAACAAGTTGAAGTAGCCCGAGTTAAAATCGCTAACCGCGAACTAGAGTCTGAAGGTAAAGAGCCTGCAGGATATCAAGTACTTCTTATGGGTATTACTAAGGCATCGCTTGCAACAGAATCATTTATTTCTGCTGCATCGTTCCAAGAAACAACTCGTGTACTTACTGAAGCCGCTGTAGCGGGTAAGAAAGATGATTTACGTGGTCTTAAAGAAAACGTTATCGTTGGTCGTCTTATCCCTGCAGGTACTGGTTATCATTATCATCAAGAACGTGCTGCTGCAAAACGCAGAGGCAAAATGGTTGTTGAAGAAGATGTAACTGTTACAGCTGAAGACGCAGAACAAGCACTAACTGATGCATTAAATGCTGACTTGTTAGGTGGTTTATCAGCAGCTGCTGAAGAGTAAACCGCACCAAATTCAGTAAGAGGCCGTCGCCTTTTGCTGGAATTGGTTCACTTACTGTACAAAAAAGATCAAGGATATTCGTCCTAGAACTTGACAGTTAGGTGCTTGACCTATAGAATTCCGCGACCCTATAAGTAGGGTCGCGGATTTTCACGTTTAAGAGCGTGCGAAAGTTACAGAAATAAACTGTGATATAAGCACATATTTAACTAATCAGGAGCCCTAAATGGCAACTATTAATCAACTAGTACGTAAACCACGTGTTAGACAAGTAACTAAAAGTAATGTTCCGGCGTTACAAGCTTGTCCACAACGTCGTGGCGTTTGTACTCGTGTGTATACTACTACACCAAAGAAACCTAACTCAGCATTACGTAAAGTAGCTCGTGTTCGTTTAACTAACGGCTTCGAAGTTACTTCATACATCGGTGGTGAAGGTCATAACTTACAAGAGCATAGCGTAATATTAATTCGCGGTGGTCGTGTAAAAGATTTACCAGGTGTACGTTACCACACCGTTCGTGGCGCACTAGATTGTTCTGGTGTTAGCGACAGAAGACAAGGCCGTTCTAAGTACGGTGCAAAGCGCCCTAAATCTTAACGGACTCCGTCAAGTAAGGCCAAACAACCTAATTTAACTTTTGTTTTGGGAAATTCCTGAAATTACAATCGGAGTACATAAAATGCCAAGAAGACGTGTCGTCGGACAACGAAAAATCTTGCCAGATCCGAAGTTCAAAAATGAACTTTTAGCAAAATTCATCAACATCCTTATGGTTGATGGTAAAAAATCTACAGCAGAAAAAATTGTTTATGGTGCATTAGACATTTTAACTGAGAAGAACACTGAAAAAGAACATTTAGAGCTTTTCGAAATCGCTCTAGACAACATCCGCCCAACAGTGGAAGTAAAGTCTCGCCGTGTAGGTGGTTCAACTTATCAGGTTCCAGTTGAAGTTCGTCCAGTGCGTCGTAACGCCCTAGCCATGCGTTGGTTAGTTGAAGCTGCTCGTAAACGTGGTGAAAAATCAATGGCTCAGCGCCTTGCTAACGAAATGTTAGATGCGTCTGACAACAAAGGTTCAGCTGTTAAGAAACGTGAAGACGTTCACCGTATGGCTGATGCGAACAAAGCGTTTGCACATTACCGCTGGTAATGACTATTGGATAGTCATATTTATGACTATCCTATTCTGCAATCTAAGGTTGCTAAAATTTAGCAGACTTTAGAAAGAGGATTTTATATTGGCTCGTACAACTCCTATTGAGCGCTACCGAAATATCGGTATTTGTGCGCACGTAGATGCTGGTAAAACGACAACAACCGAGCGTGTACTTTTTTACACTGGTCTTTCTCATAAGATTGGTGAAGTACATGACGGTGCAGCAACCATGGATTGGATGGAACAAGAGCAAGAACGTGGTATTACTATTACGTCCGCTGCTACCACTTGTTTCTGGAAAGGAATGCAAGGTCAGTTTGCTGACCACCGTATCAATATTATTGATACTCCAGGGCATGTTGATTTTACCATCGAAGTTGAACGTTCATTACGTGTACTTGATGGTGCTGTATTAGTACTTTGTGCTTCATCTGGTGTTCAGCCACAAACTGAAACCGTTTGGCGTCAAATGGAAAAATACGCAGTACCTCGTATTGTATTCGTAAATAAAATGGACCGAACCGGGGCTAGTTTTCTCGACGTTATTCAGCAAATGAAGGATCGCCTTGGTGCGAATCCTGTACCAATGCAATTACCGATTGGTGCTGAAGACGAGTTTGCTGGTGTCGTTGATTTAATCAAAATGAAAGCGATTAATTGGAATGAAGCTGACCACGGGATGACCTTCACTTATGAAGATATTCCCAGCGATATGGTTGATTTAGCAGATGAGTGGCGAGAACACTTAGTTGAATCGGCTGCAGAAGCTAATGAAGAATTAATGGACAAGTATCTTGAAGAAGGTGAACTGTCTGAAGCTGACATTAAATTTGGATTACGTCAACGTACCCTAAATAATGAAATCATATTATGTACTTGTGGATCTGCCTTTAAAAATAAAGGTGTTCAGGCCGTACTTGATGGAGTTGTTGATTATTTACCATCGCCAACAGAAGTGAAAGCGATAGTCGGTATCAATAATGACAAGGACGAAACTGAAGGGACACGCGAAGCTGACGATAGTGCGCCATTTGCTGCATTAGCGTTTAAAATTGCGACAGACCCATTCGTAGGTACATTAACTTTTATCCGAGTATATTCGGGTGTGGTTAACTCTGGTGCTGCAGTGTTTAACCCTGTTAAGTCGAAAAAAGAACGTATTGGCCGTATTGTACAAATGCATGCCAACGATCGTGAAGAGATCAAAGAGGTTCGCGCTGGAGACATCGCAGCTCTTATTGGTCTTAAAGACGTAACAACGGGTGATACATTATGCGATCCCGCTCATGTGATAACACTTGAGCGTATGGAGTTTCCAGAACCGGTTATTTCGGTAGCTGTAGAACCAAGAACCTTAGCCGACCAAGATAAAATGGGTGTGGCATTAGGTAAATTGGCTGCAGAAGATCCGTCTTTTCGGGTTACGTCTGATGAGGAAACGGGACAAACGATTATCTCTGGTATGGGTGAACTTCACTTAGATATCATTGTTGATCGAATGAAACGTGAATTTAAAGTCGATTGTAACGTTGGTACACCGCAAGTTTCTTATCGTGAAACTATCCGCAAAACTGTGGAAGTTGAAGGTAAGTTCGTCCGGGAATCTGGTGGACGCGGCCAATTTGGCCACGTTTGGCTTAAAATGGAACCTAACGTCAAAGACGCTGGGTTTGAATTTGTAAGTGCGATTACTGGTGATGCTGTACCTCGTGAATATTGGCCAGCGATTGAAACAGGTTGTAGCGAGCAAATGAACAACGGTGTATTAGCCGGGTTTCCAATGCTTGATATAAAAGTAACCTTATTCGATGGTTCATTCCATGACGTAGATTCAAACGAAATGGCGTTTAAAATTGCTGCTTCATTAGGTTTTAAAGACGGAGCGCTAAAAGCTAGCCCTGTGTTATTAGAGCCAATGATGAAAGTAGAAGTTACCACTCCAGATTCCAATATGGGAGATGTAGTCGGTGATTTAAATAAACGTCGCGGGATTATAGAAGGAATGGAAGATGGAATGGCAGGCTTGAAGTTAGTGAACGCACTTGTGCCACTAGCCGAAATGTTTGGTTATGCAACTGCATTACGTAGTGCTACCCAAGGCCGTGCATCTTACTCTATGGAGTTTCAGCAATATAGTGAAGCGCCAAAAAAGGTTGCAGAAAAGATCACCCAATCTAGATTTGGGTAACAAAATTAACTTTTACGCTTAGTTTGTAAACTAAGCAATATATAACTTTAAGGTATTAGAACAATGGCTAAAGCAAAATTTGAACGTCTTAAACCGCATGTTAACGTTGGTACTATCGGTCACGTCGATCACGGTAAAACAACATTAACTGCTGCAATTTCAGCTGTACTTACTAAAGTACACGGTGGTGAAGTTAAAGATTTCGCACAAATCGATAACGCTCCTGAAGAACGTGAACGTGGTATTACTATCAATACTTCTCACATCGAATACGATACAGAAGCTCGTCACTATGCACACGTAGATTGTCCTGGTCACGCCGATTATGTTAAAAACATGATCACTGGTGCTGCTCAAATGGATGGCGCTATCTTAGTAGTTGCTGCTACAGATGGTCCTATGCCACAAACACGTGAGCACATCTTGCTTTCACGTCAGGTTGGCGTACCTTTCATCATCGTATTCATGAACAAATGTGACATGGTAGATGACGAAGAGTTACTTGAGCTAGTTGAAATGGAAGTTCGTGAACTTCTTTCTGAATATGATTTCCCAGGTGATGACTTACCAGTTATCCAGGGTTCTGCATTAGGCGCACTTCAAGGTGAAGCTAAATGGGAAGAGAAAGTAATCGAACTTGCTGATGCACTTGATACTTACATTCCAGAGCCAGAGCGTGCAATCGATGGTGACTTCATTCTTCCAATCGAAGATGTTTTCTCTATTCAAGGCCGTGGTACTGTTGTAACGGGTCGTGTTGAACGTGGTATCGTGCGCATTGGTGACGAAGTTGCTATCGTAGGTATCAAAGACACTACTATTACTACTTGTACTGGTGTTGAAATGTTCCGTAAACTTCTTGACGAAGGTCGTGCGGGCGAAAACTGTGGTGTTCTTTTACGTGGTACTAAGCGTGAAGACGTACAACGTGGCCAAGTATTATGTAAGC
>JBFONS010000022.1:0-20813 GCA_040779355.1 Colwelliaceae bacterium BS250 | reverse complement strand
GCTTACATAATACTTGGCCACGTTGTACGTCTTCACGCTTAGTACCACGTAAAAGAACACCACAGTTTTCGCCCGCACGACCTTCGTCAAGAAGTTTACGGAACATTTCAACACCAGTACATGTAGTAATAGTAGTGTCTTTGATACCTACGATAGCAACTTCGTCACCAATTCGTACAATACCACGTTCAACACGACCCGTTACAACAGTACCACGGCCTTGGATTGAGAAAACATCTTCGATTGGAAGAATGAAATCACCATCGATAGCACGCTCTGGCTCTGGAATGTAAGTATCAAGTGCATCAGCAAGTTCGATTACTTTCTCTTCCCATTTAGCTTCACCTTGCAGTGCGCCTAATGCAGAACCTTGGATAACGGGTAAGTCATCACCTGGGAAATCATATTCAGAAAGAAGTTCACGAACTTCCATTTCTACAAGTTCAAGTAACTCTTCGTCATCTACCATGTCACATTTGTTCATGAATACGATGATGAAAGGTACGCCAACCTGACGTGAAAGCAAGATGTGCTCACGTGTTTGTGGCATAGGGCCGTCAGTAGCCGCAACTACTAAGATAGCACCATCCATTTGAGCAGCACCAGTGATCATGTTTTTAACATAATCGGCGTGACCAGGACAATCTACGTGTGCGTAGTGACGAACTTCTGTATCGTACTCGATGTGAGAAGTATTGATAGTAATACCACGCTCACGTTCTTCAGGAGCGTTATCGATTTGTGCGAAATCTTTAACTTCACCACCGTGTACTTTAGTAAGTACTGCTGAGATTGCAGCTGTTAATGTTGTTTTACCGTGATCGACGTGACCAATAGTACCAACGTTAACATGCGGTTTATTACGTTCAAATTTTTCTTTAGCCATTTTAAAATACCTATTAAAGTGATAAACAGACGGGTGGTGCCCGATATTTTTACATTAGTTATAAATTAAAAATCCTAGTGCTAATAGCTTATTTATATCATTTGTTATCTTTTATTAAAAATAACTATAAAGTTAGGACTCAATTTTATACGGGCATAATTTAGCAAACTCTCTCGATATTGTCTAAACTTTATGCTTTTCTACGTTAAAAATTATTAAAATAATTGCTTAAAGTGTATTTTTAGGCGATTTTTCGATGATTTTTTCCTTTAAATCACTAGAGTTGATTAATTTTTAGCAAATTTTGATGTTAGTTGCATCTAACCTGATGTATAATTCGCGCAAATTTTTGAACGTAACTTTTAATAGACATAGAGTATTACAATGGTAGATTTAGCTAAATACAGAAACATTGGTATCTTCGCTCACGTTGATGCTGGTAAAACCACGACAACTGAACGTATCCTTAAATTAACCGGTCAGATCCATAAAACTGGTGAAGTACATGACGGTGAGTCTACGACTGACTTCATGGAACAAGAAGCTGAGCGCGGTATTACCATACAGTCTGCTGCGGTAAGCTGTTTTTGGAACGATCACCGTTTCAACGTTATCGATACTCCTGGTCACGTTGATTTCACTGTAGAAGTTTACCGTTCACTTAAAGTACTTGATGGTGGTGTTGGTGTATTCTGTGGTTCTGGTGGTGTTGAACCGCAATCAGAGACTAACTGGCGTTACGCGAACGACTCAGAAGTTGCCCGTATTATCATGATTAACAAATTAGACCGTTTAGGTGCTGATTTCTACCGTGTTTGTAAGCAAGTTAAAGATGTTTTAGGTGCTAACCCACTTATTATGACTTTGCCAATTGGTGAAGAAGATGATTTTGTTGGTGTTGTTGATCTTCTTAGCGAAAAAGCTTACATCTGGGATGACACTGGTCTTCCAGAAAACTACGAAATCACTGATATTCCAGCTGACATGGTAGAACAAGCTGCTGAGTACCGTGTGAAGTTAATTGAAACAGCTTTAGAAGTTGATGAAGACATGTTAATGGAGTTCTTAGAAGGGGAAATGGTTCCTACTATAGAACAAATCAAAGCGTGTATCCGTACAGGTACTCGTGACATGACTTTCTTCCCAACTTACGGTGCATCTGCATTTAAAAACAAAGGTATTCAATTAATTCTTGATGCTGTTGTTGATTACTTGCCTTCACCTACAGATGTTGATCCACAACCACTTACGAATGAAGAAGGTGAGGCTAATGGTGAATACGCAATCGTTTCTGCAGATGAAACATTCAAAGCGTTAGCATTCAAAATCACTGATGACCGTTTTGGTACATTAACCTTCGTACGTATCTATTCAGGTACGTTGAAGAAAGGCGATACCATTCTTAATGCTGCAACAGGTAAAACTGAGCGTGTTGGCCGTATGTGTGAAATGCAAGCCGATGACCGTAACGAACTTACTTCAGCACAAGCTGGTGATATCATCGCAATTGTTGGTATGAAAAGTAACGTTCAGACAGGACACACATTATGTGATCCTAAAGCCCCAATCATCCTAGAAGCTATGGTATTCCCTAAGCCTGTAATTTCAATCTCTGTAACACCAAAAGATAAAGGTTCAACTGAGAAAATGGGTCTTGCTATCGGTAAAATGGTTGCAGAAGATCCTACGTTTAAAGTTGAAACTGATGAAGATTCAGGTGAAACAATCTTATCTGGTATGGGTGAGCTTCACTTAGATATCAAAGTAGATATTCTAAAACGTACTTACGGTGTTGAATTAGCTGTTGGTAAACCTCAAGTTGCTTACCGTGAAACGATTACTCAAGAAATTGATGATAGCTACACACATAAGAAACAATCTGGTGGTTCTGGTCAATTTGGTAAAATTGATTACATCATCCGTCCAGGTGAGCCAAATTCTGGTTTCACATTCTCATCAAAAGTTGTTGGTGGTAATGTACCAAAAGAATTTTTCCCTGCTGTTGAAAAAGGCTTCAAAAGCATGATGACTGAAGGCGTTCTAGCTGGCTTCCCAGTATTAGACGTTGAAGTTGAATTATACGATGGTGGTTTCCATGCTGTCGATTCATCTGCTGTTGCTTTCGAAATCGCTGCTAAAGGCGCGTTCCGTCAGTCTATTCCAAAAGCTGGTGCACAGTTAATCGAACCTATCATGAAAGTTGATGTGTTTACTCCAGAAGATCACGTTGGTGATGTTATTGGTGATTTAAACCGTCGTCGTGGCATGATCGCTGGTCAAGAAGCGGGTGTTTCTGGTGTTCGTATTAAAGCTGACGTACCTCTTTCAGAAATGTTCGGTTACATCGGAACTCTACGTACAATGACATCAGGTCGTGGTCAATTCTCTATGGAATTCTCTCACTACTCGCCTTGTCCAAACAACGTAGCAGAAACTGTTATCGCTGAAGTTAGAGAAATGAAAGCAGCTAAAGCTAAAGCTAAAAAATAACTAAACGTTTAGTTTAATTATTTACAAGAAGGTCGCATTTGCGGCCTTTTTTATTGCCTAAAATTTAGTGGAGAGTAAATGGGTGTTAATATCGGGCGGTACAAACAGCCCTTGTCCCTCTTAACAAAAGCGTAGCTGAAACTGTCACAATGGATTTTACACAGGTAAACTGATTAATTGTACATAATGCCATAAGTAAGAGATTTACCTCCAAAATTCGCGGTACAACAGGTTAGATGCTTACCTGCGAAGTGAGTGACTACTGAACTTTATTAAAATATATGAGGAATTACTATATCAAGGAGATCATCAACAATTACTGAGGTCATGTAATGCTGATGTATATCCCTGTTACATACATTGAATGTTCAAAGTAGATATGAAATAGAGTATTAATTATCCGAATAACCGGCTATTTCTTTCGATACAATCGTAAAACATTTTTCTTGCTCCCTGACCCTACAAATCAAATGGCTTCCAGCCTGATCACTAATGGATAACCAGTTTGCAAGGCTAATATTTTTAGTGCGTTTGCCATCAATTTTGCTAATAATGTCGCCCTTTTTTATATCAAATGCATAACTTGCCATCTGAGGAAAAACATACCTGACAATAAAGTGACCATTTTGTAAATCTCTGAGCTCAAGGCCGAGCAGATTATATGAACTTTTATACGTTGCATCTTCATAAGCAATAATATGAATTTTCGATGAGTGATAATCAATCACGGTTTTGAATTGACTTAACAGCCCACTACCGACAATCCACCAATCATCTCCGTCACCATCGATATCGCCAATCACATTAGTTTTCACATTGGTAAACGCTAAGTCACCCAGGCGAACTTTAGGAACTGTCACTCGTGGATGAATTGTCTGCCCGCTTAAACCAAAATCGGCAGCGGTGATCTGTGCAGATGGTAACTCTATATCTTCATTGTGAATATAAGCTGCATCTACTTTTACGTCATATCGACTTCCGGTGTCTATTATTAATTCTTGCTTAATGATTTGGCCTTGACCAAAATTTATTTCACTTGCAACTCTAAGTTTACTTAAAAAAGTATCAAAAGGTAGGGTTGTTACTTTGCCCATGTCTTTATAAGCCGTTTTATAAGGTGCTGTACTGATACTTATTTTGTTTAGTTGCTTATCAAACGTCCAACTAAAGTGATGTAAAAAATCGTGCCCCAATACTCCATCATAAATAAGCTCGTCTTGATCTAGGAAGTATTTACTGCCAGCTAGGGGGATATAAGCAAACGTAACATCCCTAAAGCCAACACTAGAATCAACCCCGGTCAAGCTTACTGTGTTTGCCTTTGTTTGATATCCAGTTGAGGGTTCATCATCCCCCCAACCGTGTATTGGTAATGAATAGCCCTTTTCTAGATTAAGCCTGTTAACTTTTTTGCTGTCATTCAACATACTAAATGTAGCACCAGTATCAAGTAAAAACTTAAAACCATCAATGCCATTAATTGAAACTTCCACATAGGGTTTTACGCCAATATAATGGGTTACTAAATCAGCTTGAGTTTGATTGTTTTTCCATAGTGGCACAATATCATCATTGGCATTTCTAATACGAAGCATATTGGTAAAACCGCACCCAGTTAAGCTCAACAGTGTTAATGTGATTATAAAGACTTGGCTATATTTCATTACTTTTCTCTTTTAAAATTTGACTACTAATCATTATCAGCAAAAGAAAGTAAACGTAACATGTCAATAGACTTGCCGAGTTCCCATTGCATAGCATAAACAACAGTGTGCACAGCGAATAAAATTCTATCAAATGATTGCTCTTCATTAGATAACATCGCTGTAATTTTCGCTTTAGCTTGTTGAATTCCTTCGTCTTCGTAGGTTGTTATTATACTGATACTGTTTTCTTCAGCCGTGATCTGACGTTTAACGGGGTGATAACCTAATTGTTCAATCATAGATTCTGCGACTGACCATACAGACCAAGGGTTTTGCCCAGTGATTAAATTGCCATCTTGCACCATGTTATCCAAATACACATGACCTGCATCAAAGTTTGCACCTTGTTCAATTAATTTATTTTGCAATAAGAATGGAAATACGTTTTTAGCATCAGGAATTAATAGCAGCTCTTCATCGTTGGTAAAACTAGACACTGTTTTATTGGCTAATAATGCGGAGCCATCATCTAAGGTAACGTTTACAAGTGCAGCCGGTCCATGACATACAGCGCCAACTACTTTGCCGGATTGATAGTATTCACTGATTAATGATTTGATCTCTGCGTTTTCTGGAAAATCAAACATTGCACCCTTTCCACCTACGAAATAAACGGCCTGATACTGGCTCGTATCGACATCTGCCATTGCAATGCTATTATCAACTTTTGTCTGTGCGACGGTATCATTTAGGAAAGCATAATCGAATTTGCCCATATCATCGCCATCTATCACCACAGGAGGCTTACCACCTTTAGGGCTAGCAATATCAACCTCAAAACCATTGGCGTTAAAAACATAATAGGCACGAGCCAATTCGGTTAATTCATATCCGGTATCTTTGCCACTAGCCCCCATAACGTCGGTACTTGTAACCACGGCAAGTATTTTGCCACGATGTGTCTTTATTCCTTGTGATAGATAAACAAGATCTTGAGGCTTGGTAATCGTAAGGTCTTGGCGATTGGCGTTTGAAGGGATAACACTCCGTATCCAAAACACGAAAGCCACGAGTAAAATAATCAAACTCAAAAGGCTGATTAAGGTTATTTTGATCCGTGGATATTTATTTAGCATGAACTGTACCTCTTTAATTTTAAAACTAGTTTAACTACCCACTTGTGAAATCAGTGTGAAATGGTCGTGTTATTAGGTGGTGTTTATTGTATCTGCTCACCTTGATATAAATAATCTGAAAAGTTATCTACGGAGGTTTCGTTAATTTCGGTGAAGTAAGCAAAGCTACCTTTCATCTTCATTTCATTTTGCTTGACGAGTACTGCTCCGTTAATATCTACAAAAGTAAACGTTATGGATAAGTCGGTAATATTGGCAGTGAACATAGGCGAAAATTCTGCGTTATTCCAAACAGTTATTTTTTCAATGAATTGTTTTTCTTTTTGATAGACTAACTTTCCTTGTAGTTTACCAATCGCATCTTGCCCCAATTTTTTGATATAAACGTTAAATGCCATAACAATATGTTTATCGTCATTGAATACTAAAGACAGGTTTTCTTGATTAATTAGCTTTCGTAACGGCAGTTGCAAATTCGTGCCCTGATTCTCAACGTTTCCTTGCTCTTGTTTTTTTTTAGCAAACTTTTTAATTTGTTTTTTTGTCGGTAGTTGGCCGTTAATTTGCCTAAGAAGCCATGGTTCACTTGCTTGTGGTAAATGTTGTTCAATACTGCTTGATATATCACCTTCCTCGTCTTCATAGCGAGAAATTTTATAAGACCAAAGTTCTTTATTGGTATTTTCAAATTTTATAATAGCGCCATTCACTTTATCCTTGAATGATGCAAGTTCGGCTGTTGTATTTTCGGCGGCAGTAACGTTAAAAACTGCCCCAAAACAGATCAGTAATAAGCAATACTTCTTCATTATATTTTTGCCTGGTTGGATATTAAAATGAAAGTGTATTCGTCTCTGTGTGAAATAAAGGTGAAACCTAGTCGGTTGTATCAAATTCACATGATTTTTGACGAGTTTTGTTAAGTTGTTTACCTTGCCTGTAGAAAGAGGTATATCACTTCAATTATGGAAAAAGCCCTAAAAACTCATGCTGAATAGCAGTTAACTTATTGGCGGTTTTAGACGTTTTTTACCGTGACTGTAATGCAAGTCGTTGATTTTATTGGTATGTAATTAGCTTTAACAATATATATCCCTCTAGAGGGAAAGTGTAATTCCCTGCAGAGGGAAAATTACCCCTAAACAGTTAAAACCGCTTAGCCATTAACTTAGATAAAGTAGTATGTGGTTCTTTAATATTAACAGTGAAGCACAATAGGATCCCCGCGCTATTAAGGCATAGTGTTTTACATCTTAATTTCAAAGGAAATACAAAAAGCTCCCTGATTGTGATTCCGGTGGTCGTAGTTTTAACAAAGTTAATATTTATTAATCTTTTTATTGGCATCAAACCATGGATAAAAACCTATACATCGCGATGAACACTTTAGGGATGGCTGTAGTTGCTAGAAACTCAGTAATGACTCATCATTTATTCGGATAGAGGTGCGCAATACCTGAGTGATGATTATTAAGTTATGCTGAAAAAACGGTACTCAATGCAGTATTAGTGCGAGAGGTCATGCTATCGTCCCAAAACTAATCGTTTTAATACTAAAAAAGGTCACTAAAAAGTGACCTTTATACCTAAAATTTATATACTTTAACCTGCTATGGCATATTGCCTACTGTCATCTAATACCCATAATAGAATAAGCACTTAATTACTTATTGGATGAACTTCCTTAACATCGTATGGTGCTCCGGAACCATGGCAGAACTGACATTGTTCTATAATCACACCATCATCAATATCACTTTGAGTAGTCGAAAAGCTACCACCGTTTGATTCCATATGACCTTTCACTAAATCACTATCATGACAAGAACTGCAGACGGCTGCTGTTGGTGAAGTAACGATGTCATCATTTGGGTTTGCTATGTCGTCACCAGTGTCATTTGTTGTGGCTAAAACGCCATCGGCAAGTGGTAAGGTGTAAGTGCCTTCACTATGACAAATAGTACAGTTTCCTACTTCACCAGGAAAAGTACCATCATAAATATGAGTAGAAAAACCTTTATAGCCAACTATCTGCAATGGTTTTTCACGTTTATTCGAACCATGAATTCCATGGATCATAGTTTTAAAATCTATCGACTCTTCTACTTTACCATCCGTTGGAGGAGTCGATGCAATGGCTCTAACGCGCTTATCAGTATTACGTGGATTATGACACATTACACAAGTTTCAAGATTATCGTTACGGTTGCTACCATGCAAAGAAAGTTCACTATGGCAACCAAAGCAATTAGTTAAATCTACCACTTTTCTACGGGCTACTGGTGCTGAGTCAGTTATCGCAAAATAGCTCACTACGTTGGTTAGTGGTACGCTTTGAAAGTCAGGATTGTTAGCATCACCCAAATTAATTACTGGATGGCCTTCAATATTAACTGATCCACTTCCTGTCGCTGCAATCAAAGGTGCTAAAGTGCCATCTGGTATCGCAACACTAGATGTTACCTTAAAGCTACCATCACCTGCGGCTATCGCTTCGGTTAAAGCGTTAACTTGTACTGCACTGGCATTATCCCCTTGGTTACCTGCATTCGTATAATCAGATGTCGACCAGGCAATATCAATTGCTAATGAACTATTTGCATTGGTAAACTCTTCATCATTTAAAATATCATATAAGTCATTATTATCTTCTGGGTTGCTTATGTTGAATTGTATTAAAGGAAACTCCCCTGGCGCAGTTTGAGTAACGTTTAATATAGTTGCAACAAATTGGGATTTAGCTTCAGCCAGCACATTTCTATGCTTGTCTTCGATAGAGCCGGCAATCGCAGAGTTTTGATGACAACTTCTACAGTTGCTATTGTCTACTTGCCCCCCCATATGCTGACTAAAATCTAAGTCATCATGACAAGAGCCACAAGCTTGCATAGTAACTACTTCTCGCCAATTATCGCCACTTTGAGTTACAGCAACACCTGCAATTGCTGTAGCTCCGCCTGCATGACATTGAGCACATTCAAGGATGTCGTTTGGAAAACTAACCCCGCTATAATCATGCAGTGAATCTTGATAACCATAAATTTGATAAGGGTCGCCGGCTTGCACAGAAGGTAAGTCTTTACCACGGTGAATTTTATGGATCATGTTTTTAAAATTAATGGTATTACCGCTATTCGCATCGGTACTGCCTGGGTTATGACAAGTTACGCAGTAATCTACTTCTACACGGCCGCCGCCGTGCATAGCTAATTGTCCGTGACAAGTATTACAGTTTTCTGTTGCAACTATGTGTTGGCTGAAAATACCATCGTATTGTGTTTTTCCTGTAATGGGTACCCAATCAAACGTGACATTGACAGCACCATCTAAATTAGCAATTTGTAATCCTACTCTATGGGTAAAATTTTCTTGGTAGCTTATATTTAACCCTTCAACTTTAGCTTGCTGCAAAAGTGTTTGGTTACTGGTTTCAAGCGGTTGGCTAAACGTATATTGATAAACACCATTATCAAAATTAACAAAACTGCCAACGACTGCTTTTTCTGTTGTTGCCTGTAATTTTGCTTCTGTGCCGGCTCCTACTCCAGGGGATTCAATTTTATTAATATAAGATTGCCAGTTGCCGGTTAAGTTTCCTTCAGCACCAATAATTAACTTAGCCACTGTAAATTGCACATCGTCGGCAATAACCGTGGTAATTGGTGTACTGTCAGCGTTAAAAAGTTGAAATTGTAGGGTTAATTTGCCTGACTCTACGGTTGCAGAGGTTATAAAATTACCTGGCGTAATTTCTTCTACCTCAGTTTGCTGAGTTATGTCTTGGCTAGTACTATCTATTGCAGAACTGTCTCCACTGTCTCCTCCGCAAGCTATAGTTAAGCATGCAGAAAGCATTACAATAATAAACTGTAGTGATAATTTTTTATATCTAGCCATTCGCATATTCAACTACCACCCTATCGTTTATGGACCATTTCAACGTCAGCAGCTTCACCTGGGCCATGACAGAATGCACAGCTCTCAGTAGTGCTTTGTACTAAATCATAACTATCGTTAAACTTTGCTCCCCCGGTTGAAATCATATGCGTTTGAGCTTCTGATGAGTCATGACAAGAACTACATGTTGTTGCTGTAGGCGTTGTATATTGACCGGTAATACCAGTGAATATTGGTGTATTAAATGCTAACGGCAATTGCGTTGTGCCTTCAATATGACAAGTATCACAATTAGCTAAATCACCTGGAAAATGAATGTTTTCAGAAAGTTCACCGCGATATGGCTCTTCTCTTATATCTGTAGCGTGAACGCCGTGAATAAGGTATCTAAAATCTGCATATTCACCAAAGCCAAGACTGGCACCATGACAAGATGCACATACTAATGGTTCACCACTCGGTACTGCATGGAAGTTAACATGACCTTTTTCAACCATAGAAAATCGGTTATGACAACTGTTACATTTATCAATAGACACCACACTTCTTCTTGGCGTTACAACAGCGGCACTGCTTGCAAAAAACTCGATTGGACTTTTGATAGGGCTAATATCATCAAAGTTATTCACAGTTGTGTTCGGACCGTTTGCATGACCAAGCATTAATACCGCAATAGTTTCTTGGCCCTCTGGTATTGTTTTTGGTGTTAAATCAACGAGACCTATATCTAAAACAAAACTGTTATTGGAATCCGCTTTTAAGATACTTTCGACAATCGCATCAATTTCAATATTTAGTGCATCAAACCCCGCTAACCCTTCGTTGTCAAAATCACTGGCAGCATCCCAGGCAACACCGACTCTTATTTTTCCATCAAATGTTTTTATATCTATTGGCGTACCATTTTCAGTGACATTGAATGTTACCACTGGGCTTTCACCTGGACCTGTATTAATTACGCTTTCGATATTCATCGCATAGGATAATGCTTTTTCAATTGCGCTATTTCGATGAGCTTGATTAGCTTGTTTACCATCAGGTGTTTCAGTGCCTAAATCGGCATGACAACCTGCGCAATTAGTGCCCTCGGTATAAGAAACATGTAAAGTAAATTCATCTCCATTAAGCCTAATACCCTCGGTAAATAATTTTTCATGGCAAGATTCACAAGCGTGCTTTGTGGGGCTCGCTACCCAACTATGACCATCTTCAGTTATTAGTGCTGTGGGCTCAGGGATCATTTGAGTTTGTGAAAACAAAACATCTTCTTCACCGGCATGACAACGACTACAATTAATGACTTCTTGCGGGTAACTGGTCGTAGAGTAATCATGCTCTCCATTTCTATACCCCCAAATGACATACGGTACGCCATCATCAACAAAATTTTGCAAATTTCGGCCAAAATGAATTTTATGAACCATTTGCTTAAAGTCGACTGAGTTACCGCTGTTACTATCATTTGTATCAGGGTTATGACAGGTAACACAATAATCTGTTTGCGTTCTTCCACCACCATGAATTGCTAATTTGTCATGACAAGTATTACAAGTTTCTTCAGTAACAATTTGACGTGCACTATGAGTTTGATAAAAGGCGTCGGACAAAGATGTACCGGCAATACCATCAGTTGCACTAGCAACTTCAGCAGGTACAAAATCAACACAGATATTTTTAACCTCAGCATTAAAGCTGAACTGAATACAGCTTCTATGAACCTCTGTTAGTGTTGCTACATCTGCGAACTGAAATGGGAATGTATAATTCCACGTACCATCGCCATTATTTTCAAATTGGCCATTGTTATCAGAAGTTGCCTGCGTTAACGCAACTTTTCCGCTAGCAAATTCACTCTGTACTTTTTTGGCGGTATCAGCAATTAACTCAGGAGCAGTTTCTTCAGTGAAAGTTGTGCAACCATTGTTACTATCGTCTAGATCTGTCTGGCTACGACAAATAGGGTCTTCTGAAGTCACAAAATAACTGCTCCAGCTTTGACCTTGAGAGTCACCTAAATTTGGTATTAACTTGGCTAGAGTAAATCTGGCATTACTCGAACCTAAATCAACAATTTGAGTATTACCATTTACCATTAAATTAAATGTTAGCGTTAAGCTTTGTTCAATAACAACGCCCGTAAAACCCGCTGTAATGGTATCGTCTTCACTAATATCAGCCGATTCAATTAATCCATTACTTGGCGGCGGTAAAGGTGTTGGCGGTGGCGTAATGGGTGGTAAACCACTTGCAGGCGGTGGAGTTGAATCCACGCCTTCAGCCCTGTCACCACCGGTATCACCATCACAACCAGAAAGAACTAGACTTGCTAGCAAAGATATAATGACTAAAAATGTAGTTTTCCTAAACATTGTTCACCTCAAAAGCCCTATTCAATTTGATACTTAAAAGAAAGTTGAAACACATGTAATTGGTCATTAGCCGAGCGTTGACCTGTACCTAAAACTTTCGCAATTGAATTTGGATTTACCTGATCATATGCCCAATTTTTGCCACTAAAGCGGTAATACTGATAGCTAAAAGAAAAGCTCATATTAGGTTTATAATGATATAAGGTATTAAATTCAAAATGATGCTCTTTACTGCTCGCATCGGGTAATCCTAAATTGGTTAAGTCGGCAGCTCCACCCGATGAAAAATTGTCGTTTTTACTGGTTGAATCACTTAACCTATAATCGAAGTCCATTTCAATAGTTTTAGGCATGTAATCCCAATGCGCTGATAAACCGAGAGAAATGGTGCTATCTTCTGGTTTTACCTGCCAATTTCTGGCACTGTCACTTGCTTGCGGTAATGGTGCATATTGCTCAAAAGCACTTTTTTCATAGCCACCGGTAAATTCCCGACCAGCTTGTTTAAATTCATAACTGTCATATGTTAAGTAACTTGAAAAATTAATTGTGTTGGAATAAATCCAAACACCATTTAAGGAGCTTAAAAATGATTTGTCGTTAGTTAGCCCTAAAGTTGATTTGTCATATTCATTTTCTTTATAGCTAAGATCTAAATTAGCGTGAATATTATCTTCTATCGGATAGCTGAAATTAGCCTTGCCACTCATTTGTTCACGATTTGATAAATAGTGTTGGCTCAATAATGGATGATTAGTATATCGTTGATTTTCTGGTGTTTGGTTAATCAGCTGGGCATCAAACAATGAAAAATAAGAACGATCCCAGCGATATAAAGAAGCAGATCTATCTTTAAAGCCTAATTCAAACCTACTTGCTAGATTGTTTACAGAATGCGCTCTCAATTTTAATTTAATGGTATTTTCAATAGTACTGTTAACCGCATAGTTATAACGATCAATTTCTTCATAAGCATAAATTAAGGAAACTTTGCTACGACTTGGCAATCGATAGTTTGTTGTTAATTCAAAAAAGTTGGAGTTTTTACTATGAGCGGCATTGTAATGCCTAAACTTTTCATCAGTTGGTGCCCAAGTATCGGCAACTACAACTTGATACGCATCTCTTGGGCTTTGATTATCACGTTCGCTATATCGATATACACCCTTAAAATTTAGAGTGTTTGAAAAACGATAAAACGCAGATGCTTTTGCTGTGATAGTAACAACTTCACCATCTAAGCTTGTGCGTGGTAACACACCTCCCGTAAGTTGGCTATTTATCGTATAAGGCAAATAGTTATCATCTTGGCTTGCTAACGAATAAGAAGTATCAGCAATAAAACGCAATTTTGGAGAGTGAATATAATGACCTAAGACTCTGATTTGATGAAAATCGTTGTCTGGAGCAACTCCTATTTGACCAGAACCATCTGGATACGCAACATTAGGTCCTATTAACGATGAGTATGGGTTTTGCCAAGTAAGCGATGATTTATCATTCTCAAACTGAGAAAATAGATAATCTGTTTTTACTGAATAATTTGATTGATTATAGGCTATCGAAAATTCCATTTTATTGGTGGTTTGATCAATATCTTGCGGTAAAATTACTGAGTGACCATTTTGCACATTTGCATAAAACGCCGCACCTGTCGTTTTTGTACCTGTCTTTTCTTCAGTGCTGAAATCAGAGGTTAGAAACCAATTTTTACCAAAGTACTGCGAGTATTCTAAGTTTAGTTGCTCACGCTCCAAGGTTTGCTCAAATGAGCTTGCCGAAGCGTTAAATTCTGTCATGCCATCTGTTGTTTGCGCGGCTACCCAACTATTCGGCAAGGTAAATAACCCATCAATATTTGTATATGGGGTTAAACCGGTGAAATTATTTATTTGTTGTATTTGGTTAAAATTAAACTCTACGTTATAGGCTCTTACTTGCCCTATTTTAAAGCTGAGTTCACGATTATCTAACGCTAGGTTTTGTGCATCAACTTGCCAATAATCAACAAATGAATAAGCGCTATTAAAATCTCTATAGTAGCCAGATAAATTTACATGTGTGCCCTCTTCGCTTAAGCCGTTATATCGACCAAAACTAAAAGTGTCATCACTTACATTTAGTACATCTACTTGAACAAAGCCTGATGATTTCACTTCTTGCACTATTATTTTAGGCTGATATTTTTCTTCAGCTAAAAAAGCAAATGGGTCTTCCTCTTCTTCATTCGCTTTAGCGTTAACTTGCTTACTTTCTTCAGGTAAAGCCTTAGGTTGATATTTTTCTTCTGCTAAAAATGCGAAGGGATCTTCCTCTTCTTCATCCGCTTTAGCTCCAGCGTTATCTTGCTTACTTTCTTCAGGTAAAGCTTTAGGTTGATATTTTTCTTCTGCTAAAAACGCGAATGGATCTTCTTCACTTGCCTGTTCAGCATAACTATTAATGCTTAATAAGCTTAATGTGAGTAAATAAGTAGACCTCCATTCGTTTTTGTCCATACCATTACTACCTTGTTAACCTTGAACCAGAAGGATGATTAGAACCATGAATTTGGGAGTGACAGTTTAAACAATTTTTTCCTAGTAAAAACTCAGAGCCTTGGCCAGTATTTGCAAGACCACTACCATCATGTTGTACGCTTGGGTGAAATGCTGCTGAATGGCATTGCTGACATAAAAAAGGTCCGCGTGTTTTCAATAAACTGGCATTAACTGAACCATGTGGTTTATGGCAAATAGTACACTCTTCTGCAACAGGGGCATGTTCAAATAAAAATGGCCCTCGTTTTTCGGCATGACATGAAAAACAGGTATCATTTACTGTAGGTTCATTTAAGGAATATTCACTAATATTACCGTGCGGGTTATGGCAATCGACACACGTTGTTTTACCTTCTAAAATCGGGTGACTAGAAGGCATATGGGCAGATGCTTGTACTGATTTATGGCAAGTGAAACAGGTTTCTGATTGCTCTAATCTAACCAGAACATCGTCGATTCTGGCGTGGATGTTATGGCATGACAAGCATGATAATTCTTCATCATTATGTACTCCACTTAACCACATCAATTGATTTCCTTTTTCATGACAGCCTAAACACACAGCAGATTGCTCATTGTATTTACTTGGCCATTTAGGACCAAAGCTTAAACTTGGAGAATTATCTCTTGGCACCTTGCCATGCTCTAAACTAGGGCCATGACAGGCAACACATGTTTGATTACTCTTACCCAATATCTTGCCATGCGGTGTTTGCCAAATGGCATGAATAGGGGTTCCCTGTGTTTCTTGATGACACCCCAAGCAATTAGCCTCTACAGCAGTTTCAGCTTGCTCTGCTGCCAACACACTTGTGATAGTAAATACCATAAGCATGGCTACTAACATACTAATTAGGCCACCATCCAAAGCTTTAACGATTTTTATTTTTTTGCTCACGCTTTAACTTTCCTTGAAACTTACTACTTTAAAATAAAATCTGTATCGATACCATCAGACGAAATGGTCAATGGCAATGAAACTTTATGCTGTGCACCTGATTTGCTGTCTAAATGAATGGCTATACCAAAAGTAATGTCATTACCCGCAATAAGTGGTTTCACTGCATCATCTATTGCTTTGTTAATGACAACTGTCCACATACCATTAGCAAAGTTTGCGCTAGCCGATAATTGTCCAAGGTCGGTTTCTTTACGCTCACCTAAAACTCTAAACCGCTGTAGATTATCAAATTTACCTTTACTTAAATTAACTCGCCATAATTCAACAAACTCACCGCTAGCAATCATTTTATCAAGTGTTTTTTGATCATGTTTAACACTAGAAAAGCCTACGCTATATTGTTGTTTTAGTGAGCTTAACAAATATTTGCTCTTTTCAAGTTCTCTATCTCGGCTCATGCCTGGTAAATCACCATGGCAAGATGCCCAGCAACCACCTTTAGCAAAGGCATTAACTTGGCCATTGTCATACATTAATGCAAGACTAGTATCATTTTCACTGCCTTGCCAAGTAATAGTGAATTGCACTGATGATGCCACTTTTTTAACCGACACTGTAGACTCTATACTGGCAATAACATCTTTAGGTGCAAGTGCTTTACCAAGCTCTTTAGCTTCACCTAAATGGCATTGACGGCAATTTCTACCTTGACGTAGTGCTTGCGCACCGGGGTGTTCTTCTAGTAGCCAGTCACCGTCTGATTGTCCTGGGTGGAATAGATCAACCAGCATTGACGTTAAACCGCCTTCACGCAATTTAGCAAAATTGTCTTTATCAACATGAGCAACTCCAAGATGACAGTCAACACAGGTTCTATCCTTATGCTGCATTACAAGGTGATAATTTTTCGCTTTATGGCTAACTTCGCTACTCAGTTGCATTTCTTTAAAGTCATGGCAATTACGACAACCTAGTGATCTATTTTCTAGCATCATTAATTGCGGTGCTGGATTAGCGTGGGGGTTATGACACGTTGAACATTTCGGGTTTTGATCAATTTTATCTTTAAAATGATGCATACCATTTTTTTGAACTTTATGGCAAACAGTACACACTTCTGCTTGAGTTTCATCTACTCGTACAGGGTCAAGTTCTACATGAACATCGTGACATGTTACACAGGTAACCTCTTTGGCTGCATGCTTTCCAGCTCGCCATTCTTTATGTGTTGCAGTTTTTTCATGACAGTTTAAACAAGTATTATTTTGTTGATCAATAGAACTAGTCCATCTTGGTCCATAACTTGTTCTAGGTTGTATTTTGGTTGGGGTTGAAGCATGCGTTTGACTATCACCATGACAAGCGACACAGCCTTCATTATTCACTGGCGATTCTTTTATCATCTCATCCCAATGCTTACTATTATGCATCGATTTAATCTTAGGGTTCACCTCGGGATCATGACAACTGGTACATTCAATTTTTGCCGATATTTGTTGCGCATTAACATTACTAGTTACAAATATACTTAGCAAAGCCAATACCAACATAACTGCGACAGGCAATGTAAACACCGTATTTTGTTGCATATTTCCTTTCTCCAAACCAAAAATCAATGTGCGTCTCCCTGCTCAACTATTTTTTCCACCTCAGGCGACATATGAGTTAAGCCTTGATGACAATCGATACAAGTTTTCCCTTCATTTTTCATCACTGCGTGAAACTCTTGTGCTTTAGCCGTTTGTAATTCAAACACCATTTGCGAAACTTCATGGCAGTTTCGGCACTCTTGAGAATCATTCGCCTTTAATCGAGCGATTTCTTTATCACGCATGTGTTTAACTTTTGAAAAATATTGTTCAGTTGTATCTAGCTCACCAGAAAAATATGACCATAATTCACGAGATGCGAGAATTTTTCGCCACATTTTATTGCCAAACTCAACCGGTACATGACAATCAGAACACATGGGACGAACACCGGTTTTATTCTTGTAATGAGTAGATGTATGGTAGGTTTCAGCTGTTGCACCAGGTTGTGAGTGACAGCCTGTACAAAACGCTTCGGTATTGGTTAAGCCCATGCCTACTTCAAAACCAACAACACTACCGACACCAACAAAGATACCCACGGTGATCAGGAAGAAGCTGGTATAAGCGGCGGTTTTATTGAAAAATCGCGAAACAATAAACGCAATAATCACTAACACAACCACAATGGCAAATATTACGATCACCAAACCAAAAGGTTCGAGTAAGTCAAAAATCCATTCCATAAAATCTAGCATTGATTATTACCTTTATTTTTATTCATTATGGTGTTGATAAGAGTGCATCGGCTATTGCTTGAATTTGAGCATCGTTAAAGTCTGCAAACTGTCCCATACCACCCAGGTCCCCAGCAATTGCTCCGCTGATATCCTCAGCTGTCGCATTGGCTTTTTCAGCCTTGCTATGGCACCCACTACAGTTAACCGTAAATAAGACTGCGCCATCGATAAGTTCATTAGAAATCACACCAAGCTGCCTATCGTTTAATATCTCTAAGCTAGCCGTCATCATTGAACCAACAGTCGCAATGGCGCTGGCAATTTCTGCAGCACTTCGATTCGCCTTATCTGCCCGGCTATGACAACCGCTACAATTATCATCGAATAATAGTGGTTGACTGGTTATTGCTTCTTCAACCGCTTGTAATTGAATATCTGTCAGCCCTTGAGTCATACTTGCATTTTTAATTTGCTCAATATTACGATTGGTTTTGTCAGAGCTACCACTACCTAAGCCGTTAGCTGTATGACAACCACCGCAAGTATTACTGAATAAATCAGCACCATCTAATAACTCATCAGCAATAACACCAAGCTGCCTATCGTTTAATATCTCTAAGCTAGCCGTCATCATTGAACCAACAGTCGCAATGGCGTTGGCAATTTCTGCAGCACTTCGATTCGCCTTATCTGCCCGGCTATGACAACCGCTACAATTATCATCGAATAATAGTGGTTGACTGGTTATTGCTTCTTCAACTGCGGCCAATTCTAGATCGGACAACCCCTGTGTCATACTTGCATTTACTATTTGTTCAACATTACGATTAGTTTTATCGGAGCTACCTGAGCCCAATCCATTGGCGGTATGGCACCCACCGCAAGTATCAGTAAACACCTGCACCCCATCAATTATTTCTGGTATCAAGGCATCTGCAATCGCTTGAACTTCTGGATCAGTTAAATGCCCAACCATATCTGGACGAGCGGTTAACTGCTCGAAGGTATAGCTTGTTAAATCAGGACCTGAAGTACCAGAGCCCAAGCCATTGCCCATATGACAACCACCACAATCACTTTCAAATAAAGCTGATCCATCAATTTCTTCAGCTACCAAGGCATCTGCAATCGCTTGAACTTCTGGATCAGTTAAATGCCCAACCATATCTTGACGAGCGGTTAACTGCTCGAAGGTATAGCTTGTTAAATCAGGACCTGAAGTACCAGAGCCCAAGCTATTGCCCATATGACAACCACCACAATCACTCTCAAATAAAGCTGCACCATCTAAGGGAGGCTGAACAACTTCGGCCTGAATAGAAACAGTTACGATATCTGTTGCAGTTAGCCCATCATTATCAGTAATAGTTAATTCAAACACTAAATCTGTTGGATCTATATCAGGAACCGTAAATTTGGTTGTAGGAAAAGTTGGATTAATTAAGGAAACGGCGGTGCCAGAAACTTGCTGCCACTGATAACTTACAATACTGCCATCTGAGTCTGTACCTAGACCAAATAAATTAACAACGTCGCCATACATTGCGATTTTATCGGAACCAGCTACTGCTGTCGGAGGAGTTGTGCCGCCACCATCTTCAACCTGAACGGTAATATCCACGGTATCGGTAGCAAAATTGCTTTCTGAGTCGGTGACGGTTAATTCAAAAGTTAAAACATTATCGATTAGATTACTTGGGCTGGTAAAACTTGCTGTGGCATTGTCTGAATTTAAAAGTGTTACAGTGTCACCTGAGGTTTGAGTCCAGGCATAACTGCTAATGGTTCCGGTATCTGTTAACCCAGAGCCAGGTAAAGTAACAATTACTTGCGGGGTTATTTGCTGATCAACACCAGCATTAGCGGTAATATTAGTGTCCTGGATCTCATCTTTATCATCATCGTCATGATCACAACCGGTCAATGACAATATACTAATGACTAAGAATACTTTAAAAAAATGACCTAAATTAAATGATACAGTAAGTAATCTTAAACAATTATTTAGATGCATGGTTAACCCAGTTATTAGTGATTAATTCAGTCGAGAAAAAATTTTTGTCTGTATAAATAACATTCAACAAAAATTTTAGTTTAAGATTTGTTAAAAATAAAGGTTTTGCAATATTGTACTTACAATGAGAGCTAATTATCTTTATGTGTTTATTCTTTATTTTAGTTTGATACTACTTTTGAGCTAGCTACATGCTTGATTTCAAGTTGATATTATTTAATTTAATTGTGTTCTCTTTTAATAGAGGCTTAAAGTTCACATTAGCATTGGCAAAGATCATAGCTGAGGAGTTTAGTGACATCAGGGACTGCCTGAAGCGTGCGATGATTTATATTTATTTGTTAAATAAAAAAAGCCCTTTGCGTTACTTGCACATGGATGTGCTTAGGTAGAACAATGCAGGAGCAATTGTCGAGCAAAGGGCTTTTGACGTATAGGATGTACTAATATCGTGGTGGCATGGATGCCATGGAACGTAAGAATGGGAGTCTAGCAATGCAGAACATGGATGTTCAAATGCCGTGATGCCATGGATGGCAATGAACGGTGACCTACTGGTCATGCGCCGGAAATTTAAAGCAAAAAAGGCTATCCGTTAGGATAGCCTTTCTTTAAATGGGAGTCTAGCAATGACCTACTCTCACATGGGGAAACCCCACACTACC
>JBFONS010000021.1:0-27483 GCA_040779355.1 Colwelliaceae bacterium BS250 | reverse complement strand
GAATTCCATTGCGTCAATTTCGCCCATCTCATGGACGATTTTACGTAATATCCACATTTTCTGTAGTTCGTCTTGCTTAGTAAGAAGTTCTTCACGACGAGTACCACTGCGGTTAAAGTGAATCGCAGGGAATACACGTTTTTCAGCGATTTTACGTGAAAGGTGTAATTCCATATTACCTGTACCTTTAAACTCTTCGTAAATAACTTCATCCATTTTAGAACCAGTATCAACAAGAGCGGTAGCGATAATTGTTAAACTACCACCTTCTTCAATGTTACGTGCAGCACCAAAAAAACGTTTTGGACGGTGTAGGGCGTTAGCATCAACACCACCGGTAAGTATTTTACCTGACGAAGGAATTACAGTGTTGTAAGCACGAGCTAAACGAGTAATTGAATCGAGTAAAATCACTACGTCTTTTTTATGTTCTGTTAAGCGCTTGGCTTTTTCGATAACCATTTCTGCAACTTGCACGTGGCGACTGGCTGGCTCATCAAATGTTGAAGCAATAACTTCACCTTTAACCAGGCGTTGCATCTCGGTAACTTCTTCCGGACGCTCATCAATAAGCAATACCATTAACTCACATTCTGGGTGGTTATGGGCAATACTTTGCGCAATGTTTTGTAGTAATAGCGTTTTACCTGCTTTTGGCGGAGCAACGATTAAACCACGTTGACCTTTACCAATTGGTGAAGCTAAATCTAGTATACGAGCAGTAATATCTTCAGTACTACCATTACCACGTTCCATTATTAAACGGTCAGTTGGATGAATTGGTGTAAGGTTTTCGAATAATATTTTATTGCGAGAATTTTCAGGTCTATCAAAGTTAACTTCACTAACTTTTAATAAAGCAAAGTAGCGTTCACCTTCTTTCGGTGGACGAATTTTACCAACAACACTGTCACCCGTTCTTAAACTAAAGCGTCTAATTTGACTTGGCGATATATAAATATCATCAGGACCGGCTAAATAAGATGAATCTGCAGAACGTAAGAAACCAAAACCATCTTGTAAGATTTCTAATACACCGCCGCCAAAAATGTCTTCTCCACTTTTTGCATGGGCTTTTAAAATTGCGAAAATTACGTCTTGCTTGCGGGTTCTGGCTAGGTGTTCAAGCTTCATAGTTTCAGCTAGCTTGATTAGTTCGCCAATAGATTGAGCTTTAAGTTCGATTAAATTCATATTGATAGGGTCTGTGCTTTTATTAAGTATTTTGCTTAGTATTGTATTGCTTTGAGCGTGCCGAGAGGCTGGTCAAAACGAATTGGTTTATGAATAAAGATGTGTGTGCTGTTTAAGTTAGCACTAAATTCACAATAGGTAAAGGAACTGCCTATTGACTTGAGCATCATTATGCCGTTTTTTTAAGCACAATAAAAGTAAAAAGGTCAGCATTTGTTATAACTACTGACCTTTTTAAGAAATTATAGATTTGCGTCTAAAAATTCTTTTAATTGGTTTTTAGATAATGCGCCGACTTTAGTGTCTGCAACTGCACCGTCTTTAAACAATAGTAGCGTAGGGATACCACGGATACCGTACTTAGGCGGTGTACCTGAATTTTGGTCAATGTTTAATTTACCAACAGTCACTTTTCCGGCATATTCTTCAGCGATTTCAGATAAGATCGGCGCGATCATTTTACATGGACCACACCATTCAGCCCAAAAATCTACCAGTACAGGGCCAGTAGCATTAATTACATCAGCATCAAAGCCGTCGTCTGTTAGTTGAACAATTTTATCGCTCATTTGTATCTCCGTTAGATTGGCTGTCGCCATAATAAGTAGCAATTTTGATAAATATGGGGTCGTATTGCAAGCAATACAAGTAAAAAGCTTATAACAGTTTTAAATATATAAGTTATTTATACGATCATATTGAGATATTGCTTAATTCAATACCAATAACCTGTTATTCTACAGGCTATGAAAAAAACACATTTAACCGAAACTAAGTTCTCTTCTCTAGGTCTTGCTGAATCAGTAGTGACCGGACTAGATGCCATGGGCTTTCACTATTGTACTGAAATTCAGGAAAAGTCATTACCCGTTTTATTAACAGGTAAAGATATTGCTGGTCAGGCACATACTGGTGAAGGCAAAACAATCGCCTTTCTTGCGGCGACTTTCCATCATTTATTAACGAACCCTAAGCCGGAACATAATCAGCCGCGCGCTATTATTATGGCGCCAACTCGTGAACTTGCCATTCAAATAGCTAGAGATGCTAAAGAAATGGCTGCCAGCACAGGCTTGCGCCTTGGTGTTGTTTACGGTGGTGAAGGTTATGAAAGTCAACGCCAAACCCTTGATAAAGGTGTCGATATATTAATCGGTACTTGTGGTCGCTTAATAGACTACCTTAAACAAGGTATTTACAAGCTTGAGCATATCGAAGCTGTAGTACTTGATGAAGCAGATCGCATGTTCGATTTGGGCTTTATTAAAGATATCCGTTTTATGTTCGACCGTATGCCTGGTCCTAAAGAACGCTTAAATATGCTGTTCTCTGCGACTTTATCATTCCGTGTTAAAGAACTTGCGTTCGAACATATGAATGATCCAGTAAGTGTAGAAGTTGCCCCAGAGCAAAAAACCAATATACGTATTTCAGAAGAGCTTTTTTACCCATCTAATGATGTGAAAATGGCTTTATTGCAAACCTTAATCGAAGAAGAGTGGCCAGATAAAGCCATTGTCTTTGCTAACACTAAACATGTATGTGAGCGTGTCCATGCTCATCTTGAAGCCGATGGTATTCGCGTTGGTTTATTAACGGGTGATGTACCACAAAATAAACGTAATAAAATATTAGAACGTTTTACTCAAGGTAGTTTAGATATCCTAGTTGCAACAGATGTTGCCGCGCGTGGCTTGCATATTCCAAGTGTAACTTACGTGTTTAACTATGATTTACCTGATGATTGTGAAGATTACGTTCATCGTATCGGCCGTACTGGTCGTGCTGGTGCATCTGGTCATGCGATTAGCTTTGCTTGTGAAGATTCGGTATTTAACTTACCCGCAATTGAAGATTATATTGAGCACAGCTTACCGGTAAGTAAATATGACAGTGATGCCTTATTAACTGATTTGCCTAAGCCGAAACCTCGACCTCGTCGTCATCAACCTAATGGCAATCGTGGACGTAATAATCGTTCTGCTGGTGGTAATCGTAATCAGCAAAACCGTCCAAGTCATAACCGATAGGAAGAGTTAAATGCTTGCAAGTGTCCCTTCTTGCTCACAGCCGCTTTACGCGGTCATCGATTTAGGTTCAAATTCCTTTCATATGCTTATTAGCCGACTGGTCGCAGATAGCGTCCAGGTGGTTGATAAGGTAAAGCGAAAGGTGCGTTTAGCATCTGGTCTAAACGAAGACAATATTCTTGACCACAAGGCTATGGCCCGTGGTTGGGAATGTTTAAGCTTTTTTGCTGAACGCCTGCAAGATATACCCACCGAAAATATTAAAATAGTTGCTACTGCGACGCTTCGTCTCGCCAAAAATTCAGCCGATTTCATTAGTAAGGCAGAAACTATTTTAGGTCATAAAATAGAGCTTATTTCTGGTGAAGAAGAAGCACACAATATATACCTAGGTGTTGCCCATACTACTTGTAGTGCTGATAAGCGCTTAGTCATTGATATTGGTGGCGCGAGTACCGAGCTTATTGTTGGTAGTGGCTTTGACGCAAAAAAAGTATGTAGTCTTAATATGGGCTGCGTTACCTTTAATAATGAATTCTTTGCCCAAGGTGTGATCAGCGAACAGGCCTTTAATCGTGCCCTAGATAAAGCTAAAGCTATTTTATTACCGCAAGCGCAAGCTTACATTGATATTAGTTGGGACAGTGCTTTAGGTGTTTCTGGCACTCTACAAGCTGTTGCTGAAGTATTAACGGCACAAGGTAAAGTTGAACAAATTACTCTAGCAAACTTATTGGAGATAAAGCAGCAAGTCGTTGCTTGTAACAGTATTGAACAACTTGATATTGTTGGCCTTGATAGTGACCGTAAACCTGTTTTTGTTTCGGGCTTAGCAATATTAACCGCTATTTTTATGGTGTTTCAGTTAGATGAAGTACAACTCGCCGGTGGTGCCATCCGTGAAGGTATCCTCTATGAGTTATTGCCCAACATGCGTAATGTGAGTATTAGACAACGTACTGTTATAGGGCTTATTCAGCGCTTTAGTATTGATGAACGCCACGCTTATCGTGTCGCTAATCTTGCCGGTAAATTATTTGCACAAGTTGCTAATCAATGGCAATTATCGACTAACGTAGGCAACTTATTACAATCAGCTTGTGTACTCCATGAAATTGGGCTGTTATTGGAATATAAAGGCAATAAGAAGCATGCCCAATATATTTTAGAAAATACTGACTTAGCGGGTTTTTCAAATAGTGAACGAAAACTATTAATCGCTTTGGTGACTAATTATAAAACTGATCCAAATACCGATACTTTATATAAACAAAGTTTTACGACCACAACCTTTGCAATACGAGCGTTAGTGATCCTGCGCTTAGCCGTAGCTTTATCAAAGCGACGCACTGATGATGTGCTGAGGCGCTTTGAATTGATCGTTGAAGGTAACAGCGTTAATTTAGTATTAGAGTCTGAATTTATGACTGAACATCCGCTGATCGCAGCAGAATTAACACAAGAAGTGAACTACTTAGCTGAATTTGGCATCAATTTTAGCAAAAGTAGCTTTACTGAAGTGCTTTTGCAAAAGTGACATTGAATTAAATAAAGGCAGCAATGAAATCCTGGCTGTTATTTATTAAAACTATTGCTCTTTTAACCAACGCGCTACTTGTTTGGCAAAGTAAGTTAATATGCCGTCTGCACCAGCACGCTTAAATGCTAATAATCCTTCCATAACACACGGTTTTTCAGCTAACCAACCATTTTGAATCGCGGCCATATGCATGGCGTATTCGCCACTTACTTGATAAGCATAGGTTGGCACTTGAAAAGTGTCTTTAGCGCGGCGAACAATATCTAAATAAGGCATGCCTGGTTTTACCATAATCATGTCAGCACCTTCACTAATGTCTTGAGCTATTTCATGCATGGCTTCATCTGAATTGGCAGGGTCCATTTGATAAGAGTGCTTATTGCCGCCTTTAATATTGCTTGATGAACCAACAGCATCCCTAAAAGGTCCGTAGTAATTTGAAGCGTATTTAGCAGAGTAAGCCAAAATTTTAGTATTTACATAACCTTGATTTTCTAACTCTGCGCGGATAGCACCAACACGTCCATCCATCATATCTGATGGCGCTACAATATCAGCACCAGCTTTAGCATGTGACAAGGCTTGTTTTACTAAAATCTCTTTAGTGACTTCATTAAGCACGTAGCCTTCTTCATCAATTATGCCATCTTGACCATGAGTGGTGAATGGGTCTAAAGCGACATCGGTGATCACCCCAAGCTCTGGAAAGTTTTCTTTTAATGCTCGTACCGCACGTTGTGCTAGGCCATCATCATTATATGCTTCTTCAGCGAGTAGTGATTTTTGTGCCATTGGCGTAACCGGAAATAGTGCGATTGCTGGAATACCTAGTTCAACCAATTCTGCGGCTTCAATAAGTAATAAGTCGATACTTTTACGTTCAACACCCGGCATAGAGGCGATTTCTTCACGCTGATTTTCACCTTCTAAAACAAACACAGGATAAATTAAATCATGCACAGTTAATTGATTTTCAGCCATTAAACGACGAGAAAAATCATCTTTACGCATTCTGCGCAAACGTTTGGCTGGGTATTGCCCGAATTGAGTAGCGTTATTCATAAAATCTCCTAGCTAGCACTAATGTTAAAGAACGACTTAGCATTATTGCTAGTATGCATTATTAAGGTTTGTTCATCGACATTCATCGCTTGGGCTAATGTTTTGGCGACAAATGGTAAGTATTTGGGTTCGTTGCGACTACTTTTAGGTTTAGGCCTAATGGTTCTTGGTGTTAAATAGGGAGCATCTGTTTCAATCATGATGCGATCGAGTGGGATATAGCGAGCAATATCATACAGTTCTTGGCCGCGCCTATCATCACAAATCCAGCCGGTAATACCAATATAAAGGCCCATGTCCAAGCACGCTCTTAGCTCATCTAAATTACCGGTGAAACAGTGACTAACAGCACCAGGGATGTTTTCTAAATGCTGATTAAGTATGTTTTGCCAAGTATCAAATGCATCTCGCTGATGTAAAAATACGGGCATATTCAATTTAGTCGCTAATTGTAATTGCTGAGCAAAGACATCTTGCTGGTTTTCGGGCGTTGAAAAATTACGATTAAAATCTAAACCACATTCGCCAATAGCTTTCACTTGCGGTGCAGCTGTTAGCTGTTCAATATCATCAATAAAATGTGCAGAGACATTATCAGCATCGTGCGGATGAACGCCAGCAGTGCAAAATAAATTAGGGTATTGTTGACATAACGTTAGAGCGGACTGACTTTCTTCGAGGTTGGTCCCCGTAATTATTTGATATTCAACACCCGCTTGTTGTGCATTGGCAATAACCGTCGCTCGGTCTTTGTCAAAGCGACTATTGGTAAGATTAACGCCAATATCTATCATTAATGCGATATCTTATTGCAAGCGTTTAACTTTGACAGTTTTTTGGCCATCAACATGTTTTAGTATAAATGAACTTAACGCACCACGAGAAATCATTACTTGTTCGTCTGCTTTAAACTTAATTCTGGCTGATGTTATGGTTTTCCATTTCTGACCATTACTAAAGGTTAAAGTCCATTTTTCGCGCAATGATTTTTTTGCATGAGTAATCGTAAAAATTAAATCATCAGTGTCATCTTCTTGTTGCGTTCTTTTATGTTCAATACCAAAACCTTGCTCAAGCTGCTCCTGCGATTGTTCGTTATTATCGGCTACCACTACTGGTTTTGCTGGAATAGTTTTCGTTATGAATTGTTCATCGCTAGCGGTATTAGTCGATAATACTAATGGTGCAGGCACTGGCGCAGGTACTGGCACAGGTATTGATGCGTTATTGTCGACAGTTGCTACTATCGAGCTATCGGTATTAGCCGTTGGAACATTGTTGGTTTGTGCTGATGCTATCCATTGATCAAAACAGTTTAGGCGTTCACTGTTATTCTCTAATCCCGCACAATTCAATGCGCCGGGATCAAGTTCGGCTGAGCTTTGGAATGCAAATATTAGCAAGAATAGGGATAATGACTTAATCATTTTTGATTGAATTTTCATCAGTGTTCTCATCAGTGTTCTCATCGTCTGGACGAGTATAAAAAGTAGATAGTATTACACCAACTTCAAATAACAACCACATAGGTATTGCTAAAAGCGTTTGTGAAATCACATCAGGAGGCGTTAATAACATACCAAGCACAAACACCCCAACAACAACATAAGGTCGCTTTTGACGTAATTCATCGGGCGTAGTGAAACCGGTCCAACACATTAAAATGATGGCAATGGGGATCTCGAATGCAGCGCCAAAGGCAAAGAATAGTTTCAACACAAAGTCGAGATAACTACTAATGTCAGTAGCAATAGTAACCCCCTCAGGGGCAAAGTTACTGAAAAATTCAAAAGCTAATGGGAATACCACAAAGTAGGCAAAAGCAATGCCACCATAAAACAGAAAACTACTGCCAAATAGTAGCGGCGCGACCAAACGTTTTTCATTCTTATATAAACCTGGTGCGATAAAACTCCAAATTTGAAATAAAATGTATGGCATCGCTAAAAAAATTGATACTACCAAGGTGAGTTTAAAGGGCGCAAAAAATGGTGATGCAACATCTGTTGCAATCATGCTTGAGCCTTCAGGCATTACCGCTAATAATGGCTTTGCTAAGTATTGATAGATGTCTTGGGCAAAATACGCGAGGCTTGCAAAAATAGCTAAAATACTGACAACCATTTTCAAAAATCGACTGCGTAACTCTAATAAATGGTCAAATAGTGAAGAGCCACTAGATTTTTCACTTGTCATCGGTGACGTCACTTTTGGGTTGTTTTTCTTTGGCGTAAGGTCGAGTAGCTTCTTCAGCAGCCTCTTTTAAGCTCCTAACTGATTCTTCTAATTCTGGCGCGAGGTTTTTTAAGCCCTGTTGTTCGGCTTTTTTCAAATTAGTGTGTAACTCATGGACACGTAATTCTTCTTTTAATTCTGTTTGCACGCTATTACTAAATTGTTTGATGTTAGTCACCCAAGCGCGGATTGTTCTAATTGCGGTCGGTAATCGTTCTGGGCCTAATACTACTAGACCCATAACCGCAATTATAGTCAGCTCCCAAAATCCAATATCAAACATAGATTAAGCCTGATCTTTTTCTTTGCTGCTTTCTTTTTTAGTTTCTGCTGCAGTCGTTTCGGTGTCAGCTTTTTTATCAGCTTCTTTATCAGTGATTTTTTCACTGTCTGCTGATGCTTCTTTATCTTCACTGATGGCTTTTTTAAAACCTTTAACTGCAGAACCTAAATCGCCACCAATATTACGTAACTTTTTGGTTCCAAATAATAAAACTATAATGGCAAAAACAATTAATAGTTGCCAGATGCTTATTCCACCCATATTGTATTCCTAATATATTTAATAATTATTGTGTTAATGCAGCAAGTATAAATGCTTAAACATTAATATCATATTAATATAGATCAATAAATGTAAAATTAAGTCATAATTGTAAAGTAACCTTAACTATAAATAGGCAATATGCCTATATAAATCATTAAGGTTAAAGTTAGTAAAGGTTAATATTTTTTAAGGATAAGGAATTATTACGTTGATCAGAGTTGTTATTACTCTACTGTTAATATCGGTATGTAGTTTTTTTGCTCAGTCTCAGGAAAGTTCCCCTGATGAGTATGAGTATATTGTCGTTTTCCCAAATCCTGAAGATGATTGGTTGTTTGGCTTTCATGGCGCGGTGAGTGACTCTGTACATGGCACTGCCAAGTGGTTTGATAGTTTCTTTGCCACGGATGTAGTCGATGAGAGTTCCACCAAGTCGTTAGCAAGAATTCGCTTAGGCTGGGAGCCTAGAGCTCGTGATTTTGACGTGTTCACGCAAAGATTTCGGGTGCGAGTTAAGTTGCCTAATTTAGAGGATAAAGTCGATTTAGTTTTTTCTGATGAAGATGATGACGATAAGCAAAACGATCAAGTGCAACAGGGGAGATCGCTAGCAAATGATAATAATGAATCATTTACTGCCGCTATCCGTTTAATCAATGTCGATAAGGTATCGAAATTTATTGATACTCGAGTAGGAATTTCAGGTGGCGATATTTTTACTAAAGCCCGTTTGAAGTGGACCTCTGATTTTTCTGACGTACATGAATTTGAATTACAACCTTCGATTTTTTATTACGCACAAGATGGCTTTGGTCAGCGAATGTTTACCGAATATGCTTATAACTATGCAGATAAAAAACAATTTCGCATTAATTATAGTATTAAGTACTCGGAAGCTTTTGATGGTCACCGTTGGAAAAATGGATACTATTATCTAAATCAGATAGATAGGCGTCGTGCAACGGTTGTTGGTGTTGTTATTAATGGTGAGAATGGCGCTGACCGCGGTTTTGTTGTGGATAACTACACGCTAAGTTTCCGCTATCGGGTCAATGCCTATCGTAAGTGGTTATATTTTGAAATAGAACCCTTCATTGAATGGCCTGAAGAAGAAGATTATTCGACCACACCAGGTATTGCACTTCGCGTTGAGGGCTACTTTACTAAAAGCTAATTTTGCAGCAACGGGTATATACCCGTTACCAATCAAAGTGCAGGATTTCAGTGGGAGTTAAAAGCAATTTAGGCAAGGCATTAATTTGAGATAATGGTTGTTCCATTATTCAATTTAATAACGCTGTATAAATTACTTTTAAACCCATCGAAGAAGCGCTTGAGCAATCCCACTACTTCGTTGTAGCTACTTGTAAGGTTCGTACATGGATGTACGACATTAGAGCAACGCAGGAGCAGTTGCCGAGAATAACCATTACTACATAACTGCGCCTTGTATTGGAATCGCTCAAGCACTCTGAAACCTGCATCTTGAATGGTGACGGGTATATATCACTTACGTAAACCAATTATGGTTAATAATGCTGAAGCTGATGCAATAATTCCGGCGAATAGTATTTCTTGATGAATATATAGTTGCGTTGCTACTACTAGCAAGGTGGCGCCAATAATAATGTAGCGTAAACCATGTTGTTGCTCAGTCTGCTGTTGTTGCCATTTAGCCAATGTGACTTGTTGTTGCAGAGTTGTTTCGCGGCCGGTTTTTAAATAGTCGTAAACCAAGTCAGGTAATTCAGGCAGTTTCTCACCCCAAAATGGTAAGTTTTCTTTTACGGCATTAAATAGAGCTTTCGGCCCCATTTGCTCTTTAACCCAATTTTCCAAGAAAGGTTTGGCGGTTTGCCATAAATCAAGCTGTGGATAAAGCTGTCTACCTAAGCCCTCAATGTAAAGTAAGGTTTTTTGCAATAACACCAGTTGTGGTTGAACTTCCATATCGAACTGACGAGCAGTATTGAATAAGTTAATAAGCACTTGTCCAAAAGATATTTCCGCAAGAGGCTTTTCAAAAATAGGCTCACATACGGTGCGAATGGCAACTTCAAATTCATCGACACTGGTTGATGCAGGTACCCAGCCAGAATCAACATGAAGCTGTGCAACCTTATGATAATCACGATTAAAAAAGGCCACAAAGTTTTCGGCCAAATAGCGCTTGTCTTCTCTATTTAAGGTGCCGACGATGCCACAATCAATTGCTATCCAAGTGGGATCTTGAGGGTTTGTAGTGTCGACAAAAACATTACCAGGATGCATATCGGCGTGAAAAAAACTATCACGAAATACTTGCGTGAAAAATACTTCAACACCACGTTCAGCCAGTAATTTCATATTGACGTTTTGACTGTGCAGGGTATTTATTTCGCCAACCCCAGTGCCGTAAATGCGTTCCATAACCATAACGTTTTTACTGCAAAACTCGCTATAAACTTCAGGTACATAAAGCACCTTATCATCCGCAAAGTTACGCTTTAGTTGAATTGCATTTGCAGCTTCACGTAATAAGTCTAATTCATCGATAATGGTTTTACGATATTCGTTTACCACTTCAACGGGACGCAAACGCTTCGCTTCGCTATAAAAACGATTAAGCAAACGTGCAAATTTATCCATGACCTGTAAATCAGCCAAAATCGTGGCGGTAATATCAGGACGTATTACTTTAATAACAATTTCTTGCTCGCTGTCCGTTTCAAGATCATGCAAAGTTGCGGTATGTACTTGCGCTATTGATGCTGAAGCCAGTGGCGTTTGGTCAAAATTAGAAAAGTATTGCTCAAATTTTTCACTGCCAATGGCTTCAATAATTAATGTTTGTGCTTGAGCTGAAGGAAATGGACCGACATTATCTTGCAGTTGCGCTAATTCATTAGCGAGTTCAGGTTTTAATAAATCTCGACGTGTCGACAGCATTTGGCCAAATTTAATAAAAATTGGACCAAGTTCTTCAATCGCTAAACGTAAGCGTTGCTCAACTGATTTGTCTTTATGTTTATTACGTAACCAGAATAAACTCGCTTTAGCGATTTTAGCTGAAAAAGGTATTTTATGTGCAGGTACAAGCTCATCTAAACCATAGTTTAAAAATGTTTTGACGATTATGTATAAACGTTTACTAGGCACAAAAATCCTTATCTTATATTTGAGTATATTTAAAAGTATTTAGCTTAATGTATTTAATTGGCTATCTAAATGACTTAAGCGTTGTTGCAATTGTTCTAATTGTTGAACTGCATCACTCACACTGTGTACAAAGTTGTTAAGTTCAGTGGTGCTAACGATAAGCTTTTTTTCATGCAGTAAGTACTCGCCTGCATCTTGACTTATTTGGCTCTCGGCAAAAGCGAATTTTTGCTGAACTTTCTTGCCTAACACGGCTAATTTAAACGCCGGTATATCGCCAATGCGCTTTGCTAACTGTGCTTCCCAGTCTATGTTTAGGTGTTCAAATACGCTGGCAAATTGTTGAGCAATTTTAGGATCGCCAACAATGTCGAGTTCACCACTGCGAATAAGTGACGTTAATAACTCACTCTGCTTTAATTTGGGCAGGGTTTTCAGGTTGCTTTGGATCACGCAGTCATTACTTAATTCACTAGCAATGACGCTGATATTGGCGCCACTTACAAGTAGCGTTAGCGGAAATCCAAGCTCTGTTAACTGCACCGTTAAACTCTTACCGTTAAGCACAGTTAACGCTGTACTGGTTTTATTATCTAAGCTTATGGCTTTATTGATAATTATTTCTAGTGCTGCCGTTAGCATTTGCTTCGGCATTAACTGCTCAATAGCCATGAGTTAAAATTTATAGCCTTTATGCAGGGCGACAATACCACCCGTTAAATTATGATAAGTGGTTTGTTCAAAGCCAGCGGTTTCCATCATAGCTTTAAGCGTTTCTTGGTCGGGGTGCATACGAATAGATTCAGCAAGATATTGGTAACTTGCACCGTCTTTAGCCACTAATTCACCCATTTTCGGTAAAATATTGAACGAGTAAAAATCGTAGGCTTTATTTAATAATTGATGTTCAGGCTTTGAAAACTCTAACACCAATAAACGGCCGCCGGGCTTTAATACACGGAAAATAGAACGCAGCGCTTTGTCTTTATCGGTTACGTTACGAAGGCCAAATGCGATGGTAACAATATCAAAGCTATTATCATCAAATGGTAAGGCTTCGGCATTGGCTTGTACATAATCAACATTACCGACTATGCCGAGATCGCGTAATTTATCACGACCAACATTTAGCATTGAGCTGTTAATATCAGCGAGAATTACTTTACCGGTAGGCCCTGTTAATTTCGAAAACTTTGCCGTTAGATCACCAGTACCACCTGCTAAATCTAAAATACTATTACCCGGTCGCACGCCACTGGCGTCTATGGTGAAGCGTTTCCACAAACGATGTACACCAAATGACATCACATCATTCATGATGTCGTATTGCTTTGCCACTGAATGAAACACACCGGCAACCATAGAAGCTTTTTCGTCAGCTTTTACCGTTTTAAAACCAAAGTGTGTGGTGTCTTTTTTTTCAGTAGTCATAGTGTTTGTTTACCAGTAACAGGGTTAAAGTTTAATTGAGTTACGATCTGCTGCACTTACAAGATCATTAGACTCGTAGTTTACGATTTTATTGGGGTCAGAGTAAAATTAATTTTAGGTTATAATTACATTTACTTGCCTATGATCAAATTTATCGTAGGTTTCTTAGCATTGCTATTAAGCGTTTGAATATTTTTCTTTATTTGCCAACCAACGTCTAATTAATGTTTCAGCTTGGATTGGCGACTGCTGCCATAATAAATAGGCTTGTTGTTGAATTTCAGGAATTAGCTCGCCATCGCGAATTAAATCAGCGATTTTCAGTTCAGCTAAGCCTGTTTGTCTGGTACCAAGTAATTCACCTGGGCCACGAATTTCTAAGTCGCGTTCGGCAATTAAGAAACCATCATTGGATTCTCTAAGTACGCTTAAACGCTTGGTTGCGGTTTTTGATAACGGGCTTTTATACATTAATACACAGTGCGAAGCTACAGAGCCTCGACCAACACGCCCACGTAACTGGTGCAGTTGCGCTAAGCCTAAACGCTCAGGATTTTCAATGATCATTAAGCTAGCATTTGGTACGTCTACACCTACTTCAATAACGGTTGTCGCCACTAAAAGGTGAATATTACCGGCTTTGAATTCATCCATTATTTGTTTTTTTTCGGCGGGTTTCATTCGTCCATGTACTAAGCCTATCACTAAATCACTTAAATGCTCTTGCAAGTAGGCGGCGGTATCTTCAGCGGCCTGACATTCAAGTACTTCGGATTCTTCAATTAGCGTACATACCCAATAAGTTTGACGATTTTCATGTAAGCAATTATGGCGAACACGCTCTAGCACATCATCGCGGCGAGTATCTGCTATCGCCACAGTTTTTATGGGCGTGCGCCCAGGTGGCAGTTCGTCAATAACAGAAGTATCTAAGTCGGCATAAGCTGTCATGGCTAACGTGCGCGGAATAGGCGTTGCCGTCATGATGAGCTGATGAGGATAACAATCACCAATTTTACCCTTTTCACGAAGCTCTAAACGTTGCTTAACACCAAATTTGTGCTGTTCATCGATGATCAACAAGGTCATATTGTTAAATTCAACTTGTTGCTGAAATAAGGCGTGTGTGCCAATAACCATTTGCATACTACCGTCAGCAATAGCCGCAAGCGCATGCGCTTTAATTTTGGCTTTACTTTTACTGGCAAGCCAACCGACTTGAATACCTAATGGGGTAAACCAATTGGCAAAATTAATGGCATGCTGTTCCGCCAGTATTTCTGTTGGCGCCATTAACGCCACTTGATAGCCTTGACCAATAGCGGTTAACGCCGCAAGTCCTGCAACTAAAGTTTTACCTGAGCCCACATCCCCTTGCACCAAACGCATCATCGGCATGTCTTTGGCTAAATCTACGCGAATTTCAGCCACGACACGTTGCTGGGCATTGGTTGGCGTAAAGGGTAATTGCTTAAGAAACTTTTGTTCGAGTTCGGTCTTTATCTGTAAAGGTATGGCTGGGTGCTTATCGCTAGATTGGCGAAGTTTTAACATACTCAAATTATGAGCCAGTAACTCTTCTTTAATTAAACGAAGTTGCGCCGGGTGACGACCTTCTTCCAATAAACTGGTCGATACATCAGGAGTAGGGCGATGTATGGTTTTTAATGC
The DNA here is from genome assembly GCA_040779355.1 of Colwelliaceae bacterium BS250. Taxonomy (GTDB): domain Bacteria; phylum Pseudomonadota; class Gammaproteobacteria; order Enterobacterales; family Alteromonadaceae; genus Thalassotalea_A. The sequence continues at coordinate 12,635 of JBFONS010000021.1, read as the reverse complement.
CTCGGTTAAGCTAATTGGCTCGACAAAAAAGTCATTAGGTAATAACTCTTCAACTTTGCCTCGTGCTAAGCGTAATAGTGCTTGTTCGGTAATATTACGCAGACTTATTTGTCTAAGTCCTTCGGTCGTTGGATAAATTGGTGTAAGAGTTTCTTCTACTTGTGGCGCTGTTTCGTCTTGATTAACGGTTTTAAGTTCAGGGTGGATAATTTCAAAACCACGAGCACCACGCTGAATTTCACCAAAGCAACGCAACACAGTGCCATTGCTCATACTGTTTTTTTGTGCGGCAGAGAAATGAAAAAAACGTAAGGTGAGTTCGCCACTGCCATCGCTAATACGCACTAATAACATGCGGCGACGCCCGTGCGATATTTGACTATCAATGACAGTGCCAATGATACCTGTGTGCATGCCAGGCATTAAATCGCGGATCCGATAAACCCGGGTTTTATCTTCGTAACGCAACGGCAAATGAAACAATACGTCTTGCAGGCTAAATAAACCAAGCTTCTCTAGCTTGGTCGTCATACCAGGACCAACCCCTTTTAAAACACTGACTGGGGTTGTGGCAAGATTATGCAATCCTTCGCGTAATGCTGTCATGATTATTCGTCAAGATCCTGCCAAGCTTCTTTATTCATTTGCATTTTATGCCACCAATCGTCAGAGGCAATAATTTCACCGTCGTCGTCAATTTCTGGGTAAGGTAAGTCCTTACGTTGACATGCTTGCGCAAAAATTGGATGACCACCTTCAAATAATACTTTGTCACGCTCTACTTTGCTGATGCCTGATGGCGAATCATACATACCGGCTTCTTGACGTTGACGCTGGGCTTCGTACAAAGTGACAGCCGCAGCCACTGATACATTTAACGATTGCACCATGCCAACCATAGGAATGATAATATCTTGGTCAGCCAAGGCTAATGCTTCATCAGACGCACCAAACTTTTCTTGGCCTAAGATAATCGCGGTTGGTTTGGTGTAATCAATTTCACGAAAATCAACCGCAGTATCAGAAAGATTGGTCACTAGCACTTGCATGCCTTGTTCTTTTAAGCGAGCTATAGCATCACTGGTTTCGGTGTAATTGTGCACTTCGACCCAATTTTGTGAGCCTAACGCTGTACCACCACCAATACGCATACGATCATTTTTCCATACTGCGTGTACATCGCTAACACCAATGGCATCACACGTTCGAATTACTGCGGCTAAATTGTGTGGCTTATGCAAACCTTCCATACATACAGTAAGGTCTGTTTGGCGTTTATTAAGCATACTTAATATGCGTTGATGTCTTTTCGGTGTCATTACTTTGCGCTCGATAATCTAATATTAATTACAGTTTGCTTCTAAAAAAATGATTAATTTACGCTTGGTAATTCCATGATACCGTCGATTTCAATTTCAACACCTTTTGGTAACTGACTTACACCAATTGCTGCACGAGCAGGATAAGGTTGCTTGAAATAGCGACTCATAACGTCATTAACGGTTGCAAAATTAGCTAAATCGGTCATGAAAATATTTACTTTAACCATATCGTTAATCTCACCACCGGCTGCAGTACATACGGCAACTAAGTTTTTAAATACTTGCTCTGTTTGTTCTGCAAAACCGCCTTCGACTACTTCCATAGTTTCTGGGATTAAAGGGATTTGACCTGATAAATATACTGTATTCATTACTTTTACAGCTTGGCTATAGGTACCGATTGCACTTGGTGCATCGTCAGTTGCGATGATTGTTTTCATAATATAATTCTCTATTTTCTTGGACGGATAACGCGCTGTACATCCGGCATGATTTTAATTTTTCTAATAATATTAGCAATGTGGATTCGGTCTCTACAGGTAATTTCCATTGTTACCACGTATAAATTAGAATCTTTTTCTTCTGAATTTAGTGAGCGAATATTTGATTCACATTGCGATATTACCGATGTTAATTTGGCTAATACACCTTGGTGATTAATGATATCAACACGCAACATGGCATTAAATTCATTATCAATATCGTTGTCCCATTTTACCGGGAAGAATTTGCCCAGTTCTTTTTCTCGGCCGTTGATATTACGACAACCATTTTGATGCACCATTAAGCCTTTACCTGAACTGATATACGCGACGATAGGGTCACCAGGAATTGGATGACAACATTTGCCGTAAGTCACCAGCATACCTTCAGAGCCTTTAATTGGCATTTTCGATTTGCCATAACTTGGCTCTTCGTTGTCGTCAGTAAACTCACCGGTTAAACGGCGCGCAATACCAATACTTAAGGCATTGCCTAAACCAATATTTACCAGCAGCTCCTCAAGGGTTTTATAGCCAGTATCAGTCACAACTTCATGAATTTTTTCGCTAGCAATATCATCAAGACTGGTTTGGCCTAATGCATGCGTTAATAAGCGATTACCTAGATTTAAGGATTCAGTATGTTCCATAGTGCGTAAGTAATTACGAATTTGCATACGCGCTTTGGCCGTTACCACAAAGTTTAACCAGGTTGCATTAGGTCTAGCGCCAACCGATGTTATTACTTCTATGATCTGTCCTGATAGCAGCGGTTTACGCAAAGGGTATGGTTTGCGTTCAACTTTAGCGCCAACGCAACTATTGCCCACATCGGTATGTACGGCATAGGCAAAATCAACTGCTGTAGCACCCATAGGTAATTCAATTATCTTACCGTCGGGGGTGAATACATAGATTTCTTCAGGGAATAAATCGGTTTTTACATTCTCAATGAATTCAAATGAACTGCCGGCACTTTGCTGGAGCTCTAATAAACTCTGCATCCATTTACGTGCACGAACTTGTGAGGTTGTCCCTGAGCTACCATCATCATTTTGCTTATAAAGCCAATGGGCGGCAACACCTTTATCGGCCATTTGGTCCATGTCGTTGGTACGAATTTGAATTTCGACAGGAATACCATGCGGACCAATTAATGAAGTATGTAAAGATTGATAACCGTTACTTTTTGGAATGGCGATATAGTCTTTAAAACGTGTTTCAATGGGTTTGAATAAATTATGCACCGCGCCGAGCGCTCGATAACAGGTGTCATATTTATCTTCAACGATAATACGAAATGCATAGATATCCATGACTTCGTTAAACATCAATTCTTTGTTGAGCATTTTACGATAAATTGAGTACAAATGTTTTTCGCGGCCAACAACCTGTGCGGTGATGCCAAATTCGCTTAATCGACTCTCTATTTCATCTTGAATATTAGCGATAATTTCTTTGCGATTACCGCGGGCCAGTGATACTGCTTCTCGCAATGCGCGCGAACGCATAGGATATAAACCTTCAAAGCCAAGGGTTTCTAATTCACTCTTTATGCCATGTATACCTAAGCGATTCGCTAGTGGTGCATAAATATCTAAGGTTTCTCGCGAAATTCGGCGGCGTTTATCAGGGCGTAATGAGCCTAAGGTGCGCATATTATGAGTTCGATCGGCTAATTTTATCAGTATCACCCGAATATCTTGCACCATCGCCATGATCATTTTACGAAAGTTTTCTGCTTGCGCTTCTTTATGATCATTGAATTTTAATTTATCGAGTTTACTTACACCTTCAACAAGTTCAGCGACCGTACTACCAAATAACTCAGCTAATTCATCTTGAGTAACATCGGTATCTTCAATAACGTCGTGTAGTAGCGCCGCCATAAGGGTTTCATGGTCAAGGTGCATATCAGCTAAATTACGAGCAACAGCAACGGGATGAGTGATGTAAGGGTCACCACTTGAACGCATTTGTCCATCATGCGCTTTGTGAGCAACCACATACGCCTGCTTTAACAGTTCAATTTGATCTGCTGGAAGATATGTTTCTGCTTGTTTTTTTAACGGTTCAAAAAGATACAACTAAAGCTCCTAGCCACTTTGAGGCTTATTCTTGATGATGTTATAGCAATCACACATAATTAATGTAACTGGTATTAGCACAAAATATAGAATACTTTGAAAACAAAAATAAAGCCAATGACTTACGTCATTGGCTTTTTTTATTTTTCAGCTTTTTACCTAGAAAAAATAGGTATTAAACTTCTTGGTTACCAACAATTGCAGCAACCGCGGCAAGTTCGGCAGAATCTTGTTGAACTTGATGCTGACGATCAGCATTGTCCATGATTTCTGTCGTAATTAAACCTTGCTCGATTTCACGAAGCGCTAATACGGTAGGCTTGTCATTTTCTCTATCTACTAATGGTTCTTTACCACCAGTGGCTAATTGACGAGCACGACGTGATGCAATAAGCACCAAATCAAAACGATTGCCAACATTTTCAACAGCACCTTCAACAGTTACGCGAGCCATTTATTACTCCAACAGAACAAAAATTTTTAAATAAGTTGCGTAGTTTACTAAATGCGTAAACGTTATGCTAGACATTTTTATGCTCTAATTACACAACTACGAGGTTTAATAGCGATTAAATGGCAATTAATCAGCTAATAACTGCACAAACAAATTTTTATGCTGCTGTGTTTGCTGTGTTTGTTTTAAGCGCTGATTATTAATAATGGTGTTTAGGTCTATTAAGGCAAGTTCAAAATCGTTATTGATCACCACATAATCAAACTCTTGATAATGAGAACATTCCGACTTGGCTTTTGCCATACGCTCAATAATGACTTCTTCACTATCTTGGCCACGGCCTCTTAAGCGAGATTCAAGTTCGGCTTTACTTGGTGGACAAATAAAAATAGTGGTGACTTGAGGTTTTTTCAAACGAACTTGTTGTGCGCCTTGCCAGTCAATATCTAAGAATACGTCACAACCTTTAACAAGTTGGACATCAATGGCCTTTTCAGATGTGCCGTAATAGTTGCCAAATACTTCAGCCCATTCGTAAAACTCACTGTCTAAAATTAATTGTTTGAATTGTTCCACCGATACAAAGTGATAATGGATGCCATCAACTTCACCCGGACGCGGGTCTCGAGTGGTATGTGATACCGAAACTTGTAGAGTGCGAGAGTTATCTTGCCCAAGTAAGCCTTTAATTAAGCTTGATTTACCAGCACCACTTGGCGCTGAAAGAATAAATAAATTGCCTTGAACGGTCAAAGTAACTCCTGGATGATAAGTTTTAGTATGAAAAATAAAGCCAATATTCTAGCCCAAATTGACATAATTCTCTAAATATTTATTCAACTTTTATACGTTTATTAAAAAGTTTTTGATAAAAATAGTTATTTTCTTCAGCTAAAGCTTGTTGTTTCGCTGTTAGTACTATTTTAGGCGCAGTATATTTAGCAAAGCCGGTTGATGCCTCGACATTTTCATACCAATGTTTTGCCCAAACACCATCACTACTTCTTGGTCCTTGCGGCCAATTTAACATGGCGCTACTAAACGTTATACCAAGCTTATCGCATAACTTGCTGAGTACCGCCTGCGGGTTATTTAATACGTCGCTACTATCTATAATTGGAATATCTTGACCGGTGATCTCAGATAATTGCTGATACAACTGATATTGACGTTCTATGCCAATGTCTTGCGAGCATACCGACGGCATTTTTTTAATATAAGAGTTAATCACAAATGCCGGGTCTCTAATTAAAAAACAATGCCGAACTTGATTGGCCCAATCTAGATTTATGTCATCGAGCATATGATGGGTCATATGCTTTTGATAGCTAATGTCTGAGCTATCGCTGTTTTGTTCAACATCCGAAATTAAGGTTCTTACAACGTCTTGCCATTTATTTGGTTGGCTCGCTAATATTTCATCTTGCATTGGGTGAGGCGTATTTGTATGAGCTAAATAGTAAGCATAAAAAGGCTCATCTATAACCGTAGCATCGCTTCTGTTCTCCCAAGATCGCATCATTGCAGTTGATATATTTCTAGGTCCAGACCACATGGCAATTCTTAACGTCATTAAACTATCCTCTTAGTAGTATCATTACTGTTTAGCTATCATCTCTTGATAAAGGTACTGTAATTGCGTGACAATTTTACCCTTACCTTGACTCTCAAACTCGCCAATGTCTCGGCCATCAACATTTTTAACCGGTGATACTCCTGCAAATGTACCGGTGACAAATGCTTCGTCGGCGCCATAAACTTCTGCTAGTGAAAAGTTCTTTTGAAACACTGGAATGCCGGCACTTTCACAAAGTTTGATTATATTAGAGCGAGTAATACCGGCTAAGCAATAATCACCCGTTGATGTCCATACTTGACCATCGCGAACAATAAAAAAGTGAGTAGAATTACACGTTGCCACAAACCCATGCGGATCGAGCATTAATGCTTCATCAGCACCGGCTTTGGTTGCTTGAATACAGCCAAATATACAGTTTAATTTAGAGTGACTGTTAAGTTTTGGGTCTTGAACGTCTGGATAACCACGGCGCACATAAACGGTATATAAATCTAAGCCTCGATCGGCGGTTTCTGGGGATGGCGTTTTGTACTCTGGGATAATAACGATTGTGGCAGATGTGATGGTTACTCTAGGGTCTTGATAAGGTGTAGACTTAACCCCGCGACTCACCATTAAACGAATGTGTACATGATCAAACATATCATTCGCTGTGCATGTATCTAAAATACGTTGAATGAGGTCAGCCTTACTAATACCAATATCCATATCAAGGGCTTTGGCCCCCTCATATAATCTTTTTATATGCAGGTCGATAAAGGGTAACTTGCCGTGATGTAAACGCAGTCCTTCCCAAACACCATCACCTAGAATAAAACCTGAATCAAATACTGATATTTTGGCTTCATCGCGATGAAACAATTCGCCATTGATGTTAATTTTTATATCTGCATTGCGTGGATCTACATTGGTATGATGACTACCTTTACCCATTAGCTACACCTTAAATTTTAAAAGATAAGTAATTAACTTATCGTCTATTTTTTAGCTAAGCAATAGTTGTCTGCAAATAGTCGCGTGTTTTTTAGGCATAAAAAAAGCTTCTCAATAGAAGCTTTTAACAAAAATACTTTTTTAGCAGAAAATTAATAACTGCTAATCATATTATTAAAGGACTTTAGCGATAGATTTTGCTAAATATTCTACGTTGCTATTAGCAATGCCGGCAATACTCATACGGCTTGAACCTACCATATAAATACTATATTCATCTTGTAGTTGTTGAACTTGGGCCGGAGTAATACCTAAGAACGAGAACATACCTTTTTGCGAGGTAATGAAGTTGAAATCTCGTTCAACACCTTGAGCTTTTAGGTTATCGACCAATAATTGACGATTGCCATTAATACGATTACGCATTACTGCTAACTCTTCATGCCATTGATTACGTAATTCATCAGAGCCTAAAATAGTTTCTACAATAGCTGCACCATGTGCTGGTGGCATAGAGTAAATACAACGTACCACACTAAGCAATACTGAATTGGCAATCTCGGTAGTTACTGTGTCTTTACCTATGATGCTACAAGCACCAATACGCTCACGGTATAAACCAAAGCTTTTAGAACACGAGCTACATAACACCATTTCTTCAACATGCTCAGCCATTAAACGAACACCATAAGCATCTTCGTCTAAGCCGTCACCAAAACCTTGGTAAGCCATATCGATAAGTGGCGTAAAGCCATTCTCAACGGTTAACGCCACCATTTGTTGCCATTGTTCTTGGTTTAAATCCATGCCACTTGGGTTATGACAGCAAGCGTGTAGTAGTACCACATCATCCTTGCCAACATTAGCAAGCGTTGCCATCATCTCTTCAAACTTTAATGATTTATTTTCGTGGTCATAATAAGGGTACGTTTTGACCGTTAAACCGGCTGCTTGAAATAAACCGGTATGGTTTGCCCAAGTAGGATCGCTCACCCAAATAGTAGCACCGGACTTACAGGCTTTGATAAATTCTGCTGCAACACGTAATGCACCGGTTCCACCTGGGGTAGATACAGTACGAATACGATTTTCACGAATAACTTTATGTTCACCAAAAGCAAGCTTGCTCATTTCATCATTAAAGCTAGCAGAGCCAGTTGGACCAATGTATACCTTGGTATCTTCAGTATCTAAGCGGAATTTTTCAGCGGTTTTAACACAATCAAGAATTGCGGTGTGACCGGCTTCGTTTTTATATACGCCAACGCCTAAATCTATTTTATTAGGGTTTTGATCAATTCTGTATTTAGCCAATAAGCCTAGGATAGGATCGGCTGGCAGTGCTGATAGATTACCGAACATGGTTTGCTTTTACCTTCAAATGAACATCGTTTGCAAAATGCTATGCGATTAAAGGGCAAGGATATCTCAGTTTACGGTGAAAAATAAGGCTATTTTGCAGAAATATGTAATATTTTTAGAAGTTTTTATTCTTTGAAATAATAGAAAAGGTTATTACTATCAATTAGCGATGTTAAAAACACTGGTAACATCGCTAATTATGCGGATTAATTTATTGTAATAAAGCGGCAACTAAACCGATAAGACCACCAAATATACCACCCCAGACGACTAACCAGCCCAAGTGTTTCTTGATCATTTCTTGGATTATCTCTTTTACTAACTGCGGTGTTAATTCATCGAGGCGTTTGTTAATGATATTTTCAACTTTATCTTGCACGCCGTCCATAATTTTGGGTTGTTCAAGCTGACTACGAACTAATTCGTTAAAACTGTCACTCTCACTAATCTCAACTAAAGACGCTTTCATTTTTTCTATAAAAGGTTGCTTTAATGGCACTAACGCCTCGGTGCCGCCAAACATAGCTAACATGCTACCAAAAGATGATTCTTCAATAGTACTCACCAAAGAGTCAAAAGCAGGCTCTAATTCGATATTTTCGATCACTGGGGTAAAGTTGAAATGTACCGCCTCACCTGAGCTGTCAGATAAAAACTTATCAATGTTTTCAGAGGTGAAAAATTGCTTCATCATTAAATCACGAATAGCAATTTTGAAATCTTCAAAACGTGCCGGAATAACACCTGAGCCGTACAAACCAGGGACTTTTTCAAATAACATATGTATTGCTAAGGTGTTGGTAATTGCACCCGACACAGCAAACAAGCCAATTGAAAATAAAATATTTTCATTGATAACATAACCAATTACAGCAATAACTAGGGCAATTGCATTGGTAATAAAACTTTTATTCACGGAAGCTCCAAAAGTGAAGTATGAGTAACGCACTTACAATAGCGTTACTTGTTTGATGATAAAAGACTATTTTAACAAGCAAAGATCAATTGATTCAACTGCTATCAACGGTATTGGTAATATTCAATCAGATATGGTGTATTGTTAGCTCAGAATTTAATTTTTTAGTTAAGGGTATTGTAAATGCGTGTTGATAAATTTGGCTTATCTTTATTGATAGCTTTGGTGTGTAGTTTAGGAGGGATAAGTGCTGCCCATGCGGATACGCAGTGGCGCAGTTTAAATCCTGACAATACTTTATTGTTAGAATTGGCTACCGGTTCAGTGGTTATCGAATTAAACCCACGATTTGCCCCTAAGCATGTCGAACAAGTTAAAGCCCTTGCCAGTAAAGGCTTTTACAATAATGTCGATTTTTATCGTGTTATCGATGGGTTTGTCGCACAAGGCGGCATAGGCGAAAGTGAATACCCCGCCAATAGCTTAAAACTTGAAGCCGAAATAGCGATTGCCAAAACAGATAAGTTTGTCTTTATCGATGGTAATGACCCCTTTGCAGCGCAAACTGGTTTCATCAATGATTTTGCCAGTGCTTTAGATACCAAAAATAATACTGCATGGTTATTACATTGCCCTGGCATTGTGGCAATGGCCCGTAATAATTCAGCTGACTCAGCCAGTACTGAGTTTTATATCACCATTGGCCAAGCGCCAAGATATTTAGATAAAATTATGACCATATTTGGGCGTGTTGTTTACGGTATGGAACATGTGCAAAAACTCAATCGAAGCCAAGGTATTGAGGGTGAAGATGTTAGCAAGCGAGTAAACTCTAAAATAATATCTATGACTGTTATGAGTAAGGTAAAACCGGCTCAACAAATCCACCTACAAGTAGAAGATACCAGTAGCACTGAATTTCAACAGAGTATAAAAGCCCGACGAGAGCGCCAACATGAGTTTTTCTTTAAAAAACCACCACAAGTGCTAGATATTTGCCAATTTCCTTTAAAAACAAGAATTAAGGAATAGTCATTGAAAAAGCAGGAATAATAATTACAATTAGTTACCTAAATCTTGTTGATAATCATTCTCATTTAGATTAACATGCTTGCCATAATCTACTTAAGAGTGCTTCTGTATGTTCGTTTGCATATGTAATAACATCACTGAACAAGACATTGAACAAGCTGTCGCTGACGGTTCGGTAACAATGCAGCAACTGCGTGCACAACTAAATGTTGCGGGCCAATGTGGCAAATGTAGTCAGTTTGCTAAAACCATTTTGGATGAGCATTTATGTAACTACGATTTAGCCGTTGAAATTAAACGCGTTGCCTAATACTAATACCGCTAACAGCAGACCAATAGTAATACCGTCTGCTGTTAACTTTACCTCAATTATCTAATACACATTCCACTGGTAAATTTTATAACTCAGTAGTTATTCATTTTAACCATTAAAAATGAGCAGTAAATTAATGAACTGGGTATAAGTTACATCTGCGCCTGTAAATAGTTTTCAATACCTGAGTGCTTTATTAAATATTGTTGTGCTTCTAGCCAATCAATTTGTTCTTCTTGATTTTCTAATATATCCTCGAGCATATCGCGACTGACATAATCTTTACTCTGCTCACAATGTGAAATGGCGCCTTTGATGGTATCTAGAGAGTTTAATTCAAACTCTAAATTAGCTTGGATCATTTCTGCACTGTGTTGACCAATCCTTAACCTACCTAAGTGTTGTACATTCGGTAAGCCCTCAAGAAATAAAACACGCTCTATGATCTTATCGGCATTTTTCATTACGGTAATCGAGCGCTTATAATCAGCTTTATTTAACTGCTCTAAACCCCAATTTCGAAACATTCTAGCGTGTAAAAAATATTGATTAATGGCGATGAGCTCATTGGCGAGTACGTTATTTAAATGTAATAGAATTTCTTTACTACTTTTCATTATATTCTTCCTTTTATGTACCGATTAAGTGCTAGGGCTATCGCCCATTTGCGACTGAATATAATTTTCAATACCAATTCTATCGATCAGCCCAAGCTGTTGTTCTAACCAATAAACATGGTCTTCTTCGGTATCATAAAGGAGCTTTTCGAGGATCTCACGACTTTGGTAGTCGTGTTCTTGCTCACAAATAGCAATGACATTGCGTACACATTGCACTACTTCTAACTCAAGCGTTAAATCATTGGCCATCATTTGGCGCACATCTTCGCCAATAAGAAGGTCACGACGTTTTACTAAATTAGGTTTTCCCTCTAAAAATAACATGCGTTTTATCAGCCAGTCGGCGTGTTGAGTTTCTTCTTCTCGTTCGTGTTCTAGTCTTTCATAAAGCTTATTCAAACCCCAATCTTCATACATTCTGGAATGAATAAAGTATTGATCTATCGCGGCAAGTTCATTGGCTAATAGCAAGTTAAAACTATCGATGACTTTTTGACTACCTTGCATAACTTTTTCCCATTTATTAATAATAGCTACTATTAATATAGGCGAATTTTTATATAAGGTTAGGAATTATTGGCTAAGGTATTTTAAGGTTTGATTGTTAACGCATTGGGTAAAGCTTTTTTGACGTTCAGCTCTAGATAATTTGGCCAAGGCATTATTAACCTGATTCAAGCTTTTTTGTTGCTCAGTTTCTTCTAGATGACTTAATTGGTCAATAAAACAGGCTTTAATACCAAAATTAAGGGCGACATCTGAAGCAAGGTTGTCCTCACCTAAACAAACTATTAATTTGCTGGCTAACTGGTCTTTATCCATATCGATAATCAATTCTTTGAAGCTAAATTGTTTTTCTTGAGATAAGTTACAGCCATAAAACATATCTGCCACTGCAACTTTAGGCATGAGATCTCGATGTAAAAGAGAAAACTGTTTGATCATTTCATCAGGATTTTTTGCAGGGTCAGTTGCTGTTTGAGCATAAGTGCTAGTTAAGAATAAAATACTAAAAATAAAAACTAATTGGCGCATGGGCAATTTAAATAAACGCATAAATAATTGGATGATTTAATAGTAACTGATAAACCTTGTTATAGAAAATAGTTATGCTGTTGTTTTATTTTGGGCAAAAAAAAACACTCGAAAGTTCAAGTGTTTAAAGGGATATCTCAGGGAGAGAAAATAAATGATTTACTCATTCAATGGATACTATTATAAATACAATTAAAATTAATGCTGTTAACCAAGTGTAATCGTGTGTGTGAGTTTGTTGGACATGATTATTTTTGGTCAATGATTTGTTAATTTAAGGTGACAATGGTTTTCAAAGTCGCTTCAAGTTAGTTATTTAAATACAAACAATCTTCAGCAAACGCATAAATTTTGTTATAGAAAATAGTTATGCTGTTGCTTTATTTTGGGCAAAAAAAAACACTCGAAAGTTCAAGTGTTTAAAGGGATATCTCAGGGAGAGAAAATAAATGATTTACTCATTCAATGGATACTATTATAAATACAATTAAAATTAATGC
>JBFONS010000020.1:0-49758 GCA_040779355.1 Colwelliaceae bacterium BS250 | reverse complement strand
AAGGTAAGACTGGTAAAATCAACGTAATGTGAGTGTCCACACAAATTGCATGATAACTAATTGTTAAAGAACTCATAAGTTAGAAACTTATGAAAGAGTCAGTCGCATTCGCTGTACTCTTATTGCTTGGTGAACGTTGCCGTTTGCCCGAAGCAGGAGGCGCATTATAAGCACCTGAGATTTGAAGTCAACCGTTATTTGAAAAGTTTTTCAAAAGACTGTGTTGTTGGTAAACAATGACTCAAAGCCTTATCTACCATCTTCAAAACATTCCTTGGTAATCGTTGCCGATGTCCCTAGGAAGTGGAGCGCATTTTAGAGATTTTTGGCGTCCCGTCAATACCTTTTTGCAATAAAGATCGTTTTATTTAAAATAAAACGATCTTTTGTATAATTCGCAATCAATATGTACTAATAACAGCCAACATCAAGTCCGTATGAGTTAATTAATCTAAGCTAAATTTATTATTTATAACTCTCTACTACCTTTATAAGTCAAATTTTTATAGAATACGCGGCAATTAAAGGAGATTTATTTTATGCCAGCTTATGTTGTGGGTCACAAGATCCCTGATTCTGATTCAATTGCTTCTGCTATTGCCCTGTCTTATTTAAAAACGACAATTGGTGAAGATGCAGTGCCAGCCCGTTTAGGTGAACTTTCACCTGAAACATTATTCATTTTAGACAAGTTTGGTTTTGAACAACCAATGCTTAAAACAAGTTACGCGGGTGAAGAGATTTACATCGTCGATCATTCTGACAAAATTCAAGGTCCAGATGATATTGATGAGGCCATAATTCTTGGTATTATTGATCACCATAAGTTAGGTGATATCACCACATCAACACCTTTAGAGTGTTGGATCCGCCCTGTTGGTTGTACTAATACCATTATTAAGATGATGTATGACTTTCACAGTGTCGCTATTCCAAAAGATATCGCAGGCTTGATGATGTGCGCCATTTTAAGTGACACGGTTATTTTTAAATCGCCAACCTGTACGACTGCTGATATTAAATGTGTTGAAGCATTAGCTGAGATTTCTGGTATTGAAGATTACAAAGCGCTAGGCATGGAAATGTTTAAAGTTAAATCTGATGTTACGGGTACGCCAGCGCGTGATTTAGTACTTCGTGATTTTAAAGATTTCAATATGAATGGTAATAAAATTGGTATTGGCCAATTAGAAGTTATCGATTTATCTATCTTTGATGAGATGAAAGCAGATTTAGAAGCTGACATTGCTAAGTTAAAAGCTGAAGGCGAACGCCACAGTGTTATTTTACTGCTTACCGATATAATGAAAGAAGGTTCAGAATTACTAGTCGTAAGTGATGATGACAACTTAACGTTAAATGCATACGGCAGTGCAACTGTTGATGGTAAAGTTTGGTTAGACGGTGTACTTAGCCGTAAAAAGCAAATAGTGCCACCATTACAAGATAGTCTTAACTAAATTCTATTTAGTCGTTGCATGTAGAAAAAGCCCAGTAAGTTATTACTGGGCTTTTTTGTATTTACTACTAAGGGGTTAATCCTTGGTATTAAACGCGTTCAAATACCGTGGCGATACCCTGGCCTAAACCAATACACATAGTCGCTAGACCAATAGTGGCATCTTTTTCTTCCATGATATTAATCAACGTCGTTGAAATACGAGAGCCCGAACAACCTAATGGGTGACCCAATGCGATAGCACCACCGTTTAGGTTAATCTTATCGTCTAATACATCCATCATATCTAGAGATTTAACACATGAAAGTGCCTGGGCAGCAAATGCTTCGTTAAACTCAGCAATATCTAAATCACCGGTAGTTAAGCCCGCACGTTTTAATGCTTTTTTCGTTGCTGGTACTGGACCAAAGCCCATAGTTGCCGGATCACAACCGGCAACAGCCATACTACGAATTTTAGCGCGTGGCGTTAAACCTAACTCTTTAGCTTTTTTCGCCGACATCACTAACATTGCACTCGCGCCATCAGATAATGCCGATGACGTACCTGCTGTAACTGAACCATTAACAGGGTCAAATACTGGACGTAGTTTTGATAAAGTTTCTACAGTACACTCAGGACGAATTACTTCGTCATCGGTGATCATTTTTAAAACGCCAGTTTCATCATGACCTTCAACGCCAACGATTTCATTTGCCCAACGTCCTTCAAGTTGTGCAGCATAGGCACGCTTATGTGAACGTGCAGCAAACTCATCTTGCATCTCACGACTAATACCGTGTTGACGACCCAGTAATTCGGCAGTTAAGCCCATGTTACCTGCAGCTTTTGCCATATATTTTGCCATAGCTGGTGCAAAATCGACATCATACATCATAGGTACATGACCCATATGCTCAACACCACCAATTAAGAACACATCACCTTGGCCAGCAATAATTGAGGTAGAGGCATCATGCAAAGCTTGCATAGATGAACCACACAAGCGGTTTACGGTAACGCCAGCAACTGTTTTAGGGATACCCGCAAGTAATGATGCATTACGCGCAATATTAAAACCTTGCTCTTTAGTTTGCTTTACACAACCCCAAATTACATCCTCGATATCTGCAGGATCCAACTTTGGATTACGCTTTAAAATTTGCGCCATTAAATTAGCTGATAATTCTTCAGCACGTACATTGCGAAAGATACCTGCTTTTGAACGCCCCATTGGCGAGCGAATACAATCGATAATAACTACTTCATTCATAATAATACGCCCTATTTAGCTGTTTTAACGTCAGTGTTGAAATACGAATTGCCTGATTTAGCCATTTCACGCAGGCCATCAGTTACTTGATAAATTTCACCAAGGTGCGCATATTTGTCTGCCATTTCAATAAATGCAGATAAACCAACAGTTTCTAAGTAACGAATAGGACCGCCTCTAAATGGAGGGAAACCTAAACCGTAAATTAAGCCCATATCCGCTTCTGCGGCAGTATCAACTACGCCTTCTTCTAAACAGCGAATCGTTTCATTGATCATTGGGATCATGGTACGAGCAATAATTTCATCATTGCTAAACTCAGTTTTAGCGGTGCAGATAGCACTTAATAACTCTAAGCTTGAACTGCTAGCCACTTTTTGTGGACGACCACGTTTATCTTTAGTGTGCTCATAAAAACCAATGCCATTTTTTTGACCAAAACGATCATTGCTAAACAACACATTAACTGGGTCTTTGTCTGATTTAGCCATACGAGTTGGAAAACCTGCAGCCATTACATCGGTACAGTGATCAGCAGTGTCTAAGCCAACAACATCGAGTAAATAAGCAGGTCCCATAGGCCAGCCATATTGTTTTTCCATAACTTTATCAACAGCAGCAAAGTCTGCGCCATCAATTAATAATTGCGCAAAACCGGCAAAGTATGGAAATAAAACACGGTTGATATAAAAGCCAGGGCAATCATTTACTACAATTGGCGATTTTCCCATTTTAGCGGCGTAAGCTACAACACTGGCAATAGTTTCATCCGATGTATCTTTACCACGAATAATTTCTACTAATGGCATTTTATTGACTGGATTAAAGAAGTGCATGCCACAAAAACGTTCAGGTTTTTCTAAACTTTGTGCCAGTAAATCAATTGAAATTGTTGACGTATTTGAGGTGATGATGGCGCTATCAGCCACATGGGTTTCAACTTCTTTTAATACCGCGCCTTTAATTTTAGGGTTTTCAACAACCGCTTCAACCACAACATCGACATCTTTAATGCTGTCATAAGATAGCGTTGGTGTAATGTTGTTTAACGTTTGCGCCATTTTTTTGGCATTTAAACGTCCTTTTTCAACTTGTTTAGTCAAAATTCCAGCAGCGGTGCTTAAGCCTAAATCAAGAGCAGCATCGTTAATGTCTTTCATTATAATAGGCGTGCCTTTATAAGCAGATTGGTATGCAATACCACCGCCCATAATACCAGCGCCTAAAACAGCAGCCTTTTTGATAGGTTGCTTAACGCTCTTAGCCGCTTTTTTAGCTTTACCTTTAACCACTTGATCAGCCATAAACAAACCGACTTGCGCAGCACAAGCATCTGTTTTAGCTAACCCACCAAATGCTTCGTTTTCTAAAAGCATCGCTTCAGTGCGATTAAGTTTAACGGCCTTTTCTAATAAGTTTACTGTCGCCATTGGTGCAGGATAATGCTTACCCGCTTTGGCAAAAATCATGCCTTTAGCTGTATTGAAACTCATTACATGTTCAATAGGGGTTAATAGTACTGGCGTTAATTTAGTTTGTTTTCTGGCTTGCCAATCTAATTTACCAGCAATGGCATCTTTAACCATGCTAATAGCGGCAGTCTTTAAATTTTCAGGAGCTACAACTGCATCAATCGCTCTAAAGTCTAAGGCTTGTTGAGCTTTATAAGCTTTACCTGTGGTCATCCACTCTAATGCATTATCAACACCAATAATTCTTGGTAAACGTACTGTGCCACCAAAACCTGGCATTAAACCAAGCTTTACTTCTGGTAAACCAATACTTGCAGTAGTATCTGCAACACGTAAATCACACGCGAGTGTTACTTCACAACCACCGCCTAATGCAAAACCGTTTACCGCAGCGACAGAAGGAATGTTTAAATCTTCAAACGCATCGAAAATATCACTGCTGGTTTTAAATACGCCAGCAATTTCTTCGTCTGGTGTTTTAAATAATTCGGTAAATTCAGTGATGTCGGCGCCAACGATAAAGGTCGATTTAGCTGATGTAACTATTACCCCTTTCGCATCGCTACATTCTTTGATAGCTATAGTGGCGTTTTTATATTCTTGTAGTGTTGCAAAATTTAATGCGTTTACAGAACCTTTTGCATTAAAACATAGCTCGACGATACCATCATCTAGTAACTGAGCAGTTAGGCTATTGCCTTGATAAATCATATCTAAACTCCTATTTCTTACGAAATATTGAATGATACCAAGTTGATAAATAGTGCTTCAAATTGGCATTATGAAAAATTTTAGTTGCCTGAGTTTGCCTTGTATAACTGCGCAAATCAACCATTATTTAAACAAGCGTTTAAATCTAGTGTTTAATATGTAGGCAACGACAATAAAAAACCGATATAAGAATTAAAGCTTATATCGGTTTAGAGAAAGTGCGTAGTTAAATTCGATTAAGTGATAATTACTTATTTAGATCCAGCTAATAGGCTGGTGAGTTCAGCTTCATATTCAGGTTTTTTATCATTGAAAAAACCAACATGCGCAGATTTTGGTTTGCCATCACGGCCAATCATATAACTGCTTGGCATACCTTTTAATTTAAACTCTTTAGCAATAAGTCCCTTAGGATCGTAGATCACAGAAAAAGTAGCAGGATTTTCTTGTAAAAATTCTGTCGCTAAGCTCTTTTCAACATCAAGATTTACGGTAATAACTTTAAAGCCTTGTTCACCATATTTGGCTTGCATCGCATTCATCCATGGAAAAGACTTACGACAAGGAATACACCATGATGCCCAAAAATCTAGATAAATAACTTTGCCTTTATTTTCATCTAGCAAGTTCTTTAATTCAGCGCTGCTGCTAACATCACTATTAGCTTGTACTGTAAAGCACAAGCTAAGCAAAGCTAGAGTTACTAATAGCGAGCGTTTAAACATAGTATTAGCCTTTATAAAGTAATTATGATTTTTCAGTACTTTCTTTAGTGCTGGTCTCAGTATCTTGCTGTAGCTCAACAACATCTTTAGTTTCTAAGCCCTGTTCAGCTTCTTTTGCCATTTCAGCATTTTCAGCTTCTTCATTTTTTATCAATTGATCAACATTTTCTTTGTTTTCTTTGTTTTCACAACGCTCAAGGGTCATATCATCACGATAATAACGCAAGTCTACACAATCCAATTCATAACGACGCTGCAACTCGGTACGTTTAATTGGTTCATTTTTAGCATTAACGATTTGTCGTTGTAAATTACTACATTCAGATTGTTGCTCAGAACTAAAAACAATTTTTTCACATGGGTCAGGTTCCATAAAGGCACAGCCAACTTGGGTTAATAAAACAGTAGAAATAGCGGCAATTGTTATTGTTTTCATGAAAAGACCTACAAATATTAAAAGAAGATAAAGTATGCGAATAACATACCATTTACAGCGAAACTGAGCAATTTAAAAACAACAGAAAATAGCGGTAGAAAACAGATAAATAAGCTAGAATGTAAAAATATTCTATATTCAGTTTAAGAGTGGACCATGCAAGTAGTTGATTATAATTCACCGACCGCAGGACAAGATTTTGTTGCTTCATTGCGCGAGACAGGTTTTGGCGTATTAGTAAACCATCCTATAAAACAAGAATTGGTAACGTCTATTTATCATAATTGGCAGCAATTTTTTTTAACGGGCGATGTTGCACAATATGCTTTTGATGTAGAAAAACAAGATGGTTATTTCAGTAGTGAAATATCAGAAACCGCTAAAGGGCACAAGCAAAAGGATATCAAAGAGTACTACCACGTATATCCTTGGGGTCGAATTCCTGCGCAGTTAAAGGACGAAATTTTAAATTATTATGATTTAGCGTCAAACTTAGCAAAGGAATTACTCGATTGGGTTGAAGAGTATAGTCCAGCCGATGTTGCCAAGCTTTATCACGAACCACTATCGAATATGATTAAAGATACTCCGAATACATTGCTTAGAGTTTTACATTACCCACCATTATCAGGAGACGAAGAAGCTGGAGCAATTAGAGCGGCCGCGCACGAGGATATTAACCTGCTAACAATACTACCTGCGGCTAATGAACCCGGCCTACAAGTACAATTAAAATCGGGGGAGTGGCAAGATGTTCCTGCCGATTTCGGCAATTTAATCATTAATATTGGTGATATGTTACAAGAAGCCTCAGGTGGTTACTTTCCGTCAACTAGCCACCGTGTGATAAACCCTGAAGGTAGTGATGTAACGAAATCACGAATTTCCTTACCGTTATTTTTACACCCAAGAGATGAAGTGCGTTTATCAGAGCGTCACACTCAACACAGCTATTTATTAGAGCGCTTAAGAGAACTGGGCGTAAAATAATATTATTACCGCAATAAAAAAGGTGATTTTCATATAATGAAAATCACCCTTTTTTATTGTCTATGGTAACGCTAAATAAGGCTTTGGTTAAATACCATCACCATCAACATGTAAACCACACTCGCGTTGCATACCATTAAAACGTGTATCTTGGGCATCCATTTGCTCAGATAACGGCATACTCGAATGTTCATCGCCAACCGATACATAACCTTGTTCCCATAACGGGTGATAAGGTAAATCATGCTTAGTTAAATATTGATGAACATCTTTATTGGACCAATCGATAATTGGGTGCAATTTAAATCGGCCACGTATTACTTGTAATACCGGCAAGTTTTGACGGTGATCAGTTTGACTGCGTCTTACTCCAGAAAACCAAGTATTGGTTTGCAACTCATCCAAGCCGCGCTCTAAAGGTTTCACCTTGTTAGCTAAATTATACTGCTTAAGTGCCGCTTCATCTTGCTCCCACTGTTTACCATACCTAGCACGTTGCCAAGCAGGAGATATTTCAGCACTGAATACTTTCAAGTTCAAATTTAAACGTTCAGTGAGCTGATCAATGAATTGATACGTTTCTGCAAATAAATACCCTGTATCAGTTAATACTACAGGAATATCAGGTTGTAGATCTGTCATCATATGCAACATAACCGCAGATTGAATACCAAAACTAGATGTTAGCGCAAAATTGGCAGGTAAATGCTCAAATGCCCAAGAAACACGTTCTGTGGCTGACATTTTTTCCAGCTGTTCATTCCAACTTTGTAATAAACTGTCTGGCAATGATGCTGGAAAACCTTTACTTACCGCAAAATTAGTCATGATTTTTTTCCATTAATTTACCGAGTAAATTAAATTTTCTATAAATAAGGTTATGCATGGAAGTCTCTTGCACTGACTATCACTTCGCTGACAATGCCAGCTCTGATCACATAATCACCAAAACATTCGCCAACATTACGAGAAGCCACCCAAGCACCAATAAGCTCATCCATATGAGTAAGTACTTGTTTGGAGCTTATATTGTCTTGATACAGTTTTGGTACGCGAGTTCCGGCAATATTGCCGCCCATATACATATTGTATTTGTCTGGCCCACGGCCAACTAAGCCAACCTCAGCCAGCATTGCTCGGCCACAACCGTTAGGACAACCGGTAACGCGCAGGATAATACTTTCATCGCTAATATTATGTTTTGCTAATAAGCCTTCAACGTCAGTAACAAAACCGGGTAAGAAGCGTTCGGCTTCAGACATGGCCAAAGGACAAGTAGGAAATGCGACACATGCCATTGAATTCTGGCGCTGCCTTGACTGGCTTGCATCAATCAAACCATGCTTAATCGCAATATCTTCAATTAGTTGTTTTTGTTCAGTGGCAATACCCGCAACAATTAAGTTTTGATTTGCTGTCATGCGAAAATCACCTTGATGAATTTCAGCAATTGCTTTTACACCACTTTTTAACGCTGCATCAGCATTGTCTTTTAAACGGCCATTTTCAATAAATAACGTTAAATGGTGTTTACCTTCGATGCCTTTTACCCAACCAATTTTGTCGCCACGGTTAGTGAATTCATATGGACGAGATTCGCCAAATTGAACACCTGTGCGTGCTTCAACTTCTGATTTAAAGGTATCAATACCAACACGGTCTAGAGTGTATTTAGTTTTCGCATTTTTACGATTAACACGGTTACCCCAATCACGTTGGGTAGTCACTACTGCTTCAGCAAATGCTAAAGTATCTTTAAGTTCGATAAAGCCAAAATCATCAGCTTTTCTTGGATAAGTTGAGTCATCACCAAAGGTCATGGCTAAACCACCACCCACCAACACATTAAAACCAACAAGCTTGCCACCATCACTAATCGCAACAAAGTTTAAATCATTAGCGTGTACGTCAATATCGTTATCTGGCGGAATAACTACGGTAGTTTTGAATTTACGAGGTAAGTAAGTACTACCTAAAATAGGCTCGACTGCTTGGCCAGGTGTTTCTTCAATTTTCTCACCATCAAGCCATATCTCAGCATAAGCACGAGTTTTTGGCAGTAAATGTTCGCTAATTTTAATCGCCCATTGATACGCTTCTTGATGTAAAACAGACTCAACCGGATTAGAGGTACATAGTACGTTACGATTAACATCTCCTGCGGTTGCAATAGCGTCGATACCAATTTTATTCAGCGTTTGATGCATTAATTTAATATTAGGCTTTAACACACCATGAAATTGGAATGTCTGTCTAGTTGTTAAGCGAATGCTGCCATAAGAAGTGTGCTCATCGGCAAATTTATCGATAGCTAACCACTGAGTAGGAGTAATAATACCGCCTGGCATTCTGGCTCGAAGCATTACGTTATGTAGAGGCTCTAATTTTTGCTTGGCACGTTCGGCGCGAATATCTCGATCATCTTGTTGATACATACCATGAGTACGGATCAGTTGAAAATTATCAGCTGTAAAACCACCGGTAATTTCATTTTGTAAATCTTCAACTATAGTGCCGCGTAAATGCTTACTCTCAGCTTTAAGACGTTCATTGTCGGCATGCTTACCTTGTACTACATTAGGGTTTATAGCTTGCTCATTAGCAATATTATTTGACATTAATATACATCCTTCTGATAACGCCTATTAATGCGCATTTGTTTCAAATAGTCTTCAGCTTGGGCAACAGTTTTATTGCCTTGCTCACTGATAATTTCGATAAGTGCTTGATGCACATCTTTAGCCATACGCGACATATCACCACAAATATAAAAATGGGCGCCGGCTTCTAACCACTGATAAACATCTTTAGCGTTCTTTTTAAGCTTGTGTTGTACGTATACTTTTTCAGCTTGGTCACGAGAAAAGGCAACATCTAAGCGAGACAATAAACCCGACTTTAAATAGCCCTGCCATTCAACTTGATAAAGGAAGTCTTGCGTGAAGGTTTGATCGCCAAAGAATAACCAATTGTCTCCAGTAGCATCTTGTGCTTCACGATGTTGGATAAAAGCCCTAAATGGAGCAACACCAGTACCAGGACCAACCATGATCATTTTAGTTTCAGGATTTTCAGGAATACGGAAGTTGTTGTTATGTTCTAAAAACACTTTAACTTCATCATCAACCTGTAGTTGCTCAATTAAAAAACCAGATGCTGAGCCTAAACGGCGCTCATCACCTTCATTATATTGAACCAAACCGACAGTTAAATGCACTTCTTGCTCAACTTCGTCTTGGCTTGAGGCTATTGAATATAATCTTGGTGTTAATGCCGATAATGCTGTCACTAATTGCTGAGCAGTGACCGTTACAGGAAAGCTACTGATGACATCAATAAGTTGTTTGGTATTAATAAACTCGCGTAATTTTTCACCATCACGCGCTAATGAATTCAACGATTCATTGTTTGCAAGTGCAGCCCAATTCGCTAACGTTTTTTTGGTTAAGCCAGTAATTTCTAATTTTTCAGTGAGTGCTTGTTGTAATGTAATTGACTCATCTTTAAGTGTTACTTGCTCATCTAAAGAAAGAGATAAGCGCGTAGTAATATCATTAACTAATTGGCTGTTATTTACCGGCCAAATACCTAACGCATCACCTGGCTTATAAGTTAAACCAGAATCAGCTAAATCTAATTCAATATGTTGCACTACTTTAGCCGAATCACGACCGGTAATTTGTTGATTAGCGAGAACAGTGGCAGTAAAAGGATTTTCTTTATTATAAAGACTCGCTGCGTCAGCATTAGCACCTAAAGGAAGTTGCACTATATTGGCATCAACAGGTGCTGACTTTAATTCAACAGCCACTTGCTTCAGCGTTGTTTCTTGCCAAGCTTTAGCTTGCTCACTGTAATCGACATCACAATCAACACGGTCGCCAATTCGCTTGGCACCAAGATTTGCTAACTTTTCATCAAAGTCTTTGCCGGTTTGACAGAAAAACTCGTAACTTGAATCACCAAGTGATAATACTGAATATTGCAATGATTCTAATTTCGGCGCTCGTTTTGAACTTAAAAAATCATGCAATGCAATAGCGTCATCAGGTGCTTCACCCTCGCCATTAGTACTAGCGATAATTAATAGATGCGTTTCAGACTTTAAGTTTTTCGCTTTATAATCACTCATATTAACAAGTTTAGCGGTAACTCCTTGGCTTTCTGCACTAGCGAAGACAGCCTCGGCAACGCCTTTAGCATTACCAGTTTGTGATCCGTATAAAATGGTAAGGGTATTAGACGCAACAACAGTTGGCGCGGCTATAACATTACTAGGTGCGGTTTCACTTTTTGCGGCTAAATAACCACTCGCCCAAGCAAGTTGCAGCGGTGAATACTGATGAATGACTTGTTGAAGTTGTTGCAGTTGATCACTGCTTAAACTTGAAGCTATGTCATTATTGGCTTTTACCAACATGATGGATTCCAAACTTTACGATAAATAAACATTAGGTAAAGAATAAACACTGTCGGCACAAACATAAAAGAATAGATAACGATTTTTTATTCCAAAAAGGAATATAGATATAATTTTTTATTGTTCTAGGATCAAATGAGCCATCATTTTATGTTCATAAAAACTAATAATTACTGCCTTTAGCTTTCCTTATGGCAATAAAAAACCGCTTTAAACATATCGTTTAAAGCGGTTTTTTTAGGTCATAAATGGCTTTATTTAGAAGTGTACTTCTACCCCGGCAAAAGCACCATCAAATTCCAAATCAGCATAAACATCATCTAAATCATCAAGTTCAAGTGATACCACTCGATAACCTGCGGATAAATTAACGTCAATTAGCATATTATCGATTAACGCATAAGCAACGCCTACTTGATAGTCAGATAAGGTACTATCATCAATGCTTAAAAAATTACCTTCAGCAAATACGCTTAAACCGGTAGCAGGAATACCCACTTCGGCAGCAACGTAAAGCATTGGAATAATTTCATCGACACTTTCATTAAAACCAAATGAATTACTGGCGATAAAGTCACCTTCAAAATCTTTGGCAGTAACACCAAGGTCAAATGAGAATAAACCGTTATCGAAAATTTCATAATAAAGCGTGTAATCAGTATAATTAAAATCTATTTCTGATTCAGAACAGTCAGCCGAGCTAGAAGAACTAGCATCACTTGATTGAAATCCACAAGTAGATATTTCAGACTGTGCAATTTTAATGTTGGGTATAACTGGGATTGGATGTTCAAGAGCGATATAAAAACGGCTTTGAGTTTCATCTTCAAAGCGGTAATTTAATTCTTCATCTTGATAACCATAGCTACCTTCAGCGGCCATGTCCCATCCCTGAGCTCCTGCATATACACCAAATAGTGTATCTGCGGCAGCTGTATAACTGGTTAACATCATCGCAGAAGCGATTAACGCAGTTGATTTATTCATTATTTTTATTATCCTCTGGTAAGTAATTCTCTTAAATCAATGATAGCAGCATTGGCACGTGAAATATAATTCGCCATGACTAATGAATGATTTGCTACAGTCCCGAAACCGTTACCATTTAAGATCATCGGACTCCACACTGTAGATTGAGTAGCTTCTAATTCTCTTATTATTTGACTTAAACTTACCGACGCATTTTTTGTTTCTAATACGTCAGCAAAATCAACTTCAATAGCCTGTAACATATGTATTAATGCCCAGCTTGCACCACGTGCTTCGTAAAACACATCATCAATTTTCCACCAACTGGTTTTAACAATAACAGCGGATGCCGAAAAGGTTGACTGGGTAGCATTTCTTTCACCAGCTAAATCAGTATTAAGTTGATTACGGCCAACACTTGAACTTAAACGTTGTGAATAACCACCAAGACGACTTTCTACTTGCTGTAACCAATCACGCAAATTATCAGTACGCGCATAAAACTGAGCGTTTTGAATTAATGGATCGGCCAAATCATGACGATAGCTATATAAGTCGGCAATGGCTGAGCTATATTCGCCCTCGGCGCTTGGAATTGCCCAATTTTTAGCATCAATATTAAATTTTGGTTGAGCATCTTTAAGATGTTGGTTTTCTAAAGACTGTGATTGTGAGCGAGAAAATGATTGGCGCATAGCCAAGGCTAAATCACGCACCATTTCTAGCGCACCAAACTCCCATGCAGGAATATTATCTAAAAACACTGATGGTGGTAATACATCATTAGATAAATAGCCGCCGGGCTTATCCATTAATGTTTCTGATATTTTAATTAAGGTAGTCGTGGTTGTATAACCAACTACCGGTTTTAAGTTATCAGCCTTTGCTGCGATCATGGCCTCCTCTTTGACATCGAAAGGTTCAGGTTCAAAGCTCCAAAAGACACCTAAGAGATAAAACAGAAAAAACACTAACGCAAAAATTGCGGTTGTTGATTTAAATGAGAGATTGAGTTTCATAATACTTCCTTTTGCGTCACGTTAGTGCTTTTTAGATTTTTTGTTAATACCGAACACAGGAACTTTGATTTGTTTATCAACACCATTATCAAAATGTAAGGTCATTAAAAATTCACTATCGGCGACTAAGGGCTGTTGTAAATTAAAGATCATTACATGATAACCATGAGGTTGTAATATTCTTGTACCATGTGCTCCTACAATAATAGATTCTACTTGCTGCATTTGCATCATTTCATCACTCATTAAATGCTCATGCAACTCAATTCGAGTGCTCACCTTTGAAGTAATGCTCATTAATTTGATGTCTGTATCTTGGTTATTGGAGATATTCATATAGGCTGAGCTAATTGTCGTGCCGGGAATGGTTTCTCTTGCATATTGCTTTGATACATCGATAGATCCGGCAAATACAGAAAAAGAAGTGATACAGCTAACGAATATAGCCATTAATCGAAAGGTTTTCATAATATTTACTCTTTATTATTCCATTGAGTAAATAGTCGCTTATTTATTGGCGTTCGACAATGGTAAATAACTAATTAATACAAATAATTATCAAATTTATCGAGATTAACAACGACCTTAGTTGGGTGTAACCCTTGGCTTGTCTCTAAAACACAACCAAATAATTAACGCGATAATCAATATTGGCCAAAAAAATCCTACACCTACCATTAAAACACCGCCACCCAATAGTAATACGGTAAAAATGAGCGTGCCAAAAACAGTGAGTACTATCGCAAACGAAACAACAATCAATGCCACTACAATTATAGCCGAAATACTAAGAGCTTTTAATGGTTCAACTTGATGGTGATCCATATAAATGCTGATATTCAACATTTCCAGTAAACTTACACCAAATACATAAGTAAGTATTACTGAAGCAACAATTGCTAATAACAAAGACTTTAAAAATGTCATCTTTATACTCTACTTTTACTGACGATTAATGACGGTTCGGCATTATTAATGCGGCAACGACATAAGCAACGATGGTAACCATCGGCATCATAAAACCAGCAACTACGACGGCAGCTCTTACTAATATTCTTGGTACATCAAAGTGGCGAGCAATACCGGCACAAACACCTGATAGTTTTTTATTGATTAAGTCTTTCGCCAATGGACGATCTACCCGATAACTGTTACTCATAAATTTCTCCTAACCTAATTCTATGCTTGTAATTGACGAGCTAAGCCAAAAACACCTGCGCCGATAAAAAATGTAATTACTGGTACTAACCAAAGTGTGAACATAATTGAAAATGGAAACATAATTTTTACCTATAAACCCTAAGGTTCCTAATGGAAGTGTTAACGATTAAGCGTTAACAACTTTTTTCTTCATTGCTTGTAGCTCTTGCTCAATGATGTCTTCATTTTCCAAGTCAGCAAATTGACTCGCTAAGCTTTGATTTTTAGTAAAGTCATAAGCGTCAACTTGTGCTTCAACTTCATCAACTTTTTGCTGGAAGCGTTCAAACTTCTCAAGGCTACGTTCGATGTTGCCTGTATTCACAGTGGCACGTGCTTTTAATCTTACTTCTGCTGATTTTTGACGCATTAGCATTGATTTTTGACGATTTTTAGCTTCGCTCAATTTATCCTGCAAACGTTGGCTATCTTCTTGCACTGCATTCAGTAAATCATCAACAACACTTAATTCTTGTTGTAACGATGTTCTTTCTTGCATAATTTTGTTTTTTTGCTGTAAAGCACTTTTGGCTAAATCATCACGGCCTTTACTAAGTGCTAACTCGGCTTTAGCCTGCCATTGTGCAATGTTCGTTTCAGCTTCAGCTAAATGGCGTGTAAAAGACTTCTTTTGTGCAATATTTTTTGCTGCTGCCGATCTTACTTCAACTAACGTTTCTTCCATCTCTTGAATGATCAAGCGGATCATTTTCTCTGGATTTTCCGCTTTTTCTAACATGCTATTGATGTTGGCGTTAATGATGTCGGTAATTCTTGAAAACATGCCCATGACGTTGTTCCTTATATTTGCGTGATATTATTTTGGTAAATCAGAAGAATCTTCTTCATTCATTGATACGCTACTAATTTCGCTTACCGAAACTGTTGGCACACCTTTATCGTTTGTGAATAAACTATTTACCTGAAAGTTTGCCACTTCTTGCTCAACACTATTGGCAATTTGCTGAGTCACTTGGTTAAACACCATACGACTTTGCTGTGACACCAACATTTCAACGGCTGTTTCTAACGATACAAACTCATCCGCTTTAGCGGCTGTGCTAGCCATTAGACTTGTTGCGATTAATGCTGCAAAGATTGTTGCTTTAGTAGTTAACTTGTTCATTTTAAGCTCCTGATATATCTGTTATGTAAATACTTCTATTAATATTTACAATACAAGTGTCGTGCCAACATTTAAAAATATTTTAACCTACTGTTTTCAAAGGATTTATTAAAAGACCCTTGGTGAGGGCGTATTGTTAAGTATTTGTTAATAAATTATTAAATTGCATTATTGACCACTTAAATAGTCAATTTGACCAATTTCAATTTAAAACAAAAAAGTGACGCTTTAGAAATGAAAAAATCAGGCACTTAAGTCCTGATTTTTATTGTATTGAAAAATTTAGAAGAAGAGCTAGAAAACTTGACCTATTTCTTCTGAGCTCTTACTGGCTAGGAGTTCAGCAAAAAATATGAGGATGACCGAACTGCCTAGCAGGCAGAATACGGGTAATAAAAAAATTAAAAACATCATTACTAAACTAGGCATACATCCTCTCTCTTGACTCTCAATAAATATACATTTTCAGCTTATTTATTGTGTTGGTTTAGTACTTAGTCGCAGTAAAGTCTGAAAAGGTTGTATTTATTTACATTTTTTTTACAAAAACATTGAAATTATCATTTTCGCAACAAAAATCTCGACAAATTCCCATTTTCGGTACAATACCCGAAAATGAACAATCACTTGATAAAATAGTAAATTAGCACTTAAAAAGTAGGAATTAAGCTGGCTCGTCACCAACTAAAGCAAAGGCATCAATTAATACTTGGGAGCTAGCCCCTTCTTTGCCGGCATTCTCGCTTAGAAAGCGGCGATACTTTCTTGCCCCTGGTAAGCCATTAGCCAAACCCAGCATATGTCGAACTACATGCCAAACTCGACCACCATTGGCAACGTTTCGATCAATATACTCACACATTTGCTCGATTATTTCGCCGCGTGATAATATTACTGATTTATCACCCCAAATAATTTGATCTGCTGCACTGAGCATATAAGGGTTTTGATACACTTCACGGCCAATCATTACGCCATCAATATGCTTTAAATGCTCAAGACTTTCATCAAGCGTTTTAATGCCGCCATTAATCGAGATATCTAAATGCTTAAAATCTTGTTTAATTTTATATACGCGAGAATAATCAAGTGGTGGCACTTCACGGTTTTGTTTAGGGCTTAAACCACTAAGCCAAGCTTTTCGGGCATGCACAATAAAGTGCTGACAACCTGCTTGGCCAACGACATCAATAAAGTTATGTAAAAACTCATAACTATCAAGATCATCAATACCAATACGAGACTTAACGGTTACCGGCAAATTAACGGCGCTTTGCATGGTTTGCACACATTGCGCAACCAGCTCAGGCTCAGCCATTAAGCATGCGCCAAACTTACCATTTTGAACACGATCACTCGGACAACCAACATTAATGTTAATTGCATCATAACCATGCTGCTCGGCCATTTTGGCACATTCAGTTAGCGCTTTAGGATCGCTACCACCTAGCTGCAACACCAAAGGGTGTTCTTCTTGGTTATAAGACAAGTAATCGCCCTTACCAAATAAAATAGCACCAGTGGTGACCATCTCGGTATACATCACGGTATTTTTGGACAGCAGTCTTAAAAAGTAACGACAATGCCTGTCGGTCCAATCAAGCATTGGCGCGACGGAGAGTTTTTCTGAGAACATGTATTTAGCCTAGGACAACATTAAATGGATAATCTGCTAAATTATAAAAGAAAGTAGGGATTTAAACAAAAGACTTTGCCAAACAATGAGTGATTACTGACTTATTAAGTACTAAAATCGTTAGCTAACAATTTAATTAAACTATTAATCGGATTAAAAGACTGTGATACACTGATTTTAATAACGATTTAAAGTAACGATGACTAATTCCCTATGGATAATAAGCAACTTTTACAACTCGCCCATAACGCCTGTAAAGAGCGTGGCGCACGCTTAACCTCGATTCGTGAACAAGTATTTTTATTGATGGCTGAAAATGAAGGCGCTATTGGCGCTTATGATTTGCTGGATAAATTGCAAAAAATTGACCCTTCAGCCAAACCTGCGACTGTATATAGAGCGTTAGATTTTTTAGCGAAACAGGGCTTTGTCCATAAAATTGAATCGATTAATTCATTTCTGCTTTGTCATCACTTCAGTGAATGTAATCATCCGGTGCAGTTACTTATTTGTGATGAATGTGGCAATGTTGAAGAAATACAATCAAATAATTTAGATTTAGCGCTAAGGGCTATGGCAGACGCAAGTGGATTCAGCATCAGCCACCAAGTAGTTGAAGCCCATGGTAAGTGTCAAAATTGTCATTAACTACTTAGCTAAATGAGCAATTTATTTAGCTAAGAAAATATATTTCTATCACCTAATGAATTCCGAACATTACAGCTGCCATCTAACACCGCTATAATGATTTTATCATCTCGATATTTACGCGGAAAAATGACTCGTTTATCACTTGAAACATCTAGATTTTTTAATACATCCGTACATACCGACGTCATGTCATTTTGGTCATAATACAACACAGTGACCGTATTATCAGTTCCCATCACACTAACCCTTTGATAACTATTGAAAATAGTAACATCTAGTGAATTTGTCCTATCATATAAAGAAATAGGACGTTAGCACAACTATAGTCATGGAATTAGATTTCGTCTATTTTTACGCGGCGGGTAATATTACACAGCAATTCATAAGGAATGGTTTCTGCAGCCTCTGCGATTTTTTCGACAGGTAAATTTTTACCCCATAACTCTACGTAATCACCGACTTTATCGGCTGCAGACGGGCCTAGGTCTACGGTGATCATATCCATTGATACTCGGCCAATTAACGGTACTATTCGGCCATTGACTAACACTGGACAGCCATTTTTTGCATGCCTTGGATAACCATCGCCATAACCTATTGCAACAACGCCAATTCGAGTATCTTGCTCACATACCCAAGCAGCGCCATAACCAACACTTTCGCCAGCTTTGATATCACGAACCGCAATTAAGCTTGAATATAAAGTCATTACTGGTTCAATATCATAATGAAATGTTTTCTGGTCATGCTCTGTAAGCGGTGACACTCCATATAACATCAGGCCAGGGCGCACCCACTGGTAATGTGTTTGTGGCCAAGCATAAATAGCAGCCGAATTAGCTAAGGTTTTTTCATTATTAATATGGCCAGTGAGTTGCTCAAATAGCGCTATTTGTGCAAGTGTTTGTTCGCCATTAAGGTTATCTGCACAACCTAAGTGACTCATTAGACGGATATTATTATGAACATTGTGGCAATCAAGTAAACGTTGATAAAACTCATTAAATTGTTCCGGACTAATGCCTAAACGATGCATACCAGTATCAATTTTCAGCCATACTTGAATTGGCTCATCTAACTGAGCTTGTTCAATGGCTTGTAGCTGTTCAATGTTATGAATGACGGTTTGAAAGTTATTTACGGCAATAATAGGTAAGTCAGAGTTATCAAAAAAACCTTCGAGTAAGACAATTTTTTTAATGACTCCGCCAGCTCTTAATTCCAACGCTTCATCAATTCGAGCAACACCAAAGGCGTCAGCATCAACTAAACTTTTGGCAATTCGAACTAGGCCATGACCATAAGCATTGGCTTTTAATACCGCTAAAATTTTAGCATCAGGCGCTATGCATTTAATGGTCTTAAAGTTTTTAACCAGTGCCTTGCGGTCAATGTCAGCAGTTGCAGTGAGTTGCGTCATGATTAAATTTTATTCAACACCTTAGTTAAAAACTTTTGTTAAGCTTGATGATAATAATGAAATTACTCTTCATCCATAATGCCACCAGGGCCGGCAAAGTTATCAAAACGAGAATATTTACCTTGGAAGGTTAAACGTACTCGACCAATTGGTCCGTTACGTTGTTTACCTAAGATAATTTCAGCAGTACCTTTATCGGGTGAATCTTCGTTATACACTTCATCACGGTAGATAAACATGATCAAATCAGCATCTTGCTCGATTGAACCTGACTCACGTAAATCTGAGTTAATTGGACGTTTATCGGCACGCTGTTCTAAACCACGGTTTAACTGTGATAAAGCAACAACAGGCACTTGTAATTCTTTTGCTAGCGCTTTTAATGAGCGAGAAATTTCAGCAATTTCTAAGGTACGATTATCACTAAATTGTGGTACGCGCATGAGTTGCAAGTAATCAATCATGATCATCGATAAACCGCCATGGTCACGATGAATACGACGTGCTCGCGAACGTAATTCGGTAGGTGTTAAGCCCGACGCGTCATCAACAAACATTTTACCTTTTTCCATAAGCAAGCCCATGGTCGATGATAAACGAGCCCAATCCTCGTCGCCAAGTTGGCCAGTACGAATTTTGGTTTGGTCAATACGGCCAAGGGATGCCAGCATACGCATCATGATTTGTTCTGACGGCATCTCTAATGAAAATATTAGTGCGGGTTTATCTTGCATCATGGCGGCATTTTCAGCCAAGTTCATCGCAAAGGTGGTTTTCCCCATAGATGGACGCGCAGCAACAATAATTAAATCGGATGCCTGCAAACCAGCCGTCATTTTATCTAAGTCATGGAAACCTGTAGAAACACCGGTTACACCATCATGTGGCTGACCATATAACTTTTCAATTTTATCAACGGTTTTTTCCATCACTGAATGAATATTTTCAGGACCTTCTGATTTACTCGAACGTTGCTCGGCTATTTGGAATACTTTCGACTCGGCAAAATCAAGTAATTCGGTACTTGACCTACCTTGAGTATCATAACTGGCATCAGCAATTTCATTAGCCACTTTTATTAACTCACGAGTCACGGCACGCTCGCGTACGATATCAGCATAAGCATAAATATTTGCCGCACTTGGCGTATTACGCATCATTTCGGCTAAATAAACAAAACCACCAACATCATCAATTGTTTGTTGGGTTTCTAGAGCTTCAGAAAGAGTGATTAAATCGACTGGATTACCTTTTTCAATCAAGGAGCCGATACATTCAAAAATAAGGCGATGCGAACGTGAGTAAAAATCACCCGCAACAACTCGTTCAGCAACATTATCCCAAGAGTTATTATCAAGTAATAAACCACCCAGCACAGATTGCTCAGCCTCTAATGAATGCGGCGCAATTTTTAAGCCCTCAACCTGTTGGTCTCTGAACTTTTTATCTTTGAAGTGATTATCTTTAAACGGTTTACCAGCTTGCTTTTGCGCCATTACCTTGGGGATCCTGAAATTATTAACATCACGACTAGTATACCGATATAATAGTCATCTGTATAAGTATCTTATGTATCGCTAAGTTAGCTGTTCAAGATAAGCTAAAATGATAAAATTGAGAAGTGATATATTGTAAATAAAGCTACCCGAAAACAATATTATTCATCGGATATTTCAGGGAAGCGAGCAATGACTTGTTGTTCGTCATTTTCGTCAAATTCAACTAAGTGTACTTGAAATTTCCATAAATAATGTATGTGTTGTAACACGGCATCAACATTATCACCTAGCGGCACATTATTTTCGCCTATGTATTGTAACGTTAACGATCTGTCGCCATCGACATCGGCCTTAATAATTTGCACATTCGCTTCGATATGACTTAAATCATACTGTTTTGCTAAACCGGTTCGAATTGCCTGGTAGCCATGTTCATCATGAATATTAGTGACTTCGATGAAGTTTTGGCTACTGTCGTCACGTAATTGAAAAAATTTAAACTCTCGCATTAACCGTGGTGATAAATACTGACTAATAAAACTTTCATCTTTAAAGTTTTGCATGGCAAACTTTATCGTGTCTAACCAATTACTACCGGCAATATCAGCAAACCACAGCTTGTCTTCGTCGCTTGGATGTTCACATATGCGCCTAATATCAGTAAACATTTTAAAACCTAATGCATAAGGGTTAATACCATTATAATTTGCGTCGTTATAAGCAGGTTGGCTAATGACATTAGAATGATGATGCATAAATTCCAACATAAATTTATCGGTTAATAGCCCTTCATCATATAAATGATTAATAATAGTGTAATGCCAAAAACACGCCCAACCTTCATTCATTACTTGAGTTTGTTTTTGCGGATAAAAATATTGACCAATCTTGCGGATTATACGCACAATTTCACGCTGCCAAGGTTTCAGTAATGGTGCATTTTTTTCAATAAAATAGAGTAAATTTTCCTGTGGTTGCGCCGGGAATGATTGCGGTTCACGGTTCGTTTTAATACCACTTTTGTGAGCAAATTTTTGCCATAAACGGTTCACCTGTTTTTGGCTATAGCGCTCTCGTTGCTCTTGGCGTTGTAATTCTTCTGCTAATGATATTTTTTGCGGCCGCTGGTATCTATCGACACCAAGATTCATTAATGCATGACAGGCATCTAATGTTGCTTCAACGGTATCTATGCCATACTTTTGCTCGCATTTTGCTATATATTTTTTGGCAAATAACAGGTAATCAATTATGGCGTCAGCGTCTGTCCAGGTACGAAATAAATAGTTACCTTTAAAAAATGAATTATGCCCGTAGCTTGCGTGTGCTATGACTAGAGCTTGCATAATTAAGGTGTTTTCCTCCATTAAATAAGCGATGCATGGGTTGGCATTAATCACAATTTCATAGGCTAGTCCCATATAGCCGCGCTTATAAACTTGCTGCGTTTGAATAAATTTTTTACCAAAGCTCCAGTGTGAGTAGCCTATTGGCATACCAACGCTAGCATAGGCATCCATCATTTGCTCAGAAGTGATCATTTCAATCTGATTCGGATAAGTATCTAAGCCGTAAAAGTTTGCAACCCGAGCAATTTGTTGTTGATATTCTTTTAAGTAACTAAAACGCCATTCCGCACAATCAGCAAGTTTATCAAAGCAAAATTTATCAGCCATAGCGCTTATCTCCTTGTAAATTTTGTTGTTTTTTAAAGAAGCTTCTGAATACAGGATAAATATCTGCTGCAGTTTTAACTTGTTTAATCGCAAAATTATGATGTTGCTGAGTTAGGTTTTGATATTGCTGCCACATATACTTGGTTGTTGATGCATTAATTTCGATGTAACTATAAAAACGCACTATGGGCAGAATTTTTTGGCTTAATAGCGTTAAACAATTACTGGTATCATCTTGCCAATTATCACCATCAGATGCCTGGGCAGCATAAATATTCCAATCATCAGAGTGATAACGTTTTTTAATAATATCCAGCATCAACTTTAGCGCACTAGAGACAATGGTGCCGCCAGTCTCTTGAGAATAGAAAAACTCATCTTCATCAACTTCTCGCGCTTGGGTATGATGGATGATAAAAACAACATCAATACTTTTATATGTTCGTGTTAAAAATAAATACAATAAAATATAAAAGCGCTTAGCAATATCTTTACAGCTTTGATCCATAGATCCTGACACATCCATTAAGCAAAACATAACCGCCTTTGAACTTGGTATTGCCTGTTGACTGTAATTTTTAAAACGTAAATCAAAGCTATCGATAAAAGGCGTTTTCGCAATTTTATCTTGCAGTTGTTTTATTTTAAGCGATACAGCGGTGATTTCTAGTTGCTGTAAATGTGCATCCGCGGCAACGTTACTGCCGTTAAGTTTGGCTAACAGCTGTTGGCATTGAGCTAATTCTTTACGCTTACTACTGGTCATAGCAATACGTCTGCCAATGGCATTTTGCATTGATTTTATAATATCCATATTGGCAACACTGCCTTCATTACAATAACCTGAGCGCACAGTTTTATGAGCGATTAATTTATCTAACTGATTTTTTTGTAAATTAGGTAAGGCAAGATCTTCAAACAGCAGTTGCAAATATTCATCAGCGGAAATTGAAAAAATAAAATCATCTGTTGTTTGGCCATTATTTGCAGATTTTTCTGTAGCGTTTGCCGAACTTTGTTGTGGCGGCTTGCGGATCATATCGCCTTTAGTAAACTTATCATTACCTGGATGGATATGCTGTTTAACGCCGCCAGCACCTTTATGAAAAAATGGCTCTGACAAATCTTTATTGGGAATGTTAATATTTTCAGCTGATTGATGATCGGCAACTCTGCGCTTATTAATAGATTGCGCCAATGAATATTTTATTTGCTGTTTATAGCGACGTAAAAATCTCTGGCGATTCACCATAGATTTATTCTTACTATTTAGCCTCCTGTCGATAAAGCCATTCATAACCACCAACCCTTAGATAAAAATATCGTTGCTTTAATTTCATTAAGACGACTTCCTCACTCGCATATACCATTCAGACAACAATCTAACTTGTTTCGGGGTATAGCCTTTCACGACCATACGCGCAACAAAGTCATCATGCTTTTGCTTATCTTCACTAGACGATTTATTATTAAATGAAATTACTGGTAATAAGTCTTCGGTACTTGAAAACATTTTTTTCTCAATAACAGTGCGTAACTTTTCATAACTGGTCCATAATGGATTTTGACCATTATTATGGGCTTTAGCACGCAGGACAAAATTAACAATTTCATTACGGAAATCTTTAGGATTTGAGATACCGGCTGGTTTTTCAATTTTTTCTAATTCATCATTTAAAGCAGATCTATCTAATATTTGGCCGGTATCAGCATCTCGGTATTCTTGTTCTTGGATCCAAAAATCTGCATAAATAACATAACGATCAAAGATGTTTTGACCATATTCAGAATATGACTCTAGATATGCGGTTTGGATTTCTTTGCCAATAAACTCAATATAGTCTGGGATCAAATTACCTTGAATAAACTCTAAATAACTGTCATGAATTTCTTTAGGCAATTGCTCGCGTTCTATTTGTTGGTCTAGCACATAAAATAAATGCACTGGATTAGCCGCGATTTCAAGATGATCAAAGTTAAACACTCGTGATAATATTTTAAAAGCAAATCGGGTTGATAACCCAGACATCCCTTCTTCAACACCAGCAAAATCGCGATACTCTTGATACGACTTAGCTTTCGGATCGGTATCCTTTAAAGATTCGCCGTTATACACTTTCACTTTGGCATAGATACTAGAGTTTTCAGGTGCGACTAAACGCGATAACACGCTAAATTTAGCTAATATCTCTAAGGTTGATGGAGCACATTGCACGTTACACAATTCACTATTACTAAGCAGTTTCTGATAAATTTTAATTTCTTCGGAGATACGTAAACAATAAGGCACTTTGACAATATAAACCCTGTCGAGAAATGCTTCGTTATTTTTATTGTTTTTAAATGTGAGCCATTCAGACTCATTCGAGTGGGCCAGGATAATCCCTGAAAAAGGCAAAGCTGATAAACCTTCAGTTGAGTTATAGTTACCTTCTTGCGAAGCGGTGAGTAATGGATGAAGTACTTTTATTGGTGCTTTAAACATTTCCACAAACTCCATCAAACCTTGGTTTGCACGGCACAAAGAGCCTGAGTAACTGTATGCATCAGCATCATTTTGAGCAAAGTGCTCTAATTGACGAATATCTACCTTGCCCACTAAAGATGAAATATCTTGATTGTTATCATCACCGGGTTCGGTTTTAGCTATTGCGATTTGATCTAAAATGGAAGGGAGGATTTTCACCACTTTAAATTGACTTATATCACCATTAAATTCATGTAATCTTTTTGCCACCCAAGGTGACATAATACCCTGTAAATAACGCTTGGGTATTTTATACTCACCCGTTAAAATTTTGCCGTCTGCATCAGGATCAAATAAACAAAATGGATGGTCGTTAACAGGACTACGCACGCCGTTTGCACTAAGCACATAAATAGGCTGTAGTTGCATTAACTCTTTTAACTTTTCCGCTAATGATGATTTACCTCCACCTACAGGGCCAAGCAAATAAAGCACCTGTTTCTTTTCTTCAAGTCCTTGTGAGGCATGTTTTAAATAGGAAATTATTTGTTCAATAGCATCTTCCATACCAAAGAAATTTGCAAATGTAGGGTAGTGTTCAATCACTCTATTGGAAAATAACCGACTTAACACTGGGTCTTGCGAAGTATCAATCATCTGCGCGTCACCAATTGCGCTTAATAAACGCTCCGCGGCATTGGCATACGCTTGCTTATCCTCTTTACAAAGGCTAAGAAAATCAGCTATCGACATTTCCTCTTCTTTGGCCATATCGTAGCGGTTTTGATAATGCGAAAAAATTCCCATAACAACTCCAATAAATACAGATACGTATATATTAGACCGGAAAAAGCTGATTTTGATGTAAATTTAAATCAATAAATTTACATCAAAATCGCCAGGGATTTACAAAACAACTTTAAGACAATGAAAAATAACACGATTTAAAAATATAACTAGCCATCAACTTTAATAAATAATTTTAATAGCTAAGTCGAATACTACCACTCACTGTTGATGCTTTTACTGAAGCACTACCAGTACCAGTTGTGGTAGTTAACTTAGAACTTGGTCCGTATTTCGCTGTTACGACTTTATCATCAGTTAATTTATTAATGATGCGTCCACCGGCATTCGATGCAATTCTAAAATCAGCATTCACGTCATCTTGCAGACTCAGTTTAATATCACCACTGACGGTAGACATTTTTAATAAACCATCGTCGGCAAGATCTAATTCTGCTCTAACATTACCGCTAATACTGGTAATAGTTGCATCGTTAACATTACCCAACTTAATATGAAGATCGCCCGATATTACGCTGGCATAAACCTCTTCAGCGTTACTGATAATATCAAGATCACCACTTACCGCTTGATAACTAATACGTCCGGTTGATTGCTCATCTTCAATATTGCCACT
Source organism: Colwelliaceae bacterium BS250 (assembly GCA_040779355.1). Taxonomy (GTDB): domain Bacteria; phylum Pseudomonadota; class Gammaproteobacteria; order Enterobacterales; family Alteromonadaceae; genus Thalassotalea_A. The sequence continues at coordinate 23,206 of JBFONS010000020.1, read as the reverse complement.
GACAGTATTAAGATTAATGCGACCTTTTAATGATTTAGTTTTTATGTCACCACTGACGCTATCAAGCTCTACTCTTTTGCTCAGACCATCAGCCTGGATATTACCACTCACTGTTTTTATATAAACTTCATTAGTAATATTACTGATCACCGCATCACTTGATACGCCTTGAAAATTAACGATTGAATTACTTGGCACGTGAACATGCAGTTTTGTCTCGGTATCTTCATTATCCCAAAAGCTAGAATTCATCCGACTTGGCATTTTTACTTGAATAAGCACTTTATTGTCATCTTCAGTAAATACGAATTCTGTAGATTTTTCATCTAGATTACCTGACACCCAGACTTCATTTTTATCCGTGCCTAAAATAATCACTTTGCCACGTAAATTTTCAATCGATATTTGCGGACTGGCCGTTACCGTTAACTTTTGATCAACTTGTTTCGCTGATAAGGAAAACGCACAAAGTAAGCTAAACGTTAGTCCGGTAATGTATTTATAATAATTCATAATATTCTCTTAAGTCTGTTGGCTTTTAAATCCGTTAATTGTTAAATTTGCTAGATCTTAAACACGTTAGTTCTCAAACACTTTAGCGCTTAGATGGTTTGCCATTTAGGACTGTATAATTGCTCAAGTAAACTAAGCTCTTGGCTTTGTGTCCACTTCAACAGGTTTAATAAATCTGCATTATCGGGGTCATCAGCTAATGCCGTTAACAGTGATTTTCGAGCTGATTGTAATTCGGTAAATTGCTTTTGAATTTTTTCAGGTAACTTTTTAATATCAGGTTTACCAAAACTTACCAGCATAGTATCTTTCTCTTGCATGTACTGCTGCTGCAATACTTCTAAAGCGGTAAACTGTGCTGGAGCGGTTGGTGATGGCGTATTTAAGGTCCAGGTCATAACGACCGCAAGTACAACCGATGCAGCCCAAGCATATGGCGTAAAAGTTGCTCGTTTAGTGCTTGTATCTAGCTCAGCATGCTGTTGATGTTCAATCGCACGTTCGATACCCGCCCACAAATCACGTTCGGGTTTAACGTCACTCGCTAGAGCATCAATTTGCGCCTGTAATTGTTTATCGTTCATTGCATTACTCATCGCTTAACCACTCTTTTAATAAATTTCTTGCTCGGTGAAAGTGTGACTTACTCGAGCCTACGGCAATATTTAGCATTGTTGAAATCTCTTCGTGTCGATAACCTTCAACCGCAAATAACACAAATACTAAACGTGCTTTTTCAGGTAAACGTAAAATGCACTTATCAAGATCGGATAAATCTTGTATCTCGTTACCTGCAGCCTCTAAACTCGGTTGCTCTTCAATACTGAAAACCTTTTGCATCCAGTTTTTTTGTTTACGGATATGGCTCAAAACCGTATTCGTTGCCACCGAGTGCAGCCAAGTTGAGAACTTACTATCGCCACGAAACTTATCGAGCTTTAGCCAAACTTGCACAAACACTTCTTGCGCAACATCCTCAGCTTGATCTTTATGTGACAGCATACGCAAACAAAGTGCATATACTCTGCCCACATGTAAATTGTATAAATGACTAAATGCAGATCTATCACCACTTTTGGCGTTATTAATCCATTCTTGCTCTTGCTTAGCAGCAAAAACGTCCTGTGCATCTATCACTGTGCTTTGACCAGACAAATTATTCTCAACCCTATGAATAACACTATTAATTAATTATTTATTCTTACCTACTAAGATGCAGTATGACTTAAAAAGGTTTAAACAAAAAAATATTTTTTTTATATTCATCAAAAAATCAAATAGTTAAAAGTAATGATTTGTCGTAATCTATACTTATAGCCGTTGTAATTAATGAAAATATTGAACTATATATGAAATTAAATTGTGATTTAGGCGAATACGCCCTGACAGATGCGAATTGTCCCGATGCCTTAGTAATGCCATTTATTGATATGGCAAATATAGCCTGCGGATATCATGCCGGTTGTGAGAAAACTATGCATAATACGGTTGTATTAGCTGTAAAACATAACGTGCAAATAGGTGCTCATCCGAGTTATGACGATAAAGAAAATTTTGGTAGGGTATCGCAAAGCTTAAATGACGGCCAAATAATGGCATTAATGGCCACGCAACTTAAGGCATTATCGCTAATTTGTGCACAACACGATACCTCTCTTAGTTATGTTAAACCGCATGGCGCACTTTACAATGACATGATGCAAAGTGAACAAATATTTCGCGCTATATGCAAATCAATAGCCGCGTTCTCGAGCAACTTACCTTTAATGATCCAAGCCGTAAATAACCAACTAGAATTTCAAAATATTGCCGATGAATATAATTTATCACTCATTTTTGAAGCGTTTGCTGATAGAAACTATCAAGTAAATGGTTTACTAGTTCCACGCAGTGAGCCCAATGCAGTGTTACATGATGTTGATGATATTATTAGGCGCTGCAAACAATTAATAATTCATCAAGAACTGCAGGCAATAAATGGTAAAGTCATCAATATTAACGCAAATAGCTTGTGTGTTCACGGTGATAATACCGATGCATTAGCTATGGTCAAAGCGTTGAGAGCAGTGTTAAATGACCTACATGAATAATGTTGCCACAACTATTGATATTGAAGTTGTGGCCGAAGATGCGATATTTATTAGTTGGCCCGAGCAGGTAGCAATTAGTACTAATGCGCAAGTGGCATTTATTGCAGAGCAACTGAGCACGAAATATCAAGACGAGATCCTTGATATCATTGTATCGTATTGCTCGCTAATGATATTGCTGGATTTAACAAAAACTAAATCATGGCCAACCCGCAAGCAGATACACTTAGATATTGAACAGTGGCTAACACAATGTTATCGCGCTGACCTCGAAACCACCCCAAGTGGAAAAACAGTTCACATTGATGTTTATTACTCAATGGAGTCTGGCTGGGATTTGGCCAGCGCAGTCAAGTCAACGGGCTTATCAATCACCCAAATAATAGCTTTGCATACAGCAACGACTTATAGAGTCTTTGCCAACGGCTTTACCCCCGGCTTTAGTTATTTAGGTATTGTTGATCCACAATTACAACTTCCACGCTTAGCCACACCGCGAACTTTAGTACCACAAGGCGCTGTTGCTATAGCCGAACAACAAACGGCTATTTACCCGAAAGCAACCCCTGGGGGATGGCACATATTAGGACAAAGTCCACAACCTTTACTGATTGGTGATCGCTTCGCCCAAACACCATTACTAAGCGTTGGTGACACAGTGCAGTTTAGAGCGATTGATTTTGCAACATTTGTCGCGCAAGGCGGGATTGTTGCGCACAATCCAACGTTAACATGATGCAAACTAAGCCGCTGCTTAGCCTAACGATAAAACGCGCGGGGCCTTTATTGTTAGTACAAGACTTAGGGCGACCGCAAGTACAACACCTAGGCTTTAGTGAATGCGGGGCGGTTGATGAGCATGCACACCGCTGGGCCAATAAATTACTTCATAACTCAAGTGACGCTGCCACCATTGAAATCACCTTAGGACAATGTGAGTTGGTTGCAAACTGTGATTGTATGGTCGCTATTACCGGCGCCGATTGCCTCGCGACTTTAAATAACAAACCAATAACTAACTGGACCAGCTTTAGGCTAAAAAAAGACGACACAATAGCCCTTAACCTTAGCCCTTCAGGATTACGGACATATATAGCCGTACAGGGCGGTTTTCAAACGCCTAAATGGCACAATAGCAGAGCCACCAACATCAATGAAAAGATTGGCGGCCTTACCGGCAACAAATTAGTCACTGGTGATACTCTGCCCATTAGACAGCAGCAGCAACATTTGATGCCTGAATCTAAGCACTTTTTCAACGTGGCAAAGCAGTATCAATTAAGCTACAACAGCAAATTAACACTAAGATTTATACCTGCTCCGATATTTTTACAGTTAGATAAAAAGCAGCAAAATAAACTGACGGCAACGCCTTACACCATATTGCTAGATTCTAATCGTATGGGCTATCGGTTTAGCGGAGCAAAAATATCATTAGCAGAAGCTAGCTGTGTTTCTAAGCCAACCAATTTTGGCAGTATTCAACTACCCGCTAACGGTCAACCTATGGTGTTACTAAAAGATAGGCAAACAATTGGTGGTTACCCAGTTCTGGGAGTAGTTATAAAAAGAGATTTATTTAAATTAAGTCAGTTACGACCTGGACAAGAAGTGCAGTTTGAAGTTTATGAATTAGAACAAGCCAAGAAAGAGATTAATCAGTTCGTGGCGTTTTTTAATGACTGATGCCATTTGCCATAATCAAACTTAAGCTGGAGTTTATATAAAACGTTAAATTGCAGGCACAAAAAAACGGTTTAAAATACTATAAATAATATTTAAAAACCGTTTTACAGATTTTTGACAATCTGGATACTATACAGGTACTACGTTGTTAGCACATGGACCTTTTTGTCCTTCGCCTATTTCGTATGTAACCTGTTGGCCATCATTTAAAGTCGCGTAACCCGAAACTTTAATTTCTGAATGATGAACAAATAAATCTTTGCCGCCATCTTCTGGTGTAATAAATCCGAAACCTTTATCGGCATTAAACCATTTTACTGTACCATTACTCATCTTATTTCCTTAGATCTTAAAATACCCCACTAAGGTACTTACAAATGACTCAATACACAATAAATTTCGTAAATATTCTTAATATTTTACGATTTATTTCGTTTTTTTGGCCAAAATCGCAATATTTTGATTTTATTAGGCTTTAAACACGCCCTAAATGGTCTCACAATTTTTTATTCGAGCAACGACCAGTAAACCAATAATCAGCAAAGTTGCCATTAATAATTGCACATATATATTGCTAATTACGAAAAACAACGAATAGCCGCCAAACAAAACAATGGACAATATTGCCATTATTTTGGCTTTTACTGGAATACAGCGCTGGTGATGCCAAGCACTTATAATTGGATCGAATAACTTATTGGTTGTTAACCAGTGCAAACATCGTGTCGATGATTTAGCAAAACATCCCGCCGCAAGTAATAAAAAAGGCGTGGTAGGTAATACCGGTAAAAAAGCGCCAACAGTTGCCAGCGCCACAAAACTAAATCCTAAAAATAAAAAACCAATGCGTTTCATCTTAAAGAATATTAATCATGCTACTCAGCACTACCTTCACTTTCACTTGGCCAAGGTGTGTTATCACGATGCTTTATTTGCATGCCTTGTAAAAAGTTACGCAAGAATTGGTCTTTACATTCACGATAGTGTTTATGTCCCGCTTTTCTGAATAACGCACTTAATTCTGGCTTACTAATACGAATATCAGCAAGTTGCATAAGTTCAATAACACCAACATCGGTTAGATCTAAAGCAATTTTAAGTTTTCTTAAAATCATATTATTAGTTAGGTTCTTTTCAGGCACTGCAGCAGGGCCATCTTTTTTGCCACGTTTTTCATTAATAAAACCATTTAAGAAGGTAGCAAATTGCTGATCAGGAAGATTCACATACTTAGGATCATCATCTTTACGTAACCAGTGATGGTATTGCTCAATATCTACTTTTAAGTCGGCGCTAGCAAAAGTTTTCAGCATAACCTCATCTGAAAAGTCAAAGGTATAGCGAATTCTGCGAAGTACTTGGTTGTTTGTCATTAGATCATATGTCCATTAAACTTGTTTAATATCAATCATGGCTTCTCGACTGTGCCCGGTAAGTTTAAGCGCATCGAGGTATTCTTGCCATAGTCGGTTTTTATTGTGAGCGTACTCATTAAGCAATAAGGCGGAATAGATAGCCGTATGTTGGTCATCAAAAATAAAACGATAACCGTGTTTTGCCACTGGCTCTATAGCCAAAATTTGCACCTGTTTTTTATGGCTCACCGGAGGTTTCGGCTTGCCTTTAACGCTAGTTTGTTCAATTGGAGAATAGACACGTAAAAATTCATTACTTAACGTCTGCACAAAATTATCACTAAAACTTAGCGTTAACTCAGCAGCTTTATTATTAAGCTTAAATTCAGATATTTGCATGTACTCTCCTATGTTATTTTTAATATAATTATAAACTATAAAAAGTATAAGCGACTATAAAATAAAGCGACTTAAATCTTCGTCTTGCACTAATACGCTTAATTTATTATCAACATAAGCTTTATCAATGAGGATAGTTTCTCCAGATTTAGCATCGGCGGCAAACGATAATTCTTCAATTAAACGTTCCATCACCGTATGTAAACGACGAGCACCTATATTTTCAGTGCCTTCATTTACTTGCCAAGCAGCATTAGCAATTGCATTAATGCCATCTTCACTAAACTCTACTTTAACACCTTCAGTGCCAAGTAAGGCAATATATTGCTCGGTAAGTGAAGCATTTGGTTCTGTAAGAATACGGACAAAGTCTTGTGCCGTTAATGCACGCAGTTCAACGCGAATAGGCAAACGACCTTGTAACTCAGGGATTAAATCTGATGGTCTAGCCATTTGGAATGCACCAGAGGCAATAAACAAAATATGATCGGTTTTAACCATACCGTGTTTAGTACTTACCGTTGAACCTTCAATAAGGGGTAATAAGTCGCGTTGTACACCTTCACGAGAAACGTCTGGACCAGAGCTGTCACCGCGCTTACAAATTTTGTCGATTTCATCAATAAAGACAATACCGTTTTGCTCTACTGCCTCAATGGCTTTTTCTTTAAGCTCATCTTGATTAACTAATTTGCTTGCTTCTTCTTCTTGCATCGCTTTTAACGCATCTTTGATTTTCAGCTTACGTTTGTTAGTTTTATCTTGTGACATATTCTGGAACATGCTTTGCAACTGCGACGTCATATCTTCCATGCCAGGAGGTGCCATGATTTCCATGCCAACTTGTGGCTGAGCAATATCAACTTCAATTTCTTTATCGTCAAGCTTACCTTCGCGTAATTTTTTACGGAAAATCTGACGAGTAGAACTGTTATCAGTCGACTCTTGTTCGCCCAGAGTATTACGCGGGTTTGGAATTAACACATCTAATACACGTTCTTCAGCCGCTTCTTCGGCTAAATGCTTAACGCGTTTCATTTCTTGTTCTTTAGTCAGCTTAATTGCCATGTCCGCTAAGTCGCGAATAATGGTTTCAACTTCTTTACCAACATAACCAACTTCAGTAAATTTAGTCGCTTCAACTTTAATGAATGGCGCATTAGCAAGTTTGGCTAAACGGCGAGCAATTTCAGTTTTACCCACACCTGTTGGGCCAATCATTAGAATATTCTTTGGCGTTACCTCAGCGCGCAACTCTTCATTAAGTTGCATACGACGCCAGCGATTACGAAGTGCAATGGCAACTGCTTTTTTGGCATCGTTTTGGCCAATAATATGGCAATCTAATTCGTGAACAATTTCACGAGGAGTCATGTCAGACATTTATAATTTCCTCATTAATAACGTATAAGCAATTTATGACCAATTGCTACATTTAATAGATACGTTATTGTTTAAATTTCATCTATGGTGTGATTTAAGTTAGTAAACACACAAATATTACCGGCAATTGTTAAAGATTTACTGACAATTTCTCGTGCTGATAATTCGGTATTTTCTAATAAAGCAAGCGCTGCAGCTTGTGCATAATTACCGCCAGAGCCAATGGCTATTAAGTCATTTTCTGGCTGTACTACATCACCGTTACCAGTAATGATTAATGATGCAGTTTCATCGGCGACAACTAACATAGCTTCAAGCTTGCGTAATGCTCTATCACTGCGCCAGTCTTTGGCGAGCTCTACCGCTGATTTGGTAAGATGACCTTGATGCTGTTCTAATTTACTTTCAAAGCGTTCGAATAAAGTAAATGCATCGGCTGTACCGCCAGCAAAACCAGCCAGTACTTTGTCGTGATATAAACGACGTACTTTACGGGCGTTGCCCTTCATTACAGTATTACCAAGAGAAACTTGGCCATCGCCGCCTATGCAAACGCGGCCGTTACGTCGTACTGATACAATAGTAGTCACAATAAACCTCTAAAATAAAACTGGAGCGTGATCACCTCTTGGTAATTTGACGCTCCAGAAAACAATCTTAAAGGTAATGTGGGAATGAAAAGCTAGTTTTTCAAGTCCAAAGCCAAATTTGGCAACCATTGATTTTGTTGCGTTTCAATTTATGCTTAGCATTTTCAGCCATACGTTTACGTTCAAATGGCCCTAGCACCACCTTGTACCATATCCCGCTAGTGCCCTTAGCTTTACGAATTTTTGACGATAAACCCGTAAAAGCAATTTTAGCTTTTAACACTTCAGCATCTTTTTTATTACGAAATGATGCGCATTGCATCTGATAAGGGCCCTTCTGCTTAACATCATAACTGTCGACTTCTACTACTTTATTTTGTAGTTCATCAAAGTAAGTCCATTTTTCAGTAGGAGGTGGTGGTAAAATATCTTCTTCCTGTTGCTTAGCTGGCGTAGATAATTCAATTTCAGTGGTGTCTAGATCAGAGGAATTATTTTTTAATGAGTACAAAAAGTAACTAAAGCCGGTGACTATGGCAACAATGATCAAACCAATAAAAACCGGTTTTAAGCCTGAATTATTAGCAACTGGTTTTTTCCCTTTTGCTTTATAAGGGTTCTTCTTTTTTTTCGGTGCGCGGGGGCGAGCAATATAATCTTGATGAGCCATAACAAAAAATTCATGGGAAAGTAATCTTTCAATTCTAACCAACCGATTTTGAATGTACAGCGTTAGTTTGGTTAACGTGTCGATAAAATCACTGTTTATAGCTATTGGCAGTTAAAAACAATAATAAAATTACCAAGTTAGCTCTTGCGGGTCAATATCCACGGACCATCTAACTTTATGCTGTGCATCGTGATGATTAATATTGTGTAATATTTGCTGCACGGCAATATGTAAATACTTACGATCAGTTGCTTGTAGTAATAAATGAAAACGAAATTTCCCCGCCTTTTTTTCATGCGCGGCGGCGATAGGGCCACTGACCATGCACTGTTCAAAACCTGCAGAACTTACTTCTCTTAGAAATTTTTCAGGTAAAAATGACATACCCGCCTCGGCTCTGAACAACGCTTGAAAACCAAATGGTGGAATGCGCGCCTGTTCTCGCTCTATTAATGCGTATCGGGCAAAATGTTGATAACCGTTGTGTACTAGATCTTGTAACAATGGATGCTCTGGAAAGTTAGTTTGCACCATAACCTTACCCGGCTTACTTTCTCGCCCTGCTCGGCCTGAAACTTGCACCAACAACTGCGCCATATGCTCAGGGGCACGAAAATCATAACTGAACAATGCGCCATCAACATCTAAAACCGCAACTAGGGTCACATCAGGAAAATGGTGTCCTTTGGCAAGCATTTGCGTACCCACCAAGATTTGGTGCTCTTTATCGGTCACTTGCTGTAATAACTTAGCAAGTTCACCTTTACGGCGTGTACTATCTCGGTCAATGCGGACAGCAGAATAGTCTGGAAATAATTCGACTAAGCGTTGCTCTAATTGTTCAGTACCTTGGCCAAGAGGTTTAATACGTACACTGCCACATTCACCACATTGCGGGGTAATACGCTTTTGACTGCCACAATGATGGCATACTAATAAACCTTGCTTTTGATGCAAGGTATAAGGTTTATTACAACGCTTACATTCGCTAATCCAATGACATTCTTGACATGATATTGCAGGAGCAAAACCACGACGATTAAGAAATATTAATACTTGTTCACCACGGGCAAGTGTGGTTTCAATGGCTTTCTTAAGCGTGCCTGACAAGCCAAACTCAACTTGTTGCTTAGCCATATCAATTAACTCAATACTGGCAACATTACTTTTGCCAGCACGTTTAGTCAGTTGATGATATTGATACTTGCCGGTTAAGGCATTTTGTAATGTTTCAAGAGATGGTGTTGCAGTACCTAATACAATAGGTATATTTAATTGCCTTGCTCGTAAAATAGCTAAATCGCGGGCGTGATAACGAAAACCTTCTTGTTGCTTTAACGAGCCATCATGTTCCTCATCAATAATAATGATCCCAGGCTTAGCAAGTGGTGTAAATACTCCTGATCTAGTGGCAATAACGATAGCAGCTTCACCTTTTTTAGTGCGATGCCAAGTTTGTAAGCGCTCATTATCAGTTAAACCAGAATGATGTAATACTACCGGCACACGAAAGCGTTTTTCAAACCTAGATAGCGTTTGTGGCGTTAACCCTATTTCAGGTACTAGCACTAACACTTGTTTATCAAGCTTAAGAACCTCTTCAATAACTTGCAGATAAACTTCAGTTTTACCACTACCCGTTATGCCATCGATTAAATGACATGAAAAGCTATCAAGTTGCTGATTTATCGCGCTCACTATAACGGCCTGCTCTACTGACAATTGTAATTTATCATCAGTGTTAATCGAATTTTTCTGACAACTGAATTCAACAGATTTAAGTTGTTCTTCAACAATTAAGGTTTTATTTATCAGCGCGCTAATTTGGCTTTTAGCAAAACCAGCCATACGTATTTCAGGCCAAGTCAGTTGACCATGACTATTAATATACTCAACTAAAGATTTTTGTTTAGCGGCCGCCTTACCAATCTTACTGGTGATTTCTTGCACTTGTGCAACGCTTAACTCTGGATTTATTTGCCAACAAGGTTCGGGGCTTAAGTCTACCGGCTTAATTTGTCTCAGCAATACCGGTAATGCTTGGCTAATAACATCACCGATAGGATGATGATAATAGCGCGCACACAAGCTAAGAAAATCAATTTGCTGAGGTGATAATTTAGTTTCGTTAGGCAGACGCTCAACAATGGCTTTTAATTTTTTGCTGTCATATTCACATTCATTGCTAACATCTAGGACTACGCCAATTAAGTTTCGGCGACCAAATGGCACAAGTACCCTATCACCTTTACTAAACTCAATATTGATCAACGCTTCAGGCACCAAATAGGTGAAGCTTTGGCGCATTGGTACTGGGATAGCTACAATTAAATATTGAGGTTTGATAGTCATAACAAATATTGTGGTGATAATTAATATTATTCTGCCGAGATAGTATCCATTTGCCAAGCAGTATTATTGTAATTGCTTACTATTATTGACAAATATATTGCCTCATTTTATTGCTATATAGCTAAATCAAAGAAATTGGTTGTTTTTTAACTGTTTTAGTTGAACAACTGTGGTTGATCACGTATGATCCGCCAACTTAAATTGTAACTCGTATGGTATCTGGCAATTGATCAGATGGCGATGCGGCCTTAAATATACAGAGGTTTTCCATGAAAGAAAATATCCACCCAAATTACACAGCCATGAAAGCAACTTGCTCATGTGGTAACGTTATTGAAACATTATCAACTCGCGGTAAAGACATTTATTTAGATGTTTGTTCTGCATGTCACCCATTCTATACTGGTAAGCAAAAAGCTGCCGAGACTGGTGGTCGTGTTGATAAATTCAACAAACGTTTTGGTGCTCTTTCTTCAAAGTAATTTGACGTTAAGCCCAAATAAAAAAGCGCCTTCTGGCGCTTTTTTTACATTCAGGGAAGAATGTATGCAGATTGCCATGGATGGTAATAAATCTGTAATTCAGGGATGTAGGTATGCAAATTTGGTCATGGACCACTCATTCATATCTCGACAACTACTCCTACGTTGTTCTATTTCAGCACATCAATGTGCATCCATAAACACCATATTTCCTGATAAAAAGTTTTATCTTAGCAACACTCTCAAAGCGGTTTAGAGGCTATGAATTAGTGGCCAATACACATTATTCATCACAGACAGTTAATCGCTCTAAATCGTTATTTAAGTGCTCTTATACCAAGTTGATTATTATCATTACTTACCCTTTAGCTATTTCAACAGGTGGCATAATATACCCTTGATAGCCATCAGCTCTGAGTGGCAAAATCGTTTGCAGGTGTTTGTCATCTTCAATTCCGGTAATGATAACTTTAGTACCTAATCCTCTTGCAATATTTACCAATGCACGACAAAGTTCTAAATTTTGCTGATTATCTTCATCTTTTTCATTGTTATAACAAGAAAGTGACATATCTAATTTAATATAATGTGGTTTTAACTCCTGTAGATAAGTTAGTGCACCCATTTGCCTGCCACAGTTATCTACACCAAATTTTGCCCCGCCATTCTCAATTATTTCGCAAAGCTGTATACATTCGGTTAAGTTTTGAGTAATTCCAGATTCTGACATCTCAAAATGGATTTTTTCAGGGTTTTGTACTTTTTCTAAATAGGCCGTAAGCCAAAGATGAAAACTTGGATTTGTGATACTTTTTCTTGATAAATTCACAGCAATGGGTTCAGGATTTAATGAGAATAAATCGGCTTCATTTATTGCATCTAACAAACACTGATCGAGAAGGTGTCCAAGTGATAATCGCTCAACATAGGGCATAAACTGCCCTGCTTGTACTATTTTACCCTCAATTTCTAAACGACAATAAATTTCACGGTGTATAACCTTGTTATCATTACATTGTTGAATAGGTTGCCATTGAAAAATAAAATCATTATTGTTGATCGCTGCTACAAGATGATTCCGCCATGCTTCACGACTAAACTCTTGCTCTTTTTCAATATAGAACCAATGACTTGATTTATCTTCAATGAGTGCTTTTTGTAGGGCGTTATCTGCCTGTGACAATAGTTCTGCACGCGTAACACCTTCACTTCGTTCACTTACGCCAATCGCAAATCGCTGATTAGGCTCACAACCTGCATTTAACATCTCTTGATTGATGAGTCGAATAAGAGATTGTAAGTATTCTCTAATGTGCTGTTTATCGGCTTTTTCGATTAAAAATGCAAACTCTGTATTTGATATACGGGCAACCAAAGTATCAGCAGAAAAAGGTAAATCATTGGTTAATTTATGTGCCAACACTTTAATCGTTTGGTCGCGAACTTTGTAACCATATTTGCTGTGTATTTCTTCTAACCAGCTAAAATCGGCTAATAAAAGAGCTCCAAATCCAGGCTCATTTAGCCAGCTATTTAACTGCCCAGTGAGGTATAAGCGATTAGGTAGTTGTGAGGCTTGATCGCATAAAGTTTCACTTTTAAGGCTACTAACCTCTTCATCTAATGTAGTAAATACCTGTTTCAACTGCGCTGACATTGAGTTAATAGCACCAACAACTTCTTTCAGCTCAGACGTTGATGGTAACGGCATATCAGGATGAAATTTTCTTTGTGAAACATCGCGGGCATGTTCTGCAACTTCATGTAGTGGTTTTAAAATTCTTTTTAAACGTAAGCGTAATGCAGCAATCGAGATAAGAAAGAGCGCAGCTAAGATCATTAACGTATCATTCATAATACGCCATAGCTCACGATAACCAATCGCAGGATTTGACTCAACTTTTAGTGTTGCTAGTTGTAACCAGCCAGAGGTAATGGTGACCTCTTTACTTTGTGTTTCGAACAGGTTTAAATCTATAAACCATTGCGGTACCTTGTTAATCGTAACCTCATTCTCCCATACCTGCTTTTTTTGATCTGCAAGCCATGTTAAATGTACCTGTTTATAAAACCCGCCTTCAAAAATAACATTTACCAGCGTATCAACAGTCGCTTCATCACCAGTTTCTAAGTGTGGTTTTAACATCAAACTTAATGATGTAACGGTATTATTCAGGTCCGATTCCATTTGGTTAACCATGAATGCTTTAGTTTCAGTAAACTGAAAATAGACTAAGCTCGTCATCACTAATAAAAACAATGCAAATAACAGTGAATTTATCTGATTAAAAAGGGTCATTCTTTTACTCCATTCTCAATTTTGGTTGCTTGGGGTTTGATATTCCCATGCGGTGATTTAAGTCTGTCCAGCGATTTAGGCGTTGTGATTTACCAGCCAGTACACCTTGGCCTTTATTTTTATTAAGCCAAAGTTGTTTACCATTAAAGCTGTACACAGGAATGAGATCGTTGCGTTGTGTCGCTGGCTTTATTTTACCGTCGATATTGTCAAGGATGAGAGGTACTGAACCTGGGGTTTCATAATAGGCAACAACCATATGGTATTGATCTAAAGTCACTGCTTTAACCATGGTAATACGCATTTTTTTATCGGGAATACCAAGCTCTAATAGCGTAAAATATTTGGCAATGGCAAAGTCTTCGCAATCCCCTCCATTTGCGCCTAAAAATTCAAGCGGGGTTGCCCAATAATTACTCACCCCCCATAATTTAATATCATCGATAAAATGTAATAAATTAAAGAAGTTATTAACGTTTTTTATTTTTTCATCTTCGTCTAAGCTATACGAATTTTCCATTAATCGAAACCACGCCTTACCTCTTTTTTCCGCCCGATCGCCATAATGGCTATGCAAGGCTGCGATAATTTGTGGCTCGTTTAATTTGTTTGTTTTTTTTGCGTATAAACTCGATATCACACCCAGTAGCAAGCCACCCATTATCAGTACTTTATAAGCAGCAAAAAAACATCTATTCTTCATCTATTTTTATTCTATTTCATTATCAACACTGTAGATGGTCCATTTCATATCGGTAATTTCTCTATCACTATTGATTTCAGCAACAATTCGTCTATTTTTGGCATGAATATACTCATCATTTCCCTCTAGTAGTAATTTTTCGAAGCCATGTCCCTCGGTTGTCACTCGGTCACTCGAAATATTAAAGTTCTGAGTTAGAATGTTTTTAATTGCCTCCGCACGGTTTTGTGACAATTTTTTATTATGTGCAGCCTCACCTCGAATACTAGTATGACCTTCAATGGTTACTTGTATTTGTGGATATTCACCCATAAATTCGGCGAGCATTGCAATTTGATCAAAATACTCATCCTTAACTTCAAACGAGTTATTATCAAAGTTTACGTCTAATCTATGGCGTATTGTATGTACTGTTGTAGAGCCACATCCGTTGTTGCCAATTTTTGCCCCTTGATTGCTATTAGGGCATTCATCACGAGCTAGGATAATACCGTCGCCTTCACTATCAGATAAATCAAAATTTTGTTTTGTTGGCTCAGGTGTCATATCAATCACTTGTACCGAACAAGCAGTAAGTAATAGCACACTTAAAAAAGTTATAAATCTCATTTTACGCTCTCCGAAAATTCTTTTTCACCTGACCAAGTACCCGGTCGTGTAACTCGTAATGCCTCTACTAATAATCCCATAGAGTGTAAAATTCGGTACTGAGCTGATATTTCAGTAAACTCAGCATCTAAAAAATCACGACGTGCTTGATATAATTCATTTTCTGTATCTAGCAAATCCAATAAGCTGCGTTGACCAACTTTAAACTGCTCTTTGTAATCAGACTGTGTGTCTTTCGAAGAAATAACATGCATTTTGATGTATTTCTTTTGTAAGTTTAATTGCTCAAATGCATTCCATGACAAGATAAATCCTTCGGTGACTTGTCGGTGTACACTACTGTTTAAATCTCTAGCTTCACTTATTTTATAAGCAGTTTCTTTGGTATATGCATCATTTTTACCGCCAGAAAATAGATTGTAAGAAACACGTAGCATTGCGACCACTTCATCATTATCCCCACCAACATCAGGAATACCAAAAGAACCATCCTGACCATCTAAGTTATCATTGAAATTAGCATTGACCTCAAAGGTTACTTTCGGATAATAATTTGATTTTGCAGTTCGATATTGGGCACGAGCAGCTTCAATATCTTTAGACGAAGACTTAATTACAGGATGATTTTTAAGTGTTAACTGCAACCCTTCTGCTTCTGTTTTAGGTAATAAAGAAGCATCTGGGTACGGAATAACTAAATTGTTAGGACGTTGTTCAATTACTCGATAAAAGATCACTTGACTGTCTAAATAATTATTTTTAGATGCGATTAAATTTGAATGAGCCTTGGCGATACGACCATTAATTTGTGAAAGATCAGCTGAACTACCAAAACCAGAGTCTGTACGCTGTTTGATTTGTTCATAAATTTCTTGATGGGCAGCTAGGTTCTTCTCAGCTAACGCAACTAACTGCTCAGCCTTGATCAGATCGATATAAACTTTACTTACCTTTAATGCTAAATCTTCAGCAATACCATGTAAGCGCCACTGATCAGCACTGGTTGTAAAGCGGGTACGTTCAACTTCACTCTGGGTATGATAACCACTAAAGAGTTCCTGTTTTAAACTAATTCCTATTTCAGTACGTTCTAATTCTTCATCACCTGATTGTCTTCGTGTAGCAGGACTATCAGTAAATTCGTAACCAATACCAGCAGTTACATCGACTGTTGGCCAATAACCGGCTTCAGCTTGTTCTATTTGTTTCTCACTAACTTTAAAGCGTGAGTAAGCAACACGTAATTCAGGGTGAGTATCAAATGTAAACGCAACTGCTTGTTCTAATGATTGAGCGTTGACAATGACAGGAAAAAACATAGCGCAAAATAAAAGCTTCGCAGTCTTTATTTCTATTCGCCTATAATAGTTTTTGTTCATATTAGTCCATCCTTTTTTTATTATATGTAGTCATACTGGTCATTATATGAATCGCGATTAACTAATATCACCCTATAAATAACCCATAACTGTTTTTTACTAATCTAAAATATTGTTACATTCTATTTTGAATATACTATTCACTTTTAATACTCTCTGAGCGCGAGTTCTTTAGCCCTTAAAAGTGGATTTAAGATATATTCAAGTACTGTTCTTTTACTAATCATCACATCAACACTCGTCATCATTCCAGGGATTATGGGCATTTCTTTATTGTCCCTGCTGTGCATGCTTGATTCAGTCGTTCTTACCCTAATTATATAAAAACTATTACCTTCTTCATCTTGAGTAGTATCCGCACTTATATGCTCAACAACACCCTCAAGTCCGCCGTAACGAGTAAAATCATACGCGGTTATTTTAACCATGGCTTTTAAACCAACATAGATAAATGCGATATCTTTAGGAATAATTTTTGCTTCTACTAATAGCTTATCTTCTGAAGGAACAATTTCAAGTAACACTTCTCCTGGTTGAATAACGCCACCAAGCGTTGTTATATGTAATGTTTTTACCGTTCCTATCACTGGCGATACAATTAATGCCTTACTTACTTTATCTTGAGCGCCTACTTGAGCTTCATTTAAACGTGAAAGTTTTGCTTGTAATTCATTTAACACGGCACGCGCGTCAGTGCGATATTTATAAACTGCTTCTCGTCGTTTTAGCACGGCTTCTTCAAAGGCTGACTTTACTTTAGGTTTTAATAAACGTAATGCACTGAGTTCACCTTTTATATCATTTGCTATACGTTGTAATTTGAGAAGTTCTACTTGAGGGACTATTCTCTTTCTTGCCAATGGAATCGTTAATTTAAGTTCACTATTAACCAGCTCAAAGCTATTTTCAAGGGTAGAAATTTTAGACGTTAGCTCTTTAATTTCTTGCTCTCGTTGTGTTATCTGTTGGCCTTGGATTGCCACTTGGTTTTCAATATTATTCAAACGGGTATTGTATTCATCTTGATTACGGGCAACAAGTTCAGGTGAGCTAATGTTAAGATCAGCAGGAAATTCTAATTGATTCTTTTCAATTTTTACTTGCAGTTGCCAGGCTACGACATCTGCAACTAGCACATTGCTAAGCTCAGTACGTAATCGAATAATGTTAGCACGTAGTGCATTAACCTCTTGCGTTTGTTGTGCCAAATCAGACCGAAAACGGGTGTCGTCAATACGCGCTATAATTTGACCTTTGGTTACCTGCATTCCCTCTTTAACATATAATTCTTGTAATATACCACCATCAAGACTTTGTATTATTTGTACTTGTGAAGAGGGTATTATTTTCCCCACGCCACGCGTAACACGGTCAAGTTCAGCAAAATAAGCCCAAATGATAAAGCAGGTAAACAACGCAGCCAATGACCATATTGTTAAACGATGCACGGTAGGTGTTTGCGTTAAAATAGCACCATAAACATCATCTGCCATTTCTAAATCTTGTTTACTTATCTTCATCCTTGACCTCTTTCTTTAGAGGCTGCATTTAACAGTCCATTTTTTAACTGCTCTAAGATGGTTGTTTTATCCCCATCAGCCACTAAATGACCATTATCTAAAACAATAATTCGATCGACTAATTGCAATAAATGCATTTTATGAGTAATAAGTAATAGCGTGCGTTGTTGTACCGTTTTTTTCATTGATTCAATAAAGAGTTTCTCAGCTCGTGCATCTAAACTTGCTGTTGGCTCATCGAGCAGTAGCATTTGTGGATCATTTAAAATTGCACGCGCTAAAGCCACCGCTTGGCGTTGACCGCGTGATAGTGACAGCCCGCCTTCACCTACTTGTAACTCTAGTCCTTGTGATTCCATATCAGTAAACAAGTTAACACCGGAAAGCTGCACAGCTCGCATTAATTGATATTCCGTTACCTGTTTAGTACCAAATAAAATGTTGTCTTTAATTGAACCATGAACAAGTACAATATCCTGTGGTAAATAACCAATATTACGTCGAAGATCGCTAGGATGGATCTGGCCTTGATGTAAACCATCGTAACGAATGCTGCCTTGTTTTGGTTTATACAATCCTAACAACAACTTAGCAAGCGTAGTTTTACCTGAACCATTGCGACCAATGATTGCAATTTTTTCACCAGGGGTCACTTTCAGTGATAACGGGTATAGCGCAGGCTTTTCAATTTCAGGGTAGTTAAAATTAACATGTTCTAAAACAATATTACCTTCAAGCTTAGTTCGGCTAGCAAGGTGGCCTTTGTTTTCAAATTCACTCTCTTGACTCATAATGCCATCAAGCTGTCTTAATGAGCTTGCGGTTTGATTGTATCGAGTCATTAACGAAGCTATTTTGGCCATAGGTCCAACGGCTCGGCTTGATAACATCACCGCAGCTATAATACCGCCCATTGATATAAGCCCATCAGAAACGCGATAAACCCCTAATACAATGACTCCAACAACAACCATTTGTACAACAAAGCTAGAAAAATTAGCGACTGAGTTGGTAATGATTTTGGTTTTAAGTTGCCAATTAGATGTATATCCAAGCATCTGCTGCCAAGCATTTTGCACTATGCCTTCTGCACCACTGGCTTTAATCGATTCTAATGAAGAGAGGCTTTCAACAAGGTGGCCATGGCGTAAGCCAGAAAACTTATTACTTTCTTCAATCGCGTGGCGTAATTTCGCTTGCACCAAAAAGGCATAACCTAAAATTAACACGGTAGCGAGCACCGCAAATATGGCTAAATCTCCTGCGACAATATAGATAATAACAACAAACAATATTGAAAAAGGTAAGTCGACTAATGCCGTTATCGTGGCTGAGGATAAAAAGTCGCGGACACTATCAAATTCACCAAGCTGTCTTGCCATTCCACCTACACTGGGTGCTTTTTTCTCTAATGAAACACCAATCACTTTAGCGTACAGCTTTGAAGAAGTTTGGATATCTATTTTCTTTCCTGCAACATCAATCAAATAAGCTCTTAATTGTTTGAGAATCAAATCAAAAATGTAAGCAATACTTGCACCTACCGCAAGTACCCATAAACTTTCAAAGGCTAAATTGGGCACTATTTTGTCATAGATATTCATCACTAATAATGGCGATACTAAGGCAAAAATATTGACTAAAATAGAGGCGATAATAACGTCGCGATAGATAGGGGATGACTCACGAATAGTAGCCCATAGCCAATGTTTCTGAGTATCACCAATATGTACATCAAAATCACGATCACCATGATATTTTTGTTTAATTAAAAACAAATACCCTACATAAACAGACTCTAATTCTTCGATAGTTAACTGCTCTTCTCCCCCTGTTTCAGGAAGTGAAATAACGGCTATATTGGCTTCAAAATCTAAGGATTGTAAGATGCATGCTTTTTGATCTTTAAGCATTAAAATACAAGGAAGTAACATTTTCGGGATATTATCAAGGCTTTTACGGCTTAACTTAGCACTTAAACCTGCACGCATAGCAGCTTGTGGTAATAACTCAGGAGAGAGTACACTGCTAGTTAATGGTAAACCTGCGGCTAGCGCTTCAGCTGAGCACGGGCTGCCAAAATGCTCACTTAATAGAACTAAGCAATCTAAAAGTGGGTCTTCGCTAATGCGTTGTGAGACGTTAAGCGTCCATTGTGGCTGTACTGATGACATTTAAATGCTTGTATCCATTAAATATTTAACTACGAAAATAACTGATAAAGAGTTATATCAATGATATATGTTAATATTGTGTAATAACAGAGCTATGGGAATATATTGTTCGACTCCCATAGCACTACTTAATAAACAAATTCACACTAGATACTACACTCACATGCGCACATTTATAGAATCTCATCAGGAATAACTTCCATTGTGACACTATCAACAGCGATATTATCCCCAATAAACAGTGAACCCTGATAATTTTCCGTTAACAAATCATTAATAATAGTGACATCATCGCCGTTCAGAACAACATTGTCTAAAATAATTGTTTGTGTTATTTCCGCAGGGTCGCCATTACCATGTATTTCAATGGTAGTATTAGCCCCGTCATTAGTGAAATCTAAGTAATCATCAAGATTGTCACCAATACTCAACTGTAGTAGATCACTCAGATCAAGCACATCACCCTCAGCAAAGTTAAAGTCTTTCACATGGTCAGTACCAGAGTCACCTTCTAACCAAACAAAGGTATCTGCTCCTAGCCCACCAATTAACGCATCATCACCCAAACCACCAATTAATACATCATTACCCAAACCGCCATCGATATAGTCATTACCATCTCCACCCGTAAATGTATTATCATTTGAACCACCCAGAATTGTATGAGCATCAGGAACGGCTGGATCAGCACCAATTTCAGCTGTTGTGATGTCCATAGTTGGTACAAAACCAGCAACTAAAGCATCAAGAGTTGTTAAATATATATTATCAACAAATGTTGTTCCGTCGGCAGCTGTAGCTAGTAATTCTAAAGGAAGAGTGAATAGCCCATTTGTAGGTTCGATCGTTATTTCTACTCCATTTTCATCAACAACTGTAATAATAGAACCTGTTGGGAAACCACTTACCACAACGGATGTAATAGTCTCGCTGCCATCAGCATCTGTAACCATTGCACCTATATCTATTGGGTAAGTGTGGCTTGTTATAGCACCTACACCAAAATCAAGATCATCAATCTGATAACCATCAGCACTTGCATCTCCTGTGTTTGTAAATGTCATATTATCCATACCTGAAGTAGAATAAAATGATAATATTCCCTCACCACTAGTTAGTACCGTACCTATAATATTTACAGTTATATCAGTGCTCAATATTGTTCCTGTTATGACTGAAGTATCATAATTCACAATAGACCAAGATCCTGACTTTGCATCTACAGTTACAATTGCGGGTACATTTGTGATTGTATCTGTAACACCATCACCACTAGAATCGCTATTAATATGTAATACAACACTTACTTCACCATCGTCAAAACCTTCTAAATCATTTGTTTGTGTTAAGTCTGCGTCTTTTTTAAAGATATCAATGTCACCAGAAATATTAATTAAGTTACTGTCTGGTATATCAAGGTTAATACCTTTACTTTGTATGGTTACTATATCATCCTTAACATTTTTTACAGCCATCGATACACTTTGCATCTCTTGTACTAAGTTTAAGGTAATAAATTCCCCAACATCTATACGGTTTCCATCTTCACTTCCAATTCCACCATCAACAGAAATTCCGAGACCATTACTTACTTCTAATGTACCACTTGAAACAACTTCTGTACCATCCTCTAAAGTTGTTATAGTTTCACCATTAACGGTCGTAGTTGTAGAACCATCACCTGTTACTGTATATGGAATCTCATCGCCAATAATAAGAGATGGATTCGGAATTATTGCATCAGCAACTGGAGTCACTGAAAGAGTCAGCGTTTCTGTACTTCCTGTATTGCTCGTATAGGTTACAACCGGAATAGTACCTGAATAATCTGCCTGTGGAACAAACTCATATGAACCATCGCTGTTAAGTGTTAACTCTCCTTTTCCGCCAATGCTTGCAATGTCACCGGCATTATAAACAGTGTCATCACCTTCAACTGTAAATGAGAAAACGCTAAGAATATTATCAACATCGCTATCGTTACTTAATACTCCTTGAGCAGCAGCAACAGTTAAAGTGATATCTTCTTTTGTTTGATTAACATCTGCTGTGGTTATAGTTGCATCATTCGTGCCGGTGATCGTCACAACAACGTCGTGCGTCGTGCCGTCTGCCGACAGCACCGTAAAGGTCTCTACTTTCTCTTCATCTAACGCCAAGTACTGAACGTCCGCATTCGCTACGTTATACGTCCACTCTCCGGCTTCGGTAATACTCAAGCTACCCAACGCGCCCGCACTGGCGGTAATGCCCGTGGTCTGGAACACATTTTCGCCCGTATCCGCATCACTGATGGTCAGCGTGCCCGTGTCCGTTAAAGTAGGATTTGCATCATCTTCCGTCACCGCACCAATATCGTCGCCCGCAATCGTTGGCAAGTCATTCGTGCCGGTGATCGTCACAACAACATCGTGCGTCGTGCCGTCTGCCGACAGCACCGTAAAGGTCTCTACTTTCTCTTCATCTAACGCCAAGTACTGAACGTCCGCATTCGCTACGTTATACGTCCACTCGCCGGCTTCGGTAATACTCAAGCTGCCCAACGCGCCCGCACTGGCGGTAATGCCCGTGGTCTGGAACACATTTCCGCCCGTATCCGCATCGCTGATGGTCAGCGTGCCCGTGTCCGTTAAAATAGGATCTGTCTCGTCTTCGAGTACCGCTCCCACTGCATTACCCGAAATTGTTGGCAAGTCGTTCGTGCCAGTGATCGTCACAACAACATCGTGCGTCGTGCCGTCCGCAGACAACACGGTGAAGGTTTCGACTTTAGTGTCGTCTTCGCCAAGGTATTGAACGTCCGCATTCGTTACGTTATAGGTCCACTCGCCGGCTTCGGTAATACTCAAGCTACCCAACGCGCCCGCACTCGCGGTAATGTCCGTGGTCTGGAACACATTTTCGCCCGTATCCGCATCGCTGATGGTCAGCGTGCCCGTGTCCGTTAAAGTAGGATCTGCATCATCTTCCGTCACCGCACCAATATCGTCGCCCGCAATCGT
>JBFONS010000001.1:0-477703 GCA_040779355.1 Colwelliaceae bacterium BS250 | reverse complement strand
CTTTAAGTCCCCTAAAGGGTCGTTGGAGACTACAACGTTGATAGGTCAGGTGTGTAAGGACTGCGAAGTCTTGAGCTAACTGATACTAATTGCCCGTGAGGCTTAACCATACAACACCCAAACAGTTTTTGTTTGAGTCTGTATGGTCTGACAAAGATTATAGAAATATGATTCACGCATAAAATAGAATTTGAGTAAGATTCGAAACGATATTCAGCTTTCAAAATTGTAACGTTTTTTGTCTAGCGACAATAGCGCTGTGGCCCCACCTGATCCCATGCCGAACTCAGAAGTGAAACGCAGTTGCGCCGATGGTAGTGTGGGGTTTCCCCATGTGAGAGTAGGTCATTGCTAGACTCCCATTTAAAGAAAGGCTATCCTAACGGATAGCCTTTCTTGCTTTAAATTTCCGGCGCATGACCAGTAGGTCACCACTCTTTCGCATCCATGCGATCGTGGCATTCGAACATCCATGTTCATCATTGCTAGACTCCCATTCTAAAAGCCCTTTGCTAACGCAAAGGGCTTTTTTCATTCTAAGTCTATACATGACCCACTCGTAGGTCACCACTCTTTCGCATCCATGCGATCGTGGCATTTGAACATCCATGTTCTGCATTGCCAGACTCCCATTTAAAGAAAGGCTATCCTAACGGATAGCCTTTTTTGCTTTAAATTCCGGCGCATGACCAGTAGGTCACCACTCTTTCGCATCCATGTGATCGTGGCATTCGAACATCCATGTTCATCATTGCTAGACTCACATTCTTACGTTCCATGGCATCCATGCCACCACGATATTAGTACATCCTATACGTCAAAAGCCCTTTGCTCGACAATTGCTCATGCATTGTTCTACCTAAGCACATCCATGTGCAAGTAACGCAAAGGGCTTTTTTCATGCCTTAAATTTATTTTCGTAGAGGCTGATTTATCTACCTGTTTTTAATAACACCATACGTTTATGGTGTTATCAAAAGAGATAACAAATACCTAATACTAGCCACTATTATTCATAATAATGATCAGTCAAATACTTACATAGTTATACAACTAGATATCAGTAGAATTACAGCGAATGTTGATACTTAAAGGTGCTTGACGACAAAAATTTATGTTTGTAAAATCCTATTCTTAATGAGCAAATGTAAGCTCTAAAATCAAAGGATATATAATGAACCTAGAAATAGTTGACGGTGTTTTACGTTTTGGCTCTTTTATGGCGGTGACGATTGGAATTTTAGTACTCTTTATTGGTCGCAGATTAACGAATAAAATTAATTTTTTGAAAGAGTTTAGTATTCCTGAGCCTGTATCTGGTGGCCTGCTAATTTCTATAGTCATCACTCTTATTTTCATGCTAACCAATGTTGCTATTGAATTTGATTTGACCGCAAGAAACGTATTACTTGTTTATTTTTTCACTACTATTGGTATTAATTCGAGTTTAAAAGACTTATTACAAGGTGGAAAACCTTTAGTATTTCTTCTTCTTATTACCATTGCATATATGATCATTCAAAATATTACCGGTATTAGTATTGCTGGTATGTTTGGTCTAAACCCCGCGGTAGGTATGCTTGGGGGCAGTGTGTCGTTAATTGGTGGTCACGGCACCGCTATTGCTTGGGCACCACAGATAGCAGAACGATTTGACATCAATAATGCTATGGAAATCGGCATTGCAAGTGCTACGTTTGGATTGATTTTAGCCAGTTTGATGGGCGGCCCCATTGCTAAGTTTCTAATCAATAAACATAATTTAACATGCAGTATTCAAGATAGTGTCACTACTAGTGATGAAGTAAAAATAGAAAAAACCATTAATAAATATGACTTCTTAGATGCCATTTTAGCCATACATATATGCGTAGTCGTTGGTTTCTTACTTAATATGGTTGTAACTCAGTTTGGTCTGCAATTGCCTTTATTTGTAACGTGTTTATTTGCCGGTATTTTAATTACTAATATTGTTCCAGATTCATTTCCTCGCTTGTCTGGTCAAAAATGGCCAACCAGAACACCAGCCGTTGCATTGATAGCTGATATATCATTGGGAACATTCCTAGCGATGAGCTTAATGAGTATGCAACTTTGGACTTTAGTTGATTTAGCCGGCCCAATATTTACTATTTTAGCGGCTCAGTTTGTTGTCGCTATTTTGATAAATATTTATGTAGTATTTCCTGTTATGGGAAAAAACTATGATGAAGCAGTTATATGTGCAGGTTTTGGCGGGATTTCATTAGGTTCAACACCAACAGCTATGGCGAATATGTCCGCTGTTTCACATCGTTACGGTCCATCAGCCCTTGCTTTCATTATTGTACCCTTAGTGTGTGCCTTCTTTATTGATTTAGTAAATGCATTGATGATCCCGTTATTCTTAAATCAGTTTTAAAATGTTGTAGTTCAAAGCTGAGCTACAACACATAAAAATAACATACGAACCATTCGAATAGTTTTAATGGTTCGTGATTTTAGTGCCCAAATACCAATCCAATTATTTTCAATATTAGTCAAAGTAGTTTCAGCTCTTTTAATGTTCATTAATCCGTCCATCGACATTTATCTTAAATTTTCGGCATTCTAATATTCATTTATTGGTAATTCCATACATTCTAAAGTATTTCCAATATTTCAAAACCGAACATAGCTAATTTAAAACCGAACATAACACCACAAGTAATAATTATAGAAAACCCTAAAGTATTGTATTTGTTGGTATTTTAATTTTGGCATGAATATTTCATATAAAAGTTAATATTATGTGAAAATGAATGAGTCATTATGAAAATCGAACTAACTCAACAGCAAAAGCCTTGGAAAAAGATTGTCGCGATAAGTATTTTTATTAGCTTACTTGGATACGCCACTTTTGCAGTAAGCAGCAAAAGTAGCAAAACAGTTGATATCAGTGACTTATCTTTTCAAACCGTCAATAGCGGCCCATTAGATATTTACAGTGGCGCCTACGGAGAATTTGCTTCAGCAAAAGAGCGTTTATTAACAGCGCCAGCGTTAGGCAAAGTTTCTGAAATTTTGGTTAGACCAGGTACTCAAGTAACCCCAGATACCATTATTTTACATCTCACTAACCCAAAACTAGAGCAAGAAGTTAATCAGGCTCAAGGCCAACTTGCCCAGCAACAAGCACAGTTACAAGCGTTTAAATATGAACAACAAAATGAACGCTTAAACTATCAAGGTCGAATAGCCGATATTGAAGCCGAAATTGAAAAAGCTCAGCTTGAATTATCTGTTAATCAAAATCTATTAAATTTGGGTGTATCGTCAAAAATTGAACTGCAACGCGCAACGTTAGCCGTAAAACAAGAAAGTAAACGTTTAACGTTTGAAAAACAAAAATATCAACAGTTTACCGAAATGCAGGGTTTTCAGTTAACTCAGCGCGATATCACTATTGAACAACAAAAAGCGCAAGTGGCTTTATTAGAAAAACAGTTGGCCAACATGAAAGTGAAAGCGGGGATCACAGGTTCTTTGCAAACTCTCGAAGTTGAATTAGGCCAAAGTGTGCAGTTGGGTGAGTCGTTGGCAAAAGTTGGTAGTAATAAAGAGCTCATTGCACGTTTACGGTTACCACAACATCAAGCAGATCAGATAGATATTAACGCCGTGGTGATCATCGATACTCAAAAAGGTAAAATTGCCGCTCATATTACCCGTATTGAAAGCGTCGTTTCTAATGGTTCAGTGCTAGCGGAAGCGGTTCTTGATGGTGAACTCACTTCAAACGCGCGTCCTTCTTTAGCCATATCGGCGCAAGTATTTGTAATGCATAACGACAAAGCAGTGTTTATCAAACAGGCCCCTGGATTACGTCCACGTTCAAAACAAGCAATGTTTGTACGCACTGCTAACAATTTATTAGAGCAACGCAACGTTACCTTTGGTGAGCTATCACAAAACCAATTGATTGTTAGCGAAGGCCTAAAGCCTGGCGATGAAATTGTCAGTAGCGATACCAGCCAATATAAACAATTTAGCCAATTAACTCTTAATGACTAAATGATAACAGCACAATAAATAAACATTAATTTATAGCAATTAAAATAACCAAATTTAACACTAATAGGATGGATTTAATCATGAAAAAAGTAGTTGATATGAACAACATACACAAACGTTACGACGGCCAGCAAATTGAAACTCATGCATTGCAAGGTGTTTCACTTGAAATTAATCAAGGCGAGTTTGTTGCAATTACAGGTCCTTCAGGTTGTGGTAAGTCTACCTTGTTATCAATTATGGGGTTAATGGACAGTGCCAGTGAAGGCGAATATCAAATAGCCGGTATTAATACCGCAGGCCTGAAAGTTGATCAGCGTACCCAAATCAGAAATCAGCATATTGGTTATGTATTTCAATCATTCAATTTGATCGACAGTTTAACTGTGTTTGAAAATGTTGCCTTGCCACTTGAGCATAGAAACGTTCCTCCTGCTGAAATAAAGCAGCGAGTTGAAGAAGTGTTAACGCAAGTTGATATGTGGCATAGACATAATTACCGTCCAAATCAGTTATCTGGTGGTCAGCAGCAACGTATCGCCATTGCTCGTGCGTTAGTCGGCAAGCCTGATCTTATCTTGGTAGATGAGCCAACCGGTAACCTTGACAGTAAAAATGGCGATCAGGTAATGGCTTTGTTAGAACAGTTGAATAAAGATGGTTCAACTATTGTAATGGTAACTCATGACACCCGCTATTCACGCTGTGCTAATCGTCAAATTCAATTACTTGATGGTCAAATCGTCACAGAGCAAGTGCTGCGAGGTGTTGCATGAGTTTATACAAAAAGGCGTTCTACCATGGTATAGCGAGAGTATTTTCGTTACCACGGCTAAGCATACCGCTGATATTAACCTTGGGTCTGACTTTAGGTGCGGTATTAAGTGTTACGGCTATTTCATCAACCTTGTTGTACCAACCGTTACAAGGCGTACAAAACGAAGCAAAGTTACAAACCTTTGAATATCGTTTTAATATGTCTGAAAGCTTAAGTGTGTCGTACTGGAACATGAACCGTTTAGTCGCATTTAGTAAGCAATTTGCCGATCTTGGTGAATGGGCGGGTATTAGCCCATCTGAACAAGATGTTGAAATAAACAATGGTCTTTATCCGACTACGCTGTTTGAAGCATCCGATAACATTCTTCAAGTTTTAGGCACACGTTTATTACTTGGTGATGACGTAACCATAGCTGCACCAGAAAAATACGTTTGGATCTCAGCTAGCTTATGGAAATATGCATACGCTGGTGCAGAATCGGTGATAGGTAAACAACTTAGTGTTAATAGCCAATCGTTTGTTATTGCCGGTGTTATTGAAGATGTAATGGCGATAAAAAGTAACGAAGCCATTTTGCCGCAACAAATTTGGTTTATAAAAAACCGGACGGCTGTCGCAGCCCAAGAGGATAGTATTGGTGACATCAGTAATGAAATTGATTTTTTAATACTTAAAAGTGCCAATGGCAACGCCACTCTACCAACACTTGAGCAAACGGATGAATGGTTAAATAATTACGTCACCGCAAATGTAGACAGCGAAAACCTGCAAATGTTTTTAAACTTTATGAACAATACTAATAAAGACGTTATTGTCGCGCCTTATCGCAGCAATATGCTAGGTGAAACTGAAGGTTTAATTCTCGCCCTGTTTGCCGCTTCTCTTGGTCTGCTGTTAATGGCTACATTGAATTTACTAAACTTGTTTATTGCGCATTACCAAAGCCGCACCAAAGAGTTTTCGATCCAGCTAAGCTTAGGAGCAAGTTTATTAAAAGTAAGATTATTGGTATTACTTGAAAATTTACCCAGCTTTTTACTTGCAGCTACTGCCGGTTTATTAGTCACCGGTTGGGCATTAAAAAGTTTACCGCTTATCGCCGGTGACAGTTTACCCATGATCGATAGCATCGGCTTAAATGGTGTCACTATCGTAACTTCATTTGCGATCATTATACTGTTAAGCATACTATTTAGTGCATTGGCCCTAGTCGATATCGATAAACAGGCGCTATCAAACAACCTTAATAGCAGTGGTAAAGGCATTCAGGCGCAAAGCAACCAGTGGTTGAGTCGTGTATTAATGATACTGCAACTTTCTATTGCTTCGGTATTATTAACCGCTTCGGTGATGATCACTTTGCAAAGCTATCAATCAGTTTATCAAGACTTAGGTTACGACATTGGTAACTCTTACAATATTTCACTGACTATTGCCGACGAGGAATATGTAACTAAGTTGCGCGATTACGAACAATACAATCAAAGTGAAATTAATACTCTGCTCAACGATGTAAGTGCTTTGATTACAACTAAAGTGGCCGACAGTGATGTGATTATTGCCAGTAGTGGCCCGTTGAGTGATTCTTTGCAAGTTTACGCATTTATCAATGAAGAGAATGATAATCAAAGAGTTCTCTATCAGGGGAGAAGTTTAAGCAGTAATTTCTTTAGCACCTTTAACATTAAAATGCTTGCCGGTGCCAACGTAAGCCAAGAGCAAATAAATAACGACGAAGCGCGCATTGTTATTGATCAAAATATGGCAGCCACCATGTTCCCAAATTTATCTAATGAAGAAATCATCGGTAAAGCTATCAAATTAAGCCAAGGTGAAGATAACCCTGCAATGATAGTTACCGGTATTGTGAGCAATACCATAAGCCAAACAGGAGTTGCTGAACCAATTAGTTTTCCGGTAGTTTATTCACATCGTATAGATACCAATGGTAGCTTGCAGTTTACGGTAATGATGCCTGAAGGCAACAACTTAACCAGCGACATGATCAATAGTGAGTTGCAACGTCAGTTTCCAAGCTTAAGTAATTTACAAGTATTACCGGTAGCTGAAATTTGGCAGCAGCAGACACTTAACCAACGAGTAAGTTTATGGGTGGTACTCACCATGACCGGATTAACATTACTGTTAGCGGCTATTGGGGTTGCGGGATTAACTCAAATGACCACGAATCATCGCAAATATGAACTAGCAGTACGAATGGCAACAGGTGCTAAACAGTCTCGCTTGGTTAAATTTATCTTAAAAGATGCACTTTGGATGTTAGTTGCTGGTCTTGGTTTAGGGTTTATTGTGTCGGTTATTGGGTATCAGCAAATTCAGCAACAACTGGAAATGTTACCGGAGTTTAACTGGCTGGCCATGACCGCATTAGACGGTGGCTTAATTGTTATTGTGTTGCTATCTGTACTGATGCCAGCTTGGCGAGTTATTAGCTCTGATCCTATGCAAGCATTACGTGAAGAGTAATACCAATGGCGATAAATTGGTATAACGTTAAACAATAAAGTAAACTCAGGGCTAATACCTTTTAAGGTGTTAGCCCTTTAATTTATATAGGATTTTTTTTGAATACTATCAATGCTAACTCTCAAATTAAGAGCAATAACGCGACAATATTAATTGCCGATGACGATGAAGATATCCGATTAGCGTTAGAGCTATTACTTACCGCCAATGGCTATAACGTAATTGAAGCCGGTGATGCCAAGCAAGTGGTCTTGCAAACTCAACGACAAAAGCCTGATTTGGTGCTGCTTGATATGAACTTTAGTCGCGATACTACCAGCGGCCAAGAAGGTCTAGATATTTTAAAGCAACTGCAACAACACAATATTCCGGTTATATTAATGACCGCATGGGGCAGTATAGAGCTAGCGGTAAAAGGCTTGCAGCAAGGCGCATTCGATTTTATCGAAAAACCCTGGAATAAAGAAAAGTTACTTAACAGTATTAGCCAACAATTAAGTCATAATCGCTTAAAACAAGAACACCAAGGTTATCGACAACTTCTTAGCAGTAAACCACAAGGCAAACTGCAAAATAAAAACTGGATAGCTGAATCAGCAGCAATGCAGGCTATAGAGCAATTAGTTGGGCAAATTGCGCCAACCGATGCCAATGTACTTATTTTAGGCGAAAATGGCACAGGAAAATCTTTATTGGCTGAACGTATTCATCAGTTATCAAGCCGACAAGATAACCCTTTTATCGCCGTTAATATGGCGGCTATTCCAGAAAATTTGTTTGAAAGTGAATTGTTTGGCCATCAAAAAGGTGCGTTTACCGATGCTAAACAGAACCGTGTTGGCCGATTTCAATTGGCCGAACAAGGCAGTTTATTTCTCGATGAAATTGGCTCATTACCATTAAATTTGCAGCCTAAATTATTAAGAGTACTAGAAACCGGCCAATATGAAATATTGGGTTCAAGCAACACCGAGCACGCGAATGTTCGGTTAATTAGTGCTACCAATGCCAATTTAAATCAGTTACTTAAAGATGGTGAGTTTCGTCAAGATTTATTGTATCGCTTAAATACTTTAGTGATCACTATGCCAGCACTGCGTGAACGTTTGGATGACATGCAACCTTTGAGCGAAAATTTTCTGCAACAGTTTAGCCAAAAATATCAAAAACTAAACTTACAACTTAGCGCTGCTGCGTTAATAAAATTACAAGGTCATAGCTGGCCTGGAAATATTAGAGAACTGAGCCATGTTATTGAGCGCGCGGTGCTGTTAGCTACATCTAATGAAATCGGCGAACAACAATTATTGCTCGACGCAACGGACACTTCAAGTAATGAAGTAATTCTTCAGCCGCTAGAACAAGCTGAACAGCAATTGATAGAAAAAGCCATGCAAGTCACGGGTGGGCAAGTAATTGAAGCGGCTAAAATTCTAGACATTTCACGCAATGCATTATATCGACGATTAGAGAAATTTAAGCTTAATGATGAGTGATTTTAATGAGTCATGAAAAATGGCTAATAACCGGCCTAAGTATTACCGTGTTAGTTATTTTATCACTGACAGCGGCATTAACGGCAAGCTTACATTGGAGCTTTTTGGCAATAAGTACCTTATTGTTTGTGCTTATGCACCCACTTGTTTGGTTAGCATGGCGCTGTTATTGGTTTTGGTGCCAAAACATCATGCTACTCACCACCTATACCCAGATGTTAAAAGAAGGTGAGCAAAACTTAGGGTTAAAAAAATGTCATCAGGATAACTTAATGGTTGAACTGCAACATGAGATTGAAACTCTTGCAACAGTGAAATTAAGCCAAGAATCGCAAGGGCAAAGCTTGTCACATATACTCAGTGGATTGTTAGATTCTTGGTCTGTGCCGGTTTGTCTTTTTGATCATCAGCTGAAATTAACGTATCGCAATAATGCCATGAACGAGCAATTGCAACAGCCGATGTTGCTGGGCAGTATGGCGAGCGAATTGGGTTTTACTCTGCAAGATGGCCAACTTTCCCATCCTAAATTTGCGCAAAATTGGCAGTGTCAAAGTATTAATTACTTGCATAATAGCGCCAAAAACTGGTTGTTTTCTGCGTTAGATATCTCGCAACTATTGCATAAAAACCAAACCATCACCCAACAAAATCTGATCAGAGTGTTAGGTCACGAATTACGCAATTCATTAACCCCTATGTCATCAATGACCGATACTCTGCTGAGCAGTGATCAATTAGATGAACAACGCACTCGTTTAGTCTTAACAAGAATACATCAACGCAGCGAACGCCTACTTTCGTTTGTTGGTGAATACAGCAAACTTGCGCAATTACCACCACCCAAGATGAAATGGTTTAATATTCACGAGGTCTTATCAGAAGCCACTTCGATGATCGATGAAAACAATTGCGACATTAACTTTAAAGGTAATGAGCAATGCTATGGTGATGCCGAACAAGTTGTTCAGGTGATGATTAATTTATTAAAAAATTCACAAGAAGCATGCGAACAAACCGTTACAAAAGTGAATTTTAAAGCTTATTATCACCAGCAGGAACAAGTGCTTGAGATGATTGATAATGGTCCCGGCTTTGCCAATCTAAGCAATGTATTAACCCCTTTTTATACCACCAAAAAACACGGTTCAGGCATAGGTTTGTCGTTATGTGCGGAAATAATTCGTAATCATGGTGGCCGATTAGCTGTAGCAAACCAAGACGGTTTGGGCGCTAGAATCACTATGTCTTGGCCTATGGCTGAGGCTGATAAACGGTAGATGTAAGCCATCACAGATTGTTATCTGTAGAGATGTATCTGCGTACTTTTTTATTTTATTTCGTCCCAGTAAAAAGCGGTTAAGGTGTTGTTTTGTTGTTTATAACGCTGAAAACGCGAATGTAAACTTGCAGGGAGTTGCTCTTGGTCAATAGATTTGAATTGAGAGCTAATATAAAGCCTATTTAAGCTTAGATCTGGAAAGCAATATATCATTGGCGAAATTGACTGACAATGCTCTAATAATTGTGTTGCTCGGCCTGTACCTCGCTCATTCTGGTTTACTACCAATGCATGCAGGAATGGGGTATCAGAAATTATAGAAACGATCACTGCAGCGATGATCTGTGCATTGTCATCTTTGATCATAAAACATTGATCATTACCCATAAAACTTGCTGAATAATGGTTATTTTTATAAAATCGCTTAATGTCTTTTTTATCCGACTTTTTTGCCGTTTGTATAGCCAAAACCATTCCACATTCGCTCCAAAAAAAATGCCAGAACAAGTCCGGCATTTTATCTACATTTTACTGTTGAGACTAGTTTGCACGTAGCGCTTTTTCACCGCGAGCAATGCCTACCGTACCAGACCGTACTACTTCGATAATTTCAGTTTCATTATTTAATACTTTAATAAACGATGAAATTTTATCTTCGTCACCGGTTAGTTGTACCGTATAAATTTGCTTACCGACGTCAACAATATCACCGCGGAATATATCAGCAATACGCTTAACTTCGGTGCGAGTAACATTGTTCATGGCTAATACTTTGACCAAAACAATTTCTCGTTCAATGTGTGGACGTTCTGTTAAATCGGCAACTTTTATTACGTCTACGAGTTTATTCACTTGTTTGGTAATTTGCTCTAACACTTTGTCATCGCCAAATGTTGATATAGTTATGCGCGATAGAGTCGGTTCATCTGTTTCGGCAACACACAAGCTTTCAATATTAAACGCACGTTGTGAAAATAGGCCTACAATACGAGATAGTGCACCTGGTTCATTTTCTAATAAAATTGATATGATACGGCGCATTATACTTTCTCTCCTTTCTTAAGCCACATGTCATCTACTGCACCAAAGCGAATTTGCATTGGGTAAACGTGTTCTTTTTCATCGACTAATACATCCATAAATACCAAACGATTTTTAATCGCGAAGGCTTTTGCCATTGCGTCGTCTAGTTCATCTGGATGATTCACTTGCATACCAACATGCCCATAGGCTTCGGCTAATTTAACAAAATCAGGAAGAGATTCCATATATGATGATGAATGTCGACCACCATAAATCATATCCTGCCATTGACGTACCATGCCCAGTGAACGGTTGTTTAAGGTAACAATGACAACTGGAATATTATATTGCAAACAGGTCGACAATTCTTGAATGTTCATTTGAATAGAACCATCACCAGTAACACAAACAACGTGGCTATCTGGGAATGCTACTTTTACACCCATAGCCGCAGGAAAACCAAATCCCATGGTGCCTAAGCCTCCAGAGTTAATCCACTGACGTGGTTTTTTAAATGGGTAGTACTGCGCGGCAAACATTTGATGCTGACCAACATCGGAACAGATATATGCGTCACCTTCGGTATGCTTATAGATAGACTCAATGACTTGTTGCGGCTTAATAATATCAGCCGATTTTTCGTAACTAAAACTATTTAACTGGCGCCACTCGTTAATATCATTCCACCAAGCTTTAAAGTCGTCTTTGTTATGTTTGTGGCCAACGGCATCAAGCTCTTGTGTTAATTGGTCAATAACAACATCAACCAGACCAACAATAGGAATATGGGCATTTACTGTTTTAGAAATAGATGTTGGGTCAATATCAACATGAATGATTTTGGCATTAGGGCAGAACTTTTCTACTTTGTTGGTTACACGATCATCAAATCGTGCGCCAAGGGCTAAGATCACATCGGCATTGGCCATTGCTTTATTCGCTTCAGCTGAGCCGTGCATACCTAACATACCAATAAAGTTGTCATGTAAACCACTAATGCCACCTAAGCCCATCAATGTATTTGTACAAGGAGCGTTTAAGCGCTCAACTAGTGACGTTAATTTTTCAGATGCATCAGCAATGACAATACCGCCACCGGTATATATCACTAAACGTTCAGCATTAATGATTTTATCAACGGCTTTTTTAATCTGCTTAGTATGGCCTTTAACATTAGGATTATAAGAACGCATTTTTACGTCTTTATTCATCACGAATGGCGCAGTATTATCAGGGATCAAAATATCTTTCGGCAATTCAATAACCACAGGTCCTGGACGACCTGTTGTAGCAAGATAAAACGCTTTTGCTACAACGTTCGGTAATTCTTCAGCACTACGACAGTTGAAGCTATGTTTAACAATTGGACGTGAACAACCGACAATATCGGTTTCTTGGAACGCATCGCCGCCAATAAGATTAGAAGCAACTTGACCAGCAAGAACAACCATAGGAATTGAATCCATGTAGGCTGTAGCAATACCTGTTATACAGTTAGTGTTACCCGGCCCTGATGTTGCAAGTACAACACCACATTTACCAGTAGCACGTGTATAGCCATCGGCCATATGAGTTGCAGCTTGTTCATGGCGGACAAGTAGGTGACTTACTTTATCTTGTCGATAAATAGCATCATATATATCTAATACTGAGCCACCAGGGTAGCCAAAAATATATTCTACATCTAACTCTGCAAGAGACTTGATTAATAATTCAGCCCCTGAAAAACGTTCAACTGTCATTTTATTGCCTTTTTGTAATTTTTTTTTCGTCCAGAAAAAACAAAACCCTCGGTTAATTTAAGCGAGGGTTTGTGAATTATTATGCAAATCTATTTTTCGGTCACAAACCATGCCTTGGTAATAAAACCACGACCAGCAGGAGTTTAATGAAAAATTGAATAAAGTGCATTGATAATTTTTATTTGATTATGTTTGATTTATATTTAATAAGTTTGAGGGTGAATGTCAACAACAAATTTACAATATGGCGCAATTAGGCGTAAATTAAGGTGTTATGCCATTTACTAGTGCATAAAAAACGCTACAATAGCCTCAAAGTGAATAACTAGAAACATAGGTTAGGGAAATGAAAATGAACAGTTTTGAAGCAAATTTTGACGGTCTTGTCGGCCCAACTCACAATTATGCAGGTTTGTCAGAAGGTAATGTTGCCTCAAAATTAAGCGCAAATAATACTTCAAGTCCTAAAAGTGCCGCTTTGCAAGGTATTGCAAAAATGAAAGCGTTACATGATATGGGCATGGTACAAGGTGTTTTTGCTCC
Organism: Colwelliaceae bacterium BS250; assembly: GCA_040779355.1. Classification (GTDB taxonomy): domain Bacteria; phylum Pseudomonadota; class Gammaproteobacteria; order Enterobacterales; family Alteromonadaceae; genus Thalassotalea_A. Next base: position 464,317 of record JBFONS010000001.1, on the reverse strand, counting down.
ACAAGAACGTCCTGATATATTTTCCCTTCGCCGTCTTGGTTTTTCTGGTACCGACGCGAATGTATTAGAGCAAGCATATAAAATAGCGCCAAGTGTTTTATCAGCATGTTGCAGTGCTTCAAGTATGTGGACAGCAAATGCTGCCACCGTATCGCCATCTGGAGATTCACTTGATGGTAAAATTCATTTTACCCCAGCTAATTTAACCAATAAATTTCATCGTTCATTAGAGCCTGAAACAACAGGTAATCTTTTAAAAGCGGTGTTTAATGATGATAATTTCTTTAATCATCATTTACATCTTAACGACAACGATCATTTTGGTGATGAAGGTGCCGCAAACCATACTCGCTTATGTGGTAGTTATGGTGATAAAGGTGTTGAAATATTTACCTTTGGTAAGTATGCCTTTAATGCGGCTATGCCTGCACCGAAAAAATTTCCAGCACGACAAACATTAGAAGCGAGCCAAGCGATTGCTCGTTTGCATGGTTTGCATGATGACAGTGTTGTTTATGTACAGCAAAACCCTGATGTGATTGATCAAGGTGTATTCCACAATGATGTTATCTCTGTTGGTAACCAAAATGTGTTGTTCTATCATGAGCAAGCATTCTTAAATACCGATAAATTTTTATCTGAATTACACACTAAGTTTAGTGCCAATAGCTCACAAGAATTACATTGCATAAAAGTAAGTACCGCTGATGTAAGTCTTGACGATTGTGTTAAAACCTATTTATTTAATACCCAAATAATCACCTTAGCGAATGGCGATATGACGATTGTTGCCCCTATGCACTGTCATGAAAATCCAAGAGTGAAAGCCTATTTAGACCGTTTGGTGACTGAAAATACGCCGATTAAACATGTTAAGTACTTTGATGTAAATGAAAGTATGAAGAACGGCGGTGGTCCAGCGTGTTTACGTTTACGTGTTGCCATGACTCAGCAAGAGCTAGGTGCGGTAAATCAAAACTGTATAATGAGTGAAGACCTTTATAAAAACCTAACGACTTGGGTAAATAAAAATTATCGTGAATCAATTAGTTTTGATGATTTACGTGACCCAAGTTTATTAGTTGAATCGCGCACCGCATTAGATGAATTAACGCAATTATTAAGACTAGGCTCTGTTTATCGTTTCCAACGTAACTAGTCGTTAAAAAATAGTATATTTTTATATCGCACAAAAAAGGATCTTATACAGATCCTTTTTTTATGTGCTTTGATAGGCTAATAAGCTGAATTTTAGCTTAATGACTTAATAATATCTTTTAAGGTGCTTGCGGTGAAACGAATGTCGTCTTCAGTAATGTCTAGGTGCGTCACCAAACGAAGTGTTTGGCCAACCGAAACTTTAATGCCTTTTGCTAATAATAATTCACCAATAATTTCACTATCGAGAGTGTCATCCAAGGCAATGTAAACCATATTGGTTTGTGGCTCGGTTATCGATAAATTTTCACATTCACCTAAAAGCGTGGCAAGTAATTTGGCATTACTGTGGTCAATCGCTAAACGTTCAATATTATTATCTAATGCGAAATCCATCGCTTTGGCAATAAGGCCTGCTTGGCGTGTACCGCCGCCGACCATTTTTCTTATTCGACGTGCTTTAGCTATCATTTCATTACTACCACACAATACTGATCCCATCGGTGTGCCTAAGCCTTTTGAAAAACAAATAGAAATAGAATCTACATATTGGCAAATATCGGTTAAATTGCTATTTAAGGCCGTTAAGGCATTAAAAATACGGGCACCATCTAAATGTATATCGAGCTGATGTTGATTGGCGAATTCCCTAGCGGTTTTAAAGTACTCCATTGGAATAACTTTGCCACAATGGGTGTTTTCTAAACTGAGTAATTTCGATTTTGCAAAGTGTTGATCATCTTCTTTGACAACGCTTGCGATGTCTTTAAAGGCAAGTTCGCCAGAAGGCTGCACCGGTACGGGTTGCGGTACAACAGAACCAAGCACAGCAGCGCCGCCAGCTTCATATAAATAGGTATGGTAGCCTTGACCAACAATATATTCATCGCCACGATCACAATGAGCGAGAAGGGCACATAAATTAGACTGCGTACCTGAGTTAACAATCATAGCCGCATCAAAACCGGTTAATGTGGCCATACGCTGTTCAAAAGCGTTTACGGTAGGGTCATCGCCGTAAACATCATCACCAACGTCGGCTGTGATCATAGCTTGCAACATCTTGGTTGTTGGTTTAGTGACAGTATCTGAGCGGTAATCAATCATCTTTGTATCCGTTAATTATTAAGCAGTAAAGATTATACCCTATAGATCAAATAAACATGTTTTATAAACAATATTTTTTTAAACATTTATATGGCGTTAAATTTTTGAATATATTGGATTAATTAATTATAACGGAAATGTTGCTGATTAAATTTACACGCTATACAATAGCGCCGTTAATTTAGGTACTACAGATGAAAATCTGCAGAGTAAATGGGAAACAGGTTCAACCCCTGTGCTGCCCCCGCAACGGTGTATGGATTTATATTTTTATAATATCCACAAGCCCGATACCAGCCAAGTTAAAACCATCAAACGTTATACGTTTGATTTCGATGAAGCGGAGGGCTCCATCGGTGAACTAACACTTTGTTAGTATTCGCTGCCCCTCCCCCAATTTATGGGGAATTCCATGCACAAAACAATAATAGCTAGTTCGCTAGCAAGTATCCTAATACCATTTTACGCCGCGGCTCAACAATCGCCAGATATAGAAGTTATCTCGGTAAGTGCTGCCCGCACTTTATTGTCTGATAATAATTTAGGCAGTTCGGTCAGTACTATTACCGAAGACGAATTAAACTTACGACCTAATATTTCAGTAGGTGAGTTACTGAGAACTATTCCTGGCATTTCAGTCAGTCGCTCGGGTGTTCACGGCTCACAAACTCAATTGCGTATGCGCGGTGGTGAAGCTAACCAAGTACTGGTCTTTATTGATGGTGTTAAAGCCAATGATATTGCCCAAGGCAGTGAATTTAATTTCGCACATTTACTTAATTATGATATTCAATCAATTGAAGTTATTCGCGGCCCGCAAAGTGCGTTATGGGGCAGTGATGCATTGTCAGGAGTGATCAGTATTACTACCAGACAAGCATCTCAGGGGTTTAACGCTGATGTCTTTGCTGAAGCTGGCAGTAACGACTGGCAAAATGCTGGGGCAACAATGCGCTATGGCAATGCAAAGTTTAATGGCAAATTGAGCGTTTCTACCATTGATACTGAAGGCGAAAATATTTCTCGTCAGGGCAGTGAAAATGACGGTTACGAAAATGACACCGTAAGTATGAATGGCCAGTATCATATTTCTGACAACTTTAGCCTTAACGCCATGCTAAGAGCTGTAAACAGTAAAAGTGAATTTGATGGTTCTGATTGGGCTACTGGCCTACCTACAGATACCAGCGATTATGTTGAATCTGAACAGCTCTATTCAAACTTGGCTGCTAACTGGAGCAATTTTGATAACCGCTTAAGCAGTAAATTAAGTTATAGCTATGTAGAATCAGATAATAAAAATGTTGTTGAAGATATATTTTCAGCCACTGGTTTTACGACCACTAAAGCAATTTCAGATAGTACGACTTTAGGTTATCAAGGCAGTTATCAATTTAATGATACTTACCAATTAACACTTGCCGTTGAAAATTTAGACGAAAACTTTAAACAACGCGGACCTGCTAGTATCTATGGCGATCCTAACCGTGATGAGTCAGTCAGTACCGACTCTTATATTGTTGAATTACAATCAATGTTAGCGAGCAATGTGACCTTGCTATTTAGTGGCCGCCATGACGACAATAGTGATTTTGGTGACAGCACTACGGGTCGCGCAACTGCCGCCTGGATGTTAAATAACAATAATACAAAATTACGAGCATCTTTTGGTACTGGTGTAAAAAATCCAACATTTAGTGAGCGCTTTGGTTATTTTACTAATTTTGTCGGTAACCCTAACCTTGACCCTGAAGAATCTACGGGTTGGGAAATTGGTATTGATAATGCTTTCTTATCAGGTGGCTTAAATCTTAGTGTTACCTATTTTGCAGAAGAGCTAGACAATGAAATAAATGGCTTTGTGCTTGCTGACCCTATGTTGTATACCTATACCGCGGAGAATGAAGATGGCATTAGTGAACGTTCAGGTATTGAAATTGAAGGTGATTGGCAATTAACTCAATCGGTCAGTTTAGGTTGGGGTTATACCTGGCTCGATGCTACTGAAGAAAGTGATAGCGGTGGTCAACAAGATGAAATTCGCAGAGCAAAGCACAGTGGTAATGTACATTTAACCTGGGTATCCGCAAATGAGCTTGCCAATATTAACGTTAATGTTGATTACAATGGCGAGATGGATGATTTTTTCTATCCACCAAACCCACCTTACTTTGAACGAGTTGAACTTGATGCCTATACGGTAGTAAGCATTAATGGCAGCTACCGTTTTACTGATAATTTTCAAGCCTATGCTCGTGTAGAAAATGCCTTAGACGAAGATTATGAAGAAGTATTTGGTTATCAAACGCCTGGCAGTAACGTGTATGTAGGTTTACGTTACTTATTTAACTAGGTCATTAGCTGAGTCTTAAATTATGAATATTAAAAATTTACGTGAAGAGCACTTAATCTTTGCCTTTATTATTGTTATCGCCTTATTAAGAATAATTCCGCATCCTTGGAATTTTACTCCTGTTGGCGCATTAGCATTATTTTCAGGCGCTTATTTGTCGAAAAAGGGCTATTTCATTATCCCTTTGGGGGCACTATTAATTGGTGATGCTTGGTATGGTTTTTATAATGGCATTGTACTTACTGCGGTTTATTTAGGTTTTATTGCCAGTACCTTAGTGGGCCATAAATTGTTAGCGGCTAATTTTAGCAAGACACGATTATGTTCATCAATTGGCTTGGGCGCTCTGAGCTTTTGGTTAATATCTAATGCGGGTTCTTGGTTAGCATTTTATCCATTAACGCTTGACGGATTGATGCAATGCTATACCAACGGCATTCCATATTTGGGCCGCAGTTTAGTGGCTGATGCTGTGTATGCAATATTGATTTTTTCAGTGTTTCATGCGGTTAAAAATAAGGTTTTTACCCACCAACATCAGCCCTTAAATAGCAATGCTGCGTAATGAAAATAGTTTCTTTATTACCAAGTGCGACAGAGATCATCTGTAGCCTTGGCTTAGAGCAATATTTAGTGGGTGTTACTCATGAGTGTGACTTTCCGGCAACAGTAAAAGGTTTGCCGGTAATCACTCAAACACTTATTCCCAAAGGTTTAGCCAGTGGCGATATTGATGATATTGTTCGTAGCCAACTTGAAACTAACAGTGCCCTATATTCATTACGAATGGACATACTAGAAGATCTGCAGCCCGATATTATCGTTACCCAAGCATTGTGTGATGTCTGTGCAGTATCAGGCGTTGAGGTAATGCAAGCGGCTCAAAAATTAGCAAGTAAACCTAAGGTTGTTAATCTTGAGCCATCTTCATTAGAAGAAGTGTTTGATACCATTAAACTTGTTGGTAATGCGGCAAATGCTGAAAACGAAACAGCTTTATATTTGCAAAAATTGCAGCTGCGAGTGTTAGAAATCACTCGTAAAAGTGATTTAATAGCTATGTCGCAGCGACCGAAAGTTGCGATGTTAGAGTGGTTAGATCCTTTGTTTAATGCTGGCCATTGGACCCCGCAGTTAGTGAATATGGCCGGAGGTGTAGAATGTCTTGGTAAAATTTATCAAGCATCTCATACCATTGATTGGCAAGCACTTGAAAATTGTGATGCTGATGTGATTTGTATTGCTCTATGTGGTTTTGATCTTGAGCGTAGTAAACAAGATTTGCGTTATTTAACCGAGCATCCTAATTGGCTGTCGTTAAAGGCGGTTAACAATAAACAGGTGTATTTGGTTAATGGTAACGCTTATTTTTCAAGGTCTGGACCTAGGTTGGTTGATTCATTGGAATTAATTGCGCATATCTTGCACCCTCAACTATTTTCTTTACCTGCGTACATTGAACCCGCCATAAATGTATGTGAACGCTGCTAAGCAGCGTTCATGTTTTTATTCAAATAGACTTATTCACTATCTTACTTGTCGATGTTAAGTTTTTGATAATATTGGCGACTTTTATCAATATCGATACATAGCTTTTCTAATTCAGGTAACAAGCGGTAACTCATTCGATGTAATAAATCAGAATTTGGGCTGAGCAATTGTTTGTTTATATTAGCCTGCATTTGCGGAAAGTTTTGCCAATTTATGGTATCGCCAGTACCGCTTGGGTTCGATACTGGTTGAATAATTAACTGTGGGTTAGCGACTATTACCTCTTCAAGATTAATTTGCGGATAATCATGTTTGATTTGTGCAAAAGGGTTGTCGGCGCCGCAAAGATCTAACTGTTGTTGCGGCCAGGCCAAATTTGCAACCGTAGTGACAGGGTTTGACCAAAGCTCATAAAACACCGTTATCGGGGTTTTATTTGAAAAATTATTCGTTAATAACGCGAGCTTGTGTTCAAACGTTACGGCTTTTTTCTCGGCTAATTGCTCTGTTCCAGTTAAACGGCCAATTAGACGATAGTCTTTGGCCACATCGGCTAATACTTTAGGCTTTGAGTAAACGACGTTAATGCCTAACTTTTCGAGCATGGCTAAATCATCAACAGGGTTGCCGGTATGCCAGGCAATAACTAAGTCGGGTTGTAAGGCGATTATTTTTTCTATTTTTAAGCGATTATAATTACCCACTCTAGGAATATTTACCGCTTGTTCCGGAAAGTCAGAGAATTCAATCGTGCCAACAATACGCTCACCAATACCTAAGTCAAACAGCAGTTCAACTAAATGCGGACCTAGGGTAATTATTTTTTGATTGCTAAAATCGGCCGTCGCGGGCATTTTAGACTCGTTTAATAACGGATTATCTTGGTTACTATTATGTTTTTCGTTAGCCGAGTGATTATCACTTACTAGCTGTGTAGTAATAATTAAAACAACTATTAAGCAAATACCGATAGTTATGCCGGTAACTAGGCTGATGTTAGGTTTTCTTGTCATAAGATTAAGTTGGCTTTTATGTCTATTTTGATTTACCAGTCAATGCCGGCTTGTGCTTTTATACCATTGTCAAAGGCATGCTTAATAGATTGTACTTCAGATACGGTATCGGCTATTTCAATTAAGCTGCGATGACAAGCTCGGCCTGTAATGATCACGTGTTGATGAGCCGGACGATTTTTTAAACTCGTTAATACCTCATCTAATTCAATATAGCCGTAGGTAACCATGTACGTTAGCTCGTCTAGCAGTACTACGTCGGTGTTAACATCGCGGAGTAATTTTTGAGCATCTGCCCATGCGGCTTGAGCCGCTAGTGTATCGCTTTCTTTATCTTGCGTATCCCAAGTAAAGCCTGTTGCCATGACATAAAAATTTACTCCATGCGTTTCTAGTAAATTACGCTCGCCACAAGCCCAACTGCCTTTAATAAACTGTACTACATGAGCTGTTAAACCATGGCCTACCGCTCTGGCTACGGTGCCAAATCCAGACGTGCTTTTGCCTTTGCCATTACCGGTAATAACAATCACTAAGCCTTTTTCACTGGTCGCATTCGCAATGCGTTGATCCACTTTATCTTTTAAACGTTGTTGTCGCTCTTTATGACGTTCATTTTTTACATTGTCATTCATTATGCAGTTCTCTTGTATTTGTTGATTGGTTTTAGTTTATAAAGCGATAATTTAATAGCGTTAATCGCTGAAGTTGCACTTATTATGTTATACCAAGTGACATAAATATCTGATCATTTTTGTTGGTTAAAATGAATAACTACTGCGTTATAAAATTTCAAAGTACGAAAGCATGGATGCTGCAGTTAGAGCGACGCAGGATGCCAAAGCCGAGAACAACTACTTATAAAATTTCATGCCTTATATTTATTCCTTTTTCCTCAACAAAAAGTAGCTCACATATTTATCTCAATAGGTATGATTCTAGGATCCCGGAGGATCACATTTTTCGCATTAATAATAAAAAGAATACGCTGCCAAGAGCAGAAGTGATCACTCCAATTGGAATTTCTTGGCCCTCAAGAGCGGTACGTGCAATAACGTCAACAATGACTAAAAAGCAACCGCCTAATAATCCAGAGCCGATAATTAATTTAATACTGGTGATACCAACAAAGTGGCGAATGATGTGTGGGATCATTAAACCAACAAAGCCTATACCACCACAAAATGATACGATAACAGCAGTACTTGCGGCGCAAATTATTAATATCAATAAGCGTAATCTATTGACGTTAACGCCCAATGTTCGAGCACTTTCATCACTCAATAATAGCGCATCTAATTGTCGTGCTAACGCAATTGACACCAGCGCTGATAATAGCACTACCGGCGCAATCCACATCAAGGCGTTATGATCTGCTGTTGCTAATGAACCCATTAACCAAAAAATAACTCGGTTAGTGGCAAATGCCTCTCCGGTATATAAAATAAAACTGGTCATAGAACTCAACAGAAATGAAACCGCAACACCTGCCAGTAATAAGTGCTCTATGCGGCGCCAGTTATTGTTAAATACTACGGCTAATACGATAGCGATGGCAATTAATGAGCCAATAAATGCTGCTACCGGCGTCGATATAAATTGAATGCTGGCAGGTAATAGCGCAGCTAAAGTAGCACCAAGCCCAGCACCGGCAACAATACCAAACAGGTAAGGGTCGGCGAGTGGATTGCGAGTCACATTTTGTAGTAATGCGCCTGAAATAGCCAATCCAAAACCGGCAAGAAAACCCAGTAGCACTCGTGGTAAGCGAATATCGAGTAAAATAGTTTTATATATTTGTTGCTCACATTCAGACGTTAAACATTGCCATACCGCGCTATGATCAACAATACTGACGCCAAAGCCAATTGAAAACATAAAGGTGATACACACTAAACCGAGTAACAGCCAAAAGGTGTTTTTGTTATTTATTTTATGCCTCATGACAGCTCTTGGTGCTTTTGCACTCTGTTATTGGCAAAGGTAATACGTGGTTTTTGGGTGAAAGGGTTACTATCAATTGCGCATTCTAAGTTGAACACTTTTTTGAGGTTGTCAGCCGTTAACACGTTCTCAGGTGTATCATTTGCTATCACCGAACCTTCATTGATTAGAATTATTCGGTCACAATATTCTGCTGCTAGGTTTAAGTCGTGAATGGTTATTAACAGAGTAATGTTTAAGCTTTTGACTAAATTTAGTATTTGATGCTGATAATAAATATCTAAGTGGTTAGTCGGCTCATCCATGATCAGTATATTCGCCGCTTGCACTATGGCTCGAGCGATTAATACTCGTTGTTGCTCTCCACCAGACAGGGTATTAAATACCTGATGTTGTTTTTCAAGTAAATCGACTTTATTAAGCGCAAATTGAATTTTTTTCAGATCGCTATCGGTATCACCATCAAAAAAACTTTTATACGGCAACAACCCCATACGTACTATATCTATTATAGTAAGCTCAAAGGTAGACTGATTTTGTTGGCTAACTACGGCGACTTGTTTGGCAATATCTTTACTTTTAATGTTCGCCATCGGCTGGTTATTTAATGTTATCTCACCAGAGTAATTTTGATACTCACCATGCAAACATTTTAACAACGAGGTTTTTCCTGCGCCATTAGGACCAACTATCGCAACCGTTTCACCTTGGCCTAAGGAGAAATCAATGTTGTTGATAATCGTTTTATCGGCAACTTTCCAGGTTAATTGCGTTGTTTTTAGTACAGTCTGTGCCATGCTCTTTATCTTTTAAAGTGCAGGCATTAGAGAAGGGAGGTCATTTAGGTAAGTAGACAATTGTCTATTTACTTAAGTGTCCTTGATCTTCTACGTGTTACCCGCACGTTTGAATCTAGTAAGTATATTAAGGCAGGTATTCTGGCTTACAACATAGTGTTGATACGATTTCATCACTCGTTGTTTACAGTTGCGGGAACAGCTGTGGAATGTTTACCTTTTTTAATTGGTAAATGCACCACATTCCCTTTTAAGTACTGCGAGCTAAAACTCACGCAATACACCTTAAAATGAGCTGTAGATATTAACAGCTTAGTTATTGTTTTTACATTAAAACCTTAACTTAGGGATTACTTAAGCCATTTACTTAAGCCATTAACTTTAACGGAAAACTTAAGGCATTAGCCTAACGGGCAAGTTTACGGTGCGCTTTAGCAAAATGGCCTGCACAGAATGCACCAATAATAGATAATTCACCTGCTAAGCATAAACTCGCACAAACTTCGGCAAGAGCTTTGGCATTACCATTACCGGCAAGGCCAAGTATGTCTAGGTTAGCAGCTTGACTCGGGAGCGCAGTGCCACCGCCTACGGTTCCTACCATTAAATTAGGTAATGTTACCGCGGCATATAAGCTGCCATCATCATTTAACTCCATGCGGGTTACGCCTACAGCCGATTCAGCGACACATGCCGCGTCTTGACCACAGGCAATATACAATGCCGCCAAACCATTAGCGTAATGGCCCTGTACGCCAACTGCGCCACTTAACACGCCGCCAACAGAAGACATACGCCAAAAATCAGCCATCCGCTCTGGTGTGGTGTGCAGTCTTTGCTCGATAAGATCTGCTGATATATGTACTTCAGCGGTAACTTTTTTACCGCGCACGCCATTAAGTGACTGCGAGGTTGCTTTTTTATCGCCTGATAAGTTGCCATCTAAAAACGCATATTTAGGTTTAATTGGTGAGTTTTCTAAAATAGTTTCAAATACCGCATTAGTGGCAATCGTCACCATGTTTTGCCCTGAAGCATCACCGGTTAAATAATCAAAAATAAGGTAAACATGATTACCTTCAATATTAATTTTTAAATCTTTGAGTTCAACATGTGAAGATGTACTTTGTGCAAGCTTGGTAAATTGTTCTAATTGTGTGGTGATCCAAGCAACAAACTGTCCGGCTTGAATTAATGTCGCAAAAGCAAAACCTGGGGTTCGAGACACCCCTTCGTTTAACAACATAGCACTGCAACCACCGGCCTCTGAAATAAGTAGGGCGCCGCGATTGTAGGATGCCACTAATGCCGCTTCGGTTGTTGCTAATGGAATAAAGTAATCGCCTTGTGCAAATAAACCATTTACTCGTAGTGCGCCAGCAATACCTACCGGAAGCTTTACTGTGCCAATAAAGTTTTCAATGTTTTTCTTGTATTGTTGCATTGTCGATTTGGTATCAGCATCGAGTAATTGTGCTTTAGCGCTGTCACAATCGATTGCCTGCCAGCGTTTTTCTACCACTTTTTCAGCGATAAACATATTCAATGGTTGGCGTTTGACTATAGGCTGATGATTTGGCGCTAACAGCGAGAGTGATTTATCACTGATGGCTGATAATACAGAATAGGCTTCTTTGTTTTTATAATTTGTTGGCATTAGCTTAATGATCAGTGAAAAGGCTATTATGAGCCATTATTTAATGCCGTTATTATAATATACCTAACATCATAATGAAATGATCAGGTGAGGGCAGATAGCTCATGGAATTGGTATTAGTAAACAATTAGCTGTGCTTAGTTAATTTATCAACAGACGCGGTACATAGCCCTAAAAACGTATCCATAAAGTACTGTACTTCAGGCATAGTGCTTGAGTATTCGACTAACTTAGCTTTTAAGCGTTGCTCAACATGTTTAAATTCAGGGTTGTTATGATTTAACTCATCGAGTGATTTTATATAGGCGACTAAAATATCAGCGGCTTTTACGATTACTTTGTATTCAGGGGCAACATTGTCTTGCACGATAATATCGCTGAATATTTCTCGTAATTCTTCCGGTAATGACTCTAAACATTCTTGCTCAGCTAATGTTTCTATTTTTTTAAATTCTCGGGATATTTCGGCGTTAGCATATTTAGTTGGATTAACAATATCACCATAGCGTGTTTCACTGGCTTCGTGGTAAAGGGCAATTGTGGCGACTTTATCAGCGTTAATTGTACCGTTAAATTTTTTGTTACGAATAACCGCCAGTAAATGCGCAACTATGGCTACTTGATGCGAATGTTCGGCAATATTCTCTTCTTTAACACAGTACATTAATGCCCAGCGCTTAATAAGCGGCATGCGAAACATCCAAGCTAAAAATGTACTTTCCATAAGTTAAATCTCTAATATTATATTGTGTTTATTGTGAGTAATGGCTAAAGAAATGCTTTAAGCGACCAATGGCTTTAATTAAATCTTCACTGTGTGGCAAAAACACTAAGCGAAAGTAAATGCCTATTTTTAAATTAAAGGCGCTACCTTGCACTAACAGTATTTTTTCTTGGCGTAAAATATCAAGCACCATTTGTTCATCATCAGTAATGTTTAACTTCTCACCATCCACTTTAACGAACAAGTACATAGCGCCTTTGGCTTTATGACAACTTAAACCATCAATTTCATTGATAAGCTGGTGCGCAATATCGAGTTGAGTTTTTAAACGACCACCATCGTTAATGAGCTCGTTAATACTTTGGTAACCACCCAGTGCTGTTTGGATTGCATGTTGGCAGGGCACATTGGCACATAAGCGCATAGAAGCGAGCATGGTAATACCATCAATGTAACTTTGGGCTTTTAATAAAGGCCCAGTTAACATCATCCAACCGGCTCTAAAGCCAGCTATGCGGTAATTTTTTGATAAACCGCCCATAGTAACAATGAGTACATCTTCGCTTAAACTCGCGGTTGGTATATGTTTAGCACCATCGTATAAAACCTTGTCGTAGATTTCATCGGAAAAAATAATCAAATTATGCTTTTCGGCAACTTTTACAATCTGCTCTAGCACTTCTTTAGGGTAAACCGCTCCGGTTGGATTATTTGGGTTAATTAATACGATAGCTTTGGTGTTTTTAGTGATTTTAGCGGTAATATCCTCGATATCAGGATACCAATGATTTTCATCATCGCAGCGGTAATGTACCGGTTTACCGCCCGAAAGTGATACCGCTGCCGTCCAAAGAGGATAGTCAGGTGCTGGAATTAATACCTCATCTTCAGTATTTAATAGCGCTTGCATTGCCATAACAATGAGCTCACTAACGCCATTGCCGATAAAAATGTTATCGACATCAAGGCCTTTTAAGCCAAGTTGCTGGTAGTATTGCATTACAGCTACGCGGGCCGAGTAAATACCTTGTGATTCACTATAACCTTGGGCGGTTGGTAAATTATGAATAACATCTCTTAAAATATCGGCTGGCGCAGAAAAACCAAATGGCGCAGGGTTACCAATATTGAGCTTTAATATCTTATGACCTTCTTCTTCAAGGCGTTTGGCTTCGGCGGCAATAGGTCCTCTAATGTCATAACATACACCAGATAATTTGTTTGATTTTAGATATTCACTCATGTCGACCTACTTACCACTTATTAAATTGTTTTATTAAATTGCTAACACTCAGTATAGAATACTTAATTATCAGTACTTTGAAACATTTATAATCATGTATTTAGTCTATTTTAGTGATTATTTACTTATATTGTATATTTACTACTGATAACGCAGGCCGATCAGGTCTCTAACGGTGTCAATTGTTGCCATTAACTGCTTACTAAATGCAAATGTCATTATATCGCTTTCTACTTTACCTTGACGTATGAGGGCATTGAAGTGCTTTATTTCAAAATCATAGCCTGTGGTTTTATAATCAAAATCGATAAGCTCAGGATCACTGCCATCGCTATTACTCATTAGTACCGTGGTCGGGCCATGAAAGCTGCTATTAATTTTTATAATACCTTGCTCACAATAGAAAATGGCTTCGCCAGGTGTCGAGGTTATTAACGATGATGTTAGGTGAGCGATTTTATCGTTAGCGTAATTAAATTGCATATCGCAACTTGCGTCCACGCCATTATCAAAGAATGTAGCGTCTGCGGTTATTGAGTTTGGTTTGCCCAAAGTTGTTAGCGCGGCGAATATTGGGTAAATACCAATATCTAATAAACTGCCGCCACCTAAAGATTTATTGAATAATCTGGCGCTGTTATCGAATTCTCGAATAAAACCAAAGTCAGCTTCTAGTTTAATGATCTCGCCAAAGCGCTTGTTTTTGATTTGCTCTAGTACAAATTGATAATGGGGTAAAAAATAGGTCCATAATGCTTCCATTAACAATGTATTGTGCTGTTTTGCACAAGCTATCATGGCAGCTACTTCAGCACTATTCATGGCAAAAGGTTTTTCGCACAATACCGCGATACCTTTCTTTAAACACATTTCGCTATGTTGTTGATGAAATGCGTGTGGAGTGGCAATGTACACTGCATCTATTTGCTCATCCAAAATTAACTCTTCATAGCTACTATAATAATTAACCGCTTGGTATTGCTGAGCAAACTGCTGCGCTTTCATTTTCGACCGTGATGCTACCGCATACAGTTGAGCACCTTCAAGATTTACTAAATCGCTAGCAAATTTATGAGCAATGTTACCTAAACCGATAATAGCCCATTTAATAGGGAGAGAATTGCTTTTTGTCATCAGTGGTATCTTTGTCGTGGGTCAGTAATTAAGAGAATGATAGCTTTTCGAAACACTTACTGACACTTTTATTGAGCAATGAACGGGTTTTTTGTTTATAACTAGTATTAATAATTCAACATAACTTAGCAAAATAGCACAGGAGGTTTTATGCCTTTTCCATTAGTTTGGCTTGGCGCAGCAGTGGTTTCGGCTATTGCTGCACATGAGTTAAATGAGCAGCATAAAAATTCTGATTTAATGCGAGATAAAAAATCTAACCTCGGCAGTAGAGGGGAGTTGAACCGACATGCAAGTGGCGTAGAAAAATATCCTTCAGAGGTTTTTAGTTCGAATAAATTTGCCGACATAAAACCGGGTGCATTGGTGTGCTGTGGGCTAGGTGGGGTTCTCGAACATACCGGCATATTGATAGATGAGCAGACCATTGTTGAATTACATGGTAATGGTTTAGTTAAAGCAATTTCTCCCAAACGATTTTTAAATGAGCGTTCAGGCAATGAAATATTTGTCGCTTGTGATGCAAAAAAACAGGCTATTGCTAGTGATTTAACGGCGCAAAGAGCAATAAAACAGATATTTAATTATCAAGAATATGATCTCATTAAAAATAATTGCCATCGTTTCGCCTGGCAATGTATTAGTGGCAAGCAAGAAGAGTTAACTACTTTTCATCAATTAAACATGTTGTTGTCAAAACAATATGATGTAAAAATTTATTGGGATAAGTGGCAACGAAATTAACAGCGCCAGAAATTTGAAAAGTAATTCCGTCACGAAAATATACATCCTCGACAACTGCTCCTGCGTTGTTCTACCTACATACGTCCATGTATTAGTGCATTTTCGATATTCACCACATCCATGTGGCTTATCCCATCACTAGCATAACGCCGTCACACGACATGCTCTAAAGCACTATTTATTCTTTAAGTAATATAGCGGGCTGCATCCATACCAGCGTTTAAATGCACGATTAAAGGAGCTTTGGTCGTTAAAGCCAAGTTTAATCGCAATGGTGCTTAAAGGATATTTTCCTATATACATTAGAATGCGTCTTTTTCGTTCACTCTCAAGTAAATTAGCAAACGATGTTTTTTCTTGTTTTAAGCGGCGTTGCATTGTTCGAGGAGTCATGTTTAATACACTTGCTGTGCGTATTAAGCTGCAATTGTCCAAATCATTTTTTGCCATCAGTAAATGGTTAATTTTTTCAGTTATTAATTGCTGACTTTTAAATCTTGAGAGCTGCTGCTCTGATATTTGTTTAAGTACAAAATTAATTTGTGTATTGTCAGTTTTAAAAGGTAGCGCTAAGTAACTGCTAGGAAATATGATTTGATTATATTGAGCATTGGTTTCAATAGGGCAATTAAACCAACTAGCGAGTGCTTTTTGTTCAGTTTGAGGCCATGGCTGCGTAAAATAAATTTTATTAGGCGATAACTGAGGGGGGAGTAATTGACGAATAACACTCACCCAAGCGGTCATATTACGTAAAATAACCTGCGAACTGCAGCTTGGATGAGGTAACCATCTAATAACGGCAATATCATTTTGCTGTTCAAATTCGGCTTTTCCTATATCAGCGACCAAACTGTCATAATTAAGAAGAGCTAAAATTGCGCTTGCTAAGTTATTACTCGACTCTATTAAATACCCTAATACACCAAAATCAGCAGTACGAATTTGCTGACCAAGTTTAAAACCAAGTAAAGGCTCATTTAAGGTATGTTGTGCATAATCAAGCAGTGCATTATAGCTCGTTAAACTAATGCGAGGCGCTAGTTGTTTACTCTGCTTGTCACTGTATTCATTAAAATTAATAGCCGATAAAACACATTGACTGTCTAGTCCGAGAGTTTCAAGGTAATCTAAGCTACTTGAGAAATAATGATCAGTAAGTGTATTCATTTGTCGCCTAAAGCTAAAAAATGGTCGTGTAACAGCAAGTCTGCCACTAAATTTTTTTATATGCTAGTGCAATATATAAATAGTTGCTGATGTAAAAATGATATCAATAAGATTAAAACAAAACCTGCCTGCAACACCTTCCCAAGTCAGAGATATCTTACTTGAACATGAGCAATTAAATCGTTTTTTTAATGCAGACTTTTTACTTCTCAAAAAACAAGATAAGGGTGAATTAAAAGGCGGCAAAGGCGCAGTAAGGCAAGTCCATATGATTGGCGTTACATTTGAAGAGCGAATTATTAGTGCTGATAGCAATCATATTAGCTATCAAATAATTGGCAATAAACCCGTAGCAGGTCATCGTGGCGATATTTATTTTAGTAAAGGTAATAATTCCGCAACGCCGATAACTGTAATTACCTACAATATAAGCTGTAAAACACCGTGGTGGCTACCCAATTTTGTGCTTAGTTTTTTAATCAAAAAAGACATTACTCAAGCGCTTAAAAAAATAGCTATTCTCTTTGAAAATGGTGCCATATGACTACCGAAATTATTTTACTGGCGCTTAGTCCCATATTTATTATTTTTGTATCTTATGAGTTTATTAAATATAGGGGCTATTACAATATAAGGGATAGCTTGGCCAATACTGCACTCGCACTTATGCACCAGGGTGCCGATGCTATTGCCTTACTTGTGTTAATGCCCGGTTTTTATTGGCTTTATGATTATCGATTATTTGATATAGAACTTTCTGTAATTAGTGTTTTGGGTGCATTTATATTACAAGATTTTTTATATTATTGGTTTCATAAAGCATCGCACCATATTCATTGGTTATGGGCCGCGCATGTAGTGCACCATAGTTCTACCAAAATGAACTTTACTACTGCATTTAGGCAAAGCTTAATGTATCCACTTACAGGTATGTGGCTGTTTTGGCTGCCTATGATATTAATAGGTTTTGACCCCGTAACAGTATTTACGGTAGTGGCGCTTAATTTAGCTTATCAATTTTTTGTACACACACAGATAGTGAATAAACTGGGCTGGTTTGAAACAATATTTAATACGCCTTCGCATCATAGAGTGCACCATGCAATTAACGTTGGTTATATAGATAAAAATTTTGCAGGGGTACTTATTATTTGGGATAAGCTATTTGGCACCTATGCTGAAGAAGAACAGAAAAAGCCCTGTAAGTATGGCATTCTAGGGCAGATAAATAGTAATAACCCATTTATAATTACCTTTCATCAGTGGAACTATTTAGTTAAAAATTTGCTTAGAGCTAGGGGCATTAAAGCAAAACTTAAGGTATTATTTGGTTACCCTACAAGCGTCATAAAATAGAAATAATTGATTATGATTGATTGTGGGTGATCTATGGTGCTATGTCGCCATAGCGCCATAGTGGTATGAAAGTGATGTCATTTTTATGATCGAAAAGCTGATTTTCGTTACATCTAATTCTTTATTTCACAACTAAGTATAGTTTTTTCCCTCATCAATACCCCCACGATAAATATTCACAACTTATTGATATTTGCTCTTTTATTTATCTAATCACGGTTAATCTGCATTAAGAGGGGGAAAATGAACATTTAATTTTCATCACAGATAAATTATAGATTAACAAGATAGAAAGGCGTTAACTACTTGGCTGGGTAAAAAACGTTTTTTAGAGAAAATTCAATACAATCAAAGGCTAACTAACGACCTGCTTGTCGCACAAAGCGGAGTTTAGTATCCACTTACTTAAACTATCTTACGTATATCCGTTAATTGTCAATTAACAGGGTAGGGCTAATAGATCCTATAAATAGCAAAGGAGCCTTAGGCTCCTTTGGTAAATATTACAGTTATTTTAAAATGAAATGATTAAAATAGGTTATTTAGTTTTGATAAACTCAACCACATCAGCAATTTTTAATGTTTGCTTGTCACTCTCGCGGCGATTTTTATATTCAACTTCGGCATTGTCTAAATTACGCTCACCAATGATTATGCTGTGCGGAATACCAATTAATTCCATATCTTTAAACATAACCCCTGGGCGCTCTTTTCTGTCGTCAATTAACACTTCAACGCCAGCCGCTAATAATTCGCTGTAGAGTTTTTCAGCGGTTTCTTTAACGCGCGCTGATTTTTGCATGTTCATCGGGATGATCACAACTTTAAACGGCGCGATAGCATCAGGCCATAAAATACCATTTTCATCGTTATTTTGTTCAATGGCTGCCGCCACAATGCGTGACACGCCAATACCGTAACAACCCATAGTTAATGTTTGGTTTTTACCATTATCATTAAGTACTGCTGCGCCCATAGTCTGTGCATATTTTTGACCTAATTGGAAAATATGACCTACTTCTATGCCGCGTTTAATGATTAATGTGCCTTGTCCACAAGGACTGGCATCGCCAGCAACAATATTACGGATGTCGGCGACTTCATAATCAGTGATGTCACGATCAAAGTTAGCACCTTGTAAGTGGAAACCTGTTTCATTAGCGCCACAAGTAAAGTCACTTAAATGTGCTGCACTTCTATCAACAACAACTTTAATACTTAAACCTGTAGGGCCAATAGAACCAGCATCACACTTAACTGCGTCTTGAATTTGTGCATCAGAAGCAAATGTTAACGGGGCCGCAACGCCGTTAATTTTCTCTGCTTTAACTTCGTTTAATTCATGATCACCGCGAAGCACTAGTGCAATAACAGGCGCCGTTTCACCGGTTTCACATTCACCTAATACTAATAATGTTTTGGCCACTTTATCCGCTGTAACATTAAGTAATTTAGTTACGTCTTCAATACTATGAGTATTAGGCGTTGCTACTTTAATGAGTTCTGCAGTTGCTGGCGCACGTTCACCCGCTGGTGCTAATGCCTCAGCTTTTTCAATGTTGGCAGCGTAATCACTAGCATCACTAAAGGCGATATCATCTTCGCCCGATTCTGCTAACACATGAAATTCATGTGATGCATCACCACCAATAGAACCTGAGTCGGCAAGTACAGGGCGGTAATCTAAACCTAAGCGATCAAAGATTCGACAGTATGCAGCGTGCATATTTTGATAGGTTTTGTCTAAACACTCTTGCTCTAAATGGAAAGAGTAAGCATCTTTCATTAAAAACTCACGACTGCGCATTATGCCAAAGCGAGGGCGAATTTCGTCTCTGAATTTAGTTTGAATTTGAAACAGATTAACCGGTAGTTGCTTATAGCTGTTTAACTCAAAGCTCATTAATTTAGTAATAACTTCTTCATGAGTTGGGCCTAATACAAAAGAGCGATTATGACGGTCTTTCATGCGTAGTAACTCAGGACCATAATCATCCCAACGGCCAGACTCTTGCCATAAATCAGCAGGCTGCACCATTGGCATTAATGTTTCAATTGAACCGGCACGATTCATTTCTTCACGCACTATGTTTTCAACTTTTCTTAATACCCTAACGCCAGTAGGTAACCAAGTATATAAACCTGATGCGACAGCTCTTACTAAGCCGGCACGTAACATGTATTGATGGCTGATCACTTCAGCATTAGCTGGAGTTTCTTTTAAGGTCGAAAGTAAATATTGGCTAGTGCGCATTACGGTAAAATTCCGAATAGATTATGAATAGAAAATTTCGCTTATTCTAACAGGACAACCGCTATCGACAAAAGATAAAAATAAGCAATTTACTCAGTTTTAGTACACTTTGAGTAATTATCGTCAGTTGAGTGAGTGATTATAGTTAGTTGATTAATGTTTACGGCGAATTTGATTACGCTTAATTGTAATATGTTTATGGGATCGGCGGCGCATATTGAGCCACCACAAGCTTGAATGTTCTTCCTCGCCCGTTACGTTATCAGCAGCAGGTACAACGACAGAATTATTTAAGATATGACTATCTTCGGTTAAATTATCTTGCTTAGAACTTTCGTCAGCCATAAAACCCCCATCTAAGTATCGGTTTAAATAGCCCTGTCCATGGGTGGTTGTTATTTGTACAATTCTAATATAGCTACAGCTAGATTTCAACTGATTGGATAAGCTATTGATTTTATTGTGCCAAACTAAAAAGGTCAGTGTGAACTGACCTTTAAAACAAACAGTTTTTGCTTAAGAGTCTTGCTGTTGCTGAATTATTCGCTGTTTTTTCTGAGCACGTTTAGCTTCAATATTCTTGGCTGCGGCGCTACCAATATGATCTTCACCACGTTGTTTCGCTAAGTTAATTTGCTTTTCACGCTCAGCATAGCGAGCACGTTGTTCATCGCTTACTTTATCAATACAACGATGACAACTTACGCCTTTAACATACTCAGTAAGTTGCATATCTTCAGCTGTAATTGGCATACGACATGCGTGACATTGATCGTATTTGCCTTTCTCAAGAGAATGATCAACAGCAACTCGGTCGTCAAATACGAAACAATCACCTTGCCACATGGTGTTTTCTTCTGGCACTTCTTCAAGATATTTTAAAATGCCACCTTCAAGGTGATAAACTTCTTCAAAGCCTTGCTCTTTCATATACGCCGTAGATTTTTCACAGCGAATACCGCCGGTACAAAACATAGCAACTTTCTTATGTTTTTTAGGATCTAAATGGTCAGCGACATATTGTGGAAAATCACGAAATGTTTCAGTTTTTGGATTAACTGCGTTTTCAAACGTACCTATTTCAATTTCATAATCGTTACGAGTATCAACTAATAATACCTCTGGGTCTGAAATTAAAGCGTTCCAATCATGCGGTTTAACGTAAGTACCCACTACTTGTTTCGGGTCTATACCTTCAACACCCATAGTGACTATTTCTTTCTTTAGCTTAACTTTACAGCGCTTAAATGGCGACTCTTGTGTGTAAGATTCTTTATGAGAAAGGTTACTTAAGCGTTCATCACTTTTAAGATAATTAAGTACGTTATCAATACCTTGGCGAGAACCAGCGATAGTACCATTAATACCTTCAACGGCTAATAATAAAGTACCTTTTACGTCGTTTTCTTCCATGGTTTGGTGTAGGGGTTTTCTTATCTCTTGATAGTTTTCAAGAGTGACAAATTTATATAATGCAGATACAACGATGCCTGACATGTTTATTCCTCAATGCATACTAGAACGTAAATCTAGCGCGGTTAATTATAATGTGATGTTTGCCTCTAAGGTATAGAGGGGCGGCAATTATACACAGACAGCGGTAAATTACAAAGTTGTATAGCGCGGGGGTACTATATCTGCGCCTCTATTGATAATACCAGACAGTGCTGTTGTTCCATTTGCCAACGTATATTTAAATCATAAAGACTCATGCCATATTCCTGTCGGCTAAGATCTGTCTTTTTATAAGCTGGACGGGGATCTTGGCTTAGAACTTGTTCAATAAAAATTTCAAGGTTTGCATGTAGTGGTCGATATTGTTGCAATTGCTGCTTAGCAGTATCACTAAAAGATACGCTAATGTGATGCTCTTGCTCTGTTGATGCCATTAGTGATGTTGCTGATGACACATTGTCGCTATAAGGAATATAAGGTTTTATATCTATAATGGGCGTTTTATCTAATAAATCGAGACCAGATATATTAAGTAGAATTTTACCTTTGTGACAATTTACACTCTCAAGTTTAACCACCGACATGCCAATCGGGTTAGGGCGAAATGTAGAACGAGTGGCTAATACCCCTGTTTTTTTATTACCCCCTAATCTTGGTGCTTTAACCAATGGCTTCCAGCCATGATCCGCGGTGCCATGAAATACAAAGAGTAACCATAAATGACTATGTTGTTCTATATCCCTAATTAATTCAGCTTGATTAAAATCGCCAATTAACTCGATTTGACCATGTGCAGCAGTCACTAAACCAGGCTGTCTTGGGATAGCAAACTTTTGTTTATACGGCGAATGTGTGATCGCTATAGGGTTAAAGGTATAGCTTGTATGCGTCATATGATGTGCTTCTAGATATATTTAGTCATCACTAACAACTTGGTAGGCCTTGCCGTAGCAGACCATCACTTCAAGACATTGTGGGTCTTCAATTAATGTACATGAGGTGAACACTACCGCATTGGCATTAAGAGCTGCCGCTTTTTCTCTGGCATCAGTGCGAGCTTCGCGGGCATTTGCTGGAATGCCATTTTCTTTCACTCGACAATCTTCACCTTCGACTAATCCAACAAAATGAGATGCACCAGTGAACTCATCTTCATTTTCAAAAACGTGTACTGAGCCGACTGAAAAATACTCTTCAAAGTTTTCTTTATCTAAGTTTGTATCAACATTTGAACTACAACTACTGCAAAGCAGCAATAACAACACTGGTACGGTTCGATTGATTAAATAGTTTTTAGATATATTTGTCATAAATTTGTCACATTACTTTGTTATGTTAAAGACTCGTAAACGTATCACTACGTCCCCTACGTGTTTTTGGCCAGTATATTAATACTGGCCTTTTTTAATCCAAATGCTTATGCATGATCTTTTCAATATCGGCTAATAAAAATGGTTTAGAAATGAAATCATTCATGCCGGAATCAATGCATTGCTTTACATGTTCTTGCTGGGCATCAGCCGTTAACGCAATAATGGGTAGCGCATCAAAATCTTTATTACTGCGAATGATGCGCGTTGCTTGATGACCATCCATGTTAGGCATATGTATGTCCATAAAGACCAGTTGATATGACTTTTCATTAATGGCGTCCACCGCTTGCTGGCCATCCTCGACAATATCTACATTAACACCTAATTTATTAAGTAAACCTTTGGCAACAATTTGGTTAAGTTTAAAATCTTCAGCGAGTAAAACATTAATACCCGCTAAGCTGTTGCTGATTTTTTCATCGTTTATTGCAGGTTTATCACAACGTAGCTGATTTTCTATGTCAGAAAATATTAGTGGGCAATGCAGCTGTACTGATTGTCGTTTATATGAAAAATGTTCAGTCGAGCCAATTTGATTGATGTTAGTCAATAAAATTAAATCAATATTTTCATTTATTAATACATGTTCATACTTGCTCGCTAAGTGCATCTGCTCATCATTTGTCATGGTATGCAAATCGAGGACCATCAAACACTCATTATTAAAAAGAGGGTTGTTAATGTCTAAATCGTTGACTGTGAGTTGGTGATAGTTTATCGCCTGATACTCTGCGTTTTGTTGTACTAAACGTTGATTGTGCAGGCAATCAGATATTAACAATATCGGTTTACTCTGCAGTTTATATACTTTGTTCGCGATAGATTTAATTACCGGTAAAGTTAAACTAAAACGGCTTCCCTTGGCAACAACAGAAGATACCTTGATATCGCCTTGCATTAATGATGCTAAGCGTTTAGATATCGTTAAACCTAACCCTGTACCGCCATAATTACGAGTAATCGAATTATCGGCCTGAGAGAAAGGTTCAAAGATATGCTGCATTTTCTCAACACTTAAGCCAACACCTGTATCTGTAACCGTGAAGACCAGCTTATATTCATCAGCAATTGTTTTTATTTGCTCAACACTGACTATGACTTCTCCTCTGTCGGTAAATTTAATTGCATTGGAGGTCATATTCATCAAAATTTGACCGATACGAATAGGATCGCCAAAGCATTGTTGTGGCATGTCTGTGGCAATATCAAACTTTAGCTGTAATTGTTTGTTTTGCGCTTGTATGGCTAATACATTGGCAATGCGATCGAACACGCCTCGTAATGCAAAATCAATGTTTTCTATTTGCAGTTTATCCGAATCAATTTTAGAAAAATCTAATATGTCATTTAAAATGGTAAGTAATTGCTTCGCAGAGAGTAATATTTTATCAACAAATGCCTTGTCTTCAGAGGTTAACTTTTGTTGCTGTAATAACTGTCCTAAACCAATAATACCATTCATTGGGGTACGAATTTCATGACTCATGTTTGCTAAAAACTCACCGCGACTTTTATTGGCCATTTGCGCTTGATGCTTTGCTTGTTCGGCTAATTCAGTTTGTTGCTCAAACTTACTCAAGGTTAATGCTATTTCATTTTGCATTTGATTCATCGCTTGCATTAACACTCTAATGTCAGCGGTATCTGAGGCAATGGTCGAGGGTTGAGATAAATTACCCTTGGCAATGTTTTTGGCAAAATTAGCCAAAGAAGACAGTGGCTTACTGACATTTTTTATAATGAAAAATCGAATATATATAAGCGCAATAATGAAAGACAGTTGCAGTAAAATTTTGGCAAGCCTTGCCCACTTTATTTGCTGTTCTAATGCGGATGTTTGTTGAAAGTGCCAGACGTCATATATATCTTGAAAATCATCTATGTGACCCATTATTTCGCTTTTAGCTTTTAAATAGGTAGCGCCATACAATATATCTAACGCTTGTTGCTTACTATTGGCTTTATGGCTTTGGAATATTTGAATAGCCTGTATTTCTATCTCTGTTAGGACATCGGCTAATTCAACCGCTGTTCTTAGTTTGACAAGTTGTTCCTTGGGAGTGATCAAACTATCAACAATATTTTTAAGGGGAATTTTTTTATCTTGCTCTTCTTCAATTTTAGTTTGTAATTTATCCCAATAAATACTGAAAAAATGCTCAGGCCGAGGTTTACGACCATAACGGAAGTCTAATAATTCATTAAAATAGGACAAATAGATTGCATCGTTCGTCACCACAAAGGTTCTTGATGTACGAGTAAGTTTATTCGATGTTTCTCTGATATGACTCGATAATTCCATAACAGATAATCGGTCATACTCTAGCGATTTTAATTGCTGATCTGAATATTGATAAAAGTAAAACGCCGTTATATTGGCCACAATTAAAAATAACAGAGCAAGGAAAACACGATTGAAATAATGATTGATGGTCATAAAAAGGATGAATTCACGAGAGAAACTAATAGCTTAAAGTGTAACACTGGTTTTGATTTTTTGCTAAAACTATACCAAGTTGATTATAGGCTTAAAAACAAAAAAGCCGCAGAGCGGCTTTATAATTAGTTAACATTAAAAGTGAATATTACTTTTTAGACGCTATATAGTTGTTAACCATAGTCTCAACTAAGTCCATAGGAAGCGGACCATTTTTTAGATAAACATCATGAAATTCACGAATATCAAACTTATCACCAAGCTCTTCTTGAGCTTTACCACGTAAACGTAAAATCTCTAACATCCCAACTTTGTAGGCTGTTGCTTGTGATGGCATAACAGCATGACGTTCAACCATTTTTACAGCATCTGATTTAGCATTCGGTGTATTGGTTACATAGTAATTAATACTTTCTTCACGCGTCCATTTTTTAACATGCATACCGGTATCAACAACTAAACGACAAGCGCGCCATAGTTCCATTGATAAGCGGCCAAAATCTGAGTAAGGGTCAGCGTATAAACCGTACTCTTTTGGTAAGTATTCTGAGTATAAGCCCCAACCTTCACTATATGCAGTATAACCACTGAATTTTCTGAATGTTGGAATGCCTTCTAACTCTTGTGAAATAGCTAACTGCATGTGATGACCAGGAATACCTTCATGGTACGCTAATGCTTCCATTTGGTAGGTTGGCATCGCTTCCATATCATAAAGGTTTGCGTAGTACATGCCTGGGCGAGAACCATCTGGAGCAGGGCGGTTATAAAATGCTTTACCTGCAGATTTTTCACGGAATGCTTCTACACGTTTTACGATTAAATCTGCTTTTGGTTTAACTAAGAACATCTCGTCTAAACGAGTTTTCATGTTATCAATCCAACCAGTAGCTTCGTCTAAATAACGCTGTTTACCTGCTTCAGTGTTTGCATAGTAGAACTGCTTATCAGAGCGCATAAATTGCATAAACGCAGCTAAATCGCCCTTAAATCCTACCGCATCTTTAATGACAGTCATTTCACCGTGAATACGATCCACTTCAGATAAGCCAATAGTGTGTATTTCATTAGCGGTTAATGTTGTGGTTGTTGTTCTAGCTAAGGCATTATTATAAAAATCATTTCCTTGTGGAAGTTTCCAAGCACCGGCATTTTCAGTTGATTTCGCTTCTAATGTAATAAGGTAATCTACAAGGTCTTGATACCCTGGTTGTACACTAGTCATTAATGCTTCTGTAGCTGAGTCCATTAAGCTTTTCGTTTGCTCATCATCAAGTTCTAATGCAGTTACTTTAGCTTTAAAATCGGCAAATAACGTTGAATCTGCATCTTGATCAAATGGTGCACCAGTGATTAAGTTTTGCGAGTCACTAATAACGTGTGGAAAAACAAAGCTTGGCGCGATAATGCCTTTTTCTTCTCTTATTTTTAATTGCGTGATTAATTGCTCAATTACGACTTTAACGCCACTTAAGCGACTTATATAGGCTTGTGCTTCGTCAACATTCGTTACTGTATGTTGGTTAATTAAAAATGAAGCTATATTTGAATGGGTACCAAACATTTGATTAACAGGGTAGTTATGGTAGCGCCATTTATGATCGCTTATTTCTTGTTCTAAGCCGCGCTCTTGTAGTTGATAGCTAATTTTAGTTTGCGCATCTAAGGCGTCATAATCAAACTGTTGTAAAGCAACTAAAGTATCTTTACTAATTTGCAGTTCTTTTTCAGCATTTGCTTCAGAGTTATCGTCCCACTTGCCATAATCTTTCTTTATACCTAAGTAAGTTTGATACTGAGGTGAACGCATTACAGCATCCATAAACGATTTTTCAAAGAAAGCATTCAAGCGTGTTGATTCAGTTTCAACCACTGCTGTTGACGCTTGTTCCGGTTCTGCTTTAACATTTTCTGGTACTGTGGTGTTATTACAACCGGCTAATAAAGCTGCTGATAGCGCCATTGCAACTAATGATTTTTGAATTTTCATAATAATCTCTGTTTTAAAATATTGGCTTGTTTCTAATTATTGTTTTTAGCAATAAACTTAATGGTTATAAAATATATCTTTTTTACATATCTGTAAATTTTTGTAATAACTTACGCGATAAGTGACAGGTTTAACAGGATGTGTGGCATAAAGTTATTTTAAAATTGCAATCAAGGTAAATTTTTCGTTACTTTGATTGCAATAGTATTGAGCTGGCAAGTTATTTAAATTGAACTCTGTGGTGATAACGCTACCTTGAATATTTTGATTTTGGTGAATGTTAGAATATCAATCCAGTTGGTTTTGCTATAGCTTTTTCTATTCTAGATGGCGTCTGTTGAGCATCGATTAATGGCTTACTTGCAAAAGCGATAGCATTAATTATGTCAGTCATTTGCACTAAATCTAAACTGGCTAAGTTGTCGCTTACCTGATGGTAATCATGATCATTACTCATTTGTGTACTAGAAATACTATGAGCAGGTACCCCAACTTTTGCTAAAGAGGCATTGTCTGAGCGATAAAATAAACGGTATTTAGGGTAAGGGTCGGCATATATCTGCTGTTTATTAAGCTGCAGTTGTTGATTTAAAATACTGGCCAGATTTGATCGTTCATAACCCGTCATCCAAAATTTCCCAGGGCCAAACTCGGACGCTTTGCCGATCATTTCGATATTTAACATGGCGATGATACTTTCGCTATTTATGTCATTAATAAAGTAACTTGAACCCAATAAACCTGATTCTTCAGCGGTGAAAGTAACAAACATAATACTGCGTTTAGGTTTATGTTTACTGTAATAACGCGCTAAATTAAGTACCGCAGTAACCCCTGATGCGTCATCATTTGCGCCGTTATAAATATTGTCAGGTTTAACAAGATTGTGTGTTGCGTCATCTTCAATACTCAAAACATGCGTACCTAAATGATCATGGTGAGCAGAAAATGTCACAAATTCATCAGGCTTTTCAGTGCCAGGAATGACACCTATAACATTATTAAGCTGTTGCTTTGATTTAATAATCACCGCATTGATGGCTAATTGTGTTATCGACATTTGCTCCGTTAATATCATAACCAATGCAGATTGCTTTCTCGCTGAGGTTGTTTTAACGCCTGTTGCAAAGTGATTTTGATAACGTTGAAACAGTTCTTTATGCTGAGAATTTACCAGTAAAACAGTATTATCCCCTTGAATATTCACCTGTTTTATAATTGCTGATAAATCATCATTAGCGGCAACAACTTGTTGCTTAACCTCTGACTGTTGCCAATTGAATGTTTCCAGTGCGCCTGTGAAAGTAATGTCACTGTTTGCAATCAACTCATTATTTAATGTTACTTCGATAGTTTTTGGAGTGAAGGTAATTAAATTAAAAGTTTGCTTATAGCTGTTTAAACTCTTTAATGGCACTAAACCCGCTTGCTTAAACTGTTGTTCAATATAATTTTCAGTTTGAGTTATGCCTAAGGTGCCAATTTTTCGACCTTTTAAATCGTCACTCGCCAAAAATTCCATATCAGCAGTAACACTCTTTAGTGTTATCGGTGTTGAGAGTGTTGATGTTGCAAAGGTGCTTACAGAAAACACTGCAAAGCTGCATACTGCGCAACTAAGCGCAATAATAGATGATTTTTTTAGCATAAATAATTTCCGCTACTGTGTGGATATAAGGTTATTAAGAGTTTTTCGTTTCTAACCATAGTTCAGGCGTTATGTGCACTGTGTTCTCATTGTCACCTAGCCAAATTTGTCCAGAATCTATAGAACAATTTAGATCCATAGTACGAGCTAATAAACCAACCAGTTCATCACAGGTATCTTCTTGGATATGGCTAATTGATAAGTTACTAAAGTTCGATAATTTAGTTTGGATTTTTTGCCACCAAACATTTGCCGCCGAACCATAGCAATACAAAGCCATTTGTTTAGCACGAGAGCAACCTTTTTTAATGCGCTTTTCATCAGGTAAACCCAAATCTACCCACAACTCTATTTCTTGAGAATAATTAACGGCCCATATTTCAGGTTCATCGTCTTCACTGAGTCCTTTGGTAAATTGTAAGTGTTCTTGTGCATTCAAAACATAGGCAAGAATTCTTACCATTAAACGTCGCTCAGTTTCTGAAGGATGTTTGGCAATCGTAAGATTTAGAGTGTCGTAATAATGTCTATCCATATCAGATAACTGGATAGTTGCTTTGTAAATAGTTGCTTTAATAGCCATAATTTTTTTAAGATATGTCTCAATATTAATTCCATTAAATATCTGCTCATTGTTAATGGACTTGGTATTAATTAATCTTCTTTTGCCTGTATTAATTCAATGGCATAACCATCGGGGTCTTTTACAAAGGCGATTTCAGTTGTGCCACCTTTTACAGGTCCTGGCTCACGACTGACAACGCCACCTAATAATTTGATTTTTTCGCATGCTGTATAAACGTTATCTACTTCAATGGCAATGTGACCAAATGCTTCACCATGATCATAGTTTTCAACACCCCAGTTATAGGTAAGTTCAAGTACTGTTGAATGAGCAATATCATCGTAACCTAAGAAAGCTAAAGTATATTCAAACTGTTCGTTGTCAGAGCGACTCAATAACCGCATACCTAATACGTCTTGATAAAAGCTAATTGAGCGTTCTAAATTACCAACTCTAAGCATTGTGTGTAGTATTCGCATTTTTCAATTCCTATTTATAGATTAGTTAATCTGATGTTTTATCTTTAAATTCACATAAATCTTCAATAATACAAGAGCCACAACGCGGCTTTCTAGCTACGCATGTGTATCGTCCATGAAGTATAAGCCAATGGTGAACATCTACCTTAAATTCTTTTGGTACGACTTTTAATAGTTTTTGTTCGACTAAGTCAACATTCTTGCCCATTGCTAACTTGGTACGGTTTGATACTCGATAAATATGGGTATCAACAGCAATCGTTGGCCAGCCAAATGCGGTATTCAGTACCACGTTGGCTGTTTTGCGTCCCACGCCTGGTAGTGCCTCTAAAGAAGCTCTATCTGCAGGCACTTCACCTTGGTGTAAATCAACCAGCATTTGACAGGTTTTTATGGTGTTTTGGGCTTTGGTATTAAATAAACCAATGGTCTTTATATAGCTTTTAAGTTTATCTAAACCTAAATCTAAAATAGCCTGCGGGTTGTTGGCAACTGGATAAAGCAGGGCGGTGGCTTTATTAACACTCACATCGGTGGCTTGCGCCGAGAGTAATACTGCAATTAATAATTCAAACGGCGAATTAAAATTTAATTCAGTGGTAGGGTGCGGATTATCATCCCGAAGCCGAGTGAGAATTTGGAGTCGCTTTTCTGTATTCATTATATTTTATTTTATTATTATGATTTTATATTATAAATGAAGCCGGTGACCGGCTTATATCAATGTCTTTTAACCATCAAAGTTAACGCGAACACGTTCAATGGTTTTATTGGTTTCAACAGTTGGTTGTTTTTTAGCAATACGTTCATCAATGACATTTTTACCGGCAATTAAAAAACCCATAGCGATAAATGCGCCAGGCGGTAAAATAGCGAGTAAAAATTTAGTATCGAAACTGAATATTTCGATACGTAATACACTTGCCCAATCGCCAAATAATAACTCGGCGCCATCAAACAAGGTACCTTGTCCTAAAATCTCTCTTACAGCGCCTAACACCATTAGTACCAGAGTAAAGCCTAAACCCATCATTAAGCCATCGAAACTTGCTTGTTTAACCGGGTTTTTAGATGCATAAGCTTCAGCGCGGCCAATTATGGCGCAATTCGTTACGATAAGCGGCAAAAAGATACCTAGGGATTGATAAATACCAAAGGTATAGGCATTCATTAATAACTGCACACAAGTTACAAATGCGGCGATAATTAATACAAAAATGGGGATGCGGACTTCTTTAGGTACCCAATTGCGAACAGCTGATACCGTAGCATTTGAGCAAATTAATACGAGTAATGTTGCTAAACCTAAACCTATAGCATTTGTTAAGGTAGTCGTTACCGCCAACAACGGGCATAATCCCAATAGTTGCACTAATCCTGGATTGTTTTTCCACAATCCCTGCCAGCTTAGTTCTTTATATTCGCTACGCTTTGTCATTAGTTTCTCGGCAACTTGAAGTGGTGGCTGATAAAATGCTTTCTTTATTTAACTTGAAATATTCAAGGGTATTTTTAACCGCTTTTACAACCGCTCTTGGCGTGATTGTCGCGCCTGTAAATTGATCAAACATGCCGCCGTCTTTCTTAACTGCCCAGCGCATATTGTTATTATCGTCTAATTGCTTACCATCAAAACTATATATCCAGTCACTTTTACGCGTTTCAATTTTATCGCCTAAGCCCGGTGTTTCTTGATGTTCTAAGGTTCTTACGCCACTTAAACTACCGTCAGTATTAATGGCAACAATTAAATTGATTTTACCGTTATAACCATTTGGAGCCACGGTTGTAATCGCCACAGCAACAGGCACATGGTCTAAGCGGGCAATATAGGCTGTTTGTGGTTCATCACTACCAAGCAGTTCTGCATCGCTTACTCGCTGACAATCATGGTATAAATCGTTGTTTAAACGCTCTGGTGCAATGACCTGATGTAAGGTATTTAATAATTGTAGCTGTTGTTGCTCCAATATTTTATCTTTAGTCAGCCAATCCACACCAGCGACTAATGTGGTACAAGCAACAGCAAATAACGCTAAAATTTTAGCATTACTTTGAATGGTAATTTTCATCATTAATCACCCGCCTTATGACCATAGGTTCTCGGTCGAGTATATTGGTCTATTAACGGTACAGCCATATTACATAATAATACAGCAAAGGCGATTGCATCAGGGTAACCACCAAACTTACGAATTAAATACACTAATAAAGCGGCAAGACCGGCATACAGCACTCGACCTTTTTTGGTCGTGGCTGCAGATACCGGGTCGGTAAGTATAAAAAATGCACCCAACATAGTACCGCCAGCTAACCAATGAAACATTGTTGAAGCGCTGCTATCTGGGCTAATGCTATAGGCAATAAGTGAGAATACGAATAAAAAGCCTAGGAAACTTGCTGGAATAATCCAATCAATGGCTTTATTGGCGATTAAAATGATGCCACCAATAAGAAAACCTATATTAACCCAATCCCAGCCGAGACCACTTAAGTCACTGAAAATTGGTTTTGCAAAACTTTCCGATACGGTTAAGCCAAGCGTTAAATCTGTTTTTAAGGTATCAAGCGGTGTCGCCATGGTAATGCCATCAACACTCATCCGCATTTGCTCTACCGAAAATCCTTCCCAAGTAAAGCCTGTGATAATTAACCAAAAGTTATTAAAAAAGCTGATGTCGTCAACCAATAAACTTGATACTGGTTGCCATGATGTCATTTGTAATGGAAATGATACTAATAATAAAACATACGCTGCCATCGCTGGGTTAAACAAGTTAAAGCCTAGGCCTCCATACAATTGCTTAACCACGCAAATGGCAAAAATACTGCCAATAGCGGTTATCCACCAAGGCGCTAATGAGGGAATACTGATGCCAATTAATAACCCGGTGAGTACCGCCGAATAATCGGTAATTTGCGATTTTATGTTTTTATCTCTTATTGCTAAGAATGTAATTTCAGCTAAAACGGCAAAACTAACGGCCAACGCAATTTGAATTATTGTGCCCCAACCAAAAAAATACCACTGTGCAAATATGCCCGGTATTGTTGCTAGGATCACCAAACGCATTAATGATGGTGTTGCCGCTTTTATGTGGTTATGTGGTGAACTTGCTATCCAAAATGCCATGTTTATTCAGACTCACTATTTTTTGTTGGCTTGACTACGGCTGTTTTCAATTTTTGCGCTTTTGCTTTTTTAATTGCTTGGGCAATCTTTTCTTTTTTAGCTTCGTCACTCATTTCTGGCGTTTGCTTCGCTGAAGCTTTGTTGGCTTTTGCTTTTGCAATAGCTGCCGCTATTTTTTGCTTTTTAATATCGCTAGCTGTCATGACTGAATTGTTATCGTCTGTGTCTTTGACATCTGCCGTGCTTGCTTTGTCCGCCTCAGCTTTGGCTAACTTCTTAGCTTTTGCCTTAGCAACTGTTGCTGCTGTTTTTGCTTTTTTCAAAGCTTGTGCATCAACGTCAGCACTCTTATCAGCACTAGTATCAGCAACAGTATCAACGCTAGTATCGGTGTCTTTGGCATCTGCCTTGCTTGCTTGGTCTGCTTCTGCTTTGGCTAGTTTCTTAGCTTTTGCCTTAGCAATAGTTGCTGCTGTTTTTGCTTTTTTCAAAGCTTGTGCATCAACGTCAGCACTCTTATCAGCACTAGTATCAGCACTAGTATCAGCATTAGTATCAACGCTAGCATCAGTGTTTTGGGCATCTGCCTTGCTTGCTTTGTCTGCTTCTGCTTTGGCTAGTTTCTTAGCTTTTGCCTTAGCAATAGTTGCTGCTGTTTTTGCTTTCTTCAAAGCTTGTGCATCAACGTCAGCACTCTTATCAACAACAGTATCAGCACTAGTATCAGCATTAGTATCAACGCTAGCATCGGTGTTTTTGGCATCTGCCTTGCTTGCTTTGTCTGCTTCTGCTTTAGCTAGTTTCTTAGCTTTTGCCTTAGCAATAGTTGCTGCTGTTTTTGCTTTTTTCAAAGCTTGTGCATCAAGGTCAGCACTCTTATTAACAACAGTATCAACAACAGTATCAAGGTTAGCATCAGTGCCTTTGGCATCAACAGTACTTGCTTTGTCAGCTTCAGCTAACTTCTTCGCTTTTATTCTTGCAATAGCATCAGCAGCTCTTGATTTTACATCATCATTTATTTGCTTTGACGCTGGCGCTGTTGAGTCACCGGTTGTTTGTGCCGCTTTTTTAGCTTTTGCTCGAGCAATCGCTTCGGCCGCTCTCGATTTTACATCATCAGTAATATCTGCAGTATCGTTTGTGTTACCTGCTTGTTGAGCTTTTTTTGCTTTTACACGAGCCAGAGCTGCGGCAACAGCTGAATTGTTTGCTTGTCCGGTACTTGTGCTTGCGGCCGCTTTTCTTGCGTCTATAGCTTTTTGGTGTTTTGCTTCGCGGGCAAGTTTTTCTTTTTCTAAACGTACTTTTCGTGCTTCAAAGCGCTGTTTGGCTTTGTCTGCTTTAAATTCTTGTACTTTATTAAAACGTATCTCAGCTTTGCCAACACGATAGTATTGTACTAACGGAATTTGACTCGGGCAGACATAAGCACAAGCGCCACATTCTATGCAGTCAAATAAGTTAAGATCTTCAAGTTTCTGATAATCTTTAGATTTAGCGTACCACTGTAATTCTTGCGGTAATAATGAACTTGGGCATACCTCTGCACATTGACCACAGCGAATACATTCTAGCTCTTTTGTTGCAGGTGATATTTCAGCATTAGTGGGTACTAAAATACAGTTTGTGGTTTTAACTACTGGCACTTGTAAAGTTGGTAGAGCAAAGCCCATTAATGGCCCACCCATGATCACTCGCTGGTGATCAGTTTCATGAAAGCTACATTGTTCAACTAAATGTTGAATAGGAGTACCTAATAACGCCCAAACGTTTTGCGGTTTTTCTAATGCTTGCCCTGTAACGGTTACCACTCGACGTATTAGAGGAATATCATTAATGATTGCCTCTGAAATAGCGAATACAGTGGCAATGTTTTGCATCACAATACCTAGATTTACCGGTAACACTCCACTTGGAACTTCTTGCCCAGTTAATGCTTTTATAAGTTGTTTTTCACCACCAGTAGGGTACTCAGTTGGCAGTACACAGACCTTAATGTTGTCAATGTTTTTGGTTGCTGCTTTTAAGGCCGCTATTGCTTCTGGTTTATTATCTTCAATACCAATTAAAATAATTCCAGGGGCAAGTAAACGGTTTAATATATCAACCCCATTAATAATTGCTGACGAATGCTCACGTATAAGTAAGTCATCGGCGGTGATATAAGGTTCACATTCTGCGGCATTAATAATAAGGAAATCAACAGCCGATTTGCTACTGACTTTTATGCTGGTTGGAAATCCTGCACCGCCCATGCCCGCGATACCTGCATCAGCAATTTTACTAATGATTTGGCTTTTGGTTAAGCTATTAAGGTTTTCTATAATGTCACGTTGACGCCAAGTATCTAATCCGTCAGGGGTCATAAATAAGCAAAGCTCTGACATTCCTGAAGGATGAGCAATTGTTGCCGGTTTTATTGCGGTAATAACGCCTGATGTCGGTGCATGTACAGGCACTGTCATTGGGTTTTCACTTGATGTTAAGGTTTGCCCTTTAAGTACATTGTCGCCAATTTTTACTAATACATCTCCGGCTTTACCAATATGTTGCTTTAAAGGAATGATGAGTTCCTTAGGCAAGCGTAAGCTTTTAATGGGTTTGTTATTGGTAAGGAATTTTTGCTGTGGAGGATGAATACCACCGGCAAATTTCCAAAAATTATTTTTATTGATGCGCTCTAATACAGATTCCATAATGTTCTCTTAATCAACCTGTACTACGTCAATAGATTCTAAATCCCATTGCCATGTTTCTGGTGTTTTCTTTACTGGGATCATAATAATGCAATCGACGGGGCAGGGGTCAACACACAAGTCACAACCTGTACATTCATCGACAATAATTGTATGCATTTGTTTCGCTGCGCCGGTGATCGCGTCAACTGGACAGGCTTGAATACACTTTGTACATCCTATGCAATCTTCTTCAATAACAAAGGCAACGGTAGGCGTGTTGTCTTGGCTATGATTTTCATCTAATGGTTCAACTTCAACGCCCATTAAATCAGCTATTTTTTTAATCGTGTCATCACCACCCGGTGCACATTTATTAATGGCCTCACCGTCGGCTACTGCATTTGCATATGGCATACAGCCAGGGTAGCCACATTGGCCACACTGCGTTTGAGGTAGTAAGGCATCTATTTGCTCTACTAAAGGGTCGGTTTCAACTTTAAAACGCACCGACGCATAACCAAGTAATGCACCAAAGGCACTGGCAATTAATGCAAAAATTACTATGGCTAAAATAATATCCATTATAATTTAACCAAACCAGTAAAGCCCATGAAAGCTAGTGACATAAGGCCAGCGGTGATCATTGCTATGGCCGCGCCTTGAAATGGTTTAGGCACATCGGCGCTGGCAAGACGTTCACGCATAGCCGAAAACATAATTAACACTAACGAAAACCCTACGGCAGCACTAAAGCCATAAACGATTGATTCAAAAAAGTTATGTTGTTCTCGAAGATTGATCAAAGCAACACCTAATACCGCACAGTTGGTGGTGATTAAAGGTAAGAAAATGCCTAATAAACGGTAAAGGTTCGCACTGGTTTTATGAACCACCATTTCGGTAAATTGCACGACTACGGCAATGACTAAAATAAAGCCCATGGTCGTGAGGTATTCAAGATTTAATGGTTGCAGAATATAGGTGCTAAATAAATAACTAAGTAGGGATGCTAAAGTTAACACAAAAGTGGTTGCTAAAGACATGCCTATGGCTGTTTCGGTACGCGACGAAACACCCATAAATGGACATAGGCCTAAAAACTGTACCAGTACAAAGTTGTTTACTAGTACGGTACCAATCAGAAGTAATAAATAGTCAGTCATTTATAATAATAATTATGGATAATGTTTTACATTATCCTAGTTTATAAGCCAATAAACAACTTGTTGTTTGTAGGGTTATTTTAGTTGTTTAATTAACGCACAAATCATTACCTTTCGGCTGGTCTTTATGCGAATTGATGGTCGAGATTAAATCGGCTCAGGTCGGCCTAAATAATAACCTTGGCAACCATCCATGAATATTTCGTCAAAAGTGAATTTTTCTTCTTGTGTTTCAACACTTTCAGCAATCACTCTAATACCCAGTCTATGGGCTAAATCTATCATTAAACGCAAGAAATATTGGTTGTTTTTATCATTTTGAATATTGCGAGTATAACTGCCATCCATTTTTATATAATCAGGAGAAAGCTCTCTAAAGAATTTAAATGAGGTTATACCCACACCAAAATGTTCAACACAAATACGGGCACCGACTCTATGCACCATATCAATAAAGTAAGAACTGCCTTTAATATTTTGCTCTAAACCATACTCACTAATTTCAAATACTAAACGAGTGGCAATGTCGTGATCTTTAAGTAAACGACGCTCTAGCCAAATAACAAAATGTTCATCATGAATGGAGCGAGTACTTAAATTGATACCAAACGATTGAGATGCCAAATTTTTATTTTTGATTTCAGCAAGCGTTTTTTCAATAATTAAACGGTCGATTAAAATGATTTTATCTAACTTTTCAGCCATAGCAATGAATGGCCCGGTAGGCAATATGTCGCCTTCAGAGTTGGTAAAACGTGCTAACACTTCATGATAGATGTTATTATTACGACTGCTCGGGTGGATAAGCTGAGTAAGCAAAGAAACACTTTGGTTTTCAATAACGTGATTGATTTCCTTACTCCAATTTTGATTACCTAAATTGGTCGTTTCATTATGTAAAAAACTGGTGTCTGATTGGATATACCAAGAGTTTTTATGACGTGTTTGCGCCATACTAATGGCTGTATCAGCTAAGGCTAACATTTCACCTAAAGGACGATTCATATCAATTTTAACTATACCTGAGTAGGCAATTGAATCAAAATCTGCAACTTGCTGATATTCATTAAATAAATTAGTTAATTCTTCACCAAATTTCTCAGAAACTTTTAAGGTCATATTGGGTAAAAAAGTGGCAAAATCTGAGCCATTTAAACGAAATGACTTGGCCTTGTCGTAATTGTCTATTTGATTTTTTAGAATATTGGCTACTTGGCAAATATAGCGGTCACCCTCTTGGTAACCATGCACTTTGTTTATAGTGCCGAGTTCAGAACAGCGGGTAATAATTAATACGCCAAAGCCATTGCTTTTATTGTTCTCAGAAAACTCAGCAAAAAAGTCAACAAAGCCACTTCTGTTTTCCAATCCAGTTAATTGATCTGTATAAGCGGTATGTTCAAGCTCTTGAGTTTTGGAAAATTTATTACTGACAAACAATTTCAACTGAACAAGCTCTTTATTTACTTCTTCAAATTCAGTCGGTAAATTTAAAATACCTTTATTACCCTTACTATTAATTGCCGACTTTATTTCATCAGCGATTAAAGACGCAATATTTTTCGACGCTTTCCTATTGGCACTTGAGGTGACCGCATTGGTGATAAATGTGCCTAAAAAAATCACGATTAAGGTGACCAGTAAAATAAATGAGGTGATGGTGTAATATAATGACAACAGCTCGTCATTATTTAAGCGATAGTTAATGTAAATACCAAGGTTGTCGTTTTTAACGGTTGTTAATTTAACGTCACCAGTGACCAATGAAAGCAAGCTAAATGTTGAGTTTTCATTTTGATAGCTATATATAACATCACGATTCAAGTTAGTGATTTCTAAAGTGTCGTAGTCGAACGCTAACCGTAATTGTCTAGAAAATCCTTTTAAATCATCACTCTGTTGATGTTCAGTTATTTTTTTGAGTGATATTTGATGATGTTTCTGATTTTCGGTAATGAAATTTTGCAAACTGTAAAAACTAAAACTGAAATAGCACACGCTAAATAGTGTGGCAATAATGATGTTTTTAATTAATATGCGCGAGAAAGTCGACATAGTTAATAGGTATCCCTATACAAATTGTTGTTATTTTTAACGTTAAGCAGTCAAACAAACTAGTTTAAAACAGGTGCTTAGCGATAATTTTATATTTGTATACAATATGTAAAATAAGCCTATAAAGCAATATAAATAAGCCTCGGCACTGATTGCGTCGGCAACAACTCTATTTTGCTATTATTGACCTCTATCAATCATTATGCCGATTTCTTGTTTTGATTACTTTTAAACACAATCTAGTGTTTTACCTCACCGCATTCTAATGTATAATAATAATCATTCTCATTACCGATGTGTATTATTATGACCTTATCTGAAGTTAAAGTAGGCGAACAAGCAATTATCAGCTCGTTATCATCAAATAAAAGTTTACGTGCCAAATTATTAGATTTAGGCATGATCCCGGGCACAAAATTTAC
Source organism: Colwelliaceae bacterium BS250 (assembly GCA_040779355.1). Classification (GTDB taxonomy): domain Bacteria; phylum Pseudomonadota; class Gammaproteobacteria; order Enterobacterales; family Alteromonadaceae; genus Thalassotalea_A. Next base: position 424,771 of record JBFONS010000001.1, on the reverse strand, counting down.
CATCAAGCGCCATTTATCTTGGAGCAAGTCACTACAGATTAATGTTCGTCAAGCCAACTTGATTATTCGCCATTCTATGGCTGAAGATATCCAGGTACAGGTTATTAAATAATATGCAAACTGAAGTACTGTTAGTCGGTAATCCTAATGCCGGTAAGTCTACATTGTTTAATCAGTTAACCGGTTTAAAACAGCATGTTGGCAATTTCCCTGGTATTACCGTAGAAAAAAAATTCGGGCAACTGAGCGGCTCTGCCGATAAATCAACGCAAGTGGTCGATTTACCAGGTGTATATTCATTAGTTGGGCAGCAGCAAACCTCTGAAGACGAACGGGTAACACTTAAGTATCTATTAAATAACAATAATTCAGTAGTGATTAATGTTATTGATGCCACCTGTTTAGAACGTCATCTCTATTTGACCTTACAACTAAAAGAGCTTGGTTGCCCTTTGATTGTGGTACTAAACAAATGGGATTTAGTCGATAAAATGCAGTTTGAGATTAATATCTCTGAACTAGAACGTCAGCTCGACTGTAAAGTAATCACTTTGAATTCGGCATCTCATGTTGATGTAAAGCAAATAACGCAAGCTGTAGAGGCTACTCAAGCAACTGATATTAAACCTTATGTTGTTGATTATGAGCAAGTTATTGAATCGCAATTAAGCACATCTGAAAATCGTTTCGTTAAACTTAACCAACTTATCGACAAACAGTACTTGGGTGATGAGCAATTATCTAAACCAACAGATAATGACTTTGATACTGAATTAGAAATCGCTTCAAAACGTTACCAACGTTGTAATGATATTTGCAAAGCATGTACCAATGATATGACTGAGCATAATCATTGGCTCACTGAAAAACTCGATACGTATTTAATGCGCCCTATGGTGGCATTACCTTTATTCCTTTTCTCTATGTATTTAATGTTTATGTTTGCCATAAACGTTGGCGGCGCCTTTATTGATTTCTTTGATATTGCCGCGGGCGCCATACTGGTAGACGGCTTAGCGTATCAATTAAATTTGTGGTCTTGGCCACAATGGTTAGTGGTGTTACTCACTGATGGTGTCGGGGCCGGTGTGCAAACTGTTGCTACCTTTATCCCGCTAATATTCTGTTTGTATTTGTTTTTAACGGCATTAGAGCAAACCGGCTATTTAGCAAGAGCTGCGGTAGTCACTGACAGATTAATGCAAAAAGTCGGTTTGCCAGGTTCAGCCTTTGTGCCAATGATCATGGGCTTTGGTTGTACCGTGCCAGCGGTTATGGCGACTCGTACTTTGAAACAAAAGCACGAACGTATTTTAGCCGGTGCTATGAGTCATTTTATGGTTTGCGGGGCACGCTTACCTGTATTTGCCTTATTTGCCGCCGCATTTTTTCTTGAAAATGCCCTACATGTGGTCTTTGTCTTATATTTACTTGGTATTTTGGCGGCGGTTTTAACCGGCTTAGTGTTTAGACGAACCGTGATCCAAGGTGAGGCTAGCCCATTTGTCATTGAACTGCCGCAATACCAACTGCCACATTTTTCAGACCTTATGCATCGCACTTGGCAACGTGTAAAAGCCTTTGTTTTTGGTGCCGGTAAAACCATTGTTATTATGGTGACCTTACTTGGCGTGGTTAACTCCTTAGGTAAAGATGGTAGTTTTGGCAACACCGGAACTGATAACTCACTATTAGCGGCAGCGAGTCAAACAATTACTCCTGTATTTGCGCCAATGGGTATCGATGATGATAATTGGCAAGCAACCGTTGGCATTTTTACCGGCCTATTTGCAAAAGAAGTATTAGTTGCCACATTAAATAGCTTATATCAAGACAGCAATGCAGTAGAGCAAGAGTTTAATCTCAGTGAGTCATTAACTGAGGCGGTTGATAGTATTTCTGTTAACCTTATGGCCATTGCTGACTTACTTTTAGATCCACTAGGTTTGTCGGTTGCAAACGTCGATACAGTAGAAGAAGCGGCTGAGTCACAAGGTCTTACCATGACCACTTTAGAGCGTTTAGCCAGTCACTTTGATGGTAAGCATGGCGCATTCGCCTATTTATTGTTTATTCTTTTATATGCACCTTGCGCGTCGGCATTAGGTGCTATGGCACGCGAATTTAACGGCCGTTGGGCATTATTTATCGCGCTGTGGAGCACTGCATTAGCTTATGTAGTTGCCACCCTTTATTATCAATTTGCCACTTGGCAACAAATGCAGTCAATGCAAACTATAACCATAGCGATTACGCTGTTTGTCAGCGCTATTATTTATAAATTAATGGGGCATAAAGCAATTGCCACCTGGCTTGCTAATGGAGTTGAACATGCTAACTCAAATTCAAAAACTGCTTGTCACTAATGAAGTAATGACTGCTAAGGCGCTAGCTGCAAAGCTAGCGACTTCTGAGCAAGCGTTGCAAGGGATGTTGCAGTTATTATTACAACGAGGCCAAATTGAATTGGTTGTTGGCGGCGATTGTGAAGGCAGTTGTGGTTGTGTTAGTGCTAAAGTAGAAGCCTATCGCTGGCGTGAAAAAAAAATCGCGATACCGTTAAGCATTCTTAATCTGAATGTAGATTAGTAATCATGAGGTTTTTATGTCCAAAGCTAGCGTAAACAAGCCCAATGGCGGCGGTATAAAGCGAATTATTAATGCTACTTTATGCTCTTTTAAGGGGTTTAAAGCTGCGTGGCAATTTGAAGCCGCATTTCGCCAAGAGTTATTGTTAGTGCTACTGCTATTACCTTTCTCATTTATTCTTGCTGACTCTATCAATCATTGGCTAATATTATTTTTTAGTTTAATGTTTTTATTATTTGCTGAACTTGTTAATTCAGCTCTAGAAGCCTTAGCTGATAAAGTCTGTTTAGAGCATGATGTTCTTATTGGCCGAGCCAAAGACATTGGCTCATCACTCGTTTTTATTGCGTTAATGTTTCTCAAAATTGTTTGGTTAGTTGCGCTTGCTCAGTATTTAAAACTAATTTAATCACCGCTGGCCTAAATTAATCTAACTGTTTTTATGTTTTGACTATACTTTCAATGGTATTGGGTTAACTCATCTTGAATAGGTTAGGTTATGCATTATAAAAATAAATTGTTAGTGGTAGGCTGTATTTTGTCTTTACCTTTCCATGCGTTTGCACAAGATTCCAAAAATGTAAACGATGGTCCGTACATTGAAATAGAAGAGCAGCCTAAATCAACTTTTTATCTAGGTGGTTTACTTGGTAACGCCACATCGAAAGAGCAATTCGATAATGTTTTTAATGTTGATGGCAGCGAATATCGACAAGAATCAGATAACACTACTTTTGGCATCTATGCGGGCTTTAATTTCGCCAATAAATGGTCATTGGAAGCCTCTATTCTTATTACCCCCGGTCTTGATGAAAGGCCATCATCCATTGCAATTGATGATGCTTACATCACTGTTTTTACGTTAACACCTGTTATTCACTTTCCTATTACGAACAGCATTGATTTATATGCCAAAGCTGGCTTAGGCTATATTATTTATGTCGAGGACTATCATAAGCACAGTATTTATAATCACGACGATGGTGATTATTGGGCGGGTATTGGTTTTGCTGTTGGCGTTGGTTTTGAATTTAAAACGACTAAAAAAATCAGATTTCGTATCGGTTTTGATTATATTGATGCTGAGCTAGAAGCCGATGAAGAGAACCATCATATTAATTTGCAGGATGTTGAAGAGCAATACTCATTGGCATCAATGAGTATGCATTATCACTTTTAGACCACGTTATAGCATTTGCATTATTTATGTGTCGGGTATTAATTAGCCCTTAAAAGCCGCTAACATTAACCGCATGGTTATAAATTTGATATTTGTGCCTTATATTACGTACATAAGTAACAGGCTCATTGCCTCTTACATAGCCGTACCTTGCTTTCGAAGAATACTTTCGTTGTGATAGCAGTAACATTGCTCGTTCGACATTGTCGAACCATATGTCGTCTCGCCAGCCTTTTTGGTTAGCTAATCGTCTGGCATCATTAACGTGCCCGTAACCTGCATTGTATGATGCAAGTGTAAACCAAATGACTTGATCGTCCTGTACATCCCAATATTTTACGCGCTCTTGAACCCAGTGCAAATACTTAACGCCAGCATGAATACCATTCTCAGGAGTATTCATGTTAGATATTTTTAACTGTTTCGCTGTTCTTGGCATCACCTGAAATAACCCTTGCGCACCAGCATAAGATTTTGCATTTGGATCAAACCGACTTTCTTGGTGCATTTGAGCAATCAATAAATTACGATTGAAGCCGTATTTTTTTGCGTACTTATCAACAACATCATCATATGGTGAAAGCTTACCACCCGTTTTTTGCTCAGTATAATCTTTATGGTGTCTGCCGGTCATTTTGTCATTTTCAAAGTATTTATTATGAATAACATTATAAAATAGACCGCGGTATGTACGTTTAATATAGCTATTTACGTTATCGAGTAACTTATTGTTGCCTGATTTTATTACCCAACTTTGCGCTTTTTCTTTACCTATATTTATACTAGCAATAATGTCATCTCGCAAACTAAGCTCAAGATCAATCAAGTGGTTATCAGCAATAGTTATGTCAAATTCGCCTGTTGCTACACCCTCAATGACTCGTTCTGTATCGTAATCTTCAGGCGCTGGTGTTAGGACTATTTCTGGGATTAAGGTTTGTAAATCTTTTACTGTTTGCCAGTAAGAACTCGACTTTCGCACACTAATATTGCGAAACTTTAGATCTTCAACCGTTTTAATATTGTCATCGTTAGTGCCAATGACTAACTGTTCAGTGGCATAATGATAAGGTCTTGAAAACGCTAAACCCTGTTCAATTCTGTATTGATTAGGAGTAAAAAAACCTAACGCTATATCGGCTTTACCTTGCTCGATATATTCAAAAATAGCCTCATTATCTGGTGCCACTAATATTTCGTAGCGTAATTTATGGGCTCTAGCAAAGTCTTTAGCAAGCTCATAATGAAAGCCCATTAGCTCGCCTTTCCATAAATAATAAGATGAAATGTTATTACGCATAACAAAGCGAATAGTTCGTCTTTCTTTGATCAAATCCCAATTAGTTTTAACCGCGATTGTTTTGTTTATGGTGATGTTTTCGAGCAGTAAGAAGTTATTAAGGGCTGTTTTTAATAATTTGTTGCGTTTATTTACCGCCCAACCAATTTCTTTAGCACTATTGGCTTGTAAGCTCTTCTTGATGTCATCCCTATACATCATTGCCGAATCTATAACATTACTATCGACTATAGTAAGGTCATATTCACCACTGGCAACTTTATCAAATATTTCATCATGACTTAATGTTGAAGGAATTTTAGTGATTTTTAATTTCGAATACACTCTCGCCAAACCAATGGCCGTTAACGCATAACTAGTACCAGATTGGATGGCTATATTGCGTTTATCAAGGCTTTTAGCATTAGCTAATGGCTTAGCATTTTTGCCCATAACCATATATTCGGTAGTTTCTATAAGCGGTAAGGTAAAATCAACTTGTCGCTCTCTAATCGGGTTAATAGTAAGATTTGAGGCAATTACATCGCCTTTACCCGCGAGGAGATCGGGGATTAAGTCTTTAAAATTTTCGACATGAATAAACTCTACCTCGAGTTGGTTTTCAGCGGCAAATCTTAGAATATAGTCTTTGTCTAAATTAGGCGGTGAGCCAGCTCTTGGTAAGTAGTTATCATTACCTTCCCATGTTAATACGCGCAATACTTTTGCGTCTTTAATTTGGGGTAAATCAATTACCTTTGCATTAGCTTGGTTGATAACCAAACTAATAAAAAGTAAAAGTAAAAGTAAAAATAGAAACTGGATTTTTTTTATTGTCAGCAAGGGTAAGTCCATCACATTAATTATAACTAAAGATTAACACAGCTACTTACAAAGGCAGTGATCATTTATCATAGATTTAGCAAATGATTTTCATTGCTAACATTTCATTTACATCGCGATCATATACTTATGAAAATTGGTATAATATTATAGTTGCTATTAGGGTTTTATTTGCCGTTATTGAGAAGATACGTTGTCAGAAAAAAAATTACAGCATTTTTATATTGCCGAAGAACAATCTATATATTTATTAAGCCATAAAGACGCGGCTAAATTAAAAGATTGGCTTGATTTATGTAAGCAACAATTGCATCAACTCGGTTACCAGCATATTCAATTGCTGGGTAAAGGCGCCTATGGATTTGTTTTTTGCGGTCGTAATGCCATAAATGAGCAACATGTATTTAAATTTTCACGCATTACTTTACCGCAACATGTCCAAGACCGATTAGCTGACGAAGCTGAAATGCAAATGATGTTAGATCATCCTCATATTCCTAAATTAATTGAATACCTAAAAATTAAACGCCAATCAATTATCCATATGACCCGCTCACTTGGGTCTGATTTAGAAGTTATATCCCATAAACAGGGGCCTTTGCCACCAGAGCAAGTGGTAAGCATCGCCATTCAATTAATTGAATTATTGCTCTATATTCGTGACCCGAAAAATAATACTACTGGCAAGCCTATAGTGCACGGCGATATAAAACCATCCAATGTGGTATTAAACCCTGATGACAACCAGCTACAACTTATCGATTGGGGCTCATCGGTATTGGCACAATGTGATAAAGATGGTCATAGCACGTCGAATAATATAATGGATTTAATGAGTGGTGACTTACAGCATACTAACTCACGCATGGGGGATATTTACTTCATCGGTGAGGAGCAGTTAGAAGGGGGATTATCTTCTCCTAGGTTCGATGAACAGGGTATGGCGGCAACAATTTATGCTTTAGCGTCGGGGCAATCATGCCGTTATGGTTATAAAGTGATCACCGCATCTTCTTTAGGCTTACCGCAAATGTTGGCAAAATCATTAGATGGCATGCTTGGCGATGATGCCAAACTTAGGCGTAAAGCCGGAGATTATTTGCTGAATAACCTCAGCTTGTTAAAAAATACGGTATTGGCACCTATACCAACAAAACCAAAGTTAGAGACTGTTATCCCAGTATGGCTACGAACAATCAATGAAGAAATTGATACCGTTGTTTATGGCTCGCGTAAATCTTTCTTAAGAGAGCATTCAGAGCACGAAAGTTTAGTTGATATTGATGATGTGCAGTTAGAAAAATACTATAAAAACTTCCTGGTGGGCATGGGGGCAAGCGAAAAAGCGTTTGTTGCCGCGGTGAGCCGTTTAGCCAGATATCCTGTGGTTGGTGGCCTTGCTATTCGCTGGGAAAAAGATGGTGTTTATGTGGAGTCTAACTTAACGCTATTTGATCCAAAACTTGAATACGCATTTAAGTCTGCGGTAAATAACATGGTAACCTTAGCCCAAGGTATTTTCAGAATTGGTATCTTTAAGTCATGCTTATTTAACGCTCGTAATACCTTACATGTTGAACGTGATAATGCAGAATTAGCGTTTATTGCTGAGCCGGATCAAAAAATTGATTTTGAGATCAGCAAACTCAGTGACTTAAACAATGAAACGCAATTACATTCATACTTTGAAGACGGTAAAGATCCTGATGAGTACTTACGTTTACCTGATGAAATGATGGTGTTACTTAAAAAGCTGAACTTAATACACCATACTGGTTGTATTATTTTTGAAGTATTAGCAACGCATCTTAAAATTCACAGTTATCTAATGTTGCTTGATCACGACAAAGAAGCTGAGTTCACCCTGAATTTGCAACAAATTATCGATATATTGCCAACCATTAAAGGCATTGGTATTTCCGGATTTATGAAACTGCCTTACAAAGACACTCGATTTTTTGAGCACATTAGTCAAGTACCAGAACAGTTTTATCCGAAAAATCCTAAGTTAGTAATAGAGCATTAATTTATTGTTTTACTTGGTTATTAATAAAAGGCAAAAATTATGAAAGATACAATTGGTGATATGGCTTGGCTCGATTTAACTGTACCTAATGCCAGCCAAGTAAAAGACTTTTATCAAGAGGTTATTGGTTGGAAATCTGAAGCATGTAGCATGGGCGACTATGAAGATTACACTATGTTAAATGCAATTACGGGTGATGCAACCGCGGGCGTATGTCATACCACAGGAGTAAATGCTGATTTACCACCGGTTTGGATACCCTATTTTTTAGTTGCAGATATAGAGCAATCTGTTACTGCGGTGAAAAGTAAAGGCGGCGCTTTACTTACCGATATTAAATCAATGGGCAATGATAAGTACGTAATGATCAAAGACCCAGCTGGCGCGATATGCTCCCTGTATCAAAAAAGTGAAGCGAGCTAATCGTTAAATCAACAGCAACAGCTGCATCAAAAAAATAAATTAAAAAGCTAAACCGTAAATTTATATTAAGGGAATAATGGTGAGTAAAGCGTTAGCTGTATATGCAGGAAAAGCTGCATTAGCGCAAATACAAGAACAAGGCATTAGCCAGTCGCAAATTCAAATGATGATTGGCGCGAGTGGCGGCCCTAAGTGGTTTGTTTTGGCCGGCTTAGACCGATATTTTTGTAGTGATTTTTTTAAAGACAGAACTGCGCCAATATACACATTAGGCTCATCTGCAGGCGCATGGCGCTTTGCTTGTTATGCCCAGCAAGATCCTTTGGCTGCAATTAATCGCCTGATCCATGGTTATTCACATATGTCCTACCCTGCAAAGGCAACGATTAAACAGGTAACCGAGCAAAGCGAGCAGTTACTAACCCATATTTTAGGCAGTACTAAAGGTACTGATATCATTCAAAATCCAATCTTTAAATCTAATATTGTGGTGGCTAAATCATTAGGCCTAACTCGCTTTGAACATAAGTCATTACAGTTACCTGGCCTGTTAGCGTCGGCTATTGGTAATCGGCTAAAACGTCAACATTTAGGCAAGTTTTATCAACGAGTGGTTTTTTCAGCAGACGTTAATAATATCCCTTTTGATTATCATGATGGCATAAATACCTCTGTGGTGGCTTTTCAACAAAACAATTACCAACTTGCTTTGCAAGCAACTGGCGCTATTCCATTAATCATTAATGGTGTAAAAGATATTCCGAGTGCGGGAGCTGGTATGTATCGAGATGGCGGTATTGTTGATTATCATTTTGATCAGCAATTTTTACCCGTAGCGCAAATGCCAAGTTTAGCTGCACAGCCAAAAAGTGGTTTAGTGTTGTATCCGCATTTTTATAATGAGTTTAAACCTGGTTGGTTTGATAAATACATAAAGGGCAGGGTAGCAGCAAAGCAACACTTTGATAATGTTGTGGTACTCGCGCCAACTGCTGAATTTGTTGCGCGCTTACCGTTTGGCAAAATACCCGACAGAAAAGACTTTACCCAATTAAGCGAAGCCGCACGTATTAAGTACTGGCAAACCGTGGTTAGCGAGAGCGAACGATTAGCAGACGAATTCAATGAACTTGTGCACTCATCAAAACCTGCACAACACATTCAGCTAATGAGTTAGCCAGCATACTCTAGTTATACACACTGGCCATCACTGTTCGAGCGTAATGACTAGAAGCCATGCTCATCAACAATTTGATGGGCGTTGGCTAGAAACAAACTGTTATACACTTTAATCGCGTATTCATCTGTCATACCTGACAGGTAATCAGCAATAACACGTTGTGGGTTTTGACTATTTTCAGAAGCTCTTAACCAACGTTCACTGGTAGCTTTTGGTAGTAACCTTTGTGGATCGCTGGCAAAGGCTTCAAATAATTCCATGACTATTTGCTGGCCTTTATATTCCATACGCTGAATTTCAGTTTTCTTAATCACAAATTCAAATACATAGCGCTTAAATATTTTCAAAGCAGCATTCACGGTTTCAGGTAATGCTGCGTTAAAACGCAATAATGGCTCATCGAAGTCAGTCTGTTTAGTCACATTTACATCGACTAATTCAATCGCAGTAATAAGGTAATTTACCAAAGAGCCTATGGCATCTTTTTGTAGGTGATGCTGCTTTGAAAATAACTTATCTGCTAAAGAGTCTAATGATTTAGTTAGCCAATGATCGTCTAAATCTCGCAGTGGCGTAATAACATGGTCGATAAAACTTTGTTTAGTGACCATGCCTGTAACTATGGCATCTTCCATATCATGAATGCCGTAGGCAATATCATCGGCAAGTTCCATCATTGAACAATCGAATGACTTAAAGCAGGTTTTATGGTGCTGATTGCTCACTGCGCTAAGCTGTTGAAATTGAGTTTTATCAGCATTTGAAAGAGGTGCAAGTACCCATTCAAGCATTGCTAAATCATCATTGTATAAGCCTTTAGGCGGATGCCAATCACTGGCTTTTAATTGTCTAAAATTAACTGGATTGGCCGGTACTTGATGCTTAGTTAATTTGTCGATTATTTGTGGATATTTTAATAAGCCTAATAATGTTCTACGGCTAAGATTCATACCAAAATGTTCGGTATAAGGTTCTAAATTAGTGACAATACGAAACGTTTGACCGTTACCTTCAAAGCCACCAAAATTATGCATCATATAATTTAACGCTATTTCGCCGCCATGACCAAATGCCGGGTGGCCAATGTCATGGGCTAAACAAATTGCTTCAATAAGAGAGTCGTCATTAGGGATTAATTGTGAGCTTTGCTTAGGATATTTAGCTCTAAGCTGCGCCGCTATGCCTGAGCCTATTTGCGCCGCTTCTAAAGAATGGGTTAAACGAGTGCGATAAAAGTCACTTTGACCAATGCCCATAACTTGAGTTTTGGCTTGTAAGCGGCGAAATGCGGCCGAATGCAAAATGCGAGCGCGGTCACGCTGAAAAGATGAACGATGATCTTGTTGTCTTGACGAGCTATTAGATAATCGTCTTTGCAGCCAGTTTTCGTTCATACATTTACCTATTTAAATTCTATACCTTTAACATACTGAATATACTGTAAAATAAAAAGGTAAATTTATAGGTAATGATTAATGATTAATGCAGTTCACTCTCTATCTGCTTGATGTTCGGCTAATATCAACTGCTCTAATAGTAATACCCCTGGCCCTGCATTTTTTCTATCCGGAATCACTAAACTCACTGGCACTTGTTTTTCGGTCGAGCCTTCAAAGTTAAAAATTACTAAGCTACCATCTTGGATATGCTGTTCTATGTAATGCATAGGCACCCAACAAAAACCTAAGCCTTGTTGCAAAATGGTGATCGCTTCATAAAAGTTGGTCACCGTCCAACGCTTCTCCGCTTTAAGCCAGCCATTATCAGGTTTTTCTTGACCGGTATCACTGATCACTATTTGCAGATGGTCAGCCAATTCGTCACTACTTATTGAATCATACTCTAATATTGAGTGACTAGGATGGCATACAGGTACTAATCTCGCGGTGCATAAGTGATTACCGTGTACACCTTCAGGGGCGTTAGGCGTTAGCACAATATGCGCTGTTCTATTGCGTATTGCTTCAGTAGAGCCTGATATCACTTCATCGGTGATCTTAAGGCGGCTGCCTCGACTTTGTGGCCAGTAGTCTTGTAACACTTTTAACAGTCGGTGTTTGGGATAAAGAATTTCACATGCAATAATAATTTCCGCTTCCCAGCCATTATTTAAGGTATCGGCGAATTCTTCTAACGACTGAATATCATGTAATATTTTTTTTGAACGCCTTAACATGGCAGAGCCAGCGTTAGTTAACTTGGTTTTACGGCCGTCAACTTCGAGCAACGCAATGCCCAGTTGCGACTGTAATTTTGCGACTGCATGGTTTAACGATGATTGGCTTTTATTCAGTACTTCACTGGCACTTGCGTAACTGCCGTGCTCTACCAGAGCATGCAAAATACGCCACTGTTCAATCGTGGTTTTTGCGCGAAATACTTTATCCATATCGTCTATTTGCCTTTAGCTTTGTGCAAGTTATATAAATTATATATTGGCGACTACAATTGCACGCAATGGTGCAGGGTAACCTTCAATGGTTTTGGTTGGATCGTTCGGGTCGAGAAAATCTTCAAGGGATTCGGTATCCATCCACGGTGTTTGTCTTTGCTCTTCAAATGCTGTTTGGTCAGTACTGACCACACGAACATTTTTAAAGCCTAACCGTTCCATCCAATGAACAAGCGCCTTGCCACTAGGTAAAAACCAAACGTTACGCATTTTTGCATAGCGATCACCCGGTACTAATACGGTATGCTCATCACCTTCAATCACCAAGGTTTCAAGAATTAACTCGCCGCCAGGTTTTAATTGCGCTTTTAGTTGCTGTAAAAAATCGATTGGCGATTTTCTATGGTAAAGCACGCCCATCGCAAATACTGTATCAAATGCTTTTAACTCAGGTAAATGCTCAACACCTATAGGTAATAAGTTTACATTGTCGTCTTTGATAAAGTGCTGCAGCGCTAAAAACTGCATCATAAACAACTGGGTAGGATCGATACCAACCACAAATTTAGCGCCATCACCGCGCATGCGCCATAAATGATAACCACTGCCACAACCAATATCTAAGACGTAGCGATTTTTTAAATCACTAATATGCGGGCGCAAACGATCCCATTTAAAATCGCTGCGCCATTCAGTGTCTATGTGAATGCCATGAATATGATAAGGGCCTTTACGCCAAGGCTTAAAGTTTTGTAATAAATTGGTTATACGCTTTTGTTCGCCATCAGTTATGTCTGCGGCGTTACCCACGGTGACACTGTTACTTAAATCAACGGTTGAGGGCGTGGTGTTTGGCAATGCATCAATGGTTTTTTGCCATTTAGCAAAGTCGCCATGTAGATCATTTTTTTGCCAATCGCTTAAATGCTTTGGCAAACTCACCAGCCAATGCGATAAGCGGTTAGCGGCAATTTGTTGATAAAATCGGTTAAATAAACTCATGAATTTAAATCACTTTTAGTGTTGGTTATGTAGTGTGGGCTATTTGATAGCGACAACAGAAAAGAAGTTAAAACACTGAAACCAAGGCGTTGCATGGCTAAAACCTGCAGTATTTAGTCGGTCAATGTGGGTTGCTAAACTGTCGGGTAACATTACGTTTTCTATCGCGGTACGCTTTTGTGCAATTTCTAAATCGCTATAGCCATTGGCGCGCTTAAAGTTGTGATGCAAGTCATTAAGCAAGTCTTTGCATACCGGGTCTTGGTCGTAAATTTTTTCAGACAAGATAAAAATACCACCAGGTACAAGCGCCTTTGCTACGTTGTTCAATAGCTGTTGACGTTGCTCTGGGGGGATAAATTGTAAGGTGAAATTTAATACAATGATTGATGCGTTGTGCATTTCTTCGAGTAAAATATCGCCTTGTTTTACCACACAAGGAGTTTCTGCTTTGAATGCATTTACGTGAATTTGACAGCGCTCAGCCATAGCCTCTGAGTTATCTATGGCGATAATATTACAATTTTTAGCGGTTATATTTTGTCTCATCGCTAAACTTGCCGCGCCAAGAGAACAGCCTAAATCGTAGATGTTAGTATTATCTTGAGCATAACGAGCACTAAGCTGACCGATAGTTTCAATTATCGTGCTATAACCCGGCACTGAACGTTTGATCATGTCGGGGAACACTTCAACAACTTGCGCATCAAAACGAAAATCGCTGACAACAGCTTTTGGTGATGAATAAATTAAATCTTTATCTAAAGAGCTCATTAGTGCCTATGAATGATGAGTAATTCCTTTATTTTATAATAAAATTAGGAATTATTAAAAATTATTGTCCTGATCCTTAGAGTTTAAATTAAAATATAAGTTTTATCGATTTTTTTAACGGTTAAAATCGAATAGTTTTAATAGCTTAATTGTATTTGTTACTTTTAAATTGGTGAAACCTGCTAGAATAAAATCAATGGAGTAATTTTTAATTACCTGAATATACGGGATTTATTGATCGTGCCACATCTTTTTTTACTCATTATAATTTTTATCGGCTCTTTTAGTGCGTATGCCGATGAGCTAGATACCAGTCTTGAAACCTACTCGGTCGCTTACGCGGAAGATTCATACCCGTATTATTTTACCAAAAATGGTAAAGCCCGTGGCATCATGGTTGATATATGGAAATTATGGGCTAAAAACCAACAAGTAGACATTGAATTTGTATCAATGAATTATCAACAGGCCATCGTTGAAATTAGCCAAGGTAATATAGACTTCCATGCCGGTGTAGCCGACTCAGATGAACGACGTAAATCCCTCAGCTTTGGCTCTCAAATATTAAAAATTGATAGCTATTTTTATCTCCCTTATCACATGGACACTGTTACCGATGTTGATGATTTTAATCCTTATACCCTTGGGGTAGTGCAAGGCAGTATTGAACAAGATTATATTCGCGAGAATCTGCCCGAACTAGCGGTTCGCACCTTTGTCGATAAAGTTGAAATGTACCAAGCAGCCTTAGATGGTGAAGTGTTGGTTTATCTTGATGATAATGAAGGTGACAGATTAAACCCTAATTACAATTTAGTGAGGAAACAGTACCCGTTATCAAAACGTTTTCTATTATTTGAACGTTATATCGGTGGTGCGACAGCTAAAGGCAATGAACAATTATTAAAGATGTTGAACACTGGTATGGACAATATTGATAAAGATAAACTGCAGGCTATCGTCAGTAAATGGCAAAAATACCCTACCAGTTCAAATGCCATAACCATTGGTTATTCTCCTAATAAAGCGCCATATATGGCGCAAGATGTTAAGGGCGAGGCACAAGGCATTTTTATTGATTATTGGCGCAAATGGGCAGAATTAAATAAGCAAGAAGTAGAGTTTATCCCCATAAATCGCGATGAGGTGTTGCAACTGGTTAAAGAGCAGTTTGTTGATGTTCACGCCGGTATACCGTTTATCGATTTAAAGTATGATAATTTTAATCGCCAGCACTTTATCCATAGTGCGATTGCGCAAATTTATGTCAGCAAGAAAAATGCTCTCATCAACGAAACTGCCGATTTAAACGGCCTAAAGCTTGGGATCTATATTGATTCACCATATAGAGTAACAATTAAAGAGCGTTATCCCAACATTGAACTCATTGAGTTTTTAGACGTTGAAAGCATGATAAAAGCCGAGCTCAATGGTGAGGTTTCTGCTTTTTTAGGGACTGTTGAGGTCGTAGAATCGCAAACTCGAAAAGACAATCTAACTTCAAACTACAAACGTTTATTGTCGCCACGTTATGAAGTTAAGTTTTATTCAATATCTAATTCGAGTGATCAAACTTTAATTAAAACCTTTGAAAATACAGAAATACCAAGCGCAGCAGAGAAACAAGCAATAATAAATTCTTGGTTGCAATATGACCAATCAATGATTGCTAATACCGCAGATTACATGGCCGATTTAAGCAGTGCGCAATTGCAATTTTTATCAACTAAATCGACATTTACGGTTGGCATTCTTGACGCCTATAAGCCTATGGAATTTGCCGATGGAGATAAAGCTAAAGGTATAGATATCGATATATTATCCTTGATATCTGTACGTACAGGGATTGATTTTAACTATGTTTTTTATGCTGATTGGAGTGTACTATTTGCAGACTTCAAAAATGATAAAATTGATTTGACCATGGGCATGACACCGAGTCAGAAACGACTTGAAACCATGCGTTTCTCGAAAGAATATATATCGATACCGTGGGGCATTATTGGTCGCCCAAATTTAAGTGCTGAAATCGATGATGCAGACTCACTAAGTGGTTATAACGTGGCGATACTTGAGGGTTATAAAGCGATTGAGTATTTACAACAAAATCATCCATTAATAAATTTGATTATAGTCAACAGCATCAAACAGGGCGCAGAACTTCTCCAATCTGGAGAAGCTGACTTATACATAGATTTTCATCCTGTGTTACCGAATATGATCCTAGATTTTGAAATAAACTCTTTTGATATTAGATATTTATCGGATATTCCTCCTGAGTTAAATCACATTGCGGTAAATTACAAGTACGAGCAATTACCGGCAATTTTAAATCAGGGCATTAATAACATAACAGCATCGGATATGGATAATATTCGCGACTATTGGATGCGAGCTATCATCAAAGAAGGCTTTGATAAAGATACTGTTATCCGTAATTCAGTGTTTATTCTAGCGGTAGTCTTGGTGATTATCTCAACGATTCTGTTTTGGTTAAAAAATGCTAAAAAAGAAATTAATAAACGTTTGATACTAGAAGAGAAGCTGCGCCATACTGCCAGCCATGATTTGTTAACCGGCTTGGCAAATAGAGGTTTATTTAGTGAGCTACTCGAAAAGGCCATACAGCTTCATAAACGCCAACAACAAATGTTAGCGGTATGCTTTATTGATATTGATGGCTTTAAAGCCGTTAATGATAATTATGGCCATGGTGTTGGTGATAAATTATTGATAAAGATAGGCGAAATGTTAATTGAAAATGTTCGGGATTCTGATGTTGTGTGCCGTTATGGTGGTGATGAATTCCTGATTTTACTCAATAATATTGACAATAAAGAAGGGGCTGGAGTCGCTGCTCGAAAAATTATCGACAGCTTTGATACCACCATAGATATTGACGGTAATCCAGTAAATATCGGCTCAAGTATTGGTATTTCTCTGTATCCATCAGACGATGAGGTAGCTGAGTCTTTGATCAAACGAGCAGATGCCCTGATGTATCAAATTAAGGCTAAGGGAAAAAACAATTTCATGTTTAGTGAATAATAGCGGCTATTCATCACTTATCCTCGTTATTTCGCTATCATTTTCGGTTAAATCACCTTTATTTGAGGTGACATTAGCATTGTTTGTTATATAATATGGCGCTTAAATAAGTGCTCCCAATCTAAATCATCGAATTTGAATCTTACCATTCAACTAATCGCAACGTTGGTCGAGCTTAATCAATCGTAATTCAGGATAAATCTATAATGCGCAGCATATTTTGTGGTGAGGTAAATACCTCTCATGTTGATCAAGAAGTAACTCTTTGTGGTTGGGTTAACCGTCGTCGTGATTTAGGTGCGGTAATTTTCGTAGATTTACGTGACCGCGAAGGTATTGTACAGGTTGTTTTTGACCCTGATTTACAAGAAGTACTAGCAACGGCGAATACTTTGCGTAATGAATTTTGTGTTCAAATTAAAGGTAAAGTTCGCGCCCGTCCTGACACTCAAATTAATAAAGACATGAAAACCGGTGAAATTGAAGTATTAGGTTTAGAGCTAAATATTTTAAATAAATCTGCGCCACTACCTTTAACGCTTGATGGTCATCAAACTAACTCAGAAGAGCAACGTTTGAAGTATCGTTATTTAGATTTACGCCGCCCTGAAATGACTGAACGTTTGCGTTTTCGCGCAAAAGTAACATCAGCGGTTCGTGCTTCATTAGAAAGCCAAGGCTTCCTAGACATAGAAACGCCAATTTTAACAGCAGCTACGCCTGAAGGCGCACGTGATTACCTAGTACCAAGTCGTACGCAAAAAGGTAACTTTTTTGCATTGCCACAATCACCACAGTTGTTTAAGCAATTATTGATGATGTCGGGTATGGAGCGTTATTACCAAATCGTTAAATGTTTCCGTGATGAAGATTTACGTGCTGACCGTCAACCTGAATTTACTCAAATTGATATTGAAACTTCATTCATGTCATCTGATCAGGTTATGGCTATTACTGAAACCATGATGCGAGAATTATTCCAATCGCTATTAAATGTCGATTTAGGTGATTTCCCACGTATGACTTACGCTGAGGCCATGACTCGTTTTGGCTCAGACAAACCTGATTTACGTAACCCACTTGAAATAGTTGATGTTGCCGACATTTTAAAAGATGTTGAGTTTAAAGTATTCTCTGGTCCAGCTAATGACGAAAATGGCCGTGTTGCGGTGATTAAAGTACCAGGAGCAGCCGCTCAACTTTCACGTAAAAAGATTGATGACCTGACTAAATACGTAGGCATTTACGGTGCTAAAGGCATGCCTTGGTTAAAAGTGAATGATGTAACTGCAGGCCGCGAAGGATTACAATCTCCTATATTAAAATTCTTATCAGATGAAGAAGTCACTGCGATATTAACGCGAGTTAAGGCAGAAACTGGTGATATTATTTTCTTCGGCTCAGACACTTACAATGTAGTCACTGAATCATTAGGCGCACTTCGTCTAAAACTTGGTGAAGACTTAGGCTTAACAGTTGCAGGTTGGAAACCACTTTGGGTTGTTGACTTCCCAATGTTTGAAGAAGTAAATGGCGGCATGCACGCATTGCATCACCCGTTTACAGCACCAAGCGAATTAACAGCAGAAGAGCTTGAAGCCAACCCTATTGGCGCATTATCAAACGCCTACGATATGGTACTTAATGGTTGTGAGTTGGGCGGTGGTTCAGTTCGTATTCACAGTCAAGAAATGCAAGCAGCAGTATTTAGAATTTTAGGTATTAGTGATGAAGAAGCTGAAGAGAAATTTGGTTTCTTATTAGAAGCATTACGTTACGGTACGCCGCCACATGCAGGTTTAGCGTTTGGTTTAGACCGCATTGTTATGCTAATGACTGGCGCAACGTCTATTCGTGACGTTATGGCATTCCCTAAAACAACAACTGCGGCATGTCCATTAACGAATGCACCAGGGCGAGCAAATCCTGCGCAATTAGTTGAATTAGGCATTCAAGCCATCCCAGAAGAGCCAGAAGTAGAAACAGCTGACGACGCTGAAACTGAATAGCATTTAGTTATCTAAAGAAAGCCTTGTTTGAGTATTCAAGCAAGGCTTTTGTGTTTTAGCACCGAAAAAACATTTTTTTTCTGTACTTATACGGGTGCTGGTCGAAACATCAAGCTGCTTTTATTTGCTGTTTAATTGTGTCATCTTTAAATCAATTCATCTATTAATAGAATATCATTAATGAGCATAATTTTAGGTATCGATCCCGGCTCACGTCTAACTGGCTATGGGGTTATTGAAAAACAGGGACGAAAAATTACCTACCTTGGTAGCGGTTGCATTAAAACCTTAGCTGCTGGCGATAATCATCCACAGCGATTACAAATTATTTTTGCGGGTGTGTCCGAGCTAATTTTACAATTTAAACCCGATATGGTTGCCGTAGAGCAAATTTTTATGGGATTAAATCCCGGTGGCGCACTGAAACTTGGGCAAGCCCGCGGCGCTGCAATTGTTGCTGCTACTAATAACGGTCTTGATGTTGCAGAGTATTCAGCAAGACAAATAAAACAAGCGGTAGTGGGTACAGGCGCCGCTGATAAGTCGCAAGTACAACATATGGTTAAGACAATTTTGAAATTACCATCAACTCCACAAGAAGATGCTGCAGATGCTCTTGCTGTTGCTATTTGCCATGGTCACAGTTATGAGTCACTGATCAAAATGTCTGGCCATGCAACTAAAACGGTACGTGGTCGACTTAGATAAGCTGAACTCTTGATAAGCACTCATTATCGAGAGTTAAGGTTATAGAGAAATTTTCATTTACTATATAAATATACAGTGGTATTGTCTGTTTATAAAAATATGAATTATAGGAAATACCGGTGATAGGACGATTACGCGGCATTTTAGTTGAAAAACAAGCCCCAGAAATACTACTTGAATGTAATGGTGTAGGTTATGAAGTTACCTTACCCATGACCAGCTTTTATCATTTGCCTCAAGTTCAACAAGAAGCGGTTATTTATACCCATTTTGTGGTTCGTGAAGATGCACAATTATTATACGGCTTTGCCAATAAAACTGAACGTAAACTGTTTCGGTTATTAATTAAAGTTAATGGCGTAGGGCCAAAGTTAGCCTTGGCTATTTTATCAAATATGTCCTCAGGGCAGTTTGTGCATTGCGTTAATCTTGATGATGCTGGCACGATAGTAAAAATACCGGGTGTTGGTAAGAAAACAGCCGAGCGTTTGTTAATAGAAATGCGCGATAAGTTAAAAGACTGGGGCAACGAGATGTTGACGCCAGCAACCGACGGTATGCCTGTTGACTTAATTACCGCCGATAGCTCATTGGTTAGCGTCGCATCAAATAAAGATGATGCCATTGCTGCATTAGTGTCGTTAGGTTATAAACCGGTACAAGCCGATAAAGCCGTTAAAGCTATTTATCTTGATACTATGACGTCAGAAGAATTGATACGCGACGCCCTTAAGTCAATGCTTTAAAATAAACAAAGAACATTTAATTGGTAGTAACACTATGATTGAAGCAGATCGCTTTATACAGCCAGAACGAATAATAGAGCCAACGGCAAGTCGTGAAGAAGAAACGATAGACCGGGCTATTCGTCCTAAAATGCTGGCTGATTATACTGGCCAAGAGCCGGTAAAAGAGCAAATGGAAATTTTCATTCAAGCCGCCAAAAATCGTGGCGAACCACTTGACCATCTACTTATTTTTGGTCCACCTGGTTTAGGTAAAACCACGCTGGCTAACATTGTTGCTAATGAAATGGGCGTTAATATTCGTACTACTTCGGGACCTGTTTTAGAAAAAGCCGGCGACTTGGCTGCGCTATTAACAAACCTTGAAGAAAACGATGTTTTGTTTATCGATGAAATTCACCGTTTAAGCCCTGTAGTAGAAGAAATTCTTTATCCTGCCATGGAAGATTACCAATTAGATCTTATGATAGGAGAGGGGCCAGCGGCGCGCTCAATTAAATTAGACTTACCTGCCTTTACGCTTATCGGCGCAACTACGCGCGCAGGATCTTTAACGTCGCCATTGCGTGACCGTTTCGGTATTGTGCAACGTTTAGAGTTTTATAAAGTAGGTGATTTAAAAGATATTGTGAGTCGCTCAGCGCATTTTTTAAATGTTGATTTAGACAACCAAGGTGCATTAGAAGTTGCTAAACGCTCACGCGGTACACCGCGTATTGCTAACCGATTACTTAGACGAGTTCGCGATTATGCTGAAGTAAAAACTCAAGGACCAGTAGGTCAAGACACAGCATGTAAAGCATTAAATATGCTCGAAGTTGATACTGAAGGCTTTGATTTAATGGATCGAAAAGTGCTACTCGCTATTATTGAAAAATTCTCAGGCGGTCCGGTAGGGCTCGATAATGTTGCTGCCGCTATTGGTGAAGAGCGTGAAACCATTGAAGATGTAATAGAACCATTTTTAATTCAACAAGGCTTTTTACAGCGTACTCCACGTGGCCGTATTGTAACGGATAAAGCTTACTTACATTTTGGCCTAGATAAGCCTGCTAGATAAGCCTGCTAGATAAACCAAATGAGTTGGTTTTTACTAACTAATACCAAGTGGTATAAATAGCTAGGTAACATTAAAATGTTACCTAGCTTGTTATATTAGTCGTGCTGAACTTCATCATCAAAAATATCTTCAATGGCAAGTTTAAATAACCTTGCTGCTTTAAACGCTAACGGTAAACTTGGATCAAATTTACCTTTTTCAATGGCATTTACCGTTTGCCTTGAGACGTCGAGTGCCTCTGCTAATTGTGCTTGGGTCCAGTCTCTTTCTGCACGAAGTACTTTTAAACGATTTTTCATTTGTATCTCCGCTGACCAATAATAATCCCGGCCATATAAGTCACAGCTATGATCATTAATAGATGTGAAATTTCTGGCTCAAAGGTAATTAATTTAATGTCTTCGAGTAATTCATAACTAATGCCTAATACCAAACCAATACCCAGTGCGAAAGCCATTGCGTCTAGCTGAATTTTCTTCATCATTTCATCCAGCCCCTGTAAATGGTTTTTATTTGCGATTATCATGCCAACACCAAATGCAATGTTAACGAGTACACCAATAATGGTGAGTAGGGTATTAAAGTCCCATATATACTTGGGCGCAAAGGCAGCAACTGCGGTCGAAACTGTCCATGCTGCAGTCCAAGCCGCTAGTTTGATTGTGTTCTTTTTAGTATTTTGTGACCAATTGTTCTGTGTTTTATCGTTCATTTGTCTAACCTCTTTGATATTATGTAAAGCTAACTTGACTTAAATGTACGCGTTTAATTTTATGATGTCAAGCGTGCTTTACTAAAAGATTAGTGTATTAGACTTTCAAGGCCAGTTAGAGGGGATGTCAATATCGTTAATAATGCCTATATCACTCACTTCAACGTATTTTATATTGTTACTATTCGCTTTAATTATTGCTGCTGCACCATTGTCGCCTGTTAATTCAACAAGTGCAGCAATGAAGCTTGAGCCGAAACAAACGGGATGACCCGGTTTATTATTATAAAGCGGACGGATGATCGTATCTGGATCGGCTTGCTTTAATATTTTTGCAATTGTGTCATCACCAATAAAGGGCATGTCGGCTAAAAATATCGTTATGCTATTAATGGGATGTTTGGCCGTTTTATCATTAGTTTTATCATTAATGTTTGCTATATGTTTGCTGCCCGCAGCAATACTAATACCTAAACCAATTTCATTATCTGGGGCGGCAATTAAAGTAACATTATAGCCGGCAAGTAAATTGATTAGGTCGTCATCATCAAAGCGATGCACTAGATAAACTGTATCGAAATGACATAATACTTTTGTTAATGTCTGTAATATAAGTGGTGAGTCTTTGCCTGAAAATCGTTTATCGCTTCCATATCTGTGCGAGAATCCTGCGGCAAGCACTAAGGCAACATTTTCACTCATACTTTACCTTTTGCAATGCCATTTTTAACTCGAATAATATCGGCAAGTGTTGAAATAGCAATTTCAACCGGTGTTTTACTGCCAATATGTAAACCAATAGGGGCGTGGAGTCTTGTTAGTTGCTCGGGTGTGATCTCACAAATACGTTGCAGGCGCTCACTTCTATTTGCGCTGGTTTTATGGGATCCCATAGCACCTATGTAAAATGAGTCTGTATCGAATACGCTCATCAGCGCAGGATCATCGATGCGAGGATCATGTGCTAATGCTAAAACGGCGCTACGTTTATTACTATACTTTTCAACAAACAAGTCTGGCGACATCCAATCAACATCAACGCCACCGTTTTCTTTTGTAAATCGCCAACTCGAGGCAAGCTCTTTACGCATATCACATAATTTAACTTCGAAACCTGCCATTAACCCTAGTTGGGCAATATGCTCAGTAACTTGACCAATACCCACTAACAGTAATGAAAATACTTGCGCATAAGCTAATACTACAACATCAGTACTTTCATAAATGGCAGGAATATTTTCACCCGAGATTTTGTTTAGACATTTGCTTTGTTGTTGCAGGTTGATGGTACGAGTAAATGGTTGTTGTTTATTCGCTAACTCGAGTAGTGACGTTAAATGATGCTGATTTTCTTGATTCGATATGAAACATTCAACTAACAACCGAATGGTACCACCACAGGGCAGTTCTCTTACGATATCTTGTTCTATTGCATGGTTACCATAGGTAAAAATATCACTAGATTGTTGGAATTCGCCGTTGTTGAGCATAGTAACAAATGCATCCTCTAAACAGCCACCAGATATAGATCCACATCTTTGCTCACCATCAGTGATAAATAATGACCCTATTGGCCGTGGAGCTGAGCCATAAGTATTTAATATAGTGCAAAGCCAAATGGTTTTATTATTTTGCATCCAGGCGTTTGCTTGCTCAATGACATGTTTATCGGTTAGTTGCATGTTGTATTACTAAGAGTTTCTAATAGGTATAACTTACTGATTATTGGTAAAGATTAAAAGTAGATATTTATGTTGAGGCAAAAGTATTAGTGAATTGCATGAGTTTTAGGCTTGAGGGCGGGTTTATCGTCATTAATACAAAGTGATTGATTGCGGTATGGGATTTAGGCATGTAAAAGCTGTACATAAAGGTGAGTTATTGTTGAAAGGGATTTACAAGTCTAAAAACCATGAGGTCAATATAGGTTATATGTTGTGCAAGGGGATTTGCAAATCTAAAAACCATGAGGTCAAGTTATGAGGGGGGTGTTGTAAGGGCGTTTGCAAATCTAACAACCATGAGGTCAAGTTAAGGAGGTGTTTGCTGTAAGGGCGTCTACAAATCTAAAACCATGACATAAAGGGATTTATTAATGCCGTGATCACATGGATGTGAATGAACGGTCCATGGTGATTTGCATACCTTCATCCTGTCGGCCGTAGATTTTTACCATGAGGTCAATTTAAATAGGAGGGTGCTTGCTGTAAGGGCGTCTACAAATCTTAAATCATGAGGCCAATATAAGTGTTATGTTGTTGTAAGGGCGTCTACAAATCTAACAACCATCCATGGTGATTTGCATACCCTCATCCCTGAGGGTAAAAAAAAGCCCGCTAATTTAGCGGGCTCAACAAGTTGTTGAAGTAGGAAGTTAAATAAATCAAAGAACAAAATTTGATAACAAGGGATGTTCAAAAGATGGCGCTATGATAAAAATTTATAGCAATGTTAACAAACTAATAAAATTAGCCTTATTCATTAGTAAAACTAATGCGTTATTTTATTTTTTGTAATTTTAATGCATGGTTATTCATTAATCCAGGCTGTTTTTTTGAGATAATAATGGTTTTATGGGAAATTTATGAATAAATAAAAGTAATTGATTTATCTTGATTGTTTGTCGTTTAGTTTGGTTTTGTGCAACCTTTTATTAAATAACTTAAAAAAAGTGCTTTTAAATACCTGCTAGCGCTTGAGTGTAGGGTCTACATTCGCGTAATATAACAGCAATAACAGAATCATTTTAAGTTGTGATGACGGATAATAATAAAAACTTCAATTACCAGTTGCGCGTTTACTACGAAGATACAGATGCCGGCGGTATTGTGTATTATGCTAACTATTTAAAGTTTTCAGAAAGAGCTCGTACTGAATGGTTAAGAAGCTTAGGTATTAATCAATCATTTTTCTTGGAACAAAACTTAGGTTTTGTGGTCAGAAAAGTGGAGATGGACAATAAAGCATCCGCAAAATTAGATGATCTACTAACCATTAAAACAACAATCTCAACATTAAAGAAAGCCAGCTTGGTATTTAATCAACAAATCATTAATCAAGACTCACAACTATTGTGTGAAATTAATGTGTTAGTTGCCAGCGTTAATTTATTACGCGCCAAGCCATGTGCTATTCCCGATACAATTTTAGGAGCTTTACAAAGTGCACGCTGAAATATCAATTTTTGATTTATTTTTACAAGCAAGTTTACTGGTTAAATCGGTAATGATGTGTTTACTTGGTTTTTCAATCGCCTCGTGGACCATGATTATTCAACGTAGCAAAGCGTTAAATAAAGCCCAAGTGCAATCACTGAGCTTTGAAGATAAATTTTGGTCTGGTGCCGATTTAAGTAAACTTTATAAAGAAATAACCGCTCGAGGTAATATCGACGGTATTGAAGCCTTATTTGTTTCGGGCTTTAAAGAGTTTGCTCGTATCCGTAAAACTCAAGATTCAAGTCCGCAAGCCGTAATTGATGGCACTCATCGAGCGATGCGTGTTGCACTATCACGTGAAGTAGACAAGCTTGAAACACACTTGTCATTTCTAGCAAATGTAGGTTCTATCAGCCCATACATAGGTTTATTCGGTACTGTTTGGGGTATTATGAATTCTTTTATCGCCTTAGGTGCTGTACAACAAGCCACTCTTGCTATGGTCGCGCCTGGTATTGCTGAAGCTTTGATTGCAACGGCTATGGGCTTATTTGCGGCTATTCCTGCGGTAATGGCATTTAACCGTTTCTCTCACAGTGTCGAAAGGCTTGAAAACAGCTACGGTAATTTTGTCGAAGAATTTTCAAGCATATTACAACGCCAATCCGTTGGGTTAAATAAGACTCAAGGGTAGTAGGGTTAATCATGTACGTTAGAGCTAAGCGCAAACGAGTTGCCGAAATAAACGTTGTCCCTTATATTGATGTAATGTTGGTGTTATTGATCATTTTTATGGTTACCGCACCATTAGTTACGCAAGGGGTAAAAGTAGAGTTACCTAAAGCTGATTCAGAGGCTTTAGATCAAGACTCTAAGCCGCCTCTTGTGGCTAGCGTTGATATTGATGGTAAATTCTACCTTAATGTTGGTGATAGTAAGAGTGAAGCGTTATCTCCTGATGAATTAGCAACGTTAGTTCAAGCTCGTTTACAAGTAGACCCTGACACACCTGTTGTTGTTAACGGTGATGGTAATGTTTCATACAATTCAATAATTCAACTTATGGTGTTGCTGCAAAATGCAGGTGTACCGTCAGTTGGATTAATGACAGACACGCCGGAGAGTTGAGGTGATTGCTGTCTTTAAAAAAATGATCGCTGATATTGTTAATAAATGCATGTCAGTATTTACCTATCTTCCTGATGGTAAAGATGCCAAGCAAACCACCTTAATTGCTGTTGCTGCAGCTGTTGGTATTCATTTAATACTTGGCATATTCCTCCTCGTTAATGCCGATTTTACACCTAAAGCGAAACCACAACCGAAAAAAGCAATGCAAGTGATAGATGCTGTGGTTATTGACCAAAGTAAATTACAGCAACAAGTGGATAAAATTCGTAAAGAAAAAGCAGCCACTAAAGCTCGCGAAGACAAACGTATTAAAGATCTTGAGCGCAGAGCTGATGACGCCAAGAAAAAGCGTCAACAAGAAGCGGATAAAATTAAAAAGCTAGAGAAAGATCGCAAAAAGAAAGAAGTTGAAAAGAAAAAAGCCGATGCAGCAGCTAAAAAATCGAAAGCGAATGCTGTCTCTGAAGAGAAAAAGCGGAAGAAAATTGTAGAAGAGCGTAAAAAGTCTGAAAAGGCCGCATCTGATGCGAAAGCAAAACGCCTAAAAGCAGAAGCTGCTGAGAAAAAAGCGGCTGATGAACGTCGCCGTAAGAAACTTGCTGATGATAAACGTAAAAAAGCGGAAGACGCCAAGCGTAAGAAAGACGCTGCAGAACGCGCAGAACAAGAAAATTTATTAGAACAACAAATGCAACAAGAAATGGCTGCTCGTCAAAATGCTCGTAGCCAGCAGGTGATGAGTGAAGTAGATAAATACAGTGTATTAATGGTTAATGCGATTAATAACAAGTTAATTAAAGATGATTCAATGCGCGGCAAAACATGTGTATTGAAAGTATCGTTAGCATCAAACGGTTTAGTCTTGAACGCTACTTCAAGTAAAGGCGACCGAATAGTGTGTGATGCTGCAATAAAAGCTGTATTTAAAGTTGTGCAAATGCCAATGTCAAAAGATCCCTTGGTATATAACCAAATGACCAAGTTAAGCTTGACCATTGCACCAGAGTTTTAATATACAATTTAGTCGCAATGAATTAGAAGTATTTATAAAGGAAGTACATAATTATCATGTTTAAAAAATTATTGGCTGGATTTTTAATCCTTTCATGCACGTTATCAACTGCTCATGCTGAGCTTGAATTAGTGATCACTGGTGGTGTTAACACTGCAAGACCTATTGCGGTGTTACCATTTACTTATGAGGGTACCTCGCAACTACCTGAAAATATTACCAAGGTGATCAGTGAAGATTTACTGCGCAGTGGTAAGTTTAATCCGATCAGCTCTTTAAAAATGCCGCAGCAACCGACCAATGTTGCCGATATTGATTACCAAGCCTGGTCT
This sequence comes from Colwelliaceae bacterium BS250, assembly GCA_040779355.1. Lineage (GTDB taxonomy): Bacteria > Pseudomonadota > Gammaproteobacteria > Enterobacterales > Alteromonadaceae > Thalassotalea_A. Next base: position 397,167 of record JBFONS010000001.1, on the reverse strand, counting down.
GATTTAGGTGTTGAAGCACTCGTGATGGGCAATATTAAAGAAGTATCGCCGAATAGCTATTTAGTGTCATTTAAATTGGTTGATATTATTCGCGGTCAGATGACTGACGGCAATGCACGTGCATTACAAAATGGTAAGTTAGTACAAAGTAATGATCATGTTTTAATTAATTCTCGTCCAACTCAGTATATTACTGGGAAATTATTTCGTGCTAAAGCGCATCAAATATCTGATGGTGTTTTTGAAAAACTAACCGGTACCCGCGGTGCATTCTTAACTAAAATTGCTTATGTGATTGTGCGTGATAGTGGTGCTAAGAAATATCAGTTAGTCATTGCTGACTATGATGGTTACAACGAACAAGTACTTTTAAGTTCTCCTGAGCCGTTAATGTCGCCAACTTGGTCACCAGATGGCACTAAGCTTGCCTACGTAACATTCGAAAAACGCCAAGCACAAATCTATATTCAAAATATTTATACTGCACAACGTGAAGTGCTGAGTAGTTTTAAAGGCATTAATGGTGCGCCAAGATGGTCTCCTAAAGGAGATGAGATGGCCCTGGTACTATCAAAAGATGGTAACCCAGAAGTTTATGTGATGAACATAGCCAGCAAAAAATTACGCCGTATTACCCGTCATAGAGCCATTGATACAGAGCCAAATTGGAGCCCAGATGGAAATTCTTTAGTATTTACTTCAGAGAGGGGTGGCAAAGCGCAGTTATATCGCGTAAATTTAACCAATGGTAAAGTGGCTAGATTAACATTCGATGGTGAAATGAACCTTGGTGGTTCAATAACCCCTGATGGTAATCAACTCATTATGGTGAATAGAACACAAGGACAATACCATCTTGCGAAGCAAGGATTAAATTCAAACAACGGTATGCAGGTATTAACCAAAACCCGTTTGGATGAATCACCAAGTATTGCCCCTAATGGTGGCATGATAATTTATAGTACCTTGCACAATAATAGGCAGGTACTAGGATTGGTATCAGTTGATGGACGTTTTAAAGCACGTTTGCCGGCGAAAAATGGTCAGGTAAAAGCACCAGCTTGGTCACCATTTTTATAATAACAACAAAATTTTAAATTTAGAACTTCAATAATATAAGGAAAGAAAATGCGTTTAAACAAATTAGTTAAAAGCATTGCTGTAGCATTACCATTAATGGCATTAGCGGCATGTAGCTCAAATGATACAACTGATGAAGAAGCACAAATTGCGGCTAACCAGGCTGCTGTTGCCGCTCAAGCTGAACAAGATCAACAAGCTGCTGCTGCAGACGCGGCTGCTGCTGCTGAAGTTGCACAACTAGAGCAACTTAAAGCCCAAGAGCAAGCTAAATTAGCAAGTTCTAACACAATTTACTTCGACTTCGATACATCTAAGCTTGACGGTTCAATTACTGCTCTTTTAGATCAACACGCTGCATTTTTAGTATCTAACAGTAACGCTCGCGTTGTTGTTGAAGGTCATGCTGATGAACGTGGTACTCCTGAGTACAACATTGCTCTTGGCGAACGTCGTGCACAAGCTGTTCAAAAATACCTAGAAAACTCTGGTGTTTTATCTTCTCAAATCGAAACTGTTAGTTACGGTGAAGAAAAGCCTGCAGTTAGCGATCGTAGCGATGCTGCATTCTCTAAAAACCGCCGTGCGGTATTAGTATACTAATTACATTTGTATCCTTGGATACAAATCACTAGGTAATTAAATGAAATCGTATAATCTATTACTAGGTTTAACGGTAGCTGTTAGTGCAGGTAATGCACTAGCAGCTGAACCAGCCCCTGTTACAGACATTAATCCATCAGCTACGGCTTATGCCAGTAATACTGATGTTGATAGTCTACAACGCACTCTAGCCACTCGTAATCGAGCATTAAACGATATGCAACAGCAAATCGGTGAACTGCAAACTGAATTGAGTGAACTAAGAGGGGTTACCGAAGAACAAGCCCACACTATTGATCAAATTTTACAGCGTCAACGAGAGTTGTATCAAGAAATTGATCGACGACTTACTGCTGCGCCACCTCAAGTTGCTGCAAATTCATCAGTAAATTCTGGTGGAACTGTTAATTATTCAAACAATTTATCTGAAAATGATGCGTATGATCATGCCGTAAATCTTGTTTTGAAAGAAAAACAGTACGAACAAGCGATTAAAGAGTTTTCTGTATTTAATAAAAAATTCCCTAATTCGAGTTATTCGGCCAATGCCCATTATTGGTTAGGACAACTTTTATTTAATAAAGGTGATTTAACGACCGCAGAAGCTGAATTTACTATTGTGATTAACAACTTTAAAAATTCAAGTAAGCGTAGTGACGCAATGCTTAAATTAGGCATGGTTGCGCAAAAACAACAAAATAATAGTAAAGCTAAGTCGATTTATAATCGTTTGATAAAAGAATACGCAGATACCTCAGCGGCACAATTAGCCAAGGCACGTTTATCAAGTTTGTAATTTGACTACAAATTGTTACAAATAGTGGCTAATACTTGCTCTGTCTGCTTTGTTTTTAAGCAACTAGACATATTTTTAAAAAAAACTGAAATTTGTTGTTGCACTAAATTTTTATATGGGTATTATATGCCCCGCATTGAGGCACCAACCTCTCTGTAGAAAAAACTATGTCGGCCGTTAGCTCAGCTGGTAGAGCAGTTGGCTTTTAACCAATTTGTCGAAGGTTCAAATCCTTCACGGCCGACCACTTCTTTTACTTAAATTGTAAATTAAATGGTCAGTTAGTTTTTTCAGCAAAGTTTTAAATATGTCGGCCGTTAGCTCAGCTGGTAGAGCAGTTGGCTTTTAACCAATTTGTCGAAGGTTCAAATCCTTCACGGCCGACCACTTTAAATGCTTTGATAGTTATTATAGTTTTCTATGATAGTTATTAAATGTATAAAGTGGTTAACTATTTAAACTTCGCACATTCGATATTATGTCGGCCGTTAGCTCAGCTGGTAGAGCAGTTGGCTTTTAACCAATTTGTCGAAGGTTCAAATCCTTCACGGCCGACCACTTTCTTCTCCTCCTTAGAAAGTGGTTACAAATCTACCCAAACTATCCAAACTATCCAAACTATCCAAATATATTAAATATTCCAGTAAGTCTAAAAAAGCCTAGGGCTTTTAACGTTTATACCCAAAGTATCCACACTTTCAAACGAAGCAAAAATTTAAACATTCCCAGTAAGTGTTAATAAAGCCTGAGGCTTTTAATGTTTATAGCTAAATATTTATTTACTAATATTTCCCCATTCTATTCACTACACATTTAAGCGCTAATCTTTTATAATGTCGGCCATTATTGAATATATCCGATACGAGCTCTATAAACATGTTAGAAACCACTTTAGCTGTAGATTTTGATTACACCTTTCCTGCCAAGCCAGTGCCATTAAATGACGCTGAAAAAGTAGATTACAAAGCAAAGATCAAACAACTGCTTATTGAAAAAGATGCTGTACTCGTTGCTCATTATTACACTGACCCTGAAATTCAAGCGCTTGCTGAAGAAACCGGTGGCTGTGTTGCAGATTCATTAGAAATGGCTCGTTTCGGTAATCAACACCCAGCAAAAACCTTATTGGTTGCTGGTGTTAAATTTATGGGCGAAACAGCTAAAGTATTAACACCGGAAAAAAATGTTGTTATGCCGACGCTTGAAGCCACCTGTTCTTTAGATTTAGGTTGTCCAATTGCAGAGTTCAATGCATTTTGTGATCAACACCCTGACAGAACGGTAGTTGTTTACGCAAATACCTCTACAGAAGTTAAAGCTCGTGCCGATTGGATAGTTACTTCGTCTTGTGCGTTAGAAATCGTTGATCATTTAGACGCCCAAGGTGAAAAAATTCTTTGGGGTCCAGACAAGCATCTAGGCGCTTATATTAAAAAACAAACCGATGCCGATATGATCATGTGGGATGGTGCTTGTATTGTTCATGATGAGTTTAAAACTAAAGCGTTAATAGACATGAAAGCATTACATCCTGATGCTGCTATTTTAGTGCACCCAGAATCACCTGCTGATATTATTGATTTAGGTGACGCTGTTGGTTCAACGAGTCAGTTGATCAAAGCCGCGCAAGATATGCCAAATAAAAAATTCATCGTAGCAACCGATCGAGGTATTTTTTATAAAATGCAGCAGCTGTGCCCAGACAAAGAATTCTTTGAAGCACCAACCGCGGGTGAGGGCGCTACATGTAAAAGTTGTGCTCATTGTCCTTGGATGGCTATGAATGGCTTAAAAGCAATTCACGATGCTTTAGTCAACCCAGCAGGTCGTGAAGTGTTTGTTGATATGGATGTGCGCAACGGAGCTCTGAAGTCGTTAAACCGCATGTTAGACTTCGCTGCTAAGTTAAAACTTAGCCAAGTAAACAATACATAAATATAAGCAAAATAAATAAACAGTATAAATAGTTAAATAATCAACTATTTATACTTGCGCATGTTAGAAAATTTCCATAACATACGCGCCTCTAGATATTATGTAGCGTTGAATTCAACCGACTGTTCCTTAGCCGGTTAAAATCAGCTTTACAAACAAAATTTGGTGAGTTGGCTGAGCGGCTGAAGGCGCTCGCTTGGAAAGCGAGTTTAGGTTTATCCCTAACATGAGTTCGAATCTCATACTCACCGCCATTACAAAGAACAAAGCCCGTTACTGACGTAACGGGCTTTTTCGTTTCTGGCTTGCTCGATACTCCAGGTTTTAATCACATCCCTGTGAAAACCACATAACATCGTCCATGATGTTAACCGCCATTACAAAGAACAAAGCCCGTTACTGACGTAACGGGCTTTTTCGTTTCTGGCTTTGAGGTGGCATAACTAGCCGACAAGTTTACCTATGCCGTCAGTTAACACTTGTTTTGCTTGTTGCCCTGGTTCAGTGTCCAAATAGCTCTGGGCACTTGAAACAAAGCTGCTGATCATTTCAGGCTTTAAACCTAAGGCTTCAAATTGCTTTTTCACATCATTAACCGATTTTACTGAATCACTATATTCTGACGCTTTATCAAGTAAACCGCCGTAACCTTCGCTAGAACCTGAGCTAAGCTGACTAATGTCAGGCATTTGGCCAATAAGTCCATCAACACCTGGTAATGATCCCGTAAGCTGACTAAATTGATCCATTGAAACATTATCTTTTACGTAATTAAAAATAGCCCCCATGCCTCCCGATGCTTGGTCAGTGCTAACACCCAATGAGCTAGTTAACATGCTTACTAAACCGTCAGTGCTGGGCATTGCTGACGTTTCAGCGGTAAGGCTTTGATCTTTAGCTGCAACTAAAACATCCGTGTTCGGCGTTTCTGGAGTATCTTCGGCAGCGGTTTGTGTTTTATCATCACCTAATCCGACGAAATTTTTCAAATCATCAAGCCAGCTTGATTCTTCTGCAATAGCAGAAAAACTTAACGTTGAAATAGCTAAAAATATAATGGTTTTTTTCATAATAGGCATCCGTTATTCTTAAAAATTATTATTGTTTAAAGTAAGTGTATATCATTTAGCGCCAAACTAAGGGACAAAATTAACCTGGCTATTATTAGAAACGTATTAATGTTCACTGCTACTGCATGCCTGTAGATGTTAGCCTAGAAGCTACTTTACTTTTCACCTAAGCGTTTTTCTGTTTTATAACATCATTAGATATAACATATTTACGCCATTGAAAAAATAGTTTAAACAGCCAGGTTATTGGTGTTAATAATATGCAGATCCCTTTGTGGATAAGGAATTTTAATGTTTGCCTCAGTTAGGCTCTGGTAAATCACTTCATTAGCTTGATATTTTGACGCATAAAAATTTATTGTTGGCGTCCATAGTCGAATACTAATAACGATAGCGCTATCAGCAAATTCTCCAATACCTATCTGGGGCTTTTTATGCTCACTGACAATATCTAATTTGTTAATGATTGGTGCCAATAATTTAATTACCTCTAATGGGTCATGATCATAAGAAATCCCTACCGACAATTCCAGCAGTGAGTCATGTCTGGAGTTATGTAAAACTTCTCCAACAATGTGTTTATTAGGAATGGTGATCACTACTCCGTCTTCATCACAAAGGTTGGTATAAGCTAATAGAACTTCTTTCACTACCCCTGAAACACCATGAACTTTAATGGTATCTCCAACCACAAAAGGGCGTGTTAATACAATATTGAAACCAGCAGCATAGTTTGATAGTAAACCTTGCAGCGCTAAACCTGCACCTAATGATAAAGCCCCAATAGCAGCAATAAATGGCGTTAAGCTAACGCCAAGCTTTCCCAAGGCGATAATAACAATCAGTATGACAATAAGCATTTTTGTAGCACTGGCAATAAAACGACTTAGGGTAATGTCGATATTATTTCGTTGGCATAATTTTAATACCAACTTAGATAGCTTACTAGCGAACAAAAGTCCGATGAGCAAAATGATGAAAGCACCAGCAATTTTGAAACTATTTTGAATGAAAAATTCTATAACTAAGCTATAAAAATTATTAAGGTAGTCAATTTCTCCCTTAATAAAATTACTGGCTTCAGCGATTTTGTCATTGCTGCTTACCATTGTAGATAGGGAGTTGCTTGTGGATGCATCGTCAACCGGTTGGTCTAACATTGAATGACCTCTATTATAATTATTTTTTATAAATTATAGATAGTTAGATACATTAAAACAAATTAAATTTATTCGACTTAACATCACCGTACTCTAGCTATATATTTGCCATGATACTGTGGGAAATATGAACAATCCCGTAACACTCTGTTTTCATCTCATTTGATCTTGAACAAACTATACTGATGAAAATACTATTATAAATAGTATAACTACAAGCAATTGTTGTTGAGTTGAACCGCTATTTTTCATAAGGATAATTAAATCATGGCTACCATAACCTTTTACGGCGCAGCACAAGAAGTGACAGGTTCTTGTCATTTACTCAAATCTTCGGCATTCGGAAGAGTTTTGCTTGATTGTGGCTTACATCAAGGAAGACGTGCAAAGGAAAAGATGAACGATGAACAGTTTGAATTTAATCCTATGCTTATTGATGCTGTTATCTTATCTCATGCTCATTTAGACCATTCAGGGAGTTTACCTGTGTTAGTTCATAATGGTTTTGATGGTGATATTTACTGCACCGAAGCGACCGCTGAATTATTACCAATCATGTTATTTGATGCACTCAGTTTATATGAGCAAGATTTAGAGCGAGTGAATAGAAAACTTAGACGAAAAGGTAAAGAAGAGCTTGCAGCAAAATATGATAAAGATGATGTATTAAATACATTGTCATTGTGTGTGCCTGTGACTTATACAAAAACGGTTGCACTTACACCAAACGCTAATGTTCAATTTTTTGATGCTGGCCATATATTAGGATCATCAATCATTAAGTTAGTCTTTCAAGAAAAAGGTAAGAAAAAAACCTTAGTTTTTTCTGGTGATTTAGGCAAGAAAGGCACCTTGCTTATGAATGATCCTGCGGTATTAAACGATGCCGATATTGTTCTTATGGAAGGCACTTATGGTGATAGAGAGCACAGACCGTTAGGCGACACCTTAAATCAATTTAAAGACATACTAACTAATGCCATGGCTCGTGGTGGCAATGTAATGATCCCTGCATTTGCTGTAGGCCGTACCCAAGAACTGTTGTTGTATTTAGGGAAATTACAACATGCGGGGGAGTTAGACAATTGGCAAATTTTTCTTGATAGCCCTATGGCTACCCAAGTCACTAAAGTTTATGACAAATGGATGACGACACTTGATTGCGAAGGCGTTAAAAAGCTGCATAGTGGTGAACAAACGTTATTGAAAAATTTCTTATCATCGTTAAGTGTAACGGTATCTCCGGAAGATTCGATGGCGATAAACAAAATCAAAAAAGGCGCAATCATTATTGCCGGTAGTGGTATGTGTAATGGCGGCCGGATCACCCATCACTTTAAACACAGAATATGGGATCACAACAATACCTTAGTATTTGTTGGTTATCAGGCACAAGGTACTCTAGGACGATTAATCGTTGATGGTGCTAAGCATATTAAGTTATTTGGCGAAGAACTTATCGTTAAAGCAAATGTAGAAACGTTAAATGGATTTTCTGCGCATGCAGGGCAGGCAGAGCTTGTCGATTGGATGTCTAACTTTAAACATATGTCGAAGGCCGTTCTTGTTCATGGTGAAGCAGATGCCTTAGATGCGTTATCTGAAAAGCTTTGGCAAGATAAAGGTATTGAAGTGGAAATTCCTATGCATGGTGAAAGTATTGCTTTTTAAGCAAATGGCCATAATTTGATATTTGTTGAATTGGCTATATCAATTCGATATAGCCATTTTTGTAGTGATTAATTTAGTTATGATGGTTGCTGCAGTTGCTAAGACTTACTCAACTTCATTCGCTTCTCTAATTCGCTCTAGCCTAGCTTCTTCTTCCTCAAAAGCGGCTTTAATTTCGTCTAAAATACTCTCGACGTCAGCTTCTTCTTTTGGATCTTCATATATGCCGGTGAGTTCTGTTTCTGGGCTTAGCTCACTTTTTTCATAAAGTGCCCACATCTCTAAGGCAAATCGCGTACTGAGTAATTCAGGGGCGAATTGGCCATAGTAGTTGGTCATGTTTTCAACATCGCGAATCAACATGGCTTTAGCATTATTGTTCGCTGCCGCATCTACTGCTTGTGGTAAATCGATAATAACTGGGCCATAGGCATCTACAAGCACGTTAAATTCTGATAAATCACCGTGTATTACGCCCGCACAGAGCATACGTAGAACATAAATAATAACCTCTTCAAAGTCTTCTATTGCTTGCTCGCGTGACATACTTACGTCATTTAAACGAGGCGCAACATTGCCTTCATCATCGGTAATTAATTCCATCAAGAGCACGCCATCATAACAACCATACGCTTGTGGTGCTCGCACCCCGGCATCGGCTAATAAATTTAAAGCATCAACCTCTGCATTTTGCCAAGCTTCTTCTTGCTGGCCTCTACCGTATTTAGAGCCTTTTTCCATCGCACGTGCACGGCGGCTGTTTTTACTCTTACGACCTTCCTGGTATGTCGCTGCTTTTTTAAAGCTGCGCTTATTGGCTTCTTTGTATACTTTAGCGCAAACAATGTCAGTACCACAGCGTACCATGTACACAGTAGCCTCTTTGCCACTCATTAATTGGCAAATAACTTCATCAACTAAGCCATCATCAACGAGTGGCTGTATTCTTTTTGGGATCTTCATAGCGCCGTTATACGCTAGATCTACAACATTTGAAATAGAAGGCTTGAAATTTGCTCCATTTAACAAAGAAAACTTAGTATTTTTAACAATTTCAAACAAAAAATTCTAATTGCTAATAGCATATTACTGCTAAACTATTTAAAATTACGTTAATTAACTTATTGGCAAGAATCACAAAATGAACTCTGAATTATTTTTTATCTACGACTCTCACTGTCCGTGGAGTTATGCAACAACACAATTAGTAAATGAAATAGTCGCAGTATATCCTGAAATGACTGTTAATTTATGGCACACGGCCCATTATGATGGCAGTGATAGTCCAGGACAGCAGCAAGTTGATGCAGTATCTAAACAAACTGCAGCAAACTTTGGTAAAGACTACACTCACTTTGCTGACGCCAAGCAAGATGCAACCATGACTGCAAACGTTATGGCTTGGATGCAATATAAGCAACCAGAAAAAGCCTTAGATGTGTTAAATGCTTTGCAAAAAGAACACTTTATTGAAGGTAATGCCCTTAACTGCGCTGAAGATTTTGAAACGACATTAACAGGTTTTAAATTATCTCCGCCGAAAAAAGTATTTAAAAATGAGTTAAGCAAAGAAGCTGAATATACCATGGGTGATATTGCTGAAATGCAAGAGTTAACCCAAACCAGCGCTTTCCCCGCATTAATGCTCGCCGTTGATGAACAATTAGTATTGTTAAACCATAATTTATATTTAACTAAACCGAGTGCAATTATTGAAGCGGTTAAATTAGAAATGAAAAATACTTAGTTTGTCGCATCAGTTTGTCGCATGAGTATTTAGAATTCGCTTTACTATTATTATTATCCAGCCCTCTTCGAGGGCTTTTTTATACTCGGTAATTAATTAATCAAACTATTTTTATTGTTTATTCGTATACATTAGTTACTAAGTTATTTATATAAAATGAGTAAGTGAATTATGAATAAAGTGTCACCAAAAAAACTACTGTTAAGCAAGTGGACAAAGCTTGATGTAGTGAATAAAGAAAAACATTTTACAATCATTGATGTCGAGTACGATGAAAACAAATTGGTAATAAAGTGCGTGATACGCGCAGAAATTAACAACTGCGAATATGACATTAATTGGCGTGATTTAAAAGAAATTGATCAATGGCGAATAGGGTGGTGCTAGTAAATCCAATTCAGTAGTTACAAAGTAATATCCATATTACTTAACTATTTAATCGAGCTATTAACTCGTCTTGCAATTTAACTGGCCGGTTAAACTATCTAACTTAACTGTCTAACTTAACTATGCATTTTAACTAGGAAACTTAACTAGGCAACTAGCATGTTGCTAATTATTCTATCGCCAAGTTTGTTGAGCATTTTACATTCCCCTTCAAATACCGCGATAATCGACTTACCTTGTTTAAATGCACCAGGTAAAATAATACGACCATCTTTACCTTGATTTACTGATAGCGAATCTTGCATTAGTTCAAGAGAGTTATTGTTGTAATAGATTACAGTCGCTTTTTGTACACAAGTAATATTCATTTTAATTTCCCAAGGTTATTTCTCAAACAGTGATTAATTAAACGAAGGAATAACAACTTAAGATCATTCAGCATCTATTTTTTTATTAGCAATGTTATACTTGCTTATAATTAAAACTAAATTTAAAAGTCTAAAGCATCATGAAACGAATTATTCTTTACACCATGAATCGCTGTCCGCACTGTGAAACAGCAAAAAAGTATTTAGATCAACAAGGCATTAAATATCGGCTTTGCAATGTCAGTAACCCGGCAGGTAAAAAAGAATTTAACCAAACAGGTTATCGTGGTGTTCCCGTTTTAAAAATTGGTGATCAATTTTTAAATGGATTTGAGGTTAAGGATTTTCAAAGGCTTTATAACAGTTGACTCGATTATATGATCAACAGGCTGTAACTAAAAAATGCGCCAAGTGGCGCATTTTTGTTGTTTATATCTTTACTAATACAGACTCGTTAAGCATCTTTCACATTTACGACATAACGGCCAACAACTTTGCCGGCGATAAATCGTTGTAAATACTCAGGGACTTGCGCCAAACTTATTTCTTGGGCAAAGTCGCTTAAATTAGGCAATTTCATATCCGTTGCTACACGTTGCCAAATATGTTGTTTAGCTTTTAACGGGATATAAACTGAATCAACACCGAGCAGTGAAACAGCGCGAGTAATAAATGGAAATACGTTTAATTTAAAAAATGGTGACGCAGCCAAACCACAAGCTGAAACACCACCGCCAGATTTGATCTGCTTTAAAAGGTTTGCTAAATAATCGCCACCTAACGTATCAATACCATGGGCCCATAATTCTCGTCCCATAGGTCGCTCATTTATTTCATTAATAACATCACGATGTAATACTTCACTTGCGCCTAAGGCAATTAAACTTTCACTTTGTTCTGGTTTTCCCGAAAATGCCACCACGGAATAACCGAGTTGTTTTAGTAGCGCGATACTGGTACTGCCGACACCGCCAGTAGCACCGGTTACTGCAACTGGTCCATCTTCAGGTGTTGCGCCCATTAGTTCTAACTTTTGCACGCAAAGCGCCGCGGTTAAGCCACCCGTGCCATACATCATCGACTCTTTTAGCGTTAATGTATCAGGACATTTTACCGCCCACTCAGCTGGAATACGAATACGCTGGGCTAAACCGCCTGGCGTATTCATGCCTAAATCGTAGCCAAAGACTAATACTTCATCGCCAACATTAAAGGTGCCAGACTTATCATTAAGTACGATACCTGCAGCGTCAATGCCTGGCGTATGAGGAAACGATTTAGTGACACCTTTATTACCACTAGCGGATAAAGCATCTTTATAATTCAAAGAAGAATAATGCACATCGATTAATAAATCATTTTCTGGTAAGTCAGCTAAATTGAGGTCTTTAATCGTTTGAGTAAACGTTTTGTCTGCCCCTTCTTCTATCAACACTGCTTTATATGTTTGATCGCCCGGCATAAAAAATCCTTATGATTTATATAGAAAATAGATAGTCGACTTATAGCAACGACCAAGACTGATTTTAAAACAATAGCAAATAGATGCCTTATTTGCGAACCGACTTTAGTCTAATTAAATTCGCGTTAAAATTTTTAACGAACCTTAAAGTAATGAAAAAATTTCATTTATATTGATAACATTTTCATTTGAAAATTGTGATGGTTTTGTGATAACTCCGTGACTGTATTGCCATATTTAAACTGCATACTCATTCTCAAATACAAAGAACTTTACAACTATTAACCTATAAAAATTAACTTTGAGGATTAAAAAATGAAAATTAAATTATTAACAGCAAGCATTGTTCCTTCATTACTGACTAGCGTTTTATTGAGTCAGAGTGTCTATGCAGCAGACTTAGAAATCACTATCACCAATGCAACCCAGGGCATTTACTACACGCCTTTAGTGGTTGCCGCTCATGGTGGCGACGCGAAAATGTTTAATACTGGCGATATGGCATCTACTGAGCTACAAGCGTTAGCTGAAGGTGGTGATATTTCAGCAATGGTAACATTGCTCAATAGTGTCTCTGCAGATATCAGTGAAAACCCAGCAGCAGGATTATTAGCACCAGGAAAATCGACCACGGCAATGTTAATGACAACTGCGGGCAATGATTATTTATCAATCGCGGCGATGATGTTACCGACCAATGATGGTTTTGTTGGTTTAAATAGCTGGATGATACCGACCGAAGCGGGAACTTATACATTTACTCTTAATGCTTATGATGCTGGCACAGAAGTTAATGATGAAATCATTAATGGTGGCGGTGCACCAGGTGCTTTAGGCATACCTGTTGACCCTGGAATGGCTGGAGGTACTGGCGCTGCAGGTATCACCTCAACTGAAAGTAATACCTATGTGCACATCCATCGAGGCAATGTTGGCGATGCTGATGAAATGGGTGGTGCAAGTGATTTAAGTAACACTGTACATCGTTGGTTAAACCCAGTAGCTGTTGTTACTGTTGTCGTTAAATAGGAGTCATGATTATGTACTTAATTAACTCAAATACTTTACCAAAATTAACGGATAAACCGTTTAAAAATATGGCACTTATATGCTTGACTGCCACATCGTTGATGTTATCTGGCTGTGGCTCTGATAGCGATGATGCACCAACTGTGCAAATTATTGACCCTGTAGTAGTCAGTTATGATATTAGCGTAATTAATTTAACAAACTCACAACCAATGTCTCCTATAACCGTAGTGCTCCATAACGAAGGTTCATTGTGGAATGTTGGTGAAATGGCATCTCCTGCTTTAGAGGTTTTAGCTGAAAGCGGTGATAGCAGCAATTTACTCGCTTTGGATGTTGTTCTAGCAAGTGGTGTCGGCGCTGGGGTGTTAATGCCAGGCATGTCTGAGACTATTATGGTTGAAAGTGTTTTGATAGTGCCCACACATTTATCATTAGCTACAATGTTGGTTAATACCAATGACGCATTTACTGGTATTAATGCTATGTCATTGACTAATTTAGCTGTTGGCGAAAGTATTTCATTAGTAACTAGTTCTTATGATGCAGGTACCGAGAAAAACTCTGAATTAATGAGCACTATTCCTGGGCCTGCAGCGGGTGGGGAAGGATTTAATGCTAGTCGTGACGATGTTGATTTTGTTGCTATGCATGCTGGCGTTGTCACGGTTGACGATGGTTTGAGCCAGTCGGTTTTAACAAGTCAGCATAAGTTTGATAACCCTACCTTACGTATCACAGTTACTCGTACAGAGTAATATTAGGCCGTGGTTATTTAACCATAAATTTTCTGCCTAATGCTCTTTGTGCGTTAGGTGGAATAATGAAAGACAGAATTTTACTCGTTGAAGATGAACAAGATATTGCAGACTTAATTAAGGTGCAATTAGAAGAGCTGTGTTTACAAGTGGATCATTGTGATTGCGGTAAACAAGGCTTGCAACAAGCTCTTACTCAACAGTATTCATTAATCATTCTTGACGTCATGTTACCGACTATATCTGGCTTAGATATTTGCCGACAACTTAGAGACGCTAAACCAGAGCAAGCGATTATGATGTTAACGTCTAGAAGTTCAGAAACAGATAGAGTTTTAGGCTTAGAGCTTGGCGCTGATGACTACATGACGAAACCATTTAGTGTGCGTGAATTACAAGCTCGGGTGCGCAGCCAATTAAGAAAGGTGCACTTGCTTAGTGAGTTACATCAACAACAAGCGGAGACCAAAACTGAGCCTGCCATAGCGATTGGTCAGCTAAAAATCAATCAACTTACCCATCAATCTAGCCTTGGCGGTAATATCCTCGATTTAACGTCAACAGAGTTTGATTTACTGGTGTATTTAGCGTCACATCCCGACCAAGTGTTTTCGCGAGCGCAGTTGCTTAGCTCTGTTTGGGGCTATCATCACAGCGGCTATGAACATACCGTTAATTCTCATATTAACCGTTTGCGTAATAAGCTAGAAAAAGACGCGACTCATCCTGAAATTGTGCAAACAGTTTGGGGGGTAGGGTATAAATTTAATCGTCAAGGAGTAAGTGTGTGAAACTATCGCTTTATCAGCGGTTATCTATCTCTTTGTGCTTAGTCTTTGTTGCTATCGCCATGCTCTTTTATGTTTGGTCAGAACAAGTAAGCGAACAATTAAGATACCAATCTCAACAGCGATTACACATATCGTTAGCCGCCAACTTAGCTCGTGATAACCCTTTATTACAACAAGGCGTCTATGAGCAAAGCGCACTAGAGAATTTATTTCATACCTTAATGGTTTTAGGTCCAGCATTTGAGTTCTATTTTTTAGACGCAAAAGGCAATATCTTAACTTATTCTGCTGATAAGTCCCTGATCAAGCGTAATAAAGTAGATATACAACCAATACTGTCACTCATTCAAAATCAAGCACCTTTACCTATTTTAGGCGATGATCCTCGTCATAATAATCGTCAGAAAATCTTTTCAGCCGCTCCGGTATTCAACGGCGCTTCATTAACGGGGTATTTATATGTCATTGTTGCTGGCGAGCAATACGATAATGTTTTTAACGCCACCCAATTTAACTATAAGGTTGAAGCCTATGTGCTGATATCAGTCGCCTTACTGAGTTTTTTGTTTATCTTAATGTTGGGTTTATTTCGTTATTTCACCGCCCCTATCCGTAAACTGCACGGTGAAATGCAGCAGCTTATTGATAATAACTTTGATAGTAGTGCACTGCAGTTAACGTCATGGCAAAAAAACAGTCACAGTGAAATTCAGCGCTTAGGCTGCATGTATACGCAAATGGTCAGTAAAATAAATGCCCAATTTGATAGTGTTGCTAAAAATGAGCAAACTCGGCGCGAACTCCTTGCCCATATTTCCCATGACTTGCGTACACCTCTAGCGTCTATACAAGGTTTTATCGAAACATTGTCGTTAAGTTCTGACAATATCAGCCCTGCGCAGCGCCAGGAGTATATGCAAACGGTATTGCGCAATACCAAGCAACTAAACCAACTGATAGATGAAATTTTTGAACTGGCACATTTAGAAGAGGGGCAGGTGTCGATAATGCAAGAAGCGTTTAATTTAGGTGAACTACTTTATGATGTGGTTGCCAAATTTAGCTTACAGGCAAATAAATTAAATGTGTCCTTAGTCATTAAACCTGAACGTTGTAATTATCGAGTGTTTTGCGACATAGCTAAACTTGAACGCGTGCTCAGTAATTTGATTGAAAACGCCCTGCGACATACCCCAAGTGGCGGTATGATTACATTAGAGATTGTAGATGTTAGTGAAAATTTTTATCAACTGAGTGTTATTGATAATGGCAGCGGTATTAAAAAAGCAGAATTAGACTACATTTTTGATGCACGATATCGAGCCAGTAACGCCATTAACAATGATAAAAAACATAACGGCTTAGGTTTAGCAATCACTAAGCAGTTATTACAATTACTGAACATAGACATTAAAGTTGAAAGTGATATTGGCAAAGGCGCTAAATTTAAATTTAACCTGCGTAAAACCTAAATACCTAGGTATGCGCTACCTTAAATTATTCGGCCTTACTTTATTGTGCTTCTCACAATAAAATATATATTTTATTGTTAATAATTTTCTACATCGCCGCTACTTAAGTGATTTAAATCAATAGATATTTTACTATTGAAAATCACTGTTATGATGTATTGTTACTAACATGCACACGCTCTTTAATGTTCGGTATTGCTGTTTAACATTGCTGATTAGCGTTAATGTTTAATTGAAGGTCTGAAATGCTGTTATTAACTTTTATTAATATTGTCGTTGTTGCGATTGTGGTGATATTGCACTACGAATTTTTGCTGCGTTTATCAATAAAACTTCCCTACTTACACTACAAAAATAAATACCAAATTGTTATTGGCGTATTTGGTGCTCTTATTGCGCATGCCGTTGAAATTTGGATTTTTGCTATCGCCTATTATTTGATGATCCAAACCGGTAACTTTGGCTATTTGGAAGGTAACTTTAACGGTAGTCTACTTGATTGTGCTTACTTTTCATTTACTAGCTTTACCACTTTAGGCTTTGGTGATATTACTCCGCATGGTGAAATTCGGTTTTTAACCGGGATTGAATCATTAACCGGCTTGGTGCTCATTACGTGGACGGCATCTTTTTTATTCCTTGAGATGCAACGGTATTGGCGAGATCATTAATTATCACCATCATGAATAGCTCTAATCAATTAATAAAGCCAACTAGTGTTATTAGCACTGCGTTATTAACGATGCGTTTGCCTTTTTTAACTCTTACCTTAGTTTGTGTTTTATTAGGTTTGGCAACGGCAATATATAGTGAAGTAGTGATCAATTGGCTTTATTTTAGTTTGTGTTTAATTGGTGCTGCTTCTGCACACATTGGCGTAAATACGCTCAATGAATATCAAGATTTCAAATCAGGTTTAGATTTTAATACCGTTAAAACGCCTTTTAGTGGCGGCAGTGGCGGCTTAGTAAACTCACCCGAGCATGCACAGTCAATAAAAGTAATCGCCTACATTTCATTAATAATTACAACCTTAATTGGCTGTTATTTTATTGCTGTTTATGGGGTTCAACTTTTTATTATTGGCTTGCTCGGTATGATTATTATCATTAGTTATACCAAGTACCTTAATAAAAATGCTTGGCTGTGTCTTATCGCTCCCGGTATCGCCTTTGGCATCTTAATGGTTGTTGGCACTCACTATATTCTCACTGGAAACGTTTCGGCGTTGGTATTAATAACCGGATCGATATGCGCTTTTTTGATCAGCAATTTATTATTGTTTAATCAATTTCCTGATATCCAAGCAGACAAGGCGGTGGGCCGTAAACATTTCGCTATTATGTATGGTCTGCATAACTCATTACGGATGTATTTGTTATTTTTATGTTTGTCGGTTATTACCTTAGGTGTAGCCTGCTATTTTAATAGGTTACCTAACTTGTGCTACTTCGCTATTCTACCTATGTTGTTAGGTGTTGGATCTTATCGAAAAATGAAAATACTCATTGGTGACGATAAAGATACATTACCCAAAGACTCTGAGCCTTTAATACATAACGTACTAGCTTTAAATGTTATTGCCGCCAATATAACACCACTATTCCTTGCAGTTTGCCTATTCATTACGTCTTATCAATCTTAATTTCTAGCTAATCTCTTGCCTACGTTAATAACTGATTAACCGTTATCAACTTAGCATTATATTTTTAGTTTCAATCAAGTAAAGTAAACAGTCTGTTGTGGCTATAGCGCTATTTTTAGTTGCCATGAAAATATTTAAATCTGTTTTTGCAACCAATTGATTACTGCGTAAAGTAAAGTATTGTGCAACCACATTGTTATTATTTATGTCTAAAATTTGTAAATTATCTAAGCCATTATTATCTAGCCAACCTAACATTTGGTTGCAGCGTAAAAGGCCAAAATTATGTTGCTCAATGTTTTCAACCAAGGTTAGCCCTGTTTTTCCTTCGTCTGCTAAACTATAAGATAATGGCGTATTTGGTTTAAGTTGTAAGCGCATAGGTTGTAGATAAACATCGACGTTTTTGTCAAAATGGCATCGACTGATATCATCCAGACAGGCTAACTCTTTAATCCCTGAAAAGGCAATTTCATGTGCTTGTAAATCTTGGCTGGCACCACATTCAATTGTTACTGTCTCGCAGCCAAAGTCTTGTTCCATCAATGCCCCAAGGTTAATGTCAGATAAAATTAACGACTGACAAAATAATGCGGTGAGTGATAACGCCATTTCATTTTTGGCGATACTCACTGAAAATGCAGGACTAAATCCAGATGTGTTGTGCAAATCTACAACGGCTTCTGGGTTAACCTCTTGTATTGCAGCTTCAATTAAGCGGGCTCTTTTAAAGTAGCCATACTGTAAATTATTGCCAAAACAACGATTTAAATCCATACCGTCATCTAAATATCTATGACTGAATATTGGCGGAGAAATTGCCGCTTCTGGTGAGCAAAAGATAAATCTTAAATTTGTCAGTGGCCGAGATGTTTCGGTTAAGCTAGTAAGCCAACGATGACTCGCAATAAGCCCAGATGATTCATTACCATGGATTAAGGTTACAATAACCCTAGTACGGCTTTGATCTTTCCCTGATATATCGATAACGGTTGGACCGCTTATCGACAGTAAAAACTGGTCATAATCAGCCTTTAAATCGTGTAAATCAGGATCTATTAAAAAATTAATTTCAGAGTAATCTATAGCCATATTTGATCCCAAGTTGTTATTGATTTATCTGTTCGACAATTTTTTATATACATATTCACTAATATTTCAGACGCTTGTTCTTTGCTATACTGTTGTTCTAAATATTTTTGAGTTTGCTTTTGCCATATTGCACCATTCATTTTTTCGGTTACTCGTTTTTTTATCACCCCTAAATACTTATCGATTTCAGTTTTTTCAATGCCTAAATCTAATAGCCCTTGCTCAGCCACGGGCAACATTTTTGTGATGACTTGCTCGATTGGTACTTCTTCTGGATGATGTTTATTTGTTAATGGCCAAAGAATATTAGCGTCAAGCGAGTACTGCGCTGCTCTATAGAAGTTGTATTCAGCAAACCTAAATGGCATAACCGCCATTATAGCTTCTACAGTATCGCTAAGACCGTTAGCTAACCCTATTGCAAAGGCTGCATTGGCAACCATGTCTAAATGCGTTGGCCCAGCGGGTATTGCTCTAAATTCAATACGCATGTGAGCATTGTTATGGTGATCATAAACAGGGCGGTGCCATGGCCAAAGTGTGCCCATATGCAGAGATAATTCATCAAGTACTGGGTTTTTACCGTGACTTTTTTTCTTCATAACCACCGGCAGTAACGGTGGATATAACGCTACTGCTTCAGAAAATAATTCCATTACACTGTGACGTAACCAGCCAAAGCCAAAGTTTACTCTGGTTGGCTGCTGCCACTCATGACTTTCGCGATGACGAATATCGAGTGATTGTTTAAACAGAGCAATTCGAGTTTCATCCCACAAACGATGCCCCAGAAAAATCGGTGAGTTTGCTGCAACAGCAGTAACCAATGGCGCGGTCAGCTGCGCGGCATTAAATACGTTATTAAATTTTTCGGGCGTCGTCATCATATGAACTTGAAATGATGTATTCGCACCTTCTGCACAAATATCTTTAAAGCTAATTGAAATCGGTTCTTCACCATTAATATTTACTTTAAAATCATCACCTCGTTGCTCAAATAAATGTTTAGCCAAACAATGATAACGGCCTAAATTGGTCATATGATCAGCGTTGAGGTTATGGGCTTTGAGGGTGGGTAAAATGCCGATCGGAATTATATTGATATTATGCTGTTGTGCTAATTTTTCTAATACCTGTGTTTTTTGTTGTAGCTCATTATGAATATTTGTAAAAGGCGTGCCTTGCTGTGCTACTGGCAGTAAATTAAGCTCTAAATTGTATTGGTTAAGCTCAGGTTGATATTGCGGATCATTTAATTGTTCGAGCAATAACTGATTAGACATGCTGACATTACCTTGTTCATCAACAAGATACATTTCTAATTCAGCGCCAAATTGCATCGGTTCATCACCAAACATAGGCTGATTCAGCACCGATTTTAGCTGTTCTAACTGCTGATAGAGAGTGTGCTGAAACGCATTGAAATCACTTTCTGTGTACGTTAATTTGGAAACATCTTTACCCACAATTAACTCCATTCGCCTTAAGCCTAGGCTAACAATGCATAATAAAGAGTTGTGGTGTTTTGATTAAGGTCAAACTAGGGTTAATAACTTGTAAAAAAACCGCAGGTAGGCTGCGGTATTATTAAATGCTGATGTTAGAATAGAAGCTTAATTTACGGAGAATTAGGATTAAACTTTATATGGAGGTAATTCAAACCCTGCCGACTTTTGGCCATTCATCGTTAAAATACCTGTATAGCTACTTTCGCCGTCGCCACTAAACTCAAATTCAAACTCACTTTTAATAAATAAACCTAAACGTTTACTCACACTAAAACGTGTTTTTGAGCGAGCAATAGCAATGAATTGTAAACTGTTTTGCTCACAATACTGCTCTGATAATTTACGCGCCTTTTCGGCTACATTGCGTAAGTACCAAAAGTACCAAATGACTGAACACAGACTTAGCAGTATATAAATATCACCTAACATCTAACTTCCCTTTACGGTTGAAAATAATTGTCCGATAGCGTTGCTTAATTTAGGGCTACGATCAGGTATGCGAATACATTGTAACAATGATGGTCTTATTGCCGGTACCGCGATTAAGTCTTGGAAAATAGCGACAAACACTTCTTGTTCGCTACTCGCGACTACTTTTTCTAAAAACAACATTAACATATCAACGTCTGTAACTGCTAACCAACAGCGACCCGAAATTGTCACTAGGGTATTAAGGTCGTTAAAATTGTCGTTATTTAATAATTTTTTTATTAACTGCACCACCAATGGGTTTTCGGCGTTCGATGAAATCGCTCGTAAACTACTGGCTAACTTATCACCGTATACATCTTTATTTATCATTTGCTCAGCAATGCTGATAAATTTCGACAATATAGTTATCGATAATTTTTGATTTTCTAACGCAGAACACAAGGGATGAAATACCTCGTCAGGAATGTTATCTAAAGCGCTAATTAAGTGGTTTTCATTCTCATCAGAGTTAGTTCGCGCCGCAAAGTCGCATAAACCTTGGACACCAACGCCTTGCCAATTATCAAAACCAATTTTACCCGATAGATATAACTGACAGTGTTCGTAATATTCTGATGTTTTTTGCTTTAAATCACGCTTAACAATGCTGTTTAAAGACGCAAGCTTATACTGTGATGGTGTAAAGTTGTATGGATTTTCTTTTAACAACTCTTCTTGCTTCTCACTTGGGTCTTGGCCTAAATCACTGCCTAAAGCTTCTAATATAATAGCGATGTAATGATTACGAGACCCCTGGTTTAATAAGCCGCGCTCATCAAGTGGCATTTTAACAAACCAAATATAAGGTGTGCTTTGCTGTTCTTGCCAAAATACAATCGCGATATGGGCATGACCTTGCAATGGGTAAGGGTAGGGCTGCATTGCTTGCTCGACTTTTTCAAAATCAGTTTTGGCAATTTTGCATACAGAACGACCCATATCAAAAATTCGATAAGAAGAATTAGATAAGGTCAGTAACTCTGAAATAGAAGAAATTTGGTCCATAAGGCAATTATTTGTATTTTGTCGTCGAATAATGCCGCTATTATAAATATAATAGCGGCATAAGTTAATCGATTTAAGATAAACATGGCGTTAATTCATACCCAATTGGAAAAATTACTGCTTGCGCTTGAAGTTCAATTGCAAGAATTGGCATTATGGCAAGCTGATATGCCTTCAGCACAAGACCTTAATAGTACACAACCTTTTAGTTGTGACACCTTAACGTTTGCGCAATGGTTGCAGTTTATATTTATCGCCAAAATAAGCGAATTGAATAGGGCAGAGGCATCCTTACCTGCAACTATTTCTATTTGTCCAATGGCAGAAGAATCATTTAAACACTTGGGCAAACAGGCGGCAATGTTGATCAATGTTATTGCCGACATTGATGAGCTATTGAGTGGCAAGAGAGTGCAAACATTATATGTGTAATGACAAGCAAGTTGATATTAAGCAAACTGATACTCATTCAGTAGATGATAGCAATAACGATGATTCAGTTGATTTACCACCACAGTTAACTATTTTGTATCAAGATGAATATATGGTGGCGATAAGTAAACCCAGTGGCCTGTTTGTGCATCGTTCATATATGGACAGGCATGAAAAGTACTTTGCCCTGCAACTCGTGCGCGATATGGTTGGAAAGTATGTTTATCCTTTGCATCGACTTGATAGACCAACCTCAGGAGTACTGTTATTTGGTTTAACAGAAGATGTAGCACGTAAAATGGGACAGGCATTTACCGATAAAACCATTCAAAAAACCTACTACGCAATTACTCGTGGTCATTTACTTGATGATGGCCAAGTTGATTACGCCCTTAAAGAAAAACTTGATAAGTTAGGCGATAAGTTTGTGCGCGACGATAAACCTGCGCAAGATGCAGTAACTGATTATAAGAGTGTGGCAACGGCGACTCTGCCAATCGCATTAGGAAAGTTTCCGAGTATTCGCTATTCGCTAGTGCAGCTAAAGCCTCATACGGGTAGACGCCATCAAATACGTCGGCATCTAGCACACCTTCGCCACCCTATCATTGGCGACATTAATTACGGTGATAATAAACAAAATCCTTTTTTTGCTCAGCACTTTGGTTTAAAACGGTTAATGCTGCATGCGCAAAAGTTAGAATTTACTCATCCAATAACAGCACAACCAATATCAATCGAAGCACCATTCGATCAACACTGGTTGTCATTATTTAACGAATTTAACTGGTCAATTGACTAACTAAAAGCTAAGTCAATAAAGACCAATAAGTTAAAGTCGCCTTAGATCTTCTTCTTTAATTAACCCCTGTTTAACAAGTTGTGCCTTTACTGAACCAAGGGTGCGTTCAAGGCTTATTGCTAATTTATCAAAAGATACACCATTGTTAAATTCCATCTCCAAAGCGTCCTTTACTTGTGGCGTCCAAGGTAAACCAGCATTTTTAGGTAAACCTTTGCGCTGGTTCTCTTGCTGGCGTTGCTCGGGTGTTAACTTGGCTTTGGGTCGGTTGTTAATAACATTTAAACAAACGAATAAAGCTCTAATTGTTTCAGGTGCGTTATAAGGGGAGTCGGCTGTAAAAGCTTCACCAGTACTGGGGTTAAGGCCGTTTGCAAGGCTGTTGAGGGTGTTTATTGATGTTTGAAGGTCCATTTCATTACTCCATTTAGCTAATCTAAATCATTTAGAAAAGTGCTTTAAGCCTAGTATATAGATACATGTTTTTACAAAATACTCCGAAAATATTAACAAACAATTAAAAAAGCACACTTTTTTTAACGAAAAGCTGGTTTTGCCACTTAATTACTTGCTATGAAATTTTATTTGGGTATACTGCCCCCGCAAGCTTGAAACATGCAATACGCTTTATCTCGATTTAAAAGTTCCATCGTTGTACCTGCAACTCGACATAATAAGTAAAACATCCAATAGCTCAAAGCTCTCATGAGAGAGTTCGCAACACATTAATTTAAAGATTTAGGAAAATATTATGTCTGATGTAAAAAATGGTACAGTAAAATGGTTTAACGACGAGAAAGGTTTCGGATTCATAGAGCAATCTTCTGGTCCTGACGTATTCGTTCATTTCCGTGCTATCCAAGGTGAAGGTCGTCGTACTTTAACTGACGGTCAGCAAGTTGAATTTGAAGTAGTTGACGGCCAAAAAGGCCCACAAGCAGAGAACGTTAAACCTTTATAAGGTTTACTCTAGCTTAAGCTACTGATAAAAGAGCCTAGTATATCTCGGCTTTTTTGTGCCTGTAATTTAAGGAATGTAAGTATTCAATCGCATTGGCTGAAGGTCGTCGTACTTTAACTGACACGGTGATCAGAGCAGGCAAGTTGAATTTGAAGTAGTTGACGGTCGCTAATACCCAAAATAGGGCCCACAAGCAGAGAACGTTAAACCTTTATAAGGTTTACTCTAGCTTAAGCTACTGATAAAAGAGCCGAGTCTATCTCGGCTTTTTTAACTTCAAGGATGAAGTTACTTAGAATTGCCATGGATGGCTCAAATTCTGTGTGCCTGTAATTTAAGGTATGTAAGTATTCAATTGCATTGGCTGAAGGTCGTCGTACTTTAACTGACACGGTGATCGAGTCAAATTCGATTTTTACATCGTCTCAACAGTGTTATTAAAAACCAGCTGTGTTGGTTCTTTTAAATGCCATAACAAGGCATTTACTTAATTGGGCTGACACTAAATTTACCCTTTTCGTCGCGACTGACATTATATTTTCCGGAATTACATGTAACGATCCAGGCATTATCACCATTGTTTTTCAGATCTATTACATGATGGCAGGGCAAATCTGCGCTCCTAATAGCCGCTCTTACTTCTCCATGTGTCATTTCTGAGGCGTCGACGCAGAATGTTGCCGTAATAAAAACGATTATAACGCCGAATGTTGTTACTGATTTATGCACATTGTGATGTTTGCTGTTTAGCATGAAATAATCTCCGAATAATAAATATTTAAAATAATTAACTCACGGACTCCCATTTATCGAAATATAAGAGCGCATAGTTTGTTGGCGATATATTGCCATGCTTACCGTAAATTCAGCCCTTAATTCATCAATTTATTGAGCAATTAATTAACAGTGGAATATATCAATTTGATGTTCCACTGTAATGAAACTTAGAATACACGTTTAATAGATTTTGCACACAGTTAGAGCACTAAAAACGCAGTGACAAGCAACTTAATCCGCCATCCAACTTCTGAAATTCAGACATCGCCACTTCGCGGGTTTTATAGCCTAATTGTTGAATCGCATGCAGCGCTTTAGGAAAACCTTTGGGTACCAAAACAGTGCCATTTATCCATACACTGTTGGCTGCATAGTCTTCATCACTGTCTATCTCAATACGATTAAATTTTGTGAAATCAGCATGGCTATTCATCTCGCCAAAAGTCAGTAGGTTGTTATTCTCTAAATAACTTAAACCGGTTTTTAAATGCAATAATTCTGACATTTCTACCATAGAGCCAGACAAGTTATGTTTGACTAATATTTTGATCAATTGGGCAGCGCCTTCTGCATCGGTACGTGCAGATAATCCAATGTAAAAATGATCTCCTACCATCATTATGTCGCCTGCTTCCACGTGGCCTGCTAAGTCAATGCGTTCGAGGTCAGGATAAAATGATTTAATAGCCTCTTCTATATGCGAGACCTCTCCTCTGCGGCTTGATGCACCTGGATGGGTTAAAATAGCGCACTTAGGTGTGATAAGGGCAACATCTTCCACAAAACATGAATCTGGGTAAGCTTCTATGGCAGGCAGCTCGGTAACCTCTAAACCACATTCTTTAAGCGCACTAATATAATCTTGATGCTGCTCACAGGCTAAGGCGTAATCGGGTAAGCCCATACTCGCTTCGGTGAGTCCGTTCAGCATCGCTTGGCATGGTTTGCGCACAATTGCTCTTGTAAACATTTTTGCTCCTAATTTTTATTGATATACAACCCATGCACCAATGATTGCCAATAATGAAAACAACGTGGCTAATAGGGCTATGGTTAGATGAATAATACTAATTTTTTGACCTTGTTTATGGTCTGTCCATTGTAATTTTATACTCGCTAAACTTGTGCCTAAATAAACAACTAGAACAGCGAAAGTGGCAATAATCAGCAGGTACTCAAAACTATTGATGAGCGATTTACTGTTATTAAATAATAAAAAAATGATGCCCAAAGCGCTTGAAAATAACAATGCTCGTACCGGTGTTCCTTTAGCATTTTGTTGACTGAAATACTTGGGGAACATGCCATCTCTTGCGCCTGCAAGCATAATAGTTCCCGTGATCATAATACACACATTCAAGGTGCCACTAATAGCAAATAAAGCGCCTATCGTTATAATGATAGCTCCTGAATTGCCAATAAGAATTTGCGCAGCATCAGCAAAAGGAGAGCTTGATTGTTGTAACTCTTGCAAGGGAATAATAGACATTAACCCTAACATGGCAACCATATACACAATAACTGCAGTTAAAGTGCCTAATATGGAGGCTCTAGGGATCGTTTTCTTCGGATCTATGGTGTCTTCTGATGGTAACGTGGCCGACTCTACCCCTATAAAAGCAAACATGATCAGTAAGCATAAGCCCGCGACCATATGAAATAACGAGTCGTTATCAGGGTTAACTGCGGGTATTTCCGTTACGTCGCCAAACATGATCCCAGCGACACCTATAAATACCAAAGGCAGAATTTTTATCACCGTGGTTACGAGTTGAACCGTACTGGCTGCGCGCACGCCGCGTGTATTGATAACCGTAAACAAAATAACAATACCAATGGCAAATGCTGAGCTGTATAGCGAATTGTTTTCGATAAAGGGCAGATATGCCTTACTATACCCAGTAAAAGATAGTGCAAGAGCAGCCACTGATGCAACTAATGATATCCAGTAGCCCCAAGCAACAACCGCTGCAAATTTAGGCCCAAAGGCTTCTTGTACATAAAAGTAGGGGCCGCCTAATCCTGGCTTTCGAGATGATAAATAGCTGTAACTAAAAGCTAAACATATGGCACCAAACCCAGTCACCGCCCAGCCAAGAAAACTATAACTGCCATAAGCGGCAAGTAAGGCTGGCAAGGTGAAAATACCTGAACCTATCATCATGCCGGCGACTAATGCCCAAGAACGCCATATTCCGATTGTTTTTTTCATTGTTATTATTCTTATGCTTTTAGTGTTAATACTATATAGGCTACTGATTTTGCGAACATTTATTCCCACTCAATAACCGTTTCAACTAACCTCCGTTTATGCAGTATTATTGACTTTACGTCAATTTATGGGACTTTCATAGCCTTTACAATATTTGCCTTTATTATTGAGGAATCAAAACAAACGATGGACGACTTTTCACTTGTTTATCAGTGACATGACCAATAAATTATAGTGATGCCCTTTTGTATAGTCATAGTCACTAGTCATTGAATTACTAGACTTTCCTAGAATCATATGCCCAATATAACAGCGCTTGCCGTTGCTTTTTTCTACAGCGAAAATAATAAGGTTGACAAAAATTTACTACAGCACTGTAATGTCTTGTAATCTTTACTTTTATCTCTTTGTAACTTAAGGATAAATTACCTATACTATTTTTTAGAACTAAAAATAGGATATGGCAATGACCTACCAAACTTCTCTACATAACTTTTTAAATAATAGTGAAAAATATCAAAATCAAGATTTTTTGCATCAACCAATAGGTGGTGTGTGGCACACTTTTTCTTTCACTGAGGTGGAGCAACAAGCGAGAAAGGTTGCTGCTGGTTTAATAAATAATGGCTTTGAGCGTGGTGATCGCATTGGTATCTTATCTCAAAATTGTGCTGAGTGGTTTATTGTCGATTTAGGCATAATGATGGCGGGCATGGTCAGTGTACCTATTTACGCCACCGCGGGTGCTAAAACCATACGTTATGTGATTGAGCACAGTGCCATGAAAGCTATGTTCATTGGTAAACTTGATTCGTTTATAGCCACAGAGCAGGCATTGAATGAAGAATTGC
This sequence comes from Colwelliaceae bacterium BS250, assembly GCA_040779355.1. Taxonomy (GTDB): domain Bacteria; phylum Pseudomonadota; class Gammaproteobacteria; order Enterobacterales; family Alteromonadaceae; genus Thalassotalea_A. Next base: position 369,082 of record JBFONS010000001.1, on the reverse strand, counting down.
TTACCATATCTTTTCCTTATCCGACGTTAAGCTGCAAAGACAGTTGGAAAAATTGGTTAAGTATTTATGAACCATTAGAAAATATACAATTACCTGCCTCAGATGACTGTATGTCAATTGTTTATACATCAGGTACCACTGGCAATCCAAAAGGGGTGGTAATAAGCTATTTAAACATTGCTGCTGCGGCGAATAATACTTGTAAACTTATTGAGGCGACGCGCAATGATAGGTTTGTTTCTTATCTTCCGCTTGCTCATATTACTGAGCGCAGTATTGTTGAGTGTTCTGCTTATGATTCTGCAATGCAGATTTATTTTGTTGAGGGTTTAGATACGTTTATTGATGACTTACAACATGCATCACCAACATGTTTTCTTTCAGTGCCTAGGCTTTGGGCAAAGTTTCAAGCGCAAATATTTATTAAAATGCCGGCCAAAAAACTGTCATTATTGTTAAAATTGCCCGTTGTAGGTAAGCATATTGCTAAAAAAATCAGAATGAAATTGGGCTTGTCGGCAACTAGAGTTTTTGCTTGTGGCTCTGCACCAGTCGCTAACTCGTTATTAGTTTGGTATCAAAAATTAGGCATTAACATCAGCGAAGGTTGGGGCATGAGCGAAACATCTGGTTTATCTTGTGGTAATTTCCCATTTAAAGCCTCGATGCTTGGCACTATTGGTGTCCCTCTTGATTGCGTTGAAATGAAACTGTCAGAGCAACAAGAAATATTAATCCGCGGTGATGCGGTATTTAAGCAGTATTACTTAAACCCAGAAGCAACCGCAAAAGAATTTACCGATGACTGGTTTCATACCGGTGATAAAGGCGAAATAACGGATGAAGGTGCTTTTAACATAATAGGGCGTATTAAAGAGCAGTTTAAAACATCAAAAGGTAAATACGTTGTACCTGTACCCATTGAATGCATGTTGTCTATAAATAATTCAATAGAGCAGGTTTGTGTCATGGGGTTAGGGCTTAAACAGCCTATTGCATTAGTGGTTTTAGGTGAGGGTATTGACCGACATGATAAAAACATTCAACAGGATTTACTGGTCACTTTAGAGGCAGTAAATAGTGAACTGGAAAGTCATCAGAGGTTGGATTTTATCTATGTTTGCGCCCACGCTTGGGATATTGAAAATGAACTATTAACGCCAACATTAAAGTTAAAGCGTGACAATATCGAACAGCTTTACTCTGCTAAGCTACCTAAAGATTATAAAAATAAAGTCGTTGTGGAACCATAACGTTAAAACAATTGTGGTTTGAATTGATCTAATACCAATTCCACTAATTAAGTGATCTCGGCTTTGGCATCCTGCGTCGCTCTACCTTCTACATCCATGTAGTCGTACTTTTCATGAGGAAAAAGGAATAAATACAAGGCATAAAATTTAGTAAGTAGTTATTCTACTTATAAATTTTATAACGCCGTAGTTATTCATTTTAACCATTAAAAATGAGCAGTTAATTAATGGACTTGGTATAATACCAATTTGGTATTAGATCTACTCATTGTTAATGGTGAACGGTTAATGATTAATGGTTAATGGTTACGAGTTCTTAACCAAACAATTAACCCGGCAATGACAAAGAAAAATGGCAGTAAGAATAATATCACCACAACCTGACGTTTTTGTTTACTGGTTAGATCTAACTGCTCAACCTTTATCTCTTTTGAATTCAGAAAAACCTGATAATCTAATTCGGCTAACCAGGTAACGATATTAAGTCCCATTTGTGCATTGCTGTATTGATTAATATAAACATTCGTTAAAAAATCAGCGTCGGTAAAAACAATGATCCGTGTGTCTGATGGACTCTTCGCTTGGTTGTTTTGTGAGCTATTTTGTGAGCTGTTTTTGTCTTGATGCTGTTCAAAAAGAACATAAGAAATGGGCACCGGACCTGGGGTATCTATCCCATAATCAAATTCAATATCTAAGTTTCTATTAGTTTCCGCCCAGCTTTTTTGTTTTGATGCAGTCGCAGCAATTACAGCAAGTTTAATGGTTGGACGACGTTGCTCCAACACCCGAATAGAGCGCGGCCTAACATAAAAAGTATAATCTAAATCTTGTGTTATGGCTTTATGCTGTTGATAGTTTTTGGTTGCCGGGCTACCAACATCACCACCAACATGATTGGTTAAGTCGATCACAACATCTGACTGAACGTTAAGTCCCCATTGATTGATAATGCTGTTTAGTGAGGGGTTGAGTTGTTGCTGTTCTGCCGTTAATGGCTTGTCAGCTGTTGTTATGACGGTATGCTCAATTAGAAATAACGCATCACCGCCAGATGTTAAATAATCCGCGATTAAGGTTTCTTCCTGTTTTGTCAGCATAGTTCGCGGACCGGCAATAATAAGTACATCACAATCAACTGGGATCGACTGCTCTATACCAAGCATCAGTGGTTTACTTTGAATATTGTTGTCGGCTAATAATTGCTTAAATGTTGCTAAACCAACATTATCTTCATTTGCAATTGAATATTCACCATGTCCACTGAGAAAATAAACTTGTGTTGCTGCGCGACTCGCACGAGCAATGGCATTAGTCAGTTCTTCTTCTGTAAGCGGGCCGTCAGTAAAATCGACATCTTTGCGGGCATCACCCGACTGAACGATAACCTTACGTTCATTGGCGTTAACCACATTGCCAAATTTAGCCGCAAAACCAATATTATCAATAGGGTCGATTATTTGTGTAGTAATAAGGCCTGCAGATAGCCTTTCATACTCTTTAAATAAGTCCTGTAAGTATTTTGGCGGCATACCGACATAAAGCGCCGTTAACTCGACTTTATCTTTCAACGTGCTGACAAACTGAGTGGTGTTTTTAGATAGGGTGTGTTGTTCGCCCATTGTCACATCCCATCGAGTGGTAATGCTATTAGCAACATAATGACTTAGGCCAATAAAAACTACACTTGCAATGATCATGGTAAGAACGATCACTATTTGTTTCCGTCGGCTAGTATTGGCACCTTGGTGATTGAAATTAGATGTTACTTTCATTGATTTAGCGTCAGCATTAGCAAGCTTCTTAGTTAAACCAAATAAAGCAACAAATGATATGCCGCCACTGATAGTTAATACGCTGGCAAGACTCAAGCTTAATAAAGCAAAGTGTCCATCGATATAGAATAATGATAAGCCAAGGGTGAAGATAAACAGTGCCATGCCTATAAATACTGGCAATATTTTAGAGAACATCATCTTGTTATTACGTTTGTTTTTATTGTTATTTTTAATAGTCATTTATTGCCACAACCTATGGTCGATGCTTAAGCGGGTTAATACTAAACAAAGCACAATGCCCGCTAAATAATAAATAACATCGCCGGCAGTGATTATTCCTATGGAGAAATTCTCTAGGTGCGTTCGAGTACTAAGTTGGATCAGGAAATTTTCAGCAAAGCCGGTAAAGTATTTAGTGAAGGTTATTGAGAAATAAAGTAAGAATAATATGAGATAAGAGACCATTGCGGCAATAATTTGATTACGTGTCCATGAAGACGTCAGTAAACCAATGGCAATGAATAGTGCGCCCTCTAACCAGATACCAATATAGCCTGATAAAATACTGTATGGGTCGGGCTCACCAAAATATTCGAGAATAAAATAATAACTCCCTGTTAGAGCAATTAACAGCGAGTAAAAAGTTAGCATACTTAAATACTTACCTAATACTATCATGGTAGGTGTTAATGGTGCGGTCAGTAAAAATTCCATGGTACCGTTGGACTTTTCTTCGGCAAATAATTTCATCGTTAATAATGGGATGATGAAGATAAACATAAACTCCATGACTTGGAAAATCTCCCGTAACGACGCTTCACCATTTTTATCAATGATCATGAAAAATAGTATATTAAACAAAGATAAAGCAGCGATAAGAATAATATAGGCGATAGGGCTACTAAAGTAGTTATGCAGTTCTTTTTTGGTTAATGCGAATACTTTATTCATCAATAATTACTCACACTTTTGGTTTGTGTTTGCTCTTGGTGATAGTCAATAAAAATTTGTTCTAAGGTGATAGGTTTGGACTGACTATTTGGTATTTCGGCATTGTGTTTATCATCGATATTCACTCTCGCTTTAAGTAAAGTATCTAAAGATTCATCGATAACCAGTTGGCCTGATTTAATCATTAAAATACGTTGCGCAATTTTTTCAATTTCAGGCAGCGTATGGGTACTCAGTAGTACCGTTCTTTGTTCTCGTTGGTTGTTGATTAATGCCAATACTTGCTGAACTTGCATCGGGTCAAGACCACTTGTAGGTTCATCTAAGATAAGTAATTTAGGCTCGTGAATAATTGCTTGAGCAATACCAACTCTTTGTTTATAGCCTTTAGATAAGGTCGAAATGGTTTTCTGTTTAACCTGGTCTAAATTGCACTCTTCGAGTACTTTCTCTATCTGCAACTTTATTTTTTTTGACGGAACATCTTTTATTTCAGCGGCAAATTTTAAATATTGGCTGACGGTCATATTAGTATACAAAGGCGGCGTTTCGGGTAGGTAACCAATTTTCTGTCTAATCGTTAATGAATTCTTAGTAATATCATCGCCATCAATGAAGATTTTACCGGAGGATGCGGCGATAAAAGACGTTATAATACGCATCATCGTGGTCTTTCCAGCGCCATTTTTACCTAAGAAACCAACAATCTCTCCTTGCTTAATTTCAAAGCTAACATTGTCTACAGCCTGAAGTGCACCAAAACTTTTACTGACATGTTCTACGGTTAGAATGCTCACTAAATAGCCTTTTATAATTATTATTAGAAACCAAATTTTATTATATTAGCTATTAACTAATAGTCTTTAAACGATGAAGCCTTAAGTAATGGTAATGAGGCAGTGTAGCATGAACTAAATATTTTAGTGTTTAATAAACAATGCCTTGTTGGGCTTTGAAGGTTGAGTTTTAAAAGGCACAAAAAAGCCGGAGTATATCCGGCTTTGGTAATATGTTTTAAGTTTTTACTTAAACGTTAAAGCGGAAGTGAATTACGTCACCGTCTTTAACTTTATATTCTTTACCTTCAAGGCGCCATTTACCTGCGTCTTTAGCTCCAGCTTCACCATTATTTTCAACAAAGTCATCATAGCCAATAATTTCGGCGCGGATAAAGCCTTTTTCAAAGTCAGTGTGAATAACACCGGCTGCTTGTGGCGCCGTAGCGTCCATTTTAACAGTCCAGGCGCGAACTTCTTTAACACCAGCAGTAAAGTATGTTTGTAGGTGCAATAAGCCGTAGCCAGAGTTAATTACACGGTTTAAACCTGGTTCAGTAATACCAAGGTCTTCCATGAACTCTGCACGTTCGTCTTCTTCCATTTCTGACAATTCGCTTTCTATTTCAGCACAAACAGCAACAACTACTGCGCCTTCTTTTTCAGCGATTTTTCGTACTGTATCTAAATACGGGTTATTTTCAAAACCGTCATCATTTACGTTAGCAATGTACATGGTTGGCTTTAACGTTAAGAAGTTAAAGTAAGCAATTGCTGCTTTTTCTTCTTTAGTTAAATCTAATGAACGGATCATTTCACCGTCTTCAACATGCTTAAGCACTTTTTCTAAGATGCTTATTTCAAACTTAGCGTCTTTATCGCCGCCTTTAGCTTTTTTCGCTTGACGGAAAATAGCACGTTCAGCGGTATCCATATCAGATAATGCAAGTTCGGTATTGATAACCTCAATATCATCAGCTGGATCAACGCCACCTGCAACATGAACAATGTTGTCATTATCAAAACAACGAACCACATGGCCAATTGCGTCTGTTTCACGAATGTTAGCTAAAAACTTGTTACCTAAACCTTCACCTTTAGATGCGCCAGCAACAAGTCCTGCAATATCAACAAATTCCATTGTTGTTGGTAATACGCGCTGTGGTTTAACGATTGCAGCTAATTTATCCATACGAGGGTCTGGCACAGGAACAACACCAGTATTAGGTTCGATTGTACAAAACGGAAAGTTTGCCGCTTCAATACCTGCTTTAGTTAGTGCATTAAAAAGGGTAGATTTACCAACGTTTGGTAGACCAACAATGCCGCATTTGAATCCCATGATTTATTCCTGTACTTTGCTGTTTAATAAGCTAATTGTTATTAGCTTGCTTTAAATGTGTGTAGTCTATTTTGAGCAAATTTAAGACCATCTTTTTCCCAGATCTCGAAACAACGAGCTGCTTCATCAATGGCTTGCTCAAGTAATACTTGTTCTGATGCTGGCGCTTTGCCTAGCACGTAACCGGTTACTCGGTCTCTATGACCTGGATGGCCAATGCCAATCCTAAGTCGGTAAAAATCTTTGTTATTGGCCATACAAGATATTATGTCTCGTAAACCATTATGACCACCATGGCCGCCACCTTTTTTGATTTTACAAACACCGGGATCTATGTCGAGCTCATCGTGAGCGACTAAAATATTATCAACCGGAATACGAAAAAAATTTGCTAGAGGCGCGACAGCTTTACCGCTGCGATTCATAAAGGTAGTGGGGATGAGTAAATGCACAACATTACTGCCGATAAGGCCTTTGCCATATAGGCCACTGTATTTTTTATCTGGTGATAAAGAAATATTATATTGTCTTGCCAGTTCTTCTACGAACCATACGCCTGCATTATGGCGTGTTTTGGTATATTCGGGGCCTGGATTTCCCAGGCCCACAACCAACTGAATATTAGTCGTCAAGGATAGTCCTCAGCGATTATTCTTCAGTTGCTACTTCTGCAGCAGGAGCTTCTTCGTCATCTTCTGACTTAGCAGCTTTTGGTGTAGTAGCTGATACAACAGCTTGGTCATGGCTTTCGCCTTTCGCTAACTCAATTGATGTAACGCCTTTTGGAAGGACAACATCAGATAAGTGTAGTGGGTGACCAACTTCTAAGTTAGCAACATCTACTTCGATGAACTCAGGTAAGTTCTTCGGTAAACATGAAACTTCGATTTCGTTTAAGTTGTGAACAACAACGTTACCAGCTTTAGTTACTTCTTCTTCGTTGATGAAGTGAATAGGAACTGACGTATGTAGTTCTGTTTTCGCGTCAACACGTAAGAAATCTAAATGCATGATTTGTTCTTTATAAACGTGACGTTGCATATCTTTGATAACAACTTTCACTTTCTTTTTATCAACATTTAAAGTTAAAACGTGAGAATAAAACGCTTCTTCTTGCTGTGCACGCCATAGCTTGTTGTGCGATAACGTGATTGATACAGGCTCTTTGCCTAAACCATAAATGATTGCTGGAACTTTATTCGTATGACGTAGGCGGCGGCTCGCACCTTTCCCTAAATCTGTACGAACTTCAGCATCTAATGTAAATAAATCCATAATGATTACTCTTTTTAAATATCATATTTGATATTGTTTAAAATTTAATTATTCTTCGCGACCAAAAAATAATCCTAGTGTCCTTAAACGGACGCTCTTGATTAGCTAACCCAGCAAAAAATGCTGTTTTAGGGTAAAAAAGGCGCCGAATGATAACATTTTTTTCGGTGTTAACAAACAAAAAGTGCGCTATTAAGCGCACTTTTTTGAAATATATTGTAAAGCGTTGGTTTAGTGGCTCAGTATATAGAGACTAAACAGTAAATTACGCTTCAAACATTGCTGAGATAGATTCTTCATTGCTTACGCGACGGATCGCTTCAGATAACATACCTGATAAGCTTAATTGACGAACATTAGGCAATGCTTTAATTTCATCTGATAATGGAATTGAATCGGTTACGATCATTTCATCAATCACTGAGTTTTTAATGTTTTCAAGAGCGTTACCAGATAACACTGGGTGAGTAGCGTATGCATACACACGACGAGCACCGTGTTCTTTCAGCGCTTCAGCTGCTTTACACAGCGTGCCACCAGTATCAATCATATCATCAACAATAATACAGTCACGGCCACTAACATCACCAATAATATGCATTACTTGGGAAACGTTTGCTTTCGGGCGACGTTTATCGATAATTGCTAAGTCGGTATCGTTCAGCATTTTAGCCACTGCACGAGCACGAACAACACCACCAATATCGGGAGATACTACGATAGGGTTATCTAAGTTTTTACTTAACATGTCTTCAAGTAAAATAGGTGAACCGAATACGTTATCTACAGGAACATCAAAGAAACCTTGAATTTGTTCTGCATGTAAATCAACCGTTAATACACGGTCAACACCAACGCTAGACAAGAAATCAGCAACAACTTTCGCTGTAATTGGTACACGAGCACTTCGCACGCGGCGATCTTGGCGAGCATAACCAAAGTAAGGTATAACTGCTGTGATACGACCTGCTGATGCACGGCGTAAGGCATCAACCATAACAATAAGTTCCATAAGGTTATTGTTGGTTGGCGCACAAGTAGATTGGATAATAAAAACATCCGCACCACGAACGTTTTCGGTTATTTCAACGCTTATCTCACCATCGCTAAAACTGCCTACTTTTGCATCACCTAAATTCATATATAAGCGTTCTGCAATTTTCTTAGCCAGTTCAGGGGTGGCGTTACCCGCAAAAATCTTCATATCAGGCACTGTCAGTTCCTCAGAAACTTCGACAACATTAATCATAATACACAAGACCTCAGTCTGATGCTGTGGGCGCTAACCTTAATGTTAGCAGAATCATTTATTTTATAAAAATAAATCATTTATCACTAAACGCTATTACCTAATTAATTCGATATTAACGTTTAATTTAATTTTTCGTCATCACTCGTTCTAGCTCAGCTAAAATAGGTGATTGGCCCAATCCCTTGGCTACAAATGAATGAACACCTGCTGGTAATTTTGATTGCAGTATTTCGGCTGATTTTTTATCGCTAAACGAAGAAAAAATACATGCACCGGTTCCGGTCAATCTCGATGGTGCGTATTCTAGCAACCAAGCCATAAGCTTGGCAACCTCCGGATAAAGTTTAATCACAAGGTTTTCACAATCATTGTGACATTGTTCGATATTTATACTGTCAATCGTGAGTTTCTTGGTATTTCTTGTTAAATTCGGCGAGCCAAAAATAGTTGCCGTAGAAATAGAACAATTGGGAATGGTCACCAAAAACCAAGGTTCATCTATAATAATAGGGGTGAGTTGTTCACCTATACCTTCGGCAAATGCTGTTTGAGCTTCAACAAAAACCGGTACATCGGCGCCTAAAGTTATTCCTAACTTACTTAATTGACTGGTCGGCAAGTTTAACTGCCATAGAACATTTAACGCTAATAACGTGGTTGCTGCATTTGATGAACCACCACCTAAACCACCGCCCATAGGTAAATGTTTCTCAAGTTTAATATCAACGCCAAACGCAGTCTTACTGTATTGCTGTAATAACTTTGCCGCTTTTATAATTAAGTTTTGTTCATAATCAACACCTGCTATAGGAGTTAATAAATTAATTATCCCTGAATCATTTACTTGAAACTCTAAATAATCGCCAAAATCTAAGAATTGGAATATGGTTTGCAACTCATGATAACCATTGTCGCGTTGACCGGTAATATGTAAAAACCGATTTATTTTAGCGACCGATGAAAAACGATAAAAATTGTCGCCCTGAAAATATTTATTCACTAATGTAAATCCCAAGTATTAATGAGTAACTTAATCGTTAACTTATTTTGTTTGATTGTAAGACTTTTCGCTAACCGATAATTATCAATTAATTGATATTTTTTATAATCAATGTGCCAGTATTTATCATTAACATAAGCTTGTAATTGTTCGGGTAAATCTGTTGTGCTTGAATAGTTGATAACATCATCGTTAGAGGCTTTTAAGCCTTTAATCCAAAAGCTTAAGGCTTGCACCGGAAGTTGGATACCAGATACTTGTCTAAGTAAATTTTCTATGTTGTCATCATGCCACGTTTTGCCGTCAGACTTTAACGTGTAAATGCTATTGCTTGAGGTAAGTGATAATACACTCACGCCTAAAAAAGTGGTGAGTTTTAGGGTTATATCGGCATCTTTTTGTTGCCAATAAATATTTGCGCTTTGTTTCTCATCTGGGCTGATAAATGCAATTTTACCTTTAATGGTCCAATCATTTAATTTTAGGATCTCATCAGCGCGTTGATTTTTATCTTGAAATAAGACGTTATCGGCAAGGGGCATATCGGTAGTTGTACAGGCGGTGATAAGTAAAAATACCATGCTCAGCAACGTCTGTAATAGCGTCTTTAATCGCATCTTTATAGATGATTTTTGTCGAGCTAAATATTTGATAACGGGTTCTACCATAGCGTTAAAATGTGATTTTTAGATGCGCATATTGCAACATATTTTAGCGTTTCATGCCAGTTAACTCTTTTTTCCTTTTTGGCAGAACTTGGTCATTTGTATGACTATTTATTAAAATGTAGCGGCGTAATGATATTTTTTATCGTAAATACGATGTTTTTAGCTTGGATTTACATAATACACTTTCATTCATTGCGGTTATTTCGTAAAATTAGTTAATTAAAAGTCGAGATTGTTTAAACCTTAAATTTATCACCACTTTTTACTTTCTATTTTTCTTACAGGCTATCTTTTTCATTTATGTCCATTTTTGCAGTCGGGATTAATCATAAAACAGCACCGGTTTCGGTGAGGGAAAAGGTTGCCTTCAGTCCAGACAATTTAACCCATGCTCTACAGCAAATGCTTGATGAATTAGCATGTAAAGAAGCCGCAATTTTATCTACGTGTAATCGTACTGAATTATACTTTGTGCAAGACAAACCGATAGCTGAAGTACAGCAACGTATTACCGGCTGGTTAGAAAAATATCATAATGTGCCGGCAAGTCTTATTTCTCCTTCTTTGTATTGGCATCATGATCAACAAGCCGTTAATCATATGATGCGAGTTGCCTGTGGATTAGATTCGCTCATTTTAGGTGAACCACAAATTCTGGGGCAAATGAAACAAGCGTATAGCCAGGCAAAAGCGGCAGGCTCTATGCAAATTGTTATGGAGCGATTATTTCAACGCACTTTCGGAGCGGCTAAACAAGTTAGAACTGAGACTGAAATAGGCTCTAGTGCTGTATCGGTAGCATTTGCTGCGGTAAATTTAGCAAAACATATCTTTGCCGACCTAGCGAAATCTAAAGTGCTATTAATTGGTGCTGGTGAAACAATTGAATTAGTTGCTCGCCATTTATATGACAATAATGTTGGCAAAATTACGGTTGCTAATCGCACCGTTGCCCGTGCAGAAAACATGGCTAAAGAAGTTGGCGCCAATGTTATAACGCTGGCGCAAATTCCTGAGCATATTTGTGATGCCGATATTGTCATCAGCTCAACAGCCTCTACCTTACCTATTATTGGTAAAGGTATGATTGAAACCGCGTTACAACAGCGTCGCCATCGTCCTATATTTATGGTTGATATTGCCGTGCCTCGCGATATCGAAGAACAAGTGGGCGAGTTGGAAGATGTATTCTTATATACCGTTGATGATCTTCAAGGTATAGTGGCGCAAAATATGGAAAATCGCCGCAAAGCAGCACAAGAAGCTGAAACTATTGTGGGCAGCCAAAGCGACGACTTCATGTCTTGGCTACGCGGCTTAAATACCCAAGATGCAGTTATTGCTTATCGTAATCAATGTATTGAGAAACGCGATACGCTACTATTAAGAGCAAAACAGCAATTAGCGAATAATAAAGACGCTGATGCCGTATTAGCTGAATTGGCAATAAAGTTAACAAATAATTTAATGCACGCCCCAACGAGAGCTTTGCAGTCAGCTGCGCAAGGTGGCGAGCTTGATAAAATCATTTATCTGCACGATGTGTTTGATTTAGATAAAAAAGATATCTAAAACAATACATAAGTAGACACTCATATTAACCTTTTGGTGAAAATAAATTAAATGAAACAATCTGTATATCAAAAGCTAGAAATATTAGTTGAACGTTTTGAAGAAGTACAAGCGTTACTATCCGATCCTAGCGTTATCAACGATCAAGAAAAATTCAGAGCATTGTCAAAAGAGCTATCACAATTAGAAGAAGTCACTAAAGTATTTGGCGACTATAAAGGTGCTGAAGACGACTTTGCTATGGCCCAAGAAATGCTAAAGGATGAAGATCCTGACATGCGTGAAATGGCGCAAGAAGAATTTAAAAGCACTAAAGCGGCGATTGAAACTCTTGAGCAAGACTTACAAGTTTTATTATTACCACGTGATCCAAACGATGATAACAATTGTTATATGGAAATACGTGCGGGCGCTGGTGGCGACGAAGCCTCTATTTTTGCCGGTGATTTATACAGAATGTATTCACGCTACTGTGAAAAACAAGGCTGGCGTGTTGAAGTGGTTACCTCTAATGAAGGTGATCACGGCGGATATAAAGAAATGATCGTTAAAATTACTGGTGACAGTGTATATGGTCAAATGAAGTTTGAGTCTGGCGGTCATCGTGTACAACGTGTGCCAGAAACTGAATCACAAGGCCGCGTACATACCTCTGCGGTTACTGTGGTAGTAATGCCTGAAATTCCTGAGTCAGATGCCATTGAAATTAATAAAGCTGATTTAAAAGTAGATACATTCCGCGCTTCTGGTGCCGGTGGTCAGCATGTTAACAAAACCGATTCGGCTATTCGTATTACCCATATACCAACAGGTGTGGTTGTTGAGTGTCAGGAACAACGTTCACAGCATAAAAACCGTGCACAGGCGATGTCTATATTACAAGCTCGCTTACAGCAAGCTGAAGATGAAAAACGCCGAGTAGAAGAAGAATCATCACGTCGTAACTTAGTGGCAAGTGGCGATCGCTCTGAACGTATTCGTACGTATAACTACCCACAAGGTCGTATGTCAGATCACCGCATTAACCTAACACTGTATCGTTTAAATGAAGTGATGGAAGGTAATTTACATTTAGTGCTAGAACCAATTATGCAAGAAAATCAGGCTGATTTGTTAGCTGCCCTTGCAGAGCAAAACTAAGCACTAGTTTGTCTAAACATTTAAGCGATAGCCACACAACTGATATTGTCAGCACCAGTGACTTGAATACTATTGAGCAGCTTTTCCAATATGGAATAAGCTGCTTTTGTTGTTTTGAAGATGCTTACGATGCCAAAGTCGATGCCAAAGTATTACTCAGCACAGCCATTAATAAATCCAGTAGCTATTTATCAACTTGGCCTGAAAAACTCATATCAGCAGACCAAAAAAACTTGTTCTTGTCATTTGTACAGCGCCGCATTGATGGCGAGCCTGTGGCTTTTATTGTCGGTAAACAAGAGTTTTGGTCATTAGAGTTTCTTGTTGCACCATGTACATTAATTCCAAGACCAGACACCGAAACGTTAGTTGAAGCCGTATTAAATAATAATGCTGTATCTGTATTGTCATTACTCGATCTTGGTACTGGCACGGGTGCTATCGCCTTAGCGTTAGCATCTGAGCAGAGAAACTGGCAGATTGATGCCATAGACTTTAACGAGCAAGCGGTATCCTTGGCTAAAAATAATGTTCAACACTTAAAAGAACACCTCAATACACCTAATATCAATGTTTATCAAAGCGATTGGTTTAGCAATGTGGGCCAGCAAAAGAAATTCGACGTGATCGTTTCAAACCCACCTTACATTGACCCAACCGATGAGTTATTAAAGCAAGGCGACGTGCGCTTTGAGCCACTCAGTGCGTTGATCAGCGATGACAATGGTTATGCCGACATAAAGCGCATTATCGAACAAAGCCGAGATCATTTAAATGTTAATGGCCAACTCTATCTAGAACATGGCTTTGAACAACACCAAGGCGTACAAACATTATTGAAGCACTTCAATTTTGAGCAAATCACCACCTTCAATGATTATGGCGGCAACCCAAGAATAACCATGGGCGTCTGCACCTAAAAATATCAAGGGGTCAGAGTTGTTGATTATCAATATCAAACACTCTGACCCCTTGATATTAGGTTTGGGCGTTAAGGCGTTGGCCATTAATCGCTTTACTGTCATCAGACATCAAATATAGGTATAACGGCATTATATCGTCCGCTTCGGGTAATACGCTTTTATCTTCTGCTGGGAATGCACTGGCGCGCATACCTGTTTTAGTACCACCAGGATTTATTGCGTTGGTTCTTAAATTACTACCCTCATATTCATCTGCGATTATTTGCATCATACCTTCGGTAGCAAACTTAGACATACTGTAAGGGCCCCAAAATGCACGACCTTGATTGCCTACACCTGAAGTGGTAAATATTAATGAGGCAGAGTCGCTTTTGATCATCGCCGGTATTAAAGCTTGTGCTAATTGCATTTGTGCTTTTAGATTTACTTGCATTACATCGTCAAATGTTTGCGCATTAATTTGTATGAATGGCGTTAACTCTCCTAATATAGAGGCATTTAACAGTGCGCCATCTAAGCTTGGGAATTGATCGGTTATAGTGCTCACCATGTCTTTATAATGCTGCGCGGTGGCTCCTTTCATATCAAGCGGGATAATGGCGGGTTCTGGATAGCCGGCATTGATTATTTCATCATAAACTTGTTCAAGTTTTTTTACCGTACGGCCCAGCAATATGACTGTGGCGCCATATTTTGCGTAATGAATTGCTGCACTTTTACCAATGCCTGCACCTGCGCCGGTTACTAAAATCGTTTTGCCCTGAAGGCTATTATCTGTTGCTTGAAATTTAAACATTGTATTTACATTTGACTAATTACTTACGCATATTCTACATCTAGTCGCCTCTGCTTTCGACAATAATTACAAAAATTACACTTTTTTTATCTCTAATCGCAAAAATAGCTAGAATAGAATGTGATCTTACGTTAAGTTATGTTTAGGATTGTAACTGGTCTAACTAGTTAAAAAATTATAACATTCTGCATAATAATAAACATATCAAGCAGATAAACAACGTTCCTTTGGGGAGTAACAATGAAAAAGTTAATGCTGAGCCTTGCTGTTGTAAGTGCTTTAGGTCTTATGGGTTGTGATGATGAGACCATTGAAGATATTCAAAATGAAAATGCAGAAATGCCTGCAGCGGCAGTTACATCAAGGATTAAGTTTGATCCGGCAGGTAAACAACTCTCCACACCAAATGATTTATTATTTAGTGAGACTAAAGATGGCACATTAAATATACCTGTTGCAGATGAGACCGACTTCTCAAACCCTGCGGTTGCGTTAAGCGCATTAGATGGTTGGTCTACGAATCAGCCATTTGCTCTTGATATTATATTTGCTGATGGTGTTACTTTAGATACAGACTCATTAAATGGTGCTGTTACTATTTATGAAGCTGAAATGGGCGCGAGTCGTACCGATGCAGATTGTGCTGCAGTGCCTCAAGGTGTCGCTTGTAAACTTTTAGGTGAACTTGTATTTGGTGTAGATTTTTTTGTTAAAGGCAGTGGTAATAGCATTGCGGTTATTCCATTAAAACCGCTTAAAGCAAAAACAACTTATATAGTCGCACTTACTGATAGCATTAAAGATAGTAACGGTGCGGCGATTGCTGGTTCTGCTACCTACGAGCTTGTAAGACAAGATATTACTGAATCACCGTTTCAGGATGAATCATTATTTGGATTGCAAGCCTTAATAAACAGCTATGAGAATATAGCTGAAGGTGGTGGTGTAGATAAAACCTCAATCATCTATACCATGGCAATGACAACGCAATCGACCAGTGATGTTTTATTGGTTAGTAAACAATTGATTTTAGCTGATTTAGCGACTAAAGATCTTGAAGTTGCTCCTTATATTGGAGTGCAAGATACTGGTATGACAGCGCTTGATGCATTGGTTGGTGCAGGTCTGATAGATCCTAATGCCCCAACGTCGATCATTTTTAAAGCTGCTAAAATTTATGGTGGTATGTTGAATAACGTACGTTATTACGCGGGTATACCAACCACCGAAAATCCAACAGCACCAATTAATCAACCTTGGCAAGCTGCTTGTGATTCTGGTGCAACATTAGCGGGAGTTGCTGCTTCTAATCCGGAATTAATTCCAGAAGGACCAATCAGTGCTAATGATGGTTATTGTATGGCTTTTGGCTTACGTGACATAGGTGTTGATGCTAACCGCTTCTTAACTAAATTCAATCCGGTACCAAAGCTTATTGAACAACAAGATATTGAGCTTATGATGACAGTACCAGACGAAGCTTTGGTTGATGGAATTCGTGCTAGTTTGACATTACCTGCAATTGATAAGCCTGAGAACGGCTGGCCAATCGTCATGTTACAACATGGCTTTGGTGGCAACAAAGAGCAAATGCTAGCAATTACAGGTCTGTTAAGCATTAATGGCTTTGCCACAGTGTCAATCGATCACCCTTTACATGGTAGTCGTGGTTATGGTGAATTAAGTGCTTCGATAAATCCTGCGGTTTATATGAACCTTGCGTCTTTATTAAATGGTCGTGATAATTTACGTCAAAGCACAACCGACATCTTAACTTTACGCGCTGGCTTAAATTCAATTAATACAGCCCAAGGGCCATTTGCTGAAGTTGATGGCAGTGATGTTTATTTTGCTGGTATTTCATTAGGTGGCATTACCGGTCATAACTTTGTGTCTTTAGCCAATACGTCTTTAGGCGGAGATTTAGCTATTTATGACCCAGCCTTTAAAGTAAATGCTAGTTTACTGTCGGTACCTGCCGGCGGCATTGCACATTTATTATTTGAATCAGCCGCTTTTGGCCCAACAGTTAAAGGCACTATTGCTTACGCCGGCTCACCAGAGTTTAAAGCGTTTGCTGACGGAAATAATTTATCTGGTGATTTAGCCATGGCCTGGAATGTGTTTGAAGCCAATGCAACTGAGGAACAACTGGCCGGAATTAATGGCGCATTTGCGGCATTTACTTTTGCTGCACAATCAGTCATAGATTCAGCCGATCCAATTAACTTCACTGAAATGCTAAAAGCCAATGATGCTAATATTTTAGTGCATACCGTTATTGGTAACGGCACTGATAATTTAGAGGATCAGGTTCTTCCTACAAATGTTTCAACTTCACCACTATCGGGTACTGGCCCATTAGTTGATTTGCTTGGCTTAGAAGTAACCTCTGATATGTTAATGAATGAAGCGGGTGTATCTGGCGCAGTTAAATTTGTGAACGGTAAACATAGTTCATTACTTGACCCAAGTGACAGCCCTGAATCAATTAATGAAGGATTAGTAACGCAAGAGATGCAAACTCAAGCGGTAATATTCTTCTCTAGCAAAGGCACTGTGATCAAAGTGAGTGACGATACTTTAGTACTTAAATAAAGTATTAAAGTAAAAAGGTAATAAAAAGGAGGCTTTGCCTCCTTTTTTGTTACTGGAGATTACCAATTGCACCAGTGTTATTGTTTCATTGCTTCATTCGTGTAAAATCAACGCACTATTTTTTAATCAAACCAAGTCGTAAATATTCATTCACGCTGGCTTGGTATTCGAGTTTAGGAGAACTTACTTGGAATTTTTGTACGAATATGGCTTATTTTTTGCCAAAGTTATTACTTTCGTTATTGCTGTTATTGCAATTATTGCCGCAATCGCTGGCGCCGCTCATAAACAAAAGCATAAAAAGGGTGAGTTAGAAATAAATAACTTATCAGAGCAATACGCTGAAGTTGAGCAACACATGATTGATCATTTGTTGTCTAAAGATGAGTTAAAACAACATGATAAAGAATTAAAAAAACAGCTAAAAGCCGAGGCTAAAGCTCAAAAGGACGGTAATAAAGACACTAAGCACCGTTTATTTGTGGTTGATTTCAAAGGCAGTATTGATGCTAAAGAAGTCGATAGTCTACGTGAAGAAGTCAGTGCCATATTAGCTGTAGCGACTAAAGATGATGAAGTACTTGTTCGCCTTGAAAGTGGCGGCGGTATGGTACATGGCTATGGCCTAGCGTCTTCTCAATTAGATAGAATTCGTCAACAACAGATCCCTCTAACAGCATCGGTTGATAAAGTTGCGGCCAGTGGCGGTTACATGATGGCTTGTGTTGCCGATAAAATTATTTCAGCACCGTTTGCAATTTTAGGATCTATCGGTGTTATTGCGCAGATCCCTAATTTTCATAAACTTCTGAAGAAAAGCAATATTGAATTTGAACAGCTTACTGCCGGTGAATACAAGCGTACCCTTACTATGTTTGGTGAAAACACCGACAAAGGTCGTGAAAAGTTTGTTGAAGAACTAGAAGAAACTCATCTTTTATTTAAAGAGTTTGTGAGCGATCATCGCCCAAGTCTTGATATTGCGAAAGTTGCTACTGGTGAACATTGGTTTGGCCTAAAGGCAAAAGAGTTAGGCTTAGTTGATGATATTCAAACAAGTGATGATTATTTACATAGCGCCGCTAAAGAGCGTGATGTAATTTCAGTTAAGTTTGTTGTTAAAAAAGGTTTAGCAGATAAGTTTTCAAAAGCAGCGT
The DNA here is from genome assembly GCA_040779355.1 of Colwelliaceae bacterium BS250. Lineage (GTDB taxonomy): Bacteria > Pseudomonadota > Gammaproteobacteria > Enterobacterales > Alteromonadaceae > Thalassotalea_A. Next base: position 350,601 of record JBFONS010000001.1, on the reverse strand, counting down.
CAATGTCTATTGAAAATGTTATTGGTAAGTTGTGGCAAAACAACCGCATCTTTCCAAGCTAAAAGCTAAAAGCTAGAGTTAAGTTAACTGCTGTTAAGTGAGTTTGTAGAACACATTAAAAAGCCGATATGGAAACATATCGGCTTTTTGTTTAATGCTTTTTACTTAATAAAAGCACGTAATCAATTTGTATCAGGGATTAATCAACCTTTTGGTCTTGCAGATGATGAAAGTCAATCCGGTCAGTGCTGGTATCATCGGCGCTATTGAATACATCCTCATCAAACTGTCCTTCTGACTTACCAACAATAACGGTAACCATAGAGTCACCAGTAATGTTAACAGCGGTGCGCACCATATCTAATAAACGGTCAACACCGATGATAAGGCCAATACCTTCTACTGGTAAGCCAACTTGGGCAAGTACCATTGCTAGCATGATTAAGCCAACACCAGGAACACCTGCAGTACCTACAGACGCTAACGTAGCTGTAACAATAACCATTAAGTAGTCAGTAATCGTTAAATCTACATTAAATACTTGCGCAATAAATACCGTTGCTACACCTTGCATTATCGCCGTGCCATCCATATTAATAGTGGCGCCTAATGGTACGGTAAATGAAGCAATAGAGTTATTAACGCCAAGTTTCTTTGTTGCGGTATTCATTGTTGAAGGGATCGTGGCATTACTACTTGCTGTACTAAACGCGAATAGGGCAGTAGTACGCATTTTCTTTAAGAATATAATCGGGTTTAAGCCAGTAAATAATTTCAAAATAACAGGGTATGTAACCAGCGCGTGAATAAATAACACGCCTAACACTGTTAAGAAGTAATAAATTAAATTAGCGACTTTTTCAAACTCTAATTTAGTAAACAAAGTCGTCATCAAACAAAATACACCGTAGGGTGCTAAGTTCATTAATATAACCACTAGGCGCATGATCACTTCATTGAAATCTTCAAAAAGTTTAGCAATGCGCTCACCAGGTTTACCCGCTAATGCAATAGAAATACCGAACAGTAAAGCAAATACAATGATTTGCAGCATGTTACCTTTTGCAAATGCATCAAATGGATTGCTTGGGAACATGGCAATAATAACTTGCGCTAATGACGGTGCTTCTTTAGCTGAATAAGTTGCATCCGAGATCATATTTACGTCTTGACCAGGATTAATCACTAACGCCGCAAAAATAGCTATTGAAATAGCAATTGCAGTAGTAATTAAATACAAACCAACAGCACGGCCACCAATTCTGCCAAGTTTAGATGTGTCGTTGAGTGAACATGTACCACATATTAAGGACACAAAGACCAATGGCACAACCAACATTTGTAAACTTGATATAAATATTTTGCCACCGATTTGAAATATGCCGTCAACAAAAAATCCTTTGACAGAAAAATCGAATAAATATAAAGGAATTAACAGGTCACCGCCTTTAGGCAGCATCCACTGAAAAATTGCACCAAGAACAATACCGGCAACCATGCCAATAACAATGCGGCGAGTTAAACTGTTCGCGCTTTCTTTATTCATTATAATTGTCTTCTCGTTGGTTAAATTTCTGAAATTTCATTGTAAATATTAGCCGCTAAAAGCAACTGCAGCTAATGGTATGTTAATGAAATCACTATGGTTAAAGAGTAACACTCATTGTTAAATAATTGAATTAACTTCAGCAATAAAATTTTTGTAGTAAATGGTAACTATTTTGTAACTAATCGGTTATTATGAAAATAATAAAAATAAACTAAATAAAAACAAACTCAGGGAGAGCGCTTTTTATGAAGCAATTTCGACTTTTTTTATACTTAATGTCATTAGTCTTAGTTATAGGTTGTGATGGTGATTCATTTACTGGTACAGACGAAGGTACCACACCTCCTGATACAGTACTTGCAACAACCATAGAACTAACAATTGATAATCAAAGCATTGATATTGATACTCCCGCTACCGTTTCGGCGCTTGTTGAAACCGATGGTTCTCCAGTATCTGGTATCGTGGTTAGTTTCTCTGCCGAACTTGGTTTATTCGATGTACCATCAAACACCGCCTTGACCAACTCAGAAGGTATTGCAACTATTGGATTGACCGCCGGCCCAACAGCAGGTGCAGGAACCGTAGTCGGTTCTGTTTCAGTAGATAGTACTGAATATTCTGGTTCTATAGGTTTTGAAACAAGTGGTGAACAAGACACTGCAATTACCTTAACTTTGATGTTGGTTGCTCCGGGCACGTCTGATGAAATCGATGTAATTAATGCCACAACTCCTGGTGAAATTATTGCCACAGTTAACGGTATCGACTCTTCTGCTATTGTTACTTTCACCACTGATATTGGTGAAATCCCTATTCCAACAGCAATCACTAATGATGAAAACCAAGCCATTGTAAATATTTATGCTGGCAATGGACTGGGTGCAGGTACGGTTAGGGCAACATTAAGTTCAGGTGAAACTGGTGATGTGCTCATTGTTGTTGGTGCTACTGACATTTTAATGGGTACTACCGAAGGCACTTCCTTTAATGAAAATGTGGCAGGATTAACGCTTGCTGAAATAAGCGCAGGCGCAACTTCTGTTGTTTATGTTGAGATCGTAGACGCCGAAGGTATGCCATATACGCAACCCGTTGATGTAGAATTTTCCTCTGTTTGTACTACGGCTGGTTTTGCTTCATTAAGCAGCCCTGTCGCGTCATCTAATGGCATTGCAAGCAGTACTTATTTAGCTCAAGGTTGCAGTGGTGATGATCCTATTACTGTTTCAGCTAACGCCGGTGGTATTAATTTAAATGCCAGTGCTACGCTAACTGTACTACCTGCATCTTCAGGAAGTATTCAATTTGTAAGTGCAACGCCTGAGAATATTTCTTTGAAAGGTGTTGGTGGGCAAGAAAGCTCAACGGTTGTATTTAAAGTTCTAGATACTAACGGTAACCCTGTCCCAAACATAGATGTGGCTTTTGCACTAAATACTGATGTAGGTGGTATAAGCATGACACCTGAAGCGGCAACTACCGACAGTAATGGTTTAGCTCAAACGGTTGTTAATTCTGGTACTGTTGCTACTACTGTTCGTGTTACCGCTGCGGTTCTTATTGATGGCCAACCTGAAATATTTTCACAATCAAGCTTGTTAGTTGTTTCAACAGGTATTCCTGATCAAGACAGTTTTAGTTTATCTGCCGATATTTTAAACCCTGAAGGTTGGGATGTTGATGGTAACATGGTTAATGTAACAGCACGTTTAGCCGATGCATTTAACAACCCTGTTCCTGATGGAACCGCTGTTTCATTTACCACTGAAGGTGGTTCAATAGCACCAAATTGTCAAACGGTTGATGGTGCTTGTTCTGTTGTATGGACGAGTCAATCCCCTAGACCTGAAGGTAATGAATTAAATGGAATGGCTCCAACAACTGTTAATAATTTAGGGCAAAAATATGGTGGCAGAGCGACAATCTTAGCAATTGCCATTGGTGAAGAGTCATTCCCTGATTTAAATGGTAATGGTCGTTTTGATAGTGCTGAATATACTGCTTTTGGTGGTAATGATGTGAGCGGACGTCCTTACGATTTAGCCGAAGCATTTGTTGACCATAACGAAGACAGAAAATACAACCCTCAAGATGACACCGGCGAGATTGGCGGCGAAAACGAAGAGTTTAAAGACTTTAATAATAATGGCATTCATGATGCCCCAGATACGCTTTATAATGGTAGCTTATGTGCTGACGGCAACACAAATTGTTCAGCAACAAAGTCTGTTAACGTTCGTGGCGAGTTAGTCTTAGTTATGTCTGGCAGTGGTGCAAACTTTGTTCGTCAAAGCACTCCTGATGCATCAGATGATGATTTACTCAATATTGATAATGATGATGTAGTTAATATTACTGGTGAAAATACTGGTGGTGCCAGTGTGATCATCGCTGATCTTCATAACCAACCAATGCCTGCAGGTACATTAATTGAGTTTACAGCAACCGCTGGATCAATTGTTGGCCCTGATTCATTTACTTGGCCTAACGATAACCATAATGGTGGTTTATCATTTGGTGTGAGTATTGAAGGCGAAGATGAGCCTAAGTCAGGTACATTGATAGTATCTGTAACAACTCCTGCAGGAGTTAATAGCACTTATACCGGTATTTCAATTGTGATAGGGGCGGCTGCAGTGCCAGTGCCTTAATTAATCACTCAAGTTAAAAGCCTCGCAAGAGGCTTTTTTTATGCCCATTAATAAGTCGTAGTTCTAAAATTGTTTAAAAAACACGCTAAAATGTTTTTTTAATGGCAAATTTGCATATTTCTCTTTATGTTTTTAACTAAAGTTGATTATGATGGCAGCCATCAAAACAATGATAATAATGCGTTAAACAATAAAAAAGATTTCACATCAGTGAAAATAATTGCTTGTCAGTTGGAATATTTCCATATATACCTAATAGCAATTGATTAATTTTTTTGAGTAATAAGCTACATTATACTCATATCAACAATATTTCAGATTGAATATTCAAAGCCTGAATTACAGGAAAGTATACGTTTATGGCAAAATCACTTGTAATTGTCGAGTCACCTGCAAAGGCTAAGACGATTAACAAATATCTCGGCAAAGACTTCATCGTTAAATCGAGTGTTGGTCACGTACGAGATTTACCAACGAGCGGTACCGGCAAAAAAGCCGCTATCAAGCCTCCCGCAGAAGTTAGGGCGATGACGCCTGCGCAAAAAGAAAAATATAAAGCCAAGCGTGAAAAAGTATCTTTGTACAATCGTATGGGCATTAACCCAGAAAAAGATTGGGAAGCTAATTACGCGATATTACCCGGCAAAGAAAAAGTTGTTAGCGAATTACAAGCGCTTGCAGCAAAAGCTGACACTATCTATCTCGCAACCGATTTGGATAGAGAGGGTGAGGCCATTGCTTGGCATTTAAAAGAACTCATTGGTGGCGATGACAGTCGTTTTCGCCGCGTAGTATTTAACGAGATAACCGAAAGTGCAATTCAACAGGCCTTTAAAGAGCCTAGCGAGTTAAACATGAACGGTGTTAACGCCCAACAAGCCCGTAGATTTTTAGACCGAGTGGTTGGCTTTATGGTAAGCCCACTGCTTTGGAAAAAAGTAGCCCGTGGTTTATCTGCAGGTCGCGTACAATCAGTTGCGGTAAAATTGGTTGTTGAACGAGAGCGTGAAATTAAAGCATTTGTGCCAGAAGAGTTCTGGGATATTGAAGTTGACACCATATCGACAAGCAAAGAAGCATTAAAGCTTGATGTAACTCATGAACATGGTAAAGCATTTAAGCCAACTAACCATGATGATGCACATGCTGCTGTAGCAAAATTAAACGATGCAAAATACACAGTAAGTAAACGTGAAGATAAGCCTTCAAAAAGCTCTTCTTCAGCGCCATTTATTACTTCTACATTACAACAAGCCGCGAGTACTCGTTTAGGTTTTGGTGTTAAACGTACTATGGGCTTGGCTCAGCGTTTGTATGAAGCCGGTCATATTACTTATATGCGTACCGATTCAACCAATTTAAGTAAAGATGCTGTTGCAAGCTGTCGTGAATTCATTGGCAAAAACTTTGGCGAAAACTATTTGCCAGAAAAAGCAAAAATATTTGGCTCTAAAGCCAATGCTCAAGAAGCGCATGAGGCTATTCGTCCTTCAAATGTCACTATGGAAGCTGCTTTCTTAGATAAAATGGAAGCGGATGCACGTAGACTATATGACTTAATATGGCGTCAATTTGTTGCATGTCAAATGACTGCAGCCCGTTATGATGTTTCAACATTAACGATTACGGCAGGCGATTTTGATTTAAAAGCTAAAGGTCGTGTAATGCGCTTTGATGGTTGGACTAAAGTTCACAGTCGTAGCGCCAACAAAACCGGTAGCGAGAAAGACGTACATTTACCTGATTTAGCGGTTGGTGAAGTATTAACGCTTGATCATGTAGAACCGAATCAGCATTTTACTAAGCCTATTGCTCGTTTTGGTGAAGCATCATTGGTAAAAGAATTAGAGAAACGTACTATTGGTCGTCCATCGACTTACGCATCAATTATTTCTACTATTCAAGACCGCGGTTATGTGCGCCTTGAAACGAAACGCTTCTATGCCGAAAAAATGGGTGAAATCGTAACCGATAGCCTTTCCGGCAGCTTTAAAAAATTAATGAACTACGACTTTACCGCCAATATGGAAATGCGTTTGGATGAAATTGCCGACGACAAAGCATTTTGGAAAGACGTATTGTCAGAGTTTTATGCTGAGTTCACTAAACAGTTAGCAGTTGCCGATAAAGGCATGGATGAAGGCGGTATGCAACAGAATTTACCTGTTGAAACCGACATAGATTGTCCAACATGTGGCCGTAAAATGGGCATACGTACCGCATCTACCGGTGTATTTTTAGGTTGTTCGGGTTATAGCTTACCGCCAAAAGAGCGCTGTACTAAAACGATGAACTTAACACCAGGCGAAGAAGCCGAAAGTGTTAGTTCTGAAGATCAAGAAACTGAAGCATTACTTGCAATGAAACGCTGTGGTAAGTGTGGCACGGCAATGGATAGTTACCTTATTGACGAAACTCGTAAACTACATGTGTGTGGTAATAACCCGGTATGTCATGGTTATGAGCTTGAGCTTGGTGAGTTTAAAATTAAAGGTTATGACGGTCCGGTATTAGAATGTGATCGTTGTGAGTCTGATATGGAGCTTAAAAACGGTCGTTTTGGCAAGTATTTTGATTGTACTAACGAAGAGTGTAAAAACACTCGTAAACTGCTAGCAAGCGGTGAAGCAGCTCCTCCTAAGGAAGATCCTGTTGACTTACCTGAGCTAGAGTGTGAAAAATCAGATGCATTCTTTAAATTAAGAGACGGTGCAGCGGGTATTTTCCTTGCAGCAAGTACGTTCCCTAAGTCTAGAGAAACGCGAGCGCCAAAAGTTGCTGAGTTACATCGCTTTAGAGATAGAATTTCTGAGAAGTTTTATTATTTAGCCGATGCGCCACAGCAAGATAGTGCTGGCAACCTAAGTGTTGTTCGTTACTCTCGTAAAACCAAAGAACAGTATGTAATGACTGAGATTGAAAGCAAAGCCACTGGTTGGGTTGCTAAATACGTTGATGGCAAATGGGTTGTTGAAGAACCGAAAAAGAAAGTCGTTAAAAAAGCAGTTAAAAAACCAGCTAAAGCCAAGGCTAAAAAAGCAGAAAAGTAAATATCTAATACGTTAGCTACTTTACTGAAATCTAAAACCGCATTTTAATGCGGTTTTTTATTGCCTGATAAAAAGTGTTTAAGCTAAATTAACGCCAGCAAGGTTATTTTTGGATGATCTTTGTGTAGCACAAAATGTAAAATTCTTATGGATTAAAAAGTTATATTGTTATATATTTTAATTATAACAAAAGCGATATTTATTCCATATGAAACTACAACAACTCCGTTATATTGTCGAAGTACAAAATAATAATTTAAATGTATCTGCTACTGCAGATAGCTTATTTACTTCTCAACCTGGTATTAGCAAGCAAGTAAGAATGCTTGAAGATGAGCTAGGCGTGCAAATATTTGGTCGTTCAGGCAAGCATTTAACCCATGTGACTCAAGCCGGCCAAGAAGTTATTCGTATTTCTGCAGACATTCTTTCTAAAGTTGAAGGCATAAAAGCCGTTTCTCGTGAATATACTCAACCTGATGAAGGTAAGCTACGTATTGCGACCACACATACTCAAGCGCGTTATGCTTTACCTGATGTGATCAAAGGTTTTGTTAAAAAATACAGCAAAGTATCTTTGCATATGTACCAAGGTACACCGGCACAAATTAGTGATGCTGCCGCTAAAGGCGAAGCTGACTTTGCGATTGCAACTGAATCATTGCACTTATATAACGATTTAGTGATGCTGCCTTGCTACCATTGGAATCGTAGTATTATAGTTCGCAAAGATCATCCACTTGCCAACATTGATAAATTAACGATTAATGACGTTGCCGCGCATCCATTAGTGACTTATGTGTTTGGTTTTACCGGTCGTTCGGTATTAGACAAAGCCTTTCAGAAGGCTAATTTAGAGCCTAAAATAGTATTTACAGCAACCGATGCTGATGTCATTAAAACCTATGTACGTTTGGGCGTTGGTATTGGCGTAGTGGCTACTATGGCCATTGATCCTGAGCAAGACACGGATCTTGTGGTTCTAGATGCTAGCCATTTGTTTGAGCAAAGCACCACTAAGATTGGCTTTAGAAGAGGCTCTTTCTTACGTAGCTATATGTTTGACTTTATTGAGCGTTTTGCACCGCATTTAAACAAAGATATTGTCACTAAAGCGATGCTGACTAAAAACAATCAAGAAGTTGATGACTTGATTGGTGATATTAAATTACCAATTAAATAGTGATTAAATAAACATTTAATCATAAAGTAAGCGCCTATAGTGGCGCTTTTTTAGTTTTTAATACCCGATAAATAGACCGGTTGGCGGGACTTCAGTCTTGCTTGATTAGCGCAGCTAAAGCTTATTTAATTGCTAGGCAATTATTACCTGAGGATAAATTCTCACCAACCAAACGAAATCTTCAGCAACCATTCCTAAAAGCAAAAAAAGCGCCAGGGCGCTTTTTATATTTTAATTGTTTGTGAAAACTTTGCCGTTGCTAACACTCAATAATATTAACGGCTAAACCGCCACGAGATGTTTCTTTGTATTTAGTTTTCATGTCGTTGCCTGTTTCCCACATTGTCTTTATTACTTTGTCTAAAGACACTTTTTGAGTTCCAGTACCACGCATCGCTAATCGTGAAGCATTAATCGCTTTAACTGAACCCATGGCATTACGTTCAATACAAGGTACTTGTACTAAACCGCCAACAGGATCGCAGGTTAGACCTAAGTTATGCTCCATACCAATTTCAGCGGCATTTTCAACTTGCTTAGGATCACCACCTAAAATTTCAGTAAGTGCACCTGCAGCCATTGAACATGCAACCCCAACTTCTCCCTGACAACCCACTTCAGCGCCAGATATAGAAGCATTGGTTTTATATAAAATACCAATGGCAGCAGCGGTCAATAAGTAACGAATACAATCATCTTCACTCACTGGTTTAACAAACTTATTGTAGTAACAAAGTACTGCCGGCAAAATTCCTGCTGCTCCATTTGTTGGTGCTGTAACAACTTGTGAGCCCGCGGCGTTTTCTTCATTTACAGCCATGGCGAATAAATTTACCCAGTCCATCGCTTGCAGAGGATCGGCATTTTTCTCAACCATCAATAAGCGGTGTAAGCTTGGCGCGCGGCGCATTACTTTTAAACCGCCAGGCAAGATGCCTTCAGTTTTAATGCCTCGCTCAACACATGCAAACATGGCATTCCATATTTTCATCAGTTCGGTTTTAATAAAGCTTTCATCATTTAAACATTTTTCATTGGCCATCATTACCGAGCTAATACTTAGACCTGTTTCTTTACATATTTCTAATAATTGATCGGCAGAAGTAAAACGATACGGACGCTTAATATTGTTATGTAATGATAATGCTTTATCTTTTTCTTTTTCAAACTCGCTATCTTCAACGACAAAACCACCACCAATAGAGTAGTAGGTCTTTTCTAACACCAGTGAGTCATTATTGAATGCAAAAATGGTCATCGCATTCGAGTGTGCTGGCAACGTTTTACGGCGATGATAAATGATCGCATCTTTTTTAGGGAAAGCTATCGTTGTTTCACCATTTAAAATAATTTGCTCGCTGGCAACCGTCGCCTCTAATATTGCGTCGATTGTATCTACCGCAATAGATTCAGGGGCTTGACCGTGTAAACCTAAAATAACGGCTTTACCAGTGCCGTGACCGATACCTGTTTGTCCTAATGAACCAAACAGTTCAACTTTAATGCGATTCACTTTAGCAAAGCTATTTTCACTTTTTAAAGTCTTAATAAAACGGTTAGCAGCTCTCATTGGGCCAACGGTATGAGAACTTGAAGGGCCAATGCCAATTGAGAACATGTCGAATACACTGATCATATATAAACCTGAATATTTGTGCGCACTTGTGCGGTTTGTTAGAATTATGTTCGGATATTAACGTATAAATACAAATTATAATATTAACTATTTAAATTTAATATTAACTATTTAAATTTAAATAGTTAATATTTTATCTAATAGCAAAGTTTTATTGCCGTTAAGTCATCTTTAATTTGCACTAATCAACTAGGTATTATCTAAGGTGTACAATCAAGTCTTTCAAAATTGCTGCGGTTGCGCCCCAAATATTATAATCTAAATATGGCATAAAATAGATATTATGCGTACTGCCGTGGCGTTTTACTTCTACATCGATATGGTTGCTTTCGTTTACAAAGTGATTAAAGGGGACTGTGAATATTTCTGCCACTTCATTTGCATCGGCGGTAAAGCGGTAGTTATCGGGAATAAAACCAATAATTGGCGTAATGATATAGCCAGTAATGGTGTGATAATCTTTAAGTTGCCCGACAACATCAACATCGATTGCTTGTAGGCCAATTTCTTCTTCTGCTTCTCGTAATGCCGTTACGACAATATTTGCATCTTGTGCTTCAACTTTGCCACCTGGAAAACTGATTTGCCCGGGGTGATTTTTTAAGTGTGAGGCACGTTTAGTTAATACTATTTCTAGACCGTTTATTGTTTGTATTAGTGGGATTAATACGCTGGCATGCTTTAATAAACCATTATGCTTATAACCGGCACCAATTTCATCAAGGTGATGGTATGAAAAACGTTGTAAAAACTGTTGTTTATCCATAATTACTACTTCCTAAGCCTGAGCCTAACTCAAGCAGAATCAACATTAAAGACTGACTATAGGTTTATCTTATCCATTTTTTTAAGTATAGGCAGTATTTTATTTACTTTATCAAATGTTTCCTGATATTCACTATCCACTTTAGAGTCTGCAACTAAGCCGCCGCCAGCCCAACAATGAATTTTATCTTGCTCACAAACTAGGGTGCGTATGGTAATGCTAGTATCGACTTTACCACAAGCGGATATATAGCCAATAGAGCCACAATACACGCTACGGCGATTTGGCTCTAGTTCTTCAATAATTTCCATTGCTCTGATTTTGGGCGCTCCAGTGATAGAGCCACCAGGGAATGCGCCGCGTATTAAATCGGTGCCATCAAACTGTGCGGCTAACATACCTTCAACCGTGCTCACTAAATGATGTACTGCAGGAAAGCTTTCTATGGAAAATAATGATGGTACATTTACGGATCCCGGCCGGCATACTTTACTGATATCGTTTCTCAGTAAATCTACAATCATTAAATTTTCAGCTCGATCTTTTTCAGAGTTTTGTAGATCCAAAGCATGCTGTTGGTCAAACTCTTTAATATCACTGCGCGGCCTTGTGCCTTTTATTGGCTTACTTTGAACTTTTTGATTTTTTAGTTGCAGAAAACGTTCCAAAGATACGCTTAAAACAACGCCTTCTTCAATGCGCATGAATGCAGAGAATGGTGCATTATTGCTGGCTCTTAATTTTTTGTAGGCTGAAAATTCATCACCTTGATAAAAGGCGCTAAAGCGCTGCGCTAGGTTTACTTGATAACAGTCACCATTAATTAAGTACTGTTGAATTTTGTTAAATTTTTCAGCATATTGTGCTTTGCTCATATTTGAGCGCCAATCGCCAACTAATTCAAATTCTAACAGAGCCTCTGGCTCTGAGTTTGTAAGCTTTTGCTCAATAACCTTGACCAAATCATCTAGATTGTGGTCATGACTGACTAAAGTAAATTGTGTTGTTTGCTTGTCGTAAATAATCGCTGAGCGATAAATACCCACAGCCATATCGGGTAGGCTAATATCCATTACGCTGGTCGCGGGCAGTGATTCAAATCGACGACCTAAATCATAACTAAAGTAGCCCAATGCACCGCCGCAAAATGGTACATCGGTGTTAATTAGATGTTGCGGGCCAAATAATTGCTTATTTAATCTTGCAATGATTGCCAAAGGATCATCATTAGATACCGTCAATTTATCTTGCTTTGGCCAATATATTCGTGTGCTGGTGATATGTGTTTTGAGGGTGACTTCAGGACTAAAAACGAAAATATCATAACGGCAATCTACGTGGTCACTATTACCCGAATCAAGCCAGAATGCCCAGTTATCGTTACTCCAATGAGAAAATAATTGTTCAGATGTATAGCCATTTAAACAAGTTAATAGGCAAGTATTTAATGAGGTCTGTTGATTTAAATCTGTATTCACAAGGCTTAATCACACTGTATGTAGATGGTTAATGAACCGTTTATTTTTAGCTAGGGCTATTGTAGCAAATATTAATCATCAGAAAATTTAATTTATATCGGCTTTTCGTATAAAAGTATTATTGAGCTAAGGCTATTGCCATTGTATGATATGGGCAATTATTTACGTTTCAACCTATTGTTAAGCCGAGAGTGTTATGACTGTTATTAAGCAACAAGATTTTATTGATAGTATTGAAGATTCTTTACAATATATATCTTATTACCATCCAATCGATTTTATTCAAGCGCTAGAGTTGGCTTACAATAAAGAGCAAAGCAAACCAGCAAAAGACGCAATAGCGCAAATTTTAATTAATTCGCGCATGTCAGCTGAGGGCAAACGGCCAATCTGTCAAGATACTGGCATTGTCACCTGTTTTGTTAAAGTTGGTATGGCGGTGAAGTGGGATAAAACAGATTTAACAGTACAGCAAATGGTTGACGAGGGTACTCGTCGTGCCTATTTAAATCCTGATAATCCACTGCGCGCCTCAATTGTTAAAGACCCTGCCGGCAAACGTATTAACACCAAAGATAACACTCCAGCAGTAGTACATATCGATTTAGTCCCTGGCGAGCATATAGAAGTGATGATTGCAGCCAAAGGCGGCGGCTCTGAAAATAAAACTAAAATGGTTATGTTAAACCCGAGTGATTCAATTGCTGATTGGGTTGTTAAAACGCTACCAACAATGGGCGCTGGCTGGTGTCCTCCTGGAATGTTAGGTATAGGCATTGGTGGCACCGCCGAGAAAGCCGGTGTACTTGCTAAAGAGAGCTTAATGGATCCGGTAAATATTCAAGAACTTATTGAACGTGGACCACAAAATGCTGAAGAAGAATTACGTTTAGAAATATTTGAACGCGTAAATAAATTAGGTATTGGTGCGCAAGGCCTTGGTGGTTTAACCACTGTTGTCGATGTGAAAATCAACGCCGTACCAACTCATGCTGCTTCTAAACCTGTCGTCATGATCCCAAATTGTGCGGCAACTCGTCACATACACTTTCATTTAGATGGTTCAGGTCCGGCTAATTTAGTACCGCCTAAACTTGAAGAGTGGCCAGAAGTGACTTGGGAAGTTGGCGAGAATGTCCGCCGTGTTAACGTTAATGGCTTAACGAAAGCCGATGTAAGCAGTTGGAAAACGGGCGAAACGGTATTACTGTCAGGTAAAATATTAACCGGTCGCGATGCCGCCCATAAGAAAATACAGCGATTACTTGAATCTGGTGAAGGTTTACCTGAAGGCGTAGATTTCACTAATAAATTTATTTATTACGTAGGTCCTGTTGACGCCGTTGGTGATGAAGTTGTTGGTCCTGCTGGCCCTACAACGGCTACGCGTATGGATCAATTTACTGAAATGATGTTAGCTGATACTGGCTTGTTAGGTACTATTGGTAAAGCTGAACGTGGTCCTGGTACTGTTGAATCGATCAAAAACCATAAGTCAGTGTATTTAATGGCTGTTGGCGGCGCGGCATACCTAGTATCAAAAGCGATTAAAAAATCACGAGTCGTTGCCTTTGAAGAGCTTGGTATGGAAGCTATTTACGAATTTGACGTAGAAGACATGCCGGTAACTGTTGCGGTTGATAGTACTGGTGAGTCGGCTCATGTTACTGGACCTGCTATTTGGAAAGCGAAAATAGAAGACTTAGATGCGGCGTTAAAGGCATAATCTATTCATTGCTTATACCACTTGGTATTAGTATTTAATAAACGCCCGAAAGGGCGTTTGTTGTATTAATTAACCGTAAAACAATAATAAAAAATAAATTCATTTAGAAAGAGATATTATGAACAACAAGCCCTTAAATATTGCGAGATTAATTTCTGCATCATTGGCCGCAGTACTGTTGAGCACATCCGTGTTCGCAGAAGTACTAACGGTAGATAAACTAAATAGCCTTAATCAACTGCATGATGTGGCAATTTCCCCTAATGGTAGTCAACTACTCTACGGCCTAAAAAAAGGCGTCGAGAAAGGCACCAATCATTTATATTTGCAAGATATTAAATCCGCAAAAGTACAACAACTGACCAGTCATAGTGCTAGTGAAAATTCGGCTGTTTGGGCAAAAGATGGTAAAGGTATCTATTTCTTATCTGTTCGCAGTGGCACTAGCCAGCTTTGGTATTTGAGTATACTTGGCGGTGAAGCGCAGCAAATAACAAATTTTCCACTTGATGTTGAAGGTTATAAGTTATCAGCCGATGAGCAAAAACTAGCGTTAAGCTTTACCGTTTTACCTGGTTGTAAAGACTTTACTTGTACCTTAGATGCATTGGCAAAAGCTAAGGCTAAAAAGCATAATACTCGTGCTTACGATAAGCTTATGGTTCGTCATTGGGATACTTGGTTGAATGAACTTAATAGTCACTTATTTGTGGCTGATATTGAACAAGGTAAAGTAACCACCAAAGCGCGCGATTTAATGATTGACTGGCAAAGTGATTTTGCTGGTATGGGCGAAGTTTCATTTAATCCAAATGGTGAAACATTAGCTTTTTCGGCTAAAACACCAGGTAAAGATCATGCTTGGACCACTAATTGGGATATTTTTGAAGTTAATTTAAGTACTAACGCCATTGTGAATTTAACTGCAACAAACACTGCTTGGGATGCCATGCCGGTTTATTCGGCTGACGGTCGATTTTTAGCTTATAAAGCTATGAAAACCCCGGTTTATGAGTCAGATAAATTCAGCTTAATGGTCAAAGATTTACGCACTGGCGATGTTAAAGACGTTGCGCCATTGTGGGATCGCTCAATTGCCAGCTTCCAATTTTCAAATGACAATCGCAGTGTTTATGCTCTTGCCCAAGATCTTGGCCAAAAAAGTATTTTTGAAATCGACGTGCAATTTGGTGAAGTCACTTCTATTTATAATGAAGGTTATGCAGGAGACGTTAGCTTTTGGGGTAATAATATCTACTTCACTTTACACAATCTTAGTGGTCCAACAGATGTTTATAGCATCACTAAAGATGGTTATAGCTTTAAGCAATTAACCGATGTAAATAAAGAAAAAATGGCTGATGTCACCTTGGGTGAGTTTGAGCAATTTACCTTTAAAGGCTGGAACAATGAAGATGTGCATGGTTATTGGATAAAACCTGCCAACTTTAAAACTGGCGAAAAATATCCTATGGCGTTCTTGGTGCATGGTGGGCCGCAAGGTAGCTTTGGTAACATGTTTCATTATCGTTGGAATGCTCAACTTTGGGCTGCACAAGGCTACGGTGTTGTGATGATCGATTTCCATGGTTCTACGGGTTATGGCAAAGAGTTTACCGACTCTATCTCTCATGATTGGGGTGGTAAACCATTAGAAGACTTGCAAAAAGGCATGGCTCATATTACTGAAAAACAATCATGGTTAGATGGTGATAAAGCCTGTGCATTAGGCGCCTCTTACGGTGGTTACATGATGAACTGGATCATGGGTAATTGGACTGATGGTTTTAAATGTATTGTTAACCATGCTGGGCTTTATGATATGAAGAGCTTTTATAATGTTACCGAAGAGCTTTGGTTTCCAGAGCATGACTTTGGCGGCCCGTATTTTAGTAATCAAAAAGAATACGATAAATTTGATCCTTCTCGTTTCGTTGATAATTGGAAAACGCCTATGTTAGTGATTCAAGGCGAGCTTGATTACCGCGTACCTTATGGACAAAGTTTAGGCGCATTTACCACTTTACAACGCAAAGGTATTGATTCGCGTTTAGTGATGTTCCCTGATGAAGATCACCACATTCGTAAACCTGATAATTTAAAAGAGTGGTATCGCGAAGTGTTTGTTTGGATGGATAAATATCTTAAGTAATTATTCGTTGGTGCATTAAACAGCGAATCCAAATTAACAGCCAAAAGCCATAATTCACTTATGGCTTTTTTTTTCACTGTGTGTTTAAATAACTGTAAAAATAAACAGTGTTTTTGGTGTCTAATAATGCAAAATATCCCATACTTCCCTCTAATTGCTTTATCAACGTTAGCCTTGCTAAGCGTTCTCATGCTATTTCTAATGGCCAAAGTCTCAGCGATCAGCAAGCTGTTAACTGCGCAAAATAATGAATCTATTGTGCAACAAGACCGGCAGCAGCAGTTACAACAGCAATTGCAAAATATGTTATCGGCACAAGAACAACTAAGAAGCGATTTACAAAAATCAGCCAGTGAACTTCGAATGCAATTGATGCAGCAATTAAATGAGCACAAAGAACAATTTAATAAAAACCAAATGTTTGCTATCAATCAATTGATAGCGCATTTAAATAAATCGACTAAAGACAGTCGGGAAGAGCTGAGCAGGTCATTGCAGGATAATTCTGAAGTGTTAGCAAAACGTATGACCGAGCTAACGCAAAGTACAGATAAGCGCTTACAGGACATCTCAAAAGGTGTTGAGCAGCGTTTAACCGATGGTTTTGATAAAACCACCAAAACATTTAACGATATTGTAAAACGTTTAGCGCTTATTGATGATGCTCAGAAAAAAATCACTGAGCTTTCAACAAATGTGGTGAGCTTGCAAGAAGTACTTGCAGATAAACGCTCGCGTGGTGCCTTTGGCGAGGTACAGTTAAATGCGCTTATTCGTAACGTATTACCTGAAAAACACTTTGCTATTCAACATACCTTATCAAACGGTAAAATTGCTGACTGTATATTGTTTTTACCAAACCCCACCGGTAATGTCGTTATCGACTCAAAATTTCCATTAGAAAGCTATAAAAAAATGACCAATATTGATATTGGTGATGCCGATAAAAAAGTGGCTGAGCGTCAGTTCAAAGTCGATATTAAAAAGCATATTTCAGATATTAGTGATAAATATTTAATTGATAATGAAACCGCCGATGGCGCTGTTATGTTTATTCCTGCTGAAGCTATTTTTGCTGAGATCCATGCCCATTATCCAGAGCTTGTTGAAGAGGCTTATAAAAAACGCGTATGGTTATCATCGCCAACCACATTAATGGCAATATTAACTACGGCAAGGTCGGTATTGAAAGATGAAGATACTCGTCAGCAAATACACATTATTCAGCAGCACTTATCCCATTTAGCTGGTGATTTTGGTCGTTTTAGAACGCGTTTTAATAACTTAGCGAAACATATCGATCAGGCGGCTAATGATGTACAACAAATTCATACATCGGCAGATAAAATTGCCGGGCGATTTGAAAAAATTGAACAGGTAGATTTAGCCGAGGAAGAATTAAAGAAAATTGACAGTTAATATATTCTAATTAAATTGAGTGCTATACGGTAAGTAAATAAGAGTGAGCCCTTTACTTACCGTTAAATGATTAAATGATTGCTAGTTCGCTAGGTGAGGTTTCAGCCTCAAGTGATAATTGCTTAGCAAGCAAATAGCTTTAGCTAGGCTAATAATACCAATTGACATAAATATGTGATCTATTTTTTGCTGAGGAAAAACGGATTAATACAAGGCATGAAATCTTATAAGTAGTTGTTCTACTTTTAAATTTTATAACGCTGTAGTCATTCGTTTTAACCAGCAAAAATGATTAGATACTTATGTCACTTGGTATAATGCGAGACAGAAGTCCCACCAACCAATACTATTAGCTGGCAGATTGTCTGTGTGGCTCTAATCGTAACTACTTGCCAATAGCCAATAGCCAATAGCCAATAGCCTAGAGCGACCATAATACGTTGATAAATACTATGCTAAGCAGTAATGGACAAACATAACGTAAATAGTTACCCCAAAGCTTTAATACCGGCTTTTGCTCAAGCAAAGACTTATCAGCAAGCTGATTACCGCGTTTCCAAATCCAACCAACTACGATGAAGTAAAACAAGCCCATAATAGGTAATTGAAATGAGTTTACCCAGGTGATCACTGCGCCAAATAAACTATCAAAGTTAAACACTATGCTCATACACGCACAAAGCACTATGATTGACACAATTAAGGTGGCTTTATTACGTGAGTATTGCTTATCTTCAACTAAGTAAGCGACGGGTACTTCTGTCGATGAAATTGTAGAGGTTAATGCGGCCATCGACATTAATGAGAAAAATACTAAAGATACATATACGCCAATATCGCCCATTGAATCAAATAATGTTGGTAATATTGAGAATATAAGTTGTGGTCCGCCAATTAATTTACCGTCTGAAAATACTTCTAAGCCCATATGTTGAGCCACAAATAAGGTTGGAATAATTAATAAACCGGCAAGAAAAGCAATTAGGGTATCAAGGGCGCCAATAGACAGCACAAGTTTACCCATTTCGGCATCTTTTTTCATATAAGAGCCATAAACCATCATACCGCCAACCCCTATAGACAAAGAGAAGAACGCTTGTCCCATGGCTGATATTATCAACATAGGATCTTTTAATTGGCTAAAGTCAGGTTGCAAGTACATAGCGACACCATCACTCGCACCCGGTTGTTGCAAAATATAAATAATTAAACCAATGAGTAGTACAAACAATACCGGCATTAGTCGGCTAGACCAACGCTCAATACCCTTGTGTACGCCTTGTTTAATAATTAACCCACCTAAAATAATAAATACCGGGGTAAAGGCAAGGTTTCTGGCATGACTTGATTGACCTAACCAAGTGGCAATATCGGTAAAACCTAGCAATTGCATAAGAGGGGATAATGCATGCGATAACATCCAACCAGCCACTATGGTGTAAAAGCTAAGCATTAATATTGCACCGAGCAAACCAAATAAACCGGCATACTTACCCATGTTAC
This sequence comes from Colwelliaceae bacterium BS250, assembly GCA_040779355.1. Lineage (GTDB taxonomy): Bacteria > Pseudomonadota > Gammaproteobacteria > Enterobacterales > Alteromonadaceae > Thalassotalea_A. The sequence continues at coordinate 331,485 of JBFONS010000001.1, read as the reverse complement.
GAGACACATCTTCACAGGCATCTTGCAGAGCGCCTACTGGATTTTTTTGGGCTTGATTACCAATATACATTTCGGCATATAAAGCGGGTAGAGCGAGTAATACAGTAACAAGTAGATAGACAAGAACAAATGCACCGCCACCATTATTGGCCGCTTGTGTAGGAAAACCCCAAATATTGCCTAAACCAATGGCAGCACCTGCGGCTGCTAATATAAAACCGATGCGGGAATGGAATGAATCTCTAACTTGGCTCATGCGAATTTTTATTTACTTTTTATTATTATATCGCTTGAGCTTACCTAGATTTAAAAACGTTTACCAAGAAAAAATGCATTAATTTAGCGATAATCCAAATTAAATCGAATTAAATCGAAATAGGGCACTAGTATCTAAAATTTAGAATGATTATTATGCTTAAAATTATTTAATCCGGTTGAGATCAATGCTGCAATACAAAATAATCCCTGTCACACCATTTCAACAAAATGCGACAATAGTTTGGTGTGACGAAACCATGCAAGGCGCAATTATTGATGCTGGTGGGGAAGTAGAAAAATTACTAGCCGAAGTAAATACCTTAGGCATTAAATTAACCAAGTTACTGCTTACGCATTCGCATGCAGACCATGCTGGTGGAGCACAAGATATTGCCGATTTATATAATTTACCCATTGAAGGACCTCATAAAGACGACCAGTTTTGGATTGATATTTTTGACCAGCAAATTAAGCAGTTCGGTTTCCCCGAGGCGCGAGTATTTAAAACCAGTCGCTGGCTAGACCAAGGTGACACTATTAGCGTCGGCAATGAAATTTTTGAAGTGTATTTTTGCCCTGGACATACACCAGGACATGTCATCTTCTTTAATCGCAAAACTAAATTAGCCCAGGTTGGCGATGTACTTTTTAAAGGCTCTATAGGACGTACAGACTTTCCGAAAGGGGATCATGCAACCTTAATTAACTCCATTAAAACGAATTTATGGCCACTGGGTGGTGATGTGCAATTTATCCCAGGTCATGGACCAATGAGTACGTTTGGCGCTGAACGTGCAACCAACCCTCATGTTAGAGATTAATCTTAATTTGTTGAGCTTAGCCTATGTTAAAACAGGCTAAGCATGAGCTGTTTAGTCTTTATTTATTTTAGATGTGTTATTTGTATCGCGACTGTTGCGAATTAATTCATCATCGGCAATCACTACATTTGTTTTAACTAACCTATCGTAAAGAACAACATTTACTGTTGCCGCTAAGTTCATACTGCCAATCGTTGGAATATAAACCACATCATCAGCTTTATCTATTACGCTTTGTTCTATTGTGCCGTCTTCTGGACCGAAGATATAATAGGCATTGTCAGGATGTTTGAAATTAGGCAGCGGAATAGCCCCTTCGACTAAATCAACGCAGATGATTTTTGCGCCTTCAGGCACTGTATCTAACAAACTTATCGTAGGGGTTAATGCAATATTGATATGGGCATTGTGGGTATCAGTATGAAATTTTGATGCATGAGTGTAGCGTGAGCCAGTATAAAATACCGCATCAACTTGGTAACAACCACTCGCACGCATTATAGAGCCAACATTACTTGGGGTTTTAGGGTTGGTTAACCCTATCGTTGCTTTACTACTCATACTCATTATTTAATTCCGCTAAACTGAACATACAGGCTTCAATAGCCTAAAAGTGCTGCGAGTATAGCGTATTTGTTTGCAGTTGCAGAGTCTAGGGTGAAAATTTTACATTAATTGAAATGTTAAATGCTTATCATAAACAAAACGTATAATAATATACGTTTTGCTCATTAAATTATGCTGCCTTGATTCATAAGTTACTACCTCCTATTTACTACTTACATAAATAATCTTAGTTTGTCCAGAAGACGAATTTTTAGCTAGATCGGTTATTTCTACCTGATTTAAGTCGATTTTATATTTTTTCGGAGCCATTTTGCTTAAATATAAAGTTGTATCATAAGCGTCATAAGTTGCTGCAAAATTGGTGATATCCAGACCATTACACTTCAAATGCCTAGTTATATCCTTTATGCCAAGACGATCAGCTCTTGATGCTTTTTTGAGACCTACAAGATTGTTATTTACGGCTGCTACGCAAATTTTAGTGTTTAACGAGTTATCTGCTGCTTTAAATATATATTTTGTTGAGCCTTGTGCTGTTGCAAATAAAGCTATATTTACTAGCACTAATGCGGCAATTATTTGACGAATGTTCATGTGACCTCCATTAGCCTATTTACTTGATTGTAGATGAGGCAGAACATGCTAATGTTAGGACTAATGATCATTAAATGTATGACGAGAAGATGATAATTACATTATTGTTTGTTATTTATGTTTTAGGCTTTTAATTAGATGTTAATTAAGGGAGTTTATTTGATACAAGAACAATGTAGATGTAATACAGATCTTTTAATGATCTTTTAATTAGTTTTAACAATTGTTTTAACTATTTTTGTTATACAGGTTTAATGGGCTTATTGAGTATTAATAAGTCAATTAAATCAAAATATAGCCAATGCTAACTACACTTTAAGACTCGGGTGATTTTCAGCTGTTAATATTTGAGTTGTGATTACTTGTTTGTGGTTAGCCATTTTGAAGTTTAAAGTTGCAAAAAATATGCAAAACGTATTGATATGATACGTTTTGCATATTAGAACATCCAACTCAATTACACTAGTTTAGACCGTTATTTACTGGTGATAATAATTACTTGGGGTCCATTTTGATGACCTAGTTTTTCAGCTCTAGCTAAGTCGATTATTTTCACTTCCGCGGGTGATATTCTATATTTCATAGCGGCTTTGCTATTAAAATAAGCAAACGTAGTAGGGGCGTTAAATGAAGCGGTGAAATCGACCAAATTTTGATCATTACACTTTATCTCAGAACTGATAAATTGCACCTTTGCCCCGCTTTTAGGAAGCCCATAAGATAAGCTTAATTTTTTAACATAAAGCTGGGTTTTAGATAAGTTATTTTGCACCGCAGCTAAACAGAGCTTGGTCGCAGCATTTGCATCTCCGGCTTTAAACATCAATGGCTTGTCATAAGAGCTTGGTGCACTTGAGGTAGATTGTACCTCTTGGGCAAAGCTATTTTGCATCGAAAATGTAACCAATAGAGTAATACCGATGATCGATAAAGTTATTAATTTTTTCATGAGTTATATCCTTATATTTACATTGAAGAACTATTTACTGCTTACATAAATGACCTGAATTTTTTCAGAAGATGAGTTTCTAGCTAAATCGGTTATTTCAATTTCGTTTACATTCACTCTATATTTCTTAGGTGCTTTTCTACTCAAATACTTAGTGGTTTTATGAGCACCATATGTTGCGGCAAAGTGGGTGATATCCTGATTGTTGCATTCAACACTTCTGGTGATATCTTTGATCCCAGCCGCATCCCTTCTTGCAATTTGTTTTAATTTCATTAAATTATTAGTCGCTGCTGCTATGCACATTTGTACTTCTAATGTATTGTTTTTGGCTATAAATTTATATTGTGTACTACCTTGTGCAGTTGCAAAAAAAGCTATATTGGTAACTACTAGTGTGGCAATTATTTGACGAATGTTCATGAAATCTCCTTTAGCCTATGTACTTGATTGTAGATAAGGCGGAACACTCAAATGGTAGAGTTATTGGTTACTTTATTTATGATGAAAATATAATTATTATGTCATTATTCAATTTATTGAAACATTTCATTTAACATATTGTTAATCATGATCTTTTTATAAGGATAAAGTCCAATATAGATGTTATACAGACCTTTAATGACCTACATATGAATCATATTTATCTATATTTAAGTGATTTTTTTGGTATTAATCTAAGTAAGGAAATAAGCTAAAGAATGATAACTAGCGCTTAGATCTCGGTTGCTTTTCATCGGTTAATATTTAGTCATTGCGATGTTCTTTTAAAATCACCTTTGAATATTTAATTAATAGATGAATAATTAAAAATACAATACCTTTAGTGATATATGTTCGGAGCCTCTTTTAGGCTCTATTGTTATTCTAATTTTAAATTTAACCTCTGCACAATTACCTTAAATGTTACTTTTTATGCCTACATTTTGTACTTGTACTATATTGATGGTGTTGTTGCCTCAAATCTTCTTACTCTGAAGGTAGGCGAACAAAAAGGGAGTTTGAATTGTGAATACAATTTATAAATTTATAGCACTGGTTATTTTGCTTGTTAGCGCTAATGTAAATGCTAACCAATTAAATAAAGAACAAGCAGAGGTTTGGTCTGTTGTACTCGAATCTTACAAAGAAATTGATAGTAAAAATGCTAATTGGTCTGATAAGTATGTTACCGAAGATGCGATGGTTTGGGGTGGTAGTACGCCAATGCCACGCAATAGAGATTCGGTTAAACGTTGGGATAAGTTTCAATTTTCTGTTGGTGAAACAGTCGCATCAGAATACAGCCCCGCAGCTATAGTTGTGCACAACAGCACGGCTGTTGTACATTATTATTATTCTAATGGCACTAAAAATGCTGATGGTAAACAAAAAGTCACCCACGGACGATGCTCAGATATCTTAGTAAAAGATGATAAAGCGTGGAAGTTTGTTGCTTGGCATTGTACTGATGAATCTTAACGTTTAAGTTAAATTATTGATAATATAAAAAGCCAAATAAAAAAGCCTGATAAATCAGGCTTTTTTCAATTTTAAATATTAACTTTCATTACTCATTACTCATTACTCATTACTCATTACTCATTACTCATTATTGATTAGAAACCACATTGACGTCCTTGGTTTTTCTCATCTAACCAAATTTGTAATGGTGCGAAGTAATCTAAAATAGCACTGGCATCCATTTGTTCTGAACCGGTAATGACTTTATGCGCTTGTTGCCAAGGTTGACTTGCGCCCATTTCAAGTACTTGGTTAAGTTTAGCGCCAACCTCTTTATTATTGTAAATAGAACAGCGATGAATGGATTGTTCATTACCAGCAACTTCACATAAGGCTTTATGGAATTCAAATTGCAGTATGTGTGCTAAGAAGTAACGTGAGTATGGGTAGTTACTTGGCACATGAAATTTAGAACCGGGATCAAAATCATCAGTACTACGGGCAATAGGAGCACGTACGCCTTGATATTTTTCACGTAATTCCCACCATGCAGTATTATAGTTTTCAGGGGTTATTTCACCACTAAATACCTGCCAGCGCCATTGATCTACCATTAATCCAAATGGGATAAAGGCGATTTTATCAAGTGCCATTTTCATTAATAGGCCAATGTCTTTTGATTCATCTGGCACCTCGTCAATTAAACCTATGGTTTTTAAATAGTCTGGCGTAACTGAAAGGGCAATAGTGTCACCAATGGCTTCATGAAATCCGTCATTAGCACTGTTTTGAAAGTATACAGGTTGATCTTGATATGCTCGTTGATAGAAATTATGACCTAACTCATGATGAATTGTTGAAAAGTCTTCACCCGTTTTTTGAATACACATTTTAATGCGAATATCGTCTTTAGCATCAACGTCCCAAGCTGAAGCATGACACACTACATCTCGGTCTTTTGGTTTTGTAAATAATGAACGTTGCCAAAATGTTTCAGGCAGTTCTTCAAAGCCTAGCGAAGTGAAAAAATTCTCAGCGCCTTTAACCATATCTACTTCAGTGTAGTTATGCTTAGCTAATTGCTTAGTCAAGTCATACCCAGGATCAGCATCCTCTGGGCCAACTAAGTCATATACATTACCCCAACTTTGTGCCCACATATTACCCAATAAATGTGCGGGAATTGCTTGGTCTTGCGGGACTTTATCTGTGCCATAATGGTCACCTAATTCAGCACGAACATGACAATGTAAGGCATCATACAATGGCTTGACTTGACCCCATAATCGGTCTAATTCGTTGGCAAAGTCATCGGCAGGCATATCATAGCCTGAACGCCACATTGCGCCTAAATCGCTATAGCCCAAACCCTTTGCGCCTTCATTTGCTAATTCAACTTCACGTTGATATAAAGGTTTCATCGGCGGAGCAATCTTGCGCCAGCCTTGCCATAAATCGAGTAATTCTTCGTAGTTTCTTGATGTTGCCATGGTTGCCGACATATCACCAAGGCTTAATTTTTCACCTGCAGCATTTGTATATGACCCTTTACCGTACATACCACCAAGCTCAGTAACGAGTTTGGCAAGTTCAGCACTCTTGGCTGAATCTTGTGGGGCAGGGAGTACTAATGCTTGTTTTAATACGTTTAATTTACGGCGTTGCTCTGCAGGCATAACAACATGGTCATACTTTGCCGCTTGCAAGGCAAAACGAACACCTGCTTCAGTGAACTTCTGTCCAGCTTCTGCTGATAAAGCCGCAGTATCATCATTGATAAAGTTTTGGTAAACCCATTCGATTTGGCTGCCTTTATGATTTAATTGCACGAGTTCATTGGCTGTTTCGTCAATAAATTTATTAACGTCTTCAATAGAATACGTTGTTTGAACACCTTGCTCATCGGCGCTTTCTTGAGGTTGTCCACAACCGCTAATATTAAGTGTTGCTGCAATGGTAATTGCCACTGCTGTAAATTTAAATTTTGTTATCATAAAATTGCACTATTGTTTTTATTTGTAATGTGTTTCTTGAGTATATTCGAAACTAATGATGAGAACAAAATTTATCGTAGTTCAGATAAAAAAAGACCCTGAAGCCGATTGACAGATCATGCTGGAGGGTCCAAGGAGTCGTAAACTGATATTAGTATGGTCTATCAATGTCAGTTTCGCCTGTTTTTCAAGCAAATTAACGGAGTATATTTTAAGTGACTAAAAACATTTTATTATCATGTTTTATTTGTCGATAAAGCACTTGTTACTTGACAGTTTTATTTACACCTGTCATTTTAAACGTGTGTTTGATAATTAAAATAAAATTAATAATGGCGTTGTAAATGGATACCAAAACAAAAATACTTAATGCGGCCGAATTGCTTTTTGCAGATAAAGGATTCACCGGCACATCATTAAGAGAAATTACCAGTATTGCTGAAGTTAACTTAGCGGCAGTTAATTATCACTTTGGCTCTAAAAAAGAGCTGATTAAAGCGTTAATGAAACGCTATTTAGATGAATTGTCGCCTTCACTTGTAGCCTCTTTAGAGGCGGTTATCAAAGAGCCTAAACAACCTACTTTAGAAGAGGTTTTTACCTTATTCGTTGAACCGCTATTGTCGTTAAATAAATTACGGGAAAATGGCACAAGCAATTTTTTACAGTTACTAGGACACAGTTATACTGACAGCCAAGGTTTCTTGCGTTGGTATATTACCTCTAACTACCCAGGCATTATTTCTAACTTTACCGCTGCAGTGCAAAAGGCTTATCCAGAGCTTTCATCTGAAGAGATATTTTGGCGATTGCATTTTACTATGGGTACCGCCGTTTTTACTATGTCATCGACGGAAGCATTAATCGACATCGCTAGTAATGATTTTAATTTACAGCTTAGCGTTGCAGATGTGATAAAGCGCATAATCCCTTATGTTGCTGCAGGCGTTGGTGCACCAATTCCTCGTTAAATTATAAAAGAGCGTTTATGTCTGCATTGATGATGGATGTCCATTCGACATCGTTAACAGCCGAAGATCGTGAAATTATTAGCCACCCTAAAATTGGTGGCTTAATACTTTTTACGCGTAATTACGAATCGCCAGAGCAGCTAAGCGATCTCGTTAAGCAAATGCGACTGCAAAAGCCTGAATTACTCATTGCAGTAGATCAAGAAGGCGGGCGAGTGCAGAGATTTCGCCAAGGGTTCTCCAAAATCCCGGCAATGGGCGCGATATATCAACAAGCAAAATTAATCACACCATCTGCCGATAAACTCATCCATACCGCGAATCAACTTGCCCAATCCATGGGGCATTTAATGGCATTAGAAGTGCAATCTGTCGGTATCGATATTAGTTTTGCACCGGTATTAGACATTAATGATATTAGTGAGGTGATAGGCGATAGGGGCTTTCATCAAGACCCTATGGTTGTTAAGTCTTTAGCGACCAGCTTTATTGATGGTATGCATAAAGCTGGCATGAAGGCCACGGGCAAGCATTTTCCCGGTCATGGCAGTGTTAAAGAAGATTCTCACATAGCAATGCCAATAGATATGCGCAGCAAAGACGACATATTTAGCCACGACATGAGTGTTTTTAAGCAATTAATTCAATCGAATCATGTTGATGCATTAATGCCAGCACACGTTATTTATCCGGCGATTGATTCTCTACCGGTTGGCTTTTCACCACATTGGTTACAAACAATTTTACGCCAACAATTAGGCTTTGATGGCGTGATTTTTAGTGATGATTTATCGATGCAAGGTGCGACAACTGCGGGAGGCTATGCTGAGCGTTGTGAAGCCGCGCATGAAGCGGGTTGTGATATGTTACTTGTGTGTAATGATCGCCAAGGACTCATTACCGCGATTGATAAAGCTAACTTAAATATTAACATCGAAAGTGTTGTCAGAATTAAAAAAATGTTGAGTAAACAAACGTTAACATTTGATGATTTAGTCAATGATGCCGATTGGCAAGCATGCCAAAAACAATTATTTTAATTACTACAATTTAGCATTAATAAATAAGTGATTAATACAAGGCTTACAGTGCAGGGAAAATCAATTGAATAAGAATTATATCATTGTCGGTGCTCCTATATTAGCTATCATTATTTCGCTTACATTGATTCACTTTGGTGTGCAAAATGCCCCAGCCATCACCTTAGGTATTGCTTTTTTAACGGTTGTTTTTTGGGTCACCGAAGCAATACCGATTCCTGCAACCTCACTTTTACCATTCGCTTTATTACCCTTATTTGGCATCGTCAGTCATAAGAATGTAGCTTCTGCTCTAGGCTCGCACGTTATTTTATTATTGATGGGCGCATTTATGCTTTCCAAAGCATTAGAGAAGAGTGGCGCACATGAACGACTTGCTGTTTATATGGTGCGTCTTGTGGGCGTATCGAGTGGCAGACGCTTAGTGTTTGGTTTTATGTTGGCAGCCAGTATTTTAAGTATGTGGATTTCGAATACTGCAACAGTACTCATTATGTTACCTATGGCAATCGCAATTCTTACTCATGTTGATAACCCTAAGTTAAAAGTGGCATTAATTTTAGGCATTGCTTATGCGTCGAGTGTTGGTGGCATTGGTACGTTAATAGGCACACCACCAAATGTTATTTTTATGGGCATTTATGAAGAGCAGACCGGGGTTGAGTTTGGTTTTATCGAATGGATGAAAATAGGTGTACCTGTGGTGCTTATTTCTATCCCGATAATGGCTTTGTGGCTAACTAGAAAGGTAAAGCTTGAACATGCTATTGAATTACCTAACCCTGGTAAATGGCGCATTGAAGAAAAGCGCACCATTATAGTTTTTGGCTTAACGGCGCTCGCGTGGATCACTCGTAAGGAGCCTTTTGGCGGCTGGAGTGAATTGTTTAATGTACCGTTAGTTGGTGATAGCACTGTCGCGCTTATCGCTGTTTTATTTATGTTTATTATCCCTAATGGCAAAAACTCACGATTACTCGACTGGCAAACCGCACAAACAATTCCTTGGGGCATGTTATTACTTTTTGCAGGTGGTATTGCGTTAGCGAAAGGCTTTGTTGCTTCTGGTTTAAGCACCATGTTGGGAACTTGGTTAACAACCTTTGCTCATATGCCACTATTGCTGATGTTGCTTATCATCTGCCTAGTGGTGACTTATCTCACCGAAATAACCAGTAATACGGCTACTGCAACACTGCTTATGCCAATCTTAGCAGTCGCAGCAGTTTCGTCGGGTTATGATGCCAAAGTATTTATGATCCCAGCGGCTATGTGCGCAAGCTGTGCATTTATGCTGCCTGTTGCGACCGCACCAAATGCCATTGCTTATGGCACCGGTGAAATTGAAATTAAAGATATGGTTAGAGAGGGGGCTATATTGAGTGTGTTAGTTTCTTCTATTGTTGCCGTTATGTGTTATTTATTGATCAGTTAATCACTAATTTAACCAGCCTTTGTGTTGTGCCTGAAAGCTTGAATTAACTAAATAAACAGCAAATATAATGATCATTATTGGCAATACAGCACCTTCAGGCCCCAAAACCTGCCAGGAATTACTGATAAAGTACGCGTGAAACATCTGCACAATAATTGCTGCAAGAGAAATTACCAATAGTAATTTGCAAATTAACTTTCTTAACAATAATGCTATCGACCCTAAAAAACCTACAATAACCGCGATTGCAAATGCTGCAGTTGCCCAAAAAGGCGTGGCTAAATATAAATTTCGTTCAGTCTCTGTTAAAGCCGATAGAGCACTATCATTCATCGCGGGGCCCATGAAAAACGCCATAACGCCCATTAAATTCCACACTATTGCGAGACTAGTAATTACTTTAAACCATTTAGGTATTAATAAATTATCGGTCATATTTTATCTCTCGGTATCGACACTATAAATCAACATAGCTAATGCTATGTTGTTATTTATAATAATATTAACTATACGAGAGGCACCGAATAAAGCAAATAATATTACTTATAGGCTCTAGCTAAGATATAGCCATGTAGGTGATTATGGCTGATTAACACTAAAGATAAGTGTTAATCAGCCATAAGTTGTTTACTTGATGATTCGTGATTCGTGATTCGTGATTCGTGATTTGTTACTTTTTGCTTAACAAAGTTACGATACGAGCGCTAAAGAATAACGCAAATAGAGCTACATATACGCTGTAGACGACTATCATCCACATTGGCATTGAATAACCTAAAAATGACCAAGCAATTTCGCCGCAGTCACCTGTAGCCTCAAATAAACTTGGTAACCATTCATGTAATGGCATCCATGTTGGAAAATTAGGAATTAAATCACAGGTATAAAAAAATGAATCGGTACTGGTTTGAATATCTACGTGTTCAATGGCAACTTGTAAGCCCCAAATAGAGCTTATGGCCCAAACTGTGAACGCGAGTAAGCGCACTAACGGCCATTTGGTACCTAGTGCACCTAAAAGCCCCGCAAACATTAAACCTATAATGGCTACTCGTTGGTAGATACACATTATGCATGGTTCTAAGCCCATGCCGTATTGAAAAAATAAAGCACACAGCTCTAAACTTAAAGCTGATGCTGCAAGTAACCACCAAGATAGAGGGTTTACAACAAAAGTACTTAAACGTGAAAGCATAATAAAAGACGTCCTATATACATTAATAAGTGAATAAAAAAGCGCTCATATGAGCGCTTTAAAGGTATTAATTATGGTTAATAATTAATGGCCAGAAACTGGCGCTGCACCTGCTGCGCTATGATGAATAATAATTCCCATATCATAGAACTGCTGAGTGTAATCTACTAACATACCTGAGTAAATTGTTAATAGGCCAACGGTTGCTAAAACAATCGTATAAGGCAATGCCATATAAACCATGCGGCCATATGATAAGCGAACTAGCGGCGCTAATGCTGAGGTTAATAAGAATAAGAATGCTGCTTGCCCATTTGGCGTCGCAACAGACGGTAAGTTAGTACCCGTATTAATTGCCACGGCTAACATATCAAACTGATCGCGGGTGATTGTGCCATCGAGGAGTGCTTTTTTCACTTCAGTAATATATACAGTACCTACGAATACGTTATCACTCACCATCGATAATAAACCATTCGCTATATAGAAATAAACGAGTTGCATATCGCCTTCTTGAGCTAATACCCAATGTATAACAGGCGCAAATAATTGTTGATCGATAATCACCGCAACAACCGCGAAGAACACAGCTAAAAGAGCAGTAAACGGCAGTGCTTCTTCGAATGCGTGACCAATTTGATGCTCTTCGATAATACCGGTAAATGCCGTTGCGAAGATAATCACCGTTAAGCCAATTAAACCAACTTCAGCAACGTGGAATGCTAAACCTAAGATTAGCCAGATTGAAATTGCCGCTTGTACCATTAATTTTGCATTGTCGGTTTTATTACGTTTTTCACCTTCTTCTTTATCAAAATCAGCTAAAACCTTGTGCACGTTCTCAGGTAACTCTACGCCGTAGCTGAATAATTTAAACTTCTCAACTAAGAAACAGGTGAGTAAACCACAAATAAGTACAGGCACAGTGACTGGTGACATACGAATCGCAAACTCGACGAAATCCCAACCGGCTTGTTCGCCAATAATTAGGTTTTGCGGTTCACCAACAATCGTCATTACGCCACCTAAAGCGGTACCAACACCAGCATGCATAAGTAAGTTACGTAAAAATGCACGAAATTGTTGCAAGTCTTCAAAAGAGTATTCTGGTAATTCTTCATCAGAAGTATGATCGTGTTTATTATGAGATTGTTTACCCGATGCAACTCGGTGATAAACAGTGTAAAAGCCAACGGCAACACTGATGATTACCGCAATAACGGTTAACGCATCTAAAAAGGCTGATAAAAAAGCACTAGCAAAACAAAAGAGTAGCGACACGATTACTTTAGAGCGAATTTTAGTGATTATTTTGGTAAAGACTAAAAGCAGTAAGTCTTTCATAAAGTAAATACCAGCAACCATAAATATTAATAGCAATAATACTTGTAGATTGGTGGCTATTTCATGATAAACCTGATCAGGGGAGGTCATCCCTATTGCAACTGCTTGAATAGCAAGTAGACCACCGGGTTGTAATGGGTAGCATTTTAATGCCATTGCCAAAGTGAATATAAACTCTATTACCAAGGCCCAACCTGCAACGAATGGTGACACAAAAAAGAATAAAATAGGATTTATAACTAAAAAGCTAATAATCGCTAATTTGTACCATTTAGGCGCTTGGCCTAAAAAGTTTTTATAAAATGCTTCTAAGTAAGACTGTTGCATAACGGGCCTTTAGGTAAGTTATTGCTGTGAATGAATGTTAATATAAATTTATGCGCATTTTATGCTACTAGAGGGCGGGGGTATATAGGCATTTTGTCTAATTTATATATTTTCTACAATAATTATGCTTGACAGAATCTGGTACAATCAGTTTATATAGGTATATAGCTAGAAGTTATGATCAATCCTTGATCATCTAATGGAATAATAATGATAATAAAAGCTCAAAGTCCAGCCGGTTTTGCTGAACAATATATTGTAGAATCTATTTGGAATGGTGGTTTTCCTCCAGGGTCAATTTTACCCGCAGAAAGAGAGTTATCAGAACTCATTGGTGTTACCCGCACCACATTAAGAGAAGTGTTGCAAAGACTTGCACGTGATGGTTGGTTAACGATTAAACACGGTAAACCGACTAAAGTGAATAACTTTTGGGAAACCTGTGGTTTAAACATTTTAAGTACGTTGGCACAGCTTGACCAAGAAGGTATTCCTGATTTAGTTGAAAATCTACTTTCAGCACGTACTAATATTAGCGCCATTTATGTGCGCGCCGCGATTAAAAATTCGCCTGAAAAAGTGATTGAATTATTACAAGCGTGTATTAGCGTCAGTGATGATGCAGAAAAGTTTGCTGAAAATGATTATCGATTGAATCAAGATTTAGCATCGGCATCGAACAATTCAATTTATGTATTAGTGTTAAATGGCTTTAAAAACTTATACTCACGTTTAGGTGGAATGTACTTTGCCGATCAAGAAGCACGTGACATCACGGTTGAGTTTTACCAACGATTAATTACTTTAGCGCAAGCTAATGAATTTGATGAATCCATACATGCAGTTCGTGAATATGGTTTAAAATCAGTAAAAGTTTGGAATAAGTTAAAAGAAGATGTGCTAAAAGAATTAGCCTATTAAGCGTTTTTTATCGTTTTTATTGAAAATATATCTTTAACCAAACATAAAGTCCTAGTAAAATACTAGGACTTTATTTTTTGTATCTGGACATCTTGAGGATCCCATGGAAACTATCGACAAAATCAAACAGCAAATCAATGAAAACCCTATTCTTTTATTTATGAAAGGTTCTCCAAAACTACCAAATTGTGGTTTTTCATCACAAGCATCACAAGCATTAATGTCTTGTGGCGAGAAATTTGCTTATGTAGACATCCTACAAAATCCAGATATCCGTGCTGAATTACCTAAATTTGCAAACTGGCCAACATTCCCACAATTGTGGGTAGATGGAGAGTTAGTTGGTGGTTGTGACATCATCATTGAAATGTTTCAACAAGGCGAATTACAACCGCTTGTTAAAGAAACTGCTGCAAAGCACGGCACTGCCGAATAAAAAAACAAGAATATTTTAATATTGCCCTTGTTTTTACTAAATTTAGATATATATCTAAATTTAGTGAAACCCGCGATATTACCTTAAGCAGATAATTTTCTACTTCTTTTTATCTGCTTTACATTGTAACAATAATTAACTTGGAGAAAACCATGAGCGTATTAGTTGGTCGTCCTGCACCAGACTTTACTGCTGCTGCCGTATTAGGTAGTGGTGAAATTGTAGATAGCTTTAACCTTACTGAAACAATTAAAGGTAAAAAAGCAGTTATCTTTTTCTACCCATTAGATTTTACATTCGTATGTCCATCAGAGCTTATTGCCTTTGATCACCGTATTGATGATTTTAAAAGCCGTGGCGTAGAAGTTATTGGTGTATCTATCGATTCACAGTTTAGCCATAACGCTTGGAGAAATACTCCAGTAAACGAGGGTGGTATTGGTCCAGTTCGTTACCCTTTAGTTGCTGATGTTAAACATGAAATCTGTAAAGCATATGACGTTGAGCATCCTGATGCAGGCGTTGCGTTCCGTGGTTCATTCTTAATTGATGAAGCGGGCAACGTACGTCACCAAGTAGTTAACGACCTACCATTAGGTCGTAACATCGATGAAATGCTTCGTATGATCGACGCATTACAATTCCACGAAGATCACGGTGAAGTTTGTCCTGCTGGTTGGAACAAAGGCGATTCAGGTATGACTGCATCTCCAGACGGTGTTGCTGCTTACTTAAGCGATAACGCTGACAAATTATAATTAAGTCATAACTTAATTATATACTTGTACAAATTAAAGCTGCTATTTAGCAGCTTTTTTTATTTGCGCTAAACTATAAATAGGATGATAATAGCGAACGTATATTAACTTAATGCGGTTTAATACTCATTAAAGTTAAAAGGAACTTACAGTTAAGTTAGCAATAGAACTTAAATAAGTGAGACACGGAAATAACAAAAGACATCATGGATTGAAAAGAATGAAACTCAGTAAACCTATATATGAAAAGCTTCCCTACCTATATCTAATTATAGGTATATCATTATTCTTTTTATACGATCATATTGGCATAGAATTAGCTGGCGCGCTATTTTACTATGTTGCCGCACTGGTGTGGATTAAACGCTCAGATTATCGTCGCCAAACGCGCGTTAAAACCACGGTTAAACATATTCGTACGCCACAGTCTATATACGAATTTTATCCTTTTGCATTTATTGCTATGGGATTATTTATTGTTAAATATTTTCCGCAGCCTTTACCGTTAGCTGCAGCCTTAATACTTACACTGATAGGCCTGAAAACCTTAGTTATTCGTCGTCAATCTCGGCTAAACCCGCTTAAATTTGGCGGTAATCACATACAACGTTAGTGATCTGGCATTACTTTATAAAGTGCTTCATAAACGAAAAGAGGATACTAGGTATCCTCTTTTTTATGGTCTATTGATTTATATATAACTCGCTCTATTATACCAATTCCACTAATTAAGTGATCAACTTTTTCATGAGGAAAAATGTATAAATACAAGGCATAAAATTTAGTAAGTAGTTATTCTCGGCTTTGGCATCCTGCGTCGCTCTACCTGCAGCATCCATGCTTTCGTACTTATAAATTTTATAACGCTGTAGTTATTCATTTTAACCATTAAAAATGAGCAGTAAATTAATGGACTTGGTATTACTCACCAGTTGCCTCTTGGCTTTCATTTTCATCGCTGCTATCTGGCATTGGCCAGCCGCCTAATTGTTGCCACTTATTGACGATGTGGCAAAATAACTCTGCGGTTTTTTCAGTATCATATAACGCGGTATGGGCTTCACTATTGTCAAAGTCTATTTCAGCACTTATGCACGCTTTAGCAAGTACGGTTTGACCTAGAGCTAAGCCCGATAAACTTGCGGTATCAAAACTGACAAAAGGATGAAAAGGGCTGCGCTTTATATTACAACGCTCTGTTGCTGCATTAACAAAACCTAAATCAAATGCAGCATTGTGAGCAACCATAACAGCTCGCTGACAATCATAAGACTTCATTGCTTTGCGAATTTGCTTAAACATTGACTTTAAAGCCTCATCTTCACTTACTGCGCCACGCAGTGGATTAGTAGGATCAATACCGGTAAATTCCAAGGCTGCAGGTTCAAGGTTAGCACCTTCGAACGGCTCAACGTTAAAACAAAATGTTTCTTTAATTGAGAGTAAACCGGTTTCTTCATCCATATCTAATAAACTCGCGGCTATTTCTAGCAAAGCATCAGTTTTGGCGTTAAAACCAGCGGTTTCAACATCGATAACGACAGGATAGTAACCACGAAAACGTTTGGAAAATAGAGATTTTTTATCTTCAGACATACTTATATTCTAATCAGGTTTAGCAATTAATTATATGCCGATTATCGCAGAGATTTACAGTTACTGCATTAATTAACTCGCTATTAAGCGCGATTGGCTTGATAAACTTTACTATGGCTGTACACTTATCAACAAATTATTAGCTGAGCTGTTTATACAGTGATTTATACTAATAAAAAATTATAATCAACAAGATTGGAATTCCTATGAATAAGCTATTCGCTGGTATTATTAGCGTCGTATTACTATTTACCGGCATGAACGCAACTGCCGCCGTAAATGATGATTTAACCTACGCAAATTATGATCAAGTAAAAATTAAACACGTCTATTTAGACTTAGAAGTCGATTTTAATGAAAAGTCATTAAAGGGCTTTGCTGACTTAGAGTTAAATTGGTTAGTAAATGATACTAACGTGGTGTATCTAGATACACGCGATTTAAAAATATTTAAGATAATGGCGAAAGATGCCACTCATGAGTGGACTAAAGTAAGTTACACTTTAGCTGAACGTGATGACGTAATGGGTTCTAAATTAACCATTACACCGAGTTTTCAAGCAGAAACTATCCGTGTTTATTATCAATCAACTGAAGTTGCATCGGGTCTGCAATGGTTAACACCAGAGCAAACTGCCGGTAAACAGCATCCGTTTATGTTTAGCCAAAATCAGGCTATCCATGCTCGTAGTTGGATACCTATCCAAGATACACCGGCTGTTCGTTTAACTTATGATGCGCGCATTAAAACATCTAAAGATTTACTTGTGGTCATGAGTGCTAATAACGAGCCAACCACTAAACGCGATGGTGACTACTTCTTTACCATGCCACAAGCTATACCACCTTATTTAATTGCGATTGGCGTCGGTGATTTACACTTTAAAGCAATGAGTGCACAAACAGGGATTTATGCTGAGTCTTATATTCTTGATGCTTCAGCAGAAGAGTTTAGTGACACACAGGCAATGATCACTGCATCAGAAGCTTTATATGGAGCATATCGTTGGGGTCGTTACGACTTACTTATGCTACCGCCAAGTTTCCCATTTGGTGGCATGGAAAACCCACGTTTATCATTTATTACCCCTACCGTTGTTGCTGGCGACAAGAGCTTAGTAAGTCTTATTGCGCATGAATTAGCACATTCTTGGTCTGGTAACTTAGTCACTAATGAAAGCTGGCGTGATCTGTGGTTAAACGAAGGTTTCACCTCATACGTTGAAAATCGCATTATGGAAGAAGTCTTTGGTCGCGACCGCGCAGTAATGGAACAAGTGTTAGGTGTTAGTAGCTTACATACCGACTTAGCGGACTTACCTGGCAATGATTCTATCTTGTATCTAGACCTACAAGGACGAGACCCGGATGCCGCATTCAGTAATGTGCCTTACGTAAAAGGTCAGTTATTTTTAATGTTCCTTGAACAGCGTTTTGGTCGTGAACGTTTTGACCCATTTGTATTATCTTATTTTAATAACTTCAGTTTCCAAAGTATTGGTACTGAAGACTTTCTTGCTTACTTAGATAAAAACTTGATCAGTAAATACCCTGGTATTGTTAAACCTGAAGAAGTTACTGAATGGGTGTTTGCTCAAGGATTACCTAGCACAGTACCTAATCCAACATCAGATACATTTACTAAAGTGACTGCTTTATCAGATAAATGGTTGGCGGGTGATTTACAGTTAACTGAATTACCAACAGCAAGCTGGACAGTACACGAATGGTTATTTTTTATAAATGAACTGCCTCGTGATCTAGCTAAAGCGAACATGGCACAGCTTGATCAACAATTTAAGCTCACCACAAGCACTAATGCTGAAATTGCCCATGCATGGTATTTACTGGCATTAAACTCTGGTTATGATGTGGTTAAACCGCAACTAGAGCAATATATGATTAATATTGGTCGTCGTAAGTTAATTGTACCGTTATACAGCAAACTTGCCGAAAGTGATGCCGGTCTTGCTTGGGCTAAAACCGTGTACGCAAAAGCACGTCCTGGATACCATCCGCTTGCTCAAGGGACTATTGACGGGATTTTAAATAAGTAAATAATACCAAGTCCATTAATTAACTGCTCATTTTTAATGGTTAAAATGAATAACTACAGCGTTATAAACTTTATAAGTAGAACAACTACTTACTAAACTTTTTGCCTTGTATTTATCCATTTTACCTCATGAAAAAGTAGATCACTTACTTAGTGGAATTGGTATAACTCTTGTTACTAACCTAGCAGATACTAAAAAGCCAGTTGCGTATGCAACTGGCTTTTTACATTCAGGGATGAATGTATGCAAATTGCCATGGACCATTCATTCACATCCATGTGATCATGGCATTAATACATCCTGTATGTCAGGGTAATAAATTTGTAACTATGCTTTTAAAAACTAAAAACTAAAAACTAAAAACTAAAAACTAAAAACTAAAACTCTACTTTTGCTGTTCAGCAGGTTCAGCAGGTTCAGCAGGTTCAGTATGTTTAGCTTCGATCATCACATCCACTTCTCGATGATCTTTTTGACCATCAACAATTACCCGAATATCGTGTTCCATATGCGAATAGATAAGCTCTAAACGGCCATATCGTGTTTGCTCTGATACAGCCGCGCCGAATTCTTGGTTGTAGTAAGCGGTAATTTCATCAAATGACTTTTTAGTAAAGTAAGTTACCATAGCCGGATATTTATCATCAAACTTTGAAAACACCTGAGCATCACTTAATATCGGAATATCAATATGTGGTTGTGACTCTGGGGTTTGCTCTGCAATAGCAATATTGCTTAAAAAGTAAAAGCTGCCAGCGATAATGGCCGTTTTAATCGTCATTTTATTAATTCCATTTGTTTGTTTCTTTAAAACTAGATACCGAATATCCAAAAAAAGTTATTTAGTTTTAAATCATAACCTTAATTTAAAGGCTTTATAACAGTGTCGTCAAGTTTAAATTTTTCTAGCAACAATTAACGTCCTTCAGTAAACTAATTTACAGACGCTAAAATGAGGATGTTATTTTGCAACAATGCGCTATTTTAACCATGGATTGCTTAGATGATTTTGAAGCATATGACTATTTACTCGACCAACCAATGGCCAAACTAGGCTGGGAAAATACTCTAGTATCTTGGCATGATGAATCGGTAAACTGGCATGATTTTGACGTAGTACTTATTCGCACGCCTTGGGATTATCAAATTGATGCAGAAAAATTTTTAAATGTGTTAGAAGCAATCGAACAATCACCTGCCAAGCTTGAAAATAGCTTAGCAATAGTGCGCTGGAATATTAATAAAAAATATTTACAAGAGCTTGAAGCAAAGGGCGTCACTATAGTACCTACCCTCTGGCAAGAAACGTATTTAGGCTTGGATCTATTGGATTGTTTTAAGCATTTTAATACCTCACAAATTGTCATAAAGCCTTGCGTGAGTGCCAATGCCGATAACACTTTTTGGTTAACTACGGATAATTACCAAAACTATAACGATGAGTTAGCCACTGTCTTCGCTAAGCAAGACTTTATGGTGCAGCCTTTTATGGAAAGTGTAATAAACGAAGGTGAGTTTTCGTGTTTTTATTTTGATGGAAAATACAGCCATAGTATTTTAAAGACGCCAAAAGAGAACGACTTTAGAGTACAAGAAGAACATGGGGGACGTTTAACTGCGATTGAACCTGAAGTTCAATTAGCCAAACAAGCACAGCATGCCATTGATCAACTCAATGAAATACCAATGTACGCACGAGTTGATTTTGTCCGCTGTGGAAATGAATTTGCAATGATGGAAGCTGAATTAATCGAACCATCTCTATACTTCAATATGGATGCAAAATCAGCACAGCGATTTGCGCATGCCTTTGCCGAAAAAATGAAGCGTAGTTAATTTCCATATATTTTATTATATGGATGCAAAATCATCACAAGTATATTACCAATGCCTTTGCCGAAAAAATGAAGCGTAGTTAATCGATTCGATGTTAAATTTCAATATTATTATTTGGCTATGTTAGAATAGCGACAATCAAGAACATCAATATGGTACAACAATGAAATTATTAGTACGTAACTTAGCTAGAACGACAGCTGAACATCAAATTCGCGCTTTATTTGAAGCGCATGGCAAAGTGCAATCATGTGTTTTAGTGATGGATACCGTCACTGGTTTATCAAAAGGTTTCGGCTTTGTTGAAATGACGAACTTAGGTGAAGCAAAAGCGGCACTTAAAAGTTTAAATGGTAAAGATGTAGCGGGTAATAAAATTAGAGTTAAAAAATCTGAAGAGAAAAACGCTTAGTTTTATGTCTCTTTAGTTCTTAGCATAAGCCTGCAACTTGTACTTATTTAAGAACGAAAACGAAAAACCAGATCAATAAAAAAGGACGCTAATGAAGCGTCCTTTATTGATTCAGGGACCACTCCATAACATCCTTGTGATCGTGGCATTAATATATCCCTATATGTCATGAATTAATGCAAATCACCATGGATGGTTGTAGATTTGTAAAGATTCACAACCACTCTTTCATATCCATATGAGCGTGGCATTAATACAATCCCTTTATGTCATGGTTTTAGATTTGTGAATATTTATTGACGATAATCTTGTTTTAAGTGATCCACCCACATAGCGGTTGCACCACAAATTGCCACTGGCATAAGTACTAAGTTTAAAATGGGTATCATTGAAAATACAGTAACGGTTAAACCAAAGCTGAAGCACTTACCTTTATGTTCTGCTAATTTATTGCGCATATCATCAAAGCCAACTTTGTGATTATCAAACGGATAATCACAATACTGAATTGCCATCATCCAAGCCACGAAAGTAAACCAAATTACTTGGCCAACAAACGGTAATATTAATAATAATAAAAAGAACCCTATTGCTCTTGGAATATAATAAACCAATTTTCGCCACTCTCGCGATAGTGTTCTTGGTACATCCTTAATCACATCACTTAAACCGCCTTCACCAATACTTTCGCCGCATAGGTGAAGCTCTATTTTTTCTGATAAAAGCCCATTAAACGGCGCGGCTAACCAATTTGCAATGGTTGAAAATAAAAACGAAAAACAAATTAACGCGGTGAAATATAATACTGGCTCGGCAATATATACTAGCCAAGATAAAATATCTGGTAGCCATTGCTCAAAATCTGAGATTAAAACAGATATATAACCGGCTAAGTAATAAAAGGCGCTACCAAATAAAATTAAATTGACTAATAATGGGATAAAAACAAAACGGCGGATACCAGGGGTGCGGATAAGGCTAAAGCCTTGCATAAAATAACCAGCACCACTTTGTGCTAAAGGTTGTTGTATGTTTGTTGTCATAATTACGTCCGATGTTTGAGTTACTGTTATGAAACACTCTAAAGCCTAAGTATATTCATAAAACCTATAAATTTGAATGTTTTAAATGTTACAAACCATTGGCTAATTTGTTAGAGTGACCATTGTATAGATAGTTTAGTTAATAACTAAACTATCTACTAAATTTTACTATAATAACTACAAAATAACTCAACCAGATGCGCTTAAAACATATAAAACTTGCGGGATTTAAATCTTTTGTGGATGTCACTACTGTGCCGTTTACTGAAGATATGACTGCGATAGTTGGCCCTAATGGTTGTGGTAAGTCGAATATCATCGACGCGGTACGTTGGGTGCTTGGCGAAAGCTCAGCGAAAAACTTACGCGGTGATAGCATGACCGATGTTATTTTTAATGGTTCAAGTTCGCGTAAACCTATAGGTCAAGCAAGCGTCGAACTCGTCTTTGACAATACCGACCAACGCATTCAAGGTTCAATGGCCGATCGCAGCCAAATATCTATTCGCCGAGTACTCAATCGTGATGCCCAAAACAACTACTTTTTAAATGGCACTAAATGCCGTCGAAAAGATATTACCGATATCTTTTTAGGCACAGGTTTAGGGCCGCGAAGTTATGCGATTATAGAACAGGGCACTATTTCAAAGCTGATTGAGTCTAAGCCACAAGATTTAAGAGTATTTATTGAAGAAGCTGCCGGCATATCTAAATACAAAGAACGCCGCAAAGAAACCGAAACTCGTATTAAGCATACCCGTGAAAACTTATTACGTTTAGCCGATATACGTCAAGAACTTGGTGTGCAAATTGAACGATTACATGGTCAGGCACAAGCCGCTATTCGATTTAGAGAACTTAAAAGTCGTGAGCGGGCAATAAAAGCTGAGTTGTTGGTGTTAAAATACCAACAATACCAACAAAAACTGCAACAATTTAAACAATCTGAATTAACCATCCAGCACACTATTGATCAATTAGTCAGTGAGCAGCGCAGCAGTGAATTAAGCGTTATTAACACTCGTGAAAATCAACACGCGAGTAATGAGACCTTAGCTAAATTACAGCAACAAAAGTTATCATTAAATACTGACATCATTCGCTTAGAACAAAACATTAAACACGCAAAACAGCGTAAACACTCACTTACTCAGGATTTTGCAAGATTAGAGCAAAGTGCGGGCTCTGTAGAGCTTCATTTAAAAGATGAAACGGCTAAATTGGCCGAACATCAACAACAGATCACCGCAGTAGCGCCTAAATTAAGCAGTATTGAAATTCAATTGAGTAAGGCTGAAGTGACATTAACTGATGCTCATCATCGTCAAAAGTCATGGCAGCAGCATTGGCACGATTTTCAACAAGAGCACAGCCAGGACCTACAAAAACTTAACGTTAATCAAACTAAAATTGATGCCACCGGGCAATTAATAACCAAATTAGAGCAGCGCATAACGCAAGTTTCAGCACAATTGCAAGCGCTTGAATTAAGTCGTATAGCGAAACAACAGCAACAGCTTACTGAAAAACAAGCCAACCAGCAGGGTGCTATTGCTAACATCGAAAACCAACATCAACTGCAATTACAACAAGCAGAAGCTCTGGCTAAAACACTTTCAGAAAAGTCATTAGAATTGCGTAAGTTTGAAAACTTATTACAAGCGCAGACATCGAAATACAGTGCTCTACATGACTCATTAGGCCAACAAGCGAACTGGCAGGTTGAGCAAAATGATTATCTCACTCAGCAAAATATAGCGATTGGTCCTAAGTTGCTTAGTGAATTGCAGGTGACATCTCCTTGGGAGAATGCCCTTGAAATGGTGGTAGGACAATGGTTACAAGCAAGTGCGGTTGGGCATTGGCCGCAGCAATTACCATTATCAAGTGCTTTATTGATTAAGCTGCCGGCTAACACTGATGCTGTGAGTAAAACCAAAGTTGAAAAGGGCACGTTAGCCGAGTTTGTGAGCAGCAATCATCCTTTTATGCATGTGCTTAATCACATCCTCGTCGCGACTTCTCATGATGACGCAAAACAAATGTTAGTAAGTCATAGCAAACAATTAGCGAGTGGCTATTCCATTATTTGTCCAGAAGGATATTGGTATGGTCAAGCTTGGTTGCAAAAGGGCTGCATTGAACAGCAATCAGGCCAGCTAAAACGAGTCAGCGATTGTAAGTCATTGGCCATTGTTATCGAACAGCAACAGCAAGCGCTAGGTGTATTGAAGAATGAACAACAAAAATTAGATATTCAATACCTAACTGTTAAACAAGTGTTAACTGCTCTCACTCAGCAATTAGCAGATGAGCAAGATAAATATCGGGATAGTCAACAGCAGTTATCCTTAGTTAGCCAAGAGCTTGAGTATAAACAACGCCAACAACACACTTATCAAGATGAACTATCGACACTCAATAGATCATTGAAAGAGGATGTTTTGTGCTATCAAACCTTGTTAGAAGAGCAGAAAATATTAACAGTATCGAATACCTCACATAACCAAACGGCTGGCTTACTTGAACAAAGTAAAGATCAACTCGATATTGAGATACAGCACTCGCAAATTGATGTCACCGAGTTAATGCAGCAACGTAATGAGCTTAAACTGAAATTCGAAAATAGAAAGTCTTCGCTAACATCTGCGCAAAGTATTATTAAAAGAGAGCAACAACAGTTACAAGAAATACAAAAACAGCTGAGTGAGTTGGCTGCTATTCAACAAGATAATATAAAACCAATCGCACAAGATGAACAACAGCTACAAGCATTGTTACTGAGTAATAGTGAAATAGACAAACAGCAGTTGCAAATACACAGCGAGTTATTAACAAGTAATAAGCAATTAGAAAAATTTGCTAGCAGTCAGCAAATATTACTGACAAAAATATCAGCGAGTAAAGATAAGCTATCAAAATTGCAAATAGACGCGCAAAGTTATCATATTCATGCTAAAACTGCATTAGACCAACTCGCTGAAATGCAGCAAACTGTTGAGCAAGTGCTTACGCAATTACCAAGTGGTGCTAGCGACAAACAGTGGCAAATACATTTAGCGCGTATAAATAAAGAGGTAAGTAACCTTGGCGCGATAAACCTTGCCGCAATTGATGAGTACGAGGTGCAAGCCGAGCGTAAAGGTTTCTTAGATAAACAAAATACTGATTTAGAATCGGCATTAACGATTTTAGCATCAGCAATACATAAAATAGATAAAGAAAGCCGACAAAAATTCCAAGATACATTTGAGCAAGTGAACGCTGATTTAAAAATGTTATTCCCAAAAGTGTTTGGTGGTGGCAGTGCATACCTTGATTTAACTGGTGATGACTTGCTCGATACGGGCGTAACTATCATGGCAAGACCGCCAGGTAAAAAAAATAGTACAATTCACTTACTTTCTGGTGGAGAAAAAGCGCTAACCGCATTATCATTGGTATTTGCAATATTTCGATTAAATCCAGCTCCATTTTGTATGCTCGATGAAGTGGATGCACCA
This sequence comes from Colwelliaceae bacterium BS250, assembly GCA_040779355.1. Classification (GTDB taxonomy): domain Bacteria; phylum Pseudomonadota; class Gammaproteobacteria; order Enterobacterales; family Alteromonadaceae; genus Thalassotalea_A. Next base: position 305,985 of record JBFONS010000001.1, on the reverse strand, counting down.
TTAGATGATGCCAATGTCGGCAGATTCTGTAATTTGGTCAAAGAAATGTCGCAAACGGTACAATTTATATATATAAGTCATAATAAAATAGCCATGGAAATGGCTTCTCATTTAACTGGTGTTACCATGCAAGAGCCGGGTGTATCCCGAATGGTTGCCGTTGATATTGATGAAGCAATCGCCATGGCAGAAGAATCATAAACAGGCTGAGTAATGGAAGTAAATTTTAGACTAATTTTAATCGTCATTAGTGTTGTCGCAATTGTCGGCATATACCTCAATGGTCGTTACAAAATACGTAAAGGCAAAAACCCATACAAGCTGAAATCAGCCGCTGTTAAAGCTGATATTGTAGCTGACAATGCGGAGCAATCTCGTCTCTATGACAATGATGGCTTTGACAGTGATGGTGTTGGTCGAGTGAAGGCTATTTTGGATGATTTTACCCCTAAAGAGCCCCCTAGCAATGTGCCTACACCTCCAACATTATCCGAGGAAGATTGCGCACAGCAAACCACAACTATCGATGATATTGAAAAGTTTGACCAAACATTTTCTCCTGTGACTGCTCCGGATGATCAAGCTGCCGATCATGCACAAGTTACCGAGCCTGAAAAAATTGCCAAGCCACTGCAAAGTGAAGTTGCTGCGGTTGCAGAGCCTGTTGTAGAGCCTCCAGTAAAACGTAGTTATTCAGATACGCCAATTTATACCGATATAAGTGCTAACGAATCTGACGAATTGCCAAGTATAAATGCTTTAGAGCAAGACAATGTTAAGCTTGCTGATGTTGTTGAAGAGCCTAAAACAGTTGCCGAAAAGGTTGTTGATAAAGTTGAGAAAAAAATCAGCGCGACAGTCAGTAAGTTAAAGCCGAAAACAAAAGCAGAATTAAAGCGCGATCAACTCGAAATTGATTTTGATGCAGCGCAAGGCAATAGAAAAGCCGAAATTGAGCAAGAAGTCTTAGCACTATCTGTCGTGGTTAATGATAATCAAGCAATCTCTGGTGCCGCTTTATTACCGAGTTTGTTAACCTTGGGTATGAGATTTGGTGAAATGAATATATTTCATCGTCATCAAGACAATGCGGGCAAAGGCCAAATTACCTTCAGCATCGCTAACATGGTAAATCCAGGTACATTTGATCTTGATAATATGGAAATGTTCACGACTAAGGGCTTAACCTTATTTATGACCTTACCCAATGCTGGCGATTCCGCCAAAGTGTTTAAGTTAATGCTTTCTGCGGCTAAACAATTGGCTGCAGAGTTTGGAGGACAAGTTCTCGATGGTAAACGCAGTGTTATGACCAAACAAACCGAACAACACTATATTAGTAAAATACGTGAATTTGACCGTAAAAGCCGCTTAGCCGGTTACTAATTAGGTATACCAAGTCCATTAAATATCTGCTCATTTTTAATGGTTAAAACGAATAACTACTGCTCTATTAAATTGATAAGTAGAACAACTACTTACTAAATTTAATATATTGTATTTATCCGTTTTTCCGCATCAAAAAGTTGATCACATACATAATGGAATTGGTATTGTAAGCCTCCATATGGAGGTTTTTTTATTCAATTTCAATTTAGAAAAGTTAGCCTAGCCATGTCAGAATTATTAGCACAAATCAAACAACAAATTGCCTTACTATGTAGCCAAATTAATGACTATAATCATCAATACTATGTGCTTGATGAGCCAACCGTACCTGATGCTCATTACGATAGATTAATGCGTGAATTACAAGCATTAGAGCAAGCTAACCCTACGTTAATGCAAGCTGACTCGCCAAGTCAGAAAGTCGGTGGTGAAGCGCTAAAATCGTTTAGCCAAGTTGAACATCAACTCGCTATGCTCTCACTTGATAACGTATTTAGTGAAAATGAATGGCAAGCATTTGTAAAACGCATTACTGACAAATTATCTGATCAACAGCAAATACAATTTTGCGCAGAGCCAAAACTTGATGGTCTTGCCGTGAGTATTCGCTATGAAGATGGTGTGTTGGTGCAAGCTGCTACCCGAGGTGATGGCAAAACCGGTGAAAATATTACCGAAAATGTGCGCACCATCGGCTGTATTCCATTAAAACTTCGTGGCAGTGGCTACCCTGATATCTTAGAAGTTCGCGGTGAAGTATTTATGCCTAAGGCAAGTTTTGATGCCTTAAATGAGCGCGCCATAAGTAAAGGTGACAAAGCCTTTGCCAACCCAAGAAATGCAGCTGCAGGCTCACTTCGTCAACTTGACTCTAAAATTACCGCTAAACGTAACTTAGCTTTTTATGCGTATGGTCTAGGTTATGTCAATGATGAAACTTGGCTTGCAGATAGTCATCATCAGCGCCTCATGCAAGTAGAAGAGCTAGGCGTGCCGGTATGTCCGGAAATTAGATTATTAAACGAGCCAAGCTTATGTGATGCTTTCTATCAAGATATTCTTAACCGCCGCGAGCAATTAAGTTATGAAATTGATGGTGTGGTATTAAAAGTCGACAACATTGCCGCACAGAAAGTTTTAGGCTTTGTGGCTCGCGCGCCTCGCTGGGCAACGGCTTATAAATTTCCAGCGCAAGAAGAGCTGACACTACTGCAAGATGTTGAGTTTCAAGTAGGCCGTACTGGCGCCATAACACCTGTTGCACGTTTGCAGCCAGTGTTTGTTGGTGGTGTTACCGTCAGTAATGCTACTTTGCATAACCAAGATGAAATTAATCGTTTAGGTATAAAAATAAAAGACACGGTTATTATTCGCCGCGCTGGTGATGTGATCCCACAAGTGGTTAGTGTCGTGCTCAACAAACGCCCCGATGATGCTATTGATATCGAATTTCCACAATCATGTCCAGTATGTGATTCTGCAGTTAAACGCAACGAGGGTGAGGCGGTATTACGCTGTACTGGCGGATTGTTTTGTGAAGCACAACGTAAAGAAGCGATAAAGCATTTCTCTTCTCGCAAAGCCCTAGATATCGATGGTTTAGGTGATAAGTTAGTGGAACAGCTGGTTGATGAAAAACTTATCAATACCCCCGCAGACTTATTTAGTTTAAACGAAACAGTACTGACAACGCTTGAGCGTATGGGCTTAAAGTCAGCGCAAAAGGTTGTTGCCTCTCTAGAAAAAGCTAAGTTAACGACACTGGCAAGGTTTATCTATTCACTGGGTATTCGTGAAGTCGGTGAGACTACAGCAAACAATTTAGCACAGCATTTTTTAACCATTAATGCATTAAAATCGGCTGATTTAGACACCTTACAAGGTGTTGGTGATGTTGGCGCTATAGTCGCAAAAAACATCGTTAATTTCTTTGCCGAACAGCATAACAACGATGTTGTCGAACAGTTAATTACTGCCGGTGTGCATTGGCCTGAAATCATTAAAAAAGCCGACGATGAATTACCCTTAAAAGATCAAGTTTTTGTGCTTACCGGCACGCTGAATCAGATGGGCAGAACCGAAGCTAAAAACAAATTACAGTCATTAGGCGCAAAAGTATCAGGTAGTGTTTCTGTTAAAACTGATTTTTTAGTGGCGGGTGAAAAAGCCGGCTCTAAATTAACTAAAGCCAACGATTTAGGTGTTTCGGTATTAACGGAAGACGAGATGATCGCATTATTGACAAGTCACAATACATAACAACTAAAGTAAATAACTAACGCAAATAACTCACTAATTTTGGATGAATAAATGGAATTTTTTTACGCGTCATTGTTATTTGCTTTATCTGCGACCATTACTCCCGGTCCGAACAATATTATGATAATGACCTCAGGGTTAAATTATGGTGTTAAGAAAAGCTTGCCACATTTATTTGGCATTTGCTTGGGCTTTCCTGCCATGGTGATTATTGTCGGTCTTGGCTTTGGCATTGTCTTCGAAACTTACCCTGTATTGCATCAACTTATTAAAATTGCGGGCATCCTCTATTTGTTATATTTAGCATGGATGATTGCTAGCTCTAAACCCAGTGACTTAAAAAGTGGTGATACCGAAAGTAAGCCGTTCAGCTTTATACAAGCCGTATTATTTCAATGGGTAAATCCAAAAGCTTGGGTAATGGTGACTGGCGCGGTAGCTGCGTATACATCAACGCAAGGTAATGTGTTTATACAAGTGTTCGCTATTGCTATGGCATTCTTTATCGTCGCCTTTCCTTGTGTTGGCAGTTGGCTATATTTCGGTGTAGGGATGCGTCAAGTATTACAAAAGCCGAACTATCAGAGAGCTTTCAATATCCTTATGGCACTACTCTTAGTGTTATCAATTACCCCTGTTATCGTTGAGTTATTCAATCACTACATTTAACTGCTTGGTTAATGATTAACTTTTAAACTATTGAATGTTTCACTCATATTTCACTAGTGTTGATCTAACAAACCCTCATGTAATCTAAACTCATCTGCTATATCTTAGCCGCTGTTCCAACAGTCAGTTTATATTCCTCAAAACCCAAAAAATAAAAGCCTACTGAATCGATGGGGTAGTTAATACCAAGTTGATTAATTACCTGCTCATTTTTAATGGTTAAAATGAAAAACTACTGCGTTATAAAATTTATAAGTAGAATAACTACTTACTAAACTTTATGCCTTGTATTTGTTCCTTTTTCCTCATGAAAAGTACGACTGCATGGACGCAGAAGGTAGAGCGACGCAGGATGCCAAAGCCGAGATCACTTAATTAATCAAATTGGTATGATTTACCTTTCTTAGACTTAAATTAGTTTTAATCTGTTATGTATGTTAATGATTTTTATGTGGAAAAAAATAATACTTGATCACTTACTGTATGTCACATAGTATATGCTGTATATCACACAGTGTACGACACATAGTATTCAATGCTTAGTCTGTACTTACTCGCTTTATCGCACTTAACATAACAAACTGAGGCTTTATGACAGATGAACGCTTAAATAAACTGCGAATGGAATTAAGACGAGGTGTTCTTATCTTGTCAGTCTTGGCGTCGAGTAAGCAACCGCAATACGGCTACTCGCTGCGCAAACATTTGAATGATGCGGGCATAGAAATAGACGAAGGTACTCTGTATCCACTTATTCGCCGCTTAGCCGACCAAGGTTTACTTGACAGCGAATGGCGGCAAACCGAGGGGCGCGACAGAAGGTATTATTGCTTATCAGAAAGAGGCAATGAAGTATTGACTCAACTTACTGTCGATTGGGAACAATTAAACAATAGTGTTGGACTATTATTATCTGGTTTGGAGAAAGCATAATGGAATTATTAGAACGTTATCTAGCATCGGTACAATCTGAATTATCAAGTGGCAACAAAGACGATATTATTCGTGAATTACGCGGTAATCTACTTGATGAGATAGACACAATAAAAGCCAACAATAATGGCCTAGTTTCAGCCGCACAAATTAGCGAGTTACTAAAAAATCAAGGACACCCGGTTGAGGTTGCACAAAACTATGCGCCAAGTTCACCTTTGGTAGCAAGTGCAGATATGCCCCTTTACAAAACAATTTTAATTCACGGCGCGACGCTTATTTTTGTTGTTGCGTTATTGCAGGCTTTGGGCAACTTAATTGATGCCGATACTATTAATCCACTGCGATTTTTATTGCAAGCATTAGGCGCTTTTTTAGATAATATTGGGCTTGCACTCATTATCATCACTGTGGCATTTTATTACTTAGGAAAAGAAGGTTATTTACATAAATGGCGTTTTAAAAACTGGTCCCCGGAAAGACTTGCTAAAAACCCATCAGCTAAGTTGAAACTATCAAACCAAGTAACCGATTTAAGCACTGCTGCATTTTTGCTGTTGATTTTATGGACGCCTTTATGGATGAGTAATGAAGCACAACAAGATTTACTCTTTAGTTTGGCGTATGACAAGGAGTATTGGCGCTATATATTAAGCGCGTTATGCATTTCTTCAGTGATATTTACCTTGCACCGCTTAACCCAGCAAAGTTGGACAACATCTACTTTAATCATATATATTTTTGACCATGCGCTATTTGCCATTGCGTTCTTAGTCATGTCTTACGATAGTAACTTAATCGTATTTATCGCTGAACAAGCAATAAATACTGAAGCTTCTGAAAAGTGGCAATGGGTTTGGGGATATGTTGAAACAACCTTTAATTCGATATTACTTATTTCAGGCTTGGTGTCTGCTGGTACGGCAGTCTATTATGCTTGGCTACTGTCAAAACTAAAACGATAAGTCTTTATTGATTGTTAAGGCGCCAATTTGATAACAAATTATTAATCAGCATCTCTATTTGCTGCTGTAATACCAAGTCCATTAATTTACTGCTCATTTTTAATGGTTAAAATGAATAACTACGGCGTTATAAAATTTATAAGTAGAATAACTACTTAGTAAATTTTAAGCCTTGTATTTATGCCTTTTTCCTCATGAAAAAGTAGATCACTTAATTAGTGGAATTGGTATAAATTTAGTTTAGGCGGACACTTTTTTAATCTCTATAACCACAGCAGCCTGTCGAAACTCATTTTACATGAAACTCGGTGTCGACAGAGCTCTGCACATATGTAACTCTGAGTTGATGTCACTAGTTGCGCAGTCAGCTTTCATTGGTGCTGTTTATCAATTCGCTACATCATTAACTCAGCAAAACACATCTTGCCCAATAAGTTAGAAATTACTCTGGTTCAGAATATCCTGACCAAATATCTGCATTCACTGATGCTTTCTTTTTACGTTTTTTCTTACCTGTGCCTTCTGGCTTTGCCATCGGTTTATCTGCAGCTGAAAATTCGTCATCGAAAACTTCATCGGCTTCAAAACCTTCTACTTGCTCACGTTCAAGACGGATTTTGTTTTTCTTTTCAATCACTTTGAAATGATGAAAATCTTCATGATCGATAAGTGACAATGCTAAGCCCACTTCACCGGCACGGCCACTTCGGCCAATACGGTGCATGTAGTCTGATGGACTTCTTGGTAAGTTAAAATTGATCACTACCGGCAGTTTTTCAATATCTAGACCACGGGCTGCAATATCCGTTGCAATTAACACCTCAATCTCGCCTGCTTTAAAACCTTCAAGCACTCGACTACGTTCGCTCTGGCCTTTATCGCCATGAAACACTTCTGCGCTAATTCCACGTTTAGATAGTTTTTCAGCTAAGTGCTCACAGTGATGTTTGGCATTGACGAAAATAAGTGCTTGTCGCCATTGATTTAGCTTGATCAAATGCGCTAATACCGCTGTTTTTTCGCCTTTGTTAACGGTGAAAACACGCTGCACTAAGGTGCTGGCATCTGCACTTTGTAATTGTATTTCAATTGGGTTGTTAAGGAGTTCTTGGGTTAACGCCTTTACTTGCTCAGGAAAGGTCGCTGAAAATAATAAGGTTTGTTTTTTGTTTGGCAATAACGCTAACAGCGCAGTCAGCTCTTCAGTAAAACCTAGACTCAACATTCGGTCGGCTTCATCAAGCACTAAGGTTTTAACTCTATCGAGCTTAATCGCATTGCTTGAAATCAAATCGAGTAATCGACCAGGCGTAGCAACCAATATGTCGGTGCCGCCGCGTAATGCCAGCATTTGAGTATTGGCTGATACACCACCAAAAACAGCAAGTGTTTTAATTGCGCCGTTAAAATGCACAGCATAAGATTTAATGTTGTCTGCAACTTGTTTGGCTAGTTCACGGGTAGGCACCAAAATCAGCCCGGTAACATAGTTACCTTTACTGTTTTTGTTACTCTGTGATTTTTCAGCATACACGTGTTGTAAAATAGGCAGTGCAAAGGTGGCTGTTTTACCTGATCCAGTATTTGCCCCTGCAATTAAGTCACGTCCGGCTAATACACTTGGGATAGCTTGCGCTTGAATCGGCGTTGGCTGCTGATATTCCAGCTCAGTTAATCGGGCTAACAAAGGTGGAATAAGGCCAAGTTCTGTAAAGTTTGCTGGCGTTGTGACAGAGGTCATTAATATATGGACTCAAAGCTAAGATAATTGTCTACTATTTTAGCCTATGTCACCCATGTTTAATACTTATTGAAACTAATTTTTTGATTTTGAAATAAAGTAACCCAATATTTTATTTAATCCCCAATACGCTAGAGAACTACTAAAAATACCAATCAGTGAGAACCATTTTGTTTGCCATTGCATTGCATTTGGCTGAGCATTAAAAGACAATGAAATTTCGCCAGTAGGATAATACCAAATTCCAACATCAGGGTTACCAATGTGCATTACTGACATGATGAATATCATGATCACCCAAAAATAACCCATTCCTAACACTAGCGTTGCCAAACCATGAAAAAAACCTTTCCGAGCACTTTTTTCCAGACTTTTTAATATGGCAAACGGGTGACCCTTAGATGCTTTTTGGTACAGTAAAATATCGGTTATTAGTGGTTCAAGATACTCATCTGGTGCACCTAAACGTGCAATAGCATTAATGAGTCTTACTTCTTCACTTTCAACATTGTCCATTTCAGCCGGGTCAACACCATTATTAACCGTGGACTCGAATAGGTGACTGAGTATTTCTAGTCGAATATCAGCTCGTTCTTCTTCAGGAAGCGGTTTCAGTTTATGAATTAACTCACGGTCAAAATTATTCCAAACCAGCTGTGCGGTTTTGCTTTCGATAGGAAACATCGTATTCATGATTGCATTACCATATTTAAAATTGAGTTATGAGTTTGTGTCCATGTGCTTTTCATCTTCGCTAACGTTTCAATACCTAGAGACGTAATTTCATAATATTTACGCGGGGAGCCTATTTCGGCAGTTTTCCATTCGGTGGTGACTAAGCCATCTCTTTTTAATCGATTCAGTAATGGATACAAAGTGCCTTCTGCAACTTCGATAGAGGTTAGTTTTTTTATTTCTACAGCTAACTCATAGCCATAAATATCGCCTTGCTGAAGCTTAAGCAAAATGATGAATTCTAACAGTCCTTTTCTAAACTGAGGTACCCATCGTTCTATTATTTTATCTGACTCCATAAATAGGAAGTCTCTCATGATTGTATGACTTATATACATAGTATTGCTATATACATCGTGTTGCAATAAATACTTACATTCTTTATCTTAAATTAATTTATGGTGTTTTACCCATTATAATCAAGGGCTATATCTACTTTTACTGTCAAGTTACAGAGTAGTGTACTGCAATGCGATGTACATTGTATTGCTATGTATGTAGGTTTTCGATAACATACCTAGCTATACAAGGTATATTATTAAGGTGATCAAAATGAAAATGTTAATGAATAAAGTGTTTGCTGTATTGGTTTTGGCGATATGTAGTCAAACTGTTTTTGCAAAATCTGAAATGGAAGATGTTGGTGGTGCTTGGTTAGGCACGATGAATATTCCTGAAGGACCTTCTTTGCGAATTGGTATTGAAGTCTTCAAAAAAGCAGATGGTCACTGGGGTGGTAACATCGCGAGTTTAGATCAAGGCGCTCGATACATGCTGGTATCTAATGTAAGTATCGAAAATGATGTATTCACGCTACAAATGGCAGGGGCACCGGTAAGTGTTGTGGGTAAGATCAGTAATAATTACAAGGTTATTAATGCAAAATTTAATCAGGGAGACAGTGCATTTGACCTAGAATTAAATAAAGTCGCTGCGTTACCTGAAATAGAACGTCCGCAAACGCCTAAAAATCCTGTCGATTATATTCAGCAACCAGCTAAATACAAAAATACTCATGACAATACCTGGTTATCTGGCACATTAACTATGCCAAAAGGCACAAAAAAGCATCCCGCTATAATGTTAGTTGCAGGCTCTGGGCCAAACCATAGGGACTCATATCATGCGGGTCATCGAACCTTTAAAGTATTAGCAGACCATTTAACTAAGCTTGGTTATGTGGTGTTGAGATCGGATAAACGTGGTGTATATAAATCATCTGGAATTTTTGCCGATGCGACGTTAAACAATTTTGTTCTTGATACCCAGGCGGCGGTTCAGTATTTGAAGTCACACGATCGTGTTGATCCAAACAATATTGTTTTAATCGGCCACAGTGAAGGCAGTTTAGTGTCAATTATGATGACTGAACGTGAAAAGGTACAAGGTTTGATATCATTGGCAGGACCAGGTATGTCAGTTTTAGATATTTTATTACTGCAAGATCAAACCGAGCCTGCCGCTAAAGGTGCAACAAAAGCCGAGACTGACGTGCTGCTTAAATTTAGCCAACGTTTTTATAATATGGTATTAAGTACTCCTTCTTCTGAGCTACGTAAGCAAAAAGTATTGGATTTGTATGCAAACCTGGAAGGTTATGAATCCGAAGTTATTGCTAAATGGGTGAATAAAAACAACGGAACACTGAGTCTTGATTCTGCCGAAAGTGATTCGTTTTATCAGTTTTTGCAGCAAAGTCCTCTGCCTTATTGGAATAAATTTAATGGCAAAGCGTTAATTTTGAATGGCGATAAAGACTCTCAAGTTCCTGCAGAAAAAAATGTGGAGGGCATTATAAACGCGATCAAGGCTAAAGATGCTGTTGTACAGAGTGAAATATTTGTAGGTTTGAATCATTTATTTCAACCAGCTAAAACAGGCTCTGTTGATGAATATAGTAATATTGAGCAAACAATTGACGAACAAGTGTTGTCTACAATCTCGCTATGGTTAGAACAAAATTTTAACTAAACGTATTAATATGATTAGTTGATAAAGTAGCAAAAGATTAAATCAGTGCCTGTTCTATTATGCGGCGCTGATTTTTTGGATTTAGCGCCGCCTAAATGGTTAATCATTTTCAGGTGTTTATTTAGAATGTTATTAAGCGAAGACATATAGGGTAATGCTAGTTTTTCAGAGATCATAAGCACAGACAAAAGAGCTTAATTGACGCTCTATTTATCAACAACGACGTTAATTGACTGTTTTAATATCTTTGGAAAATACTTGTCTCATTAGCTCTTACCATTGTCTCTAATTTACCATTTTAACTATCTTGATATCTAAGCGTTTAGCGATTCTATTTAAGTTGGCACGGTCGGTACTAAGCCGTCTTGCCGCAGCTGCCCAGTTACTGCTTTCTTCTTTAAGTGTATTAGTGATGAGCTCTTTTTGAAAATGCTCGGTAGCGGCTCTAAGGTTTATGACAGGTTTGTCTTTTGTCATCAGGGTTGCTTCATTCGATTCAGCCGATACTATTGCACTAATCGCTTTTAATGAGTTGTCTTTATGCATACTGACTAAGTTGCCACAGTCTTGCTGTTCAATAATCACTATTTTACTATCACGTTGCCTCGCACTGGCTTTTAATGCTGCGCGGTTAACAACATGCTCAAGCTCTCGTACATTGCCAGGCCAATCGTATTGATCTAAATAGCTAATGACTGGCGTTGCTGCTTTAAGTTGTTTAATGCCTAGTTTACGTCTGGTTTGCTCGATAAAATAACCGGCTAACAATTCAACGTCACCAAACCTACCTCTTAGAGGGGCAACAGTAATCGGATAAACACTTAAGCGATGATATAAGTCTGATCTAAACCTGCCTTGTTCTACCTCTAACTTTAAATCTCGATTGGTCGCGGCAACGATACGTACATTAACGTATTCAATATTATCTTGGCCAACCGGCTGAATTTCATTATTTTGAATCGCACGTAATATCTTACTTTGTGCACTTAGTGGTAATTCGCCGATTTCATCTAAAAATAAAGTACCGCCATCAGCTAATGAAAATTTACCCGCTCGGCTTTTATCGGCACCGGTAAATGCACCTTTAATATGGCCAAACAGTTCACTTTCAATTAAGTTTTCAGGCAGGGCCGCGCAGTTTACATACACTAATGCTTCATTTTTTCGAGCTGATTTTTTATGTAGTGTCCGAGCTACCAGCTCTTTACCCACGCCAGTTTCTCCGTACACCAGAATGTTAAAATCAGAGCTGGCGACAATATCTATTTCTTGTTGTAACTGTTGTATTTTGTCACTGGCGCCAATGATCTCACCGCCATCTCTAGCGAGCGCTTCGTTGGTTAGCTCAGTAACTACGTTTTGATTATGTATTGCTTGTTGCTCTAATTGCTCAATCATTAATGCGGTATTCAATGTCGCTGCGGCAATAGCATTGATCATTTCTAAAGTACGATTAGGAATGTTGTCAAACACGTGTGGCGTTAAACTATCTATGGTGAGTAAACCAAGCAGCTTATCATTAAAATATAATGGTAATCCCATGCAAGAATGTACTGGCAGATCGCCTTCTCTGTCAGAAAGTAAGCCATCATAAGGGTCGGGTAGTTCACTGTCGGCAGGAAAACGTACCACTGACTTTGAATTGCATAACACTTCAAATCGAGGATGCTCGCTTATAGTAAAGCGTCTGCCTAAGGTATCTTGACTCAAACCTTGCAACGCCAATGGTTTTAATAAGTCACCATGAAATGAAAGCAGCGCAACCGCATCACAGGCAATGGTTTTTCGAACGGTATCAAGTAAGCGACTGAATCTGTCTTTTGAGTTCAAGCTTTTACTCGACTCAATGGCAAGCTCCAACAATGCTGATGAGGTTATTTCATTCATGATAGCTCCTTAAAAAGAGCCTATATGATACCTGTGAGTCAATATGACTGCAAGTTTGTTGTAGTCATATTGACATGATGTTGTTGTTGGTTATTATTTTATTTCTGTATCTATTTGTTTTTTATGGAGTAAATTTATATTTGGATGTTGGCATTAAATCTGCAATACCAATAAGTATAAATACTCTTAGGAAAATGAATTATGTACTCACAATTTGTTATTGCCAATCAATTACCACAAATAGAAAACGCATTAAATTTTCAAAAATGTTTGGTCGCCGGTAACTGGTTAATGGTGTGTTCATTTTTAGTGGTGTCACTATGTATTTCGATAACCTTTGCTTTTGATGAAAGCTTTGGTATTCCGGCACAAGTCTCGGCTCATATCGCCACAATCGTGTTCGCCGGGTTATTAAAAATAGGTTATGTACTGCGCTGTATTGCTTTACATGCGTTTGGCGTGAAGGTTTTTTAATATGCTTAATATTATCGATAATGAATTAACGCAGTTGCAAAATGATGCGAACAGCCGACATTCACAGTTTAAAAAGATTAATGATCATCCTATCTTTGATTTACCATTTCGTAGTTTTTTTATTAGTGCGGTAGGTATTTCAGTTATATCTTTGCTTATATGGATTGCATTTTTGCATGGTCAAATAAGCCTTTTTAACCAAGGATTAAACGCCACTGTTTGGCACATTCATGAGATGCTATTTGGTTTTGGTGCCACCGTTGCTGTGGGCTTTTTACTGACCGCGGTGCAAACATGGACCAATAAACCTAGCATTAAGGGCAGCCCAGTTATTGCTTTGCTTAGCTTATGGTTATTGGTACGTATTTTCTTACTAGTCAATCAGCCACTGTTTATTTATATGGCTATTGCCTTACAGCTGACTTGGTGGCTTATTGTGATAACGGTATTTAGTCGTTTAGTTATAAGTGCTAAGAATAGTCGTAATTATGTATTTATACCGCTATTAACAACTTTGATGATATTGAATGTTGGTGTATTGATATTAGATACGCTTGGGCATACCGATATTGCCCTACATTTTGCTCGCACGGCGGTATTAATGTTTGGTTTGTTGATGGGCATATTAGGCGGGCGAGTGATACCATTTTTTACCTCTGCAGCAACCCAAGTAAAAGCAACTTCATCACCATCATGGGTAACGCCATTGTTACTTGCAACATCAATATCAGGCATAAGTGTGTTTTTTGTTGGTCAATTTATCAGTTTACCATTTACCCCCGCAGCGTTAATGATCTGCGCGGGTATTTTACATATTTTAAGATTAAGTTTTTGGCACAGTAAAGCGACATTATCGCAACCGTTATTATGGTCATTACACCTGTCTTATTTAAGTTTGGCGATTGGTTTATTGCTTTTAGGTAGCAGTTATTTACACACCTTTATTTTATTTAGCGATGCCCTTCATATGATCACTATTGGCGCCATGGGATTAATGATCATCGCTATGATGAGCCGCGTATCTTTAGGGCACACCGGACGTAGATTACAACCAAATAAATGGGTTGCCGTAAGTTTTGCTTTGTTGTTTAGTGCTGCTATTGCTCGAGTATTTTTACCTATGCTTGGCCATGTACAACTTGCCTGGGATTTAAGTGCACTTGCATGGCTGTTAGCGGGATGTATATTTTTAGTAATATATACGCCAATACTTGCAAAGGCCCGAAAATAGAGGGTTTTGATAAACCTGTAGTAACAATTTATAACTCATTAATTTAAAAAATCAGTATTGTATATAGAAGATTTATATCTCGATACTCTTAACTCAAACTAGTAAAAGTGTTATCACTTTTGGAGTACTCATGTTAACAGATTCACATATCAGCATCATTAAAAGCACTATCCCGTTATTAGAAAATGCCGGCTCAGCCCTTACCGATCATTTCTATCACCGCATGTTTTCTCAAAACCCTGAGCTGCAAGATATTTTTAATATGAGTAATCAGCATACTGGTCGTCAACAAGTTGCATTATTTGAAGCGATTGCGGCCTATGCCAAAAACATTGAAAACCTTGCCGCTTTAACAACTGCAGTAGAGCGTATTGCCAACAAGCACACTAGCTTTAATATTCAAGCTGATCATTACGCGATTGTTGGTCATCATTTAATTGAAACGTTGCGCGAACTTGCCCCTGACGCTTTTACTCCCGAAGTTGAAGATGCCTGGTTACATGCTTATCAATTTTTAGCACAAATATTTATTGGCCGTGAAGCTGAGATTTATCAAAATAATGCTCAATCCAGCGGCGGTTGGACAGGTAAACGTGAATTTAAAATTATTGATAAAATAGTAGAATCTGAATTAGTAAAAAGCTTTATTTTAGAGCCTGTAGATAAGCAAGCTGTTATCGACTTCATTCCTGGTCAGTATTTGGGTATTGAAGTATTGCCTACCGGCAGTGAGTATAACGAAATTCGTCAATATTCATTATCAGATATGCCTAACGGTAGCACTTATAGAATATCTGTTAAACGTGAAATCTTAGGTGTACCGGGCATAGTGTCTAACTTTTTACATGATGGCTTATCAGTAGGCGACGTGATTAACGTTAATGCTCCTGCTGGTGATTTCTTCTTCGTAAATAGAGACGCTCCGGTAGTATTACTATCAGCAGGTGTTGGCATCACGCCAATGCAATCAATGATGGAATTACTGGCAGCACAAGACTACAGACTTCCAGTACATTATTTACATGCGTGTGAAAATGCAGAGCAACATTCATTTCATCCTCGAGTATCTGAATTGTCTGCGGCTAATAATTGGCAACATACTACTTGGTACAATAAAACCGAAAGTGAAGATGCCAACATTAAACATGGTTTTATGGACTTATCGACAGAAGAGTTGCCGTTAACCGATGGCGATTTTTATCTATGTGGTCCAATTCCATTTATGCAATTTGCTAAGCAGCAATTATTAACATTAGGCGTGTGTGAAGATAGAGTTCATTATGAAGTGTTTGGTCCGCACGCGAGTTTATAAACCATAATTTAACGGCTGACTTAAGCTGCGATTTATCTCTATGGATATTAAATATAAAGCCCCGTTCATGATATGAGCGGGGCTTTTTTATTGTGTCTATTTGATTATTAGCAACTAAGTGTTACGACTAATGCGAGTGCTTTCATACTCAAGATAACTGCTTATTTGATGCGATTGAGCTAGGCTTTTTGGTGCGTTTGTATTTTCAGGTGATTCATTAAGTGCAATCATGGATTGCGCCAGCATTTTTGCCGATATTGGCTTATAAGCTTTTAATGGGCCGATAAGCATAAATGACAATAATGAAAATACCTTAATGCCAATACTTTCTAATAATCTAGTTTCATTACGCTGACCTAATAATAAACTGGGCCGAACAATAATCAGGTTATTTAGATGTAAAGCTTTTACACTTTGCTCCATTTTACCTTTAGTTGCACTGTAGAAATTTTTTGAACTTGCGTTAGCACCAATGCTACTGATCACTGAAAAAGTTGTCACTTGTGCTTGTTTGGCATTATTTGCAATAGCAACGACCAGGTCTAAATCTATTTCAGCAAATTTTTGTTTGCTTTTGGCCTTTTTAATTGTGGTGCCTAAACAGCAATAAACCTCATCAACATTAAAATAATGGTGATGTTCAGAGCTCACTTGAGAAAAATTAGAAAAGTCGACAGTATGCTGTTCAAGCTTGGCTGCTGTTATAGGCAATTGAGTGCGCACTAACATAATGACTTTGTCATAGTCGGGGTGTGCGAGTAGGGCAAGTACACACTCTTTTCCTACCAGACCTGAAGCACCAATCACTAGAGCTGATTTTTTTTTAATCATTATTATTAACCATCATTAAAATATCCTTATCTGTATTCATTAATTCATTAATTTATTATATCAATTAGGCAATGCAACGCATGGTTTATTTGTTGTTTGTTTATTAGACAATATAGGTTTAAAAAAAACAGTTTTTATATTCAAAAAAACTAAATAAATTTTGATTTTTATTCGTTGAAAATAAATTGATTTTTTTTGAAAA
This sequence comes from Colwelliaceae bacterium BS250, assembly GCA_040779355.1. Lineage (GTDB taxonomy): Bacteria > Pseudomonadota > Gammaproteobacteria > Enterobacterales > Alteromonadaceae > Thalassotalea_A. The sequence continues at coordinate 289,386 of JBFONS010000001.1, read as the reverse complement.
AAACACTTGCAATAAAAGAGGGTAATAAGAATAGGGGGTGTGAAAAGTTATCCACCGTTTCTGTGCAAAACTTTATTTTTATGCGCATTTAATTATGTAACTCAAATGTAACCCTGTAAAAAATTGCAATTCTAATACACCACTTACGCTACAGCCTTTGTTCTTATTAGTGGTTTGATTTAACTCACAGAGTTATCCACAGGGTGGGTTTGCTTGTTTATAAATCTATTTAGCCAATATATTCATATGCAAGCGAAATATTATTGGTCAGAACGTTTAATTTTTACTGAGCAATTTAAACATAAAAGCGAGGGGTGATTTTTATACAGTTGCAATTTTTTGCTGTAATTCAATTACGAGTTTAAAGTGTACATATTACTGTATAAAGCTACAGCCCCCTGTAATAGAGTACTTCAGAGCTGTTGTTTTATTTCAGTTTTGACCTTTATAAATCACTACTTGTAAAGGTAATGATGAATTAATATGCTTAGAGCATGATAAACAGAGGTTACTATGTTTTGCTTTATAAAGAATTTGATAATTTATTTTACAGGCCGTAATTAAGTGACTTATCAAAGCTAATATGATGCCTGGGGCAACTTGCTTAAGTTATCAACAGCACCTAAATGCTGCAAATTACCGGGTTTTAGGACGTTATTTTGTTATTTTATCGCCAATCAACTTAGCCGCAATAATGCCAATTATCATACAAACTATAAACACTAATACTTTTTCATTCATACTACTTACGTTTGCTAGTGCTGGGCCTGGGCACATTCCTGAAATTCCCCAACCAATACCAAATATTGATGAACCAATGAGTAATTTTTTATCTATTTTATTGGCTTTTGGTAAATCAAATGAAGCGGCTAATTTAGGTTTTTTAGCTTTCTTAATAAATAATTGATATCCAATAAGGTAAGTGACTAAGCCACTGCCCATCACAAACAGTAAACTAGCATCCCAGTAACCGGTGATATCTAGAAAATTTAATACTTTATTTGGGGAAACCATTTGGGAAATCGTTAAGCCAGCGCCGAATAATAAACCACAAAGTAGAGCGATAAAATTTTTCATATTAAGCTCCTAACACATGGCGAGTCACAAATACGGTAATGATCGCTGTACTCATAAAGCATATCGTAGCAACAATCGAACGCTGAGACAGTCGACCAATACCGCAAATGCCGTGGCCACTAGTACACCCCGAGCCTAAACGACTACCAAAACCAACTAATAGCCCGCCGATGATTATTTGTGACCAACTTAAGTCAATGGTACTTGGTAAGTTAAAATCAAATGGTGCTACGGCAAATGGCGCTACAACTAAACCGATTAGAAAGTACACTTGCCAAGACAGCTGTGAACACTTATTGAAAATAACATGACTGAATATTCCAGATATTCCGGCAATTTTGCCGTTAAAATATATTAATAAAAAAGCGGCGAAGCCTAAAGTGAAACCGCCTATTGCCGCTGTGTATGGAGTGAAATCGGTCATAAAGTACCTTATTGATAATGTGTTAAAAATAATATTTTGGCAGAAAAGTAGAGTTGAACCAGTAACAAGCCCTATACTGGGTCATCATTTATGTATAAATATTATCACTTTATTATGGCTAGAACACTTCCATCTTTACATTTATTCAGTATTTTTGAAGCATCAGCGCGCCATCAAAGTTTTAAATTGGCCAGTGAAGAATTGTTTTTAACCCCCTCTGCGGTGAGTCATCAGGTAAAGGCGTTGGAAGAGTTTGTTGGTTTTGATTTATTTGCGCGCAAGGGTCGAGGAGTCAGTTTAAATACGGCTGGCAAAATGTACCTAGAGTACGTGCAAAAAAGTTTAACGTTATTAGAGCAGGGCACTAAGGCGGTAAAAAATAAGTTTTCAAATCCTAAATTAACCATATCAACATTTCCGTCTATGGCGAGTAATGTCATTATCCCGCAGCTAAGTTTGTTTCAACAGCAACACCCTGAAATTGACATTAGTATTGAAACATCAATGGGTGTTAGTGATATACGTTATGATGATATCGATCTTGCACTTAGAGTTGGTGATGGTGAATGGCAAGGCGCAACGGCAATAAAGTTGTTCGATCTAAACGTTGCTGCTCTCTGTTCTCCTGCCTTTGCACTAGAGCATAATATAACATCTGTACAGCAAGTACAGTCATTACCTTTGATCGACTTTTTAACTATCGAACATGTGTGGCAAACGTGGGCTAAAGCCGCTGGCATTAAAGGCAAGTTACCTGATCATAAGTTAACATTTAGTAATTACGATGCGGCGTTAAGAGCTGCTGAACAGGGATTAGGGTTAACACTTGCGATGATGCCTATTGAAAACTCACTTGTTCAAAGAAACATACTGATTAATCCTTTTGCGAGTTTAATGCCTTTTGGTAAGTCACTTTATGCCGTTTATAAAAAAGAGAACGATGGACGGCATGATATACAGTGTTTTATTGACTGGCTGATGAAGTCTCCTAATTTATCAATGTAAAATCAAATATTTGTCATTGATGAATTGAATTCACCTATAGGGTGAATATTATCCTTTTGTTGTGACTGCGTGGATACCTTAATATCTATGTATCGCAATTTGGAGGAACAACTAATGATTACTTTAACAACCATTAAAATGTATCGAGCTGTGGCAACTGCCATGGTGTTAATGCCAATATTTTTAATGAATCAATTTGAACAAACTATTTTAGCCAGTTTAATTTATATTCCAATGCTCACTTTAACCTTGGCTTCATTAGGTAAATATGTCGATCTTTATTTGGTCAAAGCTATGCGGTTACCACAATCTACCGATAAGCTTAATAATGATCTGAAAATAGTCACTAAAAAAGATGAAATCAGCTGCTGTAAAATGGCCGCATAATGATGTTTTATAGCAAACATCATTATTAAAGCTGTTTTATTGCGGTAAAGATAATAATAGCGTCGAGTTGGTTTGGTCTATTTCAAACTTGAAGTTTTTTAAAAAATTCATACCTAATAAGCCATCTGCTTTTTCAAAATTGTCTAGATCCATGACGACGATTTCAAAATCTTCGACTAAGTAGTTGCCCACAGAAAATTCGGCGACGATAATTGAAAAGGCTTGCTTGTCACCCCCAGCAGTATTTATGGTCATACTTCGGCCTTGTTCCACCGATGTTGTGTTCAACAAATTTTCATAATACGCATTCGATACAACCGTAAGTGATGCGCCTGTATCAATCATTAATCGTGAATTTTGCTGACCATCAATGTAGGCATCAACAATGAAGTGTTCATTAATTTTAGTTAAAGCGATTGTTTCAACGCCATTTTTCTCTTCATTAAGTAATTGATACAAGATATCAATTTGGTTCTCATAATCTTTGTTATAGCGAATATTTTCTAAATAATTTGATGCTGTGCTGCGCTCATTTAAGCGCAGGTAAGCTTCGGTGATAGCAAGAATATATGGCGGGTAATTTGTTTCTTCATACAATAGAGGATCTAAAAAGTGAATGATTTTTTGCCATTCTTGTTGCTTCTTTAATAGCATGAGTTGTTGATTTGCCAATCGATGAATTTGCTCAATCCATACTTTCTCTTTCTCTAAGTCGAATGCGTGCCTAACCAATTCTTGATAAATTTCAATAGTTTCTGGAATTTGATTGGTTTTTTTGAACCATTCAATTTTTAATAATAAAACATCCTCATCGAAAGGAAATTGCGCTAAATAGTTATTTAAAAAATTTGATAGTAGGGTAAATTGATTCTGATCTAACCATTGATAATTACTGGCTAACCAATTACCTTTTAACTGTAATGATTTAAGCTCATCAATACGTTGAATTTGTTGGAAGTAATCTAATGCTTCATTAAATTGATAAGCGTAAAAAAATTGCTCGGCTTTGGCGACCAATAAATTTAAATCTTGATTAGTCGCCGATGGCGCTATGTGGCTATTGCTAAATTTTTCTTTACTGATGGACTGATTGTTTGTATTTGAAGAGCTGATTGACGTCGTAATGCTATTATTAGCAGACGAAATAGAGTCGATGCGTTCTAGATTCGTGCTTGTCACTTGATTGTTATTTACATTAGCACTAGTTGCATTAGTACTATCTACATTAGAACTATCTATATTAGAACTTGGCCATAAATAAATATTCAAGCACAAAGACAGCGTTAAACCACAAGTAAGTAAAAGAATAAATTTGTTTTTCAAATCGAACCCTCTAAGTTTTTTACCATTATTTAACAAAACTTGATTCACATCAACAAACTAAATAGAGTTTGTGTCGATTTACTCCTATAGTAGTACCGATACTCACTTTTAAGTCTCGCAGTCACCATGGTATAATTTGTTAATATGACCGTTGTTTAATATGGAGTTTTTTATGTTAACTACACACATTCGCTTGCCCTTTATTTTCCTTATTTTGTGTTTTACTTCTGCTTGTTCTTCTTTAGGTGTTGAACCATGGGAAAGAGACCTTTTAGCACGTAAAGAAATGTCGTTAAATTCATCCCCTATTGACGCCTCATTAGATGACCATATCTATTTTTCTAAAGAAGCTTCCAGTGGCGGTCGCAGTTTTGCTGGTGGAGGTTGTGGGTGCAATTAATTGATGGCAAAAGTCCAGTTGTAGTAAATACATCTGACCAAGCCAGTAATTTAAAAACGCTATTAACGGCAGCCGCATGCAGTTTATTAGGTACAACAGCACAAGCTAATGAAGATAATAGCTGGCAGTTTGACACCGCATTAATGTATTACGGTGAAACTGACCGAGTAACCGCTGTTGAAGGGATTGTTGCCGGCAGCAAAGAGTTTCAAGACGAACATTTTTTAAACCTCAAACTCACTGTTGATTCGTTAACTGGCGCATCAGCAACAGGCGCTGTAGCCCAACCAAATGTACAAACATTTACCCGTCCATCAGGTGAAGGTATCTATCAGGTAGCGCCTGGAGAAACACCATTAGATGACACTTTCAAAGATACTCGCGTGCAATTAAATGCATCTTGGACACAGCCTATATCTGAAAATTACAGTATAAGTACTGGTGCCCATTTATCGAAAGAATACGATTATCTATCGCTTGGTATCAATGGCAGCATTGCTCGAGATTTCAATAAAAAAAATACCACTGTGGCAATTGGCGCAGGCTATTTTTATGATGAAATAGAACCTGAAGGCGGCATCCCCCGTCCGCTTGCGCAGTTACCTGAAATTGATTTTACGCAAGTGAGTTACGAAGATGATGGCGAAATTGAATTTGAAGGCGATGAAATTGAGTTTGAAGATGATGAATACAATCCTTATCGTATCGCCAGCAAAGATGATAAGACCACAATAGATTTATTGATTGGTGTTACTCAGGTCATAAACCGCCAAATGATCATGCAACTCAACTATTCATATTCGCAAGTTGATGGCTATTTAACTGACCCATTTAAAATAGTGTCTGTTGTTGATAATAATGGCATAAGCCAACATCAAATATATGAGCACCGACCGGATAGTCGCAGTAAACAGAGTGTATTTTTACAAACCAAATACCACTTTAGCCGCAACGTATTAGATTTTTCTTATCGTTATTTATGGGATGACTGGGAAATTAATTCTCATACTATGGATATGCGTTACCGTATCCCGTTAGGCTCAGGATATATTGAACCGCATGTCCGCTATTATATGCAAGAGGCAGCTGAATTCTATCGTCCGTTCATATTAACTGAGCAAGTAATGCCCGAGTATGTCAGCGCCGATTACCGTATTGGTGAAATGACGGCATTAACCGTAGGTTTTAAATACGGCTTGCCATTAAAAAACAATCAAGAAATATCATTTAGAATTGAATACTACCAACAGACCCCTGAAAACCCCGGGTATGAAGAAGTAGGCGTATTGGCCGATCTAGAATTGTTTGAATCTGTTGAGGCAATCATTGCTCAAATCAGTTATTCATTTTAGTCTTGTTATGATATTAGCTTAATGACATTAATTTTATGACCTTCAACAGCAAACGACAAATTACTACAGATGTGATTAATTATGGCTTTAAAGTTTCCTTCAAAGCCATGGCAAGCCCTTGTGAAGTATTAATCAACAACCAAGATAAACAGCTGGCAGAAAAAGTTGGCCGCGCGGTGGCACATGAAGCATGGCGTATCGAAGATAAATATAGCCGTTATTTAGCCACAAGTGCTTGCAGCTTAATTAATGCTAATGCCGGCAGTAAAGTTGATATAGATGCAGAGACTTATAAATTACTGTTATTTGCTCAGCAATGTTATGAAATGAGTGATGGTATGTTTGACATCACCTCTGGAATACTAAGAAAAGCCTGGAAATTCGATGGCTCTGATCAGGTACCAAACCAGCAAAAAATCACCCCTCTTTTGCAAAATATCGGTTGGCACAAAGTCATACTGACTGAGAATACCTTTAAATTTTCAGCGGGTATGGAAATAGATTTGGGCGGTTTAGGTAAAGAATATGCGGTAGATACCTCATTAATTATCGCCAACAAAATAACCTCATCCCCAGTCCTCATAAACTTCGGCGGCGACATCGCCACCAACAAACCTTTACAAGGCCAGCCACTGTTAAATAATCACACTTTACCAGGCCAACCACTGTTATCTAATCAGGTTCAGCCATGGAAAGTTGGTATTGAGCATCCTGGTTTTGAGGGCAAGCAGCCATTAGTGGTGAGTATATCTAACGGTGCAATAGCAACGAGTGGAGATGCAAATCGATTCTTACTAAAAGACGGTCAGCGTTACAGTCACATTCTTAATCCTAAAACGGGTTGGTCGATAACAGAGGCTCCAAAATCTATTTCTGTTTGTGCGCCTAATTGCATACAAGCAGGGTTCATAGCGACATTGGCTTTATTACAAGGCAAAAGAGCGGAGCAGTTCCTCCAAGAGCAATCTATTGGGCACTGGTGTGTTTGGTGAAAACATATATCGTATAAACCTAAAAGAAGGATTTTTTGCACCCTAAAGGTTTATTGAGTGAATGTGTTGTTTGTTACTTTATCTTTGCGCTAGAAAATAATTTTTGACTGTTTTTTAGGTTATACCGTCGTTGAATTCCTTGTGTTTTACAGTAATTACTTAACTTTTCCACTGCGCCTACCGCGCTTCTAAATAACGTTTCAAAATTTGAGGTTAAATCTAACCAGTTATTTTCAGCTATATTTAAAGTGCTTAAACAGCTGATTTGTTCGGAGTTAATAAAACCTGCTTTATCATTTCTTATACTGCGTCCTGTTTGTTCAACGAGGGTTAGGTAATCTTTCAATTTGAAGCTAATAACTTGAGAGCTGTTATTGGATCTTTCATTGGCAACATTGTCAGCAAAAGGCAGTAATTCAACTGGCTGTTTAGATTTTAAAGATGAAATTAAACGTTGTTGAATGCTGGTGTGATCTGAGTCGGATAATGACTTTGCCATACATGCTCGAACTGGGTTTAAATCAACATAGACCATACATGATATTAATGCTGGCATATCTAACAGCGGTTGCGATTTAAATTTACCTTCCCAAAAACGTCCTGTACAGCCATCTTCTTCATTGGCTCTGCGTGCTACAAATTCATTTAGCTCGCGCATAAACCAGCTCAAACTATACAATCGGTTTCGACACTTTTCGGCAAACTCTATTACCGCTTTCTCTTCTAATGTATTTAATTGCTCATCTTTGCAGTACCTGCGAGTCAGATACGTTCCATAATGTAATTTATGCCAGCGATTAAGTACTTGCTTTAAATTCCAATGTTGGGCTTTGGCTTTATTAATTTTGACAACAACGTGGCTGTGATTACTCATGATGGCATAAGCACATACATCAATGGCGAATGTAGCCGTTAGCATTAATAATCGCTGTTCGACGAGTGCTCTTCGGTGTTTGTAGGATTTTTTAGAATGGACATCTGCGCCACATAAAAAAGCTTGGCGCACACACCGTGAAACGCAATGATAATAAGGGGTTTCCGATAGGCATATTTGTTGGTTTCTTGGCTTTGACATTATTTATTCCTCTTCCTTGAGAATAAAATAAGCATAGAACACTATTAATAAATAGCTAATAAGTAACAGTGGCTGGCCTTGTTTAAGAGCTATTTTTAGCTAAATTACCATGGCTGGCCTGTTAATTATTTAGAGGCTATCCAATTATGAACTTTTTGTTCTAACATGGTCATTGGCATTGCGCCGCTCAGTAGAACTACGTCATGAAATTCTTTGATATCAAATTTTTCACCAAGCAATTTTTTTGCATGTTTTCTTAGCGCTAATATTTTTATCATGCCTAATTTATACCCCAGCGCTTGTCCAGGCCAAACCATATAGCGTTCAATTTCAGCTTTACTATCAATGTATGGAGAGCCTGTTATTTTCATCATGTAATCAATCGCTTGCTCACGAGTCCATTTTTTATGATGTAAACCGGTATCAACTACTAAGCGCACAGAACGAAATAATTCTGCTCGTAAACGGCCCAAATTTCCAAACGGATCTGTCTTATACATGCCCATTTCAAAGGCAACAAATTCAGCGTATAACGCCCAGCCTTCAATATATGCATTATAGGCGGCGAGTTTGCGTAACAGTGGTAGGCCTTGTTGTGACATGTTGAGAGATATTTGCCAATGATGGCCTGGATTAGTCTCGTGGAACGTCAGGGTAGGCATATCAAGTTTAGTAATGCCTGGCATGTCTCTTAAATTAATCCAGAAAACGCCTGGTTTACTGCCATCCATGCTTGGTGGTGAATATTGACCGCCGGCGCTGGTATCTTCCACTTCTTTAGGAAATGCTTTTACAGTAACTTGATACTTGGCTTGGCTTTGAAATTGTTCGCCGATGACGTTATTAATATCAACAATTTGTTGATTTAAATCTTTGATTAATTGTTGCTTACCTTGCTCATTATCTTCATAGGAAAATCTTAGTTCTTTTGATAAAGCTTGCATGCGCTCTGCGACACTACCTTGTTTGTAGCCGAGTTGTTTTAAAATGGAATTCATATCAGTGGTTATTCGTTCAACTTCATCTACACCTAATTGGTGGATCTCATCGGCGCTTAAATTACTATCACCCTGAGTTTTAATCGTATATTGGTAGTATTTATCACCATTAGGTTGTGCCCAAATACCATCACCCTTGGCTGCTTTGGGCAGGTAGGTGGTGAGTGTTTTGGCCACATCAGTAAAGGCGGGGTAAACATCGGTCGTTAATATGCTCTGAGCATTACTCACTAGTGCTGACTTTTGCGCGGTACTAAGTGATGTGAGTTCAAGTTTGTCTTTTAAGTTTGATAATAGGCTGTTATTTTGCACTGAAATAGCGGTGTAGCCATTAATATAGCCAAGCGCCGATGTAAAAATCGCTTTAGGCGGTAACCAGTTTTTCTCGGCGTCATGAATGAACTTGGCATTAACTTGCGCTATTTGCCTGCTAAATGCCGTTAATCTTAGATTATAGTTTTTAGCATCTTGCTCGTTGGTAATCGCATGGTTATTGGTTAATACCGCAACAGAATCAATTAGAGGACCATTTATTTGGCTGATAATAAATGGTTGATGGCCAAAATAAGAGTCAATAAAGCCAAGGTTAAAGTCTTTCATACCACTATAGTAATTATAAAGATTGGCTAAAAGCACTCGATTATCTTCATCTGCCATTTCTTCACTAGGCTCGTGAATCAGTAAAGTTTCTGCTTTAGCGGCCATGAAATTTCTAAATACTAAGTCGCTGTCAATATCGTAATTATCGAGTTTATCAAAATAGTAGCTACCAACATCACTTTCCTTAGCAGCTATTTGTGCAGCAAGTTGCGGTCTGAATTTAAAGAATTCATTATTTGCTTGGTTAATTGTGTCGTATATCGAGACTGCATTGGTATCATCGTTAATGCCTCGTATATCAAGTTCAAACTTATTTTCTTCTTTGCTTTCAATAACGGTGATGGTTTGTTCTTGCTCTGAACACCCCAATAATAAGCATAGAGTTGTCACGATAAGCGTTGGTTTACATTTATAAAAAGTATGCATAAGTACGAACCTTAGTTCTTTTTTGATTAATAACTCAATAAATTCAGTTTAATACAGAGCTTCTGCTTTGGCTCTAGTTATTTATAACTGCAGAACAACATTAATGATAAATGGCTCTATTAGCGTTAATTATGCGATTAAATCAATAGTCGATATATCTCTTGGCTTAATCAGATTAAGCTTTTACAATTAATTAACATCTAATTTTATCAAATGAATATAAGAATATCGCCAATGAAAAACATTATCACTACTATTGCCATGCTTACTTTGCTGTCGGCTTGTTCAACTTCGCCAACGGGTCGTCAACAAATATTATTTCATTCAACCAGTGAGCTTAATCAAATGGGCTCGCAATCATTTGCCCAGATGAAGCAAGAGCAAGCAATAAGTACTGATAAAAACATTAATGCGTTTGTGCAATGTGTTGCTAATGCGATCACCCCTAATGTTAACTCAAAAGTGCATAAAGGTGATTGGGAGGTTGTGGTGTTTGACTCTGAGCAAGTAAATGCTTTTGCCTTACCTGGTGGTAAAATTGGTGTCTATGTAGGAATTTTACGAGTCACTGAAAATGCCGGGCAATTAGCCGCTATTGTTGGTCATGAAGTAGGGCACGTAATTGCTCAGCATTCAAATGAACGATTATCGTCAGGACAGCTATCACAAGCCGCTTTAATTGTTGCCGGTACAACTATGGCTGCTAAGGATGTTGATAACAGTACTTTGATTGTTGCGGGACTTGGTTTAGGGCTACAGTACGGCGTGCTAATGCCTTATGGCCGTGCGCATGAAAGCGAAGCGGATATTATTGGTCAAGAACTCATGGCAACATCAGGTTTTGATCCAAAAGAAAGTGTTAAGTTATGGCAAAATATGGCTAAACAAGGCGGCGCTGCGCCAGCTGAGTTTTTCTCAACGCATCCATCGAATCAAACACGTATTAAAGATTTGAATAAGCATTTACAAAAATCACAGCCTTTATATGCACAAAGCACGCACAATACTGAATGTAAAAAACCGACACTAGCAAAAGCCAAAGCTTAGACCTTTAAATAGCCTTAATATAATTAACATAAGCTAAGTCAGATTTTTTTCTGGATAAATATCGTTAAAATATGATAATATTAGCGCCGAATTTTTTCCATTAAGAAGTGAATATGTCTGATTTTACAAGTATCGAACAACGCGTAAGTTACGGCGTTGGCCGCCAATTAGGTGAGCAGTTACGTAACAACCCTTTTAAAGACTTTGATATTACTGCTGTACAAGCTGGTATTGCTGATGCTTTAGCTGATGCTGCTAGTCAAGTAAGTCAAGAAGACTTACAAGAAGCATTCACTGTAGTTTCACAAAAATTACAAGCTCAAGAAGCTGAATTAGCAAAAGAAGCTTCTGCTGCTGGTCAAGAATACCTAACTGAAAACGCTAAGCGTGATGAAGTTACTGTTACTGAATCAGGTCTTCACTATGAAGTACTTGTAGCTGGCGAAGGCGAAAAGCCAACGACTGCTAGCACAGTTAGCTGTCACTACCACGGTACATTTACTGACGGTAGCGTTTTCGATTCATCTGTAGAGCGTGGCCAACCGGCTGAGTTCCCAGTTAGCGGCGTTATCGCTGGTTGGACTGAAGCATTACAAATGATGGCTGTTGGTTCAAAGTGGCGTTTACACGTGCCATACAGTCTTGCATACGGTGAGCAAGGCTCACAGGGCGCAATCCCTCCTTATGCAACATTAGTATTTGACGTTGAGCTTTTAGCTATCGTTTAGTTCTATTGAAAAAGCCGGGTATTCCCGGCTTTTTTTTGCACAGGGAAGTGCTTATCCTCCCGAGCCATGGATGGCGGATAGGGAGGGTGCATTCATGGATGAATGTATGCAAACCGCCATGGACCGTTCTTTCACATCCATGTGAACACGGCATTAATGCTTCCATGCATGTCATGGATTTTAGGTTTGTAAATGAAAGATGAATGCATGTCATGGATTTTAGGTTTGTAAAGGTACATGTATTTACAAAAGTAAATTTAGTTATACCGTCAGTATTTAACATTGTGACCCTTTTTTCAGTGAACACAGTGCTGAGTGTATAGATAAATTAATAATGAGAATAACAATGACAACTAAAGTTGCAATTTTAGGCTGTGGTGGCCGTATGGGACGTAATTTATTACAAGCAGCCCTTGAGCATGAGTCGATTGAATTAGTTGGTGGCTTTGTTCGTGGTTCATCTAGCTTAAATGGTGTTGATGCAGGTGAATTGTGTGGTTTAGGCCATAAAGGTTGTCCTGTCACATCTAACTTAACTGATTTACTTGCCGCAGATGTATTTATCGACTTCACCTCGATTGAATCGACCCAAGCAAATGTTAAGTGGTGTAATAGTCACAATAAAGCCATTGTTATTGGTACCACAGGGTTTTCTGACGATGAAGTTGCTGCCTTAAAAGCCGATGCTACTAATATCCCAGTTGTTCTAGCTCCTAATACTAGTGTTGGCGTGAACTTATTATTTAAGTTGATAGAAATTACCGCGAAAGCAATTGGCGACTATACTGATATAGAAATTTTTGAAGCGCATCACAGATTCAAAAAAGATGCACCATCTGGCACTGCGATGAAAATGGGCCAAGTTATTGCTGACACGCTCGATAGAGACTTAAATAAAGTTGCTGTTTATGGCCGTGAAGGCATTACTGAAGAGCGCAACAAAGACACTATTGGTTTTGCTACCGTTCGCGCTGGCGATATTATTGGTGAGCATACCGCATTTTTTGCAGACATTGGTGAGCGTTTAGAGATCACTCACAAAGCAACATCACGCATGACCTTTGCGCTTGGTGCAATGCGCGCTGCGTTGTGGCTCAAAAAAACACCAAATGGATTTTACGACATGCAAGATGTGCTTGGATTGAAATAGATAACTAGTTGTTTTGGCGCCTTAAGGAGATTTTTACCCTAAGTTGCCAATTAACTGCTAATTTGTTGCAAATTGTTATGGACGAATCGCTCTGTAACACGTAAAATACGCCGATTTTGCCGAAAAATAATTTTCGGCATGAAATATACATAATAATTGCTAAATGTTGGCTATCATGCCGAAAACCTTTAGTGGTTATTGATACTTTGATTCATTATGGAGGTTAAATTGACTAAATCTGCCATCTTGGTACTGGAAGACGGTACTATCTTTAAAGGCACTGCAATTGGCGCAGAAGGCTCATCCGTTGGTGAGGTTGTATTTAATACAGCTATGACTGGCTATCAAGAGATCTTAACAGACCCATCTTACGCCGAACAAATTGTCACTTTGACTTATCCCCATATCGGTAATACCGGTACAAACTCTGAAGATGCAGAGTCAAACAATGTTTGGGCTAAAGGCCTGATCATTCGTGACTTACCGCTTTTAGCGAGTAACTTCAGAAATGAACAAAGCTTAAGTGACTACCTAAAAGAACATAATATTTTAGGTATTGCCGACATCGATACGCGCAAACTTACTCGTATATTACGTGAGAAGGGCGCTCAAAACGGTTGTATCTTAGCGGGTGACAACTTAAACGTTGATGAAGCTCTAGTTAAAGCAAAAGCATTCCCAGGCCTTAAAGGTATGGACTTAGCGAAAGTAGTTTCTACTAAAGAAGCGTACACTTGGACTGATGGCAGCTGGCAGTTAGGTAAAGGTTTTGTTGCTCCAACAGAATTACCACACCATGTTGTCGCTTATGACTTTGGTGCTAAAAGCAATATCCTACGTATGCTTGTTGACCGTGGTTGTAAACTTACTGTTGTACCAGCGCAAACTTCTGCAAAAGACGTTTTAGCGTTAAACCCAGATGGTATCTTCTTATCCAATGGTCCAGGAGATCCTGAACCATGTGATTACGCAATTACTGCCATTAAAGAATTTTTAAATACAGATGTTCCAATCTTTGGTATCTGTTTAGGTCACCAATTACTTGGTTTAGCAAGTGGCGCAAGCACTGTTAAAATGAAGTTTGGTCATCACGGTGCTAACCACCCGGTTAAAGATATCGCTCGTGATGTTGTTATGATCACCTCACAAAACCATGGTTTTGCTGTAGATGAAAGCAACTTACCGGCTAACCTAGAAGCAACGCATAAGTCATTATTTGATGGTTCATTACAAGGTATTCAACGTACTGATAAGCCAGCGTTTAGTTTCCAAGGTCACCCTGAAGCAAGTCCTGGTCCGCATGATGCAGCACCATTGTTCAATCACTTCATTGATTTGATTAACGCCCGTAAAGCCCAATAGACTGATAAAATAGAGTAGAAATAATGCCAAAACGTACTGACATAAAAAGTATTCTTATATTAGGTGCAGGTCCAATTGTTATTGGTCAAGCCTGTGAATTTGACTATTCAGGCGCACAAGCCTGTAAAGCTTTACGCGAAGAAGGTTACCGAGTCATTCTTGTTAACTCGAATCCTGCAACTATCATGACCGACCCTGAAATGGCCGATGCAACATACATCGAACCAATTCACTGGGAAGTGGTACGCAACATCATCGAAAAAGAACGCCCAGACGCGGTATTACCAACAATGGGTGGTCAAACAGCACTTAACTGTGCACTAGAACTTGAAGCCAAGGGCGTACTTGCCGAGTTCAACGTTGAAATGATCGGCGCAACTGCTGATGCAATCGACAAAGCTGAAGATCGTAGCCGCTTTGACGTAGCGATGAAAAAAATTGGTTTAGATACTCCACGCGCTAAAATCGTTCATACGATGGAAGAAGCAATAGCAGCTTCTGAACACTTAGGGTTCCCATGTATTATTCGCCCATCATTTACTATGGGTGGCAGCGGTGGCGGTATCGCATATAACCGTGAAGAATTCGAAACAATTTGTACTCGTGGTTTAGACTTGTCTCCAACGTCTGAGCTTTTAATCGATGAATCATTAATCGGTTGGAAAGAGTATGAAATGGAAGTGGTTCGCGACAAAAATGATAACTGTATCATTATTTGTGCGATTGAAAACTTCGACCCTATGGGCATTCATACGGGTGACTCAATTACTGTAGCACCAGCGCAAACACTTACCGACAAAGAATACCAAATCATGCGTAACGCATCTATCGCGGTACTTCGTGAAATTGGTGTTGAAACAGGTGGTTCAAACGTACAATTTGGTATTTGTCCTGATACTGGCCGTATGGTTATTATCGAGATGAACCCTCGCGTTTCTCGTTCATCGGCATTAGCGTCAAAAGCAACGGGTTTCCCAATTGCTAAAATCGCTGCAAAACTTGCAATCGGTTACACCTTAGATGAATTAAGTAACGACATTACTGGCGGTGCAACTCCAGCATCGTTTGAGCCAACAATCGATTACGTAGTAACAAAAATACCTCGTTTTAACTTCGAGAAATTTGCCGGTTGTGAAGACCGTCTTACTACGCAAATGAAATCTGTTGGTGAAGTTATGGCTATTGGCCGTAACCAACAAGAATCATTACAAAAAGCATTACGTGGCCTAGAAGTTGGCGTTAACGGTTTCGACCCTATCGTTGATATTACTAAGCCGGGTGCTAAAACTAAAATCATGCACGAATTGCAAGAAGCTGGTTGTGACCGTATTTGGTACATCGCTGATGCATTCCGTTTAGGTTTAACGTTAGATGACGTGTTCCGCACCACTAATGTTGACCGTTGGTTCTTAGTACAAATTCAAGACATCGTGCAAGAAGAACAAAACGTTGCTGCTGTTGGTATGTCTGGCTTAACTGACGATTACCTACGCAAACTTAAGCGTAAAGGTTTTTCTGACAGCCGTTTAGCTGATGTTATTGGTGTTGCTGAAACTGAAATTCGCAAAAAACGTCACAACGCTGAAATATTCCCAGTGTACAAACGTGTTGATACTTGTGCTGGTGAGTTTAATTCTGACACTGCTTACATGTACTCAACGTACGATGAAGAGTGTGAAGCAAACCCAACAGACAATGATAAAATTATGATCATTGGCGGCGGACCTAACCGTATTGGCCAAGGTATCGAATTTGATTACTGTTGTGTACATGCTGCATTAGCATTGCGTGAAGACGGTTATGAAACAATCATGGTTAACTGTAACCCTGAAACTGTTTCTACCGATTACGACACATCTGACCGTTTATACTTTGAATCAGTAACATTTGAAGACGTATTAGAAATCGTTCGCATTGAAAAGCCTAAAGGCGTTATCGTGCAATACGGTGGTCAAACTCCTCTTAAACTAGCACGTGCTTTAGAAGCTGCTGGTGTACCAATTATTGGTACTTCACCAGATGCTATCGATAGAGCTGAAGACAGAGAACGTTTCCAACAAGCGGTTGACCGTTTAGGTTTATTACAACCTGAAAACGCTACCGTTACTTCTCTTGAAGAAGCATTAGTGAAAGCCGAAGTTATAGGCTTCCCATTAGTTGTTCGCCCATCTTATGTACTAGGTGGCCGTGCAATGGAAATCGTTTATGACTTAGATGATTTACGTCGCTACATGACCGAAGCGGTAAGTGTTTCTAACGACTCACCGGTATTACTTGATTTATTCTTAGATGATGCGATTGAAGTAGATATTGATCTTATCTGTGACGGTACTGACGTTGTTATTGGCGCTATCATGCAACATATCGAACAAGCGGGTGTTCACTCAGGTGACTCAGCATGTTCATTACCTGCATACAGCTTAAGCCAAGAAATTCAAGACGTTATGCGTGAGCAAGTAACCGCACTAGCATTTGAGCTAGGTGTTGTTGGTTTAATGAATACGCAGATGGCTGTTAAAGATAACGAAGTTTATATCATTGAAGTTAACCCTCGCGCTGCACGTACGGTTCCATTCGTATCAAAAGCAACAGGTGTACCTTTAGCGAAAGTTGCCGCTCGTGTTATGGCTGGTACTTCATTGAAAGAGCAAGGCGTAACTGAAGAAGTTATCCCGCCTTACTACTCGGTTAAAGAAGTTGTTATTCCATTTAACAAATTCCACGGTAGTGACCCATTAGTTGGCCCAGAAATGCGCTCAACTGGTGAAGTTATGGGAACTGGCGCAACGTTTGAAGAAGCCTATGCTAAAGCCAACTTAGGTGCTGGCGTATTACTTCCTAAAACAGGTCGCGCGTTAATCTCAGTTCGTAACTCAGATAAAGAACGTGTTGTAGAGCTTGCTCGTCAACTTGTTAGCCTAGGGTTTGACTTAGATGCAACCCACGGTACTGCGGTTATACTTGGCGAAGCTAATGTACCGGTTCGTTTAGTGAATAAAGTACATGAAGGTCGTCCACATATTGTTGATAGAATCAAAAACGGTGAGTATAGTTATATTATTAACACCACTGAAGGTCGTAAAGCGATTGAAGATTCTAAACAAATTCGTGGTGCTGCTTTACGTTATAAAGCAACGTATACAACCACACTTAATGCTGCATTTGCTGCGTGTATGGCTCACGCTGCAGACGATAGAAATAAAGTTACGACTATCCAAGAATTACATAAAAGGTGTAAATAATGGCAATGTACCCTATGACTGTGCAAGGTGCTAATGCACTGCGCGAAGAGTTAGTATATTTAAAGCAAACTAAACGTCCTGAAATTGTCGCTTCAATTGCAGTTGCACGTGAACATGGCGATTTAAAAGAAAACGCTGAGTATCATGCCGCACGTGAAGAACAAGGCTTTTGTGAAGGTCGTATTCAAGACATCGAAGGCAAGCTAGGTAATGTGCAGATTATTGACATTACTAAAATACCTAATACGCATAAAGTGATATTTGGTGTTACGGTGACTTTGCTTAATATCACTACCGATGCTGAAGTAATCTACCAAATTGTTGGTGATGACGAAGCCGATATTAAACAGAACCGCATCAGTGTTAACTCGCCAATTGCTCGTGGCTTAATTGGTAAAACAGTTGATTCAGAAGTAGAAGTAAAAACTCCTGGCGGCGTAGTCGAATACGAAATCATTGCCGTAGAGCATAAATAAAACAACGCTTTTATTTAAAAAATATCAAACGCCGGTTAATCACTTAACCGGCGTTTTTTTATGCCCAACTTTCAAATAATTAACCAGGCCACCCACTGTTAATCACCCACTGGAATTAACCAGGCCACCCACTGTTAATCACTTAAAAATTACCAGGCCTACCACTGTAAATAGTTTAATTACAGTGGTAGGCCTAGTTAAATCTGGTTATTAATAACAGTGGGTGGCCTTGTAAAAAATTAACCCTTATGGGTGATGATACCGAGTGTTAAATAAGGTAGTTTAATATACTGAGCTGCATCTAAGTTATAACTAACAAGAGAATTTTATGTCTGGTCCGTTATCAAATTTGAAAGTGCTTGATCTGTCGAGCCTTTTACCTGGTCCGTATGCCACTATGTTAATGGCAGATATGGGCGCTGAAATATTACGTATTGAAGCTATTGGTCGTCACGATTTGGTTAAATCATTCCAACCTAGTCACAATAATAGTTCGTATTCTTTTTTAACTCTTAACCGTAACAAACAAGCCATTGCTTTAGATTTAAAGCAACAAGCTGCGGTTAATTTAGTGAAAAAATTAGTGCTTGAATATGATGTTGTGGTTGAGCAGTTCAGACCAGGTGTAATGGCAAAACTAGGCTTAGACTTTGCTACCTTGTCTGCAATTAACCCTAAGCTTATCTATTGTTCAATTACCGGTTTTGGTCAGCAGGGCTGTTATAAATCTCGGGCCGGGCATGATATTAACTATCTTGCTTTAAGTGGTTTATCAAGCTTTAGCGGCACTGAAAAGTCAGGTCCAGTATTAAGTGGTACTCAAATTGCCGATATTGCGGGTGGATCACATCATGCCGTTATGGGCATACTTGCTGCAGTTATTGAACGCAATACCACCAATAAAGGTCAACATTTAGATATTAGTATGACAGATTCAGCGTTTGCTTTAACCGGAATGTTTGGCGCTGGTGGTGTTGGTGCAGGAATTGACCCTACACTTGGCGGTACTATTTTAAATGGTGGTCATTTTTACGACTATTATAAAACCAAAGACAACCGTTATTTATCCGTAGGCAGTTTGGAACCTAAGTTTGCACAACTATTTTTTGCAAATATTGGTAACCGTGCATGGTTCACTCGCAGTAACTCAAGCTCACAAGCAGATCAAATCGCTCTAAAGCAAGATATTAGCGATGTACTATTAACCAAAACGTTAGATGGGTGGATGACTATATTTGATCCTCTCGATGCCTGCGTTGAGCCAGTGTTAACTGTTTCAGAGGCGGCTAAATCAACATTGATGAGCGATCGTGAAATGATCGTCAATGTTACAACTATTGATGGCAGTACCGTGCAGCAAATAGCTCCAGCGGTAAAATTTGAGTCATCAGCCGAGCAAAATAATACTATGTACGTTACTGAGCCAACGGTTGAATATACACAAACGCTATTATCTTCGCAGGGTTATAGCCAAGTTGAAATTGACGAAATGCTCAAATCAAATGCCGTTAAGTAAATGCAGCTGACTATAAAAAGATAATAAATCTAAGGTAATAAAATGGTGTGTTTATGACATTGCTTGTTAGCGCCATTTTTCTTACTTTACTACTATCAACATTACCGTATAGCAAATACACAGTAACAAAGAGATAAATCATGAGAAGCGAATTACAAGAAGAATTAAACATATTTAGAGAAACCATAGTCCGTTTTATTGAAAATGAAATTGCGCCTTTTTATGAAGAATGGGAAAACAATAAAATAATCCCAAAAGAACTTTATTTAAAAATGGGCGAAGAAGGTTTGTTGTGTAGCGATATTCCTGAAGAGCATGGCGGTTTTGGTGTAAGCGTTGATTTTAATATGGCTGTGGTTGAAGAAATAGCCAAGGCAGGTTACTTTGCTTTAGCCTGTAATTTGATTGTTCATTCTGATATTGCCGCGCATTACGTACTGAATATGGGCAACGATGCCCAACGTCAAAAATACCTACCTGGTATGATTGAAGGTAGCTGTATTGGTGCTATTTGTATGACTGAACCAGGTGCAGGGTCTGACTTACAAGCAATGAAATCAACGGCTACGCGCACTGATGCAGGTTGGAGCTTGAGTGGTTCAAAAACTTTTATCTCAAATGGTCAAAATGCTTCGTTGTATATTGTCGCAGCACGTACTAATTTAGAGGTTTCAGGCTCGAAAGGCACCAGCTTATTTTTAGTTGATGGCGACAAGCAAGGTTTTACCCGTGGTCAAAACCTACATAAAATAGGGCAGGCGGCGTCTGATACTTCAGAGTTGTTTTTTGATAATATTCAATTAACGGATGATGATATTTTAGGGACTGTAGACCAAGGTTTCTTAGGTCTTATGCACGAATTGCCACGTGAACGTTTAGCGTGTGCCTGTATTGGTACTGCACATGCAGAAGGTGCTTTGAACTTAGCGATTGAATACATAAAAGAACGGAAAGCCTTTGGTGCGCCAATTGCACGTTTACAAGATATTCGTCAAAAAATAGCTCATATGGCCACTCAAACAGAGTTACACCGCATCATGATGGAACATTACAAGTTACTATTAAGCGAGAAAAAGCTAACTACAGTTCAAGCGAGCATGGCGAAATACTCAGCCTGTGAAATGGAATGCGATGTTATTGACATGGCGCTGCAAATGTTTGGCGGTTACGGCTATATGAAAGAATACCCAATATCTCGCTTTTATGTCGATGCACGAGTACAACGTATTTATGGTGGAACTTCTGAGATCATGAAAGAAATCATTGGTAAAGGTGTTATTGGTCGAGTTTGATTCCAATAGGCTAAAGTAACGTAAGACATATAGCTTACAATAATGCTGAAAGGGACCTTAATCGGTCCTTTTTTATACATAAGTTTTACTAGTGAAATGACCTTTAATCGATATTTTTTATAATTAAATCAAAGAGCAATTAGCACTATAGTTTGGTCATAATCATTAAATTTGATCTAGAATAAGTTGTCTCTAATTGTTAACGATACAATGCAAACAGTAACCTAAATTATTAATCTAATATCATAAGAAGATCTCCTTAATAGATGAAAGCATTTTTCCAGGCAATGTTGGCAAGTTTTAAAGATTTAATGCCAATTATAATCGTTATAGCCTTTTTTCAACTTGTGGTGCTACAACAACCACTACCTAATTTATTCGAGATAGTCATCGGACTTTTAATGGTGGTTACTGGTTTAACATTTTTTGTATTTGGTCTTGAAAAAGCCCTGTTCCCACTTGGCGAAAGTATGGCTAATGCTTTTGCTCGTAAGGGCAGTCTGTTTTGGTTAGTTATGTTTGCCTTCTTCCTTGGTTTCGGTACCACCATCGCCGAGCCCGCATTAATTGCTGTTGCCGCTAAAGCCGGCGATATTGCCGCAAAAGCGGGCGCTATTACTAACACTCCTGAATCGATAGAAAACTACGCATTCGGTCTGCGTTTAACGGTTGCCTTCTCCGTAGGTTGTGCGATTATTTTAGGTGTTATTCGAATTTTAAAGGGGTGGCCAATTCAGCGCGTAATTGTGATTGGTTATATCTTAGTGGTTGTTATGACCTACTTTGCCCCGAAAGAAATTATCGGCATTGCTTATGACTCTGGTGGGGTAACAACATCGACTATTACCGTACCTCTAGTAACTGCTTTAGGTGTGGGTTTAGCATCAGCCATTAAAGGGCGAAATCCTATGCTTGACGGGTTTGGTTTAATTGCCTTTGCCTCACTACTACCGATGATTTTTGTAATGGCTTACGGGATGATGTACTAATGAATTCTCTAACGAACTATATTAGCGATTTTTTTAGCACATTTCTGCAGACCATCATTGATGTTACGCCAATCGTATTAATTTTAGTGGTATTCCAATACGGAGTCTTAAAGAAACAAGTACCTTTACTTAAAGAAAAATCGATAGGTTTGTTTTACGTTATTTTAGGCTTGTCGTTATTTTTACTCGGCCTAGAAAAAGCATTATTCCCGTTAGGTGAATTAATGGCCGAGCAGCTTACCGCCCATGAATTTATTGCTAGCAGTAAAGATGGACCTGTTGATTGGACAAGTTATTACTGGGTATATCTTTTCGCTTTTACCATAGGTTTTGCTACCACTATTGCTGAACCATCACTATTAGCTGTTGCCATTAAAGCCAATCAAGTATCAGGTGGCGTTATTGGTTTGTGGGGATTGCGATTAGCGGTGGCCTTAGGTGTTGGTTTTGGTATTACCTTAGGTGTGTATCGTATTGTTGTTGGCGACCCGATCCATTACTACATTATCTCCGGTTATATCCTCGTGGTTATTCAAACCAATTTTGCCCCGAAGATGATAATCCCCTTAGCGTATGACTCAGGCGGTGTAACAACATCGACAGTAACCGTACCGTTAGTTGCCGCTTTAGGGCTAGGGCTAGCAAGTACAATTGAGGGCAGAAGCCCATTAATCGATGGTTTTGGACTCATAGCATTTGCGAGTCTATTTCCAATTATATCGGTAATGGCCTATGCTCAAATCATTGAATATATTAATAAAAAAGTAAACTCTGGAGCACAATAATGCATTTTAAACTGATTGTTGCATTCGTTAACGATGAAGTCACAGATAAAGTCCTTGATGCTGCGCGCGAAGCGGGTGCAACAGGTGCTACTGTGATCAACCATGCTCGTGGCGAAGGCTTAAATAAAAAAACAACTTTCTTTGGCTTAAATCTAGACATTCAAGTGGATGTTATTTTATTTGTCGTTGAAGAACATTTATCACGTCATATTTTAGAAACAATTGACGAGGTCGCAGGCCTAGATAAAAATTCTGGTGCAGGAATGGCCATACAACTTGATGTTGAAGATGCCATTGGCGTTCAACACCAAATTAATAAATTAGAAGATGTAATTAAGGGTAAGTTATGAGCAACAATAAATTAATCCAAGTTCACGAAGCAATGAACGACAGATTCATTATTTGTGACGGCTTAGAAACCGTTGCTACAGCAATAGCTAAAGTTAAAGAAAGTGGTGTGAGTACAATTATTGTTGAAAAACGTGATGACAATGATGAATACGGCGCAGTATTTTTATCTGATATAGCCAAAAAAGTTATCGCTCAAGACCGAGCGCCAGGGCGAGTGAATTTATACGAAATTATGACTAAGCCAGTGCTTAGCGTATTGCCTGATATGGACGTACGTTATTGCGCACGCTTGTTTGAACAATTTGGCATTTCACGTGCCCCAGTCATTAAAGATCATAAAATATTAGGCATGATCAGTTATTCAAATATCGCCTTAATTTCTGGTGGTAATGAAGAGTAACAACATTTTATAAAATAAAGCCTCATAGTAGGGGCTTTGATATTTTAAAGTTGTCATACCTTGAAATTTAATATGATGGATTAGTTTCTTTCTGACAAATTCTGTTTAACAATCTCTGAATCTTGCTGTGCGAAAAACTCAACTTTAAACTCTGTGTCGTCAGTCATTAATTCAACTTTGTGCCAATACTCAGGAGGAGATACAGCAAAGTCACCAGCTTTTATGGTGATCTCTTGTTCCACAGCACCGCGGCGCTCACTAAAACCGTAAAACTTTAACTCGCCTACGCTTACGCATATTTTGCCGTAAACACCGGCTTTGGTGTTATGTTCAAATAAAAACATTTTAGGGATATTGTCTTTATTCATGGCAAACGTGGTTTTGTAATTTACAAAGTCATCAGGAATGTTCATCTACTTATCTCTTTAAATAATTAAGCTAATTATACTAGTTTACCAATATGGCTAAGTAGCTTTTCTTTAAACCATTGATGGGCAGCGCTGTTTTCAGTGCGCTTATGCTCGAGTAATACAAACTCCACCAAGTTATCTTCGTTCAAATCGAATGAATATAAAGGCGCGAATTGGTCTGAAAACTCTTTTGACTCACTCAACATACTCATACCAATAAGTAGAGCATCAGTGGTGCGCAATATATCGGTTAATACATACATTTGACTGGAGCGATAAACCGACTTTGGCATCACGCCATTTTTAATTAATAATGAATCTACCGGGTTACTAAACTTAACATTACTGTCGTTTTCAACGATTAAACCCAAAAAATTACAATCCATACAATCAGTGAGTTTTAAGTTTTTAATCTTAAATAATGGATGATCACGACGAGCATAAATAATAGGGTTAACTTTACCTATAGGTGTCGAAATAAATGACGGGTGATAATCTTTTGATATATGAATGGCAAAATCTAAAGTACCAGACTCTAATAAATCAAACGGATTTGATTTTGCTGGGTACTCAGATAAATTGATATTTGGCGCCTCTACCAGTAACTCCTTAAACATAGGCAAAACAATTGATTGGCCCATAATTGATGGAATAGAAACGCCAAAGTGCTCTGTGCTGGTGCTCGGATCAAATTCATTGTTCTCTAGTATATGCCCCAATGATTCCATCAACTCTGGTAACATTTGTTCAATGCGTGCGGCTTTTGCTGTGGGGCTAATACCGGTTGAAGTACGATAGAATAAAGGATCGTCAAATACATCACGTAAGCGTTGTAGGGTTCGACTCATTGCCGGTTGCGACAAGTACAGCGTCTGCGCTGCTTTACTTACGTTGCGCTCTTTTAACAGTATGCTCATCGATACTAATAAATTTAAATCTATTCTAGATAATTTTTGTTCTAATAAATTCACAGCAATGCCCTCACCAATAAAGTCTTATAAAATTATAACCAAACACAACAGTGTTATCCACTTAGGTAATATTGCTTTTATAACTAAGCGATAATAGAACATAAACGATTACAACCATGATAGTCGCATAGTTTCTTGTTATTAAATGTAATTTGCTGCTGTGTTATTTCAAAATTATATTATTGTTAAGCCGATGTTAACTGCCATGTGGGTATGTTAATACACTGAATTATCTATATATAATTGGGTTGTTATTAAAATTAAGCCGGCTGTTCATTACTAACGTAAATAACGATTATGCACCAAAGGTATAATCATTGATGAGTAATAGTCATTAGATTGTATAATATGTAACACTTATACTAGCTCCAAGTTTTAAGGAAGGTGATGTTTATTCCAGCTTCCAACACAATAAATTCTAAGTCTTAAATTATAAATAAGTGAGATACCAAATGAAAAAATTATTATTAAGCTCTGTTATCGCGGCAACTCTAGGTTTATCAGCTTGTGCACAATCACCAGCTACTACTGAAACAGTACAAACGACGCAAGCACCAGTTATGGTGACTAAAGAAAATTACCCAACGGTTGAAACGTCTCGTCAATTTGCTATCCAAATTGAGAAAGCAGGTGGCGTTAATAAAATGAATCTTTGGGATGGTATCTCTAAAGTTGATAACCAACCAATTATTCGTTTAAACCAAGACACGGTTTACTCTATGGGTGTTGTTGATGTATCAGCAGGCGCAACGGTAACACTACCAGATGCAGGCGAAAGATTTATCAGCGTTCAATACGTTGATGCAGACCACTATATATACGAAGCTGAATACGGCGCAGGTACTTATGATATCCCGCAAAATACAGATTACATCTATGTATTAGTTCGTATAGGATCTGAGTCAGGTAGTGTTGAAGAAGATGCGGTTATTGCTAAGTTACAAGAGAAAATTGTTATTAAGTCAAATTCAGCAAAACCGTTTACGCCAATTAATTATGATGAAGCATCACTTAAAGCGACTCATAAAGAGTTACTTGCGGAGTTCATGACGGGTAAGCACGATCCTACAACAATGTTTAACGTTAAAGGTGTCGTAAACGAAGAAGCACGTCAAGTTGGTGCTGCCATTGGTTGGGCTGGCGGCCAAAAAGTTGATAATGTGTGGTCAATGCGCCCAGATTCAACTGACTTTAGCTGTCAATCGACTACATTTGAAAATCCTAAAAACGACGGTGGTTTTTGGTCATTCACTGTCTATAACAAAGATGGTTTCTTATTTGCGCCAAGCAACATGAACTCATACAAAGCAGTTCCTAATGCTGATGGGTCTTACACTGTACGTTTTGGTTGTGAAGGTCAGCCTAACAACGTTGAAATTCAAAATGATTCAGGTACATGGAATACAATTTTACGAGCGTACCGTCCATCTGCACTAGTTCAATCTGGTACATGGGAACCACTTAAGCACGTTGTTCCAGCTAAATAATCGTTAGCAATAACTGATTAAAAAGGATTCCTTGTTTAACAAGGAAGCCTTTTTTGCTTTTATGGTTTTAAAAAGCTTATGTCTTACTTTAAGTTAGCTGCTTAATAGAGTTCTCTAAAGAATTAACTAACACTTGTTTTAACCAAGCATGGGCTTGGCTAGTATGGGTACGTTCGTGATCGATAAGGTAGGTTTCAACCGCGTATTTAGTTTTATCAAACGCAAATACGGTGGTGAAGTTAGCTTGTAAATCTTCAGAGTTCATTAAAAAATGGCCACTAATTAATAAATGATCCGAGTGTTTCATTACTTCAGTGAGTAAACCTATTTGACCACTTTTCATTGCTATGGTTAATTCTAAATCATGGTCTTCTAAAAATTTTTTAGCCGGGTTATTCATCGGAACATTAGCGTGATTATCTAAAATAATATCGACAAATTTATATTGCAAACAATCCTCAATAGTCACATTTTCTAATTGTGTTAAAGGGTGATGTTTACGAGCAGAAATAACTGGATTGGCGTTACCTACATAAGTTGAAGTAAAAGCGTTACCTGGAACTTTCCTCATGTGTATCGAGAAATCAAACTTACCACTTTCAAGATGTTTATCTGGATCTGATGTAGCAGAATGCTGAGCAATAACAACATTGGGCGCCAGTTTTGCTAAATCATTAATGATAGGAAACATTAAGGTTTGGCTCATTAACGATGGCAATGAGATATTAAATACCTTATCACAGGTGTTTGGGTCAAATTCATCACCAATAATAAAACTATTAATAGAGTTAAGTAGTTGATCAAGTTTTGCTTCTATCTCAATCGCTTTGATTGTAGGGCGCAGACCAGCAGACTCACGATGAAATAATGGGTCGTCAAATAAATCACGCAATTTTTTTAAGGTCCGACTCATTGCCGGCTGTGATAAAAACAGCTTGTCTGCGGCTCTAGATACGTTCTTTTCTTTGATCAATACACTTAATGACACCAGTAGGTTTAAATCAATCCGTGATAATTGCTGCTCTACACTGCGCATATACTCTACCTCTTAGTTCTTTATATTCATGGCATTTGTTTTAAATAGTATTATCTTAAAATTGCATTTACTTTTGATATTCTCTAATTGTATATCAGATATAGAATTAAGTCATTTCAGTGTATATCATTAATAGCCTATAATTCTTTCATCAACAACGGGTAGCAACTAATCGATTAACTTGTTTTCATTCAATTACTTGCTATTCAATATATATTGTTAAGAATTGTAATTGCATCTATTAATTATAATTCTTTAACGTTAATGTTTTGTTAAGTCTTCGTTTGTCGGATAGCTTAGTTTGCTCTAGGCTGATTAAAAAAATACGTAACGGAATTACTAAATTACTAAGTTATTAAAGGAACATCATGAAAAAATTATTACTAAGTTCAATTATTACCGCGTCACTTGCTCTTACCGCTTGTGGAACTACTACAGAGCAAACAACTGCCCCTGTTACAGCTTCAGCAAGTGTTGAGCAAAAAATTATGGTTACAGATGAAAACTTTATACGAGCAGATTCAAATGAGCAATTTGCCAAATACGTAAAAGCATTTGGTGCCTTTGGTAAATTCCATCATAACCGTGCGTTATACGATTTAGACAACCAAATAACCGTTCGCGCGAACTTAGATACAATATATTCTTTTGCGGTGTTTGATTTATCTACGCCTTTAACCATTACAATGCCAAATACAGATGGCAAATATCAATCGTTAATGTCAATTAGCCAAGATCATTCGATTACGGCTTTTTATGAAGGTACTCATACGCTTACTGAAGAAAGCGTAGGTACACGTTATGTATTTTTAGCGGTTCGTACGTTTGTTGACCCTGCTGACAAAGCAAGTTTAGATATTGCCCACAAGTTACAAGACGCCGTTGTTTATAAGCAAGCTGACATAGGTGAGTTTTCAGTACCTACATATGACGAAGAAAGCTTAGCTGCCACTCGTTCTAAATACAATGCTCTGGCCAGTGAATTGCCTACTACCAGAGGTTTCTTTGGTGATATTAAAGACTTAGATCCTACTTTACACAAATACGGCGCAGCGTACGGTTGGGGTGGTCTTGCTGAAAAAGATGCTATCTATGAAGGTGTAACGGTTGAAAAAAATGATGGTAAAACACCCTATTCAGTGACTGTAAAAGATGTACCTGTAGACGGTTTTTGGTCAATCAGTGTATACAACAAAGATGGTTATTTCACTCAAAATGATGCTGGAATTAATGTATTAAATGGTACTACTTCAGAGAAAAACCCTGATGGTAGCATTACTATTAACTTTGGTAATCCAGGTGCTATAAACAACATTGACATTACCGAAGGTTGGAATTATTTAATCCGTCAATACGTACCAGGCGAATCATTATTATCGGGTGAGTGGAAATTCCCTGCAGCAACAGAAGTTAAGTAAACCAACTTAATCACATTATTTATTAAAGTCTAGTTAGCAATAACTAGACTTTTTTTTGATCTGAAGAATATGCCAAATTCATTTATTCATTTCTTATTTTACTTAAAGTTAGTAGTTATTAAGCTAATCTATCTAATTAACAGTAAAAATAGTTTATTTAATTCAACAGAGAATAAAATAAAATAAACTATCCATTTAGCGAAATTATTTAGTTAATTTATTGCGAATCATCGACTTAATTGCTATAAAATTAAAAAAGTTTATTAAAATCAACAGGGATAATGAATAAATGAATAAAATGTTATTAATGACTATTTCGGCATTATTAAGTTTTTCAAGTTTAGCCGCTGAAAAAGAAACTAATACAGAAAAAACCAATGAACAACTTGCCAAGGATATGGCAAATCCTAATACGCCATTAACTAGCCTAAGATTTAGAACACGCTATCAAGAATATACCGGCGATATCCCAGGTGCTGATGAGCAAACTCGTACATCAACAACGTTGCAACCCACGCTACCTTTTCCTCTTAAAAATGGCAGCACGCTTTACGTGCGTCCAGCAATAAACTATTACTTTGATCAGCCAGTATTTGATGCCTCAAATGACAATTCGTTTTTTAAAGACTCTTCCGGTTTAGGCGATTCAACTATAGATGTTCAATATGGTAAAACAGAAGACGACGGTTTTTTATGGTCTTATGGTGCCACGACAACATTACCGACAGCATCTAAGACTGAATTAGGGGTAGATGCTGTTGCTATTGGGCCAGGCTTTCAGTTAGGGCAGGTTAATGAAAATAATATTATCGGTGGTTTTTATAATTACCAAACTGATGTGTCGGGTGACGATGAAGTAAGTTTATCAACCTTTCAATTTTTTGGTGTTTATTTACCGGGTGGTGGTTGGAGTGTAGCCGTATCACCAATTATGACTTATAACCATGATACAGAAGAAGCGACAATTCCTTTAAACTTAGGTATTGGCCGTACTATGAAGCTAGGTAATAGAGCGTGGAAATTTGCTGTTGAAGTGAATTACTTTGTTGAGCAGCCTGATGAGTTCGGACCACAGTGGATGATTGGTATTGATATCGCACCAGTAATGGAAAACAAAATTGCTTCTTGGTTTAATTAGTATTAGCTAAATAAATTTAAGAATTTAACGTCTTCATTATCTGAAACCTAACATTTATTGTTAGGTTTTTTTATGTCTGCGTTTTAAACGTCAAAATAAAATAAAATAAAATAAAATAAAATAAAATAAAATAAAATAAACTATCCATTTAGCGAAATTATTTAGTTAATTTATTGCAAATCATCTACTTAATAGCTATTTTTATAATGAAATTTAATCAATTATATTTAGTATTATAACTTTGGTATGAATTAAGTTCATATGCTGTGTGAATATTTAGAATTGGTGTTCATGCAGAGTTCAAGTAAAATACACCTAAATAAAATGTAAATCTTAGGAATTATCTAAATGAAACTTAAAAAAACGTTTATCGCTTTAGCTTTAACTACCGTATTAGCCGCGTGTGGCAACACTGACGCAAACAACCAAACCAGTTCCAACACTACGTCAGCAGCTTCTCAAACAGCGTCATCCGCTGAAAGTATTGAGTATCAAATAATGGTACAACGCGCAACGCAAACTGCTCTATGGGCAATGCCTGCAGTTGGTATGGTTGACTTTATTAAAGCGACTCGTCGTGATTTAGGTGGTGATTACAATGATGTTATTTATTTAACAAAGCCGTTCGCGTCTCGCCATGGTTTCTTAACCGCTAACGATGTTACAGCGTACTCTTGGGGTACATTAACAATGAAAGACGGTCCTCTTGTTGTTGAAGTGCCAGCGGCAACAGATAACATCAGTTACTTTGGTACGGTTGTTAATGCATGGGATCAGCCAATTGAAGATGTTGGTCCTGCCGGTGCGGACAAAGGTAAAGGCGGAAAATACTTATTCGTACCAGAAGACTATGAAGGCGAACTGCCAAAAGAAGGTTATATCATTCGATACGTTGATACCTATGAAATGGGCTTTTCTTTCCGTCCTAAGCTAAAGAATGGCGCAACTGACGCTGACGCCGCAGAATACGCACAACTATTAAAAGTATACAATTTAAGTGAGGCAGCTAATCCGCCTGCAACAAGACATATTGATGCTTATGCATCAAGTTATAACTGTCTACCAACTTACGATCATACATTTTTTGAAGACATTAACGACGTAATTCAAACCAACCCAATTCGTGAGCAAGATAAAGTGATGGTTAACTTGCTTAAAACGTTGGGCATTAAAAAAGGTCAAGAGTACGCGCCAACCGAAATACAGAAAAAAGCCATGGAAGAAGGTTTAGCATTAGCTTACGCTGAAATGCAACGTTACTTCACCACTCCAGGTGTTGCTATGTTCCCACTATGGAAAGGAATATCTGATTGGCAAGTTTGGAACTTTGAACCGGGTCAGCCACAATCTGGTTTCCCTTATGAGACAGATACTGAAGTATTAGTTGATGCACGAGCGGGTGGTAGTTACTTCTGGATCACGTATTTACCAAAATATCTTGGAAGTGGTACGTTCTACTTAACTGGTTTACGTGATAGCGACGGTAACTTTTATGATGGTGACAGCACGTATAAATTAAATGTACCAGCAGATACACCAGCAAAGGATTTTTGGTCAGCGATTGTTTACAGCATGGAAACCAAAGGCTTCATTCAAAATCAACCTGCTATAGGTCGTTCATCTCGAAATATTGATGAAATGAAAGTTAATGACGATGGCTCTTACGATATTTATTTTGGCCCTAATCCTCCAAAAGGTTTTGAAGCCAATACAATACCAACAGGCGAAGATTTTTTCTTAATATTCCGCTTATACGGACCTGAAACGAAAGATTTCTTTAAAACTTGGCAGTTAGGTGACGTAGTAAAAGTTAACTAACCTCGCTTTTAAGCTATAAATAAAGCCCCTGAGAATTCGTTCTCAGGGGCTTTTTATTGGCACTGCAAAATAGTCACTCATCATTAAACACTTCACGTAAGCGCTTTAGGGTTTGCTCATTAGCGACTGCGTTAAAAGTAATGTTTCTGCCGCTTTGCTTACGTTTTTTCTTTAAGCAAAACACTTAAAGCTATTAACCAGTTTAAGTCAATTCGATTGAGTTGTTTTTCGGTTGCGTTATTGTATGAATTTAAATCATAACTAGTGTGAATATGTAGCATTCGTATTCATAATGTGTGTTTGCTAATATTACTGCAAGTTTAGAGCAGTGAAAGTTACAGCTTGCTGATATTCAATGCTTTATGTTAAATCTAAAACTTTATATTTTATTATTTATTAAATAGTTAGCTATTTGATTTTTATAGACTAATTTATATGTATAGCCTAATTTAACTTTTAATAAAGGAAATTACCCATGAAGAAAATATTACTCGCTTCCTTACTCACTTTATCAGCTTTGCCGGTGATAGCAGAGACATTCGATGATACCAACAACATACTTAAACGCTCTGCAAAAATTGAAAACCTTGAGTATAAAATAATGGTACAACGTGCCACTCAAGCTGCAATCCATTATATGCCAGCGGTCACACAAATCGATTTTCTTAAAGCGACTCGTCGTACTTTTGAAGGTGGTGGCTTCAACGATGTAATTTATATTAATGAACCATTTGGCTCTAATAAAGGTTTTTTAACCGCTAATGACACCACCGCATACGCATGGGGCACACTTACCTCTAAAAACGGCCCTATTGTTATTGAAGTACCTGCGGCAACAAACAAATTGGACTACTTTGGCTCTGTTGTTAACCAATGGGAAGTACCAATTACAGACGTAGGACCAAAAGGTGCCGATAAAGGTAAAGGCGGTAAATATGTATTTCTACCACCTGGTTATGACAACAAGCTAGGCAGCAAAGCAGAGTTAGAAAAAAAGGGTTATCTTGTATTTGAAACAGATACTTACCTATATGGCTTTGCATTCCGCCCAAAACTAACTAATGGAGCCACAGATAAAGATGCTGGAGACTATGCTCAAACGATTAAAATATACCAGTTAGCTGATGCTGCGAACCCACCAAAGACTGATTATCTAGATGCAACAGATACTGCTTACAACAGTCTTCCGTATTACAATGAAACGTACTTTCAAGACGTTAACGATGTTATTCAAGAAAATCCTACACGTACTCAAGATAAAGCGATGGCTTCGCTACTTAAAGACTTAGGTATTGTAAAAGGTAAGACTTTCGCCCCTAATGATATGCAAGATAAAGCGATGCAAGAAGGTATTGTATTGGCTTATGCGCACATGCAATCTAAGTTTATCGAGCCCGATCAAACGGTCAGTGCACTTTGGCGAGATAAAAACGGCAAACCGTTGTCACAGTGGTCATTTTGGAACTTCGGTCCACAAGCTCAATTAGGCTTTCCGTTCATCGACGAAAACGAAGTATTGGTTGATAAGCGTGCTGCTTCTTATTTCTATGTAACTTATTTACCTAAAAAGTTGGGTGGCGCTACGTTTTACCTAACAGGTCTACGTGACTCAAAGGGTGAGATGCTAGACGGTAATGCGACTTATAAACTGAATGTACCGGCTGATACGCCAGCTGAAGATTTCTGGTCTGCCATTGTGTATAGCATGGAAACTAAAAACTTTGTTAAAAACGTGGACCGTGTAGGTTTGTCTTCACGCAATGCAGATGAAATGATAGAAAATTCGGATGGCTCTTTTGATCTGTATTTCGGACCAAAAGCACCCAAAGGCAAAGAAGCTAACTGGGTACCAACAGGTGGTGAAGACTACTTCTTGCTATTTCGCTTATACCGTCCAACATCTAAAACTTTTTTCAAGAATTGGATGTTAAACGATATGGTTAAAGTGAGTGATTAGCTAATTTTTTATTTCATTTAATAAGCAACATTAAAAATCAACATAAGTAATTATGTTGATTTTTTTTGTCACTTATATAAGCAATTATCTAATCGCAATTTGTTTTAACAGTTACTTGAACTGCTCAAGTATTTTTTGCTTAAACCATTGATGAGCCAAGCTATTAGTCACTCGCTTATGTTCAATTAAAAACGTTGGCAGTTTATTGTCATCGGTTAACTCAAAAACATAGATAGGGGCAATAGTTTTACCCAAATTTGACACTTTCAAAAGTTGCTCTGGGCCAATATAAAGCGAGTTGGTGCTGGCAAGTAGTTCGGTAATTAATAATAACTGATTACTTTTAAAGACTAATTTATCGGTATATCTGGGATCGTTAAAAATACCATGGATAGGTGAGGTGATCTTAGTATGTGGATTGTCACCGTGATTCATCGCAATAAAGTTATACTTTAAACACTCTTCAAAACTTACCTTTTTATGCTTGGTCAGAGGATGATTAATGCCAGCAAATACGGTCAAAGAAAATTTACCACAGGGGGTTACCGTAAAGTTTGGGTCTGAGTTATCTGCCAAATGTATGGCAAAATCAATATCATTGTTTTCTAACATATTATAAGGGTCAACGAGTGCGGGTAACTCAGTTACTTTTATTTTAGGTGCTTGCTCTGCTAGTGTTTGTAATAAAGGCAGCAGGATCGAATGATTCATAGATGCGGGTACCGACACCGAAAAAGACATTTCACATGTTAACGGGTCAAACTTATCATCTTGAATAAAGTTGCTTAATGAATCAAGCAAAGCAGGGAGCTGTTGACTTAGTTGCTCACCTTTAGCTGTGGTGTGCATTTTATTGGCACTACGAAACAATAACTCGTCATTAAATACTTCACGTAAGCGCTTTAGGGTTTTGCTCATTGCCGATTGGGTTAAAAATAATATTTCAGCCGCTTTACTGACGTTTTTTTCTTTTAGTAAAACGCTTAACGCAATTAATAAATTAAGATCGATGCGATTTAATAGTTTTTCATTGTAGTTATTCATTATAATTATCCGTTTACATCAGCGTATGAATTTAAGTCATTGTGTTTCGTAGTATCATGTATTTAGGTTCATAATAATCGCTTGTTAAGATTATTTCCATTTAATGCAGAGATCATTAGTCGATAGTATTTAGATCATGTTCATTTTAAATAGAGATATTATGTTTTTTAGATAGAAAATATTCTAATGCAGGAAATAAATAAAAGTAATAAATTTACTGATTTGATGCTACTTTATTGTTATGAACGATTTACTCAAAAAGCCAATACACAGCTTTTCTGGCACCCATATTCCGGTGCATGAATATGATGCGGTATTTTCAGCGTTTGAACTGGAAAATATACCATTAACTAAAGATGCTACCATCAATAGTCAATGGCTCAGTTCTACTGATTACACTTTAATTTCACGCTCAAGTGATTGCTATATTTCTCAACATGGAAAAAGTACAGATAATGCGTTTTCACTATATCTTCCTAGTTCAAGCAAAGAGTCTCAACAAGACTTTATTACGCAACCGGTAAGCCAAGAACAATGCTTTATTATTCCGCCAAATGGTAGTGGTCGCTGGGGCTTTACTGCTGGTAATACCGCACAATTGATGGCTATTGATATAACCGCGATGAAAAGGGTTATGAGTAATGATGAAGTAGAGCAACTTACACAAGGCGCGAGAAACATTCGTCGCTCAATGATCAACCCTAACAAATTGCAGTCTATAAGTACTCAGCTTTGCCAACTAATAAATGAGCAAGATGTGAGTTCATTAACAGAATTCGAGCTAGCGCAAAAATTAGATTTTATAACCATGAGTATATTTCTTTCGATTGATAGCAAAGAGTCTACTAAGTTAATTACCCATAAGCGCAGTAGTTCATGTGTTTTCAAAAAAGCGATTGAGTACATAAAAGGTAATTACTACAAACAAATTACCATTGGTGACATTGCAAATGATGCCAATACCACCACTCGCACATTACAATATAAGTTTAATCAACAAATGGCCTTGTCACCATTACAGTTTTTAAGACTATATCGGCTGTATAAATTTCACCAAACGTTAGTCAATAGTAAAACCGTTGAAAGCGCAGCTTATGCATGTGGTTTTACTCATATGGGGCGAGTAGCACTTAGCTACAAAGATATTTATGGTATGTCACCATCCACCTATTTAAAGTCAAAACAGTCTTCAAATTTTTATCGATGGTTATCCCACCACCCAAGCAAAAGCTATGTCGCATAGTTGCATGGGCTTGTACCACTTAAGATAAACATATCCAATAAACGAAAATAAACCTCTAATACTTTGATTAATATAGTAGTTGCTACTATTGTAAAAATACTCTGCTAATAGACATTGTCATGGTTGAGTTATAAATAAAGTATCTATATACCCATTGTGCATAATTCTCATCAGTTTAAGTCATTTGAAGTAATAATGCAGGGAGCCTATAATTCACTCAAGTAATAACTAAGCCGAACTTTTAATTACTAGGTACAGCAAAGAGTATTTTGTAAAGTACAAGTACTTGTACAAATATGAATTGGCTTGGTAATTTAATTTTAAATAATTTTTAATATTCGTTTTAATTTTTAAGGTATGACTAATGAAACAATTTACTAAAAAACTTTCAATAATTGCTCTAGCAACTATGACTCTTGCATGTACAGCTACTGCTGATACTGCACCACAAAATGCACCCCTACATGCACCCAAGTATGCCGCTGATGTTCCTGCAAACGTTTTGACACCTAATTCGGTAAACACTAAATATGCAGGTGAGTTAAACTTTGTTGATGGATTCCCAACAGACAGTACATTAGTTAAAACGAATGACTTTATGGATACGGCTCGTGCTTTTGAGTTATTTGAATCGGGCATGGCAACAGCAAGTATGTACGCGATGTTAAATGGCCACGCAGAAATTGGTATTAAACCCAATAGAAGTGTTGCTATCACTGAACAGTTAATGGATGCGAAATCTCTTTGGTTAACACCAAATACAACAACCCCCTATGCTCATATTGAAATTGACGTGAAAAATGGCCCCGTTGTTGTTGAAGTAGCTTCTCCAGTAATTTCAATTGTTGATGATGCATATTTCAAGTATGTTGGCGATATTGGTATGGGTAATCCAAAAGATGCAGGTAAAGGCGGTAAATACCTAATTGTTGGTGATGACTATAAAGGTGATATTCCTGAAGGTTACATCGTAATGAAAACTAGCACTTACCGTCATTGGATGCTAGTCCGTCCTTATCAATTACCAGGTGAAAAATTAGAACAAACATTAGCTAAGTTTAAAAAAGGTTTTAAGATTTACCCATTAGCAGACGCTAAAAACCCAGCGCCAGTGGAATACATCAATGTTTCTGGTATGCAATACAATACGCTTCATGCAACTGACGCAACTATTTATAACGAATTGAATGAAGTTATTCAGTACGAGCCAGCAAACTCTGCTGATCCTGAAATGCTTGGGCTAGCACGAGCTATTGGTATTGAAAAAGGTAAAGAGTTTAAACCTGATGCACGTATGCAGAAGATTCTAACGGAAGCATCAAGTCTTGCGAATGCAGCATTTCGTGGCGTAATGTACAAGCCGCGTAATAAAAATGCTTACTTCTACCCTGATCGTCAATGGTTCTCGCCATTAGCAGCAGGTAGCCATGAGTTCTTAGATGCAAATGGTGCCCGCTCTTTAGATGACCGTATTGGTTTTCACTTCTACGCTACGGGTATCACACCATTTATGGTTACACCAATGATAGGTAAAGGCTCTGTATATGAAGTAGGCACTATGGATGAAGATGGTGCTATGTTAGATGGTAGTAAAACATACACCGTAACATTACCTGGCCCGGTCCCTGCACGTAACTTCTGGTCGTTCATGGTATATGACAACCATACTCGCTCAATTTTAGAAACGGATCAAAAAACCGGTGGTGTAGATTCAAAACTTGAAGGTATGATTAAAAACGAAGACGGTGGCGTTACAATTTTCTTTGGTCCTAAAGCACCAGTTGGCCAAGAAAATAACTGGGTACAAACTATGCCAGGTAAAGGTTTCAACGTATTACTACGTATATATGGCCCAGAGCAAGAATGGTTTGACAAAACTTGGAAACCAAGTGATTTTATTCCAGTTAAATAAGATAGTTTAATATAAAGGTGAATTAACTTTATATTTCAAATGAAAAGCACTTCTTCAGAAGTGCTTTTTTGCCTTCAGGGAAGAAGGGATGTCGACTTACCATGGACAACCTCATCTCACCCTTATAGTGCAAAATAACTCTCGGTTTTATATTATATTTAAGTTGTAGTTAGACGTTGTGGATATGTGATCCATATTCTATTATGTAATCAATACTCTATGATTATAATTAGAATTAATGTTCAGGGATTTACAATGAATAAAAAAA
This sequence comes from Colwelliaceae bacterium BS250, assembly GCA_040779355.1. Taxonomy (GTDB): domain Bacteria; phylum Pseudomonadota; class Gammaproteobacteria; order Enterobacterales; family Alteromonadaceae; genus Thalassotalea_A. The sequence goes on along the minus strand of JBFONS010000001.1, from coordinate 251,287 downwards.
GTACAACGGTAAAGTTACTAACAACAACACTAGCCTTATCCGCTATTTTTAGCAGTCACTTATATGCAGAAGAAAGTGCAGAAGAATTAGCTAAGAAATTATCAAATCCAGTTGCTGCTTTGATCAGCATACCTATAAAATTTAATTTTGATGAAAATATAGGAGCAGATGATAAAGGCTCACGTAACACTATTACCGTTCAACCTGTTATTCCCTTTGATATAAATGATGAATGGAATGTAATTTCAAGAACTATCATTCCAATTGTCTCGCAAACAGATATTACCGGCTTACCTGATGAAGATGGTTTGGGCGATATAATCGCCACCAATTGGCTTTCACCTAAAGCACCAAGTGCTAGTGGGTGGATTTGGGGAGTCGGTCCCGTACTTAGCCTACCAACTGCGTCAAAAGATATTTTAGGTACCGAAAAGTTTTCAGCAGGTCCTTCAGCATTAGCTTTAAAACAAGAAGGCCAAATAACATATGGTTTCCTTGTGCATCATTTATGGTCTGTTGCTGGTGAAGATAACCGAGCAGATGTAAGTAACACCTTTATGCAGCCATTTTTTGCCTACGCAACTAAAACCGGAATGTCATTTTCAGTTAATACTGAAACGACCTACGATCATAAAGCTGAAGAGTGGTCTGTTCCTGTAAATGCTAAAGTCTCACAAGTGATGAAATTTGGCAGTCAATTAATGCAATTTGGTGCCAACTTACGCTATTGGGCTGAATCTCCAGATAATGGTCCAGAAGGTTTCGGTGTTACCTTTGATGTAGTGTTTTTAATTCCAAATTAAAAACAACAAGTAAACGTCTAATCAAAGCCTCGCTTGCAGTGTCACTGCAAGCGAGGTTTTTTTATGCGTAAAATAAAGTCGTAAGTAACAGTGGGTGACACCGTTAGAGAAAGTAAGTAACAGTGGGTGACACCGTTAGAGAAAGTAAGTAACAGTGGGTGACACCGTTAGATAAAGTGCTAGCCTTGCAAGAGTAACAGTGGGTGACACCGTTAAATAAAGTGCTAGCCTTGCAAGTAACAGTGGGTGACACCGTTAGATACCGTTAACAGTGGGTGACACCGTTAGATACCGTTAGATAAAGTGCTAGCCTTGTTGAAATTGGCGGCGATAACTCATTGGTGGCATACCAACTTCTTTAGCGAATAATTTGCTAAATGTTGCTCGGTCTTTATAACCTATTTTTTCAATAATATTCTCTAGGCTTAGCTCACTTGATTCTAGAAAATATTTGGCATTATTAATTCGTAATGACTGCACATATTTAAGTGGGGTAGTGGCAAGTACTTCTTTAAATTGTCTGGTTAAGGTGCGCTCGCTGGTTGCAAGGGTGCTTGCTAGTTCTTTAATGGTAAAAGTATGTTGTAGTTGTTGGCTTATCCATTCCTGAGCATTTTGTACTAGCTTATTGTTATGCTCGCGAGCAACATTTAATAATTGCTCAGGGGCAAGATGTACTTTACGAGTGTCGATAAGCATGGTTTTAGCGGTTTGCTGAACAATGATTTCAGCGACAAATTTTTTCAATAACAGTAACCCTAACTGAAAGTGAGATGTTGCAGCGCCTGCGGTGATCAAATTGTCATGCTCTATTAATAGTTGATCAAATTTCAATGTTATCTGCGGGTAGCTTTTACGATAAAGTCGCTCTAACCACCACACAGTTGTGCTGGTTTGTGCATTGAGTAAGCCAGATTCGGCGAGAAAAAATGTAGCCGTGCAGTTCGCACAAATAATTGCGTCATTTTTATGCTGTTGATGTAACCAATTATAAAGCGGCGCATGAGCTTTGAGCTTTTTATTGAATGCTTTAGTGCCTTCATATAACACCCCCGGAATGAAAATAACATCGAACTGTTCACTGCTTTGCTCGGCTAAGTCGTGCTGCATAGTTAAGCCGTTACTGGTAGTTATTTGGGTATTTAAGCTGGTAAAAAATTGCCAACTAAAAAATGCTTTATCTTCACCTGACTGCTTTCTAATGTGGGCATTCGCAACAACGAGTACATCAACTAGGCCATGTAAGCTTGAGCCATAGCAGCCATCAAGAGCTACAATTGCAAATTTAACCATTTGTCTGTTTTAACCATAAAGTTGTCATTAACGGCAATATACTATTCGAGCCAACAATCTACAATGTTTATATTGAATATTACTAAGGTTAGATCATGTCATTACCTAAATCTTTTATTGGAAAATTATCCCTGCCGGTGATCAGTGCGCCAATGTTTTTAGCTTCAACACCTGCCATGGTTATTGCTAATTGTACTCTCGGAGTTATTGGTACATTCCCTGCGGCTAATCAGCGAACAACCGCAGGACTCGAGCAATGGATAATTGAAATTAAACAATCCATTGCTGATTTTGAGCGTGATACGGGTAAGCAAGCTGCACCTTTTGGCGTTAACTTAATTGTCCATAAAAGCAACCCTAGAGTATATGACGATTTAGCCATATTAGTGAAACATCAGGTGCCTTTATTAATCACTTCTTTAGGTGCGATTAGTGATGTAGTTGCTGCCGTACATGCTTACGGTGGCGTGGTATTTCATGATGTAGTGAACGCTCGCCATGGTAAAAAAGCCATGCAAGCCGGCGTTGATGGTTTAATTGCTGTAGCAACAGGGGCTGGCGGTCATGCAGGTACTTTACATCCGTTTGCACTGGTGCAAGAGCTACGTAGCTTTTTTGATAAAACCATTATTTTATCTGGCTGTATATCGACCGGTGCAGAAATTGCTGCAGCCAAATGTTTAGGCGCTGATTTAGCCTATATGGGCACTCGATTTTTAGCGACTAAAGAGTGCCAAGTAAGTGAACAATATAAACAATTACTGGTTGCATCAACGGCGAACGATATTGTTTATACCAATGCTATTTCAGGCATTCCCGCTAACTTTATTAAACAGAGTGTCACCGCTGCCGGATTTGATGTAGATAATTTACCGACGCCAGAAAAAATAGATATTGGCGCTGAAATGACAGTGGAAGAATCTGCTGATCTCGAAAAAGGCATAGCCTCTAAAAAACAAGCAAAGGCTTGGAAAGATATTTGGTCGGCTGGACAAGGTATTAGCGCAATTAATCATGTACCAACGATAAGTGAGTTAATTGCCCAGCTAAAAACTGAATATCAAGCAACTAAAACAGCACTTGTTAACCAGTAGTCGTTAGCAACAATACTTATAAAAAATATCTGAGTAATAGCAAACACCTTCTATAAACAATTAACAAAAGCAATGAGGCACATTATGAGTTCTTACCCAGCGCGCATCATGGATACCATGTATGACGATTTATTTTTACCAGAAGAAACGATTGCAGTACGTAAGCAAGTGCGAGACTTTGCCGATAATGTACTAAGACCTGAGGCACATAGAATAAATAACACCCCTGAAAGTGTGGATGGATTTCCATGGGAAATATTAAAAAAAATGGGCGAAGCGGGTTTACTTGCTATTCCATTTGAAAAAAAATATGGCGGTGCCGGTTTAGAATATCCAACTCTGGCCACTATGGTCATGCTTGAAGAAATTGCTTATGTATCATCTGGTGTTGCCGCTGCATTAATTGATGTGCCACTGATTTTATTTGGTCACACGTTAAAGCATGCGCATGAAAGCATAAAAGAAAAATTATTCCCGGCGTTATGCCGCGGTGACTTACTGGGCGCGTTTGCAACCAGTGAACCTGCTGCCAGTACCGATTTAAGTGTTCGCGCTTTACAAACCGAAGCGATAAAGGTTGATGGCGGTTATCGTATTAACGGCCGTAAACGTTGGATCACTAACTCACCCGTAGCGCATCAAATGTTTGTCTTGTGTAAGCAGGGTGAAGCGATGACTATGTTGTTAGTGGATATGAGCCTTGAAGGTGCATCAGTTGGTGAACCGGATAAAAAAATGGGTAATCTTTGCCAGTTAACTGCTGATGTTTATTTTGATAATGTGTTTGTACCTAATGAATGTTTAGTCGGCGTTGAAGGTAAGGGCTTAAAGTCTGCATTAACATCACTTACTCTTGGCCGTGTTGGCATTGGCGCTTGTGGCGTAGGTATGGCACAAGCTGCATTCGATTATGCAACGGACTATATGAAACAGCGCCAAATTTTTGGTAAAACTATTTCACAATTCCAGTATTGGCAGTTTAAATTTGCCGATTATGCTGCGCAGTTAGAAAATGCTAGAAACCTATATATTAAAGCCGCATTGGTAGCAGATAAAAACCGTGAGAACGTGCAAACAATGTGCGCAATGGCAAAACTTATTGGCAGCTCATTGCCGGGTGATATTGCTCGCGATGCAATTCAAGCGTGCGGCGGTTATGGCTTTATTAAAGAGCTTGGCGCAACAGGCCAACAATATCCGTTAGAAGCAATTTATCGAGATTGCAAAATTGGTGAAATATATGAAGGTGCTAATGAAGTACAGAAGTTAGTTATCGCCCGTAATATTTTCGGTAAAGAAAGTATCGGCTAATGCTCTCGCAAAAATTAAAAAAATTGTGTTTTCAGCCGTTAGTACTATAAATTATAACTATCGGCTTGTTATTAGTTACGACATTTTAATAAGGATCTACAATGCATTTATATACCTTTCCACCAGCGCCAAACCCACAAAGACTTGATTTATTTTTAAAGTATAAAGGTATCGAAATCGATACTTCTTTATTAAATATGATGCAAGGTGAGCACTTTAGTGAAGAGTTAAAAGCAATAAATTCCCATTGTACCTTGCCTACTTTGCGCTTGGCCGATGGTACTGTACTCACCGATACTGTTGCCATTTGTTTTTACTTAGATGGCTTGTATCCGGAAAAGCCGTTGTTTGGTTCGTCTCCTTTAGAAAGCGCTCAAGTTATTGGTTTAATGCATAAGTTATTTTTGGAAGGGATTATACCGATTGCCGAAATGTTGCGTAATAGTAGTGAAAAATTTAAAGATAGAGCGCTGCCAGGGCGAATTAACATTGCCCAAATACCAGAGCTGATCATTCGTGGCAAAGTACGTTTAGATGGATTTTGGCTTGATATTGATGAACAACTTGTCGGTAAACTTTTCTTAGTCGGCAAGCAACTCACACAGGCGGATATCGATTTATATGTTATCTGTAGCTTTGCGGGTTGGGCGAAAGAGCAGGTGCCAAATGGATGCACTAATATTTTAGCCTGGCATAAAAATATAGATTCGATATTGAATCGCTAAAAGCTCACTATTTAGAATAGACCCTGAAACAAGTTCAGGGTGACGGGGGACTGGGAACATGTCCAAGACCCTGAAACAAGTTCAGGGTGACGGGTGTGTGGTTCATCGGGGGGAGAGTGGCTCTCATCATTACACTGCAGTGCTTATTTAATCTAAATGCTTGTAGATCCAAATTCTGTTTTTATACAAGTAAGCCATTAATTTAGCATATGTTTCTGGCATTAATCGTTTTATTCTCCAGCCCCAAATTGCATCTTGTTGCGGCATTACATAAAGTTTTCTTTTGGTGATCGCATTAAATGTTTTAGCAACGATATCTGCAGAGGTTATTTTAGACTCTTTTAATTGTTGTTGAAGGTTACGTTCAAACGCCGTTTTGCCACTAACAGATTCACCTAAGTTAGTTTTAAACACCGTTGGGCAAATCACGGTTACACCAATCTTATCTGGTGCTAATTCTACATTTAATGTTTCCGACAATGATACAACACCAGCTTTAGCAACGTTGTAGCAGGCCATTTCCGCAGCCGCTAATGTACCTGCACTTGATGCAGTATTAATTATATGGCCACCACCTTGCTCTTTCAACATAGGCGTAAATGCACGACAACCGTAAATAACACTCCATAAATCAACATCGATTATACGTTGCCATTCAGCATCATTCACATCAGTGATTTTACCTGCACAGGCAACACCGGCATTATTAAAAACTAAATCGACACCGCTCCATATTGTTTTAACTTGCTCTGCTGCGGCAAATACAGCTGTTTCATCGGTAACATCTAACTCTATACTGACGACTGTTGCGCCTAAACGTTCAAGGTTTTCTTTAGCTGTGGCTAAGCGTTCGATGTTAATATCGGCAATCGCTAAACGCCATTTTTGACCCGCTAATTGCTCTGCTATTTCTAAGCCTAAACCACTGGCAGCACCGGTAATAAATGCACGTTTTTGTGGGAATTTGTTGTTAAACATGTGTCTTCCTTTGCTCTTTTTTTTGTCATGTTGGCTAGTCGAATGCTTAATTTTTTTGTGTTGTTTTTAATATTTAAGCGTTTGTTAAAGTCAGTATCTTTAATGATAAGTTTCATTATCGCGAACAAATAAAATAATAAAATCACCCTAAAGAGTGAAAGATAAAAGCTAGAAAGTGAGTATGCTGTTGGCAACAACAAAATAGTAAGACTATAAGCACTCGGTTCACACTTTATTTATAAGGTTAGAAATCATAAATATTACAATAGCTTAAGTCGTATAATAAATGAAACAACAAGAGGTTAATATGACAACATACACAAATAAAGTCGTGATCGTTACTGGCGCATCTGCTGGTATTGGCCGTGCTACAGCAGTAAAATTTGCCGCTGGCGGCGCAAAAGTATCACTTGCCGATGTAAACGAAGCTGGCTTAAATGAAACAGCTGCACTGATTAAAGAGCAGGGCGGTGAAGCTTTAGTTGTAGTGACTAACGTTGCTGATTACGCTTCTTGTGAAAACATGGTTGCTAAAACCGTTGCTGAATTTGGCAAGCTTGATGTTCTTTTTAATAACGCAGGTATTGCCGGCGACCGTAATTTAATTGCTGATACATGCATTGATATGTGGCAAAAAGTTTTAGACATCAACCTTACCGGCGTTTTCTATTGTACTAAGGCCGCATTGCCAGCAATGATTGAAAGTGGCGGTGGGGTAATTATTAACACTGCGTCTGTTGATGGTTTAGTGGGTATGGGCACATTATCTCCTTATGTAGCCTCTAAGCATGCGGTTATCGGTTTAACTAAAACAACTGCGCTGGAATATTCTCGTCAAGGTGTTCGCTGTGTTGCTATTTGTCCTGGTTATATTGTTACTGATATGACCGAACAAGGTTTTGCCCAAGAAGAAAAAGATGGCTTTAATGCTATGATCCCTATGGCGCGCGGCGCTACTCCTACTGAAGTTGCTAACTTTGTTACTTGGTTAGGCTCTGATGAAGCAAGTTATATGAATGGTTCAGCTCACCAAATTGATGGTGGTTTACTGTCTGGCATGGGCATTGTAGGTTAATTTAACTATTGGTTAAATTACCAAGATTGTTTATGAAAGGTCTGCTGTTCAACACAGCAGGCCTTTTTTATTTTACACAGTCTAAAATAAAAAATTCAATGACCACAAAACTTCTCACCGACACTTATCAACACTAAGCATCTCGTTATCTTTCTATTTACATCTTCCTAGCTCAGCTATTTAAGTGCATTGGTAAACTTTCAGTAAATAGCACAAAAAAGTAATTAAATGTGTATCAGTAGAGCTTAAACTCTAATATAAATCAAACTAAAATGTAATTTAACCTCATGAAATTTAACGGTTTAAGTGTTTATTTTTAAGTGGTTGATAAAATCACCCCTTAGGGTGATTCTGTAAAAAAACGTAACGTATTACTGTTTATAACATAGATAAACCCCATACAATTTGTGGAAAATAAAATGTTTAATTTTGACGAAGTACCATTACCAAAGTTAGGTCTTACCGGTTTAGACGGTGCAATGAGCGAAGAAGAGTTAGCAATTCAAGACATGACTCATAAATTTGCCGCCCAAATCATGCGCCCAATCGGTGAAGCACTTGATAAAATGGATGCTGAAGATGTCATCGCTGCAGGTTCTCCTTTATGGGACTATATTGCAAAAATAGATGAGTCTGGATTATTAGACTTAGAAGCTATTGGCGGTATGAGTGATTTAGAAAAATCTCGCATTATTCCTCTTATTTTCGAAGAACTTGCTTGGGGAGACTCAGGTCTAGCGTTAACGTCAATGGTCTTAAAATTTCCTGCCTTTGCTGCCTACAATACCGGTAAACCTGAACTCATTGAGCGTTTTGGAAAGTTACGAGGTTGTTGGGTTGCCACGCAGCCTGATAGAGGCTCTGAAGTTGTAGATATGGACTTTACTGAAGGTCATCCTAACACTCAGCAACACCGCGGTAATTTAATTGCGCGTGTTGAAGGTGATGAATTAGTTATTACCGGTCAATCTTCTGCTTGGGTATCTGCAACACCAATTGCCGAGTGTGCTTTATTATATTGTCAATGTGATTACGGTGATGGTCTTTATAAAGAAGACGGTAGCCTAAATTACGTTGGAGCATTAGTGCCGTTCGATATTCCTGGTGTTTCAAAAGGCAAACCATTAGATAAGTTGGGTATGCGTTCATTATGTCAAGGCGAGGTGTTTTTTGAAGAAGTACGCATTCCTATGAGTTACGTTATTGCCGGTAAAAATGAAGCATTTCCAAGTTTCTTTGGCGCTTTAACCTTTGGCAACATGGAAATGGGTATTTCATTTACTGGCGTTGCTCGAGCAGCTTATGAGCATGCATTAGCTTATGTGCATGAGCGTAAACAAGGTGGTACTGAATTAATTAATCATCAAACGGTAAGATCTCGTTTATTTAAAATGCATCAAAAAGTAGAAGCGTGTCGTGCTATGGCTCTTCGTGTTTTTGCTTATAACTATGGTCCAAATGGCGCTCACATATTAGCTTCAGCAACCTCTAAAACATTCGTAACCGATACCTGTGTTGAAGTAACGAGCGAAGCCATTCAGTTATTAGGTGGTAATGGTTTAACTAAAGAATATCCGGTAGAAAAATTATTCCGCGATGCTCGTACGGCACAAATTGCTGATGGCGAAAATAACGTCTTAGGCCTCAAAGCTGCCACCTGGTTAAGCAAAGTTTATAAAGATAAAAACGGTTTATAAATCTAAAAAAATAATCATTTATCAAAAAATTGAAAATAGAAAACAAAAGAATTAAGGGAAAGAAAATGAATAACAAACCTGTAATCGTATATGGTGCAAGTGGCTACACAGGCCGTTTAGTGTGTGAATTTTTACGTGAATATCAAATTCCATTTATTGCCGCTGGCCGTAACAAGCAAAAGCTAGAAGATGCAATGGCAAAAGTGCCAGGTATAGAAACAGCTAACTATGAAATTGCGGTAGTAGAGCATTCAGTTGAAGCCTTAACTGAGTTCTTTAAAGGCGCTAAAGTTGTTTGTAATACTGTTGGTCCATTCGCACGTTTTGGCTCTGCAGTGGTTGAAGCATGTTTAAATGCAGATTGTCATTACCTAGATACAACCGGTGAACAACAGTGGATGATTGAGATGCGTGATACGTTCTCAGAAGCTTACGCTGAAAAAGGTTTATTATTAGCGCCGTCTACCGCTTATATGCATGCTGTTGGTAACATTGCTGCTGAATTTTGTTTAGAAAACCCTACGATTGATGCAATCGATGCTACTTGTATTCCTACCGGTGTACCAACAGTTGGTTCAACACAAACTGTAATGGATATGGCTCGTAATAAGCAATATTGGTTAGAGAACAACGAATTAGTTGAAATTGTAAAGCCAATGGCACACGGCCACGAAGTATCCATTCCTGGTCATAATGCAACCATTATGGCACTTCCTTGGGGCGGCGGTAGTATTCCTCTATGGTATGCAAACGACTCACGTGTGAATAGCGCAAAATCATTAACTGGTTTTACCAACCGTCCGTTAATGCAAGGCGTTATGGCGATGGCTGCGCACTATGAAGATAATTTAAAAGATCTGCCTATCGAAGAACAAGAAGCACAATTAGATGCTATGGCTGCAGGTATTACACCAGGTATGCCGCCTCGTGAAAACCGTACTATTCACCGTTTAGTTGACCGTGTTTACGGTGTTGGTCCTAAATCACAAGTGTCTTGTACCATTATTGGTCACAGTGCTTATATTCAAACTGGCTTAATTCAAGCATTTATCGCCAAACAATTAATCAATAAAGGCCCTAATAATGTTGGTTTCCAGTCGCCTTGTATGGCTGTTGGGCATCATGAATTATATGGCGCTTTAGAAGGTTTTGGTTTCTGCGATATGAAAATCGAAGAATTTTAATAGTCATATTGATATAGGTTTTAAGCTGTTTAATATGATTATTAAACAGCTTTCATATTGAGGTAAATTAGATGCGTGTAATCGATTTTTTTGATCAAGGTGCAACGTTATATCCAAACAACGTAGCATTTCATGATCTTGCTGATGGCAGCGATTCAACTTATGCACAAGCGAGTGCTGTTTCTCATAAAGTTGCGTCAGCATTATATAACCGTGGATACACCAAAGGTGCCAAGGTTGGTATTTTAGCGCCAAATTCAAACATCGCGTTTGAAGTATTATTAGGTGCGTTTCGCGCCGAATCTGTGTGGTTGCCCATTAACCCGCGCAATCCTATTGATATTAATATTGATTTAATGACAAGGTTTGATGGCGACTTACTTTTATACCATTCAAATTATGAAAAAGAAGCTCGTGCAATTGCTGCCGGCACACCCAATTTAAAAGAAATTGTTTGTATTGATAAAACGGGTCTTGAAGGCGAAAACTTAGCCACTTGGTTAACTAGCGCAAATGATTTTCATCAAGTGGGCGATGAGCAAGCTGATGATGTTGCGGCTATTTTCCCAACTGGTGGCACAACAGGTAAATCAAAAGGTGTGATCATGTCACACCAAGCGATTGAAGCCATGTTTACTAATTTTTATAGTCATTTTAATTACTATGACAATACCTGCCATTTAGTGGTTGCGCCAATGACTCATTCTGCAGGGCTTATTGGTGCATTGCACTTTGCCCGTGGAGGTAAAAACGTAATGATGGCAGCCGCGGCTCCTGAAGCCATTATGCAAACCATCGAGCAACAAAAAATCACGCACTTTTTCTTACCGCCAACGGTTATGTATATGATGTTGGCGCATGAAAATGTTAATAAATATGATTACTCCTCACTACAACATTTCTTAGTGGGTGCTGCGCCTACCTCGCTTTCTAAACTAAAAGAAGCGATCAAAGTATTTGGTCCAGTAATGACTGAAGCGTTTGGTCAATCAGAAGCGCCAGCTGCTATTTGTGCTAAAGCGCCATGGGATTACATGGACAGCGATGGCAACATAAATGATGCTCGTTTAGCATCAGTTGGTCGCCCTTGTGTGATGAATCAAGTGGTTATTATGGATGACGATGGCAATAAATTAGCAAAAGGTGAAGCCGGCGAGATTTGTGTTAAAGGTAACTTAGTAAACCCTGGTTATTATCAAAACGAAGCAGCAACTCGCGAAGCTCAAATTGATGGTTGGTTACATACTGGCGATGTTGGTGTGATGGACGATGATGGTTATATCACTATTGTTGATCGCAAAAAAGACATGATCATTACCGGTGGTTTTAACGTATTCCCGAACGAAATTGAACAAGTGATAAGTGCCCAAGCTGCCGTGCAAGATTGTGCTGTTATTGGTATCCCTGATGAAAAATGGGGCGAGGCAGTAAAAGCGGTTGTGCAACTAAAACCAGGTGCAAGTATCACCGATGTTGAGTTAGCAAGCATTATCAAAGGTGAGTTAGGCAGTGTTAAAACCCCTAAGTCGATTGATTTTGTTGATGACTTACCGCGTAGCCCTGTGGGCAAAGTACTTAAAGCAGATATGCGCAAAAAATACTGGGGCGGCAAAAACCGCGCTGTGAATTAATAGGACATTATGATGACTAGAAGAGTAGTAGTTTGTGGCGTGGGTATGGTGCCATTTAAAAAACCAGGTCAAAGCGAAGGCTATGACATTATGGGCTCAGGCGCTGCAATAGCAGCTTTGAGCGATTCAACACTTGAGTATAAAGACATTGATCAAGCATTTGCATCATATGTGTATGGTGATAGTTGTGCCGGACAAGCCGCACTTTATCGTGTTGGTATTACCGGTATTCCAATTACCAATGTAAATAACAACTGTGCTTCTGGTTCAACAGCATTTGCTTTAGCAGCACAAGCCGTTGAATACGGCATATCAGAATGTGTAATGGCTTTAGGTTTTGAAGAAATGCCTAAAGGCGCTATTGAAATGGCATTCCCGCACATGACAAGTCCTCTACAACGTCATACTGACGCGCTAGCTGATTTAGTTGGTGCTACAGACGAAGAACGTCAATTACCACCTGCATTAATGATGTTCGGTTGCCAAGCTGAACGGGTAATGAGTGAATACGGATTATCTCCAGAAACGCTTGCACAAATCGCTGTTAAGTCACGTGTTCATGCCGAACATAACCCATTTGCAATTTACCGCGAGCCATTAACGGTTGAGCAAGTGTTAGATAAACCCGCTATTTATCGTGGTTTACGCAAATTATTTGCTTGCCCACCAAGTTGCGGCGCAGCGTCGGTCATTGTGTGTAGTGAAGAGTTTGCTAAAAAACATAACTTAGACATTAAAGTGGTCTTGAAAGGTAGCGGCTGGTGTAGTGATAAAGCCGAATACTTTGAATCCAATCCACTGGACATTACTTTTAGAGCGTTAAGTAAAGAGGCTGCAACCCAAGCATATAACAATGCTGGTGTTAGCCCTGAAGATATTGATGTTATTGAACTCCATGATTGTTTCACCAGTAATGAAATTATCACTTACTCGGCATTAGGTTTGTGTGCCGACGATGAAATTGAAAAATTCATTATGCAAGGCAACAACACCTATGGCGGTAAATATGTGGTTTGTCCATCGGGTGGACTACTTGCAAAAGGTCACCCATTAGGGGCAACCGGCCTGGCACAAATAACTGAATTAGTACAACAACTGCGTGGCCAATCAGGCAAACGTCAAGTTGAAGGCTCTCGTTTAGCATTGCAACACAATGGCGGCTTAGGCAGCGCCGGTTTTGTAAATATTTTCGAGCGCGTATAAGTTTTAAGCGCATAAGGCTATGCGCTTTTTTTTGCCAAAATTAAATTTGTAACTATTCGTAATTATATGGTAACTGAATTTGATTTTAGCTAAAAATAAAAAATAACTCTATAGATAACATCTGTTTAAATTTGTTTCTAGCGAGTAAGATATCGAAAAGGGACAGTTTGATATTGAAAATAAATTTCAGAAAACTGAAGTTGATATTAACAATAATACAATAAAAATAATAATTATTATAACTCAAGAAGTTCCTTAGGAGAGAAAATGAAACACTCAAATGGTATGTCATTACGTAAAAGCAAGTTAGCTCTTGCGGTTGGTGCAACCCTATTATTATCTGGCAATGCAATTGCTGAAGAAGCGCAAGCTGAAAACGTACAAGCCAAAGGTAAATTGGAAGTTATCCAAGTGACTGCAACCAAACGTACGCAAAGCATTCAAGATGTTCCTATGTCAATCACCGCTATTAATGGTGATAAAATTGACAAAGCAGGTATCCAAGATTTATCTGAAATGTCAGGTTATATTCCTAACTTAACGATTTCTGAAGGCGCTATTAACACTAACATCTATATGCGTGGTGTAGGGTCTGGTATTAACCGTGCGTTTGAACAATCTGTTGGTATGTTTGTCGATGGCGTATACATGGGTCGTGGTAAGCAATTCCGTGGCGGTTTTGTGGATTTAGAACGCGCTGAAGTATTACGCGGACCACAAGGTGTGTTATTTGGTAAAAATACTATTGCCGGTACCATTAATACCACAACAGCAAGAGCAGAAGCTGGTGGAGACTTTGAAGGTAAAGTGACGGTAGATATTGAACCAGAATACGGTTCAAATGGATTAACAGCAGTATTAGCTACAGGTTTAACTGATGAGTTTGGTATTCGTTTCGCCGTTAAAACCACTGAAACTGATGGCTATATGGAAAATACGTTTACTAATCGTGATGAAGTGGCTAGCGAAGAAGACATTTTCCGTTTATCGGCGCATTGGCAACCCAATGAAAATTTAGATGTGCACATGAAAGTAGAGCATTCTGAATTAAACTCTACCGGTACTACTGCGCAAATTACTGGTTTAGCACCTCTTGGCGCATTAGCTGGCTTTGTTGCTGGCGTGGTTGCGCCTTCATTAGATTCTGAATTTAGTGATAAAAAAGATCTAAAAAATTCTACCGATGAAGCATTAAACCCTGAAAAACGTAAAGTAGAAACCGACAACGTTGCAATTAATATCGATTACGCATTAGGTGATGGTACATTAACGCTCGTTACGGGTTATTCAGCCTACGATTCATCGTTATTACAAGATGTTGACTTTATGCCGGTAACCTTTATTAATACCAATGATGTAGAAGATTTCTCACAAGTGTCACAGGAAATTCGTTACGCAAGCTCTGGTAATAATAAGTTTGATTACATTACCGGTGTTTACTACCAAGAAAACGAACTTGATTTCGATTTTTACTCACATGTTGATATCACTCAAATTAATCCTGCATTAATGGGGGCATTTGCTGGTGTTCCAGCACAAGCGCTTAATCCTGCTTTCCCTGCAGGTGCTAATTTACTTGATGTTGGTATCTTTCCAAATAGCTTTACTCGTACCACCAACTTTAACCAAGAAACTGATTCATTATCAGCATTCTTCCAAGGTACTTATAACTTTACTGACAGTTTTCGAGTGATTGCCGGTGGTCGTTATACTGAAGAAACCAAAGACGTTTCTCGCAGAAGTATGAATGCTACGTTAGATTCAACTTTCTACAGTAGTGCTCAAGATATTACACCGCCAGCAAGTGCCTATCCGTCAGATAATTTTAATAGTTTTGTTACGGCAACGTTATTAGGTGTAGCAGTAACAGACCCTGAAGGTGGTGGTAGCAGGGATGAAAGTCAACTTATCCCATCAGTGAAATTCCAATATGATGTTAGCAATGACTTTATGGTTTACGGTGGTGTTGAACAAGGCTTTAAATCGGGTGGTTTTAATGCCAATGCCGACGCAACTGACGAAAATAATGAATTTGAAGAAGAAAAAGCACTTGGCATGGAAGTCGGTTTTAAAGCTGACCTTATGGATGGCCGCGCTCGTTTAAATATGGCGATATTCCACACTGCATTTGACGACTTACAAGTAACAACTTGGAATGGTTTTGCCTTTGAAGTAGGCAACGCTGCTGAGTCTGTTTCACAAGGTATCGAAATTGATGGTTCATTTTTAGTCACTGACAACCTTACGTTAAGCGGTTCGGTATCGTACCTAGATTCATACTATGAAGATTACGCAACCGGACCTTGTTCTGCTGAAGTGCAAGCAACTGGCATGGAAATTTGTGATTTAACAGATGAAAGCACGCCATTTGCACCTGAGTACTCTGCGTCATTATTCTTAGATTACGCAACTGAAATTGGCAGCAGCATGGAATTATTCATGCAGCTTAATGTTAATTATGTTGATGATGTATTCCTAGATACCGATTTAGATCCAAACGTAATGCAAGAAGCTCATTCTAAAGTAAATGCTCGTATTGCATTATCTGACATTGATGGTGTTTGGGAAGTTGCCTTAATCGGTAAAAACTTAACCGATGAGCTAACATTTAGTGCCGGTTTAGATGTGCCACTTGTTGCTGGTGGTTACATGGGCTACACAGATGCACCTCTGACTGTAGCTGTTCAAGGTACTTTCCGCTTCTAAGAATTTATTATTGAAAAGTAATTGAATATAACGTTTAAGCCTAGCAATTTGCTAGGCTTTGTTATTTTTATAACCAAACCTAAACACTCACAAAAATAACAACTGTTGCATAAGAATTTCATTTTTACTATGGTATGCTGATGTTATTGAAATTATGAAAAATGATTGATAATTTATGCAAAAAAACGTGTTACCAATTAAACCTTTAAAGCATTTAACACGCAAAGATTTAATAACCTCTATTGATAATGCCTTAGTTAATGAAAATAAAAGTTTATTAATTAAAGCACCCGCAGGTTATGGTAAAACGTATCTACTTATTGATTATGCTTATCATATTCAAGATGCACAAAAAAAATTATTATGGTCAAGATTAACAAGTGATGACAACTCGCCGGAATACTTTTTTACTTATTTTCTAAAAGCATTGAAAGATACTGGTTTAATTAGCGATAAACTTTATTTCGATGAAAATATTTCGCTACTGCGTTTCATCAATAATTTAGTGACCGAGTTAGAAACATTAGATGAAAACATTTATTTGTTTTTTAATGATTTTCAGTGCATCAATAACAGTGTTGTCGTTGATTTTTTTCAGCACTTAATACTCAATACCTCAAGTAAAATAAAGGTATTAGTTGCGAGTCGCGTCGCCTTACCTTTTCCTACATCAAAAGCATTTATCACTCAAAAGATTCACCAAATAGGTGTACAAGAATTAGCGTTTAATATTGACGATATTAAACAGCTGGCTTGTGATGTTTACCATACCGCGATAGATGATGATGATGTACAAGCATTACTTGCAAAAACCAATGGTTGGCCAGCGATTATATCGCTAGAATTAAATACCGGTAATTTAAGTTTTAATCAAGGCTTTAAAAACAACAATGTCATTGAGTCTAATAAAGATTTAACTCAGTATTTTTACGAAGAAGTTATTTCCACGCTTAGTGAACAACATTTAAATAGTTTATTAATATTATCAATAAGTAATTACCTATGCGCTGATTTATCCTATGAATTAACCGCGGATAAAGAATTTTTTAATGATTACTTTTTAAAAACAATCCCTATTATTGCGCTTGATGATCCGCTGTTACCGAGTAAATATGACTGGTACACAATTCAGCCTATTTTAAAAAGCTTTCTTCGACAAAAATTTTATGCACTAGATACTTTAGAACAACAACAGCTTAATTTACGAACGGCTCAGTGGTTTTTAAAGAAAGATGTATATATAGAAGCGGTTGAACATTTTATTTTAGCCAAAGATTTTCAACAGGCTATAACCATTCTAGAAGATAAAGGTATTAATATTATTGCTAGCGGTAATTTCCCTCGCTTTGCAAAGTTAATAAGCCACTTGCCGAATGATTTATTAATTTCAAAGGTTAATGTATTGGCGTTAACTGGATGGTTCTATGCATTAAATTATCAACATAGTAGTGCTAATTCAGTGTTAGTGTCGATAGAGCAAATCATTAGCAAAAATCCGAACGCAAATAACGCCGGTGCGATTGAACAAATGGTGGCTTTAAGAGCCTCTAATGCTGCTTTTTCTGACTCTCAATATAAATTCGAAGCAGAACTTGATCAAAGCTTTAATAGCCGTCCTCTAACCGTTCCTTATGCCGAAAATTCTCAGCGTGATTTAAAGTGCTTTACTTATTTGCACCAAGATAAATTTGAAGAACTTGATCAACAAATGAATGAAAGTTTATTTTTTGCCCAAGGTGGCGCACTTTTTTATAGCACCATAATAGTCAATGTTTGCTTTGCGATGAAAGAGTTTGTGCTTGGTCGTTTATCATCCTGTATAGAAATATGCCAATCGATTGAAAAATTTATCAGCAAACAAGCACATGAGACCCAACTCTATCATTTAGTTAACGTGGTTAAAGGCATGGTTGCTTATGTGCAGGGTGATTTAGACAGTGCATTAGCGTATTTTGATGGTTCAGGTCATCAAGTCAGATACCTAAGTGAACCTTCATTTTTAGCGTGGTATTACGCCTGTCATATTCAATTATTAACCGAGTTAAATGATCAAGAAGCGCGTGAGTTACTAATTGAAGAATTATTAGAGCTCAACGCCAGTCGTAAATTAACATTTTCGACTTCGCCGGTAGTTTATGAAGCACTAGATAATTTTTTATATCTAAATCATGATGATGACGCCATTGCCCTACATGAACAGTATAAAAGCTTAATGCAAAGCTACACCGGTCCTAAGTCTCAGCATTTAATCTTTGATGAGACTATGGTCGACAGTTTAATGCTTATTCGTCAAGGTGAACTTGAACAGGTTACTAAAAGTCTTGCTGATTTAATTCATCAATATGAAAAATCAGGGCGAGTGTTGCAACAGCTTAAATGCCTGATCACCTTAGTTAATGTCTATGTTCAAAAAGAACAGTTTTCACACGCAAAATTAACCTTGAAAAAAGCAATTTCGGTGGCATACAAGAAAAATATCATTCAGTACTTTTCACGCCTTGGTGAAAAAGCCATTCATTACCTGCAAGATTGGTCATTAACTGAATTATCACCTAAGCGCAAAGCTTTTATGGTTGATGTTTGTGCACGTTTCGACGGCTTTAAACCTAATTCTCAGCAACCTGTTGTGCAAATAGAACCGTTAACTACCGCTGAAAACAAAATAATGGAATTGCTTAGTGAAGGCCACTCCAATAAAGATATTGCCGACAAACTTTATTTATCTATCAATACCGTTAAAACCCACTTAAAAACTATTTACGTAAAACTTGGGGCGAGTAATCGTATTCAAGCAACGCGGTTATTTAATCAAATAAATTTTAGTTAGCATGATATCTGTTGGCTACCTGTCATGTTTGCAAACATGACATTGGTTTTTAAATGAAAACATTACTACTATATAAATATCTACAAGCCAATAATTGGGTATGTACCCGATTGTTAACGTTATTTTATGTTCATAGAGGGACCAATGATGCTGTCATATGCGAATTTTCTTTTAAATAAACCTAAGACATTAATTTCTGCTGTTTGTATTGCCGGATTATTTACTGCGCCAATCGCCTTAGCTGACGATGCTAAAGCAGCTGTTAAGACAAAACCTAAATTAGTACTACAACTTACCATTGACCAATTACGTGGCGATTTACCCTTTCGCTATCAAGACCGTTTTGGTGAAGGCGGTTTTAACTACCTGCTAAATCAAGGCACAGTATATCGCGACGCTCATCATACACATGCTAATACTGAGACTATTGTTGGTCATGCTAGTTTAGCTACAGGTGCTAACCCTTCTAATCATGGTTTAATCGGTAACATGTGGTATGACCGTAAAGCGGGAGAAACGGTTTATAACATCGAAGATGCAAATTACAAGTTACTTTCAGCAAATGCTGATGTTGATAAAAGCACAGAAATTGATCCAACTCAAAAGGCGGCTTCGGTTGACGGTCGTTCGCCTATGAACATTCAAAGTTCAACCTTTAGTGATGAAATGGTCATTAGCTCAAATGGCAAAGCAAAGGTATTTGGTGTTTCAGTAAAAGACAGAGGCGCGGTATCACTTGCAGGCCACGGCGGTAAAGCGTTTTGGTTTTCAAAAGCGAATAGTGAATTTATTACCAGTAATTATTACTACGAAGAATATCCTCAATGGGTAAATAATTGGAATAAGAAAAAATTACCTGAACAATTCTCTAATAAAAGCTGGGAATTAATGAATGATAAATCGACGTACTTGTTTGGTAAAGATGATGATAAAGCCTGGGAACTCAAACTTGGCGGTTATGGTAGAGTTTTTCCGCACGCGTTTGGTGACAAATCGTCTAAATATTTCAGTACCTTCTTAACGGTTAGTCCTGTAGGTGATGAAATTACCGTTGATTTCGCTAAAGCGTTAATTATAAATGAAAACATTGGTAAAGATAATATTACCGATTATTTATCAATTAGCTTATCTTCAACAGATTACATTGGCCATTTTTTCGGTTCATCAAGTCTTGAAAGTGAAGACAACATGCTACGTTTAGATAAAACTCTTGCCGATTTATTTACCTATATTGATAAGCATGTTGGTTTAGAAAATACGGTTATTGTGCTTTCTGCTGATCATGGCGGACCTGAAGCTCCTGGTTATTTGAATGAACATAAAATTAACGGTGATTATGTAACAGCTAAACAATGGGATGAACTGGATGTTGTTAGCAAAGTTAAAGCAGAATTAGATATAAAAGAGCAACTTATATCTAATTATTCTCACCCATACATTTATTTGGACCATGAGGTGATTAAAAAACATAACATTTCGATAGCAGAAGTTCAGAATAGGGTAGCTAAAGCATTAAGTACAATGGACGATGTACATTTAACGGTGGCGAGTAATCGCTTAGAAACAGGAGACTTCCCGGATACTCTACTGTACCGTGCTATTTTGAACAACTATAGTCCTAAACGTTCAGGTGATATTTATATGGTTTATCCACCGCATGATTTTATTAATGATCTTGAAGGTTTGGTTGTAGCTGCTACCCACGGTTCCCCGTGGACATACGATACATTTGTACCAATTATTTTTGCAGGAAAAGGTATTCCTGCACAGCAAATATATCGCAAAGTAGAAGCTATTGATATTGCCCCAACACTTTCTGCACTATTGAATATTAAAGCGCCTTCAGCAAACGAAGGTTTAATTTTAGAAGAAGTGTTTACCAAGTAAAAGGTAAAACAAGAAAAAGGCTTCTTTGATTAAGCATATCTGAGTACTACTGATAAGGCCCTGATGATTTCTAATCATCAGGGCCTTTATTTTAGGTAAATAATGAAGCTGGTATAATGAAACTTATAGGCTCATTGTCGCCATTAACCTTTGTTTGAACCTTTGTTTGAACCTATGGTTGAACCATTGATGAACAGCACTTGCAGCAATACGTTGCTGGTTATTCCTTCGCTAGAAATAAGCCGTTCTACGGTGCTACTAAATTGAATTTTATCATTATTTATTAGGATAAAAGCGGCCCGGATACACGCGGTGAAGTTAAAAAATCAGCCATTATTTAAATATTCCCATTAATAAAAAATAACTAAGCGTAATGGCTATCAGTGAATTTCTTTTATATGTTAAGTTAAGCGCTCTAAATGAATTACTCACCATGAACATATGCCATAAAGTGAATGAGATTAAATGACCCCATTAAAATACCCTTATGCTGATGCCGCTCCCCTAAATAAACTACAAAAAGTTGCCGACAATGTATTTTGGCTTCGAGTAGCCATGCCATTCGCGTTAGATCATATTAACTTATGGTTAATTGAAGATGACAGTTACTGGACTGTTATCGATACTGGACCTGATACCAAAGAGTGTCGTCAGGCTTGGCAGTCAGTTATTGCTAGCCAATTAAATAACAAACCCATTAAAAGCGTATTGTGCACCCACTTTCACCCGGATCATTTAGGTTTGGCCGGCTGGCTTTGCCAAGAGAACCGCTGTGATTTGAGTATATCTAAAGGTGAGTACGATATTTATCAACAACTATTCTCTGAACAAGCGTTAACGAATGTGGATGTTGAACAAAAACAGCTAATTACTGATTTTTATCAAGCAATTGGTGCAAATGCTAAACAAGCCGATAGCTATCATAAACATATGGCCATGTTTGCCAAAATTATTCATCCGCTACCTAGTCACTATCAGCGTATTAGTGCGGGCGAAACACTGACGATTGGTCAATATCAATGGTTACTTGTAGTTGGAATAGGGCATTCGCCCGAGCATATTTGTTTATACTGTAAAGAGCTAGATGTGCTTATTTCGGGCGACCAATTGTTGCCGACTATTTCTTCAAACGTGAGTGTTTGGCCAAATCAGCCTAACGCCAATCCAATGCAAGAAATGTTGGACTCATATCAACAGTTGAGCGAGGTTATCAGTAATAACACTTTAGTATTACCTGCGCATGGCTTGCCGTTTTATAATGGTGTTGACCGTTTACAGCAGTTAATTAGTGATACCGAACAAGATCTTGAAAAGTTATATTTACACTGTGCTACGCCAACAAAGGTAAACGAAACCTTTACAGTATTATTTAGAAAAGAGATAGGAAAGCACAATATTATGCTTGCTTATGGTGAAGCGCTGGCTTGTTTAAATTATTTAATCATCAAGCAACGTATCAGATTCAACGTTATTGATGGCGTAAATCATTACCAGCAAGCATTACCTGCAACAATTTGTGACAATAATCATTGTGACTAAATTATTTTAGCGACATAAACTACAGGTATAAAAAAACACCTTAACCAATTCGTTAAGGTGTTTAATATTCAGCAGAGCAATTCAGTATTAAATACCGAGTTGCAAAACTAGATTTTAGGAATTGAAATTTTTCTTTCCGCAGATTGACGGTAAATAGCTAAAGTTTTACCAATTGCTTGAATTTGCGTCGATTTAGTTTCACGTATAATTGCATCAATTATAAGTTGTCTAGTATCTCTGTCTTGTGTAGAAATTTTAACTTTGATTAATTCATGATGATTTAATGCATAGTCAATTTCAGCTACAACGGCTTCTGTAAGGCCATTACTACCTAATAATACCACTGGTTTTAGGGAATGAGCGACACCTTTAAGGTGTTGAATTTGTTTGTTAGATAGGTTCATTTAAAATTTTTTCGTCTAAGTTACTTGAATTACACCTATTTTAACGCCATCTTGTCAGTAATACTAATTTAAATCTGTAATTTTATGAGTAAAGCAAATAAAACAAGAACAGTTAGCTCGCAAAAGTGGATGAAAGAACACTTTGATGACGAGTATGTAAAGAAAGCACAAAAGCTAGGTTTGCGTTCGCGCGCTGTTTTTAAAATTGAAGAAATCAATAATAAAGACAAATTAATTAAGCCTGGTATGAATGTGGTCGATTTAGGCGCCGCTCCTGGTAGTTGGTCTGAATACGCAGTAAAAGTATTGGGCGATAAAGGCCAACTGGTTGCGTGTGACATATTACCTATGGAATCAATCGCCGGCGTTGCCTTTTTACAAGGTGACTTTCGTGAAGAAGCGGTACTTAATACACTATTAAGTAAAATTGATGGCCGAAATGTTGATGTGGTTATGTCAGACATGGCTCAAAATATGAGTGGTAATGAAGCAACTGATCAACCACGTAATATGTATTTAGTTGAGCTGGCATTAGATATGTGCCATCAAGTGCTGAAGAAAAACGGTAGTTTTGTCGTTAAAGTATTCCAAGGCGAAGGTTTTGAGCAGTATATGAAAGATGTTCGCGCAGCTTTTGTTAACGTCAAAACCCGTAAGCCAGAGTCTTCTAGAGCACGTTCAAGAGAAGTTTATATAGTAGCAACCGGTTACAAACTGTAGTAAAGTTATACGAGTATATAGCCTATACTTAATAGGTATTATTAAACAATCATCGCAGTATGTTTTTAAGAAGAGGTTTTCAAGTTGAGCGATATGGTAAAGAATCTTATTTTATGGTTAGTTATAGCCATTGTTTTAATGTCAGTATTTCAGAGTTTTACTCCGAACAATAGTGCTGATACTCAGATGGACTATACAACGTTCATTAATGAAGTATCGCAAGATCAAATCGGTTCTGTTGATATTGAACAAAACGGTGTTATTACCGGTACTAAAACAAATGGTCAAACATTTGAAACCTTAATTCCAACACAATACGATCCAAAACTTCTTGATGATCTAATTAAACATGACGTTAGCGTTAAAGGCGTGCCTGTTGAAGAGCCTAGCTTACTTGCTAGTATTTTTGTTAACTGGTTCCCTATGTTATTGCTTATTGGTATTTGGATATTCTTCATGCGCCAAATGCAAGGCGGTGGCGGTAAAGGTGCAATGAGTTTTGGTAAATCAAAAGCACGTTTATTAAGTGATGATCAAATTAAAACTACGTTTGCTGATGTTGCCGGTTGTGACGAAGCAAAAGAAGACGTTGCTGAATTAGTAGACTATTTAAAAGAACCTACTAAATTCCAAAAACTTGGTGGTCGAATTCCATCAGGTATTTTATTAGTTGGTCAACCGGGTACAGGTAAAACCTTACTCGCTAAAGCGATTGCTGGTGAAGCCAAAGTACCGTTTTTCACTATCTCTGGTTCAGATTTCGTTGAAATGTTCGTGGGTGTTGGTGCATCTCGTGTACGTGACATGTTTGAGCAAGCGAAAAAGTCAGCGCCATGTATTATCTTTATCGATGAGATCGATGCTGTAGGTCGCCAACGTGGCGCAGGTTTAGGTGGTGGTCATGATGAACGTGAACAAACACTTAACCAAATGTTAGTTGAAATGGATGGTTTTGAAGGTAATGAAGGCGTTATCGTTATTGCCGCAACTAACCGTCCAGACGTATTAGATCCAGCGTTACTTCGTCCAGGTCGTTTTGACCGTCAAGTCACTGTTGGTTTACCTGATATTCGTGGTCGTGAACAAATTTTAAAAGTTCATATGCGTAAAGTGCCACTGAACGAAGATGTTAATGCTGAGGTTATTGCACGTGGTACACCAGGGTTTTCTGGTGCCGACTTAGCAAACCTAGTAAACGAAGCTGCATTGTGTGCAGCTCGAACGAGTCGTCGTATCGTGTCTATGAGCGAGTTTGAACAAGCTAAAGACAAAATATTGATGGGTAGTGAACGTCGTTCTATGGTGATGAGCGAAACAGAAAAAGAAATGACTGCATACCATGAAGCAGGGCATGCAATTGTTGGCCGTATGGTTCCTGATCACGACCCAGTGTATAAAGTTAGTATTATTCCTCGTGGCCGTGCGCTAGGTGTGACTATGTACTTACCTGAAAAAGATCGTGTAAGTCACAGTAAAATGCATTTAGAAAGCATGATCTCAAGCCTTTATGGTGGTCGTATCGCTGAAGAAGTCATTTACGGCTTTGAAAAAGTGTCTACCGGTGCTTCAAACGATATTGAACGCGCTACTGAAATTGCTCGTAAAATGGTTACTCAGTGGGGCTTATCTGAAAAAATGGGACCTATGCTTTACGCTGAAGAAGAAGGTGAAGTATTCTTAGGTCGCAGCGCTGCAAAATCTAAGCATATGTCTGATGACACAGCGAAAGAAATTGATGACGAAGTTCGCACATTTATTGAGCGTAACTACAAGCGCGCTGAAGATATCCTAAAAAACAACATGGATATCCTGCACTCAATGAAAGATGCGTTAATGACTTATGAAACAATTGATGCTTTACAAATTGATGACCTAATGGCGCGTGTTGAAGTACGTGCACCAAAAGGTTATGGCAATGAAGATAAATCGACTAAGCCACCAGCAGCAAGTACACCACCAGCTGCTGATTCAAGCAAGCCAGATGATGTACCCGCTAGCTAAGTACTCATAAGTAATAACCTATTAAGCCCCGTTTCCGGGGCTTTTTTATAAGATAAAATAACTGCAAAGTAATTATGATGATGAAATTTGGTGCAAAACATCTAGATTTAAGTATTCCTCATGTTATGGGTATCCTTAACGTGACTCCAGACTCATTCTCAGATGGCGGTAGTTTTACCCACATAGACAAGGCCTTAAAGCAGGTAGAAACCATGATCAACCATGGTGCTACTCTAATAGATGTTGGTGGTGAATCAACACGTCCAGGGGCTGCTGACGTTACCACTGCTGATGAGTTAAAACGCGTTATTCCTGTCATCGATGCAATCAATAACCGCTTTGACGTGGTTATATCGCTAGATACCAGTAAACGTGAAGTGATCACCGCTGGTATTGAGCATGGTGTTGGTTTGATTAATGATGTGCGTGCTTTGCAAAATGAAGGGTGCTTAGCTGCGGTTGCACAATCAGACATACCGGTTTGCTTAATGCACATGCAAGGCTTGCCTAGAACGATGCAACAAAATCCGGTTTATAAAGACGTAGTTTCTGATATCATTGATTTTTTTCAGCAACGCATTAGCGCTTGTGAACACCTTGGCATTGATAAACAGCGCATAATTTTAGATCCCGGCTATGGGTTTGGCAAAACGTTAGAGCAGAATTATCAATTATTAGCTCGCCAAGCAGAACTACTGACATTAGGCTTGCCCGTGTTAGCTGGGCTATCTCGTAAGTCGATGATTGGCAATTTACTGGGGCGTGACGTAGAACAACGCTTAGCCGGTAGCTTATCTGCTGCGGTATTAGCAACCATAAATGGTGCTAAAATAATAAGAGTTCATGACGTAAAAGAGACTGTTGACGCACTGAAAGTGCTGACAGCAACATTAAAAACAATTTAATCATTTTGTTTGTATTTATAATACAAACAAATTAGAAGATACAAAGGAGTATGTTTCAGTGTCGAAAAGTAGAAAGTATTTTGGAACCGATGGCGTTCGTGGTTTAGTTGGCAAAGCGCCTATTTCACCTGAATTTGTAATGAAACTTGGTTGGGCTGCAGGTAAAGTTCTTGCCACAAAAGGCACTAAAAAAGTTCTCATTGGTAAAGATACTCGTATTTCTGGTTACATGCTTGAATCTGCATTAGAAGCTGGGTTTTCAGCCGCAGGTATTGATATTGGTTTAATGGGCCCTATGCCAACCCCTGCTGTTGCCTACTTAACTAAAACATTTCGCGCCGAAGCCGGCATTGTGATCAGTGCCTCGCATAACCCATTTTATGATAATGGCATTAAATTCTTCTCAACAACCGGTGAAAAACTGCCTGATGATGTTGAGCATGCCATTGAAGCCATGATGGATGAAGAAATGGACTGTGTACATTCGGCTAAATTAGGCAAAGCCACGCGTATTGATGATGCGGCAGGGCGTTATATTGAATTTTGTAAAAGTAACTTCCCATCTGAATACTCACTTAATGGCTTAAAAATTGTAGTCGATTGTGCCAATGGCGCTACTTATCATATTGCCCCGAAAGTATTTAGAGAATTAGGTGCTGAAGTTGTAGAGTTTGCTTCAACGCCTAATGGCATAAACATCAATGATGATTGCGGCGCGACATCAATGAAAAATATCAGTCGCTTAGTGTTAGAGCATCAAGCCGACTTAGGCATTGCCTTAGATGGCGATGGCGACAGATTAATGTTGGTTGATCAAAACGGTGAGGTAGTTGATGGTGATGAAATTATTTTCATCATTGCCAAAAACGCGCAATACCATAACAAGCTTACTGGCGGCGTGGTTGGTACTCTGATGAGTAACATGGGCTTAGAGTTAGCATTAAAAGAACTTAATATTGACTTTACTCGCGCTAAAGTTGGTGACCGTTATGTGATGGAACAACTCAAAGCGAAAGGCTGGCAGTTAGGCGCAGAAAACTCTGGCCATGTGATCAACTTAAATTGTACCTCTACAGGCGATGGCATTATTGCCGCGTTAAATGTCTTAGAAGCTATTTGCCAATCGGGTAAGTCATTAACTAAATTACGCAAAGGCATGACTATGCTACCGCAAATATTAGTTAACGTGCGCTTTAGTGGTGATGATGACCCATTAAATGATGATGCTGTTATCAAAAGTGTTAAAGCTGTTGAAGCTGAACTTGCAGGTATCGGCCGAGTATTATTACGCAAGTCAGGCACTGAACCGTTAATTAGAGTAATGGTTGAAGGACCAGAGCTAGAACATGTGACTGAACTTGCCAACAAAATTGCTGATAAAGTCAAGTTAGTAAAATAGTCGCATTAGCAAAAAATTAATGCTAATTGATGCTTAAATAATCAAACAAACGGGCAAGTTAGATAATCACTTGTATCTTGCTATTATCGCAGGTACTATCTCGCCCGTTTAAATAAGAGAAATAGCTATGACAAGACAAACGATCGTTGCAGCAAATTGGAAAATGAACGGTAATTATGAACTTGCTACACAAATGTGTGAAGGTTTAAATGATGTTGTATTTAAAGATACTCATCAAGTTATTATTTGCCCGCCAGCTCCTTATTTAAGTGTAATACAAGCAAACATTACCAACAGTAATCTTGCCTGTGGCGCCCAAAATATAAATGAAAATGAAAAAGGTGCCTTCACTGGTGAGATTTCAGCTTTAATGCTGAATGATTTACAGGTACAATACGTGATTCTCGGACATTCTGAGCGTAGAGCTATGTTTCATGACAGCTCAGAAATTGTTGCAGAGAAAGTTGCTTATGCTTTAGCAAGTGGTTTAAAACCAATATTATGTATTGGCGAAACCGAAGAAGAACGTGACGATGGTGAAACTGAATTAAGACTTAGTTACCAACTTGCACCTGTTATCGCAAAAATAGGTATTGAACGTTTTAAAGATGTTGTCATAGCTTATGAGCCAGTTTGGGCCATAGGAACAGGTAAGACAGCATCGGCAAAAGTTGCTCAACAAACTCATGAATTTATTCGTGGTTATTTAGCAGGTTTTGACGCAGATGTAGCGCAAACTGTACCGCTTTTATACGGTGGTAGTGTTAACGCGACAAATAGCGAAGAATTATTTGCACAAGCTGATATAGACGGTGGTCTAATTGGCGGTGCGAGTTTACAAATTGAAGAATTTAAAAAGATCTGCTTAGCAGTATAGGGTTTATAAAAATGTTGTATCAAGTATTAATCGTTGCTTATTTAATTATTGCACTAATCTTAGTTGGCTTTATCTTAATCCAACAAGGTAAAGGTGCTGATATGGGCGCTTCATTTGGCGCTGGCTCTTCTGCAACTATTTTTGGTTCAGGTGGTTCTGCTAACTTTATGACAAAAACAACTGCTATTTTAGCAACATTGTTTTTCGTTATTAGCTTGTTCTTAGGTAACCTAACAACACAACAAACTAAGCAAACTGATGAGTGGAATAACATTACTCCAGGTGCTGAGCAAATTGAAAGTGTTGAAGCTCCTGCGAGCGATGTACCAACTAGCGAAGCTCAAAAAGAGAATGACGTTCCAAACTAATTCCTAAAGCATTCGCGGATGTGGTGGAATTGGTAGACACGCAGGCATGAGGTGCCTGTGTATCTATAAATTAAGTAGGTGATTTAGCATCATATTTGTTGAGATAACTTACCAAAACAGATGATTTAAAAACAACAAGCGGATATGGTGGAATTGGTAGACACGCAGGCATGAGGTGCCTGTGCCGCAAGGCGTGAGAGTTCGAGTCTCTCTATCCGCACCACGTTATTTATAAAAATAGAGCTTTAATGTCGTAATTGATGTTAAAGCTCTTTTTTTATATGTGTGGTAAAATCGTGGTGAAAGTGAAGTAAAACTCACCTTATAAATATCAATGTTTTTAGGCTATTTATGATCGTTGTTCGCGATAACTTAAGCATATAAAAAAGCAACGATATAACTACTTTTCTATGCCTGAAGCAGTCACAGACATATCTAATATTTTGCAAAACTATCGTGCCTCTCCAGTAGCTGTCATTATCTCGTAACACACATATCCCTATAGTTACTTATCCTTTAATGTTATAAACTCTTATGGTCCTTTTAATCTTAACCTTCAAGAACGATATGATTATCTCTGCAGTATACAGAGAAACATTAATAAAACGAATGAGGCTAATGCGTGATCTACGTAACAAGTAGCATAAGTGAATGAAGGCTTCAGATGACAATTACAAAGAGCAACAGGAACTGGAGAAGTAGATTTAATGTATCTGCTGGACCATACACAAGAACAATAGTAAGACGATTAAAGATAATGCGTGATATGCGCAACAAATATTTTCGAGAACTAGTAACAGGTAGAGGTTAATATGTCGTTAGAATCATATAGAGTGATATTTGTAAGACGGATGATCTTACAACGCAAATTGCGAAACGAGCTTTATAAGCATATGACAGGTTCACGTTACAAAGACCAATCTATCGCTGATTAACTTATAATATATGAAACAGTCATCAATGATATAAACACCATTGATGTCTGTCTGAAGGTTCACATAGATTTTATAGCAACTCAACGCCATTAACTTTGATTAATAACTGAGTGAGTTGCATTTTATTATAGCTAGATGTGGGAAATGTTGGCGTCTTACTTAATAGTCGCTCTATGTCGGCAAAGTTGACTCGGCCATGTATATCAGAACAAGTTTGTATCGCTAATTTAACAGTATTAAGTAAGCAGTCAGGTCTATTACTCTTCACTCTCAATATCTTTGGTTTACGGCCTACTACTACAAATTCAGTGCATGCATTCTTAAAACCCTTATTAGCATGGTTGTCGCCAAAACCAATTACAATCTTACCAGCGGAACGCAAGCGTTCAACAACAGGTGTAAAGTCTGCATCGGACGACATGATAGCAAACACATCTATATTGTCGTTATGAATAGTGTCGATAACATCAATGGTCAGTGCGATGTCTGTGGCGTTTTTTTGCTTAGTGACGTCAAACTGTTGTACCGGTTGGATAGCATGCTTGTTTAACTGCTTGGTCCAGGATTTTAGGTGAGGCTTTTCCCAGTTCCCGAAAGCTTTAAGTGACGTTAAAGTGCCATATCTTGCTAGTGTGGTTGTTACGTTGTTGATGTGTTTAGCTGATGCATTATCTGCATCAATGAATAGTGCTACCTGTAGTTTTGTAGTGGGCATGATGTTTATCCTTAAACGTTGTTGTCCTTTGATTAAGGGTAGTCGTTGGTATTTATATTTCAAAGGTTTATTGCAACTTAAATTATGTTGCTGATGAATTAAAGTACGCTTGTAGAATTCTGCTTTAGACTGGTCATCGACGAACAGTTTAAGCTAGATAAAATCCCCCTGCAGTCCAATGAAAATAAAAAACTCAACGGTTGAGTTTTCTGTAAAACCCTATTCTAGGTACTTTAAATATTAGTTTTTAATTAATTATATCAACTGCTTAAGCTAGGTTCGTGTGATTTTTTAATTAAGCAGTGAGTAGATAATTTAACCCAGTCAATATTCCTCAAAACCTTAAAATGCGAGTTAGTGGGAAATGTTAATCAGTAAGAGAATCTCTTTCACTTCAATTTATTCTCAAGCCACATTGCTGAAGGTTTGGTTTGGGCTATTGATACTCAGGCACCGCATAAATACTTAATACTGATTTATGAAGAAAACTTAGGAAAACTCAAGAAGCAGACGTTTAAAACTTTTAAATTCCTACTATTCAGTTTTTCGATTGGGTTCTAAGAAGGAAGGCAATATGTCAGGCTTGATCCGTCCCTTCAGTGCCAAAAGCGGCCATAAGCTAACTTACATAGCGCAATTTTTCTAGGTATATCCCGGCACTTGTTGGTTGCCGGGATTATATATGGAGGGTATCCTGCATTTCAGCTAGTGGAGGTCACTCTACACAAACTCTCTCAAAGTGGTAATTGATTTCGTTTTCGTTTCCTTCGCTATCAATGATTACATGTATACGTCCCTTCAACCAAAATGTCTGACCACCGCTACCTTTTGTCGGCGTAATCCGAAGATTCCAAGTGTCGTGGATAATAGTGGTGCCCCCAGAGTTTACTTGTACCGATGTTAACGGACCACCTTCATGGGTGTTTCCAGACATGCGATAGGTGTCTCCATTCGAATCTGTTAACGCTACCCCCTTAAGTTGTTGACGATATGTGAAGTGCATACCTCCATTGCCGTCTTGTGTCGTCTGACTCATAATCTGCCATTGACCGGACGTAAAATCTGCATCTGGCGTAGTGCAAACACCGCCCGGCACTGGTAGGTTGGTAAGGTCGTAATTGTCAATTTGCATTTGGGCAAATGCTGACGAACTTACGAGAAAGAATGTACATGCAATAAAGTTTTTAACAACTGAGATAACTGATTTCATAATGAACTAATCCTTTAATTGATTGATTATTGACCTAACAATCAACGCATGAATCCCAGAATCTATTTAGAACTCGATTGCTAGCAAGAACAAATATAGTACAGAAAGAAAATTTCAATATAATAATAACTGATAAGTAACTTCTCTCATATACGACCCTGCTATATAGGGCTACCGTCGGTTGTGATTAGAAGTCGTATGACACAGTGAGTAACCGAAGAACATAATTTCGGTGGTTTAGAAGGCTATACCGAGTGAATTCTTGCCAGTCGTTTGATGAATCCTATGACTGCAATTCGCTCTTAGCGGAAGTAGAACAACCGCTTACTTAATTCCATCCTAATGATTATTAATAGGATGTAAACCTATAATATAGAAAAGCACTAGATTAGGTAATTAACCTAGTGATTTTAGCAGATCCACGTTAGGTAATCGGCTTGAAGTATAGGTATTCCTTTATATTAAGCCAACAAAACATTTATTGCTCAGCTCCAACGTATGTAAGTTTTATGAACTTAACTTGCTCGTAATCAGATGCATCTAGGTACATTAGTTCGTCAAATGGCGAGGAAGCCTTAATTGCATCTTTAACTATTTTCTCCATGTACTTTTTTCCGGTCACGGACACTACTTTTATGTTCGAAACTTCAGCGTCATCGTTTAATCTAAATGAGATAACCACTTCTTGGCCTGAGAACTCTTCTTGCCACAAAATATTGCTTGAAATTTTATCTTGTATTAGTTGTGCGCATGCCTCAATTGTTGTGCATTTTGAAGCTAGTTCCTGTGCGACAGTAGTGGTTGCAGTAAAGAGAATGGCTATTGTTAGTAATATTGATTTCATGTCTAATACTTACTTATCTTGGGTTTTATGGAGAGGTTACTTTGTAACCTTTTGTTTGTTGTTATGTCAAGCACGTAGAGAGTAATTTAACTGAAGAATTAAGTATAAAAGCATGACGAGTTAGACTATAGAATAGTTCAGCTAAATCACAGCCATAAAGATCATTATATTGAAAGGTAAACATGTAGGTGACAAGTCACATCGTGTACCACATGATATTTATCATGTGGATACTTAAGACTTGAAGTTTTAACAAACTTGTAATCATTTGTAACATCGATTAAATTCTAGACAATTTAAATGTAGAATGAGCGTATACCAGTCTGAGAAAGTTTATAAATGAATATTCGACCTTTAATAATTAGCCTTTTCTTAACGGTTATCATGGCTTGCCAATCAACACATTCCGTTAAAAGTCCAGATGGAAAAGAGTTAAAGATAGTTACTCATCCAGATATCATTAAAAGAGTTAACGACAAAACTGAACGGTTGGAAAGAAATTTAAAGTTATCTTCTTTCTCAACCTCTTCTTCAACGTTTTTACTCACTCAGCCATTCCTCGATTTATGCATTATCACTGGCTATGACTCGTTTGACCATGAAAGAGATTATATTGAAAAATTTCTTGAAACGGATGGTAACCCGATTATTTGCTCGCAGAAATTGGCGAGTTATGTCGTGGACAATAAAGAGAAGGCAAATTTAATCCATATTAAATGGATGAATGATCTTAAGCGTAAATTAGATATCTATACTCATATTTTAGAAAAAGAGAATTCTAAATCAATGAGAAATATTTTAAATAAATACGGAAGATATTATAAAGAAGTAAAGCTATTATCTGAAACTTTAGACGAAGCTAAAGAACTGGATAGATTGGCAAATAATCCAAGGATATGGATACTTGAGTCAGCATTTGATGAGTTTGAGCAGGAAAAAATAGAATCAGTACATTTAAAAGGGCATTACGGAATAGCCATTCAGTGCAGAACCAAGTCTGACAAATCAGTTTTATCATTAAAATGGGATGCAGGTAAAATAATCGCGACACCGAACTCAGAGGTTACTTTTATTACGATCCTGAATAATAAACCAATAAAATTAAAATCATCCACATACAGTAACTCATATCAAGCAGGTTATATAAGTGATAATAACAATTTAAATTTTGACAAGGTACTAGAAAGCTTAATTTCAGGTAAAGAATTTAGGTATCGCTTACAATCGTTAAGAAGGTCGACTGTGATTGATAATACAATTCCGAAAGCTGATGGCACGGGAAATATTAAAGCATTACTAGCGAACTGTAGTCACCCTAAAGGTAACTAAAATTAGCTCTAAGCGGAAATTTTGGCTCTATTAGCGTTAATTGTTGATCTATCAATTCACTCGACAAACACCCTTCTATTGTTAATTGACAACGCGAGGAATATCAGTAGGATAAACTTAAGTCAGCGGATGGTTGAGGTCACAGCGAATAGCGGACATAGGAAGTTCTATTTACAACGTTCACTTCACCGCGCTAAGCGGAAATTAACCTAAAAAGTTTTTCCATATATTTTCTATATGAATCATTCCTGTCATGTTACTGAGATGTCTCAGTAACACACATCCACCAGTACCATATATCATTAACTATCTGAAATTATGCTAATTATTTCGTGTTTTATTAAGCGTATTACTGAGACGTCTCAGTAATATTCAGCTATTTATGTAAAATGAATGTTTTACCGTATCTAATACTTTGATATTGTGGGATGTTAATTAAATAAATATTATGGGATGGATATTACTGAGAAGTCTCCATAATAAGCTGTTATATTTTAAG
Organism: Colwelliaceae bacterium BS250; assembly: GCA_040779355.1. Lineage (GTDB taxonomy): Bacteria > Pseudomonadota > Gammaproteobacteria > Enterobacterales > Alteromonadaceae > Thalassotalea_A. Next base: position 217,128 of record JBFONS010000001.1, on the reverse strand, counting down.
GAGACACAGTGGCACTTGAAAAGTTAATTGATATCGCGTCAAAGAGTTTAAAAATAGCGATTCCCAGTATTATGCTAGGTTCTTTAGTTACATATTTAATTTTTGATTCAATGATTCTTTCAGGCAAGAATAGCGAGATATCAAATTTAAATGCATCTATAGAAGTTGAAAAGGGTCATCAAAAAGTCCTAAATGAGAGAATAAAATTGCTGGGTGATAAAGCCATATTTATAGAAAACAGGCTTAAATACAAACCCGAAATGGCGAAAGAAAAAGAAGTAGAGACAGCTAGTCAATTAAAAAAATTAACAGAAGATAATCAGTATTTATTAAGCTTAAAAAGTAAACTTGAAAAAGTTGAAGGAAAAAAAATTGATACTGCAAAATTAGAAATAAAACTTGAGGGGTTAGTTCAAAATAATAATACGCTTAAAACAGAGCTATCGAGGTATCAATCAGAAATCCTAGTGGATAATCATAAGTTAGAGTTTGGTGAAAGCTGGGCTGGTTTTGGTGGGCAAATTACATTTGGCCTAGGTCGAGTCGATTACTCAGGTAATGAAGGCAATACAGCTAAAGTAACATCATCTATATTTGCGGGAAATCTAAAAGAAGTGTCGGCGGGCGAGAAATTTGAATTTTCAGTTGCTGATAATAAATATACCTTAGTGGTGTCAAATGTAAATTATGTTGGTAGTTATATCAGTATATCCGTATATAAAATATAACAAGTCACTAAAGCAGGACAAATAACAGTTGGTTTTTGCTCCAGCGTCGCTTATTTTAACCAACTATTATTTACCTCTTAGTGAGGCGTTACGACCGTCGGGTTATGGCACTGAAGGGACGGATCAAGTCTGGCATCCCGTCCTCAAACACACCTTGTTTTAAGATTGAAATCAAATAAGTAGAGAAACAAGAATCTGAATGTTTCAAATGTCTGCTTAGTGGGAATAGATTTATTTTCTTCCGAGAGATCCGAGTCGACATTTATACGGTGCCTGAATATCAATAGACCAAACCAAACCTTCCGCTTAGTGGCAATAGTGATCATTCCGGATCAAATGAATTGTGATTGTTTTGGGCCAACAAGCTGTTATTCATAACGCTTAAGATATAAGTTCTAAAAAACAAAGCTGTGACCATTTAAGCATAGTCAAAGTGTACGTTCATCATTAATTACTATTGTGTTCATTTTAAGTTGTTTTAGATTAAGTGTACGTATATTATTATGACATCTAAGACTTAAAGTGAACACTTTCCAAGGAATAAATATGAGTGGTAAACAAATTGGGTATATTCGTGTTTCGACAATTGAACAAAACACCGAACGACAATTATATGAAACTCCACTAGATGAAACGTTCACCGATAAGTGTAGCGGTAAAGATACAAACCGACCTGCTCTGAAGGAACTTATAAAATTTGTTAGAAAGGATGATACTGTCCATGTTCATGACATAAGCCGCATGGCTCGTAATACCGAAAACCTTCTCACCTTAGTTAAAGAGTTAACGGATAAAGGCGTTAAGCTTATATTTCACAAAGAATCACTAACGTTCACTGGCGAAGATAACCCAATGCAGCAATTGATGCTAACAATGCTCGGTGGTATTTATCAATTCGAGCGTTCTATGATGCTTGAGCGTCAACGTGAAGGTATAGCGATAGCCAAACTGAAAGGGAAATATAAAGGCAAACCCGTTAACATCGAATTAAATGAAAATATCTGCGCACTTGCCAATACTGGAATTAACAAATCTCAAATAGCTAAACAGCTCAATTGTTCACGGACAACCGTTTATAAAGCTCTTTCTAACTAGTTTGTGAACGCAGTAAAAAATAATTTTGTGCGATTAGTAAATTCGATATTAACAAAAATTCCTTACTTAAACATAGCCAAATAAACTACGCTACTACTGTATTAATATGCCCGTTTAAAAATAGTTTATAAATGTAAACTTTGGGCTTACTCAAGTACGTATATTAAAACTCTTTTTCTAATACCATTTAAATGGTAAGTTATTAAAAAATAACTGGATAAAGAGTCAAATATGGAAGTTGTAGAACAGTTTATAAAGAATAATGAATGGATAACATGGGTATTCTCTGGAATTGGAGTTACGGTGGTATTGATTGTATTTGGATTTATGAAATCTAAAAACTCAACAAACAAAACTAATCAAAAAAATATCATTGCTGGCGGTGACGTAGTTGGTAGAGATAAAAGGGGTAATTAGTGTCAGTTTTTGATTCAAGTAACTCCAATAAAGTTAATCAAAGTAATATTGATGCTGGCGGAGATGTAGCTGCTAGAGATATCGATAAATCAACACATTTTCACCTACCATCTTCACCAATTGTTTACAGAGAAGATGTGAAACTTCGTGAATTGGTTGAAGAGCACGAAAAAGAAAAAGAACTAGATTCTGACTATAAAGAATTCTCTGAAAAGCTTAATGATTTCCTTAATCGCAAAGTTGAAGGTAAATTGAGAAATCTTGAACAAAAACTAAGTGACGGTAAAAGAGAACATTGCATTGAATATGCTATGGAAGTAAAAGAGTCTGTCACTAAGAAAATAATGTTGAATTCACACTATGCATCAGCTCAGAAGATATTCACTTACCTTCTATCAAATATTAGAGCCGCATTCTTACACAGAGTCACTTCTAGAATAAAGTCAGGTCGATTTGAGTGCTATGAAATTGATGATTTTATTACAGAAAACATAATTGAACCAACTTTGGTTTCTATGGATGGCTGTAGCTTATCTATAGAAATAGATGAAATCTACGGGCTACTGTATATACTTACAGGTAACTGTTACGTTGAATGGGATTAAATCGTGATCATATATCACCCACGGAACGACATATATCATTGTATGTTTAGGTTTATAACTATTGCTAAGCTACAAAATCTTGAAGGTTTTGAGTTTTCTCGTTTAAGAATTTATGACTTTCTTTTTTTATTTCCTCACTTTATAAAAGATGTATCTTTTCCTCGAGCTAAAGGAATGACCGCACTAAAAAAAGATGCGGAAAAAATAGCTCCTGCATATGAACGACTACCTGATCGTAAACGCCTATTTTCAGAAATGGGAGATTATCATATACAAGCTCTACAAATCTTAGAAGCAAAAGGGATATTCAAGGAAGTGGATGGAATAATTCGTATTTCAGACTCATTTCAATCAAGTAGTGTTACAAACCTATTTGAAGATAATCAATATATAAATAACAAGTTTTATAAAACACTTTTAAAGACATTAAACAATGTTAAATTGTCTGGTGATAATGGATTGAAACAAAGAACTGGATTAATGGAATATAGATATGACGCAATATGAACCTTATTTGCTTGTTAACAGGCTGGTTGTAACTAAAAACACCATACATGTATACGATGAAACGTTTACAGAAGGTGTTAATATCATTAGAGGTAAAAATAGCTCTGGTAAATCAACGATATCTGATTTCTTGTTTTACGGATTAGGTGGCGACCTTAGCAAATGGAAAGATGAAGCCAAGTCTTGTGATTATGTCTATCTTGAAGTTAATTTAAGTGGAAAGATATTTACATTAAAGCGTGAAATAAAAGAAGCTGGTCGTAGAGGTATGGATATCTTTGGTGATGAATTTGAGGTTGCCAATTCAGCAAAAAATTCTGGTTGGTTAAGATACCCATACAATGCAACGGAAAAAGAAAGTTTTTATCAGGCTATTTTTAAAGAATTAGGTATTCCATATTCAAAGTCAGATGATAAAGGCAGTATTACAATGCATCAGCTCCTCAGAATGATGTATGTTGACCAAATGACTTCCCCTGATCGGTTATTCAAGTTTGATCGATTTGATTCCCCAAATAAACGTAAAGCTATTGGTGAATTATTAATCGGCTTATCTGATTTTTCTTTATATGAGAAACGTGTCGAGTTTCAAAAGGTATCGGCAATATTAGATAGTAAAGTAAAAGAAATTAAAACCATCCACCAATTTTTAGGCAGTTCAATAAAGACTTTAGAAGAAGTCGATAAAGAAATTTCAGAGAAAGAAGAAGCTATAACGACTGTTGAAAAGTCAGTAGATGAAATTGCAACATCATTACCTACTGGTGATTCTGAATCTGAAGATATTATCGCTCAAGAGTTAGTACAAAAGATATATGACCTACGAAGTGAGCGAACAGAACTGTTAAATAAATCGTCTTCAACTACATTTGAAATCAATGATTCTCAGCTTTTTATTAACTCCCTTATTTCTAGGTTAAAAGCTCTTTCAGAAACACAAAATACAATTAGTGCTTTATCTGATATTGCATTTAACCACTGCCCTGCTTGTCAAGTAGAGCTAGTAAAGAAAGAAACAGGATGTTGTGTTTGTGGATGTGTATCTTCACAAGAAGAATCAGATATAGATCCAACTTTTAAAGTTAGAAAGGAAATTGAATTCCAAGTAGCTGAGTCAAAAAAGCTTATTACAATTAAAGGAAAAAGACTCGCTGACTTAGAAATAAGAATTAAACAAGTTGGCACAGAGCTAAAACTAAATGAGCAAGAGTTTGAGTCATTCAAGAAACCACAAAAATTAATTAACCACGATCTTAGACGAAAGCTAAAAGAAATTGGTGCGTTAAGAAACCAAATAACTGAGCTTAACGCCAGCAAGGTTAACTATGGAAAGTTGCATGAGCTTTATAGTGAAAGAGCTAAAACACAAGAACGTGTAACTGACCTTGGCCGTGACATTAAATTGTCCGAAGCTAAAATTGAAAATGAAATAAGAAGGAAAAAATCTGTTTTATCTGAAATAACATTGGATATAATCAGAGCAGATAAAGATCACGAAGAGATTTTTGTTAAAGGTAAAAAGATTGAATTCGATTTTGGAGAAGACCGAGTAACTATTGATGATAGAGCACTATTCTCAGCTAGTTCAATGGTATTCCTTAAAAATGCCTTTCGTTTAGCTTTGCTTAAAGCTTCATGCATAGACCCTAAGTACCTTTACCCTAGATTCTTACTAATGGATAACATTGAAGATAAAGGGATGGAAGAAAGTAGAAGCCAATTATTTCAAAATGAAATCATTAAACTATCAAAATCTTTGAATGTTAAACATCAAGTTATCTTTACTACTTCTATGATTGACCCTGAGTTAAACAAGAGTGATTATTGTGTGGGTAAATATTACGATGATCAGAATAAAACATTGAAATTTAAATAGGTTACTTAGTATTAACTGGTGAATGCAACGCTATCCTTATACTTAATGTTAACTGTGTGCCTGAAGTGGTCAAATTAACTATATCACTTCAGACTATACAGCTAGATAGAGTAAGCATATCCCGACATACCTTGGGGACGCATATTTCCAAATCATTATAAATCACAAAAAACATTTAGCTCACTGTCTTTTTGAATACATTGAATCGCCAACCATTTTATGACTGGAATAGATATCGCCATATTATTTACTTCTTCTGAATATGGTTTAAATATAGCTACATCTTTGTTATTACGGCTTTTTTTAGAGTGAATGACAGCACACCTGATAGAGTACAACCAAATTGAGAGCTTGCGAACTAAATTTAATTTTATCTTAATATCTAACCCTCTAATGCTAACTGTTGAAGAGGTTTTTATTTCATGTTCAATCATTAAGTTAAACTCAGGACTTTGTAAGGCAAAGAAATCAGTTATAGATTGCTCAGTAACGAGCCAAGCCAACACGCATTCTATCTGCTCTTTTTCACCCCTCGCTTTTCTATTTAGCATAATTGGTGCTTCTTCAAAGTAATACTCAAGAACATTATAAAAGCCGATAAAACTCAATAATGGGTTAACTTCTTTTAAACCAGAAAAATAATAAGGTAATAATATAGGGTTGTATTTTTTGTCAAGATAAACGGTTTCTATTGGCAATTCAAAATCATTAACACTTTCAATTTCAGAACTGAGTGTTACCCACCTTTGATCAGGTTTAATATATCCCGACCCAAAGCCATGCTCAAATTGATTTGCTTGATAATAATCGATTAACCCATCATCACATTTTAAAAGGCGCATTTTACCAAAGTAACCGTCACGATCTTCGGTAGGTAACATTTCTACTAATAACTTTTTATCTAGTAACTGTGATAAAGCACTAACATGATTTTTAATCATATCGTCACTATACGCTTTAACTAAGCAATAATCATAAAAGTAATATTCAGGCTCTCCTTCAAGAGATTTAATACTTAATATAGAGGTATCATTTAATTCATCTAGCAATAAAGCTTGAGTATTAAATTGATCATATAAAGGATAAATGTCACTAAAATGGCGGCGTGAATATTTAAAATCAGTAACTTTGGTATTAATCTGTGATTCATCATGAAGAACACTATATTCAAATAAATAATTATCTATGAGGTACTCAATTTGATTATCATTTAAACGAGGAACTCCAGTTTCAAAACGTATTTCAGCTACGGATTCCATTTGTTCTAAGTAATAAAAGCCTTGTGAGGTTAGTATTGGATCTCCGTGAATAGTCGGGTGTACTACCACAGAAAACTCTAAGCCATGAAAAATAATTGCTTTTGATAACCCTTTACTCATTGATAATTGAAGCTGTAAGTTTAATGCCATGAATAACCTTATTTTTTCCTATCTGATATATCAACAATATTATATAGGGATTTAAAATTCTTTCATTAGCTTTAAATTACACTACCAATACAAATTAAGTAATGAATGGAGCGAGGATTAGTTAATTTGAATGACTGAATGTTTTTTTCGACTGTCAGACTTAATAAAATTCTACTTACTAGTAGTGTAAATTCAGGTTTGAGCTAATGAAAATTATGCATTGGTATTGTCCACTTCAGCGGAGTTTAATATGTAGCACTCAGTACATTCATTAATTATTGAACACGCTCATTTTTTAATTGACAGGTAATGTAATTATGTGTATTTTTAAATTGGTCTTGTCAACCTTGGCTGTGAGCAACCTCAAGCGACATCGTCACATTACTCTTTTATTTAACGTAGTCCCATTTTGCTGGTACGGTTCGTTTAAATGCTCATCTACCAATTAATAAGCCAGCCATAATTGGAGACGTTAAAATGTCTGATATCATCAAAAAAGCAAGTAAATACCTTCAAGAAACTATTCAAGATCTTAACCCAAATAAACTTGGTTCTTCCCATGCACATGCCGCTATATCTGGTGCTTTAGGCTATAAAAGTAAAAAAGCACTTTTAGCTGATAATTATAACTCGCCAATTGAAGATGAATTTATTTTGTACTCTCAAGGTGGAAAGTTAAATAACTCATTACTTGCAGAGGTCATTGATAGAATGAAGGACTCGCCGTTAAAGAGTTTGCCTAGCCACGTTGTTAGTAGTGCTATTTCTGAAGCTTTAACCCCTGAATGTGAACATTGTGGAGATAAAAATGTCTATAGCCAACCACTTTTTAGCAGTAACGATATAGAGGAACCTATAGCGCAAGTTTGCCATTCATGCAGTGATGATAGGGAAGAATACGATACATGTTTATATTGTGGTGAGGGTACCTTATATCGTTCCAGTGAGATCAATTCAGCTGGAGAATGCTCTGAGCATCAAGGAGAAGGCTCTTTCAGTGATGAAGAACGTGAAGGTTGGGATAGTTACATTGAAAATGTGACCAAAGATCTTTAATAAAAAAGGTTTTCCGCCCCTTTGACTTGGTTACCCCTTAGATTCGTAAATGCAGGTAAGTTCTAGATAAATAAGTTCTTTATTCTTACTTATCTATTAGCGAATAAATTGCAAAAGCTAATGGGATATTCGATATTATAGAACGTCAGTAAGTCTAGGGTATATGTAGGGGTATTTTTTTATACAACTAATTTAAATTCATTTAAATCAGTTGTATAAGGGGGGGTGGGCGGCATGATGTATTATTGCAAATAATAACCTGCTTTTTCAGTTGTCACAGTGTTAATTCTTTTAGAAAAATATTCGTCCGTAAATCGTCCGCAACAGTCCATCTCAAGAGTATCTTGTTGTTAACCGGATACTTTTTAGCGAATTGCGGAGAGTGCGGCTCTCTCCACCTGATGTTTTTTACTACAAAATAATAGCAGTGCGGGGGACATCTGAATCAACGATCTAATTAATTGATTTTTAGATTAATTATAGTTTACATGGACGTATCGTGTTACTTCAAATGTTACTATAATTTCCTGCTTAAAAGGCAGTTGAACCGCCGTCCGAGTTTTTGTTTTTCCATTCAGAAATGAATTGTTTAATCAATTTATTTCATCATCAGGATCACTTGATATTAACAATAATATCACAAATTTAGAGTGGTAAGTTTAATCACGGCTTTATAAGACAAGTGAAAGTTAGCCCGGTATCTGTAAGGACAGCAAATACAAATGGGCTGTCAAAAGTTGGAACAGAATTTTATGCATAGCGACCGTCTCTGATGCCAAAAGCGGAAGTAGCTAGTAATATGCGGTTTTGGTAATCAAATAAAAAGAGTGATAACTAACAACTACAAAGAAGCGGTAGTTACTGTTAAGTATCACTTCTAGATCCAAACCAAAAAAAATGTGCTTCTTACATGATTTTTTGCATGTTAGTAAAAACCTGCTAGGCTTTCTTGACTATTGTTGATTACATTGATAAGGAAGTTTTTTATGAACATGAAGTATCTAATTTTCAGCATCTTAATTATTTCTGTTACAAATACTGCACACGCAACAGACGCTGTTATATTTTCAGCTCAACAAGAATCTAAGCAAGTCGAAGTCGTAGTAGAAGGAAAAGGTCTTGCTTTTTCTGAGCAAATGCTTGATACCGTTCGTAAAGTAAAAAGCGGACAAGTACCTTTCACTGAAAATGACCTGAACACCTATATTGCAACGAAATCACCTTTGAAATTTGGCTATCCTAACGAGTCTGTGAATAAACTAAATGAATCATATGAAAAGCTTTTAAAACGCTATCAAGAGCTTGAATCCGCAGTTGATGAACGCAATAACGTCTCCATATCGAAAATAAAAAATTCTCCTGAATATATTGGTGCCTACCAACGAAATGAGCAGTTAAAAAAAGAATACGATGTAACTTACCCACACATCGAAGAAAATTTAAATAATATTGACAATTTAAAAGAGCGACAACGTGAACTTGAATTAAAAATAATAAAACTCCATGATGTGCGAGCTATAAAAATTAATGCCTATTTAGACAAGCACGTTAAAGATGACCCTAAAATTGGCCTTAGAGGCGATTCGCCACAATACGCAAACCTTGGAGATAATACTGTCTATCTAGGCAACACATTAGATTTCGCTCCCATGAAGGTTACGTTATCAGCGAGACAGTGCCCTAAAGAACGCTCAAACACCTTAATATTAGATCTTATGAGCAGCCATAAAGTTTGTGCCAGTGTCGGCATGTCCGGCCCCGATCATTTGAAAGGAGACTCCAAATACCGCGCAATAGAATTGGATGGTGCGATCGAACTTGTGGAATACGTCATTGAGTATAAAGGTTCACCAGTGAGAGTTAAGCGAGAGAGAGGCGAACCTAAGCCTGAATCTATCGATAACCCCAGATACTCTTTATCAAAGAAAATTGGTGATCAAGAACGTATTATCAGCAAAACCATCAGAAAGTTACGCGATGAAGGTGTGATATACACTCTTAACTTAATTCGAGATTACAACAATTCAAATAGAGAAATTTCAAAATATGAGCGCAAACTAACAGACACCTCTAATGATAAAACTGTAGACATTAAGGCCGACGCTGAGTACAAGAGTTTAACAGATGACTACATGTATTCGCTTAGAGATTACCTGCTTAGTGTTTCTCAGTACGTTAATAATGAAGGTATGGTTAAAGCGTTTACTATAGATAACTGGCAATTTGAGTTGCCGCCTGAATACGATCAGTTCTCGTTTTTTGTCCATATCATTGCATCCCCCTCTGAGTATTCATTTGGCTCTTATCAGGACACTCAAGGCTCTAACAATACTGTTGTTATCCATCAACAGAAAAATAAACTCGCTTATGGATTCGATGCTGACTATGACGACGATATGTACATATTCGCCACGCTTTTGTACCTGATAAATAGCGTTTAATTGTTCCAGTATAACTAAATATCTAGCCTTGCACCTCAAGATATAAACTTTAAGATAAAGTAGAGTGGATATCATGTAATTTTAAAAAATCGAATGACCGTATTTTCGCTCTAACCAGCCCTTGGGCAAAGTTAAATATTTGTAAACTTACAATACATGATGTTATTGTAATTGCACAAGTTTTTTAGCGACCATCACAGGCCGTTATGAGAATTGCAGACCTTAACACTGAAAATCAGCACAGCACTAAAACGTGTATCTTAGTGTTGATTTTTTTCATGATAATACAAATCAATTGGAAGTAACTTACCCTCTGCAAACCACATCTTCCCCTTCAATTTCAGTACCATCCATCATAAGACCTGTCATTGTTGCCTTGTCATTAGTGGGAATCCAGTTGTCAGTGTTATCTTCAAACTTACAAACCAAATCTAGATAGGTGTCATCGTTAACGTGGTTAAAGTCGCATTTTTCTCCATTGCTTTTCAAGAGTAACCCATTAAAAACCAAGGTAGAGAAATCTATTAATGTGGTGTCTGTTTCTGGGCTTCCTAGTATCGCCACAGGTATCACTCCATGGCCATTAATGTTTACGCAATTCTTGTCTGAGTTGGGTTTTATATCGATAGACACAGTTACAGCTCCCTCGAACATGAAATTAGGCCCAAATCTGCTGTTGTCATTAACTGGCGTCCCAGGGTATACAAACCCAGGCTCGCTAGTTCCAGGGACGCGTCCGTTAATCCAATTTATTGTTGTGTTGGGAGCAAAAGAAGTGGCATCTACAATCACAAGGTCTGCACTCGTTAACATGTGTGCTCCAATAACGTAGGTGTTGTTAGGTGTTAGGACTGTTGGGGAGATGTCTACATAGCGAAATCCGTTGAGTAGTTCTGTTGCGCTTCCGCTTGGGATGGAGGTTGCGACAATTAAGGGTGGGGTTGGGAAGATTGCCTGCCAAATAGCTACTTGATGTACCTCATTCAGCCCGTCAGAGTTATGATCATAAAAACCTAATTTAGTGAGGGTTATTTCTTTTGTAACTTGAAACGCCCATCCTTGGGTCGTGTTGTTGCTACTCTCATCAGTAGTTGAGTTTATAATATCTAGTGATACTGCCGCGGTATCAGCTTTGGCCGCAGAAAGAGGTAGTAAAAAATAAATTAATAGTAGTGTAGTGTTAATAAGGTGTTTCCGAATATTGGGTAACCTCATAATGTTCTCCTTAATTTAATTAAAGAGTCAACTACAGCTTGTAACATACATAAGGTTAATGCCCAGAGTAGGTTATTCCTTTAGTGTATATTATCAATCAACCCGTAAAGCACGACTTTGTTATAGTACAAATTACCAATAAATCAAATCTATAATCATTGAATGTATAATAGGACATATATAGATCAAAAAATGCCGTAAATTTTTAAATTCAAAGGTCTGCAAATGGCACTTTATAGAGACGGTCGCGATGCAAGAATCGCAGTTCCAATCGTCGTAAAAACGGTTATTATTTCCCGTATTTTTTTGCCAGAATATTGATTCAACTGCTATTTCCACATTTCAATAGGATAGTGAAGCCAATGATTTAAATGTGAAAATTATAAATTCATTAAGCAATTGTTACCATAAATGTTACTAAATGAAGTTTTCACCGCCTTGAAATTCTGAATTTAAAACCATAAACCTAAACGCTCCTTCTGCGAATAAGAGGAAAGAAAAATTTAGAGTTGATATTTGTATTAAATTTATTATCGGTAACGCTCGCATAAACCGGTAGTCTGAAAGGATCGATGTTGATAAGCCTGTTAGAAGGCATTGCCTAAGTATTATCAGAATCTTGCCAGAATTCTGTTAATTCTGCGGATTTTATTAGGTTAACATCTACACCATAGCCATTCCTGTAACATTGAGAGAGTAATATCGCTGAATAGGGTTTTTGCTTATAGATGGATTCGAGTAATGGAACAGCTTTATCATAATCCTTAATTTCATAATAATGAGTGGCCAAACGTGCTATTGCATGCTTGGAATATTCGGAAGATATGCCTCTAGCCTTATTCCAAAAATCAACACTCTCTTCAACAGTCCCGTCCTCCATCATGAATGACAGCATGCCTAACCTAAATGTAGCCAAGCCTTTTTTTTCATTATCAATTGAAGATAATTCTAACAATTTTAAATACCATGTCTTGGATTTAGCATATTGTGCATTAAAGATGGTTGAACCAAACGTCCCTGGCTCTCGACGTCCTGTGAAGTACATGTCTGCGGCCTCATGCATGCAATTGAAATTGCAGGCCTCAGCGCCTGCTATAATGCAATCTTCAGCGTCTTTTTTTGTTTTTTCATTTAATTCTTTTTTCGAAATACCATCAATCAGATTGGGTTTGTACTTTGCATTAAACACTAATCGTGCAAACCAGTAACCCGCCTCAAAATCGCCATTCTGATACATCTCAAAAAGGTCTTTGCCATTTTTTTTTGCATACACATTTTCAGTTTCCATAACATTCACCTGTTAGAATATATCTTAAATTATAAATTAATGATAATTGTCAAAAATCATACGACAATATCAAAAGCTGCTAAAAACTAATTCAATAATTATCGTGATCTTTTGAATTGTTTTTGCATAATAGTTTGATTGCTGCTTCCGTAGGCTCGTTACCTAATCAATGAAAATAAGTCAATCTATTATCAGATAGTTGAGATTTTAAAGATTGCTCAACGGTTTTGATTATTTAATTCCATTTTATTGGAATACTTTGCAAAGGCATTTCAATTAGAAGTTACCCTTAACAGCTAGCAAACATATATTTAAGTAATTAGGAAATTAAAGAGTAGACCAAAATTTAGTTTTGGCAATAAATACAATATCATTACGACAGCTTAATTTGATCACCCCGCAATATTTCAATGAAAATTTAATGACGACTTTTGAGTAAAGTGGAGTGGAAGTTTAACTTTTCTTAAAAATTAATAATAAATACTTTTTGATTTTACCATTTAAATCCTACCCTCCTCATTCATTTTTTAGGTTCAAAATCCGTATACTTAATTCTTTACCAAAGACTAGGTTAATAATGGAACTGGATAAATGTTCCATTTGTACTATTTTTAGTTTAAGCAAATTTGATATTGTTTAATTACTTTAAGCAATACTTTCATCAATAGTAATGGCGTAGATTTTAGATGTTACAAAATAGAGAAATCAGAGCAGCAATAGTTACTTACATCGTCAATATAATTATTTATATACGGAGCAAAGGATATGTCCTTAGATAACCTGTTAACTGAATTAAATGAAAAGCAGAAAAAAGCTGCGACTCTTCCTCATACTCATGCTTTAGTTCTCGCTGGTGCTGGTACCGGTAAAACCAAAACGATTATTGCTAGAGCCGCTTATTTAATTTCTCAAGGTGTATTACCTCAAAAAATTCAAATTCTCACTTTTACTCGTAAATCGGCATCGGAGATCGTTAGCCGAGTAAAAAGTCACATTGGTGATAAAGCACAGGGGTTAAGAGCATCGACTTTTCATACTTGGTGCATGTCTTTAATTCGAAAAGCACCTAGAATATTTGGAGGTAAAGGTTATTCCGTGATTGACAAAGATGATCAATTGCAACTATTTAAAATTTTGCGAGGTCGTGTAAAAAAAGGTGAATTAGCCACTGCCAGAGAATTATGTGATTTATATTCATTATGTAGAAATACCCTTAAACCTTTAAAGCAAGTTTTGATATCCGAACTGCCGCAATATGAGTCATCGTTTGAAAATATTAAAAAAATTATGTTGGCTTATGAATCAAAGAAAAGTGAACTAAATTACTTAGATTATGATGATATTTTAGATTTAGTAGCCCAGCATATTAATATTAATGAGCAAGCTCGAGCATGGGTTGCAAAACAATTCGAACACTTACTTATCGATGAAATGCAAGATACAAACCCTTTGCAATGGAAACTCGTTAACCCGTTAAAGAAAGATATCACACTATTTTGTGTAGGTGACGATGCGCAATCAATTTATGGATTTCGAGGAGCCGATTTTAAAAATATTCATAGCTTTAAGGAAAAGGTTCCCGATGCAACGATTTTAAAGTTAGAAGATAACTATCGTTCAACACAAGAAATTTTAAATGTATCAAACTGGTTACTTGATGAAAGTACACTTCAATACGGAAAAAAATTGCATGCAGTAAAAGGGCATGGAGCTAAACCAAAACTAGTATCGTTTGAAAACGAATGGGAAGAGGCTAAGTGGATTGGTGATGATCTAATCAAAAAACGAAAACAAGGAAATAAATGGAAGGAGCATATGATCTTGGTTCGTTCTTCTCGTGCTGGTCGGGCTGTTGAGTCTATGATGTTAGAAAGAGAAATCCCTTACGTATATATTGGAGGTACAAAGTTACTCGACTCAGCTCATATAAGAGATTTATTGTCATTAATAAGAATTGCAGGCAACTTACTAGATGAAATTGCTTGGATGCGCTTTTTGACGTTATGGCGAGGTGTTGGAGAAGTTACCGCAGCTAAAGTCGTTATGGATATATTTCAACTAAAAGGAGAACTTGAAATATTCGAATTGTTGAAAGCACATAAAAAAATCCCCCCAGAAGTTGCTGATACCTTTAAGGCCGTAATCGACAAAAAAACAAATGTTGCAGATGCCTTACAATCTGCTTTCAATAATATGAAAGTTCTACTTGCAAGCAAATATGAAAAACAAAACTGGGAAAATAGAAAAAATGATATTACGGCGGTTAAAAGGCTTGCCGAAAAGCACAATTCTATTTTAGGTTTCATAGAAAACTATTTACTTGACCCTATCCATATAAGTCAGGTGAATAGAGCTGTAGTAAAAGATACCGTAACTATTATTACAATTCATTCAGCTAAAGGAACAGAGTGCAAAATTTGTTATGTGATAAATGTATCTCCTGGCGCATACCCAAATAGTTATATGGCGAACAATGAAGATGAAGTAGAAGAAGAAAGAAGAGTGTTATATGTTGCTTTAACTAGAGCTGTAGATGAGCTAATTATTACAAGGCAAAGCAGAGCTATGTGGGCAGAACGAGGCGATGATGATGCAGAAACTTATTTTTTTAATAGTATACCAGAAGATTTATTTGAAGTTATTGAGATGGATGATGAACAAGTAACCTATATTGATGCTTCAAGAGGCGCTGGTGGTAGAAGGATTTCTATAGGTATCCAAATTGATGATGAAGGAAATTTTAATAAAGAACCAACTTCTGTTTTTAATCAAGAGATGGAAGATAGAGAAATGTTTTGGTTGAATGAATTGTAATACTATTATTCATTCCATCTCATGACGATATTCAAGAGTTCTATGAGTGAAAATTAACCGCGTTAATAAGGTCGATTGTATGCTCGTGCCTTTTACGCGGGCGTTGATACAAAAAACAATCCAAATTCAATTTTAGCTCTTTGATATTAAAGTCTGATATGTGGCAATGGTGAACATTAGAGGTTTTGATACAAAGCTCAAGCAATGCTAATTTTTCAGATGTTATGTTTAAGACAGCAACATCATAAAATATAGGCATTGGAATGCTTATTTAGCTACATGGATTTACGTTTTAGTAACACGCAAAGCAACAACTTTTATTAGCGATAAAATTAAAAATGAAGCAATCAGCTTGTTAGGCTTTCGATTCAACTGCGGATACCACAGCATAATTCAATTATCTCAAGCATTTGTCTGTTTTCTGAGGATCTTACCTGGGTTAGTTCCCAACACCCGAACTTTCACGAATTACTGCTTTTACTCATTAAATACGCATTATTACTTATGATAATTGCCGTTATCAAAAGTAAAGTTTTCAACAGTTTGTGTCATTAAGCATGTTTTAGTGTGAACATGTACACCATTCACCATTCACCATTCACTTTTCATGGAGGATACCTTCTTCATTTGTTTCCATACTCGATCTGGAATTCACAATAATGGATTATTAAAAGCTTTTATCATCCCAATCTCATTTTTATGTTTTTAGCAATATTTGTATGTACTTTTCATGCAATATGAAAAATCTAATGTGATTCATTTCAGGAATGTCAATTTTAAGTTTAATTTAGAAAAACTTGAAACATCAAATTTTTATACTATAACTATTTAAAAATTAACTGAAATGGATGTCTAATGAAAATTATCATATATGAGAAATTTTTAAATAAAATTTTTAGTTCAATAGAAAAGTCCAGGCCTGAAACATTTGGTATTTATACCAATGGATATAAAAAAGGTATTAGGTCTCCCTGGTCTAAGAATGAGCCGATAGAAAGCATTAAATCACCAATTGATGATGTTGATATTGACTATAAATTTGAAGGCAGTAAGCCCACGGTTACCTTTGATAAAGGTAGGATGAGGATTTCATTAAACTCTAAGTTTCAATTCAAAAGAAATAATCAATTAAAAGATAAGTCGCAATTCAACTTGTCCGTAATCATAAGTTCAACATTTAATCACTCTTCACATAGTAAAGATAATTACAAACTTTTACACCAAGATATTTTGCTCGCAAATTTAAAGCCGATTGGCCTAAGAGATGCCATTTCTTGGATATTCTCAAATCAGATAAATAATTCTTCTGAATCTGATTCAGGGATACCCAAAACGATTACTTTAATAAAGGGTAAAGTTGATTTGAAGCTCTCTCAACCTTTAATTAGCAATAAGAAATTGACTATACAAGGGAAGTTAACCTAATGACCAAAACGAGCCTAGTACAATCTAGAAAATATACGAGTCGAACTCCTTTGTTGGAAATAAGTTTAACACCTAAGGAATTGGTCCATTTGCTCGATAAAGCAGATGATAGTAGTCAGACAATGGAAACAAAAGAACCATTCTACGAGAAAAAAAGTAGTTATGAAGCTAAAGGCTATGTTGATTTTCACAATAGATTAGCTAAACCAAAATATAAAAGAGGGGCAATAATATACGGCCCAATCGAATTGAAATTATATATTGAAAAATTCAGGATCATTCTTGATTGGCATCGAATGTTAGGAATTAAAAAAAGATATTGTGTTACGTTAATTCGAGCTTGTGGTAGAAAAGTTACCATTTGCCAAAATATTAATCTAGGAGTTTCTAAAATAGATTTGATGAAAAGAATTACAATATCTAATGATATCAGTCCTATCATTCATGACCTAAGTTTCAGAAAAAAAGGTAATCAGTTTGAACTATTTGCGGATGTTGGAATATTTAATTTATTAAAAGACGTGTTAATAACTGGCTGGATAAAAGGAGCTAAACGAAATATAAAGAGGGCTATAAGAAAGGAATTAAAACATATTTTAGGAAATGGTTTTTTCGCCAGAGCCGTAATTAATTTATTGTTAGCAAGTTTAGATATTATAGATGGAGTTTTGAACTTAATTCTTGGCTTTATAACTGCCATTGTCACTATTATCGATGAAGCTTTGCATCTTGCTATAGGTGATAGTTTAGAGATATCTACGGGGGTGAAAATAGATAATAATTTTCAGATAATGCCAACTGAGGGTAACCACGATGCAGTATACATAAAACTTAAAAACCCTCCTGAAATTGATGTGGTAAGTAAAGGGTTTAAAATTAGGATAATGGAGTAATTAATGAAAGTATCACTTGACGTTAAATTGAATGAATTCGAAGGGATTTTATTGCGAGGCATGAAAGCTAACGCAAGCTTAATTAATAAAGAAACCAAGTTTAGATTTTTAACGATTAATTTAAACAATAAAAAAAGGAAGAATGATAATGCAATGGTTCAAATACCTGTGAACCTTCTACAAGAAAAAAGGAGAAGGACGGTTGAAAATGCAAGAGAAATAATTCTTCATCATTCAACCACATTGGGTATACAAGAAAATGTGCAAAATAAGTCTCAATTCATAATGGAACTAGATATTGAATCTACTGATGAATTGGAAAATTTTTGGATTGGTAAAATGTTAAATCGCAATGGACTTTGGGAAATAAAATCAATGTCTGGAAAAAATGTTATCAATTCAGCTAAAGCTAATGTCAAAAACTTAAAATTCGAAGGAAATTTATCTGATGATTTTGGTATTGAATTTGAGTCTTCATTTCATCAAGCTAAAGGGCGAGACATTGTTATTAACATCAAAACAGGGGATATTATTGGATTGAACATAAACGTTAAAAACTTAGAGTTTCTTAATGAGTTATATTTATCATCGAAGAAAGTATATCGTTAGATGTTCTCAGTTAATCCTAATTTCGAGATACTTGTGAAAAGTAGGGGTTTTTGGGGAGAGATCATACACAGGTTTGGTCGTGTATGGATAATAGGTATCGTTATTGCTACATTAATTACTATATTAGCTGAACATTATATATTGAAAAGTTGAGATGGTAATTATTACTTAAATAATTGGTTATCTCTAATAACTCGAACTAATATAAAGTGAACACACTGAAAAGGATGTCAATTTCATGAAACTTATCTTTGCAATAAGCTCTATCTTCATTTTAAACGCTTGCTCAAATACTCCTGATATAAACCTTACATATGCTCAACCATTTGCAACATTTGAAACTACTTTAACTCAAACCGTTGCTTGTAAAAGAGATAAAAATAAAATCTGGAATTCAGCCTCTGAAAGTACTGTTAACTACACAACTTCCTTTGATAATGATAAATATATATCTATTATGGCTGAAAAAGGGTTTTATAGTGAAGCAATCCAAAAAATTGAAAATTCTAAATCGTTTGTTAATCCAAGTCATTTAAGCGGTTGTTTTGGAGGCGGTGATCTAACACTTCAATTAACTGAAGATGGGAGATTAAACGGAGTAAATAGCGTATCAACAGGAGACGGAGGTAAGATAATCGATAGTTTTGTTGCCTTAGCAGGAGTATTTACTAAAGGAGTAAGGTTCATTCCTGACCCCATACAATGTTCAGAATTGGTGAAATTAGGAAAAGAGAAGGATGGAATTTTTACTCTAACTCTTAATTTTAAGGGGCAAGGTGCGTATATTAAAACAGGCGATGTGTTTGCTCCAACTACACTTAAAACAACAGACATATCCTCACAAGATTTCTTAAAAGTA
Organism: Colwelliaceae bacterium BS250; assembly: GCA_040779355.1. GTDB lineage: Bacteria > Pseudomonadota > Gammaproteobacteria > Enterobacterales > Alteromonadaceae > Thalassotalea_A. The sequence continues at coordinate 197,891 of JBFONS010000001.1, read as the reverse complement.
GAAAGATTGTTTAGTAAACATACAACAACTGTCTTGGATGTACACACACCTAAAAAAGCACCTCATGAGCTTATCACTGATAACGAAAATTATGTGAAGCTTCAATTAACCGAACCCGCAGTCCTAATGTTGAGTACGAATGTGGAAGGTGGGATGGCGAATCAAGTAGTTTTAGTACCACAGTTGGGCTTTAGTTATGAATTGCCAATCGCCAAATCAGGTTTTTTTGGTAATCAGACTTTTGATATATCCATTTTTGATAATGGTCGAGTAAACAAGGCCAATTATAAAACCAGTAGCGGTTCTGCGGATGGATTAGCTTCAATTGAAAAGCTATACTCAGCAGCATCTAAAAAAGAAACCTCGGCCGAAAAAGCAGAAAAATTAAAAGCTGAAGGTGATATTATCAAATATCAACATCGATTAGTCGAATGTAAATTAGACTCAACCAAATGTAGTTAATATTTTGGTTATTAATATTATCTTTTTTATTAAGAGCCAATAGTATGCAGACAATCTGCATTAATACTGGAAGTTTTCGTCAAGTTGCTAAAACAGATGAATGTCTCATTATGATTTACTTGTAGTGAGTCTTCCCTTTTTTCTTGAATTTTATCGTGAAGATAATACTTATGATAATTCCTATTATCGAAAGTAATAATTCAACTGAGATATCCGCAGTTGAATACAGCACTTAACCAATTGTTTAATAAAATATTTGATTTCTCAATCTATAAAACTGTTACTTTTAGTGTTTCTAAATTATAAAGTTAAGATCGCTTTTTTCACGTCTAATTATCTTAAGTATATGAAATCGAACTATATATAAAGGATAAATAATCCGACAATCAAAAAAAGGGCCGTGTTAGTAATAAATAAGAAAGCTAATTTGGCCCGTAGAAAGGGCGCTTTTAAGCGCATAAGGTGTTATTCCATTTTCATCTTTATAAACTTTCTATCACTATCTACACGATAAAAACTCACCGTGCCATCATTAACGGCCAAGATGAAATCACCGGGTCGAAAACGACTCACTTCGCACAATCACCGTGTTTAATCTCTGTATCAAATGTAACATGAGCATTGCAGCAACGGTTAGCCGGTTTGCCTTTTGAGAACTTTGCCATCGTTATCTCTCCGTTTAATAAACGAGAGTGTTAATCGTATTTATCATTTAATGTCCCAACCTTTAAGTATAATAATTGATTGAAATATAACCGGAAAACAATGTAGAATCTATTCTCTTTTGATGTGTTTATAATGGAAGTTGATGTTTTTAATGGAATTTTTATCAGACGCTAAGTTTGTTGGTGTATTAGTTACTGGTTTAATCGCTTTTGTATTGTTTTTTCTCAATCAATATTATGTACAGAAGAAGGAAAATAGAGAGCTACACACTGAAAAAATTGAAGAGTTGTTTGAAGAAATAACGCAGCTATCTTTTGCTTTGAATGATTATCTAACTTACTCAAAGCAGCAAGGCACAAATATAGCGCTGGGTAGGCAAATAGCAAAGAGTAAAGAGTTTGTCGAATGCGTTCAAAACCTAAAAAGGCACAGTAATAAAGTCAAAATGATTTACGCTATTCATTTGAAGAAATACATAGATAAAGATGAAAACGTGTTTCTTGAATATGAAGAAGTCTTTAACTTTGCACACAAGCTGAATACAAATAGTATCCATACTTGGCTTACAACATCTCAACGCTATAACGACCAACTAAAACTTGAAACTAAAGTTCATTTTCTTTGCCATGATATTTCTAAGAAAATAGAACGAAGCGGAAAAGTTGGCGATAAGCGCTTTAAAGTGTTCTTACTTTTATTGGTAATGCTGTCTGGTGTCTGTATCGGCAATATGTAATCTACTCCGGCACTTTTATTTAGTGCCGGTTTTGTTTTTACCTGTCTATACTTAACATCCAACCAATAAAACAAGGATGTTTTGCTATGGACTATAACGCACTTCTAGCCAGATTAATTACTGGTACTATTTCACACTCCGAATTTGCTCAACTATGCGAGCATGAACACGCCATGCACCTTAGTATAAAACTATGTCACTTTCACCTAGCTGCTTCAAGCTCGAAAGCTCGAAAGCTTGAAGTGCAATACCATCAGCATGTGAGTACTTGGTGCGATTTTAGAATTGCAAAGTAGCTTAGCGCACGCCCAAGAAAGTCACGGCTAAAGCGAACTTTAAGAAGCAAACATTACGTCCGAATAGTATGATTGCTCGCCAGTAGTTATCTAACGTTGGTTTAACTTAGTAAAATTCCATTTAGCGGTACCTTAACTGTTTAATTACAGCATCATCTTATTTTAAACATGGTTTTTCTATCGCTAATTACACTTTAAAATTTAGCGTAATTGGCGTGAACTAGCCTAAGCCGTTCTGCATTAGAATTAACTACACTTGATTGAAATAAGGGGCTTTCTTTCGTATTATAGCGTTCGAAATTAACATTTCGGGATTCAAAATCCGTCGTCTCACTATTCCTTCTAAAATACTAAGATCTTAGAAAAATCTAGCCTTAAGTAACATCTCAAGCAACATTGAAGTAGGCTTCAAACGTTTACCCCATAAAAATTAAATATTTAGCCTTTCATTTCAACTGTGGAAATAACAGTTGAACCTAGAATGTTACTCTTTGGTTCTGTTACTAATTTTGTCTGCAATCCAACTTTCAATGTCCTTTCTTAACCAGGCAACTGCACGAGCTCCTAATGATATTGATGATGGAAACCGTTGTTCTTGTATTTGATGATATATAGATGATCGTGAAAGCCCTGTCATTTGAACCACTTCTTTGAGCCGAATAAGGTCGCTTGGTTGTTTGTTCTCATTAAGTATTGTCACCTGAGCCGTTTGTTCTGGTAGCTGATATTGGTAAGAACGCTCATTTTTAGCTAGTTGCACCTTTAAATATTCAAGATGATTAATACTTGTTTGTAATGTGCTTATGGCACTACGAGTAGACGACAGCAATAAGTCAATATACTGCTCATTCATGTTGGATTGTTTCATTTTAGGTCTCCTTAAATTTTAATAAGAATGTCTAGCATAGGCTATTTGGTATTAATCTTTACAATAACGTATTTTACCTTGGGACAACTGCTTTGTACCGGCAGTAAACTATTGGAATAATTGTCGAACGTGACTACTTCTAAATTGACTCGATAGGGGATTAATACACTGTATTCGTCCGTGATTCGTCCGCAAGCACCGTTTAATAATGTACTTGATTGATATGACAGGGAAAATGCTCATTTGTCGGAGAGTGGCATACTCTCGGCCGAGAGTTTTTTATTAAAAAATAATGGCAGAGCGGGGGGGAATTATAACAACATCTATTTAGGTGGCCTAATTAGTTATACCACTACATATATCTCATTAGTGCTAGTGATGGGATGAGGGTGCTCTTTTCTATTTATCCTTATGGCACACAAATAAATATCTGTATAAGTGATTTATAAGCGGTTTATAAGCCAGTTACCTGGAATTCAAGGCGCTAACATTCAAAAACATTAAATTTGCCTATAATTATCCCAAAAAACATTTTAACTCTATAAAAAGCTCACGTAAATATGAAGGAAAACATTTATTAGTAAGTAAGTATAAGTTGCGTGTTTATCTATCGTGTTGTTTTTAATAGTATTTGTGTGGTTTACATAAGTAAAATATAACTAAAAAATATATTTTAATTTCCCGTTTTTAATGTAAAGGTAGGGGCATATACCACTAAAAATAAACAGAGAGAACTTATATGCAGAATCTGAACGAAATACTTTTCCCGAAGGAACTTGGGGATAGGCACCCTAATACAGTTGAAGTAATAAAAATGGCAGAAGAACGTGATATTAATTTAACTGATATAGCCAACATTATCGGTTGTTCGCAACCCTATGTAAGCCAATTAAAGTCAGGGAAAGGCAAAGCTAAAGTCAAAGACATCCAGCCCTTAATTCATCTACTGTCTTCAACAGTGCCAGGTTCTGAATTCCATACTTATAACGTACTAACACAAATGAGCCCTATGTTTCCTGATAATTGGGAGGAAGAAGTTCTTTTAACTGGAATCAGTTTGTCATCTGAACAAACACCAAATGGTCGTTATCCCACGGGTGATGATGGGTTTGATGTTATTGAAAAGAATCACTACCAAGTAGTGGAAATGGTAAAAGATCATAGAAATACATACTTAAACATTGTGGATACCTTCCAAATTCCCTCCATAAAAGCTAGATTAGAAGAAGCATTGGATGCATACCTAACAGAAAAAAACAAAAAAGAAAAACTCATGGAAGAAAGTCAGAATGATCTACAAGCTTGGGTTATTGATACACTCGATAGGCTTAATTACAAATATAGCGCCGATGAGAAAGTTTCAATAGAAGAAAAATTAATTGAATTGGCAGAGCCTAGATACACTATTGCCCCTGAACAGATACAGAAAAGCGATTCATGGGGGAAAAATAGTCTGCTTCAACTCTGCAATCAAGCATCAGACGTTTTAAGTGTGCCTATTTTGATTCAAAACAACCCTAGAGCTCAAGAGTTAGATGTTGCCGACACTAACAAAATCACTGCCCCTGAAAAGCATGCTCAACGCTTGATTGATAAATTGAATCATGTACAAGCGACTGTTGAAGTAGAAATGGCCAATAAAAGAGATAAATTTAGATTAAAGAATTTATTTAAAAAAAAGGTCTGGGAAAGAAAACATGAATACCCTATCACAAATCCTAAAGTAGCAACCAACTGGGAAAGTTTTGCCCAAGATCTTTATGGTGACACTCTTTGCAAAGTCTTTAGATTTAGCAATCAACCAGCCTACGAAGTCAACTTAACTGATTCATTTAAACACTGGGCAAATGACCTAAAATTCAACTCTAAAGAAGAAGATATACAAATCTGTGGGCCAATCGTAATTTCAAGTGAAATCAATGAAAGTCAAATTACAATCCACGAACTTTATAGTAAGAAATTTATTATAATTCATACATTTTATTCAGATAAAGTACAGAAAGAGATATCCATTTTATCTGAACCTTTGGATACTTCATCATTGTTTGATGAGATTCAAAACGAAGCAAAAATATTTCAATGGGAGGAAGGTATTGATTCTTTAATCAAGGATGTGAAAACATCATTGAGTTCGCGAGGATACAGAGTACCAGGTATTCGTTCAATATATTAATTTTTAAGATTAAATATCAACACTTATAAGGAAATAAAATGTCTAACTTAACTTTTGCTGTCTTGGTTGATGGTGAAAACGCTTCAAAGAATGAATACGTATCAACACTTTCAGAAGTCGAAAAATATGGCACTGTTGCAATTAAATGGGTATATGCTGATTGGACAGCAAGGCATCAAAACGGATGGCAAGAGATACTACATGAAACGGCTTCGAGTCCCAAACAACAGTTTCATTATGGTAAGGATGCGGCCGATCACGCACTTGTTATGGATGCTATAGAGCTAATCAGTAAGAACTCTCGAATTAATGGCGTATGTATCGTTTCAAGCGATGGGGGGTTCTATAGTTTAGCGCAGCGCATCAGAGAGCATGGCTTGCATGTTATGGCTATTGGTAAAAAGAATACGCCAGACAAATTTATAAGGGCTTGCCATAACTTTGTTTTCATCGATAATTTAGATTCGCCTAATGGGATCTTAGATAAAACCGATTTAGACACCTTGTTACTTAATTCATATAAGCGTTGCTCTGATGCCAATGAACCCGTTTATATGGGAAATCTGGGGACTATGCTCAAAAGTTTAGACTCGTCGTTTGATTCTCGTACTTACGGTCACTCAAGCCTCAAAAAGCTTATCAAGAGTAATGATCATTTGTTTAGAATTGTAGAGGAAAAAAGTGACCGTTGTTACATCACGTTGGCATGTGACTCTAAAAAAATACAACTCACAGGCGTTGTTAGAAAATGGGTCGTTGATAATAAATTTGGTTTTATAGAGACTAAAGATGGGGATTATTATTTTAAGGAGCAAGATATTAAAAATGTGACTAATCAACAAATAAAGGTAAAAGATAAAGTAACCTTTTTGGCCCCAATCACTTCCTTAGCAGATAACGGCACAGATACTGATGCTTGCCCTAAAGCTGAATCAGTTAAAATTATATGAATGATTTAGTTAAATAGAGCCTAATATCAAAATATAGGGCTCTAACAACGTTAATTATTGATAACTGATTTGTCGTCGCCTTAATGCAAAAATGGGCTTAATTTGTAGTAGGACAATTAGTTCTCATCGGTCTGCTGTGAACAATAGACAGTCAACAAGGAAATGGAATTGCTTTTAAACAAAAATAATACTAATAAATTTATAGCTGGAATAATTGCATGTGTAGCTATTTATGCTTTATCCAAAATAGTCCCTCAGATACCAAGCCTTTATCAAGGTTGGTCAAGTTACTTCGGTGAAACCAGTAGTTTATATCCTTTGATAATAACTGCGATTACGGCTTTAGTACCTGTATCAATTTTTTACATCTGTTACCTAGTTTATATAAACAATCGAAGCCTATTGATATTGATTCCATTAATGCATGCTGTATTGATATTCTCAAGCTATGCGACTTATGGGATGTTGCTATTAGTTCTATATTGGTGGTTAATAAAAAACAAACAGTAAAATCACCCATTAAGTGGATAAAATGTCAGTAAAGAGCTGTGAGTAACAGTCATTGAACTGTTGTTTACTCAATAACCATGGCAAGCATAGGAGTCACGATGGATACCAAAGAAAAAATCAAACAAATTAAAATAAGACTTGGAAAAACTAGAAAGATAAAAGAGGATAATGTTTTAAATTTTGGAGTCAAAGTTCAGAGTTATATAGATACTATTGAAACAATAAAGCTTACGGTCTTAGAAGCAAGTCAGCAAGGGCGCGAATATTATACTGTGATAGAAAATATCTTCTCTGTTTATGCTCCTGCATTTGGGCATGAAGCTATTATATTCGCAAATATTCCAGAAACAGCACTTCAAAAACACGCTTTCGCAGTTAAAGTGGGAAGAGGCTTAGCCGTCGCTATGGATTGTGGTGAAGATGGTGACTTATTTTCAATAACGGCAGATAAAATTATAGAAGAAAGCCCTACTTATGATATTACGAGATCATATAAATATGAATGCGCTTGCCCAAGCCTTTTAAAAGGTAAACTTAACCCGTATGACTTTGATAATGTTTGGTATAATATTGATACCGATGCAGGGAAATCAGTAATCAAAGACCGTAAGTTGATAGAGTTATGGGAATTGTTAGAAGTAAACGGACTTAAGCCTTTTTTTTCTGGGGGCGATTACAGTGCTCATCTATGTGTGCACATTTAATTGATTTGCATAACAATAAAGTTAATTAGGACGTATAGCATATCTGGTTAAGGTCCCCAGGCTGAAAAGAGCTGTGGTCGTTCTATACTTATCTAAACCTCATTAAGGGAATATACAAACAGTATGGATAAAAAAGAATATATTATTAGGCAGTTAGGCCGAACTAAAGGTAAGAAGTACGAAGCTTATGTGGTTAATCGGATTATTCATTTACTCAATGACTTCGATTTGAAATTTGTTACTCAGCAATATGTTCAAAGGCCAAAAGGTCGTGCTTTAACCGATTTATTCTTCCCTCAACTGGGTTTGCACGTAGAAGTGGATGAAGAGCATCATTTTACGCCTGAAAACGTTGAAAGTGATAAAATAAGACAAGCGGATATTGTTAATGCAACTGGACATGAATTTGTTCGTATTAATATGCAGGAAAGTCTCGGTGATATTAATAATGCCATTGATACTCTAGTTAATAGGATACGGCAATTAAAAGATGCGACTGACTTTTTACCATGGGATTTAGAGGGGGAGTTTAAGTCACAGACATACATAGACCGTGGCTATATTGACATTCAAGATGATGTAGCCTTTCTCACAATCAAGGATGCCTGTAATTGTTTTGGCCACAACTATGCTGGTTATCAAAAAGCTGGTGCAAGTCATCCAGATAGTGAAATTATTCTGTGGTTCCCGAAACTGTTTAAAAATGGTAAATGGGATAATCAAATATTGGATGAAGAAAAAACTATTGTTGAGCGTCATGAGGATGAACTTAAAGCAGTAGAGCACGTTACCAGTCATTTAATTAATAAAGTTAAACACAAGCATAAGCGAATCGTGTTTGCCAAAGTTAAGGGTAATTTAGGCGATACTTTGTACCGATTTAGGGGGCAGTATGAATTGGATGTTATCAATAGTAATCCACAAGTAGGCTTGGTGTGGCATAGGACCGAAACTAAAGTCGTTACGTTCCAGTAAATTTAAATCACAAGTGTGTTTATCCTAGTTTCGATAGATATTTGACGTGCTTAATCGGGAGTGACCCAGTAAGAATTGTATCACGCGAATATCAACATGCGCTTCAAGCAAATGCTTGGCAAAGCTATGTCGCCTATGTCGTGCACGACATAGGCGACACTATGTTCCCTTCCTGACTATGTCTTGTAGAGTCACAATATGCTGGTTTTACTGGCAAACGAGTAAGGTAGTAACGACATAGTCTGGTCTCTATTCATCAGACCTGCATAGAGGTCCTGTCCATAATACAGAGTATTAACAATGACAAATTGGCTGTACATTATAAAAAAGGGATTATATCGACCAGTTGATAGACTATTGAGCTTTCTTAACAACCTCTGAACGAAGAAATTATGTCTGGTATTCGGGTGACGTTTCGTTCGAGAGACCAGTAATTTCAGGACCTGTCTGCCGGATACTTCACGTTACCCGACATAGTCAGGAAGGGCACATAGTGACGCAAGGTATGCATGGACACTTTTTTATCAATGCCCGCCGCCTTGCGGTTTCCACGCAAATACGACTGAGTTGTCGTGAAGACATCGGATTAATCGGGTTAAGCCCTGGGAATAACCAACCTTCGCGATACATTTGCCCATGCTTATTGGCAAAACACCACCAGTCACGCAAATGGTCCAGTAATGCGAGCGATAACATCGCGTACCTATCATGCCCCCCTTTGCCTTGCTCAACTATGAGCGTCATGCGCTTGCTGTCGATATCACTCACTTTCAGTGAGACGACTTCGCGGACGCGAAGCCCTGCACCATACGCGACAGCATATGTGGCTTTGTATTTTGGGTGCGCGGCACAAGCAATAAACGCCTTAACCACTTCAAGGTTTAATACCACAGGTAAATTACGCGCGACATGAACGGTGTATAACTTCGACACAACTCGTGGATTATCAAGCGTGATTTGATACAAGAACCGCAAACCCGAAATGATGCCGTTGATGGTGGTCCTTGTTGCCCCATTATCCACCAAATAAAGTTGAAACTGTCGTAACTCTTCACTAGTCGTTGTTTCAGTTCGTAGTTCCTAAGGAGACATTAATCTTTTCAGTTGGTTACGTCAACAATGCGCACAATTCTAATCTTCAATGTAATTTTATTAAACCATTAACTATCAAATTAGTGGATGAGTTGTACTAATAGTTCTTATTAAAATATTAAATTTGCTGCATTACTGGTAAATATACGGTAAAATATTTTCATTATTCGGATCGCGAAGTTTTGGTTTTTAATTAAAGGTGTAATATGCATACAACGTTTAGTTTAGGGGAGTTTTTTTGTGGGCCGGGTGGGATAGCTCTAGGAGCTAAATTATCTGGTACAATTTATAATTCTAATGATGACTCTTTTTCAATTTCTCCTACTTGGGCAAGTGATTACGATAAAGAAACCTGTAAAACATACAGTCATAATATACATGAAACACCTTTCGATGAGACTCCTAATGTAATTCATGCCGATGTCACGGAATTAAATATCCCTTCACTTCAATCTTGTGACGGGTTTGCTTTTGGTTTTCCGTGTAATGACTTTAGTTTAGTTGGTGAAACTAAAGGATTTAAGGGTAAGTTTGGAGGATTATATAGCTATGGTGTTAGTTATTTGACACAGCATCAACCTAGCTGGTTTGTTGCAGAAAATGTAGGAGGATTATCTAGTGCTAATGAAGGGAATGCTTTCAAAGTAATACTTAAAGATTTAGAGAACGCTGGTTATAAGTTGGTTTCCCATCTATATAAATTTCATGAGTATGGTGTACCACAAGCTAGGCACAGGATTATTATAGTGGGCATTAGAAATAATATAAATATTGAATTTAAAGTGCCGGCTCCTACAACTCCAATTGATTATGTTACCGCTAAAACTGCAATAAGCATACCTCCTATCCCAGAGAATGCTTTAAACCATACCAAAACGAGACAATCAGCAACTGTTGTTAAAAGATTGGAATATATTAAGCCTGGTGATAATGCTTGGTCGGAAGATATCCCTGAACATCTGCGACTAAATGTGAAAGGAGCTAGATTAAGTAATATCTATAAAAGGCTAGATCCTAATAAACCTGCTTATACTGTAACGGGTAGTGGAGGAGGTGGCACACATATGTATCATTGGGATGAACCTCGTGCTTTAACTAATCGAGAAAGAGCAAGGTTACAAACTTTTCCGGACAGTTATCATTTTCAAGGTGGTAGTGAGAGTGTTAGAAAGCAAGTTGGAATGGCTGTACCGCCTGTTGGGATGTCTAACATATTTGAAGCTATCCTAAAATCTTTTGCTGGTGTAGGATATGAGCATATAAGTCCTAATATCAAATAGCTAAATTAAGGGGGGGTATGCTACTTACTAATCAAAATGCGAATACATCGCTTCAAAAAGCATTCGAAAGTAGTATTAAAAATGCAGATGATTTAATGATCGCTAGTGGTTATTTTGGCTACCCTTTAGTTCAACAGTTAAAGCCTAAATTACTAGATGTAGCTAGGAAGGGAAAATGCAAGATATTATTGGGGATGATATTTCATAGTGGTTTATCAGATAAACAATTATCTGAATTAAATAGCCTTGATGATGATCTAATAAAAATAAATAAAGATAGCGGTATTTTTATTTCTCGCAAAGAATACCATGGGAAAATTTACCAAATTGGTGAAGGAAGTAATGATTCTTTATATATAGGTTCTTCCAATTTTTCTCCTGCAGGCTTTAGTAATAGATTAGAATGCACTGTTAAGATCGACGATAAGAATACTAAAGACGAAAGCGCTAATTATCTAAATTACTTATTTGCATTAGATACAACTGCGAAGTTGAAAGATGTTAACTTGAGACAGTCAACTAAAAGAAATAAATTACAACCTAGCATTGGGTTAGAAAATTATAAAATCAGACCTCTAGATGTACCTAGTAGGTCACTAGTAATCGGTTCTTTTGATATAGGACTAAATGTGGACAAACAACCGGCTTCATCATTAAATTTATTCTTTGATAAAGGTCGTAAAAACCAAAATGGTAAATACGAACCGAGACCTTGGTATGAGGTTGAGATAGGTGCGTTGACAAAAGATATTCAACATAGTCTTTATCCTCTCAGTATACCTAACCCTAAAAAGCCAGGAGGGAAGTCTAGAAAGGGCTCTTTCTATGCCTATCTAAAAAAAGGTCAAAATCACTATAAAATTAAAATGGTAGTGTCTGCTGATAATGGGAAAAATATTGCTTCTAGTGAAGAATCTGGAGGTAGAAAAACATTTGGTATGTTTATAAAAGGGCAGTTAGAGGATGCAAATTTATTGAAAGAAGGGGATAGAATAACCTCTGATATTTTGAACCAATATGGGAAACTTTCTATTACATTAAGTAAAATTGATGATGATAATTACTTTATTGATTTTTAATTGATTTTTAATTGATTTTTAATTGATTTTTAATTGATTTTTAATTGTTTTTTATAACTACACACTTTACAGATGATGTTATGGAATATAGCGTCATAAGCTTTATATAAGTATGGCAATGCACTGGGATAACACGTTTAAACTCAAGTACATTGCAATATTGAGTGTGAGCTTTCATAACGTCGATCTTCTTCGATCATTTTAAATAACAGGTCAAGCTCTTCATCCTTTTTTCTAAGTTTAGATGCAGGGAGACCAAAATTTAACTCCGCTTTTTGTGTCATGTTTAAAAACTGATCTGTCGGATAAAAATTATCTTTAATGCCTTTATAAGCGGTAATTAAATCTTTCTTTGAGAGCTGTGTTTTATCAGCTTTATCTTGAATTGCTTTATAACATATAGCATCTACAAATTTTATTTTTAATGGTGACATTGAGTGTTTATAACGAAACCAAGGAAAACCGCTTGAGTCAAAAAAGTCACTTTTAAGTGCGTAACCTGAAATCTCTGCATTGATTTCATTTATATTAAATGCATTTAGGTTTGATTCGATATCTTTAGGTAAATCAACTTTTACTAAAATATATACATCAGCGGAAATAATGTTTTCATTAATTTTATGGGATTCTATTAAAAGCCACTGTGCATTTTTTTTAGACTCTTTTATATCAAATTTTGTTTTGAGTATTCGATTGTTTTCTAAGGAAATATCTTGCCCATTATCGATATTTAACTTGCCTTTTGTTATATCAAAATCTATTTTTATCAAAAGGCCGTGATTAGAACAAAACTTCATAAAGGCATACTCGCCTAACTTACCAGCTATAGTATCTGCAATTTTATCTGTAATATCACGTTTTATAACTGCGTTAGAACCAAAGTCTAAAGAGCTTTTTTGATTTTTAATATCTGCAAATCTTTTACCAAAATCAATACATTTTTGTATTTCTTCTTTGTATAAAGTAACTTTTAAATTATATTTCATTTTAGTCATCTGTTGGAATAATTGATAATGTTTCAATTCAAATTGAAAAAAGATATTTTTAAAATACTTAAATATATCTAGTTGCACAATATATAGTGTTCTAATAATAGTGTTAAGCAATACTTTTTTATTGGAATATTTTCTGTATCGAACTAGTATAAAAAAAAATAAAAAATGAAATGAGCTAGCTTGCTATTAGATTAATTCGATAGTTGTGTAGTAAGATGCTCAGTAGAAAATATATCTTAGATTTAACCCTTTAGGCTTACTCAGATGCATATCGATGAATTAGAAATTAAAAATTTCAAACTATTTGAAAATGATAAATTTTCTTTTGACACAAAGTTTAATTTAATTATAGGGGAGAATGGTAGCGGAAAAACGTCTTTATTAAAGGCCATCGCTACTGCTTTAGGTGGATGGGCGCATGCTTATATAAAAAAATCCGATAATAGAAGACCTATAGAAGAAGATGAAATAAGAGAAATACAAATTGATAATAGGTTCGATAAAGCCAAAGAAACATCCATTACAGCTGTTGGAATTTCTAAAATTATAGATAGAAGCGGAAGTCGTAAAAATATTAAAGCTAAATGGACTAGAAGAAAGTCGGAAGGATTTTCAGATACATTGATCGAAGGTTCTATTAAATATGGTAATTATCCAACTTGGTATAATTTGAATTTTAATGATCTTGGTTCTGATATCTTAAACTATATTGAATCAGGGGAACAATTTAACTTACCCCTTATAGCATTCTATGAATGTAATCGTCTTTGGTTACCTGAGAATAAACTTAATACTTTATCGTCCGCAAAAACTGAGTATTCTAGATTTGACCCATACATAGATTGCTTCCATACAGGAGCAGATCACGAAGCTGTTGGTGAATGGATTCTCAAACATGAGTTGGCATCTATACAGCAAAAAAAAGAAACACCAGTCTTAGCATCGATTAAAGCAGCAGCAAAGGCATCTATACATGGTTGTGTCGGTTTGAAATTTGATTTTGAAAAAAGTCGAATAATGATTGAATTTGATGATGGTACAACAATACCTTTTGAACACTTGAGTGATGGTCAAAGAACTATGCTCGGTTTGTTTTGTGATTTGGCTAGAAGAGCGGCTATATTAAATCCACACTTGGCTGGGGACGCAAACACAAAAACAGAAGGTGTGGTCTTGATTGATGAATTGGATTTACACCTTCACCCTAAATGGCAAAGAGATATTATTGAAAGTTTAAGTCGAACTTTTCCATTGGTTCAATTTATTTGTACAACTCATTCACCGTTTTTAATTCAAGCTTTACGTGAAGGCAAATTAATTCAACTTGGTAATGTATCTGATAGTGAATTTCATGACTCAAGTATTGAAGATATTGTTGAAGAGATACAAGGAGTAGAACTTCCTCAGAAGAGTAAACGATATAAAGAAATGATGCTTGTGGCGGGAGAATATTATAAAAAGCTAAATGATTCTAATAGCGAATCTGACATTGATGAATTAAAATCGAAACTTGATGAGTTGGTAATTCCTTTCAGTGATGATCCTGCTTACATTGCACAATTAAAGTTTGAAAGAGAAATAATTATAAATAGTAAAAAGGCTCAATGAAATGAGACCAGTAAATAAAGGGAGGGATCTCGGAGATTTTAGTCCTTATAATAATGCTCAACAACCATTAATTTCTCGCCTTGGAGAAAACTGTTCTTATTGTGAAAGATGGATTGCTGGTGGGATTCACGTTGAACATAAAAAGCCTAAAGGTAAATATCCGAATCTTAAACTTAAATGGACCAACTTTCTATTGGCATGCGGTAATTGTAACTCTTCTAAAGGAAGTGACAGGTTAAATTTAGTTGATTATGTTTGGCCTGATTCTGAAAACACATTAAGAGCTTTTAAATATGAATCAGAAGGTAGAATATTACCATCTACAGGGTTTGGAGGAATATTAGATCAAAGGATTGAAGATACTTGGAAATTGTTAGGACTAAACCGTCATCCTGACTCAACTGTAGCTGGTTTTGTAATTCCAACAGCTAAAGACAAACGTTGGGTACATAGAAAGGTAGAATGGCAAAAAGCAACTGATAATAAAGCTCGTTTGCTTAGAAATGATACCGTAGACTTTAGAGAAATGGTCGTTGATATTGCAGTTTCTCGGGGGATGTTTTCAATTTGGTATACTGTTTTTTCTGATGACAAAGATATGAAAAGTCGATTAATCCTTAGATTTGATAATACAGAAAGGTTATGTTTCGATGATGAATATGATCCAATAGCAAGGCCTAATGGGCAAATTTAAATTATAGTGACATTTATTAACAACTATTAACGGCTGCTGAATCCGTACCTCACTGTAACAACTAAACAAGCACCTTTTTTGTATCAGATTTCCAAAGTAAAATGAAATGTTAAAGCTAAGACTTATACCTCAAGAGATATTTACACCTACTACTAACCTAACAAATAGTATATTACCTAATTCATAGCTTATTAAATCTATGGGTGGATTACGTACTTATTGCTAATTGGATCTCACAAGATCCATTTAAATCACACCCTAGCGCAATCAAAATACAACTGGATCCCTTTGGATATAAGCCGTAACGAAGAATTCAAAATCCGTCGCCTTAGCCTTGCCAGTTCAAGTGCCTAAATGAAGGAAAATTATTCTTTAGTAACATACTAAGCAACACCAAATTAATTGTAATAATATTTATCATTAAAAAATCATCTATTTAGTCAATCATTTCAACTGTGGTAATGACAACTGAACTGCAGACTATTCATTAGAAAATATCATGTAAAAAACTTTAATTTCATTCGTCCGTAATTCGTCCGTGAAAAATGAAAATGAAATAAGCCATTGAAACTAAACAAAAATAAAATGTTAGGTGGAGAGTTCGAGTCTCTCCATCCAATACAAGGTTCAGTAAGAACCAATAAAGACCAGAATAACCTTTAAAACCAAGGTGTTCTGGTTTTTTATGTCCGAAACAATACGATAAAAACTTGTGAAATCCGGAAGTTTTAGTAACAGCTGAAAGCTGAGCGCGGATTTGATGTTCCATCTGTGCCTGCAATTTTGACCGTAAAAACACCATCAGTTAATTCATACCAATATTTGTCTTGCAGTGATTTAACAACCGTTGTTTTGTAATCATTGCAGACATCAGCTGGATTGAATCCACTATTGCGGTCCTCCAAACTAGCAGGTATGGCAACTACTGGGCGAAACCAGTAAGGATACTGAATAGTAATGTAATGATTATTTTCATGATATCCACTTCTCTGTAATTAAATCGCATTGAAATCTATTTACAAAGATAGCAAATAGATACCGAATATTAGATCAATGTTCAAAGGAAATGATTAATGAATCATCAGCGCGGAAACGTGTCCTGCCACGATATCGAGAAATTAGTAGCCCCAGAAATTTGCGCGGTCAATTTGGCCGCTGATGCCGGACCGTCATAAATATGAACAACTCCAAATTGTCCGTCATTTATTTGTACAACAATCCGTTCGAATGAGGCTACAAAATTCACAACATCAGATTCATAAATCACATGCCAGTTATCTTTACTGTCATCCCTGACACGCAATGCTCCATTGCTGTCAACATATGCTAGCCTGTCATATGCAGTGCCTTTGGGATTCAGATACATAGCGAAAGTTGTTGCATCACTTGCTACTTTCTGCCAGTTATCTTGCGAGTTGGAACCTTTGTGCCATAATGTGAGATCTGTTTTCAAGGCCGTCATCGTATTGCTCTTTACAACAGCTTTAAAGACATCGGGTAGTTGTATGGCATAAGTCAGACTATTTAAGTCCGTTCCAGATGCAGAATGAAGTACTGAGTTCTGATCCACATAGAGAATCTGATCAGACGAAAGACTAAATTTTTTAATGTTTTTGGCAACCGTGACCCAATTTGAATTCCACGCTTTTGGTTTCACCAAAAGGTCGTTTGTAGTTGAATCTATCACAGCTAATCTATCTTCTAGTAAGGTCCAGTTGGTCAGGTTTCTATATTCAGTTGAAGTCCAGCCTGCATTTAAAGCGCCTTCTTTATAAAAAACAATAGCTCCTTTACCCCATCCCTGTGAAACACCAATTCGATTGCCAACAAGTTGAACCATATTAACATTGTCGTATTGAACTGCTGGTATCGGATCAAGTGCACCTTCCATAGCATAAAGCGTGTTATTAGTTGTGACATAGGCAACACGTGTACCCCAACTTAATGTGTAAGACACTGGACGTGGGGTGGACAGCCTCGTCCATACATCGTCGCTTCCATCATTGTGCATAACATCGCCATTTTTGAGAGTTACCAATACGCGCGATTTTGCTGACGCAGTTGGATCAGTCAATGATGCGAGCTTACTTCCCCATGTGTAGCTGGCAATCCCTGCAGCATCAATTGGCAGAACACCAGCAGTTAGCCCAGCGTAGACCGTGGGAGCAAATTGCCCGCCATTGATTGTGAAACCGACACTAAATCCAGTTCCTTCCCCGGCCCCAAGCATAAAACTGAAACCCCAACCAAGAACATCTGAGGCAGGGACAAAGTAATACGTACCTTGAAGACCATAATGTGCTTCAATATTGGTTTTCAGGCCAAATTCAAATGAGATAATAACAGCCCCAGAGTCAGCATCGAAATCAATAAGAAATCCGATAAACCCTTCAAGATCGAGAACTGCAGCAACACCAAAATTGATACCGAATGCTATGCCCTGACGATTAGAGAAATGATCAGTGCCTGCATTGGCCAAACGCATAAACTCTGGCAAAGCTCTAACTTGCTGGATTATTTGCATCGTGTCTTCATCCAGTAATGGACCCCAAATTAACTGCTCGCCAGTGATCAATTTATCATGTAACTTTTGAAGCAGACCAGAATTTTCTCTTGACAGGGAGGTCATTATGGCTCCTGCCTCTGACGTCAATGGCTCAAATCTCGCTTTTTGTGCTGCAACCTGTTCTGCAGTTGGTTTCCCCGAGCGAACCCTATTAGGTCGTGGCTCGTAATGGATAACAAATTTGCAATCGTCGCTAATTTCGGAGGAGTCGGCTACCAATGGCCACTGATCACGGGAATAGCCTGGGGGTGCGCCAATGCCGCCACCATTAACGGCTGTGACATAGGAATGATCCTCAGTCTGAATTGCAACAAGGTTATTTTCGCGCGAGATTGGAATTATGTAGAAAGTTTCCTTTGGGCCTGAAACCGTACCGTTAGTGGTCAACGCAACGGCGCCATCTGCAACTGAAGATGGGGCGCCTAGCCCACCGCCATTTGGGGCTGAAACGAAGTGCCCGTTTGCCGTTTTCAGCGCGAATGAGAACTTGCCTAACGAAACAAGTGTAAAACCTTCATTAGGCCCGATCATCTTTGCAGTTGTCAAAAACGGCACAGAGTCTGAAGGAAGATTTGATGCAACGCCGACGCTGCCACCATTTGTGGCCACAATTCGATTTCCATCCGGGGTTCTCAATATAGCAAATGGCATAATAATTTCCTTAATATTGTTGTTAATTAATCTAAAATTAATAAAATAGGCAAAGTCACTGAAAAAGATAGCGTATTAATTAATGCAAGAAATAGAGCAGGTAGCTATTTGAATAAATACGAGTAACAAACAACATCCGATGTCTTGTAATTATATTATTTAAATATATCAATGCATTTAACGTAGTTCAATATTTATACAATTTCCAATTTACTAAAAAATAAGAAGCCACCCACTGTAACTGGCAATGTTTAAATTTTTTACCTAGTATTAAATTTATAATTTAACTCATGGAGGAGTTATTATGCCAAAACCAAGGAAGCAACAAATCTTCTTGTCTGAAACCCCATATTACCATTGCGTATCTCGCTGTGTAAGGCGTGCTTTTTTGTGTGGTAAGGATGCAATTACTCAAAAATCATTTGAACATCGCAGAGAATGGGTGCAAGAACGATTATTATTTTTATCATCTGTGTATACCATAGATGTTTGTGCTTTTGCCGTGATGAGTAACCACACTCATGTTGTCATAAAAGTTGATAGCAAAAAATCTAAGCGACTTACCGCTAAAGAAGTGCTCGAGCGGTGGCATAAAATTCATTATGGTACTTTACTCACCCGAAAATTTTGTGATGAAACCTGTTTCGACTCCACACTAATACCAACAATAAAAGCGACTGCCAGAATTTATAGAGAGCGATTATCAAGTTTAAGTTGGTTTATGAAAGACTTAAATGAATACATAGCTCGTTTAGAAAATGCTGAAGATAATTGTACCGGCCGTTTCTGGGAAGGGCGCTTTACTTCACAAGACTTGCTTGATGATGCATCGTTGTTAACCTGCATGGCGTATGTTGATTTAAATCCTATTCGTGCCCAAATGGCGAATGATTTAAAAGCGTCTGACCATACTAGCGTGCAATTAAGAATAGACTCAGCTATCAAAGGTGTACTAAAACCAATGGGGTCAGAGCGTTTGAAACTTTAAAAATGAATAAATAGGGCACTCTTTGTAACGAAAGATTACTCCGTTGCACTAGGTGTTTTCGTTTGCTGATATTTTTCAAAATAAATGAGAACGATTGCAAGTGACGCGAGATCAGGTTTCATTTCGACTGCGAAAGATCAGATTGATTAATGTGAAAATATGCTTGATTAGGTGTAACACAACTGCTCCACAAACTGATACAAAAATAGGCCGGGTTCCGCTATAGTTAAGGTGATTTTAACAGGTGTCACTAAGTCAATTTAGAGTTGAGTAGTCAGGGTGCCAGGTAACGCCGGCCGTAATTGGTGAAACTGCTATTAGTTTCCAAAAATATTTATACGATGTTTAAAGGTATTATCCGTGACGGTTCGGCTCTCTAGATGATTGGTTTTTTAGGTAACACTACAGGTAACAAGATTGGTTTTTCTGAGTCGTATTATCTATTTAATACAATAGGTTGCCATGTTTTTACGAGTCTCTCCATCCGCACCAAATACAAAAACCAGTTATTAATCTAACTGGTTTTTTTGTGCCTGGAAAAGTTCGAGTCAGCAACACGCCGCACCAAAACAAGGTTCAGTAAGAACCAATAAAGACTAGAGTAGCCTTTAAAATCAAGGTGTTCTGGTTTTTTTATGTCCGAAAGAAAACGATAAATATTTGTAAAATCAGGAAGTTTTAGTGACATGTAAGGTAACATTGAAACTTAATTACGGATCTGATGTTACTAAAGTGGCCAAAATAATGAATTTCTTAACAATACATAAGTAAAACATGCATAAACTAAATGATGGTGAAGGGCTAATGGTTAGGTTAAATCTGATTTTGAAATACTAGATTCAAATATTAGAAAATTGCCAGTTACAGTGGGTGGCTTTTTTCTTTTTTAGTTAAGCAATTAATTTTTCGGTTATTTGTATGATTCGCTATTACGTAATTATGAACAGGCCTATAATAAATCCATTAATATAGGATGAGTACAGAGCGTGTTGTTAGCTTTATGGTTAATTAGCTCAACTCAATTTCAACGCATGAACCGAGGTTAATTTGGCGCAACCGAAGAAAAAATTTACTCAAAAATTATGGTGGAAATTACTGCTCGCTGCTACGGTTGGTTTTTCTGTTGTCATGGTTTATCTCGACATTGTTATACGTTCTACCTTTACTGAAAAAAAGTGGTCTGTGCCCTCTACTGTATATGCACGTCCGCTAGAGTTATATGAAGGCGCGGTGTTAAGTGTTACTGATTTAACTACTGAATTAGAGCTGTTGGGTTATCAATTTGTAAATCACGTTACTCAGCCTGGACAAGTAATGATCAAAAGGGGTCGTATTCATTTATACACTCCCGGCTTTCAGTTTAGCGATTACCTAGAGCCAGAGCGTCAAATCGAAATAACGCTGAAGAATCGAACAATTTTGGATTTAAAAACTAGCGATGGAGTTGATTTGGTGCGTCTAGAGCCCTTGGTAATTGGTGGCATCTACCCAGCTCATAACGAAGACCGATTATTAGTAAAGTTGTCGGCAGTACCAACATCACTGCAAAACATGTTAGTGGCCGTTGAAGATGATAATTTTTATCAACATTTTGGCATCTCCCCTCGCGGTATTGCTCGGGCGGCGCTTGCAAACGTTAAAGGTGGAGGTATTTCCCAAGGGGCATCAACACTAACTCAACAATTAATTAAAAACTTCTACTTAAGCTCAGAGCGTACTTTTTCGCGTAAAGCGCAAGAAGCATTAATGGCTTTATTGCTCGAACTTCATTTTAGTAAAACTGAAATTTTAGAAGGCTATATAAATGAAATCTATCTTGGTCAGGATGGCCCTCGTGCTATACATGGTTTTGGTTTAGCTAGTCAGTATTATTTTAGACGGCCCTTGGCTGAGTTGTCTCTTGAACAGCAAGCTATGCTGGTGGCTTTGGTGCGCGGCGCTAATTATTATAACCCTTGGCGAAACCCTGAGCGGGCAATAAGTCGACGAAACTTGGTGCTAGATATTGCTGTTCGAGAAAAATATCTTGATGTTAGCAGTGCTGAGCGAGCAAAAAAGCAACCATTAACTATGGGAGAAAGAGGTGACTCTAAGATAAAACGCTACCCTGCCTATCTTGATTTAGTTAGACGCCAACTACAGCGAGATTATAAAGCCGAAGATCTAAGCTCTAATGGCTTATCTATTTTTACCCATTTTGATCCATTAGTGCAATCCAGTGCTGAACAGAGTTTAAACAAAGTTATTGCCAAGCATGAATCTAGTGGTCAAAGTAAAAAGCTTGAAGGCGCAGTCGTAATCACCAGGCCAAATACTGGTGCGGTGTTAGCTATTGTCGGTGGACGAGATGGACGCTATGCAGGATTTAATCGCGCTATAGATGCACGCAGACAAGTTGGCTCACTACTTAAACCCGCCGTGTATTTAACGGCTATTGAACAACCTGAAACGTACAGCCTTGCTTCTCTTGTTAATGATGAGGAATATTCGCTGCAATTACCAAATGGCAGTGAATGGACGCCTAAGAATTACGATCAAACCAGTCATGGGGATGTGCTGTTATATCGGGCATTAGCTAATTCATACAATCAAGCAACGGCGCGATTAGGCAATAAAATTGGCTTAGATCCCATACTCGAGACCATTAATCGTTTAGGGATTGAGCAGAAACTGTCCGCCTTGCCTTCAATTACGTTAGGTGCAGTAGGAATGGCTCCTATTGAAGTCGGGCAAATGTTTCAAACGATGGCGGCTGACGGATTTTATACGCCGCTGCAGGCGATAAATGCGGTTATAGAGCCCAGCGGTAAGGTATTAAATAGCTATCCATTGGCCGTTGAACAGCGATTCGATGCGGCATCTATTTATATTTTGCGTCATGCCTTGCAGGCTGCAACTCATGAAGGTACCGCAAAAGCACTTAATTGGTTGCTACCCGAATTTTCAGTGGCGGGTAAAACAGGCACAACTAATGACTTACGCGATAGCTGGTTTGCCGGTTTTTCGGGTGATATGATGGCGGTAGTTTGGCTCGGTCGGGATGATAATGCCAGTACCGGTTTAACTGGCGCAAGTGGTGCGTTAAGAGTCTGGGCCAATATTTTTAGCCAACGTTCCATCTTACCCATTCAGAATTTACCACCAGAAAATGTAAAAGTTGTTTGGATTGATAATGATACCGGTCAAGGCAGTCAAAAGTCTTGTGCTAATGCTATTGCGTTACCATTTGTGGCTGGCTATGAACCCAATGAAGAAATACGTTGCCGTAAAGGCATTGAAAAAGTTATCGATTGGTTTCGTGACTTAATAAACAATTGATAGCGATGAGAAAATATTGAGATTGAATAAAAAAATAACTTTGTTGTGTTTCCCGTGGTTTTTAGCTGCATGTTCAACCACACCAACCGTTGAAGATAAAGCTCAACCAATACCAAACGTTAAAGCAAAACCCGCTCCTGTAGACAGTGTGGCGCGAGCTCCTGCCGCAGTTGTCGCTCTAATTGAAAAGGCAGAACAACAATTAATCAAGGGTGATGACTCCGCCGCGGTATTATCTTTAGAAAGAGCAATTCGTATCGCACCTCGCTACCCCGAAAGCTATTATCGCTTAGGTAAACTTCGCTTTGATCAATCTTACTATGATCAGGCGCGTGCACTTGCCCAAAAAGCAATCAGTCTTGGTGCTACGGGGTGGCTGCGCTGGCAGGCAGAAAGGCTAGTTAAACTATCCAATGAGCATTAGTTTCAGCTAAGCGCTGACGTAATTCAATGTTCTAGGAATGATATTTCCGAGTTGGAAATCGTTTAAAACTACAAATAAAAGCTTGCAGATGGCTGTTAGCTTTTAAGGAAAAATATGATTGATTTTGTTACTACAATTAGAAATACGCCTAGTCACCAGTAATAATCTATGGCAGTTCGAGTACATCACGGACTTTAGCTTCCAAGGAGGATAGCTAAGTATGGTTAAAGGGTTAATTAAATATAGCAATTTTAGGGTTATGGTAGCGTTACTAGTATGCGTAGATAATACCAGTTTAGGCGCGACTACTCTAAGTTACCAAAGCCGTTTGACCGGTTAATTATTATGTAAATATCATATATATATCAAGGTGTTTATTGGTTTTGTGGTGTATGATTGATTAACAATCAACTCTATTTAACCACATCCACATATAGCAAATTAAGAAAGGTTTTAAGAGAAATTAATAGGAAAATAAAAAACCATCATTTAGATGGCACAGCCATTTTTTATAAACAATTATAATTGAGAATAGTATGAAACGTTTGCTTGTTCCTTTACCTCGAGAGGGGTGTGACCCGTCTGAGGTTGCTATCCCATGGAAACTATTGTCTCAAGAACAGGTTGAATTCGTGTTTATCACGCCTGATGGGAAAAAAGCGAAAACAGACCCTCGCATGCTTAATGGAGATAATTTAGGCTTACTCAAACCCATATTAGCCGCAAGGCAAGATGCCGTTGAGGCTTACACTCTCCTTGATCAAGATACCGCATTTTCAAATCCACTAAAATATACCGAAGTGCAAGCAAGTGATTTTGACGCAATATATTTACCTGGTGGTCATGATAAAACAGTTAAAGAGTATTTAGAATCCAAGGTGTTACAACAATTGATTGTTGATTTTTTTGCTATCAATAAAACTGTTGCTGCTATTTGTCATGGCGTTGTACTTGTTGCTAGAAGCATAGATCCTCAGACAAATAAATCGGTGCTTTATAATTACAAAACCACGTGTTTATTGAAATCTCAAGAATTAATGGCCTACAATATCACGCGTTTGTGGTTAAAAGATTACTACCTAACCTATCCTGAAATCACTGTTGAAGATGAAGTGACGGCTGCGTTAAAGGTAAAAGACAACTTTATTCCAGGCCCTTTACCATTACTTCGTGACACCTCCGATAAATTGGCTAGGGGTTTTGTTGTTAACGACCGTAACTATTTATCAGCAAGGTGGCCTGGTGACTTATATAATTTTTCCGGTCAATTATTGAACAAGTTACAAATATCTAAATAGGGTATTTATTGTTTTAACTAGCTAAACCAATTGGATCCGATTGAATATAACGTCCAAGTTCAGTGTCGTTATATCTGAAGTAATTGTAAACTAATTTAGGTGTTAGGTGTGCTTGTCCTTGCATGTTAATAAGCATTAACTTTTTATATTACAAATGGTTATATGATATTTTGTGATTTGAAATAACGATAACATTCCCTTGTTTAGCTTTAGACCATAGTGACATATTTCGCACAAAAATCCAAATGATGTGATGCAGCTTTGTTTAGGCTTCCTTGCCTAAGTTGTACTTACAATAAAGAGCCTAAGAACTTAGTAAATGGCACAATATCTTCATTCACACTTGCAGCTTCAAGTGACTGCATATATTCATCGTGTCGCTCTACCGGAACAACAGTCCACGGATAACCACCAGCAGCCATCATTAAATTCATGATGAAACGTCCCATACGGCCATTGCCGTCAAAATATGGGTGGATATAAACAAAGATAAAATGCCCTAAAACAACGCGTACAGCAGGGTTTTCTTCTTCTATTAAAAGGTCAAAAAGTGCCGGCATCATATCTCGTAATGCTGTGACACTGGGTGGTGTATGCATTGACTGGCGTATATACACAGATCCCGAGCGATAGCCTGCCAAATCTGCCTGACTAACAATACCTGCAGCAACACTTGGGCCATATAGTGCCAGATACCAATCGCCGTGTACTCTATCTAATACGTCACCGGCATTTTCTCCCTTAAGAACACGCTCAACAGCTTTTTTTACTTCTACAAATGCATCCCAGTACCCCTTGGCGGCCATAGCATCCAAATGTGTCTTGCTCTCATCCGATTGCGCGGGGTCCCAATCGCCGCTGCGTACATGCTCGATAAGCTCCAGCGTTACACGATAACCTTCTATGGATAGTGAGTGATAGGCATCGGTCACAAACTTACCTTCTACTTCATGTAGATATTGCTCTGTATCACTAATTTCTTGAGGCTCAGGAAAATTCGCGATGATGTCTTCTCGCATAGCAACCCACATTAATCGCATTCGATTTACATAAGGCGACATTTCTCTACGGCCAAACAATATCTGCGACTCATCTTCAAATGGGTCAGATTCCTTTACCTTGTAATCAGCAGCATTCATGCCTTTAATAATGTTGTCAGCTATAATATCCCGCCCAATATTTCGAAAAGCCCCCGCTAAGCGACCCGCAACCGTAATGTGCTCGCCTTCTAATAATACTGCCAATATTTGCGATGCATCGCTTATCATCGATAAGGCTGTTCGCATATGAAGTGCGTTTTGTGTAAACGTTTTTGAAGTGCATTGCACTAATGCTGCAGCCAAACTATAAACACGCAGCCCATCGACTACGTCTAGATGGGCTTCATCTGGTAGGTCAAGCCTGTAATCAAATACAGATGTGTTATGCAAGAGTATCGTGGGGTTGTTCCTACCTTTTGGCGAGCGTACAAGTAATTGTGAAGGAACCGTTCTATCACCAATGTGTAACTGTATCGACTGCTCTGGCGACAAACACCAACGTCCATCAAGTCGCGCATCAAGGTAAGCGCCACAAAAATCCCAAAACGATGCGTACCAGGATGTACTGTCACCGGCTTTTTCTTCTGGGCTCGACGGTATATACCAACCGCGCATGACTTCTTTAATAAAACCATGTTTGGTTAGGCGCTCTCGGTCGGCTCGCTCTAGCATTTTTGACTGAAGCGCTACGATGCCATTATCCTGTAGTGATTTTAGTTGCTCTAATGACTGAGCAAGTTTTTGAGATATTTGGTTCATAATGCCGAACTCCAAGTCAACCTTATATCAAGGCTAGCTTTTAATGTTTTAGCTTTTAGTGTAACTCAGATTTAGCTTTTAATGAAATTTTATTTTAGCTTTTAGTGTTGGCTAGATTTAGCTTTTGATGAAAAAACATGGATAAAAAACTGCATAGCGTATAAAAAAATACAATCCTATGGTTTATTTTTACCGGAATTTATCCACTAAGAATGTGAATGTGGCGATAATTTTAAACCACCAACATTTATACTAAGCGCACATTAGCCATCCTCATCTGGCGTGTTATTGTCTTGATACTGCTTAATAACATTCTCCCAGGACTGCTTTATTAACTGGTACATTTCTTCGGTGACTTCAAGCTCAGTTGTCTTTTTCATACCTGTTAGCCCTTGGCTTAACGCGATTTATTCAATAGAGCTAAATGGCGTGCGAAAGCCCTCCATGCGAATAAATGCGTGCATATATTACCAGCCAGCTTCGTCTTGATAGAGTCTAATGCATTTGCCTTCCTCTGCTTGGTCACAAGTGTATTGATACAACTTGACGAGTTTGGGGATCATGTTACTCCTCCCTTAATTAGGTGCTGCTCACTTTTTCGCAAATGGATGCGTTCTGATATACTCTTCGCGCAATGCGTTCATTGAAACATGCGTGTAAAGTTGAGTGGTACTAATATCAGAATGCCCAATAACTCTTGAATTTTTCTGATATCCGCACCGTTATTCATCATATGTGTCGCGGTTGAGAGTCTCAGTAAGTGACCAGCCCCTTTATCCGCAACAACTGAACGGCGCATGTAACGTCCTACCATATCAGTCAATTTACTTGGTAATATACGTTTACCTGTTTCACCTAAGAATAAGGCATCACCGCTAACCAACTTTGCCTGTTTCGGGCGAACTTTATTTGTATAGCGATTTAACCAATGTATTGTTCTATCGAGGATAGGCACTTTGCGCTCATGCCCACCTTTCGCTTTCCTGACTAGTATTGTTTTATCATACAAGTCGAGATCTCTAATGATTGGCGTAGTTGTACTGGAATTACCAACAAATTCCTCAAAGTCAATCGTTACGACTCCTTCAGGTGAAATCTCAATCCCCCAAGTTTGTGTGGTAAACAAAGAAAAGAATAAAAAACAGGCAAAAAGCAATGATTTAAACATATTAATCGACATCCATATCAATTTTAAAGTATTAAAAACTTAGACCAAAATTTTCTATTTAGTCAAAGAATATATGTTTGTTTTTTCGTTTTTAGAATGGTTGTTGTTTGTTAAAGGCATCATCACTCTCTTAAGCGAAATACATTACGCCTTAGGTTTGGCTGCCTTTATCTGAGGTCTTAGCCATCATGAATACTTATTTGTTAGGTGATATTTGAAGTGGCAAGGTTTTATTTTTGGTTTTTTATTTAAATTTAATACAATGGCTTATCATACTTTTTCATCGATAGGTAACCAGCAAAACCAAACAATGCTGAAACTGTCAGCAAAGCATTGCAACGCTTGGGCTTTAATATACGTTAGTGGCACAGGGCAATGAAAGAGGGCTGAATTGCCCCCTTTACGTTTCTATTTTTTATTTCTTATTTCTTTACCCATTGCCCCGAGGCATCTTTGATGAAATGACCCGATTGCGTTTTAGCCAAGGCTTTTTCACCAGCTAAAGCCGTAACTTGTTGCATGGTTAATTTGTTTTCACGAGCTAAATTGATATAAATGCTTTTGCGTTTTTCATTCACAGTTGCCACTAAGCTTTTAACTTCGGGGCTATCAACAACTACGCCTAAATAACCATTTTGCATTTCACCTACCAGCCCTTGCTGTTTTGCGTCGCCAAGTGAAATAGCCCAAGCTGAAAAAGCTATAGTTGAAACCAAAAGAGCACAGCTTAGTTTTTTTATAAATCTGTTCGTTAAGTTATTCATTATATTTCCCTAAAATACGTTACTTTCTTCACTAAACATATCATCTAGTTCTTTATCTACTTTCACCTTTATTTCATGATCAATTTTTAAATTTAAATTAATCGTGATCGGCTCTTTTGCGCTAACTTCTACCTTATGTGTACAGCCACTCATTATAAAAATAGCTATCACAGCGGTTAATGTTTTCCTCATACTTACTCCTTATTTTTTTGTAAACCTTTGATAATTTTTTCTTCAAAACGTTGTGTTATTGACAAGGATTCAAGTAATCCAAGCAAGTCGTAATTTAAATTCAAATTGAGATTAACATCGTTATCGATATCGGGGTTGCGACCTTTTATCACGGTATCTAAAAGCATATAACCATCACCGCCCATAGAAACTGCTGAGGAAAGCTGATGGTAGTGCAAGTTTTGCAGCGCATCAAACGCCAATTGTAACTGACTATTGCTGGCTTTGAGCTGTGCCACTGCCGGATTGTCAATTACCTGTATTAAGCCATTGTTAATATTGTGTAGCTCACCATCTTCAATAATATATTTTTCACCGTCAAATGTAACGGGAAGTTGTCCTGATATATTACCTGTGACCACAATACCTTGCTTCTTGTCCAATGCTAATACTTGCTCTAAGTCTATACTATGTAGCTGAACGTCAGCTGAATGGCCAGGTTCGAACGGCCATTGTATCTTTGCAATGGAAAAACTGCCCCCTAAAACATTCGCCTTAAGTTTGCTGGCATAAAGCTTAAAGCTTTTATTGAATGTCCAATTTGTGTTCATTGAAAGTTTTGATAGAGGAGTGGCGGTTTCAATTAACTCAACCGTTAAGTTTTCAGAGGTATTAGGGCTGGTGGTTATTGTGCCGGCAAGTAAGCTGAAACGTTGTTGCCAGCTCAGCTCTTGTAACCAAATGCCATCAACTTCGCCGGTAACCGACGTTACCGCAACTGCAGCACTAAAAGGCGTGTTTTCAATAGTGCTTAAATCAGTTAATTGGCCGGAAACACGGTAATCTAATAAACCATCGATAAGCTCAATTTTAACCGGCAGTTGTATATTCAATGATAATAAGTCGGTCAGTTGTAAATTGGTTGCGGCAAATTGCACCTTAGGCGACACCGCAGGGCCAGTAATAATAATACTGCCAAGATTAACTCCGTCAGCACGGCTTGAGGCATTTATACGAATGTCATCAAGGTTACCGTTAATGTCACTAAAAATATCAAACGAATTTAGTTGCAGTGTTTTTGGTATATTTACTCTTGTCGCTTGGCTATGAGCTTTTAAGTTTATATTCACTGCGTTATCCGCAAATAGCTGCAAACTACCTTCTAGCGATACCGATAGTGTTTTTAGGGTTAATAACGCTTTCGCTTTAGATGTCGCACTTGCCTTGCTATGTTTTGCTAAACTTATTTGTTTGCCAGTACTTTGCTGTTTAGCCAGTACAATATTTTTTGTGGTGATTGAGGAGTTTTCGGTTAACTTAAGCTCTGTGTGTTTTGCTGTTTTCTTTAGCGATCCAGCTAAATGTAGATAAATGGGCGCGGTAGTAAATTTTTCCAAGTCAGCTAATTTAACCTGGCTATCAATAGTAAAACCTTCTACCACAATTGCATGAGAGGTTTGATTGGCCGATTTTTCAGCTTTGCGATCATTTACGTTACTTACTGCAATGCTGCTGTCAGGCAAAGTAACGCTAATATTATTAAGGTTAACTTGGTGAACTCGTTCATCACCGCCAGCAGTGATTTCAAGGCTACTAAGGTTTACTTTATTATCGTTTAAATTAAGCGTTGCCTTGTCTTGTAGCTTTAAGCTTAATTGTGGCAGTGGATTGTCTTTAAGTATTGAAATTATAGCCGGCGATACTTTGTTTTCTGTCAACATGGTAAAAAGATGGGCTTGGCTATACTGCAGCGATACTTCATTTTTTCTGGCAAAGGTTAACGCTATTTCGGAATTACTTTTATCGGTTGTTGCACTTTTAGTGTTGTTGGTTTTATTGACTGTGTTGTTTGCCATTAATTGCAATTGGCTTTTAAAATTAAGTGCCGCCTTCAGCTTAAAAGCACCGCTTCGGCCAATGCCTTGCTCAGAAGCTATGGTAAGATCCGTTATTTTATTCTGCATACTGAGCAAGTCAGCCTGATACGTTATTAAGGTGTCGACGCTACCTGAAACTTCGTTAACGTCTAAGCTGTGTTGTAATTCTGCCGTTATAGGTAGCTGATGAGCATTGGCGAAACTTTTTAGTGGATTTAATTTAGTTGATAAAGCGATTGAGAAATTGTCTATGTTTTTGCTGAGTTTAGCCTTGATAAACTCAATTTTATCGGCGTCTTTTAACGAAACAGATAAGCTGTTATTTACTGCCGATAGGCTAGCAATGTATGGCATTTTTTGTTGGTTTTGTGCCGGTTCTCTTGATGTTTTAGCGTTGTTTTTTACCGTAAAAGGTAAATAGGATAGCTCGGCAATATTGATGTTCATGGGCAGCTGAAACTGGCTGATTTGCTTAATGTAAGATGTTAATGATGCTTGTAATAATTGCCTGATGTTTTGGTTATTACTACTGTGTTCATTGCTTTTGGGGATATCGTTTATGCTCGAAAATAAATGTTCAGTACCTTTAATCTGTGCGTGCTTAACATCAATATAGGTTATCTTAAATTGCGGGGAATATTGCCACTGCACGGCCATATCAACTATTTCAATATCGGCCTTAGGGCTTTGTAAACATAATTTATCGACAACAACGGTCATATTGCTGGTCAGGCTAAAATTCAGACAAGTGATTTTTACCTGAACTAAACTAAGTTGCTGTTTTGCGACGTGGTTTATAACGGCAACACGAGCATGATAAGTGATGGTCAAAATAATGAGTAAGGTGACAACAGCAATTGCCAAAACTTTTAAAAATCGCACTTAGGCTCCCTTGCCAGTCATACTGTGCATTTTAGGCAAAGTAGAAAAATATGCTAATTGCTATAATGAGCTAATAATCATTAGTCGGCAACACCATCAGTAATAAAAAGCATAACAGGTTAAGCTAATTATATTTCGTCGAATATACCTTATGGTAAAGTATAGCAATCGTTTTTTGAGGCAGCAATTAATAGTCGTAACGTACTGAAGATAGGTTGTTTATTACATTGCTGAGCTTATATTATTCGGCTTTTATAGTAACTGCAGTCACAATTACCCGATTGAAAATCTGCTAATCATTACAGAACCTAGCATGAATATTTTACGCTAAGAGTTTTTATACCGGCGTAGGCTAGGGTAAGTCCGGATATTTTATATCCTTAATTTAGTTCGAGCCTGCAAAATACTAGGATTTAATAGATAAATCGGTAGATGAAATGTTTAATAATTTCTTGTGTTACTAACTTATTGTTAAATAATCACATTTAATCTGTTTTTTTTAAACGGATTTCAGTTGTACTGAATAACAATCTGTACTACATTCAATTTAACTACTTCTAAGTTAGGTAGTTTTGTGGTGAAAATCATAGATTTACAACATAAAAATATTAACTAATAAAGTTCGACTTACAGGGATTAACTCATGAAAAAGATTTTAATTACAGCAGCATTATTAACTGTTTCTTCAACGGCAATGGCAGCCTCTCCAGGTGGAGCAAACTGTGGTTGGGGTAACATGTTGTTTAAAGGGCAATCTGGTACGCCTTCACATGTAATGGCGTCTCTTACTAATGGTTCAACAGGTAACGCAACGTTTGGTATGACTTTTGGTACCAATGGTTGTTCTACTTCTGGCGCGCTTACTTACGGCGGTAAAGAAATGGTTGATGTGAGCATGATCATGGATGAGTTTACTGAAGATGTAGCACGTGGTGATGGTGAAGCACTTACTGCAGTTGCTGTTTCTATGGGCGTAGAAGAGCATGACCGTGCTAACTTTAAACGTACTCTACATACAAATTTCGATAGAATGTTCCCATCAGAAAACGTAACTACTGAAGAAGTTGTTGCAACTATGTTTACTGTTATGGAAGAAGATAAGCAACTAGCAAAATACACTGTTGCTGATTAATCTTGTCAAACTATTCTAAAGGGGCTTTTTAGCCCCTTTTCTTTTGCCGCAATTCATGTATAAATAACTAATACCCTGTTGATCACATACTTAATCAAATGGGTATCACGTAACACTTCCATTAAAATAAAAATAACGGTATTAAAATTTATGATAAAACGATTAGCCTCTCTTTGTGCTGTGTGGGGTATAGTGTTTTTAGTGCAGGCTGAAACCGACACGACGAATACTGAGGTATTAAATAAATCTACATTTCTATCTGCCAAACAATTATCTGTGGCCAAGAATGATTTTTGGCTAAAGTTACTTTATTACCAAGAAGCTGAATTTTCTCAAAGCTATGAAAGTTTTGTTGATGATAGCCGTTTCTTTTTTGCCGATAACGGTAAGGTCGATCCGATAGCCGAATTTGTCGCCACCTTAACCGCTTTTAAAGACTCTCCTGAGTCTCAGTGTCGTTTTCCAGCAAGGAAAAAGTTTCTCCTAAAGCAATTACCTGAGTATTTTGCGAATATCACTCAAGCAGTCTGTAGTGAATATGATCTGTGGCGCAGTGATTTAAATACCGAGTCTGTTGTGCTTGTTTATGCGTCTAGTCAATTAAACAGCCCGTCATCTATGTATGGCCATACCTTTTTACGTTTTGACCCTTATAATGTTGAAAGCCATTCGACTTACCTATCTCATGCCATAAATTTTGGTGCCAATATTCCAGCCGATGAAAATGGTTTGGTCTATGCCGTACGAGGCCTAGGTGGTGGTTACCCAGGTAATTTTGCGGCCAATCCATATTTTGAAAAAATCAAAGAATATAACCGTGCTGAAAATAGAGACTTATGGGAGTATAAATTAAACCTTACTGCCGATGAAGTTGATCGTATGCTCGCCCATGTTTGGGAGCTTAGAGATATTAATTTCGATTATTATTTTTTCGATGAAAACTGTGCGTATCGTTTATTAGAGTTAATTGATATTGCTCGTCCAAGTAGCCAGCTGATGAAAGAGTTTCCGGGTGTTGCCATTCCTATTGATACCGTAAGAGTGGTACGAGATAAAGAATTGATCACAGATGTGCATTATCGTCCTTCGGTTCGAACTCATTTAGACAACCAGTTAAATCAATTGTCTGATCAGCACAGAGCTATGGCAATTACTTTATCAAACGATATTAGTGTTCGAGATAGCGCTGAATTTAAAAAATTGAGTATTGAACAGCAACAAAAAATTGTGCACGCCAGTTATCGTTTGATTCGCTATTTAACCAATAAAGATGAGCGCACGGCTGATGTATCAAAGCGCAGTTTTCAGTTATTAAAAATGATCCGCAAACATGCGACTATTTTACCGCCTGAACCAGAACGTCCATATAGGCCTGATTTAGGACATGATACTACTATGATGTCGGTGCAATTAGGCGAGAGTCATAATAACGGTTTTGCTGATTTAACGTATCGTGCTAGCTATCATGATTTACTCGATAATATGCAAGGTTATGATAATGGTATGTCATTAAATATGGGTAAAATTACCTTACGTGCAACCAATGATTCATTACAATTACAACAAGCAGAGTTACTAGATATTACCTCACTATCTCCTCGTAAAGATTACTTAGCGCCATGGTCGTGGCAAGCCAACATTGGCGCCGAACGCCAGTGGACTAACGACTCTGAAGAATTAGCCGTACAAGCAAGTGGCGGCGGCGGGGTGAGTTATGAACCGTTTAGCGATGATAGAATATTTTTAATGGTCACTGGCCGCATTGAATATAACGAAGAGCTTGAGAATATTTGGGCAGTGGCCCCCGGGTTAACTGCCGGTTATCTGTCGAGTTCGGCACTGGGTAAAACGTTATTATCTGTATCACAATACAAATTTATCGATGATATAACCCGCACCGTTTATAAATTTGAACACAGTGTCGCAATAAGTAATGACTTTAATGTTCGTTTCCATGCTAAGCGCAGCACTAATGATGATATAGAATATGATGAAGTGGGTTTATCGGTTCGTGCTTATTTCTAAGCTCACTCTCATAGGTAACACTCGTCGCTACATTATTAGTATATTTTTACTGCTGATATGTAGCGGCTGTAGTTCATTGTTTTTTTATCCGAGCACTGAGTTGGTGAGAACGCCGAATGACGTGGAATTAGCGTTTGATGATATAACCATTCAGGTTGATGATGAACACAGTATTAACGGTTGGTTTTTACTTGTTGATGAAGGGGTAGATGTAAAGGGTACTGTGTATTTTCTGCATGGTAATGCGCAAAATATAAGTCATCATTTAGCCAGTGTTTATTGGCTGCCTGAACAAGGTTATCAAGTTTTTCTAATTGACTACAGTGGCTATGGTCAATCAACGGGGACACCATTAATCCCTGATGTCTTTGATGATATTAATGCCGGTTTTAATTGGCTCGTTAACCAGCCAGAAGTACAACATAAACCTGTGTATATGCTCGGCCAAAGTTTAGGCGCATCGATGTCGGGTTATTTAGTGGCAACCCAACCGAAAATGCGTGAGCAGCTTAGTGCGGTTATTCTTGATGCGGGCTTTACCTCATACAGCGAAATTGCCAAACATATCGCTAGCAGTAACTGGTTAACTTGGTTGGCGCAATATCCAGTGTCCTGGGCAATGCCAAGCGGTTATGACTTAATCGATGTTGTGGCTAATATAAGCCCTACGCCATTATTAATCATTCACGGTAAGCAAGATAACATTATTCCATACAGCTACAGCCAACAATTACTCGCCAAAGCTGGTCAGCCAAAAGCCATGCTGAGTTATAATGGTGGACATATTGCCACCTTTAATGACGAAGGTAATCAAAAGCTATTATTACAGTTCTTGCAAAGATACCGTTAACGCTGACTAACTAGGCAATTCATTTGCTATTAGAGCAAGGTTTCTATTGCGATTTTATGCCAGTCCATATATAATTTTGCCAGCTTTGACGTGAAATCTTATTTAGCCTACAACTCTAAGGTAAATATATTCGGTATTTCACGTTGCCAGTTTAACTTTTTACGCGTTAAGCTGGTTTACACAAAGGGTTCAGTTGCAAAGCCCCGTGTGTAAAAGGGGCTTTTTCGTATCTGTAGTTTAATTTTTAAATTAATGCATAACGAAAAGCGATTGGATTGATATATCAATACCATGTATTGATATTTTTATTGGGCTTAAAGCCCTTTTTTTGGTTTTGGAGAAAGTGATTGAGCAATTTTGAACAAAAATTAACTGAACTATTACGCCCTGCTGTCGAAATGACAGGAGTGGAATTATTAGGCCTAGAATTCATCAGTGCTGGTAATAATTCAGTATTACGTTTGTATATCGATCATGAAAACGGTATCGATGTTGACAATTGCGCTGAAGTATCACGTCAAGTAAGCGCTATTTTAGATGTTGAAGACCCTATAAGTTCAGAATACAACCTTGAGGTTTCATCTCCTGGTGTAGACAAACCATTATTTACTAACGCACATTTCCAAGCGGTTGTGGGCGAAACAGTAGAAGTTAAACTGGGCATGCCACAAAATGGCCGTCGTAAGTTTAAAGGTAAATTAGAGGCTGTTGAAGGCGACAATTTAGTTGTCGTTGTTGACGGTGAAGACTATGAGTTGCCATTAGGCAATGTCGACAAGGCTAACCTTGTCGCTAAGTTATAGCAGTATTAAGAATTAAGAATTAAGTGAGGCTAAAAGGATGAGTAAAGAGATATTACTGGTTGTAGATGCAGTTTCAAATGAAAAAGCATTATCACGAGAAAAGATTTTTGAGGCAATGGAAACTGCTCTTGAAACAGCAACAAAGAAAAAATACGAAGGCGACATTTTAGTTCGTGTTGTAATTGACCGTGAAACCGGTGAATTTGATACGTTCCGTCAATGGTTAGTGGTTGAAGATACAGAAGAAGTAATCGAAAACCCATACGCAGA
This sequence comes from Colwelliaceae bacterium BS250, assembly GCA_040779355.1. Taxonomy (GTDB): domain Bacteria; phylum Pseudomonadota; class Gammaproteobacteria; order Enterobacterales; family Alteromonadaceae; genus Thalassotalea_A. The sequence goes on along the minus strand of JBFONS010000001.1, from coordinate 161,817 downwards.
AATTGGTTTAGCTGCGGCTCAATACGATGATGAAGCAATTCAAGTTGGTGAGTTTTCAGAAGACCAAATCGAATCAGTTAAATTTGACCGTATAACGGTTCAAACAGCTAAGCAAGTAATCGTACAAAAAGTACGTGAAGCTGAACGCGCTAAAGTTGTTGACGAATATCAAGACCAAGTGGGTGAAATCATCACTGGTGTTGTTAAAAAAGCCACTCGTGAAAGTGTTATTTTAGATTTAGGCAGTAATGCTGAAGCTGTTATTTTCCGTGATGAAATGCTCCCTCGTGAAGTGTTTCGTCCAGGCGATCGTATTCGTGGTTTATTATTTGAAATTAAACCAGAAGCTCGCGGCGCACAATTATTTGTAAGTCGTGCAAAACCTGAAATGTTAATTGAATTATTCCGCGTTGAAGTGCCAGAAATTGGTGAAGAAATGTTGGAAATAAAGGGTGCTGCTCGCGATCCTGGTAGCCGTGCAAAAATTTCGGTTAAATCAAATGACAAACGCATTGACCCTGTAGGGGCTTGTGTTGGTATGCGTGGTTCACGTGTACAAGCTGTTTCTGGTGAGTTAGCTGGCGAACGTGTTGATATTGTTTTATATGACGATAACCCAGCACAGTACGTTATCAATGCTATGGCTCCTGCTGAAGTTGCATCGATTATTGTTGATGAAGACAATAACTCAATGGATATCGCAGTAGAAGAAGGCAACTTAGCAATGGCTATTGGTAAGAGCGGTCAAAACATTCGTTTAGCGAGCCAGTTAACTGGTTGGATACTCAATGTAATGACTGTTGAAGACATGAAAGCTAAGCACGAAGCAGAGAACGACAAAGTATTAACGTTATTCACTGACAAGTTAGACTTAGATGAAGACTTCGCCACAATGTTAATCGAAGAAGGTTTCTCAACACTTGAGGAAATCGCTTACGTACCAATGGCTGAGTTATTAGAAATTGATGGTTTAGATGAAGATACTGTTGAAGAGTTACGTGAACGTGCGAAAGCGGCGTTAACGACTCAAGCATTAGCGTCAGAAGAAACATTAGAAAGTGCAGAGCCTGCAGAAGATTTATTAAATCTTGAAGGACTAGATAAACATTTAGCGTTTGTATTAGCAAGCCGTGGTGTTGTTACCCTTGAAGACCTAGCCGAGCAGGGCGTAGATGATATCGCAGATATCGAAGAGCTTACTGAAGAGCAAGCGGGTGTATTGATTATGGCCGCACGTAATATTTGCTGGTTCAACGAAGAATAAGCTCAGCTGGAGAAATAATTAAATGACAGATGTAACAGTAAAACAACTAGCCAGCGAAATTGGTACAGACGAAACTCGTTTAGTAAGCCAATTAGCCGATGCAGGCATTAAAAAATCTGCTAGCGATAGCGTGACAGAGCAAGAAAAAGAAACCTTGCTTGATCACCTTAAAAAACAACACGGCGACACAACATCCGCAGAACCCGTGCGTATGACGTTAAACCGTAAAACTAAGTCAACATTATCTGTTGGCTCAGGTAGCAAAGCTAAGCAAGTACAAGTTGAAGTACGTAAAAAACGTACTTATGTAAAAGCTAGCGATATTGAATTAAAAGCACAAGCAGAAGCTGAAGAGAAAGCTGCTGCTGAAGCTGCAGAGCAAGCCGCTGCAGAAGCGTCGGTTAAAGCCGAAGCGGATGCTAAAGTTGCTGCCGAACGTAAAATTCAACTGGATACTGAAAACAAAGCGAAAGCCGAAGCAAAAGCCAAAGCTGATGCTGCTGCCAAAGAGCGTGCTAAAGCAAAAGCTGCTGAGCCTGCTCCTGCTGCTAAGCAAGAGAATCCTGAAGAGAAGAAAATTCGTTTAGCACAAGAAGCCGAAGCTGCCGCTAAAGCTGAAAAAGATGCCAATGAATCTGCAGAAGCTGCTAAGAAACTTGTTGAAGAAAACGCCGAGCGTTGGAAAGAGCAAGAAGCAGAGCGTAAGAAAAAAGAAAAAGAAATTGTTCATGTAACATCTTCTAAATACGCACAAGAAGCTGAAGATAAAGTTGATGCGCAAGATGAGACTGTTGGTCGTCGTCGCAAGAAGAAAAAAGCGGCTCCTAGAGATGCTCGTAACCGTGGTGGTAAAAGAGGTAAGCCTTCGCTTAATGCTCCTACTTCACTACAGCATGGTTTCACTAAACCTGCAAAAGCCGTTGAACGTGAAATCCGCATCGGTGAAACGATTTCAGTTGCTGAACTAGCTGATAAAATGGCTGTTAAAGGCGCTGCTGTTGTTAAAGCAATGTTTAAAATGGGCGCTATGGCAACCATTAACCAAATAATTGACCAAGAAACTGCAGCATTAGTTGTTGAAGAAATGGGTCACAACGTTATTCTAGTGAAAGAAAATGCACTAGAAGAAGCGGTACTTGAAGACAGAGCGCATACTGGTGAAGAAATCACTCGTGCTCCTGTTGTTACTATTATGGGTCACGTTGACCATGGTAAAACATCTTTACTTGATTACATTCGTAAAGCTAAAGTTGCCGACGGCGAAGCCGGTGGTATTACTCAGCACATTGGTGCTTATCACGTAGAAACTGGTCACGGTATGATCACATTCTTAGATACTCCAGGTCACGCCGCGTTTACATCAATGCGTTCTCGTGGTGCTAAAGCGACTGATATCGTAATTATTGTTGTTGCTGCAGATGATGGTGTTATGCCACAAACTGTTGAAGCAATTCAGCATGCTCAAGCAGCTGAAGCGCCAATTATTATTGCCGTAAACAAAATGGATAAAGAAGGTGCTGATCCAGATCGTGTTAAGAGTGAATTATCACAACATGGCGTTCTTTCTGAAGAATGGGGCGGAGAAGTTCAATTCGTTCATGTATCAGCGAAAGAAGGTACTGGCATTGACGATCTTCTAGACGCAGTGTTATTACAATCTGAAGTATTAGAGCTAACCGCAGTTATTGATAAAATGGCTAACGGTGTTGTCGTTGAATCTAAACTTGATAAAGGCCGTGGTCCAGTTGCTACTGTACTTGTTCAAGAAGGTACATTACGCCAAGGCGATATCGTACTTTGTGGTTTAGAATACGGTCGTGTTCGAGCTATGCGTGATGAACTAGGTCGTGCTATTACTGAAGCTGGTCCATCTATTCCTGTTGAAATCTTAGGTTTAAGTGGCGTACCACAAGCTGGTGATGAAGCGACTGTTGTTAAGAACGAGAAAAAAGCTCGCGAAGTGGCATTATACCGTCAAGGTAAATTCCGTGATGTGAAACTTGCTCGTCAACAAAAAGCTAAATTAGAAAACATGTTTAGCGAAATGGAATCAGGTGTAGTTTCTGAAGTAAACGTAGTATTAAAATCAGACGTACAAGGTTCACTTGAAGCGATTTCTGAGTCACTACTTAAACTATCTACTGATGAAGTTAAAGTTAAAATCATTGGTAGTGGTGTTGGTGCTATTACTGAAACTGACGCATCACTTGCTGCAGCATCAAATGCAATCGTGGTTGGTTTCAACGTTCGTGCTGATGCATCTGCGCGTAAAGTTCTTGAATCTGAATCAGTAGATTTACGTTATTACAGTGTTATTTACGCACTTATTGACGAAGTTAAAGCTGCAATGAGCGGTATGCTTGCTCCTGAGTTCAAACAAGAAATCATTGGTCTTGCACAAGTACGTGACGTATTTAAGTCACCTAAAATTGGCTCTATTGCTGGTTGTATGGTTACTGAAGGTATTATCAAGCGAAGCGCACCAATTCGTGTATTACGTGAAAACGTAGTAATTTACGAAGGTGAGTTAGAGTCTTTACGTCGCTTTAAAGATGACGTACAAGAAGTTCGTAACGGTATTGAGTGTGGTATCGGTGTTAAGAACTATAATGATGTTAGAGTTGGTGACCAAATCGAAGTATTCGAAACGGTTCAAATTGAACGTACATTATAATTTCTAAATAATTATTAAGTCTTAATAAAAATGGGGGCTTAGCCCCCATTTTTGTATCTGGAGTCAAAAATGGCTAGAGAATTTGCTCGTACTGACCGAGTTGCACAAGAAATCCAAAGAGAAATCGCTGTTATTTTACAGCGTGAAATTAAAGATCCACGCTTAGGCATGCTTACTGTATCTTCGGTAGAAATTACCCGAGATTTAGCTTATGCAAAAGTGTTTGTGACTTTTTTTGATGACAGCGATGAAGTTGTTAAAGAATCAGTCGCATTACTAAACGATGCTGCAGGTTATATTCGCTCTATTTTAGCGAAAACGTTACGAGCTCGTATCATGCCAAACTTACGTTTTGTTTACGATAAATCGTTAGCAGAAGGTGTACGCATGACATCTATCGTGAATCAAGTTATTCGTGAAGATGAGCGTAAAGCAAAGCTAAATGAAGACTTAGATGAATCAAGCGAATCTGATGACTCATCGGATAAACCGCAGGAAGATTAATTAATGGCAAAGCGCAGAAAAGGTCGTCAAATTGACGGCGTTTTATTACTTGATAAGCCTTATGAGTTATCTTCTAACTCAGCGTTGCAAAAAGTAAAACGTATTTACTTTGCAAACAAAGCAGGGCATACCGGTGCACTTGATCCATTAGCTACCGGCATGTTACCAATTTGTTTAGGTGAAGGAACTAAGTTTTCGCAGTTCTTATTAGACACTGATAAAACTTACATCGTTACCGCTAAACTTGGTGTTCGTACCACAACGAGTGATGCCGATGGCGAAGTGGTTGCTGAGAAACCAGTCACAACTACTGAAGCTGAATTATTACCGGCATTAGAATCGTTTCGCGGCGACTCTAAACAAGTACCATCAATGTATTCCGCGTTAAAGCATAAAGGTCAGCCTTTATACAAGTATGCACGTGAAGGCATTACTATAGAGCGTGAAGCACGTGATATCACCGTATTTAAACTTGATTTACTTCGTTTCGAAGGCGATGAAGTTGATATGGAAATTCATGTGTCTAAAGGTACCTATATACGCACTATCGTCGATGATTTAGGTGAGTTGCTTGGTTGTGGTGCACATGTAAGTATGTTGCGTCGTACTAAAGTTGGTCCATACCCAGTTGAAAAAATGGTGACTATGGAGCAATTACAAGCAATAGTAGATGACGCTACCGCGCAAGAAATTGAACCGTATGAGTTACTTGATTCATTACTGTTACCTATGGACACCGCATGTTTCGAATTAGATTCTGTGCATGTCGACAGTGAGTCTGTTCGCTTTCTACGTTTAGGTAATCCTGTAATGGTGCCAGGCGTACCTGAAACAGGCAGTTTAGTTAAAGTGCTCACTGGCGATGATAACGAGTTTATCGGTGTTGCTCATATTAATGATGATGGCTTGGTCGCTCCAAAGCGTATCGTGGTAGATCATAACGATAATGCCAATACTTAATCGTTAATTGTTAATTGTTAATTGTTAATTGCTCAGTGAAGTTTTAACTTCCCGTAAATACCGTTAATTGTTTGGTGAAGTTTTAATTTTACCTAATTACCGTTTTATTGGTTGGTGAGGTTTCAACCTCACGTAATTGCCATAGGCAACAAATGCTAAGCAGTTTTCAACAGCTTAGCTATAACGCGAGACTAAAGTCCTGCCAACCGGTTTGGGCCTTTATTAGGTAATAGTCGGTTAGCGTTAAAAATTGCTTGCAAAGCACATTTTTACTGTTAGAATACGCGCTCTTCTCGTTGGCTGAATTAGTGTTTGGCTAGCGAATATTTATTAATTTAAACACTAAGGTATATATTATGTCTTTATCAGCCGTTCAAAAAGCTGCATTAGTTGCAGAATACGCACAATCTGAAGGTGACACTGGTTCTCCAGAAGTTCAAGTTGCTTTGTTAACTACACAAATCAACCACTTACAAGGTCACTTCAAAGAGCACATCCATGATCACCATTCACGTCGTGGTTTATTACGCATGGTTTCTCAACGTCGTAAATTACTTGATTACCTTAAAAAGAAAAATGTAACTCGTTACACTACTTTAATCGGTAAATTAGGTTTACGTCGATAAGACTGAATCAATTCGATAAAAAAAGAGCCTTATGGCTCTTTTTTTTTGCGACCAAGGATGGTCGTAATCCGATACCGCCGGGAGCGAAGTATCGTTAGCCTACATGATTGTAGGTACTTAGGTTCAGTCTAATTATCAAGGGGTCAGAGTGCTTGATTGTCAATATCAAGCACTCTGACCCCTTGATTTATTTTGGCAGGGGCTAAAACGATTTGTTATATTGAACACTCAATAATATTGCGTTACCTTCTGACTCAAACTGCCAGTCATCATTGCCAAAAATAGGTGGTAATGCTTCTAGCAAACCATCACTTTCGGTTACCGTCACTTTTTCACCATCGATGTATGCAAAACCTAAGTCGACACTATTGTCGGCATTGAATTGGTAAGTGGCACCTACGCTGTACCATAAACGATCACTATCTGGGATTGAAATCGAACGATGATCCTCAACCGCAGCAGATTCATCGAATGCAACACCTGCACGTAAAATGAGTTTTTCAGAAAAGTTATAGGTTGTGCCAAGTGCTAAACGATAAGTGCTTTCGAAATTCTCTTCTTTGATGAATACCGGCTCTTCTTCATCGGTATAAGCTTCAAGTTTGTCAAAGCTAGACCAATCTGTATACATCACGCTGTAATGCATGGCGAATTTGTCTGTTAACTGATGGAAACCTGAAAATTCAGCCACTTGTGGTAAATCAATCGACAAACTACCATCTTCTGTAGCTGAGCCTAGTCCTGTGAACTCACCCTCTAAGTCTAAGGCAACTTCACTTCGATAAGTTAAAGCAAAACGATGTGCATCATTTACTTCGTATACAGCACCTATGTTCCAGCCAAAACTTACATCATCACCTTCCATCTTTGTTACTTCAGTTGTTGATGGAATTCCTAGTCTTTCACCTGTAGCTCCAGCATGACGGACTAATTCAGCTTCACCATAAACAACGTTTAAACCTAGGCCGACACTGAACTGTTCATTGATACGATACGAACCACTCAGGTTAGTATTTATTGTTATTAACTCTGTCTTACCACCAATAGAGCCCGCGGCATAATCATTGTCATATTCTGAAGATAAACCGAAATTAGAATTAATGGCTAAGCCGTAAGCAAATTTATCATTGATTGGATTGATAAAATAAATAGCAGGTATGAAGGCACTCGGCACCACACTATTTGCGTCTAGTGAATTAACATCGAAATTTGCACCTAAAATATCAGGTGCGCTAACGCCTTTAATATCAACACCAGGGTCAATATATGTCCCTGCAATAGAAAAAGATTTTTTGCTAAATAAGCTCATAGCTGCTGGGTTTCGAGCAACAACCGATGCATCATCGGCAATAACCGCATCACCTGCAAAAGCACGGCCTAAGCCGGAGGCACTGGTTTCATTTAATTGAAAAGCGGCAGAATGCGCTTCAACGGCAAGAAGAGATAAACTTAAAGACAATAAAGTTTTTTGAAATTTCATATTAGACTCAGATCAACATAAAAAGAGAGACGCAAAATAGCTTGGTGTAATACGACTATTGTGAGTATCGTGAATAAATTAAATGTAATTATAAAGTACACAAAGGCAAAGTTTGTAATCCATTTGTTACATGTTCGAGTTTTTAAAATCAAGGGGTCAGAGTACTTGATATTGATAATCAAGCACTCTGACCCCTTGATTTAATTTGGCGTTAATTTAATCAGCTAAATATTGGCATTAACGGTTGATATGGGTATAATTACACGCGAAATTATAAATGAAATGATAATAGGGCATGGGCTCTATCAAATAAGGAAAAAACAGTGACTCCAATTACTAAAACATTTGAGTACGGACAACATACAGTAACACTAGAAACAGGTGTTATCGCACGTCAAGCAACAGCAGCCGTAATGGCAAGCATGGATGATACATGCGTATTAGTATCTGTAGTCGGTAAAAAAGAAGCTAAACCAGGCCAAGACTTTTTCCCACTAACAGTTAACTATCAAGAAAGAACTTATGCAGCAGGTAAAATTCCTGGTGGTTTCTTCAAGCGTGAAGGTCGTCCTTCAGAAGAAGAAACATTAACATGTCGATTAATTGACCGTCCAATCCGTCCATTATTCCCTGACGCGTTCACTAATGAAGTTCAGGTTATTATCACGGTTGTTTCTGCAAACCCTGAAATTGCCCCAGACATCATCTCATTGTTAGGTACTTCTGCTGCATTAGCTATCTCTGGTATGCCATTTAGTGGTCCAGTTGGCGCTGCACGTGTTGGTTACTTAAACGATGCATACATTTTAAACCCGTTACAATCTGAGCTTGCTGAAAGCAAATTAGACTTAGTTGTTGCTGGTACTGAAGCTGCCGTATTAATGGTTGAGTCAGAAGCTGACGTTCTTTCTGAAGAAGTTATGCTAGGTGCTGTAGTTTACGGCCATGAGCAATCTCAACTTGCAATCAATGCAATTAAAGAATTTGCTGCTGAAGTTAATACTCCTTCATGGGGCTGGGAAGCTCCAGCGACAAACGATGAGCTAACAGCTAAAATTGCTGAGCTTGCAACTGCACAAGTAAATGAAGCTTACCAAATTACTGAAAAAGCTGAACGTTACGCAAACGTAGCTGTGATCAGAAATTCTGTTATCGAAGCATTACTTGCTGAAGATGCAGAACTTAACGTTGGCGAAGCGAAAGATTTATTCCACGCTTTAGAGAAAAAAGTTGTACGTGAACGTATCACTTCTGGTGCTCCACGTATTGATGGTCGTGATCCTGAAATGATCCGTGCTTTAGACGTTATGACTGGTGTTCTTCCTCGTACTCACGGTTCTGCTGTGTTTACTCGTGGTGAAACTCAAGCATTAGTTACTGCTACTTTAGGTACGCAACGTGACGCACAACGTGTTGAAACTATCCTTGGTGAGAAAACTGACGCTTTCATGCTTCATTATAACTTCCCTCCATACTGTGTAGGCGAAACTGGTTTTGTTGGTTCTCCAAAGCGTCGTGAAATTGGTCACGGTCGTTTAGCGAAACGCGGCATGTTAGCTGTTATGCCTTCTGCTGAAGAATTCCCGTATTCAATACGTGTTGTTTCTGAAATCACTGAGTCTAACGGTTCATCTTCAATGGCTTCTGTATGTGGTACTTCACTTGCTCTTATGGATGCTGGTGTACCAATTAAAGATTCTGTTGCTGGTATCGCTATGGGTCTAGTTAAAGAAGGTGACAGTCATGTTGTTCTTTCTGATATCTTAGGTGATGAAGATCACTTAGGTGACATGGACTTTAAAGTTGCTGGTACTAAAAATGGTATCACTGCATTGCAAATGGATATCAAAATTGAAGGTATCACTAAAGACATCATGCAAACGGCTCTTGTTCAAGCAAAAGGCGCTCGTATTCATATCCTAAGTGTTATGGATGATGCATTGAATTCTGCACGTGATGATATTTCACAATTTGCACCTCGCATTCATACGCTTAAAATCAACACTGATAAAATCCGTGACGTTATTGGTAAAGGTGGCGCAACAATTCGTCAACTTACTGAAGAAACTGGCACAACGATTGAAATCGAAGATGATGGTACTGTTAAAATTGCAGCAACATCTGGCGAGCAAGCTGAAGACGCTATCAACCGTATTAAAGCATTAACTGCTGAAATCGAAGTTGGTACTGTTTATACAGGTACTGTTGTTCGTATCGTTGACTTTGGTGCGTTTGTAAACGTATTACCAGGTAAAGATGGTTTAGTTCATATTTCACAAATTGCTGAAGAGCGTGTTAATAACGTATCTGACTTCTTAAAAGAAGGTCAGCAAGTTGTTGTTAAAGTACTAGAAGTTGATCGTCAAGGTCGTGTACGTTTAAGCATGAAAGAAGCTGCTGAAAAACCAGCTGAAGCTGCAACACCTGCTGCTGAATAAGACAGATAACTTTAAATAGTTACATTATTTAATGTTTTGTAACGAATAAAGTAAAATAAAAGGGAGCCGAAAGGCTCCCTTTTTTATATACTGTAAAAGCCTATTTGTTTTCAGGCAGTTATACCGCTAGTCTTATAGTTGCGTACCTTAATGTACGCTAATTTTAAAGTCGATTTTATATTTTGTATTCATACTTTTTCAGGAGCTTTTGTGAAGCTAAAAATATCTATAATAGCCGTGGCCTTTTCTCTAATGACCGGTTGTGTATCAACAACAAACAACCAAGCCTCAGCAAATCTTGCCAATGTTGTTATTGCTGAACCATTATCTATTAACCCGCAAAGTGAAATTGCTTTAGCGCGTTTATCTGAAATTATCACTCGAGTTGAAGTAACCAACGAACAACGAGCTAAATTGTTTTATGACCGTGGTGTTATCTATGACAGTGTTGGTTTGCGTGGTCTTGCTTCATTTGATTTTCAACGAGCGATTCGTTTACAACCAGATTTAGTTGATGCTTATAACTTTATAGGTATTCACCACACCCAGCGGCAAGAATTTTTACAAGCTTATGAAGCCTTTGACTCTGCGATAGAATTAAATCCACAACATCAATACGCTTATTTAAATCGTGGTATCGCGCTTTATTATGGCGGTCGCCCTGAACTTGCCGCTGATGACTTGCAGCAATTTCAATTACAACAAGAGCATGACCCTTATCGCATCGCTTGGATGTATTTAATTGAACAACAAATTGACAGTGTTCGTGCGACTGAAAATTTACGTTATAATCTAGCGTCTATCGGTCATGATAGTTGGGCTAATAATATTTTAAAGTTATTTTTAGGTGACATCAGCGAGCAAGATTTTGTTGATAATTTAACGGTAGGAGTGACTTCTCATAAAGAATTAGTGGATCGTTTATGCGAAGGTTATTTTTACTTAGGCAAATACAATTTACTGAATAACAACAGCGAAAATTCAGCCAATTACTTTAAACTGGCATTGAGCACTAATGTTTATGAATTTATTGAACATCGCTACGCTAAACTTGAGTTAGACTTACTGCAAACCATTACTGCGCCAATAGAAAAATAACGATAACACAGTGATTTTTGGTTTTATTATTATATTATTAATGAGCTTGTTGGTCACAACAAGCTCATTTTCGTTAGTACAATAGTTAACACCAACACTCGAACAAATAAGTAAGCATAACGACAGCCTTATAGATAACGTTAAATTACGGCCGTTCTATTCATAATGCTTGGACTTTAAACACCCGCCCAATTGTTGCTGGTATTGCCCCTTTGGTGATCCCAGTTCAAATATCATTACGCCTTTTATGTCTAAGTATTGTTATAAATAAGATGTTTAGGAAGTTAGCACTTTAATCACTTTAATCACTTTAGCGCTTTACAGTTTGTTGTAAGCAATTAGAAGTGCTGGTGTATCTAAAAGAATTGATTTTATCTGCTGCAACGGGGCTCTAAAGGTGCACTGACGAATGTAGTGTCTTCGAATAGTTGTCACAATATTAAATAAAAAATCTATTATAATCATTACATTGCTCTGTTATTTGGCATTATGTTGAACTATTATTATTAACCAGATTAAATACTAAAAAACAGATATAGCTGATATAGCAGATGTAGCAGATATAACAGGGATTTTATGATGAAAAAAAGTATTATTAGCGTTATTTTAATGTCTTGGGGATTTTCCACCATGGTATTGGCTGAAGATTCGACGGATGCAGAAGCAAATGTCGAGGTAGAACAATCTACGAGTTCAGCAGCTAAGGAAAGCTCTCAAGCTAAAGATTTAGCGCAAAATGCTGTTAACCCACTCACTACAACAATCACAGTGCCAATTCAATTTGAATATAATGAAAACATAGGTATAGACGATGAAGGCACTCGCTCTACGGTGTTTGTTCAACCTATTATTCCATTTGAAATTAGCGAAGACTGGAATCTTATCACTCGCACCATAGTACCTTTTATGAAACAAGATGATATTTTTCCGGGGGCTGGTTCGCAAAGTGGGATTGGTGATATTTCGGAGAGTTTGTTCTTTTCACCAGATTATTTAGTTGGCGGTTGGACGGTTGGTTTTGGTCCATATTTGCAATTTGATACCGCAACAGACGACTACCTTGGTTTTGAAGAACATGGCGTAGGTGCATCTTTTATTGCACTACAAGTAGACGGTCCATTACTTTATGGGTTTTTAGCAAATCAAGTGTATTCAGTAGAAGGGCACGTCGGTGGCACCTATAGCAATACATTTATACAACCCTTTGTTGATTATACAACCGACGGTGGTTTAACTTGGGAGCTGACTTCTGAGTCAAATTATAATTGGAATACCGAAGAATGGTCGGTACCTGTTACTTTAACAGCATCACAGTTTTTTATGATTGGCGAGCAACCCATACTAATAGGTGGTGGTGTTAAATATTGGCTTGAGTCGACCGAAAGTGACCCAGAAGGGATATCTTTAAATCTAAATTTATATTTATTATTTCCAAAGTAATCAGGTTGGCTACAGTCGAAATGAACCTTAGTAATTAGCGTCGTTAATTTAAATTATTATTTGTTATATTGAACCGTTAATCCTTTATCTTTTTGGGGTAGTAGCTTAATATATTTGATAAGTATATATTTTTCAAAGACATTTTAGGGATAAACAATGAATCAAACCTTAGAGACCGTTAATCAATTAAAAACACAATTAGAGCGATCGGTCATTGGTCAAAAACATATGGTCGAAACACTGCTTATTTCGTTATTAACTAACGGTAATGTTTTGTTAGAAGGCTTACCTGGTACGGCTAAAACTCGGTCAATTAAAGCCTTAGCTAAGGCCTTGTCAGTAGATTTAGGCCGAGTACAGTTCACCCCTGATTTATTGCCTTCTGATGTTACCGGCACTGAGGTTTATCAAGAAATTGATGGAAAACCTACATTAACCTTCCAGCAAGGCCCTGTTTTTAACAACTTATTGCTTGCTGATGAAATAAACCGCTCTCCGGCAAAAGTACAAGCAGCACTGCTTGAAGCAATGGAAGAAAGACAAATTACCGTTGCCGGTAAAACGTATAAGTTACCAGAGCTATTCATGGTACTAGCCACGCAAAACCCAGTTGAGCAAGAAGGTACGTATCCATTACCTGAAGCTCAAATGGACAGGTTTTTAATGAAAATTAACTTGGACTACCCTGATCATGAGTCTGAAGCTCAGATTGTCAAATTAGTTCGAGGCGAAGAAACCCCCACAAAAGATGAATTTGTGCCGATTGACCCGCAATGTATTTTTGATGCGCGTGAAGAAGTTAGAGACATTCATTGTAGTGATGCCGTGCTTGATTACATGGTATCAATCATCATGGCAACACGAACGCCTGAAAAGTATCCTAACTCACCGCTTGAAAAATGGATTGGTGTAGGTTCAAGTCCTCGAGCGAGTTTAGCGGTAGATAAAAGCGCCCGTGCTATGGCATGGCTTAATGGCAAAGAATTTGTTGAGCCTGATGATGTGAGACAAATTGTTCATGCCGTTTTAAGACACCGTTTAATTTTAACTTATGATGCACTTGCGGATGGCATAACTGCAGACCAAGTCATTGATGAAATACTAAAGCAAGTTGCTGTTGCATAAGGTGTTGCTATGAGCACTAATTCTGCACTAGATCCTGATATTTATACCAGTGTTGATGCCTTAACACGGTTAAAGTTTAAAGCGAACGGTTTTACCTATAATCGTAATCAGCCAATTAACAGTATTCTTGCCGGTAAAAATAACAGTAAGTTACGTGGCCGCGGCTTAAATTTTGAAGAAATGCGTCAGTACCAAATAGGTGATGATATTCGTACCATGGACTGGAAAGTGACTAACCGTACCGGTAAGCCTCACGTTAAAGTTTATACGGAAGAGCGTGAACGCAATATCATTTTACTGGTTGATCAACGCCAATCGATGTTTTTTGGTAGTACCAACAAAATGAAATCGGTTATTGCGGCTGAAATTGCCGCGCTTTCTGCATGGCAAGTTATTGCTAGTACTGACCGAATTGGCGCGGTAGTTTTTAATGACGAAAGATCGGTCACACTGCAACCTAAACGAAGCAGTCAGCAAGCGATTAAAGTGTTTGCTGAAATCACCAAACAAAATCACCAGTTGGAAAGTGGCATAACCAGTATCGATTCTCAACTTTCATTAGAAAATATGTTTCAACAAACGTTACGTGTTGTCGGCCATGATGCCTTGGTTATCTTGATCAGTGACGGTTATGGCTGGAATGATAAGTGTACCGAGTACACTAAAAGAATAAGTCAGCATAATGATATTGTCTTTTGTCATGTTACTGACCCGTTAGAGCACAAATTAGCCAAGATGTCTCAAATGGTGATCAGTGACGGAAATATGCAAGTTGAAGTGTCTGCTCAAGAAAAATCTATACAGGAAAGCTTTGAAAGTGACGTTAATCAAGCGATTGAAGCGTTTGTTAAAATAGCGAATAAGCATAGAATTCCGTTATTGCCTTTTAATACCATTGAAGAATCAGATAAACAATTACGTCGAGCCTTAGGCGTGCTGACATAGACGTGTTGAACTAGTTGTACTGAATAAAGTGCGTTGAGCTAATTACTTTGAATAAGGGCTATGGGCTCAGTTTTGAAAAATCATAATTTAAGTGATGAATATGTTTGATAGTCTTGAAAATTTAAATGCTGCAAGTAGCGAGCAATCGCCGCTAGCAAAGCTGCATGAAATATCACCACCTGAAGATATCAGTTGGTTACCACAAACCTTAGGTTGGCAGCTTATATTATTGTGTATCGTCGCCTACAGCTTATACCGAGTCTATTTAATGTATGACAAGTGGTTGAAAAACGCCTACCGCAGAGAAGCCATAAGCTATCTTAATTCCTTAGGCAGTGAGCCAGCAGATATCGTTCAAATTCCTGTCATCATTAAACGAGCAGCCTTATATGGTTTTAATCGTGAAGAAGTGGCACAACTGGGAGGTAAAGACTGGGAAAGCTGGCTCGACAAAAATTGTCATGGCGTCAGTTTTTCAAGTCAATTAACGGGTGTGTTAAGCCACTTAGCCTATTCCCCCAAGCCATCTATCAGTAAAGAGCAATTAGATGAATTAAAATCTCAAGTATCTACTTGGGTCAGCAACCATGGAGGCCATTATGGTTGAATTTTCATATCCCTGGGCTTTGGTTTTATTGGTACTCCCTTTTATCGTGTATTTTGTACTCCCTGAATACCGTGAACAAAAAGCATCTATTCAAGTACCGTATTTTAAAAGACTACTTGCCATTACAGGTAAAAAGCCGAGTAAAGGTGCCGTACTATTAAACAGGCGTGTTACTCAACGTATTTTATTAGGTATTGGTTGGATAGCGCTGGTTATCGCGATTGCTAAACCTGAATGGGTAGGTGAACCGATTGAACAAAAAAAATCAGCGCGAGAAATAATGGTTGCCTTAGATTTATCTCGTTCAATGTCAGAAAAAGACTTTGTAGATGAAACTGGCGTAAAAGTTAATCGACTTGTTGCCTCTAAGCAAGTATTAACAGAATTTGCTAAACAACGTGAAAATGATCGTCTTGGACTTATTTTATTTGGTGATGAAGCTTACCTGCAAGCCCCGTTTACTGAAGACATTGAGACGTGGCAGTATTTGCTCAACGAAGTTGAATTAGGTTATGCCGGATTTCAAACCGCATTTGGTGATGCTATCGGATTGTCTATCTCAGTGTTTGAAAGGGAAAAAAGCAAACAACGTGTTTTAATATTACTGACTGACGGTAATGATACCGGCTCTAAAATGCCGCCCATTAAAGCCGCTGAAATAGCGAAAAAACATCAAGTGAAAATTTATACTATTGCGATGGGTGATCCAAGCAGTAAAGGGCAGTTTGAGATGGATGTCGAAACGCTAAATGAAGTTGCCAACATTACGGGGGGGCAAAGTTTTCAGGCCCTTAATCGCGAAGAGTTGATAAAAGCGTATCAGGCGATCACTAATTTAGAGCAACAAGACTTTGAAACTTTATCTTATCGCCCTAGAACCAGCTTACATCATTGGGCGTTTGCCGTTTATTTTAGCTTAAACTTAATGATGGTACTGCTGATGTTGTTCAATCACTTTAGAAAGCAAACGTTGAGTAAACGTAACTTGGCAAAAAGCTCGGCTAGTAATTCGCTAAGCAGCACAATTAAAAAGGAGGCTTCAGATGCTTAATCATATTGAAGCGTTCATTACCAACTTTCATTTTATGCGACCATGGTGGCTGTTATCGATAATACCCTTGGTGTGGTTTTATCGTTCGGTTGCAGCTAAAGATGACCTAGTGCAACAATGGCGCGGTCATATGTCTGATAAGTTAATTTCGCACTTATCGCGCTCAGATAAACAATCGGTAAATATTACGCCGAAAACATTATTTTTAGTGTTTTCCATTATTGCCACCTTGGTAATGGCAGGCCCTAGTTGGAAGCAAACATCATCACCGTTTTTCGTTAATGAATCGGCGCTGATCATTGCGCTTGATGTATCGTCTTCGATGAACACAGCTGATCTTCAACCATCACGGTTACTGCGTGCTAAACAAAAAGTGAATGAATTAATTGAACTGCGTGGGGATGCCAAAACGGCACTGATTGTTTATGCCGGTAGCGCGCATGTTGCTATGCCGGTCACTAAAGACAAAGAAATGATCAGACACTTCTTAGACGTATTAGACAGCTCTTTACTGCCCGTTAAAGAAAGTGCACCAGAATCGGTATTAGCGCCGGCAAAAACGTTATTAATGCAAACCAAAGCACCCTCAACCTTGTTGGTATTAACGGACAAAACCAATGAACTCGCCATTAGTGAATTTAAGCAGTTTTTTGCCGAGCAAAAGCACCAAACCATTATTTGGGCTATTGGCGAAAACCCTGATAGTGGTTTATCTAATGGTACGGGTTTTTCAAGTACCGCGTTAGACAAGTTATCTCAATTAGCAGATGCTGGTAAGGGCCGCATGGTGCCATTTACGCATAATAGCGATGATATCGAAACCATCAACAGCTCAATTGAAAGCAATATGTTTGCCGTTACTGATAAAGCACAGCCATGGTACGACGAAGGCTATATTTTATTGTTTTTCTTATTACCTCTTCAACTTTTATGGTTTAGACGCGGGTGGACAATGCAATGGTAAATTCAGTCGTTCAACACTCAGTTAAACAACACTCAGTTAAACAAGTAATGAAAAAATACAAAAAAGCGATTATCAGTGTTTTGGTTATCTTAAGTGCTGCGAGTATTTATGATAATCCGCAAGGTTTCTTAAACTTATGGATGACGCGTGACCAACAAGGCGCGATGTTTTTAAAGCAAGGTAACGTCGAACGAGCAGCCATTACCTTTGAAGAGAAACATTGGTCTGCCTATAGCTTTTATCAAGCAGGTAACTTTGAACAAGCACTTTCTTTGTTTAAGAAACAACAAGGTGACGAAGCTCTATTTGCGCAAGCCAATGCGCTTGCGCACTTAGGCCAAATATTTAAAGCGCAAGAGCTATACCAAGCATTGCTTAAAACCAATAGCGCTCACCAAGGTGCAGCAAAAAACCTTAAGTTGATGGAAGAAATCATTAAAAACTTCAAAAAATCGAAAAAGAAAGTGGTTGAACTCACCGAAGACGGCAAGATGAATAATAACGCCAATCAAAGTGATGCACCTAAAGTTGAGAGTCAAATCCCCACAAACCAACTATGGTTAAAGCAAGTACAACAAAATCCATCCAAGTTTCTTCGTAAAAAATTTCAACAGGAGCATGTAAATGCAAATAAATAAACTCGTTGAAACGCTACGAAAATATGGCCTAAAATTAATAATAATGTGCTTAAGCTGTTTGAGTGTATCGAGCTATGCCTTTGAACAAACTGCCGAACAAACCTTTGATGCGTTAAGTGCAGCAAAACAAATTACCACCAATATTCACATTGCAACACAAGGAAATATTGTCCCTAAACAGCAAGTGGTTGTTGAAGTGGAAGTAAGAAGCCTGCTTGCTTTTGATGGCGATATTAAGGTGCAATACTTTGATGTTGAAAACTCGCTTATTGTGCATCCTGAGCAGCCTGCAATACTTACCATTAAAGAAGTTGAAGGCCAGCAGTGGTTTATACAACGTAAAACAATTAATGTTTATCCCTTAATCGACGGTACCTTTACCATTGCTCCGTTAAAGGTGGATGTGCGTGTATTAGGCGAGCAAGAAAAACTATCAGGCAATGTTCAAACACCGACAAAAAAATTTAGCGTGGTTACCCCTGATGCCTTAGTGGGAGTTGATAACTACATTGTGAGTCCTGACTTGACGTTTACTTTGTCAAAATCAGAGATAGAGCAAAAAGACAGTGGTGTCGGTAGTGCTGTCACCTTAACTTATGAATTAATGGTGGCTGAACAACATGCGTTAACCCTCCCTACATTGACGTTCCCTGACCAATTAAATGTGCAAATGTACCGTAAGCCTGAAGAAAAACGTGATGAATTTGAGCGGTTTGAAAAATACAATACCGCCATTTTGGAACAAAGCGTTACCTTGATATTTGATGACGAAGGAAAATTTGCAGTACCTATGCAAAAAATACCATGGTGGAACCCAAAAACCAGCACCTTAACAGAGCAGGTGATTGAACAAGACGTTATCATTATTGGTGATGGTGAGCCTGATTTAATTAATTTTTCACGTACTGCCGCAAAGTTGAAAAACATCGACATTTCAAATTTTAACTTTGTACAGTGGTTGTATTTTATTGTTTCAGTTGTATTTGTCATTTTTATTATCAAACAAACGTATACCAATAGAGCGGCTTTAATTGCTCAGTTTCATCGGGTTAACCAAACACAAAGCAAACGAGTGACTCAACAATTTTATGCTGATGTGAGTGCTAAAAATTACCCAGCAGCGATAGCCTCTTTATATCAATTACTTGAACTATCTGGAAGTAGTCACAAACGGCTAGATGATGTGGTGGGTGATGCGAATAAGTCGCGAATAGATGCTCTAAAGGCCTTAGCGTTTAATAAAAGCAGTAACGAGCCATTTACTAAAAGTGATGCTTCACTCATCGTAAAAGCCATTCTAGCATTTGGTAATGATGAGCAAGTGAAAGCACAATCAGCATTTTTGATGAAGTTAAATCCTGACAGTTAACCTTTGATAGTTAAGCCCTGATAGTTAAGCCCTGATAGTTAAGCCCTGATAGTTAACTCCTTAGGGCTAATATGAGAAAAGTTAATTTCAGAATCATTAGTGACAGACTCGTTGATTGGCAATTAGCTGATAGATCATGAACTGATTGAGTAATCATCAGATCTTACCTTATTTACCTTTCGTTGCTTTAGCTTTTCCTTCGCTGAGTTTGATACTTTCCTTTAATAACACATCATAAACAATGTCATTTAGCACAGACCCGTCTTGTGTACACATGGCATTGATATATTGTCCTACACGTCGGTGCCCTTTATCATCTAATGCAGTACCAAAAGCTACTTGTGTCGCTATGTCTAAATATTCAGGATGAGTATCAGCAATGCGATTAAGTGATACGCGTAATGCTTGCATGCCCACTTGTTCTGCTTGAGAAATATCGGTGAATAATCCGGTAACATATTGCTGGCACATTTCATCACTTTTCAAGCTACTTTTTGGCTCGCTTTCTAGCTCAGATGCTAAAACTGATGTACTTGTAATAACGAGTAATATTGTGATTAATATTTGCTTCATTGGTTACGCCTTATTTTTATCAAACTATCTACTTGGAAACAAAAAAGTGAAGGGCTATTAACTAGGCCTTCACTTTTATTATTTTATTGTTAAATGACTGAATATTACTGAGCTTTAACAAAAGGTAGTAAACGATAGCCTTGATTTTTAACTTTATCGCCAGGCATGTAATGGCGAATACCTAAGTTAAATACACCACTGTCATTTTTAGTTTTGATGTTGTTTGGTGCATCATTGCCACACCCAAAGCTAATAGTGTAAGTGCCGTCTTTATTTACTTTCGCGGTGTTTGAGCTCATATGAGCAACGTCATTAAACATGAAGCCTGCTTTATCATAAACCGTGATAGACCAAAACGCTTGGTTTTCAGGGTCAGCAAACGTTGCTTGATGACATTTATCCATTGGGTAATTTCCAGACACTTCATATACGTTATCTACGTATTGCGCGCCACCCCAACCAATTGCGGTACCTACTTGATATTTTTCTTTAGTAAACAACTCTTGAGAACTATCATTAGGGTCGGTAAACATGCCTGTTAATGCTTCACTACCATCACGTTTAGCAATAGCGCCCATTTTAGCTTTTAAGGCATTCTCTACTTTCTCAAATGACGCTTTATTAACAGGTTCAGCTGAAAATTTATTGTTCGACTTAGCCGAAATACTCATTTGGTCTTGATACATTTTAGCTTCTGCTTCGGTGAACGTTGAATCTAAACGGATCACCACATACATATGTGTACCGGTATGTGTGGTTAGATTAAATGTACCCGAACCATATTGCATTGCTTGAATACGATGATCTTCGGTTACCGGTTGAATAGAGATATACTTTCCCTTAGGAACTTCCGGCATAGTAATGGTTGCGCCTTTTGACACATCAACAACTGCAAAAGAATAATAGGTATCGCGGTTCATACGTACAACAGGTTGATTGTCTGTAGGTGTTAATTGACGTTTATGTAAAATCGTATTAATACCGGCTAAATCTTGATTTTTAAGTAACTGGTGAGAGGTTTCATCAGTTGGGTATGAGTCAGCTGTTACTGTAGCGCCTGAGTCAGAGAAAAATCCATTTAATGTTGTTGCTGGTTCTACTGCTGTAGTACTTGCAGAAGCAGTTGTACCAGCCATAACGGCAACAAGTGATAAAGCGATTAGTGAGTGCTTAAATTTCATGTTGATTTCCTTTTTAGTGTAACTATTAATGTTTAAGTTTAAGTTTGAATTTAAGTGCTTGTATTTGTTAACTCAAATTCTAAAATCATAATACAAATAAAATGTATTAAGTTCCAATGAATCGTTTGCATAGTTAATTATGCGTTTGGCGCATATTAAGCCTAACAAACTATAAAACTATAAAGCGAGATTATAATAGACAAAAAAAATGAAGGTCTACAATAGACCTTCATTTTAGAAATGATAAATTTAGCGTTAGTGGCTAACCGCTAAATAAATATTAATGCTCAATACCATATTACGAAGTACTATTTAGCTTTAACAAAGGGTAATAAACGGTAACCATCATTTTTAACACGATCAGATGGAATGTAGTGACGAATCGCTAAGTTGAATACACCCGTTGGGTTATCTGTTTCAATGTTGTTGATTGCATCTTTACCACAGCCAAGACTAATAGTATAAGTACCATCTTTATTAGGCTTAGCAGTCATAGAACTTAAGTTAGCTAGGTCTTTAAACATGAAACCTTTTTTGTCATATACAGTGAAAGACCAAAACGCTTTATCTTTTGGATCTTCAAACGTTGCTTGATGACATTTATCCATTGGGTAGTTACCTGATACTTCATATAAGTTATCAACTAACTGCGCGCCACCCCAACCAATCGCCGCACCGATTGCATATTTTTTCTTGGTAAATAATTCTTCTGACGCATCTGATGGCGCTGTAAACATACCAATGGTAGCTTCTGCAGGGTTAGTTTTCATTAAGCCTGGCATTTGTGCTTTTAAGCCATTTTCTATTGCATGGAATGATTCTTTATCTACCTGCACAGTATCAAATACCTTACTTGATTTGGCGGTAATTGACATTTTGTCTTGTAATTTTTTCGCTTCTTCTGCAGAGAATCTTGCATCTAGACGAACAAGCGCATAGACGTGATCACCTTCATGAGCGGTTAAATTAAAGGTACCAGGGCCGTATGTCATCGGTTGAACGCGATGATCTTCAGTCACCACTTCTAACGACATGTATGTACCGCCTTCAAGCTCAGGTACTTCAGGTAACGTTACAACTGCACCTTTAGACACATCCACCAAAGAAAATGAATAGTAGGTATCACGGTTCATGCGAACGACAGGTTGTGCATCTGTTGGCGTTAACAAACGTTTATGGTCAAATTTGTTAACACCCACGGTATCTTGAATTTTAACTAATTGACGTGAAGTTTCAAACGTTGGGTAATTATCTTCAGTAACAACAGTTCCACCTTTAGCGAAAAACTGATCTAAGGTTGATACTGTACTAGCCGCGAAAGCCGGTAACGTCATAAAGCTCATACCAATTGCTGCAGCTAAAACTAATTTTTTCATGTGACATCTCTCTGTTATAAAAATAAAAATAAATTGAATACCTTGCGTCTTGAAATTCAACTAAGTCATTAAGTTAATTAAGTATAATGAATATATTAATTAACACCAATGAAAATTTAACATAATAGATATAACCAAGCTGTATATCTTAAGTTATCATTTATAGTCAGCTCTGATCTTGCCTCTAAATTGATTTAATAGCACCTAATTTTAATAGCAGAAAACCAATATTGTATAAATCAATTGCATTTGTATTCAAACATCGATAAATGTCATAAATTTGTAGCCATTAGACTGTTATGAAGGTCAGCGAATGGTTGCTAATGTTCTAGAAGTAGACAGTTAAGGAAGTAGGTTTAAGCTGAAAGCCCGTTGAAGCAGCAACTGAAATACCCACGGTCGAATACGACAGTAGGCTTTAAATCATTACAGCATCTAATGTTTTATAAAGAAAATAAAAGGGAGCCGTATGACTGCCTTTTTTATATACTGTAAAAGTCTATTTGTCTTCATGCAGTTATACCGCTAATCTTATCGTTACTGCGTAATTTAAAAAGCCATTACATTTTCAGGCTTAATCCCTTTTCAGGAGCTTTTGTGAAGCTAAAAATATCTCTAATAGTCTTAGCCTTTTCGTTAATGACAGGCTGTGTATCTAGCTCTAACAGTCAGCCGACAGCGAATCTTACTAATGTTACCATTGCTGAACCATTATCTATTAACCCGCAAAGTGAAATTGCTTTAGCGCGTTTATCTGAAATTATCACTCGAGTTGAAGTAACCAACGAACAACGAGCTAAATTGTTTTATGACCGTGGTGTTATCTACGACAGTGTTGGTTTGCGTGGTCTTGCTTCATTTGATTTTCAACGAGCGATCCGTTTACAACCAGATTTAGTTGATGCTTATAACTTTATAGGCATTCACCACACCCAGCGGCAAGAATTTTTACAAGCTTTTGAAGCCTTTGACTCGGCGATAGAATTAAATCCACAACATCAATACGCTTATTTAAATCGTGGTATCGCGCTTTATTATGGCGGTCGCCCTGAACTTGCCGCTGATGACTTGCAGCAATTTCAATTACAACAAGAGCATGACCCTTATCGCATCGCTTGGATGTATTTAATTGAACAACAAATTGATAGTGTTCGTGCGACTGAAAATTTACGTTATAATCTAGCGTCTATCGGTCATGATAGTTGGGCTAATAATATTTTAAAGTTATTTTTAGGTGACATCAGCGAGCAAGATTTTGTTGATAATTTAACGGTAGGAGTGACTTCTCATAAAGAATTAGTGGATCGTTTATGCGAAGGTTATTTTTACTTAGGCAAATACAATTTACTGAATAACAACAGCGAAAATTCAGCCAATTACTTTAAACTGGCATTGAGCACTAATGTTTATGAATTTATTGAACATCGCTACGCTAAACTTGAGTTAGACCTACTGCAAACCATTACTGCGCCAATAGAAAAATAACGGAGACACAGTGAATTTTCGTTTTATTATTATATTATTAATGAGCTTGTTGGTCACAACAAGTTCATTTTCGTTAGTACAATATTTAACTGCGCAATTGCAGCAAACACTCGAACCCCAAAATATACATAACCACACTAATATCGATCACGTTAAATTAAATTACGGGCTTTATCTTGGCTTACCAATAGCACAAGTCATTAGCTTACAATTTAGCGAATATGGCAGTAATAACTGGCTTAAATTGGCGCAGATTGTCGCACGTGATAACGCAGCTATTGCATGGCAATTGGTGACGTATTATCGTAATAAAAACCTATCTCGTGATTCCCAATATTGGTTTTCGCAAGCAACAAAACTAGGCTCTAGTGATGCGTTGATTGAGCAAGCTCTGCAGCTTGCCTCTGTTGATGAGTACCGCAAAGCACAGCATTTATTAGCACCACTTATAAATAAAAATCAACAGGCATTATTGCTAAGCAGTAAACTTGCAGTAGAGTTTAATGATATGGCTCTACTTAGCGTACAATTACCATTGTTAACAACGCCGCAAGGTAAAAATCTTAGTCGCCAAATAGCGCGCTATAGAGTGTTTGCAAACAGTGCACCTGACACCAATACCATGATTGAGCAGATACAAAGTTGCCAATACCCAATTCAATTTTTTGCCAGTTCAATTGCACAGTTAACTGCCATTGAAGATAAATTACAGCGTATTGCCGATAAACCATTTTTCAATGAACAATTTTGTTTGTTAACGCCACGGTTTATCGCAAAGCAACAGTTACAATGTAGCCATGCTGAAACTGATCGCATTAATTGTGATGATAGTTTTTGGGCTGACGTTGAGATTGAAAAACAAGTGAAATATATTGGCGTTGTTGGCCAAGCGGGCGGCGCAAATGTTAATCACGGCATTGTCTATATTGATCCGTTCGATACCCAACAAGTACTTGAACACGAGCTTTTACACTTAATCGGCTTTATTGATGAATATCCATTACACCGTTCAAATTCAGCCTGCTTACACACAGACACTCAAGCGATTGGTAAAAACGTTTTGTTGGCCAAACAAACAATATTCCCTTCCGAGCAAGCGGCAAGACAGCAATTGTTAGAGCAACTACCTTGGGCAAGGCAAATTAAGGCAACGACTCCCTTGACGCATTCATCAGCCAATAACAAACACGTTATATTAGGCACGCCCAAAGAGTACTCTGATGAAGTCGGTTTGTTTGCAGCCGAAACATGTAATAAGCAACAGCAATCAACATTTAAGCCGGTATCGCAGTCTACCCAGTTACAGTATTTTGAAGAGCCGTTACCAGAGCAATATAAGTATGATCAGTACATACCTTTAACGGCATCAGTCCCTAAACAATCAATAGTATTAACGGCATTTAATATGCCGTCATATCATTATAATCTGGGACTTTATTATCAAAATAAGCAACAACAAACGATTGCTGATGAATGGTTTGCACGGGCGGCATTGCAAGAAACGTCAGAACAAAGAAAAGCGATTATCTCTAAAGGAGAGTTTTAGTCTGTCGCTATGCCGTTTTAATTATAAATCGGGGTTAATAAAATAGTCGTTTACATCACTATCATCTTTAGTTTGGGGTGTATTCTTATAGATTAGTTGTGTTTTCATCTCTACTTTAGCAATCGGCCACATTGATTTATGGTCTAGTGTTAATGATTGTTTAGTCTGTAAGCGTTGTTTATTATTTGTATGCGGTTGTCCAAACCAACAAAATAAAGTCATATCCATCACTCCCTCTGTTTATTTTTTGCATTCAATGCCGTTGGCCAATGTTCCTTTGACCCATTGATGCCTTAGTTATAGCTAATAATTAGCTATTTTGCTCAATTAAAATGTAACAAAAGCTAGGAAAATACTGCTCTTTAGGGCTCAAGCTAGGTTATAATTATTGAAATTAATTTAAATATGTAACCTTGCTATTATTTATGAGTTTATTTTCAGTATCCAAATTCAGGGAACAATTCCCGATATTACAATCGGTTACTCCAGCTCATCAGCTGGTTTATTTTGATAATGCAGCAACAACTCAAAAACATATTACGGTAATAAGAAGTTCACAAAACTTTTATCTAGAAAGCAATGCAAATGTACATCGTGCTTCGCATTATTTAAGCGCAAAAGCGACTAAATCGTATGAACAGGTTCGATCACAAGTTAAACGCTTCCTTAATGCAAGCAGTGAAAAAGAGATCATTTGGACTAAAGGTACCACCGAAGCGATCAATTTAGTTGCGCAAAGTTACGCGATAAAAAATCTTAAAGCAGGTGATGACATTGTCATTTCACAAGCCGAGCATCATGCCAATATCGTACCTTGGCAACATGTTGTTGAGCAAACTGGTGCAACGCTTAACGTTTTAGGGTTAGATATCGATGGCCGCATTGATCTTAAAGCGGCCAGCACAACAATAACTGAACGTTGTAAATTGTTAGCAATAAATCACATTTCAAATGTGATTGGTAAAGTTAATCCAGTGAAAGAGTTAATAGCATTGGCTAAAGCATATGGTGCTGTAACACTGATTGATGGCGCTCAGGCTGTCGCTCATTTACCGGTTGATGTACAAGATTTGGGCTGTGATTTTTATGTGTTTTCTGCCCATAAAACCTATGGCCCTACCGGCATTGGTGTTTTATATGGCAAACAGCAGATATTAGAGCAAATGCCACCTTATCAATTTGGTGGCGAGATGATTAAAAAGGTCAGTTTTACTGGCACAACATTTAATGAACTGCCACATAAGTTTGAAGCGGGTACACCTAATATTGTCGGTGTTATTGGCTTAGGGCAATGCATTAATTTATTGCAATCATCGCAAATAAAAGAGCTACACCAGCACGAACAACAACTTTGTCATTATTTGTTTAGTGCACTAAATAAAATGGATAATATCCACCTGATCTACCCATCATGCCCTGACGTAGCTATTTTTACGTTGAAAATGGCAGACGTCCATCATCATGACTTAGCCGCATATTTAGACAGTAAGGGCATTGCCGTGCGCAGTGGTCATCATTGTGCCATGCCATTAATGGACTTACTTGGCTTAGAAGGGGCCGTTAGAATTTCCCTAACAAGCTATAACACCTGTGATGAAATTGATTATTTGATTGAGCAATTGCAGGCCTACGATCAGCAAGATAATCAACAAAATAGTCAGCAAGAATCGCAAGCTGGAACAAGTCTAAATGCAGTGATAGATTTTATTAGCCAACAACAAATTTTAGCACTTTTTGCTAAAGCTACCTCTTGGGATCTAAAGCATCGTCAAATCATGTTACTTGCTAAACAGTTAGCTCGAAAAGACAAGAGCTTACGCTTAGAAAGCGAGTTAATTAGTGGCTGTGAGAGTAAAGCATGGCTGGCAGCTGCTATTGCGCCTGAAACCGGTGTATTTACCTTTTCAGCCGATAGTGATGCAAAAGTTATCCGCGGCTTGATGGTCATTGTTTTAAGCGTTTATCAGGGCCGCACAGCACAACAAATTATTGATTTTGATATCGAAGAATATTTTGCTCATTTAGGCTTAATGCAACATTTAAGTCCTTCACGAGGTAATGGCATTAAAGCCATTGTTGAACGTATTGTGCAACTAGCCGCTGCGCAGTTGTAATATACCATGTTGATTAATATTCTTTAGGGGAGCACATGTCTGGGATAACTAAAATTGGCCAAATTGGCATAGCCGTAGCTGATATTAACCTTGCCAAAGACTTTTATCAGAAAATTTTAGGCTTAGAATTGCTATTTGAAGCACCACCTGGGCTCGCCTTTTTTAACTGTGGTGGGGTAAGGCTTATGTTGACGACATTACAAGGGCTTGAGCAGGATCATAAAACCTCAGTAATATATTACCAAGTAGATGATATTGAATACGCTAGCAAGCAATTAAAAGCTAAAAACGTGGTCTTTGAACGTGAACCACAACTGGCGGTTAAAATGCCAGATCATGATTTGTGGATGGCATTCTTACGAGACCCTGATAATAATTTAATCGGCCTGATGGCAGAAATGCCATTATCAACGTAAACTTTAACTACTCTGAAATGTTTTTGGCTTAACGCGAGAATTAATCCCCGCCAACCAGGTTGGTGCGAATTTATCCTACCGTTATGATCGCGTAGCTTATGCTGTTACTTATTATTTATGTTGTTATCGCAATTTTCTTCTCATTTGCTTGTTCTATTTTTGAAGCTGTGTTGCTCAGTATAAACAGCGCTCACATCTCCCTTATGGAAAAACATAACCGCAATGTTAGTGTCATATTTAAAAAACTCAAAAGCGATATTGGTAAGCCGTTAGCTGCAATTTTAACGTTAAATACCATAGCGCATACCGTAGGCGCGGTAGGTGCTGGTGCACAGGCAGCTGCGGTGTTTGGCAATAGTTATGTGGGTATTGCTTCAGCGGTTTTAACGTTATTGATTTTGATATTTTCGGAGATCATACCAAAAACCCTAGGTGCGACTTATTGGCGACAATTGGCACCAATAACCGCTTACTCGCTAAAATATTTAATTATTTTACTTTACCCGTTCGTTAAACTTTCAAGCAAAATAACTCAAAACATTGCCAATGAACCAACCCTAAATGGTTTCAGCCGTGAAGAATTTGCTGCTATGGCTGAAATTAGTTTGAAAGATGGTCAACTGGTGGGTCAAGAATCTACTTTTATCACTAATCTGATGTCACTTCGTGGTAAGCGCATTAAAGATGCCATGACACCTAGAACAGTATTACTTTCGTTGTCAGAGCAACTTACTGTTGAAGCGTTTTTTCATAAGTACGACAAAGTACCTTTTAGCCGAATTCCAATTTTTCATGTGGATCGAGATGAGATAACCGGCTATGTATTTAAAGGTGACTTATTTCTTGCTCAAGCTCGTGGAAATGGTGATTGTTTATTAGCAAAATATAGACGGCATTTACCCACATTACTTTCGAATATGCCGTTAAGTCATGGCCTGAATGAAATGCTAAAGCAGCGCATTCATTTAATGTTAGTGGTAAATGAATATGGTGATGTTGAAGGTATTATCACCTTAGAAGATGTAATAGAAACTATTTTGGGTTTAGAAATCGTTGATGAAAAAGACCAAGCTGTTGATATGCAAAAAGAAGCTAAAAAAAAGTGGCAACAACGCTCTGATAAAATGGCGGTTGATAACTCTAAAAGTGATGAGTAGAGTTTAGCGTTAATACCAAACTCTGCTTGTTCTTTATAAACGACTATTACTGTACGTATATTTGCATTTCTTCACTAATTTGCTTACGCATTTCCATCAATTTTATCGCCGTTTCGTGTTGCTTAATATCGGCTTCTGTTTCAGGTACCCATTGTGGAATACCAACCGGCTGGCTTGATTCATCAACTGCAACCATGATCACAATACAATGTGTGGTTAAGCGGCGGTTCATTGATTTTGGGTCGCATGCATTCACTTCTAAAGCGATGTGCATAGAAGTATTACCGGTATAAATCACTTTCGCATTTACTTCCACTAAGTTACCTACTTGTATTGGTGCGACAAAACGAATACCACCAGCATATGCAGTTACACAGTAACGGCTACTCCAACCTGCAGAACAAGCATAAGCGGCTAAATCAATCCATTTCATTACCGCCCCCCCATGAACTTTACCGCCAAAATTTACATCTTGTGGTTCAGCTAAAAATCGTAGGGTTAACTCTCTTTGTGGCTTATTCATTGGGCTCTCTGGAATTTAATGTTTAAGTATTCATCATACGTAAATTTACGATTAAGAACAGTAAAATATCAGCTAATGTTAAATGCATTTATTATTAGTTAATGCTAATTCGAATAATAATCATTTGTTTACCGCTAACGTCATAATGGTTAAGGCGAGAGTCAGTTATTTTAATTAAATGCTGCTTGCTGATCAATTGGCTTTCATTGTTGTTTATATTACTTAGGGTAATGTCTTCGGTATCAGAATAAATAAAGTATTGGTCTTCGCCGTTAAGCATAATGGTCTCTTGCTTAGGATAAGTTTGCAGTTCACAGTGCATGAATGTTGGCTTATACATTAAATTAAAGGCCGTGATAGGGCCATTAATTAACTCTCCGAATGTGGTGTTATCTCCAGAGAACGAAGCAAAATTAAGTAATTGCGGTAATCGGTCTTCAGATTTTTTTTTCGCCAAATTTTGATGTTTTAATAGTATGCCATTGCCTGAAAGCACAACATGTTGGCGATTGTAGCCAATAAACTTTGAAAACAAACCGTCATTGCTAATTGTGGCAATGCTTAAGCGCCAATTAAAATTATCAATGCTGCTATGCTCACTGATCGCCAGCTCTGTGGTTTTACCTTGGCCGTTTTTCCAAAGGCTGGTGGTAAATTGTGCTGGCGGGATTATTTTTATCAAATTTATCACTTAATGTTGTGCTTTTATGGCAGAATTATACCTAATATCTCGACTTAATGAGATATTTCTCGCGCAGTAATCATCTTTAAACAATACTCTATTTATTGTTAAGGATAACTAATAAAAGGTATAGGATGACTCTCTCTTCACAGCAACTGTTACAAACACACTTTGGTTTTAATGATTTTCGCCCCGGACAGCAACAAGTGGTCGACGCCATTTTAGCTGGCAAGAGTGCCGCCGCTATTTTCCCTACTGGCTCAGGTAAGTCGTTATGTTATCAATTGCCTGCGCTCGCCTTACCTAATTTAACGTTAGTTATTTCGCCGTTGCTAGCGCTAATGCAAGATCAATTACAGTTTTTAGCTCAGCGCAATATCGCTGCGGCGAGTATTGACTCGATGCAATCTAAAGAACAAAGTCAACAAATCATGGCTGGCGTTAAGTCCGGGCAGATCAAAATTTTAATGATCTCGGTTGAGCGTTTGAACAATGAACGTTTTCGTCAGTTTTTGGCGCAAGTACCTATCTCTTTATTGGTTGTTGATGAAGCGCATTGTATTTCTGAATGGGGCCATAATTTCAGACCCGATTATTTAAAGTTACCCAAATATAAACAGCAATTTAATATCAAACAAGCTTTGTTATTAACGGCCACCGCAACAGATAAAGTTGTTCATGATATGGGTGAGAAATTTGCTATAGATAGTGAAAATATCACTCTTACGGGCTTTTATCGACCTAACTTAAACTTACATGTACAAGGTGTTGCGCAAGTTGATAAAGCAAGGTTTTTAGCTCAATGGCTTCGCGATAAAAGCCAACAAGCCGGCATTGTGTATGTCACTTTACAGCACACCGCTGAACAAGTTGCCAATGCATTATCTCAACAAGGTATTGCCGCTACTGCGTATCATGCGGGTATGGATAGCGACCGACGCCAAAACATTCAAAAGAGTTTTATGAATGGTGAAATTAATTTAATTGTCGCGACTATCGCATTTGGTATGGGTATAGATAAAAGCGACATTCGTTATGTCGTGCATTATGATTTACCTAAATCGATAGAAAACTATGCGCAAGAAATTGGCAGAGCAGGGCGTGATGGCCAAAGCTCAGAATGCTTGGTACTGGCAAACTTTGATAATCTAAATGTGTTAGAAAATTTTGTTTATGCGGATACGCCTGAAGCGACTGCAATAAGTTATGTGATTAATGAAATTTTAACGTCACTCAGCAATAATGCATCACAAGGGCAATGGGAAGTTGTGCTTAATAGTTTATCGAGCCAGTCTAATGTTCGTTTACTGAGCTTAAAAACACTCTTGGTGTATCTGGAATTGAGCGGTTTTATTAAGCCAGCATACAGCTACTTTGCTGAATATAAATATAAACTTAAATGTTCTGAAGATGAGTTAGTTAATAAATTTCAAGGCGAACGCCAAACCTTTATTAAAGCTATTTTAAATTCATCTGATAAAGCCAAAATTTGGTATACCTTGAACTTTGAGCGTATGTTTAGTCAATACCCTGGTGAGCGCAGTCGAGTGATCACCGCAATAGAGTATTTCGATGAACAAGGCTTGATTGAATTACAAAGTAAACAAATGACCGAGGTTTATCAGGTCGATAGTCATGGGCTTGATATCGATGCGTTAAATAAAGATATGTTCAGCCGTTTTTTACAAAAAGAGCAAAGTGAAATTAAACGTATTGAACACTTGCTAGCATTTTTTGCATCACGTACCTGTTTAAGTCAGCAACTTGCCCACTACTTTTCCGACTCGCGCTTACAGTCATCATGCGGACACTGCTCGGTATGCTTAGGTAATGTCGCTATTATGCCGCCAGTGCCAGTATTAAAACCAATCACTGAGTTTGATTTTAATCATTGCAGTAGCGAAATAATTGCTAAGCTTGGCGACCATGCATCGGTCACCTTAATTAGTCGCTTTTTTTGCGGATTAACCACACCTATATTTACTAAATTACGGGTTCGTAAAGTCACTGGCTTTGCGCAGTTTGAACATTATCGCTTTGCAGATATTAGACAATGGGTCACAGAGCAGTTTGTTTAGATATGGATCTAGTTATTTAGCTATATTTAACGATAAATGCCGTTATTTTCACTAAACGGCGCTTTTATTTGCCCTTTTACCGTTTTGCTCTAGATTTAAACACGAGGATTTTGCATAATCGCATCGACCAAAAATTGGTCGCATTTTTTTGATTTAACGGGACAATACTTTGACTACAGCTAAATTTTCTACCTTAGGCTTAAAACCTGAATTAATTACCAATCTTGAGTCATTAGCTTATGATTTTATGACACCAATTCAAGAGCAAAGTTTGCCCGCTATTATGCAGGGTAAAGATGTTATTGGTCAGGGTAAAACCGGCTCAGGTAAAACTGCTGCATTTGGTCTTGGTATGCTACAAAAACTTGATGTAAAACGTTTTCGTATTCAGTCTTTAGTACTTTGTCCTACTCGTGAATTAGCCGATCAAGTGGCTAAAGAAATTCGCCGTTTAGCGCGTTCTATTCATAATATTAAAGTGTTAACCTTATGTGGTGGTATGCCATTTGGCCCACAACTAGGTTCATTAGAGCATGGCGCTCATATTATTGTTGGTACGCCTGGGCGTATTGAAGAGCACGTTATTAAAGGCTCTTTAAATTTAGAGAATTTAAATTTATTGGTATTAGATGAAGCCGATAGAATGTTAGATATGGGCTTTCAGCCAGCATTAGATAACATTGTTAAATACTCACCAGATGACAGACAAACATTATTATTTAGTGCGACCTTCCCAAATCGCATCAAACAAATTGCAGAACGCATCATGACTAACCCTGTTATGGTGAAAGTTGAATCTCGCCATGATGAAAGTACTATTTCTCAGCACTTTTATAAGGTAGAAGATAATGAAGAGCGCGTACAAGCGTTGCGCTTGTTATTACTTGCCCATCAACCTGAATCAACTGTAGTGTTTTGTAATACTAAAAAAGATGCCGCAATTGTTGCTGAAAAATTAGTTGCTTATGGTTTTAGCACATTAGAGTTACATGGTGATCTAGAGCAGCGCGACCGCGATCAAACCTTAGTACGTTTCGCTAATAAAAGTGCCAACGTATTAGTTGCAACAGATGTTGCCGCCCGTGGTTTAGATATCGACTCCCTTGATGCCGTAATTAACTTTCATATCGCTTTAGATACCGAAGTACACGTACATCGTATCGGCCGCACTGGACGTGCTGGCAGTACAGGCCTTGCTTGTTCTTTATTCAGTGATAAAGAAAGCCATAAAGTGGCACTGCTTGAAGATTATTTAGATCGAAAAATTGTTGGCGAAACACTACCTGACATGAACACGCTTCGTGAGCCGGTAATGCGACCTACAATGATCACCATAATGATTGACGGCGGTAAGCGCGATAAAGTTCGCCCTGGCGATATTGTTGGTGCACTTACTGGCGATGATGGCATTAAAGGCGATCAAATTGGTAAAATTAGCGTCTCACAAAATTTCTCTTATGTAGCGGTAAAACGTGCTGCTCATAAAGTTGCCTTTAAAAAACTTGAAAACGGCAAACTTAAAGGTCGTAACTTTAGAGTACGTGTTATTCGCGGGTAATTAATTCGTTGTAGAGCCAAATGTTGTTGTTTTTGCTGGGTATTAAAGCAATAAAACAACAGCATTTCATATGACATATTTTATGTTATGCTGTTAACAACATGTGAATTATCAAAAATAAAGAATTTTAAGGAATGTTAATGAAATATCTAATTATCTTACTTGCTGCATTAAGCGCCACAACTTTTGCACACGAAACACCTGAAGCACCTAAAACACTCTCTTCATCTGAAGTTGAGCAAGTGGAAGTTCTATTAACCGAAGCTGCTGCAAAATCTATCTATGTGACTCGCCATTGTGATAAGCCAATTGATGTTGATAAATTTAAAGAATTAGCTAAAATTAAAGCATTTAGTGAAGGCTTTGAAACCATTGAAGGCATAAGCTGGGATAATGTTAAAGAAGGTGCTCATAAACAATATGATGCCTTAAATGCAAAAGCGCCTAAAGGTGAATTATGCGTAGAGTATTTAGCTGATTTAAAAGGTAAGTACCGTTTCTTAAAAGATATTGATGCGCAATAGTCGAAAACTTACCTATTGTTAATCAAATAAAAGGCAGATTGATTTAATCATCTGTCTTTTTTTATTACTGTCAGTCTACCTTTCAAAAGCATACAAACACAAAAACACAAAAACACAAAAATATAATAATAAAAATATAGGAATGACAATGGAAAAGTCAGCACGTAAAGCATTGGGGTTTTGGACTACCACTGCACTTGTCACTGGTAATATGGTTGGTAGTGGCATCTTTTTGCTCCCTGCCGCACTTGCCATGTATGGGGGCATAAGTATCACTGGTTGGTTATTATCGTGTTTAGGCTCTTTGTGTTTAGCCTATGTTTTTGCCAGTTTGTCTCGACGAGTTAAAGGCTCGGGCGGTCCATATTTATATAGCCGTGCAAGATTTGGCGATAAAGTCGGCTATTTTGTTGCTTGGGGGTATTGGTTCTGCATTATTGCTGCTAATGCTGCAATTGCCATTGCGTTAGTCAGTTACCTGTCGGTCTTTATCCCAGAACTTAAAGATAATGCCTTATTCAGTCTTATGGTGACATTATTTTTTGTCTGGTTGATTGTTTTTATAAACCTTAGAGGCGTCAAAGAAGCCGGACGTGTGCAATTAATATCAACAGTGATTAAAGTCATCCCTCTTTTTGCAATTGCCAGTGTCGGCTTATTTTATTTAGAGCCTGCACATTTCTCGCCTTGGAATTTAACCGAACAATCTGATTTCTCTGCAATATCAGCGACTGCCGCATTAACAATGTGGGCATTTTTAGGTTTAGAGTCAGCAACTATTCCTGCCGATGAAGTTGAAAATCCTGAGAAAAATGTACCACGCGCAGCTATCCTTGGTACTTTAATCGCGGCTGCCATATACATTCCCGGTACAATCGCAATTATGGGCCTGATCCCACCAGAAATTTTAGCACAATCTCATGCACCATTTGCTGATGCAGCCGCAATATTATGGGGAAATTGGGCTTATTATTTTATTGCCTGTATTGCCGTTATCTCTTGTTTTGGCACGCTCAATGGTTGGACTCTATGCGTTGCGCAAGTGCCAATGGCTGTTGCAAAAGATGGCTTGTTCCCACAATTGTTTGCACAGCAATCGACGCGCGGAGTACCCGCTAAAGGGATGATATTATCGAGTGCTTTGGTGTCATTGTTAGTGATGATGAATTACAGTGCTAGTTTGGTTGAACAGTTTACCTTTATTATTTTACTGTCAACACTGGCCACACTATTACCTTATTTAGTTTGTTCAATTGCTCATTTTAGTTTGTTTATTAAAGATAAAAAATGGCATGAAATTAACCCATTAAAATCAACAATGTCATTGTTTGCTATTTGTTTTTCTTGTTGGATAATTATAAATATCGGGCTTACAACGATCCTTTGGGGATGTGTGGTGTTAGCTGCCGGGTTACCCGTTTATATCTTAATGCGCAGAGCACAACGCAAGGCACTATTGGTAAACTAGCTCTGTACCAATAGAGGCGGGTAACATTTTTTTACGCAAATATTGAATGGCTGAGCAGTGGTTTAATGCAGATAAACCCTAGCAATTTGATTCGTAAACTTAGGACTAAACTTGGCGAGCCTTTTTCGCCAAGTATTTATTCATCGCTTTACTTACTGCAAAAAATGCAAAGCTGGCAGTAACATGTGTTGCAGCGCCAAATCCACCACTGCAATCAAGACGCATTCCGCCGTCGTTATTTTGTTTTGCGTAGCAAACTGAACCATCACTTGTTGGGTAAATTAATTGCTCAGTAGAAAATACCGCATCGATTGAAAATTTACGTTTTACATTACGCGGAAAGTTATATTCGCGGCGTAATTGGTTTTTTACTTTCGCTAATAATGGGTCTTGATAGGTTTTACTTAGGTCTGTGATCTCAATTTTAGTGGGATCTATTTGCCCACCAGCACCGCCTATGGTGATCATCGGTAACTTGTTTCGTTTACAATAGGCAATCAATGCCGTTTTCACTTTCACCGAATCTATCGCATCTATGACGTAATCAAACTGCTTAGTGATTAACTCAAATAAATTTTCTTGGGTAATAAAATCTTCAACTTCATTAACAATACATTCAGGGTTAATTTGCTTAATACGCGCCGCCATAACTTCAACTTTGCTTTCGCCAATGGTATCCGCTAAAGCGTGTATTTGACGGTTGGTATTGGTGATGCAAATATCGTCTAAATCAATCAAGGTAATTTCACCAATGCCATTACGGGCAAGTGCTTCAGCAACCCAAGAGCCAACACCGCCAATACCAATCACACAAAAGTGTGCTTGTTGTATATGTTTGGCGCCAGTAACGCCGTATAAACGCTCTATACCGCCGAAACGTAACTGATAATCTGACATGTGTTTTTAAACCCAAAAAAAATGACGCTAATAAATTAGCGCCATTATATAAGAAGTCGTTTACTAGCACACTAATTTTAAGCGATAACGACTGTAAAGGCCGTTCATTGGCATTGTGAACACTAAGCCTTAATCACTTTACTGACGGTTAATTTAGCGGTGTTGATCCTATTCGTAGTATTCTTTTTCAAACGCAGCAGCAGTACATAGGCTAATGGCATTAATACCAAGTGGCATAAATATCTGCTCATTTTTGCTGGTTAAAATGAATAACTACTGCGTTATAAAATTTAAAAGTAGAACAACTACTTACAAAATTTCATGCCTTGTATTTATCCATTTTTCCTCAGAAAAAAATAGATCACCTATTTATGTCAATTGGTATATGTATAAACTGGTGATTGTTGAAAAT
The DNA here is from genome assembly GCA_040779355.1 of Colwelliaceae bacterium BS250. Classification (GTDB taxonomy): domain Bacteria; phylum Pseudomonadota; class Gammaproteobacteria; order Enterobacterales; family Alteromonadaceae; genus Thalassotalea_A. Next base: position 124,644 of record JBFONS010000001.1, on the reverse strand, counting down.
AATATTAGTCCACCAATAATTGAAATTACAATTATTGGTGGATAAAAAGGGCCGTCACCATCTATGTGAACACTAAGCTTTAATTATTCTACTGACGGTTAATTTAGCGGTGTTGATCATATTGGCAGTATTCTTTTTCAAACGCAGCAGCAGTACATAGGCTAATGGCACTAGGTATAAACTGGTGATTGTTGAAAATACCAGACCGCCAATTATCGCAATTGCCATCGGCGAGTATGGAGGTCCGTCCCCACCCAGTTGAGTGTTACCTAATGCTAAAGGAATTAATCCTAAAATAGTGGTTGATACCGTCATTAGTATTGGCCTTAATCTATCTTTACAGCCATTAATTACCGCGGTTTCAATCGCAGTACCTTGTTCAATAAGTTGATTGATCCTATCGACCAATACAATGCCATTATTGACCACTATCCCCATTAAAATAAGCATGCCAATCATACCCATTATCGACATCGACGTGCCGGTAATTAGGAATGCCCAAAACACACCAACAAAAGAAAATAGTAATGATGTAATCACTGCAGTCGGTAATAACAAGCTCTCAAACAATGCCGCCATAACAATATAAATCAGACAAACGGCGAGAAGCATATTTTGCCCCATTACATTCTCAACTTCTTCTTGACGAGCAAAACTACCATCTAAACTGTAATTATAGCCGCTAGGTAAAGCAATTGTTGCCAAAGTAGCTTTAAGCTTTTCTTGGGCTTCATCTAAGGTAATGTCGTCTAAATTTGCCTGTATGGTGATTGCTGTTTGACGATTATAGCGACGGATTTCACTTAACCTAGGTTTAATGGTTAACGTAGCAACATTATCTAAGGTGATCACTTTGCCGTTGTGTTCGGTAATTGGCAGTTTTTTCAACTCACCAATTGATTTTCGTACTTTCTCGTCATAATTAAGCCAAATGTCTACTTCACCGCTATCGCCATGACGATATGTTCTAAGGGGCTGACCACGCAAAGCTAAACTCACTGCACTAGCTACATCTTGTGAACTCAATCCATGACGAAACGCTGCGGTTCTATCTACACGTACCTGCATTTCGAGTTTTTGGCCGCGGGTATCTGAGGTTACATCGGTAATACCCTCAATATGGCCAATGATGGGTATTAAGTTGTTTTTTAATTCAATCAAAACATCAGTAGAAACGCCCGTTAAGCTAATTTGTATACCGCCGCCATTACCTTGGTCAAAACCAAATCGAGGAGTAGCCCGCACAAATTCTGGCAGATTTTCTCTGATTTTTTCCTTCAACTCATTAATGGTAATAGGCAGATTGCCTTTTTGCAGTAACAAAGTCGTTTGTAAACTATGACCTGCGTAGTAGCTATATACCGAATCAATTAAAAATTCTTTTTTATTGGCGTATAGATAGTTTTCCATTTTGTTAATGATTTTTTCTGAGGTCTCAAAATTAAATTGTTCGTGTAATTCCCAACTGATAAATAACCGATTATCACTTAAGCTTTGCTCTTCGTCACCGCTAACAACCTGCAATGGAATGGCAATACTGGCTAAAATGAAGACCGCAATAATACAGGTGATTTTTTTATGTTTTTGAGTCCAAAGTAATGTTTTTAAATAAAAATTTTGAAAACGAGCGGGTTTTTGTTGCTGCTTTTTCAATGCTGGTGTTAACACTTTAGGCTTTATTTTACTCACCAATAAAGGGATCAATGTTTGCGCAATCAGTAATGAAGCAAACAGTGAGATACAAATCGCAATAGCGACATGCTCTAGGAAAATCGTAATATCCATTTTTTTACCGACAATATTCGGCAAAAATACAATCATGGTGGTCGCTGTACCTGCTATTACCGCAAGCGATACTTTATTAACGCCACGTTTTGTCGCTTCAACAATATTCACCGGGTTGTTGTCAGTAACTTTTTGCTGCTCTTGAAAGATTGATTCGGTGATCACCACTGAGTTATCAACTAACATACCCACAGCGAGTAATAAGCCCATCATAGATAAAATATTTAAACTGTAACCGGCAAAGTACATCACTCCTAACGTGATACAAATAGACACGGGCACAGATAAAACCACTATCATGGTGGTGACAAATTGACGTAAAAACATATACAGCACAATAACCGACAATAGGGCGCCTATTAAGCCTGCATTAAGTAAGTCTGATAATGAACTGGTTACGCCATTGGCGGTATCGTCCATAATATATAAATTAATACCATTAAATTGTGGGTTATTATTTACTTCATCAATAACGGCTAACACGCGTTTTGATGCATCGACTAAATTGGCGTTCGACTCTTTAAAAATGTTCATACCAATGGCATAAGTTTGATCTAAATGTCGGCCTTCCCAAGGAATTGGCAAAGTATATTCAATGGTGGCGATGTCTTTTAAGCGGATGTTCTTTTCAACAATAAGGTCATTGATTTCATCTAGGCTGCGATACTCACCCACTGGGTTGACCATCACTTTAGCGCCATTATCGTAAAAGTGACCGGCCGCCATCGAAAAATTATTCTCGTTTAAGGTATTGATAAGCTTGGCTCTATCAATGTGCATACTAACCAATTTGTCAGGATCTAAACGGATCACGATTTGGCGTTTATTAACACCATACAATTCAACTTTACTAACGCCTTGCACACGTTCTAATGGGCGCTTTAAATTACGATCGAGTAGGTCATAGGCAAGTGATAAATCTTGCTCAGATGAAATTCTAAGTTGGAAAATCGGCATGTCATTGGTGTTAAATTGGTACACTAAAACACGTTCTACATCACGTGGTAAAAGGTGCCTAATCGCATCAACGTTTTCTCTTGCTTCAATACTTTTAGCATTGATGTTTTCATCCCATTCAAATTCTAGCATTACATCTGCGCCGCCCTCATGTGAGGTTGAACGCATACGTTTAATACCTGAAATGGTCGCCAGTGCTTCTTCAATTGGGCGAGTGATCAAACGCTCCACTTCTGCTGGCGAGGCATCAGGGTAGGGCACATTAATAAATAATTGTGGAATGTCTATGCCCGGAAATTTCTCTAATGGTAATAACTTGCTTGAGATCATTCCGGTTAATAATAATGACAAAAATATCATCATTATAGTGACCGGTCGACGCAGCGCAAAACTTGCTAAACTTGCCCCTAAAGATTCCTTATTGTTAGTGTTATTAGTCATTTGCTTCTCCTGGTGCATTGAAGCGTTTTTGATCAAACAAACTGTATAAAATAGGGATAAAGAACAAGGTTAAAAGGGTGGCAAATAATAAACCAAATATTACGGTGATCGCCATTGGCGCTCTAATTTCAGCGCCTTCACCTGTGCTAATGGCCATAGGTAATAGCCCAAGCGTGGTGGTTAACGTAGTCATTATTATTGGTCGTAAACGAGAGTTTGCCGAGGCCATTATCGCTGCTGTTTTGGCCATACCTTCGCTACGTAATTGGTTAATTCTGTCTACTAATACAATGGCATTATTGACCACAATACCGGCCAACATTATCAAGCCGATAAATACAATGACGCTTATTGGCGTTCCTGTGAAATATAAACCGTAAATAGAGCCAGCTGCCGCTAAAGGCACGGTGAATAAAATTAATAATGGGTGCAATAAAGATTCAAACTGTGAAGCCATTACTAAGTACACCAAAAATACCGCCAGTAATAAGGCAAATACTAATGACTTAAATGACACATCCATCTCTTCATTTTGGCCGGTAATATTAGCGCTTATATTTAGTGGTATTTTCATATCATTAATGATGGTTTCAATTTCACTCACTGCATCGGTAATATCACCATAGGCAAAGTTGGCTGAAATCACCGCCGCACGTTGCTGATCAATTCGGGTTATTTCGCTTGGCCCAACCGATAATCTAACATCGGCAACAGCAGATAACGGAATGGCTTTAGCACTTCTTGGGTTAATAATTATATTGTTAATATCACTCACTGAATCACGACTGCCTTCATCGGCGCGCACTAAAATATCAACTTTTTTATCTTTCACTGAATATTGACTGGCAATGGTACCACCGACTTTGGTGGTTAATAGTTTCGATACTTGTGGCGCGGTTAATCCTAATTGTGCAAGACGAGCATGATCAAAATAAATTTTTATCTCAGGATGACCATTTTGTAGTGATGTTTTGATATCAATAAAACGTTCACTGTCACTAAGTTTGTCATTAATTTTATCACTGTAGCGCTTTAATAAATCAAGATCGTAACCCGCTAATTCAATTTCAATAGGCGGTTTAAAGCTAAATAGTTCAGGGCTGGCAAACTTCATTTGAATGCCAGGTATTGTTTGCAAGTATTGACGTAAGTGCTGCATTACATAGGTTTCATCGTCTTTACTACTGCCGGTTTTTAAGACCACATTTAAACGACCCCAATAATCACCACCTTGTGATGGCGAAGCGTTCATTAAACTTCCTGTGCCAGCTAGTGTATAGGTGCGCTCTACTTGGGTTAACTTTCCAGCTTCAAGTGATAATTTAGTTAACGTTTGGTCTGTCTTTTCAAGTGGAGTACCAGGCTGATGGCTAATTTCGACAAAAAACTCACCTTGTGCCAGTGGTGGAATAACTTCTACGTTCAATCCTTTTAATAAAGGTAATGCTGATGAACTGATAATAATTATGCTCAGTAACACTAAAATTCGTTGCTTTAAAGCAAGCTCTAATAGGTTGCCATAGCTAGTCGCTAGAGCTGAGTATACTTTATCAAATATCCATAATAGTGGTCTGAATAATTGTCTAAAAATATTCTTTATGCTTCTAAATAAAAATGTAATGAGCAATGAAATACATAACGGTAAATAATAAAATAGAGCTGTAAATAGCCAAATAAATGGTGTTGCGAAGTAATATTTTATCTTAGTAAATTTAGAAGCATCTTTCGCTAAGCTACGAACCTTTTTAGTGGAGGCTTGTTTTGCTTCACCCTTAAACTCGCGTGATGACAACATTGGGATCAGGGTTAACGCCACGATAAGTGATGCAAGCAAAGCAAACGTAACAGTTAATGCTTGGTCGCGAAATAATTGCCCTGCGATACCTTCAACAAATACCAATGGAAAGAATACCGCCATAGTCGTTAAAGTGGAGGCAACTATCGCTGTCGATACTTCCTTTGTGCCCGTTACTGCAGCATCATGATTTTGTTGGGTGCTTACCGCACTTTTGCCATCGTTTAATAGCTCTTTACGACGAGCGATATTCTCTAATACTACAATTGAGTTATCAACTAATAAGCCGACTGCTAAAGCAATGCCGCCTAAACTCATAATGTTTAAGCTAATATTATTGCCATACATCAAGTTAAACGTAGCAATAACCGAGACCGGAATTGAGATCGAAATAATGACCGTTGCCCAGACATTCTTCAAAAAGAAGTACAAAATAAGCATGGCGAGCAGGCCGCCTATAATTGCCGCACTTTTTACTTCATTAATGGCATTTGCGATAAATTTAGATTGGTCATAAATTTTTATTAATTCTAGATTGTCAGGTAATTCATCTGCAAATTGACTGACCCTAGCATCAACTTTTTTAGCGACATCAACAGTATTGGCGTCACCTTCTTTATAAAGGGCAACCTCCACGGCTTCGGCGCCATTAATTCGCGTGATTGAGGTTCTTTCTTTATGTGAATCGACAACGCTAGCGATATCGGCTAAACGAATATGTTTATCATCTATGGTGGTGATATAAACATTGCGCATGTCATTAAGGTTTTTAAACTGATTCAAGGTGCGCACTAAATATTCTTGCGTGCCATCTTCAACACGGCCACCAGACTGATTAATGTTTTCTTGTCGCAAGCGCTCAATGATCAACTGGCTATCTATACCAAGCTGACTGATTTTATTTTGATTTATTAATATTTGTATTTCTTTTTCAAGACCACCGCCAAGTTTTACCGAGGCAACACCGCTAACAGACTCTAGCTTTCTTTTTAATTCCTCATCGGCATAATCACGAATAGTTTTTAACGTAGCGCTATCTAAACTAATGTCACTCGATTCTGTATCTGTTGTTGGTGTGGGGGAGCTGGCTTTGTTTTTTAAGGCGAAGCGTATAATAGGGTCTAAATTAGGGTTAAAGCGCAGCAGTAGTGGCTTTTTAACATCGAGAGGTAAACGAATAACATCGAGTTTTTCACGAACCTCAAGACTGGCCAAGTCCATTTCAGTGCCCCATTCAAATTCTAGCAATACATCAGATTGACCCGCTTTTGAAATGGATTGAATATTACGAACACCTTTAACAATACCAACAACTTCTTCTATTGGCTTAGTCACTAATTGTTCAACTTCGCCAGGTGCCGCGCCAATATAGTCGGTACGTATTGTTAAGGTCGGGTATGATAATTCAGGCAGTAAATTTACTGACAATCTCGATAAAGACACCATACCAAACAACAGTACGGCAAAGGTAAACATCCATATTGTTACAGGTCTTTTAACCGCAATATTAACCACACTCATGCTACTTCCTTAATTTCTAATTATATTGTTATTATTATGTTTATTAGTTTAAATGGCTTCAATCACTTGGATCACAGCTTGATCTTTAAGGTTGTTTTGACCTGTGGTAACAACTTGGCTATTTAATTCTAAACCACTGATAATTTCAACAAAAGCATCATCTTGATAGCCTAGAGTAACAACAGTTTTTTCAGCTTTATTATCATTAATGGTAAATACAGTATGCTTGTTATCCATAGATATTAGCGCTTTTTTCGGAAGTAATTTGGTGTTGCTGTGTACATCGTAAACAAGTTTAACTTGAGCAAACATACCCGCCTTTAAGCTATTGTCTGAATTATCAACGATTAACTTAACGCTAAAGGTACCTGTTTGAGCATCAACTACAGGGCTAATGCGTTCAACATGGGCAATAACTTGTTTGTCAGGGTAAGCGGTGAAGCTTAACTTTGCTACTTGGTTTATACGTAACTTACTTAGCTCTTGTTCAGGTAAGTTTACTGTACTTTCAAGCATGTTTATTTTTACGATATGAAATAATTTTTGACGTTGATATTGCTCAACTAAATTACCTTCTTTAACGTAACGTTTAGCTATGTAACCCGAGATAGGCGCCAAAATTTTAGTTTCTTTTAAATCGAGCTCAGCAATTTTTAAATTAGACTTAGCAACTTCAAACTGCCACTTTAATTTGTCATAGGTATCGGTACTGACCAATTGTTGACTATGTACTTTATTAATTCGGTCTAACTCGATTTTAAGGCTGGCTAATTCTGCTTTGGCTTTATCAAGATTTAACTGCAAACGTTCAGGGTCTATTTCAGCAAGTAATTCACCCGCTTTAACAAACTGACCTTCTTCAACATAAAGCTTTTCTAAAATACCTGAGGCCTTAGCAACAACTTCCGCTTCTTCTTTCGGCTCTAGTACTGTTGTGGTCACATAGTTTGAGCTAATACTGCCAGCAACTACTGAGGCAACTTCTACAGGGATAGCGATTACCGCAACCTCTTTTTCTTCAACTTCAGCTTCAGCATTACTACAGCCAGATAAAAACGCTGCTGAGCTGAGTAAACTTAGCGCGAATATACTGTTTTTAATATTTGAGTTGGTCGATTTCATCACTTTAAACCTTTAATAAAACTAATTACTAATTAGACTGCATCTACCGTGCCATCTTTTTCTTTATTAGTAAGTCGTTGAAAGTAAACTATAAAAATAATTTTTGTATTGTAGATGTAAGTTTACCTTAAATTTTGAGTAGTTAAATTAACAAAATGTTAGCAAATATTACTAAATGTAACTGTGCGTGCTATATAAGTAGGAAGTGTGAACAAAGGAGCTATTTAGGTGAGTAAACTGTTTGATACAAAATATAAATAGCTATTTGATCCAGTTAAGAATACGGTGATAGCAATAATGTTATTTAAAAATGTGTATTTAAGTGAGTGCAAACATGCAATTACCATTGAATTTATCACGTATGTGGTGCTTAGCTAAGTTTGAGTTGATCCGGTTGTTTTTTACTAAGTCTGGTTTGCTAAGTTTGGCTGTGTTTAGCACCATATGGTTTGGCATCTTATATTACTTAGTCGCCTCGGCGGTTGATATTATGTATAACTCTGAGTTTAAAAGCCTCGCTCAAAGTCTATTTGGCGGTTTCGGTTTAAGTGAATTATTTAATTGGCCGGTTGCCGAGTTGGCGGTATTTTGGTTAGTCGCACTTTACTCTTTTCCTTTCTTTGCCTTAATCATCTCAAGTGATCAAACTTGTGCCGACAGAGATCGGGGCACGTTAAGATTTATTTCATTACGGGCCACACGCCTCGAGATAATTTTTGGACGCTTTCTTGGCCAAGTTATTATCATTGCGATACTTATTGCACTTACCTTACTTGCGACACTTATTATGGCGGGATTTCGTGATCTATCACTCCTCACTAATGGTGTGGCAATTGCGAGTAACCTATTTTTTGAATTAATCATTATTGTTTTACCCTTTATTGCATTAATGACATTTTTTAATAGTTTTACTAAATCTTCGCGTGCCGCCTTGGGGTTATGCACATTGTTTTTCGGCGTACTGCCGTTAATTATTTCACTAATAGCCTATCAACTGCCTGCATTGGCTGCCCTGCAATACATATTTCCGGGCTATCAAATAAGTAATGTAGTTAATGCCGCCGACATTGGCATTACCGATCGTTTATTACCTATTGCTCAGATGATAGCGTATTTATCTGTTGCGCAATTGGTCATGAAAAGGAGTTCATTATGAGTTGTTTAATTAAAGCCGAGGGATTGAGTAAATCTTATGGCAATAAGCGAGCACTAAATAATATTAACTTTGAAATTAATAAGGGCGCACCAATAGCTCTGGTTGGTCCTAATGGTGCAGGTAAAACAACTTTATTTAGCATTTTATGTGGTTATATTTTACCAACATCGGGTAATGTTTCTATTTTTGGTCAACAACCTGCAAGCGCACAAAATCTATCAAGACTTGCTGCATTACCGCAAGATGCACAGCTTGACCCTAGGTTCTCTATCGCCGCGCAGCTAACGTTTTACGGACAGTTGCAAGGTTTGAATAAATCTAAAGCTAAATTTGAAGCAGAACGAGTCATTGAACTTGTTGGTTTGAAAGATTCGTTTAACGAAAAACCGGGCGCCTTATCTCATGGTATGCGCAAGCGAGCCACGATTGCCCAAGCATTAATTGGCTCGCCTGAAATTGTAATGTTAGATGAAGCTACAGCAGGGCTTGATCCTTTACATGCAAGAGAAGTTCGAGAGTTAGTTGCTACCCTTGCTGATGATATTACTTTTATTTTAAGCTCACATGACTTATCTGAATTAGAGCGTTTATGCGAGCAGGTGTTGTATTTAGATAATGGCATAATACAACAACATCAAACGCATGTGAGTGCCACAAAAGAGCGCTATTTAACCCTACGCATGGAACAAAACTATGCCGAGTTGATAAACTCCTTGCAAATGATCGCTAGTATTAGAGATGTGGTGCAATCTCAAGACCGAGAATATACCATCACTATTGAGTCTAATGGTGAGGATAACCCTGTTGAAATTGATATCTTAACCTTATGTTATCAACAAGGCTGGCGCTATCGTCAGTTGGTTAATGGCAAAACGTTAGAAGAGCAGTTATTTAGCAAAAAATAGTTTATGAATACGGTATACAGAGGTGTTTTTTTAGGCGTTTTTATTATTAAATTTTATCAGCTTTCTTACGGCTAAAATTATCACAAAATAGGTTAAGTATTGGCCGGTGAGCATGATGCTAATTTTTGGCCAGAGGTTAATTTCTTCGGTAAATAGGTTGGCTGTTAATATGCCGGGTCCTGCCAAAATGGTGTAACCAGGCATGGCATGATGCAATAGCCAATAACTAATCGCTATTGCCGAAAAACCAATGATAACGCCTGATATAGCCCATAGCGCACTGAACTTTAAATCAGACATACGCTTATTCGTTTTAATAAGCAGGCATTACCACGGTAAATTCTGTATAGGTGTCATCAATCACTTCAAAACTGATGCTGCCTTTTTGCGCTTCCGTCATCAGCTTTGCCGAATATGCACCTAAACCAGAGCCTCTGATATGGTTTGAGCTTGAGTATTTCTCAAACAGGGTATCACGTAACCCAACGGGTATTGCACCGGTATTATGTAGCTTGAATTCAATACCATCAGACTGTTCCGTTATGGTTATCTCAATATTTTCGTGGTCTGGCGATGCTTCAACAGCATTTTTAATCAAATTGTTAAAAATAGATAAACACAATAATTCTTCACCGTCGATGTATGTTGACTGTTCAACTGAGTGCACGTTAATGGTGATATTTTTCTTACTACATAAGCTGTGTACCGCTTTAATTGCTTTAGTCACTAATCGATTCAAATCGACCATGTCAGGGCTAAGCGGGTAGGTGTTATTTTCAATTTTAAAAATATCTAAAGTATTGTTGATCATGTTTAATACGTTATTTACCGACTCATCAATAGATTGCGCCACCGCTTTGTCCGCTATTTTAGGTAATTCAAATAAAATTACCCCAAGTGGGCCTTTTAAATCATGTTGTGTGAGCTTTTCGATGTCTTCACGTAATTTTGAATTTTCGGTTAACGTTTCAACTTGTTTTTCGAGGGCAATTTGACTGTGTCTTAAAGTTACATGGGTATTTACCCGTGCTGTTAAAATTTCAGGTTGCAGCGGCTTGGTAATATAATCTACTGCGCCTAGATCAAATCCTTTGGTGATATCTGATATTTCAGCTTTAGCAGTTAAAAATATTACTGGAATACTTGCTGTTTTATCATCAGCTTTTAATTTGGCACAAACCTCATAGCCGTCCATTTCAGGCATCATAATATCAAGTAATATTAAATCTATGTTAGTGTCTGCCTGCGCTATTTTAAGGGCTGTTTTACCATTGGTAGCGGCTTTTACTTTATAATCACTTCTTAATAGTGCTGAGGCAATATCAATGTTTCCAGGCTCGTCATCAACAACTAAAATTGTTGGTTTTTTCGGTTGTTCACTGCTCATGACTGAAATATTGCTCACGTTTATCCTTAACTGATTAGATATAAAGCGTTGTTTCTTAATATATTGTATGTTTTTACCAACTTACTATTATACCAAGTCCATTAATTTACTGCTCATTTTTAATGGTTAAAATGAATAGTTACGGCGTTATAAAATTTATAAGTACGAAAGCATGGATGCTGCAGGTAGAGCGACGCAGGATGCCAAAGCCGAGAATAACTACTTACTAAATTTTATGCCTTGTATTTATCCCTTTTTCCTCATGAAAAAGTAGATCACTTAATTAGTGGAATTGGTATTAGTTTAATTTATTGTGAAACGCGAGTGAAAGCAAGATATTGGCAACATTATTTATTGAGAATTAAAAAAGGCAGCTAATAGCTGCCTTTTTTATACCCATTTGATTGTGTATGTGATCAAATGGGTATTTTAATCAGCTAGGCTGATTAAAATCAGTAAATTCTACTTATTCATGAGAATCTAATGGGCTGAATTCTTTATTTAATTCACCGGTATAGTTTTGACGTGGACGACCAATTTTTTGACCCGGTTGAGTTAACATCTCATCCCAATGTGCACACCAACCAACCGTACGTGACATAGCGAAAATAACAGTGAACATACTTGTTGGAATACCAATCGCTTTTAAGATAATACCTGAGTAGAAATCTACGTTCGGGTAAAGTTTCTTTTCAATAAAGTATGGGTCTTCTAATGCTACTTTTTCAAGTGCCATCGCAACATCAAGTAATGGATCAGATACACCAAGTTCAGCTAGAACTTCATGACATGTTTCACGCATTACTGTAGCGCGTGGGTCGAAGTTTTTGTAAACACGGTGACCAAAGCCCATAAGACGGAACGAATCAGCCTTATCTTTAGCGCGAGCAACAAATTCATCAACACGGTCAACAGTGCCAATTTCTTCAAGCATAGTTAAACATGCTTCGTTTGCACCGCCGTGAGCAGGGCCCCATAAAGATGCAACACCAGCAGCAATACATGCGTATGGGTTAGCACCAGATGAACCGGCTAAACGTACAGTAGACGTTGAAGCGTTTTGCTCATGATCAGCATGAAGAATAAATATACGGTCCATAGCATTTGCAATAGTAGGACTCACTTTGTATTCCTCAGCAGGAACAGAGAACATCATGTGTAAGAAGTTTTCTGCGTATGATAAATCGTTGCGTGGATATACGAACGGTTGACCAATGCTGTATTTGTAAGCCATTGCTGAAATTGTTGGCAATTTTGCCACTAAACGATGTGCACAACGCATACGTTGCTTAGCATCTTCAATGTCTAAATCTGAATGGTAGAATGATGATAACGCGCCAACAACACCACAAAGCATTGCCATAGGGTGAGCATCAGGTAAAAAACCTTGGAAGAAGTTAGCAAGTTTTTCATGCACCATAGTATGATTTGTAATAATTTTTACAAACTCATTATATTGTTCTTGGTTTGGCGCTTGACCATTTAATAAGATATAACAAACTTCTAAATAATCAGCTTTTTTAGCTAAATCATCAATTGCATAGCCACGGTGTTGCAAAATACCTTTGCCACCATCAATGAAAGTGATTTCTGACTCACATGATGCCGTTGCTAAAAAGCCAGGGTCATAAGTGAAATAACCTTTGCTACCTAGTGTGCGAATATCAATTACGTCGTTACCTGCAGTTCCTGAAAGAATTGGTAATTCTGCAACCTCTTGACCGGCAATGCTTAGCGTGGCTTTAGATTCAGCCATAGAAGAGTCCTCTCTTAATTATGTTAGTTCTTTGTATTATTTAATGTGTTTTACTGACACTTGAATTGCCGTAATTTAAATAAAGTAGCAAAATAAATAGCAATAAAGTGCCTATTTATGCGGTTACAGATATATATATCACAAGTGTTAATGAATCGTTATGCGACTTTAGTCAGTAATCATGAATATAAAATTGCCTGTATTCTACTCTAAATCTATGGTCTAAAGTCAAATAAAAACGCCAAACTTGTAATTTATTTATACTTATTGTCATCTTTAGTGCCAAATCGCAGGTAACACTAATTAAAATAAGCCTTTAATTGTAATTCAATATAGACACCTATATAATTCACACGATCTGTCTGTGGGTATATGTTTATAATAATTATAGCCAAAGTAGATTTATTAAGAATAAATACAATACTAAAGTAGGGGTATCTTTTTCGTTCCATTTTTTGGAAAATAACGGCTACCTCAAAAATAATAGCTTCAACTCTAACTCTTTAGGCAAGCAAACTGTGAAAAAACAACGACCTGTAAATCTTGATTTATCAACAATCGAGTTACCGGCAGCTGCTAAAGCATCAATTCTACATCGCGTAAGTGGTGTCATGATGGTTTTCGCTGTAGGTATCCTAATTTGGACTCTTTCTTTATCATTATCTTCAGCGGAAGGTTTTGCCCAAGTCAAAGAATGTCTAGATGGCGTATTTTTTAAATTCATCATGTGGGGCATATTATCCGCTCTTATTTACCATATCGTTGGCGGTATTCGTCATCTTATTATGGACCTTGGACATCTAGAAGAAAAAGAATCAGGCCAAACTAGTGCCAAATTCGTTATAGCTTTATGGCTTGTTCTTTCAGTAGTAGCAGGAGTTTGGTTATGGTAAACAATATCGCAACACTAGGTCGAAATGGTGTTCACGATTTTATTTTAATTCGTGCAACCGCTCTTATTATGGCCGCATACAGTATATTTATGCTGGGCTTTTTCATCTTTACCCCCGAAGTTACATTTGAACTTTGGCAAGGGCTTTTCGCCAATATGGCAATGAAAGTATTTACTATTCTTACCATTATCGCTGTGCTGTTCCACGCATGGATAGGTATTTGGCAAGTATTAACAGACTACGTTAAAAATATTAAAGTACGTGGTTTATTACAATTTATCTTTACCATTACGCTATTTGTTTATGCAATAGCTGTATTGTTAACAGTGTGGGGTGTGTAAGTGAACAACGTTCCAGTTCGTGAATTTGATGCCGTAGTTATCGGCGCCGGTGGTGCAGGTATGCGCGCCGCTCTAGCAATTACTGAATCAGGCAAATCTTGTGCTTTGATTTCAAAAGTTTTCCCAACTCGTTCTCATACGGTATCAGCGCAAGGTGGTATCACTGTTGCTCTTGGTAACGCCCATGAAGATCATTGGGAACAGCACATGTACGATACGGTTAAAGGTTCTGATTTTATCGGTGACCAAGACGCTATCGAATATATGTGTAAAACCGGTCCAGAAGCCATTATTGAATTAGAGAAAATGGGTTTACCTTTTTCTCGTACCGAGGAAGGTAAAATTTACCAACGTCCTTTCGGTGGCCAATCTAAAAACTTTGGTGGTGAACAAGCCGCTCGTACAGCAGCAGCAGCTGACCGTACAGGGCATGCGCTGCTTCATTGCTTATACCAACAGAACGTTAAAAACAAAACTAACGTGTTTTCTGAGTGGTATGCACTAGATTTAGTTAAAAACGACAACGGTGACGTTGTGGGTTGTACTGCAGTTTGTATCGAAACTGGCGAAGTAGTTTACTTCAAGGCTCGTGCAACAGTACTAGCAACTGGTGGTGCAGGTCGTATATTCGCCTCTACTACTAATGCTCACATTAACACCGGTGACGGTGTTGGTATGTCGCTTCGTGCTGGCGTACAAATGCAAGATATGGAAATGTGGCAGTTCCACCCAACTGGTATCGCTGGTGCGGGTGTTCTTGTTACTGAAGGTTGTCGTGGGGAAGGTGGTTACCTTCTTAACAAAGACGGCGAACGATTCATGGAACGTTATGCTCCTAACGCCAAAGATCTTGCCGGTCGTGACGTTGTTGCTCGTTCAATGATGACAGAAATTCGTGAAGGTCGCGGTTGTGACGGTCCTTGGGGTCCACACATTAAACTTAAGCTTGATCACTTAGGTCGTGAAACGCTAGAGAAACGTTTACCAGGTGTTTGTGATTTATCAAAAACATTTGCTCACGTAGATCCAGCTGAAGAACCCATTCCAGTTATTCCTACATGTCACTACCAAATGGGTGGTGTACCTTGTAACGTTAACGGTCAAGCATTAACAATTGGCGCCGATGGCTCTGAAAAAATTGTTGAAGGTTTATTCGCCGTTGGTGAAATTGCTTGTGTATCTGTACATGGTGCAAACCGCTTAGGTGGTAACTCATTACTCGATTTAGTGGTATTTGGCCGCGCAGCAGGTAATTTCTTAGGTACTTACTTAAACGATACGCAAAGCGGTAAAGACGCATCTGAGTCAGACTTAGAAATGTCTCTTGCTCGTTACAATCGTTGGGAAGGCTCTAGCAAGGGTGAAGATCCTGTTCAAATCCGTAAAGATTTACAAAACTGTATGCAGATGAACTTCTCGGTATTCCGTGAAGGTGAAGCAATGGCAGAAGGCATGAAAGAGTTAACAGAAATTCGTGAACGCCTACAACATGCGAGCCTTGACGATAAGTCGTCTGAATTCAATACTCAACGTATCGAGTGTTTAGAATTAGATAACTTAATGGAAACCGCTTTTTGTTCAGCCAAAGCTGCTAACTTCCGTACAGAATCTCGTGGTGCTCACGCCCGTCAAGATTTCACTGAACGTGATGATGCAAACTGGTTATGTCACTCAATCTATTCTCCGCAAACGGAAGAAATGACTAAGCGTGATGTAAACATGAAACCTGTTCACCGCGAAGCTTTCCCACCGATAGCTCGTGTATACTAAGGAGTAGCTAAAATGTTGCAGAAGTTTTCAATTTATCGTTATAACCCTGACGTTGATGCTAAACCTTATATGAAAGAATACTCTCTGGAAATTCCAGAAGGTTCTGACATGATGGTGCTTGATGCGCTTATTTTGTTAAAAGAACAAGATCCTACATTATCTTTCCGTCGTTCATGTCGTGAAGGTGTATGTGGTAGTGATGGTTTAAACATGAATGGTAAGAATGGTTTAGCGTGTATTACACCTTTATCAGACGTTAAAAAAACCGTTATCGTTTTACGTCCATTACCTGGTTTACCGGTAGTGCGTGATTTAATTATTGATATGACTCAGTTTTATAATCAATATGAAAAAATCAAGCCATACTTAATTAATGATGGTCAAAATCCACCAGCTCGTGAACATATTCAATCTATTGAAGAACGTGAAAAGCTTGATGGTTTATACGAGTGTATTTTATGTGCTTGTTGTTCAACATCTTGTCCATCTTTCTGGTGGAATCCAGATAAGTTCATCGGCCCAGCAGGCTTATTACACGCATATCGTTTCTTAATCGATAGTCGTGATACTGCTACCGAAGAACGTTTAGACGGTTTGCAAGACGCATATAGCGTTTTTCGCTGTCACGGCATCATGAACTGTGTTGACGTATGTCCTAAAGGGCTTAACCCTACTAAGGCCATTGGTTCAATTAAGTCAATGTTGCTACAAAGAGCGGTTTAATTAAGACTCTCAGGCTGTAAACAGCTTGATAAATGCCGAGCTTTATCACTCGGCATCTTAGTTTAACAATTGTAATAATTGCTTTAATCCCAAATAGGAACCGGCAATGCCCGAAGGTGTAATGAAGGCTTGGTTAGAGTCTTCCCATTTTAGCGGTAATAACATCGCTTATATTGAAGAATTGTACGAATCTTACCTTGAGAATGCTCATTCTGTAACAGATGAATGGCGCAAGGTGTTCGATGATCTTCCAAAAGTTGATGGCGTTGACATTGAGACTAACCACTCAGTGGTTCAACAAGAATTTCGTCAACTCGCCAAAGAAGGTGTTAAACAGGTAGTAGGTGCTTCATCTGAAGCCGATATTAAGCAAGTACGTGTACTGCAACTGATTAACGCTTATCGTTTTCGTGGTCACCAAAATGCTAACTTAGACCCTTTAGGTTTATGGCAGCGTGAGCGTGTTCGCGATCTAGAATTAGCTCATCACGATTTATCTAAATCTGAATTTGAGAAAGAATTTAATGTTGGTTCGTTAGCTGTAGGCCACGAGTCAATGAAACTTGGTGATATTTATAAAGTCCTTGAGAAAACTTATTGTGGCTCTATTGGTGCAGAATACATGCACATCACCTCGACTCAAGAAAAGCGTTGGTTACAACAGCGTCTTGAGTCTGTGCAATCAAGCGCAAAATTCAGTCACGAAGAAAAAACTGAATTATTAAAAGATTTGATTGCCGCTGACGGTTTAGAAAAATATTTAGGGGCTAAATTCCCTGGCGCAAAACGTTTCTCATTGGAAGGCGGTGACAGCTTAGTACCAATGTTAAAACAGTTAATTACGCGTGCAGGTATCCATGGCACTAAAGAAGTCGTACTTGGTATGGCGCATCGTGGTCGTCTAAATGTTTTAGTTAACGTTATGGGTAAAAACCCAAGCAAGTTATTTGATGAATTTGCTGGCAAAGTTGAACAAATGGGCTCTGGTGATGTTAAGTATCATCAAGGTTACTCGTCTGATTTTATCACCCCAGGTGGTAATGTTCATTTAGCACTAGCGTTTAACCCATCTCACCTTGAGATTGTTAACCCTGTTGTTATCGGCAGTGTACGTGCTCGTTTAGACCGTCGTGATTGTGATAAAGGTGATTTAGTATTACCTATTACTATTCATGGTGATTCAGCTATTGCTGGTCAAGGTGTCGTTCAAGAAACGTTTAACATGTCACAAGCACGAGCGTTTAAAGTTGGCGGTACTATTCGTATTGTCATCAATAACCAAGTTGGTTTCACCACATCTAAGCAAGAAGATACTCGTTCAACTGAGTACTGTACCGATATTGCAAAAATGGTACAGGCACCAATCTTACATGTTAATGGTGATGACCCTGAAGCGGTTATGTTAGCGACGCAAGTAGCGCTTGATTACCGTAATACGTTTAAGCGTGATGTGGTTATCGATTTAGTATGTTATCGCCGTCATGGTCATAACGAAGCTGATGAGCCAAGTGCCACACAGCCATTAATGTACAAAAAAATCAAAACGCATCCAACACCACGTCAGTTATATGCTGACCAGTTAGATAGCGAAGGTAGTATTACTGCAGCCCAAACTAAAGAGCATGTTGAATACTACCGCAAATTACTTGATGAAGGTCAATGTACCGTTGAACAATGGCGTCCAATGACTGAGCATTCAGTTGACTGGACTCCATATATTGGTCATGACTGGGATGATGATTACGACAAAGCCATTGATATAGATAAACTAAAAGGTTTAGCTAATAGCATTAGCTCGTACCCAGAAGAGCATAAACTGCAATCTCGTGTTAAGAAAATATACGATGATCGTAAGAAAATGGCCTCTGGTGAAAAACTGCTTGATTGGGGCATGGCTGAAAACTTAGCGTATGCTTCAATTGTAGAGCTTGGCGAACGAGTTCGTATGACAGGACAAGATGCTGGACGTGGTACGTTCTTCCATCGTCATTCTGTACTGCATAATCAAGAAGATGCTGCTACTTACTTGCCTTTACAACACATTAGTAAAGACCAAGGACCATTTGAAGTATTCGATTCAGTATTATCTGAAGTTGCGGTACTTGCTTTTGAATATGGTTACACAACCGCAGAACCTAGTGGTTTAACTATTTGGGAAGCGCAGTTTGGTGATTTTGCCAACGGTGCACAAGTAGTATTTGACCAATTTATTTCCTCTGGGGAGCAAAAGTGGGGTCGTTTATGTGGCTTAACTATTTTACTGCCACATGGGTATGAAGGCCAAGGTCCTGAGCATTCATCTGCTCGCTTAGAACGTTTCTTACAATTATGTGCTGATCACAATATGCAAGTATGTGTGCCATCAACACCGGCACAAGTATTTAACATGCTTCGTCGTCAAGTGGTACGCCCTATGCGTCGTCCACTAATTGTTATGTCACCTAAGTCATTACTTCGTCATCCTCTTGCGGTTTCTTCATTAGAAGAACTTGCAAACGGTACTTTCCAAAACGTTATTGGTGAAATTGACGAGTTAAAGGCGAAAGACGTAACGCGCATTGTTATGTGTTCGGGTAAAGTCTACTACGAATTATTAGAACAACGTCGTAAGAATGAACAAGAGAATGTTGCCATTGTTCGTATTGAACAATTGTATCCATTCCCTGATAAAGAATTGAAAGATGTTATCGCACAATATCCAAACGTGAAAGATTTCGTTTGGTGTCAAGAAGAACCTCAAAACCAAGGTGCATGGTACTGCAGTCAACACCATTTCCGCAATGCAATCCCTACAGGTTCAACATTGACTTATGCTGGTCGCGATGCTTCGGCAGCACCTGCATGTGGCTATATGTCTTTACATGTTAAAGAACAGCAAGCATTAGTTAATGATGCGCTAACAATTAAATAAATTGATCCACTGTAAAGTGAAACAGTTAAATAAGATTTTCTAAGGAATAAAAATGACGACTGAAATTAAGGTTCCAGTTTTGCCAGAGTCAGTTGCTGATGCAACAGTTTCAACATGGCACGTAAAAGTAGGTGATAATGTTTCTCGTGATCAATTATTAGTTGATATCGAAACAGACAAAGTAGTTTTAGAAGTTGTAGCACTTGAAGATGGTGTTGTTACGTCTATAAATGAAGAAGAAGGCGCTACGGTTCTAGGCGACCAATTAATCGGTGTTATTTCATCGGGTGATGCTGCTAAAGCGACACCTGCTGCTGCCGCGACAACAGGCTCAATTGCACCAACAGCAGCTGGCTCTGTAATCGACATTAACGTGCCAGTGCTTCCTGAATCCGTTGCTGATGCAACTGTTTCTACATGGCATGTATCTGAAGGCGAAACGGTTACTCGTGATCAAAATCTTGTTGATATTGAAACTGACAAGGTAGTTCTTGAAGTTGTAGCCCAAGAAGACGGTGTTATGGGTAAAATTATCCACGTTGAAGGCGATACTGTTTTAGGCGACCAATTAATTGGTCACTTAAACGCAGGCGCAACATCGGCACCTACTGGCGCTGCTCCTGCAGCAACTGAAGACGCTGGTGACGAAATTGCATCGCCATCTGTTCGTCGTTTACTGACTGAAAACGGTTTAACTGCATCACAGGTTAAAGGTTCAGGCAAAGGCGGTCGTATTTCTAAAGAAGACGTTGAAGCACATTTAAGCGCTGCAAAAGCACCTAAAGCGGCTCCAAAAGCAGCAACTCCTGTAGCAACTGCTACTGTTGCCCTTGGCGAGCGTACGCAAAAACGTGTTCCTATGACGCGTCTTCGTAAAACAATTGCTACGCGTTTACTTGAAGCTAAAAATTCAACGGCAATGCTTACTACGTTTAACGAAGTAAACATGAAGCCAATTATGGAACTTCGTAAGCAATATAAAGACTTATTTGAAAAGACTCATGATACTCGTTTAGGTTTCATGTCTTTCTACGTAAAAGCCGTAACTGAAGCGCTTAAACGCTACCCAGCAGTTAATGCATCAATTGACGGCGATGATATCGTATATCACAACTTCTTTGATATCAGCATAGCTGTATCAACGCCACGTGGTCTTGTTACTCCTGTATTACGTGACGCTGATCAGCTAGGTATGGCTGGTATTGAAAACGGTATCCGTGAATTAGCTATCAAAGGCCGTGACGGCAAGCTAACCATGAACGAAATGATGGGTGGTAACTTCACCATCACTAACGGTGGTGTATTTGGTTCATTACTTTCAACGCCTATTCTAAACTTACCGCAAGCGGCAATTTTAGGTATGCATAAAATCCAAGACCGTCCTATGGCTGTCGATGGAAAAGTTGAAATATTACCTATGATGTACTTAGCATTATCTTACGATCACCGTTTGATTGATGGTAAAGAGTCTGTAGGTTTCTTAGTAACGATTAAAGAGTTACTGGAAGATCCAACACGCTTGCTGTTAGATATCTAATCGCTAAACGATGAAGTAGAGAGCCGCACTATCGAAAGGTAGCGCGGTTTTTTTATATTTAAATTTTTGAGTATAAAAACTAAGGCGGTCAAATTGATATCAATGGGCATTCACTAATTAAAGGAATATATTTAGGGGATTATTATGGGAACTTTTGAACGTTATTTATCTGTTTGGGTTGCTCTGTGTATTGTTACTGGTGTTATTTTAGGAAGCAATTTTCCGTCACTGATTGCAACTATCGCAGCTCTTGAAGTGGCTCATGTCAATATTGTTATCGCGGTATTAATTTGGGTAATGATTTATCCTATGATGCTGCAAATCGACTTCTCAGCAGTGAAACAAGTAGGTAAAAACCCCAAAGGACTAATCTTAACAATTGTCATTAATTGGCTTATCAAGCCGTTTTCAATGGCTATTCTTGGTTGGTTATTTTTTGAGGGCATTTTTGCTGATTATGTATCGCCTGAAACAGCACAACAATATATTGCAGGTATGATCTTACTTGGGGTTGCTCCATGTACAGCAATGGTGTTTGTTTGGTCGCAATTAACTAAAGGCGATCCAAATTATACCTTAGTGCAGGTTTCGGTAAATGACGTTATTATGATTTTTGCATTTGCCCCTATAGCCGGTTTTTTGTTAGGGGTTACCGATATCCAAGTGCCTTGGTCGACGTTGTTTTTATCGGTTATATTGTATGTTGTGTTGCCATTATTGGCCGGCGTGTTAACACGATATTTTGTTAATAATACGAGTAAAGACGATACCGCTATTGAACAGTTGTTGGCAAAGATAAAACCATTTTCGATGTTAGGTTTATTAGCAACGGTTGTGCTGTTATTTAGTTTTCAAGCGAATACTATTATTGCCAATCCTGAGGCAATTTTGCTCATTGCCATTCCATTGTTAATTCAAACGTATGGGATGTTTTTTATTGCTTACTTTATTGCCCTCAAATTAAAGTTAAAGCAAAACATTGCTGCGCCAGCTTGCTTGATCGGTACATCTAATTTTTTTGAATTGGCCGTTGCTGTTGCCATTTCGCTGTTTGGCTTACACTCTGGTGCTGCGCTTGCAACGGTTGTGGGTGTGCTTGTAGAAGTACCTGTGATGTTATCTTTGGTTGCATTTATCAACAAAACTAAGCATTGGTTTTGACAATAAAGTAGCAAGTTTATAGCATTACTCTCTAGTGTAATACAAGGCTCTGGCTGTTATTTAGTCTTGATGCTGATGGTAAATAATCAGTTGGTTTTAGTTTTATTTTAGACTTCTAGCTATAGATATCTAATCGGTATTAAGTAATAAGTAAATTCAAAAGCCGCTCTAACTTAACGTTAGGGCGGCTTTGTTGTTTATATCGACAGGGCAATTCGTCGCATTTTGGCAACCTCACTAACGTTCACCCATCTAAACAGATACATTATCACCAGCTTTGTTACACCACTTACCAAGGCTAAAAATAGTAAAGGCCAACCATCTGCTAAGCCCATGCTTAAGGCGAATGCTATGGTAGAAATATCCATCATAAAAATGAATTGGCTCATTCGTAAATCCACTGCGCCGGTTTTACCAGAACGAGTAATTAACATGATTTGATGGTAGTATCCTTGAGCGATTAATAATGTGACCACAACAACTAATAGGGTTGAAATATATCTACTTTCATCATGGTAAGTATTGCCATAGAGAAAGCCGAACCCGCCCAGAACAAATATCAATGCAGCAATCGACAAACAGATTGTCGACACTTTACTGCGTCTATCATGCCAAATTTCATAAAGTATAATTGCCACCAATATTGATGCAATAAGTCTTGGCCAAACAATATAGTGGTTAAAAGGTTCTATGCTATAGCCATAAACAAAAAATGAGAAATACGCTAAAAAGCTAACCGTGAATTGGTTTAAAGACAGTAATTCTGTCGATGAATGTTTAGTTTTGTCATCTGTTTGTCTATGCCATATTTTCCGTAGTTGCGAAAACACTCCTATTAAGCTAATAAAAATGAATGCCGTATTTAAGGTTCCAAAAGTATTGTATAAGTTCATATCTTTAATCCAAATACGTATAATTGTCGACAATTATACGTATAAGTATAATTTAAACAAGTTCTTGTTATGTTTACATCGGTAATTGTCGACAATGCTCGGCAGTTGGGGGCTGGTATGTTATAACTCTATTGCTGATTTAGAAATAAAGGTCATTAATGCCGATAGAAAGGATCAAAACCTAGAATATTAAAATTTTTTGCTACTATAAGACTAATGTCTAACACCTTGAAAGCCAGATTGATAAGGCTTTTGTATGTCATTTGTAATTATTCATCGTGAATGTGTAATATGGGCTTTAATCAGCTGCCTTTTCACTATATAATCATCCCAAATTTACAAACGGTTAGTGTAATTACTCAGTATTATTTACTAATTAAATACATTAGCTCCATTTCAAAAAAGCAATTGGGAAACATCATGAATTTACATGAGTATCAAGCGAAACAATTATTCGCTGAATATGGTTTACCGGTTTCTGAAGGTTTCGCTTGCGATACACCTCAAGAAGCTGCAGAAGCTGCGGACAAAATTGGCGGAGACATGTGGGTTGTTAAAACTCAGGTTCACGCTGGTGGTCGCGGTAAAGCTGGTGGCGTTAAGCTAGTTAAAACTAAACAAGAAATCAAAGATTTCGCTCAACACTGGTTAGGTAAGAACTTAGTTACTTATCAAACAGACGCAAATGGTCAGCCAGTAGCTAAAATTTTAGTTGAAAGCTGTACTGACATCGCTAACGAGTTATATCTTGGCGCTGTTGTTGATCGTGCTTCTCAAAAAGTTGTTTTCATGGCATCTACCGAAGGCGGTGTTGACATTGAAAAGATTGCTGAAGAGACTCCTGAATTAATTCACCAAGCTGAGATTGATCCACTAGTTGGCGCTCAACCTTACCAAGCACGTGAATTAGGTTTCAAACTTGGTTTAAACCCTACTCAAATGAAGCAGTTTGTTAAGATCTTTATGGGTCTTGCTAAAATGTTTGAAGATTGCGATTTCGCGTTACTAGAAATCAACCCGTTAGTTATTACTGACGAAGGCAACCTTCATTGTTTAGATGGTAAAATTGGTATCGATGGCAATGCTATCTACCGTCAACCTAAAATGCGCGCTTTCCACGATCCTTCTCAAGAAGATGAACGTGAAGCACATGCAGCACAGTGGGAGCTTAACTATGTAGCTCTTGATGGTACTGTTGGTTGTATGGTTAACGGTGCAGGCCTAGCAATGGGTACTATGGATATCGTTAATTTACACGGCGGCAAGCCAGCTAACTTCTTAGATGTTGGCGGCGGCGCAAACAAAGAACGTGTTTCTGAAGCATTCAAAATCATCCTTTCTGACGAAAACGTTAAAGCTGTTTTAGTTAACATCTTTGGTGGCATCGTTCGTTGTGACATGATTGCTGAAGGTATTATTGGCGCTGTTAAAGAAGTAGGCGTTAAAGTACCAGTAGTTGTACGTTTAGAAGGTACTAATGCTGAGTTAGGTCGTGAAGTTCTTAAGAACTCTGGCTTAGACATCATTGCTGCTGAATCATTAACTGATGCAGCAACTAAAGTTGTAGCAGCTGCGGAGGGCAAATAATGTCTGTACTAATTAATAAAGATACTAAAGTAATCTGTCAAGGTTTTACTGGTGGTCAAGGTACTTTCCATTCAGAACAAGCTATTGATTACGGTACACAAATGGTTGGTGGCGTAAGCCCAGGTAAAGGCGGTCAAACGCATTTAGGCCTTCCAGTATTTAACACAGTACGTGAAGCAGTAGAAGCAACTGGCGCAACAGCAACAGTTATCTACGTTCCAGCTCCGTTCTGTAAAGATGCTATTTTAGAAGCTATCGATGCAGGCATCGAACTTATCGTTACTATTACTGAAGGTATTCCAACTTTAGATATGGTTGACGTTAAAGCTAAGCTTACTCAAACTGGCGTTCGTATGATCGGTCCTAACTGTCCAGGTGTTATCACTCCGGGCGAGACTAAGATTGGTATCATGCCAGGTCACATCCATTTACCAGGTAAAGTTGGTATTGTTTCACGTTCTGGTACTCTTACGTACGAAGCCGTTAAACAAACAACTGATGCAGGTTTCGGCCAATCTACTTGTGTAGGTATTGGTGGTGACCCTATTCCAGGTACTAACTTCATCGACGTATTGGAAATGTTCCAAAACGATCCACAAACTGAAGCAATCGTAATGATTGGTGAAATTGGCGGAACTGCTGAAGAAGAAGCTGCTGAATACATCAAAGCT
This sequence comes from Colwelliaceae bacterium BS250, assembly GCA_040779355.1. GTDB lineage: Bacteria > Pseudomonadota > Gammaproteobacteria > Enterobacterales > Alteromonadaceae > Thalassotalea_A. The sequence goes on along the minus strand of JBFONS010000001.1, from coordinate 99,332 downwards.
AACGTTACTAAGCCTGTTGTTTCTTACATTGCAGGTGTTACAGCCCCTGAAGGTAAGCGTATGGGTCATGCTGGCGCAATTATCGCTGGCGGTAAAGGTACTGCTGATGAGAAATTCGCAGCTCTAGAAGCGGCTGGTGTTAAAACTGTACGCTCTCTAGCTGACATTGGTGTTGCTCTTAAAGAGAAAACTGGTTGGTAATCAACTTGTTTTAATAACACTAGAAAAGGTCGCTAACGCGGCCTTTTTTATTGCCTAAAATAACAGGTACTGCTGATGGTTAATGTGAAGTACGGCAGCTCTAGAAGCGGCTGGTGTTAAAACTGTACGCTCTCTAGCTGAGATCGGTTCAGCTCTTAAAGAGAAAACAGGTTGGTAATAGCTGTTTAGCTAATCAACTTGTTTAACATCACTAGAAAAGGTCGCTAACGCGGCCTTTTTTGTTTCTATGGATATATAAAATATCGATTGAGCATAAATTGCAATATCAACCACTCTGCCCCCCTGATATAAATAATTTTACCTAACAAATACATGACGTGGTCAACTTATTTCTAGCCAGCAAAAATCATTGATGTACGGCTTTTATATACGTGAATGTTTTTCACTCATTACTTAAAAAAATCTCGTTTGTGTAGATATATCTTTTTGAATTAATATTTAAATAAGTCATCGCAATACCGTCGCTAAGGAACATGTATGAAAAGTAAAACTATCTGGTATCTATATTGCCATATGATTGATGAGTGGAAATGTGTATCCTCAGGAAATCTTTCTGATATCAAGAAAGCACAAACCATGTATATACAAAATGGAGTAACATCTCCATTAAGAGTTGAGCATAGTAAATTAGTTATTTCGAATGATTAAAGTGGATAGGTATTAGTTAAAACGAGCAAAAGATCATATTGCGCTGTATTTTTCGCTTTAACGCTCATTTAAAGTTTGATAAAAATAACAACCAGTCTCGGTCTGTATGTATTTGGCAAAAGTCGTTGCCAATTAGAGTATAGGTAAATACTGAATGGGGCAATGAACTGAGTGAGCACTTAATTGAACTTAGCAAATGGTCAGGTAGATGGAAAAACACCATTAAGTGATCTACCTGTTTCAAATTTCTATTTAATATTTATCCTATGAGTGACAAATAGCTCATGCACACTCAAGCTATCTGTGAAAACTCAAATACACCGACTGATGGCAATGTTGGCAAAGCAGCCCGTCATAAGTCGCTTTATTATGTAACGATAACTTCCGCTAATGGCACTATTGTAACGGTCAGCAATATAACTTAATGTAATCAAAAGCCCAAGGGCTGTAATGAGCAAGAAACAGCCGATCAAGCATTAACAAATTTGGCTCAAATAGTGTGCTAAGCGGAATAAGACAAGTCAAAATATGAAACGACAATTAACGACAATTAACGACCATTCAGCAGACGCCAATATATAGTTTCTATCACGCTATGGGCTTCTAGCCCTATGGGTTCTCCAGCATTCATTACGGTGAATTAAGCAAGCTAACTTTTAGCGTTCAGGCCAACATTGACTGAATGTTAACGGTAAAAATAATCGAAGAAAACAATAAGGTCACCATCGCTGCAATACCGTCTTTCCATGTGTCAAAACGAAAATGAAAGAAAAGTGCACCTATTGATGTACCTGCAATACTCAACGCACCAGCTACGCTAATTAGTGGCTGTGACGACCACATGGCTATAGCGCCAAATAATTCAACAAAACCCACTAACATCATCACTTGACGGCTTAAACCATATGAAATAAAAAACTTGAGCTGTATTTCAAATATATGTTTTTGCCAACCAGTGACTTTAACAGAGCCTGCTAATAAAAAAAACGCTGTTAATAACCCCGTTAAAATCGTGATAAATATATTCATAGTAACTCCAATAAATGTTGAACTTGACGAGATAATAAAGCACTATCAAGTGCAATTGTATTGATATTAATCGGTAAGTGTTATGAATGAAATTAATATAGCTAAAGTTGACTTCAACCTATTAAGGTCACTTAAAGCATTATTGATAGAGAAACATGCAGGTAGAGCGGCAAAAAGATTAAATGTAACTCAGTCTGCCATGAGTCATACATTAGCTCGATTAAGAGTTGTATTTGACGACCCATTATTTATTAGAACCTCAACAGGATTAGAGCCAACCCCGCGCGCACTATTACTTACCGACCGATTATCTTTAATACTTAATGAAATAAATGTATTACTTGAACCGCAGGTATTTCAGCCTGAAAAATTAGCCATTAGGTTTAAAATACAAACCCATGATTTTATTTTATCAAGTTATCTAACTCATGCATTTTCTGCTATTAACAAAATAGCTCCGAAGGTGATTTTTGATATTAAAAATATTACTAGCCAGTGTTATGAGCATTTAGAGCAGGGCGATAGCGATCTTATTATAGCCGCAGGGTTGCAGGCCAAAACAAAGTTCATACAAACAAGTATGTTAGATGAGGATATTGTCTGCCTTTTTGATAATCAACATCCTATTTTAGATGATTGGAGTATTCAGAATTTATTTCAGTATCCACATATTAAGTTAAGCTTGCTTAATGATAAAGATGACCCTATTACACAATATGGCATTAAGCATGCGTTACCAGAAAGAACTATCGGAGCCTACACTGACTCTTTACATAATCAATCAATATTACTAAAAGGCACTAATTTCATTGCCTTTTTACCTCGTTCTTTAGCCGAAAAAGCATGTTTACAGTATGGTTTAACAGTAAAATCCTGCCCTTTTAATGTCCCAAATATTACCATCAGGGGTATTTGGCACGAAAGAAACCATAACCACCCAGCCCATCAATGGCTAAGAACTATGCTTATCAAAAATAACGATACCTATATTCCCTAGGAATGTAGGTGAAAAACTAGCTAAACGATTATTAGAACTGAGACATTTTTAATTCATTACCTCCCTAGCGATACCTTTATTAATATCATTCATATATGTTATTAGTATTTTGAACAATACTGATTATTTATTTTATACTATACTCATAGAATATTGATTTTATAGTGAAAAGTGACTTTAAAATGCGATACAAATATAAATAAATGGCTCGCCTCGCATTATTAATGATTTCTTCATTTTTAGTTATTATTGCACCATTAACTTGGGCTGCTGAAACGGAAGGCAATGTTAAAAAACATAAAGAATTAAGCAAAGATAGATAATGCTATTAGACATGACTTAGAAGGCGGTTTACACCAGCATTAAGGTGATAAAATAACCATTTAGGTAGCTCACTTATCTAAAATATAAAACAATGCCGTTCTCCTTACTAGTGAACGGTATTAACTTTTGAAACCGCCATTAGCAATTAACAATTAACAGGGACATTATCATGAAAAAATCACCACTGGCTATTGCACTAAGTTTGGCCATTGGGTTAAGTGCTTGTAACAGTACTTTATCTAACAACAGTACCGACAAATCAGCCAATGAACCCTCTGCAATGGGACCCGCTCCTGCATTTGAAATGCGCGACCGACCGACCGATAAAAAAGAATTTGATGAATATGTTAAATATTTAATTAAAGTAGCAGAGCCACGTACAGCACAGCAACTAAAAGATGATGATTATATTAAAGCGCGTTATAAAGATACGATGATTGTTGATAGTTTATTTGTTGGCGCGCCAGACTTTCCCGCAGGTTTTTCAGAACAAGCTTATGAAAATGCCACGGATTATTCGTTAAACAATAAATTTAATGTTATTTCTGCAACCATCACCAATGCAGGTAAGCCTGATACGCCTGCCGTTGTTGAACAGCGTATGATAGATACCAATGAATATTGGGAAAAACTAAGCAACAAATATATTCAAGTGAAAAACATGAGTGATTTCGACCGCGCTAAACAGGAAGGGAAATTAGGCATGTTTCATAACCATCAAGGAATGATGCCATTAAGTCCAACGGGTGATTCTAAAGAAGCGATAGCTAACCTAAATAAGTTTTATGACTTAGGTTTACGCCAATTAATGTTTACCTACAATATAGACACCCCTTATTCAGATGGTGGTGTTTCAAATTCAGATGGTACAGATAAAGGTGTTCACGCGGTAGGTTTTGATGTGATTAAAGAAGCTAACCGTTTAGGTATTGCCCTTGATTGCTCACACTCCTCTAATGAAACCTGTGTTGAGGCTGCACAAGCTAGCACTAAACCTATTATGTTATCTCATTCCAATCCCCACACTTTCCAACCGATAGACCGCAATGCATCGGATAAAGCTATACAGGCGGTTGCTGCTACAGGTGGCGTTATTTGTATTAACTTTATTGGTGGATTTTTAAATCCACAAGGTGACTCTTCTCCTTTTAGCATTGCCAAACATGCAGAATATGTTAAAAATTTAGTGGGCGCAGAGCATGTTTGTGCTGGCTCTGACTACGTATTTAATTATGGTGATGCTCTGCATTGGATATTAAATAATCCTAAAGATTTCCCAATAGAAATGGGTTACGCCACGCCAACACACATGGGTAAACCTAGTGAAGTTTGGGGCGCAGCAAGAGTATTAGAAGAAACTTACGGATGGACACATGAAGAAGTTGCTGGTTTCTTAGGTGAAAACTTAGTGCGTTTTTACCGAGCTAACTGGGAATAACTGATACTCAACCGCTAACGATAACTGAGTGCGTTAAATAATGGTTATTTAACGCACTTTACTTTGTTTTTAAACTTTAGCTATTTAGATAATAACTAAATAACTAAATAACTAAATAACTAAAGTAGAGGATAAAGAATGAAATTACACCAAATAACACTAGCTCTCATACTTTCTGGTATTGCATTTTCAAGTGCAGCAGCAAATGAGTCAATAGAAGCCAAGGCGATACCGAAAACTATATTTAAAAATGTTAATGTTTTTAATGGCACAGAAAACAAGCTGATTACTGGCTGTAACGTTGTTGTTGAGAAAAACGTAATAAAGCAAGCATGTGCAAAATCATTTTCTTCCGCTGAAGGCGATACCGTTATTGACGGTAAAGGCCGTACATTAATGCCCGGTTTGATAGATGCCCACGTGCATTTAAATTTGCAAAATTTAGCGAATCCGGCAGGTATTGATGGCGTAAGTTTGATGACTTGGGAAGAAGTAGGCGCGTTAGCGTATGCCGCTTCACAAGAGTATTTATTTTCTGGCTTTACTACGGTGCGTGATTTATGTGGATCGCATGACGGCTTACGTACTCACATTGAAAAAGGCACATTAACGGGCCCGCGTATTTATTTATCTGGCGCCTGTATTTCACAAACATCAGGGCATGGTGATTGGCGTACGCGCGGTCAAGCAATGGGTGATGACGGCAATAAAACTGGCGTAGCACAAGAGCTAGGTATAGTAATACTTGCAGATGGTGCTGATGAAGTATTAAAAGCAACACGCAATAACTTAGCTGGCGGTGCCGACTTTACCAAAATGATGGCTGGTGGCGGTGTGACTTCTACTCGCGACCCGCTGCATTCTATTCAAGGTACGCAAGCAGAGCTTGAAGCTATGGTAACCGCAGATAAACAATGGGATACCTATGGCGCAGTACATGCCTACAGTGACGATTCGGTAACTAATGCCCTAAATGCTGGTGTGTTATCAATTGAACACGGCAACTTAATGACAAAACGTTCAACCTTTGAACTGGTAAAAGCAAAAGGCGCATTTGTGGTACCCGCATTAGCGGGCTTTAGTGACCAATTATTAAAGCATCCTTTATACGGTAACCCTGACATGCCAATGCGCGCCAAAGTTATGCAGCTTATTGAAAATAAAGATAACTGGTTTAAATTAGCCAACGAAACAAACATCAATATTGGTTTTGGTACCGACATTGTGGTGTCAAGTGTGGCCGCGTCACGTAGCATTCGTGATTTTCAAATGGGTATGTTTGACGAAGGCTTAGGTACTTTTGAAACCCTACATGCAATGACTGGCGCCAATGGTAAATTAATGGCGTTTACCGGTAAAAATAACCCGTACCCTAATAAATTAGGTGTGATAGAAGTAGGTGCTTATGCCGATATTATTCTGGTTGATGGCAATCCACTTAAAGATTTATCGGTATTAGGTGCAACTTACGACATGTGGGCAGCACCGCGTACAACCCGTGACATCAAAACCATTCCATTGATAATGAAAGACGGTAAAATTTACGTAAATGAGCTTTAATCGTTGAACTGATTTTATGCCGCCTATACAAGCATTTATATGGCGGCTTTTTAAATTTTTAATAGGGTACTAATATGAGAGTAATTACCAAGATCGCAAGCATTTTATGTTTACTGGTTAGCTTTTCGTCTTTGGCAAAATCAGATGATTTACGCCACTTTATGTTTATTGGCGAACCTAATGCCGCCGCTTGGAAGTTTCTCATTGAAAACCCAGAAGACCGAAAGGCACAAGTTGCTGGCGCATTTAAAGCGTTAGGCGGCGAAGTGTTAAGTTATTATTTTGGTTTGGGCGATGGCAAAAACTATATCACGGTAACCATTCCTAACGACAATGAGCTCATTCAAGCAATCTACTTAATGCGTTTACCATCAGGATTATTAAATTCGTATAAAGTGATTGAATTAATGCCGAGCGATCAAATGAGTAATGCGTTAAAACGCTCAGCTAAATTAATTGCCGGTGATAAGACAGTTAAGTAAGCATAACAATTGAAATAGCACTAATAATTGAAAATAATGAGACTTAAATGAATAAACGGTTTTCGACATTCCTAACCAGTTGTATTTTGTTGTCTTTATCATCTGCTAGTCATGCTGACTCAAGTAATAGCAAAAGCGATAACGTTAGACCGCAAAAACCGCACAAAGCACAATACAATAATGATGAAGGCATTGCGGGTCCGTCATCAACTACAGGCTTATTAGAAGTAGATGATGAAGTAAAAGACCCTATATTTCATTTCCCAGCTATTGATAATACCTTAAAACCTTGGTTTGACTTTAAAGCAAAAGTCTATGAAGACACCGGTCTGCAATTTGGCTTTGCTTACACCACACTGTATCAATCCATTAGTGAATCGTTAACCAATAATGACGATGGCGCCTCTGGTATTTTTCGCTTTAGTGGTAAGTGGGAACTTGTAAACCGTGGTGAAGATAACATGGGTTATTTGGTATTTAGCCTAGATAACCGTTCAAGTTATAGCGATGTACCACCTAATGCATTAGGCAGTGAGGCAGGGTACGTTGGCCAAACAGGTACCTTGTTTGGCGATCAAGACACACTGTTAGGCGATTTGTACTACGTGCAAAAGTTTAATTATGGTGATGCAGCCCTTGTTATTGGCCGTTACGACCCAAATGACTTTTTCAATGTATTAGGTTATGCAAACCCTTGGACTACGTTTCAAAATTTAAGCCTTTTAAACGATACCACCATTGCTATTCCTGATTGGGGTACTGGTATTGGCTTAGGCACTTGGGTAAATGATCATTGGTATATTAAAGGCTCTGTTTCTGATGCTAATGGCGTTGCCAGCGAGTCTGACTTTAACTTTGATACAGATGAATTATACAAAACCGCTGAAATGGGTTGGTCACCTAGTAAAGACGTTCGTTATTTAAGTAATGTCCACGTAATGGTTTGGCAAGTAGACGAACGACCCGATGCAGGTATTGCATCATCTGATGGCGTAGTTATTGGCGCTAATTGGACGTGGAATGAAGAATATATGCTGTTCAGTAAAATTGGTCTTTCAGACTCACCTAATGCGGCTCAATTTGCTGAAAAATCTTACACTTTAGGTGGCCTTTACCGAGCAAGGCACCAAGCAGACTTATTGGGCTTAGCAATTAACTACAGTGAGATGAATGGCGGCGGCGAACAAACCGTAACTGAATTGTTTTATCGTTTACAGCTAGCACAAAATTTTGCAATTACTCCTAGTATTCAATTTATACAAGACCCTGTTGGTAACAATGAAGACGTTAATGTGTTTGGTTTGCGAATGAGGTTAACCCTTTGATTTATGGTTTTTTTATCTAAAAATTCATTAAAGAAAAGATACAATGGTCAGTGACATTCTAAGTCGCGGCTTAACTTAAGTTATATAGAAATAAATTATGAAGTTAACGATTAAAACATTAGCAACACTTATTGCCTTTAGCTTGCCTTTTACGGCCTTTGCTGATACTCCGCCCGATGCCTTAATTGCTGAAAGCGCTGACGCTGTTGCAAAAAAATTGGCTAATCCGAATACACCATTAGCAACATTGAATACAAAATTTCAATTTAGAACCTATGAAGGCGACTTACCCGGTGCTGATGATGTAACCAGTACGACTATGCTTATTCAACCGTCTTTCCCTTTTAAACTAGACAATGGTGACACCGTATTTTGGCGACCTGCATTACCTGTAGAGTTTGACCGTCCGGCATACGAAGGTGATGGTGCTAGTGACAATTGGGGAGAATCATCAGGTGTCGGTGATTTAAGTTTCGATTTAGCCTACGGCATAGTTAAACCTATCGAAGGAGGAGCTTTGGCCACTGCTTATGGTCTTTTTTCCTCGATACCGATTGGTAATGATGACTTAACGTCAGATACTACAACGTTAGGCCCTGAGATTTTAATCGCAAAATTAGGTGCTGAAAGTGTTTACGGCATATTGGCTACGCACAGTTGGGATATTGATGGTGAAGCAAACGTTAACCAAACAACAGCACAACTGATTTGGGTAAAATTACCCGGCGGTGGTTGGAACTATGGCTCCGCACCTAACATTGTTTATAATCACGATGCAGATCAATGGACAATACCTGTGAATGTAAACGTAGGAAAAACGGTAATTTGGAGTGGTCGCCCGTGGAAAATGAGTGTGGCACTAAATTACTATGTTGAAAAAGATGACAACTTTGCACCCGACTTTATGATTGAGTTTACGGTCGGTCCAGTAGTTGAAAATGTATTAGCGGGGTTATTTAACTAGCCTAAATTTTTTTGCACTATAAGTTAGGCAATACAACACAGCATTATGCAGCCCTAGATTGAAGAACATTAAAAACGTGTCGTTTGAAACAAAAGGAAAGTTCAACATAACAGAAGAAATATCAGTTAATGAAGTGCCTCAACGTTTTTTACAAAAACATATGTTTAAGATCAAAATTTTAGTGCTATTAAAAGTTTTATAGGCGCATTTTAATCGTTAGAAATATATACCCGATATTGTTTGGTTTGCCATTTAAATATCGGGCATTTGTTTATTCTGAATTAAGCATATATTGAATTAATTAACACGATTATATTGTTATGGGCAGGTTATCACATACCCTTAATCGTTTTAAAAAACTTCAAGTAATCAAGTCACTGACCTCAACGCATGAATCAAACATATATAATATCAAACACTCTGACCCCTGATATATATATCAAGGGGTCAGAGTGGTTGATATACCGAAGTTATTGACGTGGGATGCTAAGGCTTATTAATATTAATGCCTCTGTGGAATGAATATTTTACACTCTAATTTATTTGCTGTTTATATAACGTTATTCTTACGTTAATAGCTATCGACATTGCACAAACATATCTCTATGCTAATGCCCTTAAATAATATAATAACTAGATAATATGAGCTTATTCCATGAAAAAACTACCTCTACTCTCGTTAGCTCTTTTGCTTTCTGCTTGTAATAATCCTATGACGACTGACACAGAAACTGCACAAGTTGAATCTGTAGTACCGGCATTAACATACCCTGCTACTCGTCAAGGCGATGTATCTGATACTTACTTTAATCATAATGTTGCTGACCCATATCGTTGGTTAGAAGATGATTTAAGCGAAGAAACAGCGGCTTGGGTAATCGCAGAAAATGATGTGACGTTTGATTATTTGCAAAATATCCCTTATCGCGAGCAACTAAAGTCTCGATTAACCGAGTTATGGAATTTTGAAAAACAATCGGCGCCATTTACCGAAGGTAATTATCAGTATTATTACAAGAACAATGGCTTACAAAACCAATACGTGGTTTATCGTAAAAACCAAGATGGTAATGAAGAAGTCTTTTTAGACCCAAATACCTTTAGTGCTGATGGCACAACATCGTTAGCTGATTTAAGTTTTTCTAAAGATGGCTCTATTGCCGCTTATTCTATTTCTGAAGGTGGTAGTGACTGGCGCAAAGTGATTATTATTGATACTGAAACGGGTAAGCAATTAGAAGACGCTTTAGTTGATGTAAAGTTTTCAGCTATATCATGGTATAAAAATGAAGGCTTTTATTACTCAAGTTATGACAAGCCAAAAGGTAGTGAGCTTTCTGCAAAGACAGACCAACATAAGCTTTATTATCATCAATTAAACCAAGAGCAAAGTAATGATCGTTTAGTTTTTGGTGGCACAGCTGAGCAAAAACGCCGTTATGTATCTGGTGAAGTAACAGAAGATAATAAATACCTACTTATTTCTGGTGCAGTATCTACCTCTGGTAACGATCTTTATCTACAAGATTTAACTAAGGCAAACAGCCCATTAGTTACCGTATTAGATCACACTAAATCAGATACCTATGTACTGCATAGTGAAGGCAGTAAGCTTTATTTAGTGACTAACCTTAATGCGGCTAATAAAAAATTAGTCACAGTTGATGCAGCAAAACCAACGAGCGACCAATGGCAAGAGCTTATTGCTGAAACTGACAATGTATTAAACCCATCGGTAGGCGGCGGATTTATCTTTGCTGAATACATGGTTGATGCAACATCTAAGGTTTTACAATATAGCCTTGATGGCAAGTTTGTTCGTGATATTGAATTACCGGGCGTTGGCTCTGCAAGTGATATTGATGGTAAACAAACAGAGCAAACACTGTATTACTCTTTTACCAATTACAATACCCCTGCAACTATTTACAGTTTAGACGTAGCTAGCGGTAAATCAGCTGTTTATGCTGCATCTAAAGCAAAATTTGTGAGTGCTGATTACGTATCAACTCAAGTTTTTTACCCATCTAAAGATGGCACAAAAATACCTATGATTATTACTCACAAAAAGGGCTTAGTGCTTGATGGTACTAACCCAACGGTTTTATACGGCTATGGTGGTTTTAATATTAGCTTAACGCCAAGCTTTTCTGTTGCCAATGCTGTTTGGATGGAGCAGGGCGGCGTATATGCTGTCGCTAACCTTCGCGGTGGTGGTGAGTACGGTAAAAAGTGGCATGATGCAGGTACGCAATTATTAAAACAAAATGTATTTGATGACTTTATTGCCGCCGGTGAGTTCTTAATAACTGAAAACTATACATCGAGCGATTACTTAGCTGTTCGTGGTGGTTCAAATGGTGGCTTGTTAGTAGGCGCTGTGATGACGCAAAGACCAGACTTGATGAAAGTTGCTTTACCAGCGGTAGGCGTTTTAGACATGCTTAGGTATCACACATTTACCTCTGGTGCTGGTTGGGCTTACGATTACGGTACTAGTGAACAAAGTGAAGAAATGTTTAACTATTTAAACGCTTACTCACCAGTGCATAACGTAAAAGCTAACGTAAGCTATCCTGCAACTATGATCACCACAGGTGACCATGATGATCGCGTGGTTCCTGCGCATTCATTTAAATTTGCTGCAGAGTTACAAGCAAAGCAAGCGGGTAGTTCACCTGTGTTAATTCGAATTGAAACCAATGCTGGTCATGGCGCGGGCACACCTGTTTCTAAAACAATTGAACAGTACGCCGATATTTGGGGTTTCACTCTTTATAATATGGGTGTTAAAACACTAGACTAGTTTTACCTACATCTCGATATATATAACCGATATATAAATCATTGATATACAAATCCCAAGTGCGTTTTCACTTGGGATTTTTTCATTTCAAAGAGCTAATATTTACAAAATTCCTGTCTAACTAAGATATTTTATTAAATGAGCTATTAGATAACAGCAACTGTTGTTATAATCTTTGGTCATATTTATTTATTTTTCTTATTTTCAGAGGTTCTCTAGATGTCGGAAGTTGAAACCCGTCCTAGCAATTTTATTCGTAATATTATTGATGCAGATTTAGCCAATAGTAAACATACTGCTGTGCAAACTCGTTTTCCGCCTGAGCCAAATGGTTTTTTACACATTGGCCATGCTAAATCTATTTGCTTAAATTTTGGTATTGCTCAAGATTATCAGGGCTTATGTAACTTACGCTTTGATGATACTAACCCTGAAAAAGAAGATATAGACTTTGTCCATGCCATTCAAAAAGACGTGCAATGGTTAGGATTTGAATGGGCTGGCGAGGTACGTTACTCATCAAACTATTTTGATCAACTTTACGCCTATGCAGTCGAGTTAATTGAAAAAGGCTTAGCGTTTGTTTGTTTCTTAAATGCTGAAGAAATCCGTGAATACCGTGGTCCATTAAATGCACCAGGTACAAACAGTCCTTACCGTGATACTTCGGTTGCAGAAAATTTAGCGTTATTTGCAAAAATGAAAAATGGTGAGTTTAAAGAGGGCGAATGTTCATTGCGCGCTAAAATAGATATGGCCTCAAGCTTTATCTGTCTGCGTGACCCGGTACTTTACCGTGTTAAGTTTGCTCACCATCACCAAACAGGTGATAAATGGTGCATTTATCCAATGTATGATTTTACCCATTGTATCTCTGATGCGATTGAGGGTATTACTCATTCACTTTGTACCTTAGAGTTTCAAGATAACCGCCGTTTATATGACTGGGTTATTGACAATATCACCATTACCACACAGCCACATCAATATGAGTTTTCTCGATTAAATCTTGAATACACAGTAATGAGTAAGCGTAAGTTAAATACCTTAGTAACCGAGAATATCGTAAATGGTTGGGATGACCCACGTATGCCAACCATTGCTGCTTATCGTCGCCGCGGCTTTACACCTGGTTCATTACGCGAATTTTCTAAGCGTATTGGTGTGACTAAAATGGAAAACACTGTTGAAATTAGCGTATTAGATGCCTGTATTCGTGAAGACTTAAATGACAATGCACCGCGCGCTATGGCTGTACTTGACCCAATTAAACTTATTATCGAAAATTACGATGAAGCTAAGGTTGAGACTTTAAATGTTAAAAATCATCCAAGTGATGATGCTCTAGGTACTCGTGAAGTGCCGTTTTCGCGTGAGCTATACATTGAAGCTGAAGATTTTCGTGAAGAAGCAAATAAAAAATATAAACGCTTAGTGATAGATAAAGCCGTACGTTTACGTAATGCTTATGTGATCACTGCAAATAGCTGCGATAAAGATGCAGATGGCAATGTGACCACTGTATATTGTTCTTACAATCCAGATACGCTAGGTAAAAACCCTGAAGATGGTACTAAACCAAAAGGTGTTATCCACTGGTTGAGTGCAGCGCAAAGCTTACCGGCTGAAATTCGTTTGTATGACCGCTTGTTTACTGTGCCTAACCCTGGCGCTGAAGAAGACTTTCATACGGTGTTAAACCCTGAGTCATTAGTCGTGCTTAGTAATGCTCGAGTTGAGCCGTCATTAGCAGACGCGATACCAGAAAAAGCGTTTCAGTTTGAACGCCAAGGTTACTTTTGTTTAGATAACAAAGACGCGACTAAAGATCACTTAGTGTTTAATAGAACGGTTGGTTTGCGTGACACCTGGGCTAAAACTGGCGGCTAAGTTGGTACTCCTTTGAAGTCTGAAAAGTGTATATACATTTCAGCACGAGACCAACACTAAGATAAAGAATCAACAGTGCTTGGCTGATGCATCATTAGGGACCTTATGGTCCCTTTTTTATGTTCTCTAAATATCAAAACGCATACCATTTATATTCAAACCTCGCTCCTAATGTCAATGTCAATGTCAATGTAGCTGTGCGTGTGGAGCAGCGAAATAAACAGACTATCTATTCGAAAATGAATTATTTAATTACATATATTAAACACTTTTTAACTGTTATTCTTTAAGCTATATATTAACTGCATGCCGTTGAAAATATTTTTTTCGATTCACTGCATTTTATCTTCCACCTTTTAATGTCATTAAAATTAGAGAAACTTATAACCATGTCACCTATAAAAACAATATTGTGTATAATTTCATTATTTTTGATTGCCTCATGCGACAAGCCTGTTCCTGTAGAGCCTGATCCTGTTGAAGTTGTCGCTACCATTATAGAAGCCAAAACTATACCTCTATATGGTGAATATATTGCAGGTACTAAAGCGTCTTTAGATGTTGAAGTTTGGGCAAGGGTAAGTGGCTATCTTGAAGAAACACACTTTATTGAAGGCAGTTTTGTGACTAAAGGGCAATTACTTTTTACACTTGATGCCGGTCCATATGAAGCAACGTTGGCAAGTTCCAAAGCTAAATATTCTCAAGCAAAAAATGCCTTAACAAAAGCTAAACGCGATATTAAAAGAGTTGAACCATTATTTAAAGAAGATGCAGCCAGTCAATTAGATTTAGATAACGCCTATGCTGCTTTAGATTCTGCTAAGGCTAGTTTGAGTAGTGCCGAGGCCGATTTAGATAAATCTGAATTAGATTTAAGTTATACACAAATTAGAGCGCCGATTTCAGGTTTGTCGGGTGATTCAAGCGTAGATATTGGTGCTTTGGTTGGAGAGGGAGGTACTTCATTATTAACCAATGTACAGCAGGTTGATCCCCTTTACGTTGAATTTCAAATGACCACCTTAGAATATCTTCAATCACGTCGTCGTTTAAAAAGTTATTATGAAAAATACAAAGCTGATGCCCAAGGGACAACGGTTGCTGGCTTAGTAAGTATTAAATTACCAGATGGCAGCGATTACCCGTATCCTGCAAAAGTTAAATTTACCGAACCACGAGTAAATCAGCAAACGGGTACTTTTACGGCTAGAGCCGAAGTTGTTAACCCCGATCGTGAACTTTTACCAGGCCAATACACCAGAGCGCGCCTTGCACTAGGTCAAATTGACAATGCATTGTTAGTACCAGAGCAAGCCGTTTTATTTGAACAAAGTGGCTCTTATGTGTATGTGATATTACCTAATGGCACTGCCGAGCGACGTTTTATATTAGTTGGTCGAAATATTGATGGCATGTTCATTGTTGAAAAAGGCTTAGCGGACGGAGAGCAAGTTATTTTTGAAGGGACACATAAGGTTCATCATGGTATTAAGGTAATAGCTGTTCCGCCTAAGGTTAAATCAGAACAAGTTAAAGCCGTTGGGGAATAGGTTATGATTTCTCAATTTTGTATTAAGCGTCCCGTATTCTCTTTTGTTTTATCGATTGTTATTGTGTTGGTTGGCTTGGTTTCGATGTTTTCAATGCCAATAGAGCAATATCCTGATTTAGCACCTCCTACCGTAACAGTGTCGGGTAACTATAGTGGCGCTACTGCAGGCGTTACAGCTCAATCAGTTTCTATACCATTAGAGCAAAAGCTTAATGGCGTACCTAATATGCTCTATATGAACTCTAAAAGTAATAATGGTGGTAGTTCAAAAATAAAAATTACTTTTGATGTCGGCACAAATCCTGATTTTGCCGCGATTGATGTACAAAACAAAGTTAAACAGGCCGAAGGTGATTTACCTGGGGATGTGTTAATTGACGGGGTTACCGTTGAAAAGACATCAACAGTACCTTTAATCAATATTGTTTTAAGGTCTTCAGAAGCTAAATATGACGATTTATACTTAAGTAACTTTGTCACCTTACAAATTCAGCAAGCGTTAAAACGTATTCCCGGCGTTGCCAAAGTACGTAATATGGGGGCTAGAACATACTCTATGCGTGTTTGGTTAAATCCTGAATCACTTGCCTCTTATAAACTTACCCCTTCAGATGTTGTTAATGCTATTAAAGAGCAAAATGCCAATGTAGCTGCAGGCTCTTTAGGCAGTGAACCTACGACAACAGATATTAATTTATCACTTTCTATTGGCGCGGCAGGTAAACTTATTAATGCTGCAGATTTTGGTAAAATTATCATTAATGCAACTGAAAATGGTGCGTTAATTAGGCTCCGCGATGTTGCACGAGTTGAATTAGGCTCTAGTTCTTATAAGTTAATTTCCCAGCATAATGGCCAAAGTGCAGCTGTTGCGGGCCTTTTACTCTTGCCTGGTTCAAATGCGTTAGAAGTAGCGGATCAAATTAAACAAACATTAAAAGAACTTTCTAGTCAATTTCCTAGTGGCATTGAATACGATATTGTTTTTGATGCATCTAAATTTATTGAAGCGTCAATTTCTGAAGTAACCACAACCTTAATTCAAGCATTACTGTTAGTGTCTTTAGTGGTTTATTTATTTTTACAAGATTGGCGTACCACGTTAATCCCTATGATAGCTGCACCTGTTTCTATTATTGGTACTTTTACTTTTCTTGCTGTATTTGGCTTTTCTATAAATACCATCAGCTTGTTAGCGATGGTTTTAGCCATTGGTTTAGTGGTTGATGATGCGATTGTTGTTGTCGAAAATGTTGAACGCATTATGCAAGAAGATGATTTAAGCGCAGCTGCAGCAACATCTAAAGCGATGTTTGAATTAACGGGGGCATTAATTGCGACCTCTTTAGTGCTTGCCGCGGTATTTTTACCTGTGGCATTCTTAGATGGAATTTCAGGGATACTTTATCGTGAATTTGCGGTTACCTTAACGGTTGCTGTACTTATCTCAACCTTTGTCGCATTAACGTTAACGCCCGCTTTGTGCGCATTATTAATGAAAAAAGATCGCAAGCTAAATGCATTTTTTATTCGCTTTAATCATTTTATTGACAACCTAACCGTTAAATTCGGAGTGATTGTTGGCGCGACGATTAGAAGGGCTGCACGCACATCGATAATCTTTCTGGTCATATGTGGGGTTGGCTACACGCTTACTTCTATATTACCTAAAGGCTTTATTCCTCTTGAAGACCAAGGCACTATTTACGCAGATATTGAGTTACAACCCGGTACAGCAGTACAGCGTACTTTTAAAACAGTAAGGCTAATTGAAGCGCAATTAACCGAGCATCCTGCTATTGAAGATGTTGTTTCGTTAACCGGAGAAAACTTGTCGTCAGGCAGTGGTGAGCCTAATGCTTATTTTCAAATAACCTTGAAAGACTGGGAAGACAGAGATGGTCATACTATTACCTCGGTGCTAAGCGATGTTCGAGAAATTTTAAAACCTTACCCTGAAATTATTTCTAAAGTGTATCAGCCTCCTGCTTTGGCTGGCATGGGTGAAAAAAGTGGTTTTTCATTCGAATTACAAGACCGCACCGGCGCAAACCAAAAAGGTTTAATGGAGTTGTCACAGCGCTTTGTTATAGAAGCAAATAAACTACCACAGGTGTCGAGCGTTAGTACTACCTTAGCACCAGAAATTCCAATGCTTAATCTAGTGGTCGATAAAGAGTTAGTGAAAACATACGACGTTAATTTGTCAACATTAAACAGCATGTTGAAGCAACTAACCGGTTCAACAAATGCTAGTGACTTTAATATGTTTGGCCGTACCTACAAGGTAAAAATACAAGCCGAAGCTGAGTTTCGAAGACGCCCAAGCGATTTATCTCGGTTCTATGTAAAGGCTGATAACGGTATTCAAATACCATTGTCGATACTGGCTAAGGTTGAGTATGGCTCTGGCATAGGCTCTGTTACTCGCCATAACCTTTTTACCAGTGCTAGTATTAGCGGTTCACCTGCTGTTGGTTATAGCTCAGGACAAGCTATGGCGGCAATTGAAACATTAGCTAATACAATGTTACCTGATGGTTTTGGTTATGAATGGACCGGTATGTCTTTTCAAGAACAAAAAGCCAGCAGTCAAACAGGCGTTGCCATGTTACTTGCTATTGTTTTTGTTTATTTGTTTTTAGCAGCCTTATATGAGAGTTGGATAATACCTATTCCGGTTCTCGTTATTGTGCCTATATCACTTACCGGTGCGATGTTGTTTGTGTGGTTAGCAAATATTGAGAATAACTTGTTTGTACAAATATCCTTAGTTGCCTTAATCGGATTAGCAGCCAAAAACTCTATCCTAATTGTTGAGTTTGCTAAAAGCCTAGTAGATAAAGGCATGTCTGTTAAAGAAGCTGCTTTAGAGTCGGCAAAGCAACGTTTTCGACCAATTTTAATGACCTCAATTTCTTTTATCTTAGGCATTATACCTCTGGTTATTTCAAGTGGACCTGGCTCAGAAGCTCGAAATTCGATTTCTACAGGTACATTGGGCGGAATGCTATTTGCTACAACGATAGGCATTATTTTAGTACCATTATTCTTTGTACTATTAGTCGGTTGGGCGAACAAGTTTAAAACCAAAATAGTAGCCGAGAGTGAGGTGAAATCATGAAAAAACTTTCTCTAATTAGTTTTGCCTATATTTGTTTGCATGGTTGTACCTTAGGTCCTGAGTATGAAGAGCCTGATACAAGCACCAGTAACATTACAGAGCAAACAACATGGCAAGAAGATGATAAAGATGCACAAACTGTCAATGAAGTTAAATGGCGTAATCTATATCAAGACCCCGGATTAACGCCACTGATAGAAAAGGCACTACAAAATAATATAGATTTAAAAATTGCCACTGAACGAATGTTACGATCTGGTAATGCAGTTACGAGTACAGATGCCGATTTATTACCGCAAGTTAGTGCTCAATTTTTTGGTGATAGAGAACAATTAAGTCCTCAATACTCAACTTCAGAAGATATTGTTGATGACTATAGAATGCTAGGTAAAGTATCTTGGGAAGTCGACCTATGGGGTAAGTTACGTAGGAACAGTGAGTCAGCGCTGGCAAATTTTCAGGCAGACCAAGCCGATTATTATGGTGCGCGCATTTCATTAATCGCTGAAGTAGCCAATCAATATTACGCAATACAAGACATTAAAGAACAAATAAAGTTAACTCAAAGTAATATTTTAGCTCGTACAAAGTCGAAAAGAATTGCTGAATTACGCCATCAACAGGGCGTAATTTCAGGTTTAGACGTTAGCCAAAGTCACGTGGAATTAGTGACTGAAAAATTAAAACTACCTGCTCTTAATAGTAACTTAAAAAGTGCTATGTACAGACTTTCAATTTTAGTTGGTGAAGCGCCAAAAACCATGGTTTTACCTGAACGAGCCTTAAATACTCAAATTTATCAAGGCAGATTAGCTGGCGGTTTATCATCATCATTACTAAAAAGAAGACCTGATATTGTCGCTCAAGAAAGACGTTTGCAAGCAGCCAATGCAGATATAGGCGCAGCTGAAACTGATTACTTCCCTAATATTGTATTGAATGGCTATTATGGTGGTAAAAGTTCAGAATTAGATGATGTCTTAGATAATGCTGAAACATGGTTATTAGGCTTTGACGTCACTATGCCCATATTTACTTGGGGAAAAACGAAAGCAAATATTGATAACTTAGAATCCCAATACCGTGAAGTTATCCTTAATTATCAATACACTGTATTAAATGCTTTTAGAGAAACAGCTGAAGCTTTTGAAGCTTTTGAACAAACGCAGGTTGAACATGAGTTAAAATTAGAATTAGTGTCAGCAACCAAAGAAAACATGCGAATTGCGAAATTACGTTATAGTAATGGCAGTGTCAGTTATCTTGATGTGTTAGATGCACAGCGTAATTTGGCTGATGCAGAAGCCGATTTTTCATCAGCAATAAATTTACATCAAAGTGCTTTTATAAATTTATATAAAACCTTAGGTGGTGGTTGGGACTCTGAATCTTTTGAAGCTCAAATCAGACCTCCAGAAGACCAAACCGCTGTGTCTAGTGAAACTACTAGTGAGGTGGTTGATTAGAGCTTTAACCACAAGTTAAACTCTAAAAAGGTTACAAGTTAATCCTGAGCTACCAAAGTGGCAGTTAGAAATCAGAAATAAAAAGGGGATCTAAATTTAGATCCCCTTTTTATTTCAACCCCAGCTATGCAGGTCTTTTTATCTGTTTATATGTATTCATCTTTTGTGAACACTATAAATGTGACACTCGATAAGCTTCACAAGCAACTTCATCTTCACATTCGCCATATAAATATAAACTGTGTGCGGTCAGTTTTACTTTATGTTTTTTGGCAATATCTTCTTGGCGCTGCTCAATAACATTATCTTCAAATTCAACTACGTTGCCACACTTTAGGCAAACTAGATGGTCATGATGAGATTTATGGGCAAGTTCAAAAACAGACTTGCCGCCTTCAAAGTGATGACGGGTAACAATACCTGCATCATCAAATTGGTTTAACACTCTATATACCGTTGCTAAACCAATTTCTTGGTGTTGCTCAAGCAAAATTTTATAAACATCTTCAGCACTGATATGTTGATTGTTAGGATTCTGTAATATGTCTAATATTTTCACGCGCGGTAAAGTTACTTTCAATCCAGCTCTTTTTAGTTCTTCATTATGCTCTGGCATGCAAACCTTAAATACGTTTAATTCAATAGATGAAATTATAGGGGGTTATTGGATTGGATAAAAGCGCTAATTGATAATTATTTACATTTCGTTTAAAACTGGACTTTCTTACAATGAGTAGAGTAAAAAAAACCTCGCAAAGCGAGGTTTTCTTGAAATTTGTTGTTGCTGTGTTAATTAATCATTTAAGGCGATTAATCAAGGAGTTCAGCTAAACACATTTCGTCATTAAGTTGTTCAATCCAAGCGTCTACACGGCTTTCTGTCAACTCTGGTTGGCGGTCTTCATCTAAAGCTAAACCAATAAAGGTATTTTCATCAATTAATGCTTTTGATGCTTCAAATTCATAGCCTTCAGTAGACCAGTTACCTACTACGATAGCGCCTTTTGACTCAACGATATCTCTTAATGGCGCCATAGCATCAACAAAATACTCAGCGTAATCTTCTTGATCGCCTAGACCAAAAATAGCGATTAGCTTGTCATTGAAATCAATTTCTTCAAGTTCAGGTAAGAAATCATCCCAGTCACACTGGTTTTCACCATAATACCAAGTAGGGATACCAAGCAGTATTAAATCGAATTCTGCGATATCTTGTTTGGTACTTTTCGCGATGTCTTTAACGTCAACGTTCTTTTTACCCAATTTCTTTTGGATCATTTTGGCTATAGCTTCTGTATTACCAGTATCACTACCAAAAAAAAGTCCGACTGTTGCCATGTTCTTAAACCCTATAAATTTTCTAAATTAGTATTAATTGCTAATGCATCTTTGATCAGCGATTCAATAAGTTCACTTCGGCTAATGCCTTTGTCTTTCGCTAGTTCGTCTAGCTGATTAAAGGCTTCATGGTGTAGTTTAAATTCTACTCGCTTTAAGCCTTTATTCTTGTCTCGTTTTACCTGATTACGTTTATTGATTTTTACCTGAACATCCCGAGAGTAGGGATTTGTCTTTGGTCGACCAGGACGTTTTTCGTCAATAAATAAATCTAAGGTGGTTAAATCTGCTACTGCTTTAGCCATTATTTTAGCCTACTCCGTTGCTTTCCCATATGACCTGGATCACACCTTTTGCAATAAATCCGGCACAGCCAAGAAATAATACAAAATAAACGACTAATCGGCCGTTTCTTGGAACATTATTTTTATTCATTACATCGTGGATAGACATCCCAATAAAAAAGAATATGGCTAAAAAAAATAAATTTAAGCCAATAGCTTCTATTAATTCTAAATTTTCAGCTAGCATCTTGGTATTGCCCCTACAAATAATGGCGGAACTATAGCATAAGGTGGAAGGCTTTTACATCAAAAAAACACCTTAATTAATAAGCTAGTTATGGTGCTTTTATTGACTTTTGTGGCAGTTAATTAAATATCAGTTCGTTAAAAAATCACTGACTATTTTGTTGAACGATTGCGGTTTTTCTGCGTGTAACCAATGTCCTGCACCTTGAATAATTCGTGCCTTTGCATTTGGGAATAAAGTGGCAATTTGGTTACGGTGTTCCGTTTTAATATAATCAGAGTTACTGCCTTTGATAAACAATGTATCTCCAAGGTATGGGGTGTCACTTTGTTGGCCTTGAGCAATATTTTGATAATCATTAGCAATAAATTCTATGTGTGCTCGCCACATAAATCCATCCGCGCTTTTAGCCAAATTTTTCAATAAGAATTGCCTTACGCCAGGTTCCTCAACATATTTGGCTAATTGCTGGTCAGCATCTTGACGATTGTTGATATGCTCAATATCAATAGACTGAAGTCCTGCAATTATTTGATTATGATGCGGCGGGTAGAGTACTGGGGCAATATCAGCAACGATTAACTTGGTCACCATTTTAGGGTGATTAAGGGCAAATTGCATGGCAATCTTACCACCCATGGAGTGACCTAAAATAGCCAATTTATCAATGTTAAGACTTTTTAATAAATGTACTACATCGTTAGCCAAATCATTATAATCCATCGAAGGGTGTTGAAATGACTTACCATGATTTCGTACATCAATGCTGATCACTTGATACTGATTTTCTAAGGCTCGCGCCAGCATATTTAAATTTTCTAAACTGCCGAATAAACCATGGATCAAAAGCACGGTTGTGCCTTGGCCGCGAATAACGTGATTAAGAATAGGACGTGTTTGTTCTATCATCGATAAATACATCTAGCTAAAGTAATAAACGTTTATGTTAATGATTTAACGATTATAGGGCAATGGTTTCTATGATTATCAGAAAATTAAAATAGCTTTTATATGTGCACTCAACTAATCGATGTCATTGCCATATGAGTTTAGTGATTAACAAGTAACGGGCTATAAATGAAAAAAAATCGTTTAAAAAATCAATATTCTCATTGATTCAGGGTAGGAAGTTTAGGCAAAGCCCCGTATAATTATGTTAATTATTTAAATAATACTAAGTTAATCAACTTGGTAAAAACTATTGGAAAGTAGATGAAATCCATCGAAGTAGATGAACAACTTTATCAATACATTGCTAGTAACACCAAATACATAGGTGAAAGTGCCTCAGCAATATTGCGCCGTTTATTAGTTATTGATCAAGCCATGCCTGTTGTTAATGAAACAGACAAAAAAGACACCGAAAAAGTTACAACGCCTAGCCCAAAAAGCTCAAAAGTTGAGAAAGCTGAAAAAGCCGTTGCCAATAAAAAAACGATCACAGCAAAGGCGCCCGTAGTTACTGGTGACGTTGTAGACGCTGTCGTCGATCAAACCTTATCTATGACTTCATGTCAGAGCATTTTCGACGTTATCAATAAAGAAGAATTGGCAATGCAGCGCGGTGCCGTTGGCCGTTTTCTGTTGATTTTATCTAATTTGAATCGCGTCCACCCAAATCAGTTTGCAGCAATATTAGATATACGTGGTCGTGACCGCTTATATTTTGCAAATTCGGAAAGTGACTTACTAGAAAATGGCAGTTCGACCAAGCCAAAACAAATACCAGAATCAAATTATTGGGTGATGACTAATTCGAACACCACCAGAAAAAAATTAATGCTTACCGATGTGGCCAACGTTTTAGGTTACACCAGCGAAGAAGCTGAAATAATAAGAGATTTTCTCTAATTGCGTGATCAGTAACACCTGATTTAGCACTGTGTATATAGAATATTTAAAGTATTAAAGGAATAATCATGAGCGTACATCCACATGCAGGTAAACCAGTAAGGCCTGAAGACCGAGTCAATTTAGGTCGATTAACCAGTGATTACTTCTTATTCAAACCTGATGTTAATGTTGATGCACAGCGTGTCAGTTTTGGTACTTCAGGCCATCGTGGTTGTTCAACCAAAATAAGCTTTAATGAACATCATATATTAGCTATTTGTCAGGCCGTTGCCGAATATAGGGTACAGCAGGGTTTTACTGGTCCATTATATTTAGGTAAAGATACGCACGCACTGTCAGAGCCTGCCTTTGCTAATGCCATAAGTGTGCTTATTGCTAACGGTGTTCCTGTTGTTATTCAACAAGATGAAGGTTTTACGCCGACACCAGTTATTTCTCGATTGATCATTGTTCACAATAAAAATAATGCCGACCAAGCTGATGGCCTAATTATTACGCCATCTCATAACCCACCTACTGACGGTGGTATTAAATACAATCCCCCACATGGCGGTCCTGCTGAAGGTGACATTACTAAACTTATTGAGCAACGAGCCAATGAAATTTTAGCGAATGACTTAGTTGATGTGAAACAAATGTCCTTTAGCGATGCCATGCAATCTGAGGCGTTAAGCCGCAGTGATTTTATTGATTTTTATACTAAACAGCTTGCTCAAGTGATTAATATGAAAGCCATAAGCGATGCCGGCATTAAAATTGGTGTTGATCCATTAGGCGGCGCGGGTATTCATTATTGGCCTGAAATAGCAAAACAATACAACTTAGATTTAACCATAGTAAATCCAGTAGTCGATCAAGGTTTTGCTTTTATGCCGCTAGATAAAGACGGTAAAATTCGCATGGATTGTTCATCTCCATACGCAATGGCAGGTCTTATTGCGATGAAAGATGATTATGATGTAAGTGTTGGTAATGATCCTGACTTTGATCGTCATGGTATTGTCACTCCCACTGGCGGTTTAATGAACCCAAATCACTATTTAGCGGTAGCAATAAACTATTTACTGACGCACCGAAGTTGGCCTGCAACCGCTAAAATCGGTAAAACTCTGGTATCTAGTTCTCTCATTGACCGACTTGCGGTAAGTCTTGGCAAACCTTTATCAGAAGTGCCGGTAGGTTTTAAGTGGTTTGTTGATGGCTTAAAAGATTCTACTTACGCCTTTGGTGGTGAAGAAAGTGCCGGCGCGTCATTTTTAGCGTTAGATGGCAGCTGTTGGACCACAGATAAAGATGGTTTTATTATGTGTTTGTTAGCCGCTGAAATATTAGCGGTAACCGGTAAAGACCCTTATCAATGGTATAAATTTTTAGCCGCAGAGCTAGGCGAACCATGTTATGGCCGCGTAGAAGCTGTTGCAACTACTGCACAGAAAAAAGTATTAACGTCTTTATCAAAAGATGACATAAGCCAAGATACGTTAGCGGGTGAGCTTATCACTGCAGTATTAAGTCATGCACCCGGAAATAACGCTGCGATAGGCGGTGTTAAAGTGGTTACT
Organism: Colwelliaceae bacterium BS250; assembly: GCA_040779355.1. Lineage (GTDB taxonomy): Bacteria > Pseudomonadota > Gammaproteobacteria > Enterobacterales > Alteromonadaceae > Thalassotalea_A. Next base: position 74,217 of record JBFONS010000001.1, on the reverse strand, counting down.
GATAACGGTTGGTTTGCTGCGCGTCCTTCTGGTACTGAAGAAATATACAAAATTTATGCCGAAAGTTTTGTTGATGAAGCACATTTACAACTCATTATTAGTGAAGCACAAGTATTAGTAAGTGCTGCATTTAAAAAAGCAGGTCTGTAGCATTCGACCAATAAGCTGATTATACCAAGTTGGTTTGTAGAGCCTTATGACATAAACAATCCTTATACTGTTTGCCTTGGCTACAGCATAAGGATTTTTATTTTGAGGAATATGTCGTCGCTAGGATCAAATATGACAAGGTAATTAGCGGTCATAGTTTTATCCCATTATTAATTAAGTGTCTAATGAGTGAGTCTAAGCATGAAAATGAGTAAAATATGTCAACGTTTGAACCAAAAGTTATTAGTTGTATTAGCCCAAGTTAATGAAGAGGCAAAACAACTCGATGGCTTTAGCCATTTAAGTCATACCGTTCAGTTTGATTTGTTTCCCAGCAGTTTACTAGTGCATTGCCATTTTGCTGAAGCACAACAGCTCAGTGTTGCACAGAGCAGTCATGTTGAAACCAAATTACAAAAACTGCTGCATAAATTACTTTTAAAAAAAGGTATCGTGTTAAAAGAGCCAAAACTTAATTTAAAACTGCAAGGTCCTGCTTAGTTCTGCTTAGTTCTGTTTAGGTTCAAGTCATAGAAAAACAGTGAATATAAAACGGGCCGTTTTTAGATGTGATAAATAATACCTTAGAGCAGGCCAACTAAGGTATTGTTTAACTATCTACTCGCTTACTGCTTTATATTCTGAGTGCATAAATGCCCAAACTGATATGATCCCAAGGGCAGAAATCAAAATTATCATATTCATAAAGCTAGACCAGCCACCTGCGCTATCTGCCAGTCTCCCGCCAATAAAAGCAAATGTAGCACTGGCCGCAAAGCCGAAAGCATCAATTAAACACACCAAAGTGGCACTATGCGGACCGCCGTATTCAATGGAGAATATCGACATAGGCAGGTAATAGGCTGGCGAAATTGAAAAAGCGAACAAAAATATTGCCCCCAGCGCCACTAGATAATTCAATTCAGCGCTCAAATTCAACAAAGGTAAATACTGCAGGGTAAGCACGCTCAATAAACTGAGTGTTAATGAAATGGTTAATACAGTTCTGATGCCTTTTTTTGAAAAACGGTCGTAAAATGCAATCGAAGCCAAAAGCCCTGCCAAAGAGCCTACCGGAAATACGGTAGAGGACATCGCCGCCTGTGAGGGCGTTAGTTGATATACTTCCATAAGATAAACCGCAACAAAATCCAAAAATGCCATCATGCAAGTAAGCATCATTAACATGATCACTACTAACCAAACCCTGGGGCTTTTGGCAAATGCCCGTAGTCCAGCAATCGTGCCCGTGCCCTTAAGCGGGTGGTTATATTTGTTATCCAGCGCGAGACTTGATGCAGTGGCCTGCTCAGCGTTATCTGTTTTGGTTTCATCCTCTTTGAAAAAGTTAGGGTTTTCGGGCTTTTCTTTTAAGTGAAAATAGCAGCCGACAAAAATGAGCAGCGCCAAAATCGCTGCGATCAACGCTACCGTACGCCAATGCATAAAGCTCAATAGCCAACCGAAGAAGAGGGTAGCCAACACCACACTTAATCTTGAACTGGTCGATAGAATGCTCCACGCTCGTCCATAATGTTGAGGGTGATACCACTCTCCGACCAGTTTAGTCATCGCCGGCCAACCCGAAGATTTTGTGCAATAAAGAAGAAATGAAAATCCAGTAAAGGCCATTACATTGGGTGAAAGCCCAAATGCAATAACAAACAATGCGGTAAGACAAATGCCGATTAATAAAGTAAAGCGGCCGCCCATTTTATCGGCAAGGGGTCCCCAAATAAGTTTTCCAACCAACGCACCTAAGGTGCCATAAGCGGCAAAATCACCAAGGTTTGTTTTTGTTAACCCTAAGGCATCATCGGCAAGTAAAGCAGGGCTGAGAATAGTGACCATTTGCCGACAAATCATCATGGCGGCATAACCCAGATACATGTAAATCATAATATTTAATTGCTGCGGGGGACGATTAGACATAATCTCTCTTTGAACCGTCGTCAGTATAGTGGATGGTTTTTCTATAATGCGATAGTTCTGTTAGCGTTAATTGTTAAGCTGTAACTTACACTAAGTTATTCAGTTGTTTACGTCAACTTGAAGTCACAGCATCAAATTAAGTGAATAATATAGTGCTGTTAATTGGCTTTATTAGCGTTAATTGTTGGAGGATGATTTCTTAATGAATTCTTAAAGAAATTCTAGTTAATGGGGTATGAAAAATGAACAATGCTACGACCAAGATCAATTAGGTACTTAGTTTTTAGCTATAGATTTCGCTTTAATTGAATGCGCTGTTGTTTTGTAAGTTTTTGGCCAAAAGATCGATGAGACTCCTGACTTTAGCTGACGATAACCGGTCTTCTCGATGTATTATATTGATAGGTAAAGGCGGCTCTTCAAAGTTCTCAAGAATAAATTTAAGTTTATTTTGGGCAAGTTCATTTGTTATCTGATAAGAAATAACACGAGCAATGCCAAAGCCTGCAACTGCGGCATTAATCGCTGCTTGATGACTATTGACTCGGAGTTTAGAGCTGATACGTTGGTTGATCACTTTGCCGTTTTCCACAAATTTCCAATCAGGAGTCAGGCTACCTGCTTGAACTTCTACCAGTGAGTGCGCTGCTAATTCTGAAAAATGCTGGGGAATACCATGTTGTTTCAAGTACTCCGGTGAAGCGACTAATGATAGGCGAACCGAGCCGACTTTTTTAGCGCGCATTGAAGAATCAGTGAGTTTGCCAATACGAACCCCTACGTCATAGCCTTCTTCTAATAAATTAACAACGCGATCTAAAAAAACACTATTCACTTCTGTTTTCGGGTAAGTATTTAAATACTCTAACACCGAAGGTAATACAAATTGTTGTCCAAACAGTAAAGGTGCGGTGATACTGATACTGCCTTGTGGGGCGGCATTAATCCCTTGTGCTGCTTCATTAGCCAAATTGATATCGTTAAGAATGCGCCTTACATCCTCTAAATAACGTATGCCAGCATCGGTAACTCTGACATAACGAGTGGTGCGATTAAATAGTTTAATGGTTAAGCGCTCTTCGAGCATGGCGATTGCTCTGGTAACCGACGGAGGCGACATATTTAAGCGACGACTTGCTGCGGCAAAGCCTTGCTCTTCAGCAACGGCCACAAAAACCTTCATTAATTGTATTTGATCTAACATTGATTATTCCAAAAATTGCAATAATCAATTGTATATTTATACTATTCTTAATGAAAGTGTTTTGTTACACACTAGCTTCATCCTAATGAAAGGGATTAAAAAAATCATTTTATTTTATTGAAGAGAAACAAATAATGAGCAGAATTAACATAGTAACAACAGAGCAAGCAAACGAAAAACAACTAGAATTATATGCAGCTATTGAAAAGCAAATAGGCATGGTGCCTAATTTCTTAAAGGTATTTGCTAATTCACCGGTAGCGTTACAAGCTTTTCTTGGTCTACATACTATTGCCAGTGAAGGCGACCTTGATGCAAAAACTAAAGAGCGTATCGCTTTAGGCTTAGCTGAACAAAATGCTTGCCAATATTGTGTTTCAGCACATACCGCTATTGGCAAAAGTGTCGGCCTTAGTGCTGATGAAATGAGCGCTAATCGTTCTGGTGGCAGTCAAGATGCTAAAGCGGGGGTTGCTGTTAAGTTTGCACGCTCTTTGGCTGAAAATAATGGTGAAGTAAATACGTCCGAATTATTAGAAATTCGTAATGTAGGCTATTCAGATGCCGAAATTGTCGAAATAATTACCCATGTTGGGATGAATGTTTTAACAAATATTTTAGGTAAGGCGAGCCGCGTGGAAATCGATTTTCCAAGAGTAGAATTACAGCCAGCATCTTAATTGCTAAATTAAACATTTTACTGTCACCCCTGAGGAGTACGCTCCTCATTTATAAAATATTTAAAGGAAACTTCTATGGCTCACCAATATGCAAAAATTGCCTTTACCGATAAAGTAAGACAAGTGCAAAGCGAACTTAATAGCCGAGCAGGTTATGCAAGCATGGATACCGGTGAAGATTACAATTTTATGTTTTCAGAAAACGAGGCGCAATTCATTGCCCAGCGCGATAGTTTTTACATGGCCAGTGTGAGTGAAACAAATTGGCCTTATGTACAGCATAGAGGTGGTCCTAGCGGTTTTCTTAAAGTATTAGACGCACAAACATTAGGCTTTGCCGATTATAAAGGTAATCGCCAATACGTGAGTACCGGCAACTTTCGCAGCAACGACAAAGTATCCATTATTTTAATGGATTACCCTAATCGTCGTCGCTTGAAAATACTTGGCCATATAGAACAAGTGGACGAACAAGATTGGCAAACATTAGCATCTTTAGAAGACAGTAATTACAAAGCACGGGTTGAACGAGGCTTTGTTATTAAAATTTCAGCGTTTGACTGGAATTGTCCTCAGCACATTACGCCAAAATATAATGAAGATGAATTATCGGCGCTGATCAGCCCGCTACAAGAAAAAATTAAAGCACTAGAATCTGAACGTGCAATGAATCAATCAAACTCTAAACAAGTAAATTTAGGCGATGGCGAATTACCTTTAGTAATTGCGGGTATACGACAATTAACACCAGATATAAGAGCATATGAATTACGCAGTGCTGATAACCAGTCACTACCTAAAGTCAAAGCTGGCTCTCATATTCAGGTGCCTATTCATTTAGCTAATAACCAATTAGCATGGCGTAATTACTCCATTAGCAGCAATCCACAAAGAACGGATTGTTACGAAATAGCGGTAAAAAGAGAAGAAAAAGGTAGCGGTGGCTCACTTGCAATTCATCAAGATTACCAGCTTGGGCTAATACTCAATTGCAAAGCACCGGAGAATTTTTTTGCTTTGATCGATAATAACCATCCTACAGTTTTAATTGCTGGCGGCATTGGTATTACAGCGATTAAATCGATGGGATTAGCCTTAAATCAATCAGCTAAAGCGTTCGAGTTACATTACGCTGGGCGAAATCTAAATGATATGGCCTATGCTGACCGACTTGCTAAGCAGCTCGATAACAAATTATATTTATACCCATCACAACAGGGTAAAAAATTAGCCCTAAAAGTGCTCATGCAGCAGAGCAATAATCAAAGCGCTGAGCAAAGCCATTTTTACTTGTGTGGTCCCGCGGCGATGATACGTGAATTTAAACAATGTGCACGAGAACTGCAGATAAACAGCGATAGAATTCACTATGAGCATTTTTCAGCAACCATTGCAAAATCCGCCAAAGCTTGTCAATTAACATTAACTAAATCAAATATTCAAATCGATGTTGCTAGCGATCAGACATTGCTCGACGCGGTATTACAAGCAGGTGTCGATGTACCTTATAACTGTATGGCAGGCGAATGCAAAAGTTGCGTCGTAAATGTAGCTAAAGACGCCAGTATCGAGCATTTTGATGAATGTTTAACGAAAGGCGAAAGAGCCTCAGGTCAAATGTGTTTATGCGTATCAAGACCCAAATCAACAAATCTAACCATAGATTTATAATCTAAAGGAAAACCTTATGAGCCATCAATTAGAACGTGAAGAAACTCGCCATCCACTGCCCAATTTTACGGTAGCCACGGCAATCGAGAAAGTACGCAAAGCCGAAGATGCTTGGAATACCAAGTAACCTGAACTTGTAGCGACGGCTTATAGTCTTGATAGTGAATGGCGTAATCGGGATATTTTTACCCAAGGGTGACAAAAAATTTTCGAGTTGCTTAGCCAAAAGTGGCAAAGAGAACAGCATTATAAATGAGTTAAAGAGTTGTGCTCTGCAGGATATTAGACAGTCAGATTATCCGATTCTTACTGAATTATATTGTTAGCACAATAATAAACTGTGTCTGTTGAGCAAAAGTTAGTTAATCACCCTAAATATTTAAGGGTATTTGAAAAGGTATAATCACATGAAAAAAATTCTTATGCTGCTCGCAAACGGTGTTGAGCCATTAGAAATGTCAGCTCTTACTGATGTTATGGGCTGGGCGACATTACTTGGAGATGAAATTATCGAGTTGACAGATGTTGCATTACATACCGAGATTAAAACCACATTTGGCTTAACTCTTAAACCCTCTAAACTATTACAAGATATTGATTTAGCTGATTATGATGCTATTGCCGTACCTGGTGGCTTTGAACCGTCGGGGTTTTATCTGGACGCTCTGAGTGAACCTTTTTTGAACACCATAAAATACTTTAATGAACAGGGTAAAACTATCGCGAGTGTCTGTGTTTCGGCAATTGTTTTAGGCGATGCCGGGATCTTAACAGGTAAAAAGGCGACTACTTACCACCAAATTGGCGGTAAACGTAAACAACAGTTGGAAAAGACCGGGGCAATATTTGTTGATCGTCCTATAGTACAAGATCAACATATTATTACTTCAACAGGTCCAGGAACCGCGATAGAAGTTGCTTTGTTGTTATTAAAAGAACTCACTTCAATAGAAAATGTAACGGCTGTGCGTGAAAAAATGCGCGTACCAACACCTTCTCAAGATTGGTATAACTCAGCGCAAGTAGGTTAACAGCGGATCATCAACCCTAGGCAGTTTTTCTGCCCGGCTTGAACCCCTGAAACTATGGTTATAGCGGAACTATATTTGAAGGAATGAGTGGTTATAAAACACATCATAACCACGAATAAAAAAGCAATGAATAAAAAATACACTACGTTTTTTTCGCAATAGGAATACTTATGAGTTCAACAACAGCACCAGCAGTAGAGCATGATAAAAAAACCGAAGTTATGACCCAGGGTCTTAGCCATTTAGGCTTAACTGTCTCTAAACTTGGTCAAAGCGCCAAATTCTTTACTGATACTTTAGGTTGGCGGCTTGCCGGAGAAAAACCAGCATATCCAGCAAAATTCGTTACCGACGGCAGTATGTTCATTACGCTTTGGCAAGTATCCAATAGTGATACAGCGGTTAACTTTGATAGAAAAAATAATGTTGGCTTACACCATTTAGCACTTTCGGTTGCAAGCAAAGAACATTTAGACACTCTACATCAACGCTTTAAAGATGTTGATGATCTAGTCATTGAGTTTGGTCCAGAGTTAAATGGACAAGGCCCTACAGTCCATATGATGATTCGAGAGCCTAGTGGCAATCGCATTGAGTTTACTTATAAGCCTAGTTAGATGTCACTTACGAATATAGCAATTGTCTTGTAGAGCGGTTAGCAACTCTTTGGACAATTGTTATTGTATACGTTTAATTCGCTTGTACTAAATCAGATCATTCTGAAAAAGACATCAACTTAGAGTTGAACATGCCATTTTCGAACATGACAACCGCAAAACCGAACATTCTAAGCGTATAAATAATTTATTGATAATTTATCGTGTTGATTTTATTGGTTTTATTGATTTGGGTGTGTTGGCATAGTAATAGCATCTATAGTTCATCATCTAAAACAAATGAAATTATAATTATGAAATTAACACCTAAGTTTTTCGATTTATTAATTCTGATGCTTTTTACCTCGGTACTAAGTGGTTGTCAATTATACCAAGCTGCACAATTCAGTTATACCAACGGCACATCAACGCACAAGTGGCTTAGTAAGGGCAATACTACACAGGTACCTTTTACCTTGGTATCTGAATTGCTCATAGTGCCGGTCAGTATAAACGGCAGTGAGCCTCTTAATTTTGTTTTCGATACAGGAGCTTCGGCAACAGTAATTTTAGAAAGCAACAACACTCATTTTTTAACGTTAAAATCAGACAGTCAATTAGACATTTCTGGCGCTGGTGAAAGTTTTGAATCAATCGCCAATATAGTGCCAAATATAGACGTAACTCTAGGCGATATTGAATTAATAGATCAAAGTATTATTCATCTGCCCATTAGCTCAGTGCCATTTTTTAAAGACCGTGATTCGGTTTTCTTTGACGGCATTATTGGTTATGACTTTTTAAAACGATTTGCCATAAAAATTGATTACGATAAAGCAATAATCACCCTGTCGGAACAAACTAATTTTGCCAAAGTAGAGACAGAACAGGATATGAGCTGGCACCGGTTACCAATATCAATTGAAGACAATATGTCTTATGTTGCTGTTAATGCACAGCTAGATTCTAAACAAGTAACGCCATTAAAGTTGCTTATTGATACCGGTTTTTCTGGTACTTTTGAAATAGCTCAAGTGCAGCATGAAAAACTTTCAGCACCTTACTATCCATCAAGAACCCAAGGGCTAAATGGCTATAGCACTATTCATGTGTCTAATAGTAAATCACTAGCGTTAGGTCGTTATAGCAAAAGCAATGTGCCTGTTTTATACAATATGTCGACCAATGAAAAGGTCGAAAATAGTGAATTGCTAGGCAATCAATTTCTTAAGCACTTTAATATTATTTTTGATTATCGCAATGAACAACTGTTTATTAAACCTAATCAAAATTTTGATCGACCGATTAATTTAGATAAAAGTGGTTTAAGATTAATACCTCATAAATTTGGGGCAATGGTAAATGATGTTGCCACTAAAACAGGTGCTGCTAACATAGGTTTAAAAGCTGGTGATATTATTACTAGTTATAATGGTAATCCAATAACTGCAGAGGGATTTTCTGCTTTAACTACAATTTTGGCTTCCAACGCAGCAGATATAAAGCTTTGTTGGTTATCGAATAATACAGAAGTATGTGATGACTTAGCCTTGGCATCAAGACTACAAGAGAATTAACAAGGCGTTAACTTTTGTTACATCTTAAAGTCATTAACAAATATTATTTCGTGTTAACTTAGCCTAGCTTTTATTGCAGTCGAGTTTGGGTCTCATATGACCCAAAAAGGTTTAAATAATAATTAATTTATGGATATATTATTAATACTAAGCAATAAGCAACGGATAAAAATAGTTGGCTGCGCTCATTATTAGCTCGAGCAGGCAACTATTTTATGTCGTTTAATGTCCGTGATATTTTATTAAATGTTGATTTTAGAAGGAAAGTATTATGTTATATCCGATGTTTTTAATGGTGCTTTTAACGTTTGTTGTTGGTTTTATAACGGTAAAAGTACGATTTGCTAGTGTAAAAGGTGGTGATGTACGTGCTAAATATTTTCGCTTAATGAGTGGTCAAGAGGTACCTGAACTAATAACTAAAACCACTCGAAACTTTAATAATCAATTTGAAATACCCACTTTATTTTATGTGGTATGCACCTTGTATGTTTGCTTAGGTATCGAAAGTGTTTTTGCTTTAGTTTTTGCTTGGTTATTCGTTATTTTACGTATTGTGCATTCATATATTCATATAACCTACAATCACGTATTGCATCGCATGCTCACATTTGTGGCTGGAATTATGTGTATTATGGTGCTTTGGGTAAACCTATTAATACAAAAGATATAACAAGCTGTTTAAAAGGCCAAATTACAGTTGGCTGTACTTTGTTGCTGAATAATTTTCGCCAATATTATTGAGACGCCTTTGGGGCGCTAGCCGACAATGGTCATTCACATTAAATAAGGATCTATTTTGAAGGATATTACTGGAATTAATCATCTTGGTTTAAGAATTAAAAATCTTGATCGAGCAAGGACATTTTATGAAAAACTTGGTTTTATATTCATAATTGGACCAATTGGACCTGAACCTGTTGCGATCATGGAGCATCCATCTGGCGTTAATATCAATTTCATCCTTAATTCTAATTCTGTTATTTCACATAATATTCTCATGGATATCCCAGAAAAACATGCTGGTTATACTCATGTAGCATTAACTGTTTCTAATATTGAGTCAGTGCAGAGCTTTCTAAAGAAGCAAGAAATTACAATTACCGAAGGCCCCATAACATTACCTAATGGTGCTGTGATGTTATTCGTTCGAGATCCTGATCAAAATGTTATCGAATTTCATCAAAATCCTTGATAATAAACAAGCTTTACTGAGTTACCCGTGTTCGATATTGAGCAACTATGTTTCAAATGATAGCTATTTTCACCCCCATTTCAATATCTGAGCCAACTATTATAATGTCCTTAAATGGACGTTAAACCTACTAGGAGATTTCAGTGGTCACTGTTAGAGAAGCAACAATATCGGATGTCGATATTGTGTATGAGTTGATTATAGCTATCGCAAAATACCATAATCAAGAACAGTACGTACTAACCAATAAAGAGGAATTGATCAATTCTGGATTTGGGGATACCCCGGCATTCGGTGTACTACTTGCAGAAGTTAATGGCAACGTGGCAGGATATTGTTCTTACACGTGGAACTATTCGATCTGGCTCGGTTCAACCTATATGAATATTGATGATGTATTCGTATGGGAAAAGTTTAGAGGTAAACATATAGGCGAATCTTTGATGCTTAAAGCCAAAGAAGTCTGTTTGGCTAAAAATGCGGGTCGTATTTCCTGGCAGGTTGAACATGACAATTATGGAGCTATTAAGTTCTACGAACGTTTGGGTGCTAATTTAGACATTAAAGGATTTTTCCGATGGGATGTTGCTCCTTAGGCATAACAAACGGTTCAAGTAGGACAAAATTACGTTAGCTGTTTTCGCCCCGTTCAATGTTTAGCCAGCGTTATTATTGTGCCTTAACGGGGCGTTAAGTGTCACTGTAGCCCTGTTTAAACCTTTTAGTTATTTGCTTCATCTAATTAATGATTACAATCATTTGCTAAGGAAAACAATGAAATTTTTAATCACTATTTTCATCACAACTGTTTTATTTATTTCAACGAATTTAAATGCAGAGCCGGCTAAAAAGGTATTAATTATTGTATCAAATATGATTGATATGGGGGATCCTGAGAAACACGATGCAAGAAATAATCTATGGGAGGTAGCCCCTCCGTATCATATATTTGCAAGTCATGGTTTCGACGTTGATTTTGTATCACCTAATGGAGGAGAAGTTAAATTTATGATGGATGCTATAGGTATTAGTAGTTATACCATTAAATATGAAGGTTTTATGGATAAAGCTAATAACTCCTTAACCCCAAAACAAATTGAGCCTAGTAATTATTGGGGGGTGTATATTGGAGGTGGTTACGGTCCATTATTTGACGTTGCTAATAATAAAAATTTACATTCAATTATTGCAAAAATATATGAATCAGGTGGTATTGTTGGTGCCAGCGGGCATGGCGCCGGAGCTTTTGCTAATGTTGTTTTATCTACAGGGGAGTTTCTCGTAAAAGGAAGAAAGATTGCTGGTTTTCCTAACTCAACTGAAGAGTCTAAGTCATGGGCAAAACAAGGTACTTTGTTACCTTTCCTTGTTGAAAGCCAATTAAATAAAAATGGCGCAATGGCACAAAATAAGCAAACGTTAAATAATAAACATGAAGTAGTCATCGATAAAAGAATTGTATCGACAATGTTTTTGCCTTCTGCAGCTCTAGTTGCCAAAGAAATGGTAATACTAAACAAACAATAAAAGGCACTTAGCAAGCTGCTAAACAAGGAAGAAATACTGTTGGTTGTGTTTATTCCTGACATTGTATCAAACGATTAAAAGCCCCTTAATTGGGTGTTAAATCAAATAATGGGATCACCATATTGAATGATGAAAAACAATCTTTCCTGGCATTAAGACATTCTCTTGAGTCCTATACTGCAATTAGTGACGAAACCTGGAAAGCGTTTAAGGGCATATCAAAATTTAGATCGCTAGCAAAGAACACTCTTCTTTATCGCGCTGGTAATATTCCTCAATCCTATGCTTACGTTTATCAAGGGCTGATTAGGTGCTTTGTTTGTGATGAAAAAGGCAAGGAATACAATAAGATTTTTTTTGATGAGGGCATGTTTCCGGGTTCAATGACGGCTCTATTAACATCGTCACCGTCTATGCTTGCTTTTGAAACGATTGAAGACACCCTCATCATCGAGATTGATTTTTCTGCCTATAGAAAATTGATGATTGAAAAAAGCGATTTAAAGTTGTTTCAAATCTATTATTTAGAGAAGAATTGGCTGCTGGCAAAAGATTCGCGTGAAATTGAAATTGTGCAAGACGATGCCACTGCTCGTTATTTACGTTTTATTGATAACAATCCCACGCTTGTTGATCGCCTGGCTCAATATCACATTGCTTCTCATCTTGGCATTACTCCAACACAATTAAGCCGTATCCGCAAAAATTTGTAGTTTATCAACCTATGTAAATGCATATCTAACTTCATCTGCGTATTCTGTCTCTCATTAACCGCACAGGTGGCTTTTTACACTGCTACCTATCAAACCAGGACAGTTTACAATGAAACTATTAGAAGCATTAGATTGGCGTTATGCAGTAAAACAATTCTCGGATGAAAAAATCAGCGAAGTAGAGCTGAAAGATCTACTTAATGCGACGCGCTTGAGCGCTTCGTCTTATGGGCTACAGCCGTACAATATTATCGTGGTTGAGTCGAATATCATTCGCAGTCAGTTACTGCCGTTTTCTTACGGACAGGATAAAATTGCCAGTAGCTCGCATTTGATCATATTTGCCGCACATACTAATGTTGGTGATGGTACTGTGGATCGTTATATTGATAAACATGCAAAAATCACCAACAAGACGCATAGTGAGTTAGAAAGATTTTCAGATCACATAAAGTCGGCATTGGCGGCCAAAACACCAGAGCAAAGGCTGGAATGGGCACATCAACAGGCGTATATAGCGTTAGGAAATTTACTAACCTGTGCTGCGATGATGAAAATTGATAGCTGCCCTATGACAGGTGTTGATAATGCAGGGTATGATGATGTATTAGGCTTGGTTGAAAAAGGCCTAACGACTTCGGTGATATGTCCCATCGGCCGTCGACACCGTGACGATGTTCAAGCACACAGCCCTAAAGTCCGTTTTGATTATGACCAAACAGTGATCGAGATGTAACGTGATCTATTTATCTTTGCTCGCATTGGCGGCTGGCGCTGCCATCGCTATTCAAGCTTCTATGAATGCACAACTCGGTGTTTTGCTAAAAAGCTCTATGATGGGCACTAGTATTGCCTTTTTTTTTAGTTGTGTGTTTGCTGTAACTGCAATGCTGCTGTCAATTAAACACTATCCACAAATAGCTGACATCAAAGCTGTGCCTGGGTATTTATGGTTTTCTGGTGGGGCGCTGAGTGCCTTTGGTGTCGGCATGTTTTATTATCTAATTCCAAAGATGGGTGTGGGTTCTATGATGTCTTATGCCTTATCAGGACAAATATTAATTGCCATTATTGCCAGCCATTTCGGTTGGTTTGAATTACCAGTAAGGCCAATCACTACTTTAAAAGTAGTGGGCGTTTTTTCACTTATCGCCGGCGTGCTATTACTTAATTGGGAACCTAGTTATGCATATTGATGAAGCCAACTTACACAACCTCACTAAGTTATGGCACAATTATGGTTCGCAACCCATAAACCTGGCTACGTTGCCCTTACTGAAAACTAATACACATTGGCCTCACCGTTGCTGGATTGATTGTAGGGGGCAGCAAAAAGACGACACAGGTCACCTACAAAGTTATGTAAAGGATGGTAGGTGGTTAGAAAACATACCCGAATCAACTATTTTCCCCTTATGGCCAACGTTGAGTGCCAACAATAATATGCCAGCAAATAATGTTGATACGCAGATTATTGAACAACTTCTACTAGATAAGCATTGGCACTGCACCTTTGAGCAGACGGCCATGTATTTAGCATTGCCGGCTGATGCTAAGCATATACCGCAAGCGCGCCCTGGATTTAAGGTAAAGCCTGCAGATACATTGGAAGACATTAAAGTATGGGCTGATATCGGCAGTGAGGCATTTGCTTATCAGATTGATCTTGCTGTCATACAGCAATTAGTCAATGTTGAAGATATTCAGATTTTAATAGCTTGGCAAAATGATCAGGCTATTGCTAGTGGCTTATTGTATAAAACCGGCGACATTATTGGCGTACATCAGGTTGGGGTTAAGCAGGCATTTCAAGGTAAAGGCTTTGCCAAGAGTTTCATGCTGGACATTATAGCTGCTTGCGAAAAGTGGCAAGGTAAATATGTTGTTTTACAGGCGTCTCAGGCTGGCAAGCCGCTGTATGATAGCCTAGGATTTAAATCCCAGTTTTTAATAAAAAACTTTCAAAGAATTTAGCATGGATATATTTAATAATCGGCTGCATTGGCCCCACCAATGAGCTGGGCGTTAGCCGTCTCGGGAGTTTAATTTGTATCAAGTCGTTGAAAATATTGCGTCGTAGATAATTTTTCGGTTCAGAATAATTACTGATTTGATACCTCTGGTCTATGAGGTGGCGAAACATAATTTTCCTAATCGCTATTTCGAAGTACAGGTTATTTTTAATAATCAACCCGTTGCTATGGGGAGGGGGTTGGAGATGGAGCACTAAGTTTGCATTAGTGGATGTTGCAGTTACTGCCTATTATCAGGAAAAGTCTTAAGGCGTATAGTTATGCAATATTTTCTTTTGAGATAAATAGGCCTGAAATTAAAGGTTGATAAATAGTCAAATAAACAGCTGGAAAGGCCATCAAACGGACAGAATACAGTTGGCTGTTTTCATTCCGTTCAATATTTTAGCCAACTACATTTAGCCGTTTATTGCGGCATTAGATCACACTTACGTTAGGAGTTATTTTGAACATTATTTTTACTCATATAAAATGGATCATGATTATTGCAGGTACACTTACTTGTTCTATGATTTTTGCTGTGTTTGCACCTGAAGCCGCTTTAATAAGCATGTTTGGTGAAGCGCTTATTGAACCTTTAGCTCAAGTTATTGTTAGAAGTTGGGGTTTTCTTATTTTCCTTATGGGCACATTATTAATTTATGGTGCTTATAAGCCTGAATATCGCAATATTGCTTTAGTTTTTACAAGTATCAGTAAAATAGTTTTTATTGCTTTGATTGTTATTTTTGGTACTCAATATATTGAAACGTCTGCGTTGACAATCGTATTAGATTCAGTGCTCATTATTATATTCCTTACCTATTTAGTTAAGTTGAAACGTGTCACTTAACAAGGTAATAAATAACAGATGCAAAACAGTTGGCTGCGCTCATGCCTCGAAATTATAGTTAACTATTCTGTGCCACTTAATGTGGCGGTATATTTTTATTCAGGGTTTGTATTCAGAGGGATGTTGGTTTGTTATATCCAATGTTTTCTTGCTTTAGTTTGTGCTTGGTTATTTGTTGTTTTACCTATTGTGCATTCTTTATTAATTTAATCCACAATCGCAGATTACATCGCATGCTCACATTTGTGGCTGGATTTATGTGTATTATGGTTCTTTGGGTAAACCTATTAGTACAAAAAATATAGTAAGAGATTGAACCGCCCTGATCTAACGCTAGCTCAACGTTTATATGTCGGTAACATCGTCCTGACCACCGCCAATACTGTAAGGCAGATAAAAATCAATGAGTCGAGCCTCGAAATCTGTTTGCTTAACACAGGTGTTAATAAACGCAGGTTCTGAGATAGCCGCTTGATACCATGTTCTGAATCTTGTTTGGTCTTGCAAATTATCGAACAACTGGAAGTCACGGTAATGTGCCAATAGTAGATTCATTCTGTAAGCGAAAGGAATAAGAGCGATATCTATCGCACCAAATTGTTCGCCCATAAAAAAAGGTCCCTCAGCAGACATGGCTTTTGTAAACGTGTTTACTCCATTAATCATGCGCGCTTGCGACTGATTGCGATATTCTCCAGCCTTGTGCGCTTTTAAATAACGATAAAAATACGGCACGATATCGGTAGACACAAAATCCATCCAATATTTAGTTTCAGCTTTTTTCTTTGCCTCTATTGGATAAATGCGTGTTTTATTATCGCTATAAAGCTCATCGATAAATTCCATGGTACGAAATGAATCGACAACTCTTCGTGCTTGTTCGTTGCCATCTAATACTTCGATTACTGGTACTTGTCCATAATTTCGCGAGACGTTCATCCAAAAGGGGGTTTTGTCATACGGGTCTATTTCTGTATACTCAAATTTAATTCGCTTATGCTCAAGTGTTATCCATGTACGTTGGGCAAACGGGCAGTACCATGCGCTATACAATTTCATAATTTTCCCTTTTCGATTGCTAATTTCAGTCTCTGGACAATATAAAAGAACACCCATTAATCGCTGGATGTCCAGTGTACTATTGATGTGATCTGGGCTAATCAACTTTATAAGCTGAAAAAACCTGGTCCACTTTAGTGTCAAATAAATGATTACTGTAGTTGCTTAGTACCTTTACCGAAATCGCAAGAATAATAGCCAGTAGATGGGTCTCGGTATAACCTTGCTGTAAAAATGCTTTTACTATGTGTTCTGCTGGGCGACCTCTACTATCGTTAATTTCAACAGCCACGGCATACAGGGCAGCCAATTTACTATCGTTAATTACCTCGCCATTACGAATGGCGGTTAAAACCTCTGCCGCTAGGTCAGAATAATTGGCGGCTAATGTGCTATGTGCAGCCATACAATAGTGGCAATCATTCGCCTTGCTGATAGCCAAAAAGACCACTTCTTGCTCGGCTGGGCTTAAATCACTTTGTTGACGAAATAAATCGTAACCGTGTAAATAACTTTCAAGAAAGGCCGGCAGGTTAACCATATTGCTATACATGTTCGGTATAAAACCGACCTGTTTTTGTGCTTTATTGAGTATTGATGCTTGCGCCTCTGAAGAAGACGACAAGGGTACGGCTTGTAAGTTGTTAAATAAATAATGTGCTGTCATGGTTTTGATCTCCAGTAATAAGGTTTAACCGATTAAGTGAAATTGACTATTCATACCCTTGTCACGAGTTGGAATAATGGCTTGGTAAGCCTCTGAGTTATACCATTGTTCAGCGCTTTCGCGATCGGGAAACTGGATCACGACTTTGGTGCTATATGAAGCATCACCGTGCAATGCTTGAATAGGGCCTTTGGCGATAAATTCGCCTGAATAGGCAATCAATGATTTTGCGGCTAAAGCACTGTAGGTACTTAGTCGTTCTTTATCGGTTGGTGTTAGGTCTACAATAATTAGGGCGCTCATAATAAAATTTCCGTTGTTTGGATGTGTTGACACAGCTTACGGATTAATTGAGAATGGAACAATAGACATAAAATGAACTGATTGTTTAAAAATATGAACAATGTAAAGATGCTTCCCTCTTTGTTAATTTTTGCCGAAGTTGCCAAACAACAATCGTTTACTTTGGCCGCTAAGCAATTAGGAATGAGTAAATCGACAGTAAGCCAGCATGTGAAACGCCTGGAAACACAAATAGGCCAACAGTTGTTATCACGCCATACGAGAGGTATGGCGCTAACTGCTGCCGGCGAAAAACTACTAAGCCGTTGTGAGCTATTACAAGATCAGGTAAATTTGGCTTTTGCCGAAATCGACAGCAGCAAAGAAGCGCCTTCAGGGGTCTTTGCAATTACCATCCCGCACTCATTAGAAAGAGAGATAGTCATTCCTGCATTAAACCAGCTGTGTATCGAGTTTGTGAACATTGAACCTCGAATATTGGTTAGTGATCAGATGCAAGATTTGATAAAAAACAACCTAGATGTTGCCCTCTCGTTTGGTGAGCTTAAAGACAGTCATTATCGTGCATTACCGGTAGGTGTCGTTGGCGAGTCAATTTGTGCAAGCTCGGTTTATGTTCAACGATACGGATTAGCAAAAACGGTTGAAGACTTGCAGCAGCATCGCTGGATCCCCGCACCTTGGCAAAAACAGCAACTTGCCATTTATGAGAACAATGCCACGTCAAAAAAAATCGACGTTAATGTGAAATTTGCAGCACAAACCAATACTTTACCTACGGCGCTAGAAATGGTGTTAAATGATATGGGCATGGCTTTATTGCCCGAGTTTTTTTTACAAACTGAGTTGGCTTCAGGTCGCTTAGTTAGGGTAATGCAAACGCATCAAGGCAAGCAATGGCCATTGTATATGGTGCATCGTTTTCAAGCTGATAAACCCATTCATGTCAGCCGTTTTTATCAACTGGTGAAGCACTTTTTTAACAAGGCAAATAGTTAATCAATAATACTATAAATATACGTATTGCGGAGCTTCATAACCTTAACTAACCCGATAGAATATAGTCAGTTTAATAAGACTAAGCTGACTATTTATTGTCAGCTTTCGGTGTATCACTTTACGCATTAATAATTTAGATTTTAACTCTTAACTCTTAACTCTGCTTTGTGGCATTCGATAATATAGCGATCAACTTATTTAATCCCTTACCTTTATTGGTTATTTTCCATGCCATGAATAAATCTTGAGATGCTCGTTTTTCTAATAATTCGACAATGACCAGTTGGCCTTTGGCAACATGAGCTGCAATTAGGCTTTTTGGTAAATACCCTATGCCTATCCCTGAAATAATGGCTTCAATTTTCTGACTAATTGAGCTGACATAGAAGTGCTGGCTGCCTTCGATAATATTAACTGTCCATGGAATTTCATGTTGCGCAGAGTCATGAACAACAACGCTTCGATATATTGCTAAGTCACTTGCTTGAATTGGCTGCTTAGCGCGCGATAATTGATGATCTTTACTCACCACCAAGACGCTATCTAATTCTGTCATCTTTATTGCGCGGATACCTTTTTGATTAGGTACGGGTGATGGGGCGCCAATAACTAAATCGACCCTGTCGTCAATTAATGCTTCCCAAGTACCATTCATTACTGCTTCTTGCACATCAATTTCAATATTTTGATGCTCATCTAAAAACATTTTTAACCCGTAAAAAATAGGCTTTATGTCGATAATTGAATCACAGGCAATACGAATTTTAGGCTCCCAACCATTGGCAATTGTTTGCGTTTGCTCTGACAATGAATTTATTGCATTCAATACCTTACGTCCCTCGGTCAACAAATGCTTACCTGCTGGGGTAAGCACTGCGCGACGACCTTGGCGTTGAAATAGAGTGACGTTTAACTGTTCCTCCAGTTTTTGCACTATATAAGATAGCGCAGAGGGCACCTTATTTAATTGCTCTGCCGCTGCAGCATAGCTGCCACGATATTCAATGGCGTCTAATACAATTAGCGCTTCAATGGTTATTGGCGATGCGGTCATAACGTTTAGTCCAAATACTTAATTGTTCAAATTATTTGAACATATCAAACGAATAATAAGGGTTATTCAATCTTAACTCAACTTATACAATAGCTACATACTCAATTAACAACACATACAGGCTAAATATTATGAACATTAAAAACATTATTAACAGCATCACTAAAACTGAAGATTCTTTTTCAGCATTACCATTACGATTAATTGCCGGCGTTGTTTTTGCCGCTCACGGAGCACAAAAACTTTTCGCTTGGTTTGGTGGTTATGGTTTAGACGGCACAGGGCAATGGATGGAGTCTATAGGTATTGCACCAGGCTACTTAATGGCGTTGATGGCGGGCAGTGCTGAATTTTTCGGTGGTTTATTATTAATTGCAGGCTTCCTTACTCGACCTACAAGCTTTGTTTTAGCCATCACCATGATTGTTGCCATTCTTAGTGTGCATATAGGTAATGGCATGTTCATGAGTAACAATGGTTACGAGTTTGGCTTATCGCTATTAGCCATAACACTTGCCCTATTTATTCAAGGCGGCGGAAAACACTCAATTGATAACAACGTTTACCGCACTCTAAATAAGAATGCTTAAGCACCGCTAGTACAAATTTTTAACGGGCTAATAGAAATGCTATTAGCTCAATCATCAAAATTTAGGAGTTTCTCATGGGATTAATAGTAAACGGTAAATGGGTCGACCAATGGTACGATACTGATAAAAGTGAAGGTAAATTTGTTCGTCAAGACAGTCGTTTTAGAGATCAAATTTCATCTGCACAAGGCAGTCAATTTCAACCCGAAGCTGGTCGTTACCATTTATATGTTTCATTGGCGTGTCCTTGGGCACATAGAACGCTGATATTTCGTAAATTAAAGCAACTTGAAGAGGTTATTTCGGTAAGTGTTGTTGAAGCTGAAATGATGGAAAACGGTTGGGCGTTTGGTGAAAATGGCGATCCACTTTATCATTTAGATTACGCATATCAGCTATATTTAAAAGCAGATCCAACATACCAAGGTCGTGTAACAGTACCAATTTTATGGGATAAAAAGACCAAAACGATCGTCAATAATGAATCAATTGAAATTATCCGATTATTTAATTCTGCATTTAATGATTTAACGGGTAACAGCGATGATTATTTCCCGCTTGCACAAAGAGAAGAGATTGAAACAGTGAATGCTCGTATTTATGACACCATTAATAACGGTGTTTATAAAGCAGGATTTGCCACCACACAAACCGCTTACAATGATGCATATAATACATTATTTGATAGCTTAGATTGGTTAGAAGAGCGTTTATCAAAACAGCGCTACCTTGTTGGCAAAAATATTACCGAGGCAGATTGGCGCTTGTTTACCACGCTCATTCGTTTTGATGCGGTATATCACGGTCACTTTAAGTGTAATCGCCAAAAGCTCAGTGAATTTCATCATATTAGTAATTATGTTAATGAGCTTTATCAAGTGCCTGGCGTTAAAGAGACGATTGATTTGGAATACACCAAAATCCACTATTACGCCAGCCATTTAACGATCAACCCAACCCGCATTGTGCCTTTAGGTGCTGCTCAAAACTATGATGCGCCACACAATCGTGACCGCCAATATTAATGGTTTAAAGACGTTACTCGCGCAGCTATCAAATGAAGTTTCATAACGCTAAAGCAAAGAGTTATGAAGCTTCTTTAAACGAATATTTAGGAAATACTATGATCAAACATTATCCATATAAGAGCTTAGGTAGCGCCAACCATGGCTGGCTTAAATCTAAACATCACTTTAGCTTTGCTAATTACTATAATCCTACTCGCATGGGGTTTGGAACATTACGTGTAGTCAATGATGACTGGGTTGCACCCGGTACGGGGTTTCCTGCACATCCACACCAAAATATGGAAATTATCAGCTTCATTAGATCTGGGGCGGTAACTCATCAAGATAATACTGGTAATAAAGGCATTACTAAAGAAGGTGAAGTACAAGTGATGAGCGCAGGCACTGGTATCGTGCATTCAGAATATAACCGCACTAAACAGCCATTAACTTTTTATCAAATTTGGATAGAAACCAACAAAAACAACGTTGAACCACGTTGGGAAACTAAAAAATTCCCCACAGAGTATTCATCAGAGCTTACTTTATTGGTATCGGGTTACCCTGAAGATAAAAATAAAGCACTTTTTATCAACCAAAAGACGCGCATATATGGCGGTAAATTGGCAAAGGGCAGCATTATTGAATATAACATTGACCATCAAGCGTATATTTTAGCATCTGCTGGTATGTTCAAAGTTGAAGACGGTTCAATAAATATAACGATGAATAAAGGCGATGGGGCAGAAATTAAGCAATCAAATTCAATCTTATTAAGAGCATCAACTGATTGTGAAATTATCATCATCGATACTATCGACTGAGCAAACTAATTTAAATGAACAAAGATCGATTGCTAACTTTTACTCTTTATTAAAATGCCTATATTAGCGTTAGTTTTTGAACATTGAAATGATCCTATACTTAATGTCCACAGCGCAGAGGAGACATGATCTGAACAAACTAAGTATGGTCTATTTCAGGACTAAAAGACTATATTGAGCGACCTGATCTTGCCCCATATTAATCCCCTGGTTGACTCAAAGGAGCGTTCAAGAGACTGTCGGCAACTGAAAGCTAAAAGTCTCTTGTCATGCCCAAAGCTGAAGACGACATTACTCTCCTCTAACTTGAATTTTTTCAACGTTGCTAAACTGTGACGTATCAGGTTTATCTGTAAGAGCAAATTCAATAGCCACGTAATTATTACGAATTTTTTGTGCAGGTTTGGTGTAGACCCACTTTTGAGCACCTAATATTGCGCTTGCATCAAAAAGCCCATCGTGGTCAGACGCAACTACCTGAATATCAGATAAATTACCATCTTTTTCAATACTGAAGTTTAATAAAACAGTCCCTTCTATGCCTTTTTTTACAGCGTATTTTGGATAAATTGGTAAAGCTCTTTTAATTACTGACACTTCTATATGATCAGGGGCAACCGGATTAGCTCCAATACTGTGAAAAGCAATTGAGCTAAATAATAATAAAATTGCCGTAGGTAAAAAGCGCCAAATACGAGTGCATCCATTTAGCAGGTTTTTTAGACGTACTTTCATATTTTGTTTTCCTCGAAAATGATGAGTTGTAAGTTGTTTCTGTTATTTTTTAATAAGGACCAATCTATCAAAGTTTTTGTATCTACTTTCTTAGGTATCCATATAAGTATCGATTACGGATGTAATCGATACTTATAATTACAGTTGTAATCGGTTATGTCAAATACAAAATCAACAACAATAAGTGATTCACTTATTAGCAAGATGATTACTAACGTCACTTGTAGTAACTATATCCAAAAAATTGAATTTAAATTAGGTATATAGTAGATTCCAAGCAATAAAAATGTGTTTGAAGTGCTCCGGTATTAGACATTATCCGAATGACCGTTTTTAACAACTCAGCAGAGCCTTAACATTCACTAATTACATTCTCGCTAAATCTTTTTTGTACTTAATTAATACTTGCCATTATAGACGGCATGTGTAATCTTGAATTCTTTGATTACAAATGTAATTTATAGAGAAAATCAATGGAAGTAAGCAAAGCGGAATTTGCAATATTAACCGCTATTTGGACGAGATCTCCCTGTACAGCTAAAGATGTTGTCGATAGGCTCAATGAGCAAGATTCTTGGCATGAAAAAACTGTAAAAACATTACTCGGAAGGTTGGTAAAAAAACAAGCGATTGCTTTTGAAAAATGCAGCCGTCATTACTTGTACTCGCCTTTAATTGATAAGGATGAATACATAGTCAAAGAAAGCGATAACTTTTTAAAGAGGTTATTTGGCGGGAAGGTTTCACCATTAGTTGCAAGCTTTGCTAAATCTGAAAAACTCTCTCAAAGCGATGTAGATGAGTTGAAGAAGATAATCTCAGACTGGGAGCAAAGCAATGATTAGCTGGCTCATAGAACAAACAGTAGTAATGACGCCGTTACTACTGATTTTAGTTTTGTTTCAGCGATTCGGTTTTAAAAAGCTTGGCGCAAAAATTGTTTATTTTTGCTGGTTAGTAATTCCATTGAGCCTGCTATTAAGTTGTATTGACTTTACTTTCGTTAGTACAGTTACCCCCAGCCAGCTAAGGTTAATGGGTTACCAACAAGAGCTAGCTAATTACAATCAAGTTATTCATCAAAACGTTACACCTATGCTGCTGGCGTGGCTACTCGGTTTTTGTTGTTTATTAGTAAATTATCTGACAAGGCATATTCTATTTTTTAAACACCTAGGGATGAAAGAGTGTCTATCATTAAAAAAGTCGCTGCCAACAAATGTTGGGGCATATAGCGCAAGTCGATTATCTACGCCATTTAGTTCAGGTTACTTTTCACCATTTATCGCGGTACCTAAATCCTTTCGAACAGATTATACCGAGCAACAACAGCAGATGATTATTGCGCATGAGTTGCATCACATTAGACGAGGAGATTTGTATTGGAATTTGTTAGCCATGCTCATTCACTTGGTATTTTGGTTTAACCCTGTCGTTTGGTATGCACGAAAACATTTTCATTTGTGTCAGGAAGTCTCATGTGATGAGCTAGTGTTATCTGACAAAACTAAACAACAGAAACTCAGTTATTCGAAAGCGTTATTAGCTTCACAAACAAGCAAGCGATTAAATTCGCCAATGCGTGCAGCATTTTCTGGACAAGGTATTTATAGTTGTCGCCTTAGACAAATAGCGACTTCTTCAGCGATCAACAAAGCTTACTTACTGTCTTTACTAGTTTTGTTAATCCTCATTAATTTTTCTATGCTGTTTTCAGTAAACATACTCGCCAATATTCGCAGTAGTTTGATTAAGCCAATTATGCGAATACTTCCAGTTTATCCCGAAAAAGCTGCTACTGACGATATTGAAGGGTATGCGATTGCGTCATTCTCGATAAATGAAGATGGCCAAACAGAAAATATTAAGATCAATATATCTCAACCTGCTGGTGCTTTTGATGATGAAGTGATCAATGCAATTGAAACTTGGCGGTATCAAAAACCTCACAATAATATTGATGAGATTGAAGTGCAGCTCAACTTTAGAAAGCAAAATAGCCAGCCTATTAAGCTAGTAAAAAAAGATACCGAAGGAATTTTAGTTACGCCCAAGTAATATCAAATAGTTTCAACACAAATAGCTATGGCTTGATTCGCTGAATTAGTTTAGATTAGCCAAATTTTTATTACCTCTGATTGAGGCGTAACATCCTCTTTTATCAATTTGTAAGTAATGAATAGAAATTATTTGAGCGGCTCTAGATGGCACCAAGCTAGCTTTGTTATGAAGTGTTTACTTCCGCTTTTGTCACTGTGATCTTGCCCCATTTTTCATGTCAAAAAGCGAGGGATATTATAAGAATTTTACACAAATGTTATCTTTCAACAATTAACGCTAATAGAGCCATTAAAATGGGCTTACTGTGTAGTAAACCCATTGATTATCATCTGACCATCATTATGTGGCAAGAAAGGTGATATCTTGTAATGTAAGGCGGCTAGTCACTAGTACCGTTTAATTCTAGAGTCACTTGTTCGATACCAACTTTTGCTATACGACTGTTAATTTCTGCTCGTTTGCTGGTTAATAACGAAATACCTTCTACTATCATGTCAAACGCTTTCCATTGTTTGGTTTTTCTGTTTTGACGCATTTGAAATGTAATATTGATATTTGGAGCATTCGCATCTGAAATAACTGCCGCCACTGAAACAATTTTTGCTCCTTTTGTTGGGCGTTCCGACTCAAATCTAACTTCTTGATTATTATATTGTTTAAGTGCTGCAGAGTAGGTTTTAACCAAATGACTGCGCATAGAAACAATAAAGTTTTGCTTTTGCACTTTAGTCATTTTTTTCAAATGTTTACCTAATATTTTGAATGCGGCATATTTATAGTCAATTGAAGGCATTAATTCTTGCTCAACAATATCACGCATTAGCAGCGGCGATGCTTTCAACAATTGCTGGTCATCGGCGATGCGAGTAAATAATTGATTGCCGGTATTGGCAATTACTTTATAAGGAGATATTTCCTGTTCAACCGCGATACTGTTAAAGCTGAGCATGGTAAATAGGGTGATTGCAAAAAATCGTTTCATGGCCGTTCCTTGTTTTCTAATATTAATAAGTAATAATTACCTTATGATACATACCGACCGCGCGGTTTGTAAAGTATTAGTTAATATTAGTTATGCCATTAAGTACTATTAGAGGTTATTTATGAAAGCTAATTGCGGCGCAAATTAGTGATATATAGGCAAAGTTCTTTGATCACTTTGCTAAACAACTCTTTGTTTTGTGAACTTTTGCTCAAACTAGATGAACCATGAAAACTGGCAACGATAAAATAGGCCACTTGGCTGAAATCAATGTCGGGACGTAATTGAGCTGATACTCTTTGTAAATTTAAAGCGATTAGTTGATTGAGTTGTTGCTGCATATTGAGAACTCTCAGTCTGAAGCCCTCATCAATTCCTGACATTTCTTGGCAAAGGTTGTTTAATGGGCAACCAGAAACAATCTCATCACAGCTAGATTCCGTGCACATCAAGCTAAAAAATTGACATAAGCCTTCAATAGGGTCATCCACTTCTACAGCCGGTTGCCACATTGCTAAGAACATCGGCGTGTAAATTTCTTCAAATACGGCGTATCCCAATTCCATTTTATTGGGAAAATGGTGGTACAAAGCACCCTTGGAAACTTTGCAACGTTTAAGAATTGAAGACAAACTTGTAGCAGTGAAACCATGCTTATGAATTTCATCTCCACTAATTTCTAATATATTTTGACGAGTTTGTTCTGCATCTCTCATAGACTACTACCTTATGTTAACTATTTTCATTGTAACCGACCAAGGGGTCGGTTGTAAAATGAGATAATAGCCCCTGAAAAATAAACCAAATTAAGCAGAGAACTTATGTAGCTATTAAACTGAGCAGATTGTTTATGTAAATTTCAATTTACTCATAATAAAAAGTCAAACATTCAATCGCTGAGGCATAAATAATGCGCGCTAAGTTGACATAAATGCTATGCAATAAAAAAGCACTAGATTAGCTAACTAATTTAGTGCTTTAAGCCGTTCATCGATAGGCAATCGACTTGAACATTAATTGATTTTTTAGATTAATCTACGTCTCAAATTAAACGTTAACTGCCTAATATTCGAGTAATACCGGATATTGTAGGTATTGTTTATCGTAAAAATCAGAGTGTTGGTATAACCAACGCATCTTGTCATCACTATTCGTTTTGAAGATATCTCCTAGGCTATTTTCAGTCATAGCCGCAGAATCTGCCTTTTGCGTTTGCTCGACTATTGCAAATTGTTTATCAAACTCAGCCTTTAACTTTTTATCTTTTAATAGTTTATGTGCAAGTGGCACTATTGCATAACTCTCTATGTATTCGGTGCGTTGAAACATTTGATTGAAAAATCCCCAGTTGAAATATGAATCTGGCGCTCTTGGGTCGAGTAGGGCAACCGTTAGTTTGCCTAAGTCTTGATCAGTGGTTACTTTTAACCAACCCGCAGGAATTTTTTTGCTTACCTTTATAGTATCAAATTGCGCATTTACGGTTAAATGACCTTCAAATGGCACAGTGTTAAATACCGCATCTCGCGCCGTTAGTTGGGTTGCGTTAATTGAAACCGGTTTACTTAACACTTGATATTGAATGCCTTGAATAGCAAGTCGATTTTTTACTGTGATAAATTGCGGTGGTAAATAATAGGCTTTTGGTACATCGACAATAACCTTAGCTTTATTTGCCCAAAATGTCGGTAGGTCTTGGTAGGTTTTTTTATCGCCAGTCCAATTGACAAATTTAATGCCCGTTAATGTGTCGTTTTCTACTGTGTAGTTAATGCCGGCAAAATCTGCTGTAGTAGGGGATTCGTTATCAACGTCCCAAGCGAGTGTCATTTTGTTTGGACGCAACGCTTTGTCCTTATTTGTCGCTGATATTAACTCGTCACCTTGTTTGGCAAGTAAGTTGATTGTACTTTCTATAAACACATAAGTGCCTAATACTCTTTGTTTGTAAGGTTTTAGTGAATGGTTTTCAACTAATACTGTTGGTAAATTCCTTACATCACCCCAGCCGTTACTGAAACGAGGCGATGCGGTCCAGCCGTATAAGCCTTTGGCAAAATCCATACTATCCATGCCAAACACTAATGGGTTACCTTGATGGCCGTTGGCGCTCAAGTCATTATTGATATGGGTGGTAAAGTTTTTCTCAAGCCAACCGCTTATATGCGGTGAGTCGGCATATTCGCCGTTAAAACCATAGGTAATGTCGTACTGATAATCTTCACCATCGGTTACATGAATATCTAAATATAAGCTAGGTTGCCAGGTATTAATCGCACTCATCAATGCCTGCATTTCTGGTGTGTCTGCTTTCGCGTAATCCCGGTTTAAATTCAAATTTTGTGATGTAGTACGCCAGCCCATATGTTTTGGACCGCGCTGATTAACACGGTTAAACGGGCTGCTGCGTTCATGGCCATCAACATTTAAAATCGGTAAAAAGATAATATTGACCTTATCTAATAATGCCGATTTATTGCCTTTGGTAATATCTCTTAGCAACATTAAACCAGCGTCTTTACCATCTATTTCGCCCGAGTGAATGCCGGCTTGAATAAACAAGGTTGGTTTACCATTGGCTGTTAATGCTTGTGGGCTAGTAGCAGCTTCTTTTGATGCGATAACAAGGTTAATATCTCGTTGCTGTGCACTTTTACCAATAGATAACATATGTAAGCGTTTATCTGAGCTCACTAATTTATCTAAATAAACCATGGTATCAGCATAGTTTGGAGTATCGTTAAGCTGCATGTTTTCTGCAGGCGTTTGCCATTCATTGGTGTCATCGACGATAAGTTCGATACTTTTACCGTGCCAAGGTTGTATTGGCGGTAAAATAGAATCATCAGCAGAACAATAGCCGGTTAGTAATAAACTGCTCAGCAGTAACGTTGTTTTTATTTGTTTATATTGCACATTAACTCACAAGTTTTTTTAGTGATTAGACTGGGAAATTGCATTGTTAGTGTAATCCTACTTTTGAATTGGGATAAACGCCATAACTTGTGCAAAATTGTTCACAAAAAATTTAACATTGATTTGGTCTGTTGTTTTCTATTTTGCTTGAATTAACCTAAAATAGAGTAACTTTTCATTATCTTTGAGTATTGTGTGTCTGAACTTCAACAACAATTACAAACTACCGGCGATTTTCTTAGCTTAACTCGTCAATTTCCTCAGCAACTTCCAGAATTATTTACTTTTACGTTATCTCACCCACAAACCCAAGCGCAAACTCTTGTGAGTGTATTAGATACTGGCGTTATTTGTTTTGAACCTATCGATCAAGATTGTAATAGCGATATTGTATTATCAAGTGCCGTACATGGTAATGAAACCGCGCCGATTGAAATTTGTCAGCAATTAATCAGTGAATTGATTTTAGGCAAGCTCGCGTTAAAACAACGGGTATTATTTTTATTCGGTAATCCTGCCTCAATTAATATTGGTGAGCGTTTTATTGAAGAAAACTTAAATCGCCTATTTTCAGGGGCACATAGTGATGGCGAAGGCCTTTGTAATGACGAGCGTAAACGTGCCTTAGCATTAGAAAATTACGTACGTGACTTTTTTGACCAAGGTGCAACTATTTCAGGTGAGCGAACACGCTATCATTACGATTTACATACTGCTATCCGTGGTTCTAAAAATGATAAGTTTGCTGTCTATCCTTATTTAAATGGTGGCAAACGTGATACCCAGCAATTACAGTTTTTGTTAAGTTGTGGCATCAATACCATTTTGTTATCTCATAATCCAACCACAACGTTCAGTTACTTTTCGACCAATGAATTTTCAGCGCATGCGTTTACGGTTGAATTGGGTAAAGTGATGCCATTTGGCGAAAACAATATGGCTGACTTTGCGTTAACTAAACAAGCGCTGTCTAAACTTATTAGCGGCCA
Organism: Colwelliaceae bacterium BS250; assembly: GCA_040779355.1. Taxonomy (GTDB): domain Bacteria; phylum Pseudomonadota; class Gammaproteobacteria; order Enterobacterales; family Alteromonadaceae; genus Thalassotalea_A. The sequence continues at coordinate 44,890 of JBFONS010000001.1, read as the reverse complement.
AGATTTAGCATTAAAACCATTTGATGAAAATGATTTTAGTATTTATGAAATTTATAAAATTATTAATAAAGAAACTGACGACTTCTACTTTAATTTTTCTGATGATGCCCTTAATTTTACTGATTATCCGTTAGATTATGTCTTAGCATCTGATGATGGCGTAGATCACCTTGTTACTGTACCTGGAGAGGCTATTATTTTTCCTAATGCCAACGTTGCACTAGGACAAAGAGCACTATTAACCGTAAGACCAACAACAATAACTTAACGTTAGGCGTGTTTGTTCAATATTAAGTGTAAACCTTGATTTCCAGTAAAAGTGATCTTACCTAGGCTAATTGTGGCAGAAAATTGCAACTGTATTAGCCTAAAGGTAAAGTCTCGACAAATTTATAATAGCTAAAAGAAGCATAAATATTCACTTTAGAACGTTAAAAGTGACTGTTTTACTTACTTTTACTTCGCCTCATGTAGGCTGCAAAACAAAGGTTACTTATGGACATAGAAATTTATCAAGAAGGCCGGGTTGTTCATCAACCAGAATTCATCGATGGCCACTCTGTAGATATTCCAATTCTTAAAATATTAAAGCAAGACGGTAGTGTCTACAAAGATGCACAAATGCCTGAGCTTGATGATGTATTGGCCAACAAAATCTATAAAACATTAGCATTTCACCGTGTTCTTGATGAACGTATGGTTGCTGCTCAACGACAAGGTCGTGTAAGTTTTTATATGACAGCTCTTGGTGAAGAAGCCGCAAGTGTTGGTAGTGCTGCAGGTCTTGATGATAAAGATATGATCATGGCGCAATATCGAGAGCAGGGCGCGTTAATGTTTCGCGGCTTTCGTCTTGAACAATTTATGAATCAAATGTTTTCCAATGAATTAGATTTAGGCAAAGGCCGTCAAATGCCAATTCATTATGGTTCAAATGAATTGCACTATATGACGATTTCATCTCCTTTAGCTACACAAATACCACAAGCTGCTGGCTATGCTTACGGGCAAAAGCTTAAAGGTAACAAGCAATGTACTATTTGTTTCTTTGGTGAAGGCGCTGCATCTGAAGGCGACTTTCATGCGGGATTAAATATGGCTGCTGTTCATAAAGCACCGGTAATATTTTTCTGTCGCAATAATGGTTACGCTATTTCAACACCTTCTTCACAACAGTTTGTTGGTAACGGTATTGCTTCTCGCGGTGTTGGTTACGGCATTAAAACTCTTCGAGTAGATGGCAACGATATATTTGCAGTATTAAAAGCGACTCAAGATGCACGTAAATTTGCTATTGAGAATGAACAGCCCATTATTATTGAAGCGATGTCTTATCGTTTAGGCGCGCATTCAACATCGGATGATCCTAGTGGTTATCGAACACGTGAAGAAGAAGCTAAATACGCTGAGCACGATCCTATTTTACGCATGAAAAATTGGATGCTAGCGCAAAACTTGTTAACTGAAGAGCAAGACAAGCAACTGTATGAAACTTTGCGTGAAGAAGTATTAGCCGCAGTTAAAGTCGCTGAAGTCATCGACAAACCATCGTTAGAAGATATGTTTGAAGATGTTTACGACGTACCTACGCAAAACTTACATGAACAACTAGCTGATTTAAAAGAGCACATCAAGAAGTATCCTGATGCTTATCCAGTGACCTCAGGGAGATTAAAATAATGGCGCAAATGAATTTATTACAAGCAATTAATAATGCTTTAGAAATTGCCATGACAGAAAATGAATCTGCTGTATGTTTTGGTGAAGATGTTGGTCATTTTGGCGGAGTATTTCGTGCGACCAGTAACTTACAAGAAAAGTTTGGTGAAGACCGTTGTTTCAATACGCCATTAACTGAGCAAGGCATTATTGGTTTTGCTAATGGTTTAGCCGCTCAGGGCAGCGTCCCTATTGCTGAAATACAATTTGCCGATTATATCTTCCCAGCGTTTGATCAAATCGTTAATGAGTCAGCCAAATTTAGGTACCGTAGTGGTAATGAATTTGATGTCGGTAACCTTACTATTCGTACGCCATACGGCGGTGGTATTGCTGGTGGTTTATATCATAGCCAATCACCTGAAGCGTATTTTGCTCATACGCCTGGTTTAAAAATAGTTGTGCCACGTAATCCTTATCAAGCGAAAGGTTTGTTGCTTGCATCGATTCGTGACAAAAACCCGGTCATCTTTTTTGAACCGAAAAAACTATATCGTGCATCTATTGGTGAAGTACCTGAAGAAGATTATCAATTACCATTGGGTAAAGCTGAAGTGGTTAAAACCGGCACTGACATTACCTTGTTAGGCTGGGGCGCGCAAATGGAAACAATCGAAAAAGCAGCTGAGATGGCTGAAAAACAGGGCGTTTCTTGTGAAATAATCGATTTACGTTCTATTTTACCTTGGGATGTTGATACCGTTGCTACGTCTGTCTCTAAGACTGGCCGCTTATTAATAAATCACGAAGCGCCGTTAACTGGCGGTTTTGCTGGTGAAATTGCTGCGACTATTCAAGATCGCTGTTTCTTAAATCTTGAATCGCCAATTGCCCGTGTTTGTGGCTTAGATACACCATTTCCGCTGGCGCAAGAAAAAGAATATATGCCAGATGAATTAAAAACTTTTGAAGCCATTATGGCCTCTGTAAATTACTAGGATATTGACCATGAGTATTGATTTTATATTACCTGACATTGGTGAAGGTATTGTTGAATGTGAGTTGGTTGAGTGGCTAGTGAGCGAAGGCGATATTATTGACGAAGACCAACCGGTTGCCGATGTAATGACGGATAAAGCATTAGTTCAAATTCCAGCTATGCACTCAGGTGTGATAGACAAACTTTATTACGCAAAAGGTGACATTGCTAAAGTACATTCACCTTTATTTGCGATGACGCCAAACAGTGAAAACGCACCACAGGCAACTGCGGTAAGTAACAACGAACCAGTGATAGAACAACAAAAAATGGCCGTCGAACAAGCGCCTGTTGCAACCGCAGTGGTTAATGAAAACCGCATTGAAGACTTTATTTTACCTGACATAGGTGAAGGCATCGTTGAATGTGAAGTGGTTGATTGGCTAGTGAGTGAAGGCGATATCATTGAAGAAGATCAAGCCGTTGTTGATGTGATGACTGATAAAGCGTTAGTGCAAATTCCAGCAAAATATGCCGGTAAAGTTGTTAAGCTTTATTATGCCAAAGGTGAGATTGCGAAAGTACATCAACCTATTTTTGCGATTGAAATAGCCGGCTCTAATGTTGCTAACACTACTGTACCAGCAAGTGTTGATGCGCCCAAAGCAGCTGTTGCGGTTAATGTGACTAAAGATGCAGCACCTGCAACCGCTAAGGCTGCTAATACAGCATCAAATGCTGCAACAACGCCTAACGGCAAAGCATTAGCAAGTCCTGCTGTACGACGTGTAGCGCGTGAATTAGACGTGAATATTCATCATGTCCCTGGTACAGGTCCAAAAGGCCGAGTATTTAAGCAAGATGTTGTTAACTTTACTGCGCCGCAAGCAGCAACAATTGCTCCTGTGCAAGCACAAGCGAGCACACGTACAGAGCCTATTCGTGGCATTAAGGCTATCATGGCTAAAGCTATGGTTGCGTCAGTGTCGACTATTCCTCACTTTACTTATTGTGAAGAAATCGACATGACCAAACTTATTGCCCTGCGCAGTGAGTTAAAAGAAGTGTACGCCAAGCAAGATATCAAATTAACTATGATGCCATTCTTTATGAAGGCTATGTCATTAGCGATGAAACAATACCCATTAATGAATACTAAAGTTAATGACGATTGTACTGAAATCACTTATTTTGACGAGCACAACATTGGCATGGCAGCCGACACTAAAATTGGTTTGCTAGTGCCTAATGTGAAAAACGTGCAAAGCTTATCTATTGTTGATATTGCCAAAGAAGTTAGCCGTTTAACCAGCGATGCCCGTGATGGCCGTGTTGGCGCTAGCGACTTAAAAGGCGGTACGATTAGTATCTCTAATATTGGCGCTATCGGCGGTACAGTTGCTACGCCTATTATCAATAAACCTGAAGTAGCAATTGTTGCTCTTGGTAAGTTACAAAAACTGCCTCGTTTTAACGATGCTGGCGAAGTTGAAGCGCGTTCAATCATGCAAGTAAGCTGGTCTGGCGATCACCGTGTCATTGATGGTGGCACGATTGCTCGCTTTAGTAATCTTTGGAAGTCATTCTTAGAAGAGCCAAGTAATATGCTAATGCATATGGCATAGATTAATTGTTGTAAACTTCAATTAAGCTAATTATAAGCCCCGTTTACGGGGCTTTTTCATTTCATTGCAACCCATACGTTCGATTTACAAAAAACTCCTTGATACCACACTAACGATTACATTAATGTCTGGTTATTTAGTATCCGGTTATCTCGGCATAGCCTATACCATCAAAGCCTCCAGTTGCTTTAACGCGGCCTTCCCAATAGGGAATCGTTAATTGATTGCGCGAATCTTTGGTGATACTTTCAATAATAATGGCAGCACTATTCGGTAATTCAACCTGCCACTTACTTGGATAATCGCGGTTATTTAATGTCACCGTATCAACGACCGTCAGCTTAATACTTTCTTTTGAAATATTAGTTGCCTCACCATTGGGCGCTATGCGAGTACCGCTGCAATAATCATAACGATGGCCGTTACCCCTAATGCAAAACAGCATTAAACCTTTATTTTTTGATTGCGAGTCGACTAGGCTGAACCAGTCCCAACCTAGCTGTTCCTTGTTAAGCAGACTGGCGGACCATTCTCGGTCATACCAGGCATTGCCTGTTACTTTATATGTTTTTCCGGCAAACGTTAGATTGCCTTTTACCTTTAAAAATGGATAACTAAAGTAATAAGATGCATGGCCACTTTCGGTTTTTTGGCTGTAGCCGTTATCGCCATGCAATGTTATTGGACTGTCGCTTAATGTTAACGAAATTTGGTGGTTTTTATCTGCCGCCATTAATTTAAGGGGTAAAAATTCCTCATTGATACTGCTCAATTGCCAATTATCAATAGCGGCATTAAACGGCGAGCTAGTCACCTTGGCTTGGCCCGCTCGTGAAAAACGTTCAAACGCAACATGCTCTTGTTTGTGCTGCATAGCAAAGTGGGCAAAATAAAGGTTGTTATCCCACCATTTTGATTTAACTTTACTCGGCATTAACGTGCGAAATAGAGTCCATTGAACCCCAAAGGTTTCGCCAGTGTCACTTTGTAAATTAGCCGTTAAATACCACCATTCAATGCCTTGTTCCGAGTGAATGCCATGATCCTTTGGAAAGATTAACGCAGTGCCCATTTTTACTGGCTTGCCAATGGCCACTTGCAACGCCGGCAGCGTCGATTTTTGCTCCGCAGGCTGACATGCAGACAGCACAAAAGCAAACAACATAAAAACCAACCAAGGCAGTAATAGCCTTTTCAATATTCGCCTTTCTAGCACGGGATCATAGCTCCTTGGCCTCTAAGTTTGTTAATTTTCGAATCGGCAAATAGGCACACAAAACTGATACCGCAACCAGCGTTAAGCACATTAATAGTAAACTGCTCAAATCTAAACTAAAGTGAATGGTCCAACCAAACGCAATGGGCATTACAAACTTTAATAACGCAAAGCCAAGGGCAAAGCCAAGTGGAATAGCAAATAATGCGGTAAATAACACTATAGCTCCGGTTTGTAGCAGCTTCATGGTTAATAATTGCTGTTTGGTTACCCCTAAGTTACGTAATATGGTCAATTGCTTTAATTGATTAACACTTAAACTTAACAGGCTGGTACAGAGGCTTAACAATGCAATGGCGAGAATAAAACCATTAAGCGCTTTGGTGACTACAAAGGTGTCGTCAAATAAGGCATTGGCAACTTGTTTAAAGCGTTTGTTTGCCAAAATTTGGGTGCTGTCTTGTTTGAACTCATTAATTAAACGCTCGCTAAATGCTGCAACGGTGGTACTGTTTTTTAGGCGAATTGAATAACCAAAATTGTCCTTGTTGAGCTCTGCTGATTGTTGTCGTTTTTCCAGGGTGAGTAGTAACATACTTGGGTTACCATAATCATAAAAAAATCCTGTTATACGGCAACTAAAGTGCGTTAAATTTTGCTCAAATATAGCAACATCACCTAAAGAAAAACCAAATTTAATGTTGCTTTGCTCATTAGCCAAACAGCCTTTGTCAGCAAAATTTTTATCACTAATTGGTGCTCCGGACGTTAGCGAAATATGTTGATAATGTTCAAAATTTTCACCAAAGCTGGCAAGGTGCGCAGGCACATTGGTTACCTTGCCATCGCTGCGCACATAAATGCTTAGTTGTTCAACTTCAGACAAATTACTGAGTGTTTGCCGTAAATTATTATCGAGCGTATTTGAACGCAAATAAATATCCGCACTCAGTTGTTTTTCAAGGTGTGCATTTAAGGTATTGCTAAAGCTTTTTACCATAATTTGCATGCCTATGGCGCTACCCAGTGCTACTAAAATGGCAATAATGGCAATATGCAGGTCTTTTAAGTGGGATCGCGTATCGGCATGTAACCACTCGGTTAACGGGTTAATTATAGTGACAGGTAATGCCACTAACCCCGATAGAGCTTTAGGCACTAGCAAAATAAACACCATCAAAAGGCTAAAACACAGCAGTAAAGCTTGGTATTCGCTAGTCGCGTAATTGACTAGCCAAATTAACCCCGCCAATGTACTCGCCAATAAGCCATAAAACAAAAATTGACCTTTATTAGCAACCTGCTTGGCTTGTGCTAAAAATATTACCGCTAACGCAGATATATTAAGTGTAAAACCCAATAAAACATTAGACCATTGCCAATGGATAACAAGCGCTTTATCGAGTTGATACAAGCCCACTAAAGTGCGATTTACATCAAGTACTAGCCCATTAGCAATTATGTAGCCGCCTAAGGTACCTAACAGCGCGGTACACAGACTAACAGCAACAAGTTCAACCGTAAGGCTAAGTTGAATGTTTAGTTTGGTGCAGCCTAATAGCTGCATTTGGTTTAGCAATTTTTTTCGTGCCGTTAGGGTCAGTTTTATAGCGTTGAAGCTCAAAAACGCAGCAACAATATAGCCAAGCATGGCAAGTGCGGTAAGATTAAAAAAGAACGCTTGTGACAATACATCAAATGTTTGTTGGTCAGCATCAACTATTTGGGCTTGCCCGGCAATCAACTGCTTTATTTGCGCTAATTGTTGCTTGGTAACATGCGACAGCTCAATAAAGCTGAACTGCCCTTTAGCATCGAGTAAGTAATCAGCATGAGCAATGTCGGTGATTGCCCAAAGTCCAATACCATCCGCCAAACTAATGTCTGGTTGATGTTGGCCATTTTTCAGCACAAATTGCGCTTGCTTACCCGTTGTTGTGTAAATTCGGTCAGCAAATTGCGAATCTACAATCAAGGTAGAAAGGGAAAAGCGCGAGGGCGTTTTATTGACATTTTCATCGCTTTGTTTGTATTGCGTGTTGTTTAACCATAACAAAGTATCGACACCTTGAATGGCAAGCGTTTTATCTTCATTGGTTATTAATTTACCGCGCAAAACGGGTTGCGCATTGATAAAACCATCTTGGCGTAAACGGACCCATAGCTCACCATCAAGATACTGTTTTCCAGTGAGCGGTTTAATTAAATGCGTTACCGGGTTATTAATTAATGCGGAGGAATGTTGGTAGCGTGTTTTTGCTTCTTGATTAAGCCCTGAAATTGCGGTCAATAGGGCGCTACCTAAACTAAACCCTAATAAAAACAATACCATTAACCAAGGGTGTCTTCGATAAAACGCCATGTGGGTGGCTAAAATTAGTTTTATTTCATTACTCAAAACAGCCATCTCTTAGCACTTTAACGTGATCAAAATAATCAGTTAATTGATGACTATGAGTTACCATTACTAAGTTTATTTGTCGCTCACTGCATAACTCGGTAAGCAGTTTAACAACTTGATGCGAGCGCTTTTGATCTAAATTGCCGGTAGGTTCATCTGCAAAAATGATCTGAGGTTTATTAACTAAGGCTCTAGCAATGCCTACTCTTTGTTGTTCGCCACCAGACAGTTGATGAGGTAACGCAGCAAGCTTACTTTGTAGCCCTAATTCCTCGACCAGATGGTCAAATTCACTAGCTGTTTGCTTTGGAAAGTTTAGTTTGTGCTGAAATAAAATATTTTGCCTAACAGTTAAACAATCAAGCAATTGATAATGCTGAAATATTAGCCCTATTTTACGGCGATAAAGCGCGAGTTCTTGCTCATTAAGCGATGAGAGCTCTTGGTTGTTAACATTTACTGAACCGCTATCTGCTTGCAGCAGGCCCGCTAGAATATGCAAAAAGGTGGTTTTACCAGAGCCACTATCGCCGAGCAAGGCAAGGTGTTGTGCTGCGGGGACAGACAAATCAAGCTGAGATAAAATGTTTTGTTTGTTATCGCCATCACTTCGGGTAAAACACAAGTTTTTTACTTCAATCACGGTAACTCCTTGTCAATGTATGGCATTTTAGCGTAACGAAGCAGGTAAAACCACCAGCACATACAAGCTTAAAAATAGAGACTATACAATTTATTGGCAACTTCGTTCGAGGTGAAATTTCATTATATCATGAGGCCAAACATGCAATAATTATTAGCTTCGTTTGTGCTTGCTTGTATAAAATTTTGACGTACGTTGTGTACAGCACCCTGTTAGCCTATGCTCTCAAAGATTCCCAAGGGCCTTGAATCGCAACAGTTACTCCCGGTTTCTTATGGATGTTTGCAAATAATATTTTTCCATCTGGTGAAAAACAGGCACCGGCCCACTCTGATTGGGTGTTGGCTGCAATATAATAGATTTTCCCTTCTGGGGTTAAGCCCATCAAACATTGGGTATCTAAGGAATTGTCTTCACAAATAATTAAATCTCCCCATTGGTTGATAGTAATATTATCAGGTTTCTCTAAAACGCTATTGGTTGTTGCTTCAAATACAAGCTCGACACTACCACCACTATTATCTTGGTTCGGTGTGTATTTAAAAAACTGACCAATTCGTTGTGCGCCTCCTGTCGAACAGGAAAAATATATTCCATCAGTATGGGCAGCAATACCTTCTCCTCTGACAAATATGGCAGCACCTTTTTCTTGAGCCTGCTTACGAACGGTATTTTCTTCCGGATCTGGCTCATCAATTGTCACCCATTGACATGGATACTTTTGGTGCAACTGCAGCGGGTTATTTGTCGTATGAGTTATTTTATCATCGTCAAACTTAAGGGCTTGTAACACACCACCTTTGTCAAATCGTTCTAATTCATTTGGCACAAAACGATAAAAACAACCACTACTACTATCCTCTGTTTGATATGCGATACCACTGGCGGGATCAACCGCAACACCTTCATGATTAAATCTCCCCATCGCGGTTAACGGCATAGCAAGTTCTAGTGGTTTCAATGGATCAACTTCAAAGTTATAGCCGTGTCGCTTGCCCATAACCCAGCCTTCATTTCCGGCCTCTTCACTACTTATCCAAGTTCCCCACGGTGTTACGCCGCCACTACAATTTCTAATTGTTCCGGTTAAACTAAGGTATTGTTTAGTGACTTCTAACTTATCATTTAACCATATCGTAGTTGTTCCGCCGCTAGATTTAGGATCATAGGCATAATTGGGTGCTGGTGATTCTGGGTCAAATGGAAAATAAAGAGGCATTTCATGATTACGGACTAAAATAATTTCACCATTCGGACCGGCAAAGCAGCCCATGCCATCGTGATAATCTGGTACGACATGACCATCAGACATTACTTCGCCATGTTTTGAAATAAGAGTGTAAGTAAATCCTGGAGGTAAATCACATAACGCCTGCGGGTCTTTCACTAAATTAAGATTGGGCCTTGGAGTCTTTGCCGAATTGCAGCCGGATAAATTAAGTAATGTGCTAGCTAAGGTTAACGTGGCTCCTGCTTTAAATGTTGTCGTTATAAACTTTCTACGATTCATAGACATATTCATGGTTATTCCTTTTTATTATTTAATGAATTTAATGCTTAGCCATATAGCTGCAATAAGCCCCCCGAATTTCAATTCGTTTGAGCGATTACTGAATATTTTTTTTGTGGCATTGGTTACCTTGTTCGTTTGCAACCCAAAATGTCCGCAACTAGTGAGCAGTGCTCACCGACAGCTTGAGCGATCTGATCTGCCCCAAAAATATTAACATTAAATATGAACATTAAATATTTAATGTTAAATATGAACCTAATACAGTCCTTAAATCAGCTCGTTGAACTATCTCGCTTTGGGGCACAAGCCGTCATACAATTATTGCTCATCTAACTTTAGGTGAGTGGTCATATTCACTGAACCACAACAAATTTATTTTTATACATAGTTTGAAATTATCATACTGGATGTATAAAACTACGATAAACCAAAGATGGATTAATTAATCTGTTTTTAGTTTTTAGTAAAGCCTTAGAAAATAGAACTACTTTGTAAGGTACTTTATAAGTTCACGTTGATAGAAATAACCATTACCATCTTCACTAGTGTATTTGACATATGCTCTAATTGATGGGGCATACCAATAGGTGTCATTCTGGGGGAAGGTTCCTCTACTGTTACGAGCATTACCTTTATACACAATTTTATATGCCATAAACTTTCCAGCAATAACTATTACTTCTTCAAATGATGTAACCTCTACATTTTGACTAACAGCAAATAGTGTACCATCAGCTTGTTTGTATTCATTTTCGTATTCCCATTGTCTTCCTACTTTAATTGGCCAAACTCGCCAAGGCTTTTTAGATTTTCCATCAAAAAACACCTGAGTGATTTGAGTATGATTTTTGCCATCAAAAAATAGTTTTATGCCATCTTTTTCTACAATACTTCGAAAGAAGTTCCATTCAGGTAGTTTTGTTTTATTGTTTATACGTGCCCACACCCATCGCTCACCAATTTCAAAATCAATACTTGTTGGTATTTCAGATTCTTGGGCTTGAGTAATAATCGATATGAGTGCAAAAGAAAATGCGCTTACTAATCGAAAAACAACGGTCATTTTTTTCATTTTTAAATATTCCATATGTTGATTTAGCGTTCTAACTGTTTATTAGATTCAGTGAACATCCTAAATATTCGAGATAACTTATAAGTTTTCTATCAATCATCCAAATTAACCATTCCAAGGTTTTAAAGGAATATTAATTTGGCTGCCATTGTACTGTTGATAATTGGCATGATGTCTTTTATTACCACCTTGATTAAATGTCATGTTCTATTTCTCTTTAGTGAATATTTACTGATTATCGAGTTCAAGTAGGCATGTTAATTTTTTTGGGGAGTGATGTAGTGACAAAGTAGTGATTTGTTGTGACTTTTGGTGACAAAATAGTGGGAATGAGTCGTTTTAGCGACTTATAGTCATTCTGCAAACTCTTGTAGATAAAAATGCGATGCCAAATAGAAGAGTTTCCTTTTTATTTAAACTATTTGGGCTAAAAATCTAATTTTTTATAGCGAAAGCGTATTAGCTTTCTAAGGCGGAATGGGGGCTAAAGCGCCTTAGATGTAATGCTCATTTTATCTGGGTTTTTATAAGATCAATGACTGCTATGGTGGCTAAACAGCCCGTCAAAGCTAGCTTTTTTCATGAAGTGGCTACTTCCGCTATTGGCACATAGCCGACCAATTGAAGATTTCAATTCAAGATCAAAAGTTAATTCATCAATCCACAGTACGCTGAAGGAGATCCCGTCCAAAAACACGACGGGAAGACGGTGTATTATTTCTTATTCGGTATATGTTACGCGCTTTTTCTCTACTTCTCTTTGTGGCACTTTATAGTCTCTCTACCCTGAACTAGACCATACTTAATTGGTTCAGGTTATGTCCTTCATCATACGAATATTTGGCACAAAACAAGTTCGATGTTTACTCTTTTGCTTTCGATGATGTTGGCCATCCTTAGCTCATTAACTAGAATTGCTATAAGAATTAATTGAAAAATCATCCCTCAACAATTAACGCTAATAGAACCTAACTTTTAGGTACCTAGTCTATATTTAACACTTTTTTTAAGGGTGCTAAGTACGCTTCAAAGTGTTTCCATTGTTCAGTGGCACTTTTATAAATAGGTTGGCGAACTTGCTCCGAGCTTGGTGTTTTAATATTGCGCTTTGTTTTATGAAAATCTACACACGATTGTTCAAATTCTAAGCCACAAAAATCAAGCATTCTGCGTACTTGTGTTTCCAAATCATCAACCACATCTTCATGGTTCACCGTTAACACAAAGCCCGGTAAAACATCATCCCAATGTGCCATTAATTTTAAGTAAGCTTGGTAGTAACGGCCAATATCTTCGAGGTTGTAGCTAAAGTCTTGTCCTTCGGCAAATAACTGCTTAAAACCGCTAAAGCAACACGCCATTGGGGGGCGTCTGGCATCAATTATTTTGGCATTGGGCAAGATTAGTTTAATCAAACCTATGTGGAGAAAGTTATTCGGCATTTTGTCGATAAATAACGGCGCTTGCTCTCGATAGACACGCGTTTCATCAATAAATTGTTGACCAAAACGCTTAAAATAATCGGGATTAATTTCACCTAAATTTTTAGGGTATTGGCTTTCTTTATTACTCTGGTTTGGGTTACGTCCTCTTAACCGTGACGCTAAACCTAAAATATTGTGCAGCTCCATGGTGCCGTCAACTTGGCTGTGCGAGGCAAGTATCTGTTCAAGTAAGGTAGAGCCAGCGCGTGGCAAGCCAACAATAAATATAGGATCTGGTGAGTTGAGTCCTAAATGACCACGGATTTTAAACAACTCTTTGGTACAGTGTTTAATTTGCTCTGCGACATTTTGTTCTACTTTACTGATGTCAAAACCACTATTAGTATGCTGTAAGTCATTGCCTTGTTGGTAAGCTTGAAAGGCTAGTTGGTATTCTTGCCTGTCTTCAAAAGCTTTACCTGTGGCAAAGTGCAACTGAACTTTATCAACTAGCTCTAAATCTTTGTCCCCTCGATGCGTTTGCATTATGGTGATTTCTGCATCGCTAAAACGATAGGTTTTAGTGTTGGCTAAACTCCAAAAAGCATCGCCGTAACTTGGGCTTAATTGATACGCTTTTTGGTACGCGGCAATAGCTTGCGCTATGTCGCCTTTAGTTTTACGTGCGTGTCCTAGCTGCAAATGAAAGCCAGCCACTTGATTACCCTGTGTTTCGGCTTGTGCTATCGCTTGCTCAAAGAGCGTAATAGCTTGTTCTGTTTCACCTAAACCCGCTAAAACATTGGCTTTAGCGATTTTAAAGCTTAGGTTATCGGGCTGTTCGATTAATAATATGTCAACTTGCTGCGCTGCCGCTTTGTATTTACCTAAGCGATTAAGTAAGTTGAGGTATTGCGAGCGAGCATGAATATGGTTTGGCTCTAACTCAAGTGCACTGGCAAGTAAAAATTCAGCGTCGTCATAAATCTTTAGCTCAATGCCTATTTCAGCAAGTAAACACATACCATCGACATGGCGTTTATTATTTTGTAAAAAATGTCGGCACACGTGCTCAGCTTTTAATAATTTACCTTCGTGCATTAACTCGGTCACTGCGAGTAAGGCCGGTGGCAGTTTTTTCAGTTTGGCTAACTGGTTTGCGGCTTTTTGTATATTTTGTTGCTGGTTTTGGTGTTTTGTATCATGCCGATAAAGTTCAATTAACTCTTGCCAACTGGCCACTAAACTTGGGTTGCATTTTACCGCATTTTCAAACGATATTTTAGCCTGCTTAGGTTTTTGTAATGCCAGGTTAATATAGCCTTGCTCTTGATTCGCTCGGCTGTGTTTTTCATCTTGTTCAAGTAATTCGTTAATGCTTAGCAATGCATTGGCATAGTCTTTGGCATAGCGCTGGGCAACGGCGGTTAAATACCACAGTTCGATTTTATGTTTTTTATCAGACGTTTGTTCCAGTAAGTACTTGCTTAGTTTAATGGCATCATTGAATTTTGTTGTTTGGATCAATTGTTGAATTGATTTTAACTGTTCATCAATTGAAGGCAGGGATGTGTTGTTCAATGAGTTGGCTCCATGAAAGGTTTACGAATTATTTTTATTTTAAGCTTTATACTTTATCAATAAAATGCCGCTTGATACAAACATCAAGCGGCATTATTTAACTTTATAGTCTCGTGCACTTCAAACTTAAGAGCACTTATTAAGACTGAGCAGATTTACTATGGCTTAATAAAAGTCATATGAAAATCTAAAGCCAATAGTACGTGGTCTATTAGATACAACCTTTGGGGTAAACTGTTGTGTATCGATATACAGTACGGCACTTTCATCGGTTACGTTGTCGATGAATAACTCAGCTTTCCATTCGTCATTCGTTACGCCAAAGCTTAAGTTTGCTAAAACATAACTATCTTGTATATAACGACCACCAGCAAATGTTTCGCCATTACTGTCTTTATAATTAACCCCTGAATAAACGTCAGCTTCTTTTTCAATGCTTAAGCCAGAGCCAGTGCCGTAGACTAAATTTGTAGTATCTTCTACTACATAAGCATCCATCGTCATACTGGCAAGTCTTTCGCCGGTATAACTTACTGAACCATTAACATAACCTGTCATATCTTTAGCAATATGGAAGAAATATTGTGCTTGTAAGTTACCTGAAAACTCGGCCGAATAAGGTAGACGACTGCCCACTGAAGGTGCAATACCTTCAAGCTCGGCATTAACCGAAGTTAACTCAGTATCTATATAACTAAACGCACCACTGATAATTAAGTTATCGGTTGCTACCCAGCTAAAATCACCGTCAATACCTTTAATTTCTGCATCACCGACGTTATCGGTAAATACTAAGAAACTGATATTGGTTGGGTCAAAGCGTGACGTTTGTAGATCAGAAATTTCTGAATAATAGGCCGTAGCATTAAAGCGCAAGGTTTGATCAAATAACGTTGATTTAAAACCTAATTCAACGTTATCTAAACTATCAGTCGTTGAATACACTGGAATACGGAAACCATCAAAGGCGCCTTCTTGGTTTGTCGCAGAACCACCGCCGACTCTGTTAGTAACCGGTGGTCTAAAGCCTTCTGAGTATGCAGTAAATAGCATAACTTCATCTGACACTTTCCAATCAAGTGATACCTTGATTATTGTGTCATCTACAGTCAATTTACCATCATCATCAAGTAAGCTGGTTTCTAACTGTCCACTGGCAATAGCATCTTGAATTGCTGCTGCTTCATCAGCACCAAAGAAATCTGTTAAGGCTTCATCACTACCATCACCAAATGCTTGCAGTCTACCACTTACATCAACCGTTGAAGTCGATCCTTTATAATCGTCTTCAATTTCATACCAGCGAGCGCCAAAACCGACAGTAACTGTATCGGTAATATCAAACTCTAACTGACCAAAAAGAGCAATTTGGTCAATGGTATGGGTAACGTCATTAACAAAGCTCACTTCAGCTGGAAATGGTCCGCCATTACTGTTAATGCCATCAGTACCTTTAAGCGTTGTCTGCAAATTGGTAAAGTCATATGCCCCATCTAGGGTAGTATTCGCTATTTTAAACTGTCCAACAGTTTTTAATTCTTGCGTATCATAAAAAACACCAGCAGTAATGCGCCAGCGATTTTCAGCCGAGGTATTTAAACGAAGCTCATGAGTAGTTCGTGATGTACTGGTTTCTTCTTTATAAAACTTAGTAGGGTCAGCACAAGACTGGTCTTCAGGTGCTAAAGGTTTTTCAGGTGTACTGGCATAGTTACAAACATAATAAGCAGCAAATAAACCACCATTGGTATAGCCGGTGTAATCAATGGTTGAGCTAATATCTCTATCTAGGTAACCACCGGTATAAACGATATCGAGATGTTCAAGTCGACCTTCTAATGTCCATGTGGTTAAACCAAAGTCGTCATTGTTATTTTCTGGTGTAAAACGGTTGGTTGATGTTTCACCCGAAAGGTTTGGATCATAAGCAAACACACCTTCGGTATCTAGAGATTGTTGGGTATGTTGAACTAATAAATCCCACTCATCATTGATTAAGTAAGATAAACCAAAACGAGCACCAGAATAATCTGCGGTATTAAAGTTCTCTTCCACTAATGCATCATTCCTTGGTGCAGTAACAGGAGTTGTTTCAGGACTTGCTAATGGACCGCCAGAAATTCTATCAATGACAACAGCACTACCGTTATAGCCGCCTTCACCAGGTACATTTAATATATTATCTATCCAACCACCTTGGTGATCATTATAGGTAGCAACACGAACTGCAAGTGAGTCCGTTAAAGACATATTGACGTAAGCTTCAAGAGAATTACTGGTATCACCGTCTTTAGTAGAGCTCATGCTGGTATCAAAACCAACGGCAAAACCTTCATGGCTTGGCTTGTTGGTAATTAAACGCACAGTGCCTGATTGCGAGCTAGCACCAAAAAGTGTGCCTTGTGGCCCTGGTAAAACTTCGATACGTTCAACATCAGTTGCGTAAATATCTAAGTTACGCCCTTGCATTGATACCGGTTGCTCATCTAAATAAAAGGCAACTGATGGCTGTAATGCTTGTACAGATGAAACCGCAATACTCGTTTGCGTGGTTGCCGCGCCGCGAATATATATTTCATTTTGGCCAGGACCTGTACCCTGAAAAACAACATTTGGTAGAAACTCTACATATTGGTCAAAATTAGAAACGCCAAGTCTTTCTAAGCTATCACCGGTTAATGCGGTAACCGTAACAGGAACGTCTTGAATAGATTCCGCACGTTTAGTTGCAGTAACTTCAATGACTTCTATTTTTGCATTTGCTTTATTTTCAGCTTCCTCAGCATAGAGAGGGCCCGATGCTGCTAAGGCTGTCAATACAGCACAATGCAACTTAGTGAATTTCATATTTATTATCCCTGGATTTTTTAAATTATGTTTTGACTTGATATTATTAGAGTACTAACTATTTTTTTATTAACATTAGCTTAACAATATACAGGAATTTACTCAAACCTTTAATTTTTAGGGGTATTATTCAATGCTTATGTTTTTTCTGGCTATCATTTACATAGCACCTTAAGTAGATATAATATCAACTCAAATTAAATCCAGGGGAAGAATTTGTCTTTAGCTGTTAAGAGCCAATTAAATAAGAAAGTATTCGGTGGTGCCTCCGCTATTATCATTGCGCTTTTGCTTTATACCGCCGCATTACCTAAACAAGCGCAAAGCTTTTTTAATATTATGCAGGCAAGTATTATTGAATATGGCAGTTGGTTTTACGTACTCACTGTAGCATTCATCTTCTTTTTTGTTATTTTCTTAGGCGTATCCCGCTATGGCGATATTCGTTTAGGACCTGATCATTCAACTCCCGATTACTCAATGGTCACTTGGATTTCTATGCTCTTTGCTGCGGGTATGGGTATTGGTTTAATGTTTTTTGGTGTGGCAGAGCCTTTGATGCACTATTTATCCCCCCCTACGGCTGAATCTGGAAGCGTTGCTGCAGTTCAAGAAGCAATGAAAATGACATTTTTCCACTGGGGCTTACATGCTTGGGCTATTTATGCCGTAGTTGCATTAGTCTTAGCGTATTTTAGTTATCGCCACAATTTACCTCTGACCTTACGATCTGCTTTATATCCATTGATTGGTGACCGAATTTACAAATGGCCAGGGCACTTAGTTGATATATTTGCCGTAGTCAGTACGGTTTTTGGTGTTGCTACCTCACTTGGCTTAGGCGCTTCACAAGTGAATGCTGGGTTTGGTTACTTATTCGATATTGAAGTTTCTACTACCAATCAAATTATCATTATGTGTGGGATAACTGCATTGGCAATAGTCTCTGTTGCTACGGGTTTAGATAAGGGCATTAAAATTCTCTCTGAAACAAACATGGTCCTAGCTGTTGTGCTGTTACTATTAATTTTTGTGCTTGGGCCAACGGTGTTTTTATTGCAAGCTTATCTACAAAATATTGGTGATTACTTAGCTGATTTAGTGCATAACACTTTTAATTTGTTTGCTTATAAGAAGACTGATTGGATAGGCGGTTGGACCATATTTTACTGGGGCTGGTGGCTTGCGTGGGCACCTTTTGTTGGTTTGTTCATTGCAAGAATTTCTCGAGGTCGCACGATTAGAGAGTTCATCATTGGGGTAATGCTAATACCTACCGTATTTACTTTATTTTGGATGACTATTTTTGGTAATAGTGCCATTGACTTGGTTCATAACCAAGGGGTCGCGGCCCTAGGGGAAATGGTGAGCCAAGACTCCTCAGTTGCATTATTTGTTTTTCTTGAAAATTTCCCGCTCAGCTCAGTGCTGTCCTTTTTTAGCGTGTTAATGATAGTAATATTTTTTGTCACTTCCTGTGATTCTGGCGCTATGGTGGTCGATATGCTTTGTTCGCATGGCAGTAATGATACGCCGCTATGGCAGCGTGTATATTGGGCGGTAGGTATTGGCGTGGTTGCGGCAATATTGCTGTTAGCGGGTGGCCTTAATGCGCTACAAACCATGACAATTGCAAGTGCCTTACCTTTTGCTATTGTATTATTGTTAGCGATTATAGGTCTGATTAAAGCCTTAAGGGTTGAGGCGTTTAAACAGGAAAGTCTGCTGGTAACCGCAATACCTCATGCAACCAGTGAAAATAATCATAATTGGCAAATGCGATTAAAGAGCATTGTCGATTTTCCAAACAAGGCTAATGTCAATAAATTCATCAACCAGACCGTTGTACCTGCATTGAATTCAGTGGCTAAAGAACTTCAAGAAAACCATATCAATGTTGAAGTGTCACATCAAAACGAAAATGAATTTAGCTTTGTTGTTGATCATGGTGACGAACAAAAGTTTGTTTATCGGGTAATGGCGAGTAAACATTCACAACCTGACTTTGCAAATGAAGCTGAAGAAGATCAACATTATTATCGAGCAGAAGTGCACTTGGTTGAAGGCGGCCAGGATTATGACATTATGGGTTGGTCACAAGCTGCAGTGATCAATAATATTATTGATCAATACCACAAGCATCTGCACTTTTTACACTTACAACGCTAATCTTTATGAGCGTCACTTTTATCAGCGTCAGCTTTATTGTTACTGCTGGCGCTCATAGCATTTAATTCTAACAGTGGCGCTGCATCTATTTCATTAGCATCCATCATTTCAGCGAGTCGTTCCATTGAAGATAACAGTTGCGATTGCTCCCATTGAGCCAAGTTAGAAAAATTTTCAATGAAATGTTCTTGCAGTGCCTGCGGAGCCTTGAGTAAAATGGCTTTGCCATCTTCTGTTAAAAATAGCCCCACTTTACGTTTGTCTTGCAGATCACGGACTCTTGAAACAAGATTTTTATTTTCTAATCTATCAATAATATTGGTCACAGTTGCTGCGCTTAAATTTACCGCTTTAGCCACCTGACTAGAATTCACTCCAGAAACTTTATCTATTTCTAGCATGATTAATAATTGCGGGCTGGTTAAGCCAGAAGTCTTACTTAAGTGTTTTGAATGTAAATCTATCGCCCGGATGACTTTTCTTAAGGCAATTAATAATTCTTGATGTTTTTCCATGAATACATTCTTTAATTTTGATTTTTTGTAGTTTAATTAAAATTAACAGTATTGCCTAGACAAATTATTGAAACCGCGATTATTAGTTTATTGCAGCTAACTAAACAAAGTGGTTCTAATGTTCAGGTTTAGAGATTTTAAAAACCAGTACGGTTGTTTTCGTCTATTTGTAAAGGTTAGTTGTTTGATTTTGTTGATATGTTTGCAGTTAAAAAACGCATTATATGCATAGTTCAACATAGTTCAACATAGTTTTGCATTGGCAATCACTCAATTTTCCGCTTAAAAAGGCTCTCTTAACGGCACTTCTAATTTTATCTGAATGCGTTTGTCGTAGTTTAACTTTTCAATATTTTTAGACCAATGTTTATTAACCAAAGCATTGATCAATCCATCTTTGTCGGCTTTTGTTAATGCCTTTTGAATTATCAGCTGGTACTCACCGCGCTCCAGGCTTAAATAAAACTTCATATCAAGATCGTAAATAAAGACTAAATTTTGTTCTATCATTAGCTCGGCATGATTATCGGCATCATCGGTTATTTCGTTTATGCCTCTGGGTAAATAATCAAAAGCGTAATTATTTGCAAACATTTCAAACATTATCTGCCAATTACCTCTTAAGGTTTCATAGGGCAAATTGTTGGCCTCCCAAATTTTCACATCAAACCAGTCTTTCCCCAATCCGGCGATATAATCCAATTGCCGTAAGTCTTCAATATTTCGTATTTGTTTGAATAATTGTTGTTCGGAGCGGCGGATAAGTAAAACTCGTTTGCCGATTAAACCATTGGTCAGCCCAGCTTCAATACCGATAAACTCATCATCGCGCTGTTTTGATTCCAACATCCAAAAAATAGATATGGCGCCACTTTTAAGTTTTTGTGCCGCTTCGAAATGGGCAATAGCAACTTCATTCAGTTTGACACTATGGCCATCGTTTTCTAAAGCGGTAGTTAATAGTTCATGAAAAAATAAATTTTGTTGTGGCGCATCGGATAACACCGCAATGGATAATTCTAACTGTTCGCCGGCAACTTTAAATGAAGCGATTATGTACAAAATTAATAAAATTGGAAAAACTAAGTGCATCATCAATTCCTCTAAGAGGTAAAGTTATTAATCCCTACTAAATTTCGCAGTCCGTTAAAATGTTACAAATATAATATAGATAATTATAGGCTAATGAGGAAGTTAATTCGAATATATTTGCTGAGTTAATACCATAACGGCTTAAAGTGAACGAGTTTTTTTTAAATAAAAAAAAACGGGCTTAAGCCCGTTTTTATGTTTATTAAACAAATGATTACATTACACGTTGGCCTGGCACTGCACCTTCGTCTGGATTAAGGATAAAGATATCTTTACCACCAGGTCCTGCAGCAATGATCATGCCTTCAGACATGCCAAAACGCATTTTACGAGGCGCTAAGTTGGCAACAACTACCGTAAGTTTGCCAACTAAGTCTTCAGGTTGGTAAGCTGATTTAATACCTGCAAATATTTGGCGCGTTTCACCGCCTAAATCTACTTCAATACGCAGTAATTTATTGGCTTTTTCAACATGTTCAGCAACAATGATTTTTGCGATACGTAAATCAACTTTAGCAAAGTCTTCAAAGCTAATTTCTTCGCTAATAGGCTCATCAGCTAGAGGACTTGTTATTGACTCAACCAAAGCTGGAGTTGCCGTTTCAGTTGCCGTTTCAGTTGCTGCTGGAGTTGCAGCTACAGCTGGCGGTGTTGCTGTGAGGTTTTCTTTCGAATCTTCAACCATAGCGTTTACTTTATCCATTTCTACACGTTGTAATAACGCTTTAAATTTATTTACTTTATGATCAACCAGAAGGGCTTTGTGACCTTCCCAAATTAATTCATCATTTAAGAATCCTGCCGTTTTAGCAGCAAGCTCAGGTAATACTGGCTTAAGGTAAATCATTAAGATACGGAACAAGTTAATACCTAATGAACATATGTCCTGTACTTCTTGTTGCTTACCTTCTTCTTTAATTAACTGCCATGGTTCTTTTACCGCAATGTATTCGTTTACTTTGTCTGCTAATGCCATTATTTCGCGCATTGCACGACCAAACTCACGTGATTCGTAGAGTGCAGCAATAGAGTCACCGGCAGCCATTACTTCGTCAGCTAAGTCTTGGTCATCAATGTTGGTTGATAACATGCCGTCGAATTTCTTCGAAATAAAGCTGGCACAACGTGATGCTATATTGACTACTTTGCCGACTAAGTCAGAGTTTACACGCTGAGCAAAATCTTCAAGGTTTAAATCTAAGTCATCAATACGGCTGGTTAATTTAGCCGCATAGTAATAACGTAAATATTCAGGATTTAAATGCTCTAAGAAAGTACGGCCTTTAATAAAGGTACCTTTAGATTTTGACATTTTACGGCCATTCACGGTAACAAAACCATGTGCGTATACAGAGGTAGGCTGACGGTAATCAGCGCCTTTAAGCATGGCAGGCCAGAATAATGAATGGAAGTAGATAATATCTTTACCGATAAAGTGGTATAGCTCGGCGGTAGAGTCTTTTTTCCAAAACTCATCAAAGTCGATACCACGTTTATCACATAAGTTTTTAAAACTACCCATATAACCAATCGGTGCGTCTAACCATACATAGAAAAACTTGCCTGGGGCATTAGGAATTTCAAAGCCAAAGTAAGGCGCATCACGAGATATATCCCATTGTTTTAAACCTGAATCAAACCATTCACTCAGTTTGTTGGCCATTTCTTCTTGTAATGAACCACTACGAGTCCAGTCTTTCAGCATTGTTTCAAATGCCGGTAAGTCAAAGAAATAATGCTCAGAATCTTTTAATACCGGAGTTGCCCCTGATACTACTGAAATTGGATTAATTAAATCTGTTGGCGAATAAGTTTCACCACAGTTATCACAGTTGTCACCGTTTTGGTCTTCGCTCTTACACTTAGGGCAAGTACCTTTTACGAAACGGTCAGGTAAAAACATTTCTTTTTCAGGATCAAATAACTGTGAAATAACACGAGTTTTAATATGACCTTTAGCGTGTAAGCGATTATAAATCTCTTCTGCAAAGACTCTGTTTTCATCACTATGAGTTGAATGATAGTTATCAAATTCAATGTGAAAATCGGCAAAATCAGCCATATGTTCTTCACGAACTTGGTTGATCATTTCTTCTGGTGTAATACCCAACTGTTGGGCTTTAAGCATAATAGGAGTACCGTGAGCATCATCAGCACATACATAGTAGGCTTCATGGCCACGCATTTTTTGAAAACGTACCCAAATATCAGTTTGGATGTACTCTAATAAATGGCCTAAATGGATTGGGCCATTGGCGTATGGTAACGCGCTGGTCACAAGAATTTTGCGATTATTGCTAGTCATAGATTGAACTTGCCTAATTTATGAAGAATTTAATAGTAATATGGGCAGGGATAGTACAGAATTTAAGGTGTTTTTTCATCAATAATTATCATAAATAGTAATAAAAGCCGGACATTATGTTTAAAAAGCTGTTTTCAAAGGGCGAAAAGCCAATGCAACTTAATCAAGAGATTGAAAAATACCTCAGCGAATATCGCTCTGAGTGTTTTCCTGATGGCGTGTTAACCAGTGTGCTCGACTTTAATATCAGCATCACCAGTAAAGGCATTTATGTTCTTGCTTTTACGTTACCATTTCCATGCCAAGGGGAATTAGAAGACATCGCGCGGCAATTAATGGTTAAGTTTGATATTAATATTGAGCTAGCATTATCATTAGATATAAACCCAGTACGTCGTCATAATATTAAGGGCATTAAAAATATAATTGCCATTGCATCAGGGAAGGGCGGTGTTGGTAAATCAACAACTGCAGTGAACCTTGCTTATGCCCTTATTAGTGAGGGCGCAAAGGTTGGTATTTTAGATGCAGATATTTACGGTCCTTCAATTCCAACCATGTTGGGTTTGCAAGACCAAAGACCATCATCAGCTGATGGTAAAACCATGCAACCACTGCAAGCTCACGGTTTAACTGCAATGTCGATAGGGTTTTTAGTGTCAGACTCTGAAGCGACAGTATGGCGTGGCCCTATGGCAAGCACCGCATTTAGCCAGCTATTAAATGAAACCGCATGGCCAGATTTAGATTACCTTATTATTGATATGCCGCCAGGCACAGGTGACATTCAATTAACCTTGTCACAAAAAGTACCGGTAGCGGCAGCAACAGTGATCACTACCCCACAAGATATTGCCTTAGCTGATGCGGTAAAAGGCATTAGTATGTTTGATAAGGTGCAAGTACCTGTACTCGGCATTATTGAAAACATGAGTTATCACATTTGTGAAAACTGCGATCACCATTCTTATTTATTTGGCGAAGGCGGGGCAGCGCGCATTAGTGATAAATATAAAGTTGATTTATTAGGGCAATTGCCGTTGAATATTCAGATACGCGAAGATGCCGATAACGGTAAATCGACCGTAATTGTAAATACAACTGGCGAATTAGCGCAATTATACCGTAAGATAGCCAGAAATATGGCCGCTGAACTTTATTATCAATTAGATGCTAACAGCCCTTACACCACTAAAATTACGATAACAGAAGAATAAAATTATGAGATTATGCGATAGAGATATTGAAGAGTTACTTGAGCAAGAAAAAATAGTTATTGTACCAAAACCTGATGAGTCAATGATCTCAGGAGTGAGTGTTGATATTTGTTTAGGTAATAAATTTCGTGTATTCGAAGATCATAATGCACCTTTCATCGATTTAAGTGGTCCTAAAGCTGACGTGCAAAAAGCCATGAACACAATAATGAGTGATGAAATTCACATTGCAGATGGCGACGCATTTTTCCTTCATCCTGGTGAATTGGCATTAGGCGTTACTTATGAATCTGTTACTTTACCTGCCAATATTGTTGGTTGGTTAGATGGCCGTTCATCACTTGCTCGCTTAGGCTTAATGGTACATGTTACTGCGCATCGTATTGACCCAGGTTGGTCTGGTCCAATTGTATTAGAGTTTTATAACTCGGGTAAATTGCCATTAGCACTTCGTCCAAAAATGAAGATAGCAGCATTGAATTTTGAAACCATGTCTGGTGATGCATTGCGCCCTTACAATAAGCGTGCCGATGCTAAGTACAGAGGCCAAACCGGCGCCGTAGCGAGTCGTATAAGTGAAGACGATAAATCGTAATGAAGCTGCTATAAGCGTATAGGTTTATAATTTTCAAGAGAAAAGGGCTTTAATCAAATAGATTAAAGCCCTTTTTTTATTCAGCGACGAATGAACGCAAATTACCATGGACCACTCCGTCATATCCATATGATCGTGGCATTAATGCGTCCTTGTATGTCTTGGTTTTTAATTGGTGAATATTTTCTAAACCTATGTAGCTAATTTTCGACTTTATTTGTATTTTTTGTATTCGCTTTATTTTCACCATGACTGGTAATAGCTTGTTCAATCGCATCGACTAACTTTACTTTGTGATGGAAGTAGTCAACTTTATCACTCGCTAATGGCTGAATGATTAAATTAGCAAACTCGGAGATTGCATTTTTATCTTCAGTAATCACGGTATCAACAGGCTGACAACCAATATTGTAAGTAAGCCACTCTAATTTTTCATCGAGCGTTAATTCACCAGCAGGGCTATGTTCTTTCACTAAATTATCAATAAAGATGCATTGGGCTTGAGAATTATTTATTGCATTAGCAATGTCGCGCACTAATAAAGGCGGCACAACGCTAGTTAAAAAACTTCCGGGTCCTAATATAATTAAATCGGCAGCCGCTATTGCTCTTAATGTTTCAGGCATAGCTTTAACGAGTGGGGCAAGCAACATGTTTTTCGGCATACTGCCCATATCATCAACGGACACTTCACCAACACGACAACGACCTTCTTTATAAAATGCCATTAAGTCAGTCGGGGTTTCTGACATGGGTTGTACACGCGTATTTACACGTAGCATACGTCTGATCAGTTTAATAGAGTCAAGAGGGCGGGAATGTATTTCACTGAGACCAAATAGAATGAGATTACCTAAATTATGACCTTCTAATTCATCTGCACCATCAAAACGAAAGTTTAACAATTGGCTGCCAACAGATTTTTCATCAACTAACTGGGTTAAACAATTACGTAAGTCACCCCAAGCAATAGAGCTTGTCCGCTTTCTTAGTTTACCTGTTGAGCCACCGTTGTCTGTTGTAGTAACAACACCAGTTAATTGGTCACCTAAAAAGGATAGAGTAGAGAGAACTCGTCCTAAACCATGTCCGCCGCCAATAGCGACAACCTTTAATTTTTTTAATTGCATTGTTTATGATTACCTTTCCAAGCCAAGAGAAAATACAAATTATGAAGAAGGCTTGTATATAATGTTGTGTAAATTATATCACTAACTATTGTCCCTATTCTAATGTGAAAACAATCCTTTAAGCTACTTAAAAAGTGTAACGGCTAAAATTGATGATAATTTAGGCATGTGCTAAATCAAAATTAATAACTGAACCTACATTTATTTGAAATTTTTAACTCAATTGGTCTTAAATCTATCGAAAAAGTAATCAAAGCGATCGATAAATGACCGCTTAAGCACTAAAAACGTTTTTTTTATCATTTTATTGCAAAAAGGTGTTGACAGTTTTGGGCGCGGTGTCTAGAATTCGCCTCGCTTTCAAGGAGTCTAGGTCGCTCATGAAGGTAAGAAGTCCCGGGGCTATAGCTCAGCTGGGAGAGCGCTTCGCTGGCAGTGAAGAGGTCTGCGGTTCGATCCCGCATAGCTCCACCAACTACTTCTTTAGGTTTTGGCAAAAACCGACGTAAGTTTACTTACGAGATGGAATATATTTTACTATATATAACAATGCGAATGTTAACTTAATTGATAACACCAGCGTCCCCATCGTCTAGAGGCCTAGGACACCGCCCTTTCACGGCGGTAACAGGGGTTCGAATCCCCTTGGGGACGCCAATTTTTTTTAAAAAGTAAGTTGTGCCGAAAGGTATATATAAAGTTCTTAGTGCCAGGTGTTTATCACCAGACACAGAAAATTCTGCAATTTGATGGTTGATTTTAATTGATTGTTAAATGAGGATTGTTCAATTTCATAAATGAAATGTTCACCCTTACGCAGAAGTATCAATAGTATTTTGATGAAAAATTCTGCAAATATATAGGATCGCTCAGTTGAACAAGTTCAACATTCGCCCTACGCAGAAATATCAAATACATTTGATAAACAATTTCTGCGTCCCCATCGTCTAGAGGCCTAGGACACCGCCCTTTCACGGCGGTAACAGGGGTTCGAATCCCCTTGGGGACGCCAACTTATTTTAGATAACTTAAGTGATTAAGTTCTAGTGCCAGGTGCTTGCACCGGACACAGAAAACAGTTTTAAATAGGTATTGTTTATATTTTTGCATTTTATGTAGATATTTAAAGGATATTTGTTATAAACATGAATAATATTTCTGCATTTTTTAATGATTTATCAATCGGCGCAGAGCTTGATTGATACCTACGCAGAATTAACAAAACATGTTTTGTAAAGCAAATTCTGCGTCCCCATCGTCTAGAGGCCTAGGACACCGCCCTTTCACGGCGGTAACAGGGGTTCGAATCCCCTTGGGGACGCCACTTATTTTATCAATATGTTTTATCTTAGGTCTTACCAGTTTTCTGGTATAGAAGATAACAATCGATTTGATCGTTTGTTGTTGATGTGAGGATTTATCCTTACGCAAAAAACAGTTTTTTATATATTATATTTAGATGATTCTGCATTTTTTATAGGATTGCTCGTTGAACAAGTTCAACGTTCGCCCTACGCAGGAACATAAAAATATATTTTTATAAACAGTTTCTGCGTCCCCATCGTCTAGAGGCCTAGGACACCGCCCTTTCACGGCGGTAACAGGGGTTCGAATCCCCTTGGGGACGCCACTTTATAAGTGACAAAAAAGCCGACGTAAGTCGGCTTTTTTGTGTCCAAAATTTAAGATCAGACATTATACCAAGTCAATTAGTCAAATTGGTATTACCATAACTCCTTTATATTAATACCCAGTGACATAAACTTGCCATGTTATCTGCTTGCCGCAAAAATTCATGTTAGAGTCAATGCATTACAATGATCACTCAAACTTATCTATGAACATTACCATTTTAGCGAATCGCGATATCGCCAGTAATTTTGCCATAAATAACATGCTAGAGCAGCTTGCTGAGCATAAAATTTCTATATTCTTATCATCAAAAGTAGGCGGCAAAGCCGACAAACCTGAAGAGTTGCAACGTTTAAAATTTTTTGAGCAAGACTTATTTAACCAAATTATCTCGCCCTTGATGAATAAAGCCGAGTTGCCGTCATCTAAATATTTAAGCTTTGCGCAAATCAGCGATAAACTTGAAGGTAGAGTCGCTGAATTAAATAACATTAACTGTGAATCTGGACTGGATATTCTAGCCACGCAGCAGCCTGAATTAATCGTCTCTATACGCTTTGGGGTGATTATAAAAGCTGATGTTATTGCTATTCCTAAACATGGTGTGATTAATTTACATTCAGGGGTATTGCCTAATTATCGTGGTGTTATGGCAAGCTTTTGGGCTTTATTAAATGATGAGCCGCAATTAGGCACTACCTTGCATTTTATTAATGATGCAACCATTGATACCGGTGAGATCATTGCTACATCGTTAATTAAAGCACAAGTTGAACAATCATATCTTTGGCATGTTCTTGAGCTCTATAAACAAGGTGCACAGTTGATTATAGAGACTATTCAAAAGATATCTAATGATCAGCCTTTACTTACATACCCGCAAGCAACGGCTGGAAATTATTATACGTTTCCTAAACAAGTTGATTTAGATAACTTTAAAAACGCCGGTAAAACATTAGTGGCAGAAGCCGAACTTATGGAATTTTTAAATCACTATTATTTGTAAAGGAATGGGCAATGAACATCGCGATATATATTTTTGATAACGCCGAAGTACTCGATTTTTCAGGGCCATTTGAAGTGTTTGCAACCGCGTCGAGATTTTTACCTGAAGAAAGCAAATTTAAGGTGTTTTTGTTGGCCGAAAATAACTCGGCAGTACTTGCTCGTGGTGGATATAGCGTTAATCCTAGTTATAACTTTAGTAATCATCCGGCTATTGATGTGTTGATTGTCGTCGGTGGTGTTCATGATGACGAAATGCGTAAAGAAAATGTGATCACCTGGATAAAAGCACAAGCGCTTTCGGCTAAAGTAATCGCTTCTGTTTGTACCGGCGCATTTTTATTAGCCGAAGCAAATTTACTCACTGGTTTATCAGTAACCACGCATTGGCAAGATACTGATGATTTACAACAACAGTTCCCAGATTTAAATGTCGTTACAAATGTTCGTTGGGTTGACGAGGGGAAAGTGGTAACCAGTGCCGGTATTTCTGCAGGCATTGATATGAGTTTACATTTAGTCGAAAAATTAAAAAATAAAAATTTAGCCGAGCAAACGGCTAAACAAATGCAGTTTAGTTGGACTGAAAATAGTTAATTTTTCTAAATTGACTACATATTATTAAAAACTTACCACTATTCTAAATCGCAGACCCATTACAATGCGTTTTCTATGATTTTTTTCATCTCTGCAGCAACTAATGGCTGTGCTTCTTTGGTTGGGTGAATACCATCGGCTTGCATAAGTGTTGGATCTTGAGCTATTTGTTCAATAAAAAATGGTAGCAGTTTTACACCCGTATCGGTGGCAGTTTCGGTAAAAACATCGCTGAACATTGACGTGTATCTTGGTCCATAATTTGGTGGTATCTGGATTTCTGACAGCAGTACTTTGATGTTTTTAGCTTGTGCAAGCGCAATCATTTGTAACAAGTTATTTTGAATTAGCTTTGGAGGGAAGCCTCTAAGAGCGTCGTTACCACCCAATTCTATTAATAATATATCAATGTCATTTTTTGCCAAAATGCCCGGTAGCCTAGCTAAACCGCCTTCTGTGGTTTCTCCGCTGATACTGGCATTAACTATTCTATAGTCTGCATTTTGTTGCGTTAACTGTTTATTTAGTAACATTACCCAACCATCTTTTTCTTGCATCCCATAACTTGCACTGAGACTATCACCTAGTAATAGAATAGAATTATGAGCCAAACTTACATTTACCAACGTATGACTAACTATAAGAATTAACGAGAGAAGCAACTTATTTATCATGAATACATTACCTGAATTAGTTTTAGATTGCCGTGCTTTAACAAAAAGTGTTAAAACCACTGACAGTAATAATGAACAACCATTGCTTACTATCCTTCAACCAATTGACTTACAAGTCAAGTCCGGAGAAAGTTTAGCTGTTGTTGGCGCGTCTGGCTCGGGTAAAACTACCTTGCTGTCTATACTAGCCGGTTTAGATTTACCTAGCTCAGGTGAAATATACCTTAAAAATAAACCATTACACTTATTTGATGAAGAGCAGCGTAGCAAAGTTAGAGCAGATCATGTTGGCTTTATATTTCAATCATTTTTACTCATAAACAGTTTAACTGCTTTGGAGAATGTGATGTTGCCAGCTGAACTTGCTGGACATGATAGCCCTAAAGAGTTAGCACTTCAAATGTTAGCTAAAGTTGGTTTGGCTGACCGAGTTACGCATTTCCCTAGCCAGTTATCTGGCGGTGAGCAACAACGAGTCGCTATCGCTAGAGCATTTATCTCTAAACCTGATATTTTATTTGCTGATGAACCAACCGGTAACTTAGACAGCAGTACGGGTGAGAATATCAGTAATTTGTTATTTGAATTAAATCAGCAACAAGGTACGACATTAATACTTGTTACCCACGACCCTAAACTTGCGAGTCGCTGTCAAAGACAAATTACCATGAGCGCTGGCAAATTAGTGCAACCTATAACTGTTATGGCAGAGGTAAGCTAATGCCTATTTGGGTCATACAATCATTACGACTGTTCCGTCATGAACTTAAACGTGGCGAACTCACCATTATTTGTTGTGCCATCGTACTTGCAGTGGCAACCGTTTTTTCATTATCAGGGTTTTCTGAGCAAATTAAGTCTGCGCTAATCAGTGAAAGCAGCAGCTTTATTGCAGCCGATAGAGTACTACAATCATCAAGGCCGGTTAAATCGACCATTCTCGATAAAGCTAAGCAAGAACAATTACAGCAAACTGAGATGTTATTATTTTCGTCTATGGTATTTGCCGGTGATGAAATGTTATTAGCCTCTGTTAAAGCGGTTTCTGATACTTATCCACTTCGAGGACAACTGCTTGTTATTCCTAATGGAGATAAGCAAGCACAAGCGTTATCAGCGCCTCAAATTGGCAGTGTATGGGTAGCGCAATCATTACTTGAAAAAATGTCGGTAAAAGTTGGCGATAGCATTGAACTTGGCATGGCTAATTTTAATATCGCTGGCGTCATTGAAAAAGAGCCTGATGCCTCCTTTAGTGTCTTTACCCAAGGTCCTAGAGTTCTGTTAAATTTTTTAGATGTTGAAAAAACACAAGTTGTTCAGCCAGGAAGCCGGTTAACGTATCGATATTTATTTGCAGGTGATAGTGAAAATATCGATAGTTTTGAGCAATGGATAACTCCACAAGTAGAAGATAATCAGCGTTGGTATGACATTAAAAGTCAACAGACACCATTAGCAAATGCCTTAACTCGAGCGGAAAAGTTTTTATCGTTAGCGAGTATGTTAGGCATTATTTTAGCTGCTGTTGCTGTTTCTGTAGCAAGCAGACGATATGGTCAACGTCACCAACCTATGGTCGCAGTGTTTAAAGCCATGGGCGCGAGTAAAAAACATATCATTAAGCTGTACTTTTTACATTGGGGCAGCTTGTCTTTATTTGCCATCAGTATCGGTATTGTTATTGGTTATTTAATACAAACCATTGCGATCAGTTACATGAGTAGTTACTTACCCAATGGCGCCGCGCAAACATCCCTATACCCATTATTTGTTGCGGTATTTACCGGTGTTATTTGTGCTTTTGCATTTGCGATAAAGCCGATGCAAGAATTGATATCGACATCCGCGTTGTCGGTGATAAGAGGCTTTAATGGTGTTATAAATAAACACTCTTGGTTATCTAATTTACCTGCGTTTGTTGCCGTATTACTACTATTACTTATTTTCTCCCAAGACATCTTATTGTCTGTTGTGCTGCTATTAAGCAGTTGCCTAGTTGTCCTAGTATTATTATTTATGGGACGATTAATTGTTAATGCTGGTCGTAAAGTTGGCTCAGGTGCAGGGCAATCATTTCATCTGGCGATAGCCAATTTAAAACGCCGCGCTGAGCAAAATAATGTGCAATTGGTGAGTTTCACTATTGCCATTATGTTATTACTTTTGATGTTAGTGGTACGCACTGATTTAATTGATGATTGGCAATCGCAACTACCAGAGCATGCGCCTAATCAATTTTTGGTGAATATTAGTAAGCAACAAGTCACGCCGGTAAAACAATTTTTAGCTGAAAACTCACTACAAGCGAGCCAGCTATATCCTATTATTCGTGGGCGTTTAACCGCAATAAATGAAGAAAAACTGCGTAAAAGAGCCAGCAAAGAAGAAGATGATAAAAGTGACGGCGCGAGAGAAGGCCTAGGGCGTGAATTAAATATGACTTGGCAGTCAACACTCCCTGCTGAAAATATTATAAAAGCAGGGCAGTGGTTTAGTGCTGACTCAGTTCAAGCTGAGGTGTCTATTGAGTCAACATTAGCTGAGCGCTTGCAAATAAATTTAGGTGATACCTTATCATTCCAAATTGGCAGCGAGTTAATTGAGCTACCGGTCACAAGCATACGAGAAGTTAATTGGAAAAGTATGCAGCCTAATTTTTATATGATCTTTAATGACCAAGTGCTCAATGACTTTCCTGCTACTTTTATTGCCGCGTTGCATGTTCCTAAGCAAAGTAAATTAGCTCTGCAGCAGTTCTTAAGCCAATATCCAACCATAAGTGTTATCGACGTAGATGCGATGATAACGCAGTTAAGAGTTGTTATTGAACAAGTGTCAGTTGCCATTGAATTCATTTTGATATTGGTGGTTTTGGCTGGCTCTTTAGTACTTGTTGCACAAGTACAAGCGAGTATGGAAGAACGCGAAAGAGAATTAGCAATTTTACGAACCTTGGGCGCTAAAGGCAGTTTATTACGTAATTCTACTGTTTTAGAGTTTGTTATCTTGGGCGCCGTTTCTGGCTTTTTAGCGAGTATAGCGATGGAAATATCAGCATTTTTTCTGCATACACAAGTACTCGATATGCAAGCATCCTTCCATTGGCCGTACTGGTTATTAGCGATGGCATTAGGCGCTGGCTTTGTCGGCTTAGTTGGCTTGTTAGCTTGTCGTCGTCTATTAAAATTATCGAGTTTAACGCTAATTAAGCGCACACTTTAATGTCAGTCATAGTCGATTAATGTCAGCTTTACCTTAATAAATGCTCTAACGCGGGTTTTAAATTTGGGTGTTTAAATTTAAATTGTTGTGCCAATAATTGTGCTGGCACAACATTTTGTCCAAATAATAGTAAATCAGACATCTCACCAAGCAGTATTTTTAAGACAAATGCTGGCATTGTGGCTAGGTTAGGGCGATTTAGGGTTTGTGCTAAAGTTTGACTAAACTCCTTATTAGTCACAGGTGTTGGCGCCGTTAAATTAAAGTGGCCCTGACAATCACTATTATTAAGTAAAAAATTTATCGCTTGGATCATATCTTCAATATGGATCCATGACATATATTGATTACCATGTGATAAGCGGCCCCCTAAACCTAACTTGTAAGCTGGGATCATTTTCTTTAAAGCGCCATTTTGTTTATCTAAAACAATGCCGGTACGCATAATGCACAATCGAGTTTTATTTTGCGCTAAGCTGGCTTTTTCTTCCCAAACCTTACAAATACGATGACTAAACTCTGGGTGGAAATCCATAAACTGTTCATCTATTGGTTCAGCACCTTGTCGGCCATAATAACCAATCGCAGAGCCTGAAATAAATGTTTTGGGCGGCGATGTTGAATCGTTAATTAATTTGCTGAGGGTATTGGTGAGCTGCCATCTACTTTGGCATATTGCTCGTTTTTGTAAGGTACTCCAGCGTTTATTGACAATAGGCTCTCCCGCTAAATTAATTACTGCATCATAATCATTTAAGTCAGTTAACTGTTTAATATCATTAATAAACGTTATGTTTTTATTATCATTAAAATGACCATTAGAGTGACTAGGCTGACGCGTTAAAACATCAAATTGATAGTCACTTTGAAATTCATTGATAAAAGCCGACCCAATAAGGCCCGTGCCTCCGGTGATGAATATCTTCATAACAAATTACCCATAATGATGCCTATACCCAATTGTATTATTCCCCGTTGTAGTTATATTTTATGAACGGACAGATTTTTGCCCTATATATTAAAAATAGCTCAATTTATGAATTTCTCAATCTTTAGCCTTGAGAATATATTTTAGCGATACAATGTTTTAAGGATATTTGTTATGGTGATAATCATATATAAAAATATAAATATAGAGTTTTCTCATGGACTTAACAAAGAAAAATAGTGGTGTAGCAAAAGGGCTTTATACCTTGGCTGCGCTGGTCATTATTTTGGCAGGTATAAAAACGGCGAGTAGTATTTTAATCCCTTTTTTATTATCAGTTTTTATTGCCATAATTTGTAATCCACTAATCAATAAAGCCGAGAGATATAAAATACCTAAAGGCATTGCTGTGGTGCTTGTTATCGCTATTTTTGTCGGTTTAGGTTTAACTCTTGCTGGCTTAATCGGTAATTCCTTAAATGAGTTATCTTTGGTGATGCCACAGTATAAGGCACAACTCACTACTGATTTTGCTGGTTTGATTGACCGACTTGCCCACTTTAATATCAAAATATCTTCGAAACTGTTAATGCAATACTTAGATCCCGCTGCCGCCATGGGCTTTGCCGCAGATATGCTCTCTGGTTTTGGCGGTATTATGGCTAATTTATTTTTTATCATCTTAACGGTTGTCTTTATGTTATTTGAAGCGTCTAGCATACCGGCTAAGTTGCATTTAGCGATGAAAGATCCGCAAATGAAAATTCGTAAAATTGATAAGTTTTTAACGGCGGTTAATCAATATTTAGCGATTAAAACTATGGTCAGTTTAGCGACTGGTGTCATAGTCAGTTCAATGTTGTGGATGATAGGGTTAGATTTTTTTATTCTTTGGGGCGTCTTAGCCTTTTTATTAAACTATATCCCTAATATTGGCTCTATTATTGCCGCAGTGCCGGCTGTTTTATTAGCGTTAGTACAATTAGATCCTGGTTCCGCTTTAATCATAGCTGGCGGTTACATGGCGACAAATATGATTATGGGTAATCTAGTTGAGCCAAGGTATCTTGGTCGCGGATTAGGCTTATCAACCTTGGTAGTATTTTTATCGTTAATTTTTTGGGGGTGGCTACTTGGCACCGTAGGTATGCTGTTATCTGTGCCCTTAACTATGATCATTAAAATCGCTTTTGAAACATCAGAAGAAGGACAATGGATTTCGATTATGTTATCGGATGAATCGCAAGCTAATGATGGAATTAAAGAAATTCAAGCTGAGTTAAAAAAGTCATAGTCGTTATTATTTAGCTCTAATGTTGAATTAATTGAGTTAATTAAACACCCAAGCTAAACATTTAGATACATCTATTCGCTTGAACAATCGTTAGAATATGAAATGATAGCAAACAATAATTCTAATCATCTAAGGCTAACTATGCTACCACTGAGTATTTTGTTTGTTATCAATTTGGTGTGTATGTTGCTGTGTTATGTTATTGCCAAATATAAAGGCGCTAAGACTATTAAGTGGCTAGTGTGGGGGGCAATTTTAGGGCCATTAGCATTGCCGTTTGTGGTTTTTGCACAGCCTGAAATTGAGACCGACACTCATCATGAGTTAAATCAATAAGCGTATATTAAAAAGCTCGAGTGATATTTAACGATATCACTCGAGCTTTTTGCATTTTTCTTAATACTTAATCAACTTGGTATTATGCAGGTAAAACTTTTTTGTAAGGTTTTACGCTCACCGATTTATACACACCAGCAGCAACATATGGGTCGGCATCAGCCCAAGATTGCGCGTCACTTAAACAATTAAATTCAAGTACTAATAACGAACCTGTAAAACCAGCAGCGCCTGGATCTTCGCTATCAATAGCAGGGCAAGGGCCGGCAATAATTAATCTGCCTTGATTTTGCATATCTTTTAAACGGGCGATATGGTGTTCTCGCACAGACATTCTTAACTCTAATGAGTTGTCTACATCTTCACTGTAAATTACATATAACATCAATTTTTGTCCTATTTGTTATTATCTTCTTCTAAACTTTTTTCTGCCGTTTCTTCTTCTTGCGGAATATGTTTATAAATCGCCATAATTGAAATAATGGCAAACCCAAACGTTAAACCGGTGAGGCCAAATACTTTGAAAGTCACCCAATCTTCTTGAGAAAAGTTGAACGCAACATATAAATTTAAAGCTGAACATAATGTAAAGAAGCCAACCCAAGCTAAATTAAACTTGGTCCATACAGGCTCTGGCAACTGTATTTGTTCACCCATGAAACTTTGCAGTAAATTCTTATTGAAGCCATATTTACTAACGAGTAAAGCAATGGCAAAGAAGGCATTTATAATGGTTACTTTCCATTTGATGAAGGTATCATCGTGGAAAAATATGGTTAAACCACCAAAAACGGCAATAAGACCAAAGAATATCCAATGACGTGTAAGAATTTTTTTACCAGTCGCTTTCATCACAATTAAGTGCAAAGCCGACGTCACAATTAATGCACCTGTGGCAATAAATACATCGAACATTTTATAAAAGATAAAAAATACGACTAAAGGAATATATTCGAAAAATGCAACCATACTGCTAAAGTACCCAAATAATTATAATGAGTTTTATTCTAACCAATAGCTGTGCTGCTTACTAGGTGCAATCGAGATAGATTTGTAAGTTAATATATAGGTTGAGAGATAGGTTGAGACATAGGTTAAGTGGTGCTTGCGTAGATATCTTTATCAATACGACCATTATGGGTAGATTCAATTTTCCCTACATGCTTGATATCTTTCCAATATCTCACTTTGCTGCCCATATTCACTTGTTGAAACCCTTTAATTGGCTGCTCTATTGCTAAAAAATCAACCAATTTTTGATAACTTTGTGCATGGCTAACATCTATAGAGAGTAAATCATCGCATCGTCCCTGAAAATATTGTTCAATACCGTTTTGATGCTGCTGATAACAGCGAGCTAAAAACTCATCATCACTTACATTATCGAGCGTAAAAGGCGTGAAAACTTCACTAAAACAGCGTTTAATGTGAGTATTATAACCACCATCACCACGAGTTACATTGGTATGCATACGTTGTAGTAGGTGTTTTATTGAAGGGATCCACAATGCTAAATCACGTTCTAAATTAATAAATTTAGAACCGGGATATAATTTATCCAGCAGTGGGTAATCGGTAAAAACGGGGGTGTCGGCGATAACCTCGGAATCATCTAAACACGCTTGCGTATAACAAGTATGAGATACGGTATAGCCCATATCTAACATGCCTAAACAAATACTGGTGGTTGATGTTCGAGGTAATCCAATAATGAATATTTTAGGTTTAGCAGCGTTTAATGTTGACATAGTAAGAATAAAATACTCATTTAATTCAGTTAAGGCACTTAATTTGTTTAAGTGCCTTAGGGGGTTATAGCGGTATAAATTTAATTAAGCGTTATAACCGAATGGATCGCTAATGCTATGTGCTGGCTTGGTAAACCATTTAGGGCCATTGTCAGTCATATAAAAATGATCTTCATGACGAATGCCAAACTCCCCAGGAACACAAATCATTGGCTCATTAGAAAAACACATACCAACCGCTAAAGGGGTTTGATCGTTTAACACTAAATAAGGCCATTCATGAATATCTAAACCTATGCCATGACCGGTACGGTGGGGTAAACCAGGGATTGCATAATCTTGCCCTAAGCCTACTGTAGGTAAATAGTCGCGTACCGCTTGATCTGTTACTGAACACGGCTTACCAAGTTCTGCAGCAGCAAACGCTAAAGCTTGCGCTTGTTTTTCATAGTTCCAAATTTCAGTTTGACGCTCGCTTGCTGTACCGTAAACATACGTGCGAGTAATGTCAGAGTTATAGCCTTCTAACTGACAACCCGTATCGATAAGTACAATATCATTTAACGCTAATGGGTTTGGATTAGCAACGCCGTGTGGGTAAGCCGAGTCTTCACCAAATAATACGATGCAAAAATATGAACCAGCGGCTGCACCAACACATTTATGTGCTTCATTAATAAATGCTTCAACATCTTTGGTGCTAATACCAACATGTAAAATACGGGCAACGGCTTTATGCACTTCTAAAGTCATATCTTTAGCGCGTTGCAGTAGAGCAATTTCATCAGCCGTTTTTACCATTCTACAACCTGCGGTAACCGGTTTAGCATTAACAAGGGTAAATTGGCTGCCGACTTCGGCAATGCCGTTAGCAATAAAAAATGCCGTAGACTCATCAATGGCGATATTACCTGCGGTAATGCCTAATGCTGTTAATGCATCAACAAAGACTTGATAAGGGCTAACATGCTCTTGCCAAGCGTTTACCTTGCCTTTTATCACCATAAACTGTTCTAAAGTGCTAATTTCAAAATGCGGGGCAATATATTCAATCTCACCAACGGCTGGAATGATAGCGCCAACCATACGTTCTGATGCGTACCAACGAGTCCCGGTAAAATAATATAAATTAGTGCCAGCATCAATATAAGTAGCCGCAATATTGTTTGCTTGCATTAATGCCTGTGCTTTAGCAATACGTTGCTGATATTCAGCTCCTGATATTTTATTAATATCAGTAGTCATATTGGTTAATTTTGCTAACTCTATTGCAGCGGTTGAGCCGCCAATGCCGTTCGTGTTCATAATATTCACACCTTTGGAAAAATATGCGCTCAAGGTACCTAATTTTTACCCAGATAAAAAGTGATTAATTAAAAAAATTGATATTATTTAATTTAATTTAAAACCTTAAGAATACCTTAAGGTTTTAAATTTATTATGCTAACGATCACTATTTATTAAATAGAATAAAATAATCAATACGTTAAGCACTTTATAGGTGCTTAATTGTTATATTTAGTTGATACCAAGTTGATTAAATATTTGCTCATTTTTAATGGCTAAAACGAATAACTACTGCTTTATAAAATTAATAAGTAGAATAACTACTTATTAAATTTTATTAATTGTATTTATCCATTTTTTCTCATGAAAAAGTAGAGCATATACATAACCAAATTGGTATTATAAATACAACAACATATAATGTTTAACAGGGTGCAATTTACCAGTGAGAATACTTATAGTTGAAGATGATCTACAGTTAGCGCAAGGCTTACAAAGATCGTTACGCAACGAGGGCTATGCGGCTAACCATGTCGATAATGGTGCGCGTGCAATTCTTAGCGTGCAAACGGCTGAATGTGACATTGTTATTCTTGATCTCGGCCTTCCTGATCTTGATGGTTTAGATGTGCTCAAAAAAATCAGACAAACTAAAAATAATATTCCCATCTTAATTCTTACCGCGCGTGATTCAATTGATGAAAAAATCCATGGCTTAGATTTAGG
Source organism: Colwelliaceae bacterium BS250 (assembly GCA_040779355.1). GTDB lineage: Bacteria > Pseudomonadota > Gammaproteobacteria > Enterobacterales > Alteromonadaceae > Thalassotalea_A. The sequence goes on along the minus strand of JBFONS010000001.1, from coordinate 5,455 downwards.
CGCCGATGATTATTTAGCTAAACCGTTTGAGCCCTCAGAATTGTTCGCAAGAATTAGAGTGCTAGAACGCCGTTTAGGTACGGTGAATACTTCAATGATTATTATTGGTGATGTCGCATTAGATACTACTGGTCATCAAGTCCAGTTAAACGAAGTACCTTTAGCACTCTCCCGTAAAGAATATATGGTGTTAAAAGCTTTAATGGAAAATGCCGGCCGTATTCAATCTCGTGAACAGTTAGAATCAAAACTCTATGAATGGGGTGAAGAGGTGGCCAGTAATGCGGTCGAAGTTCATGTCCATCATTTACGTAAAAAGTTGCCGAAAGACTTTATCAAAACCATCCGAGGGATTGGTTACTCGGTGCCTAAATAATGCTCTCTATTCGTCGTTATCAACTATTAATAATCATTTCATTATTAACGTTAATTTCATTTTCGGCGGCAATCAGTGGCTATTCAGCTAGCATGCAACAAGCGCAGCAAGTATTCGATGATGATTTACAAGCGTTTGCCAAAACCTTGATCAATATTCAATTTGATGATCAGGTAATACAACTCGATGATGAGGTTGATTTAGCCTTACAAATTTGGCAACAGCAAACATTAATACTGCATACCAACAATACCCCAACAAAAAATATAATGAGTTTTATCGCCGGCTTTGATGATGTTAATTTTTCGGGTAAACGTTGGCGCAGTTATGCGTATTTTGATAGCAATAAATGGATATTTGTTGCTCAGCCAATCGCCAAACGATTCGATATCGCCGAAAAAATGACTTTGGCAGCCGTTACACCTCTTATCTTTAGCATTCCTTTTATTGCAATTTTTATATCATTTGCGGTTAAACGTAGCTTAAATCCTTTAAATCAACTCGCTAAGATATTGCATGCCAAGCAAGCGAAAGACTTTACGCCGATAACTCTTAAGCAAAACTCTAAAGAATTAGTACCCATAACGAATACGCTAAACCAACTACTGTGTCGCCTTGATGACGCTTTTTTGCGAGAGAAACGTTTCGCCTCCGATGTCGCGCACGAACTGCGTACACCAATTAGCGTAATTAAACTGAATAGTCACAATTTAAAATCAGAACTTTTAAAGCTACCCGAACACAACCTTGATTTGGAGCAAACTAAGCAATTAATGCTTAATATAAATGTTAATTTAGATGATCTTGAAGTTGGTATTGTGCGCATGGCCTCGGTTGTAGAACAAATTTTATTGTTAAATCGTACCAATCCTGAATACTTTAGCGCGAACTTTACCACCATAAACCTACAAAAACTTGCGCAACAAGTTATTAGTCGCTTATATGTAGATATTGATAGTAAACAACAGCAAATAGAATTAGATGCCGATAAGGCTTATGTGTTGGGCGATGAGTTTTCGTTAGGAATATTACTGCAAAATATCATTGGTAATGCCAGCAAGTACTGTGAAAATCATAGCAAAATTAAAGTCACCATCAGTTCTCAAACAATTCAACAAAACACCATTGTTACATTAAGTGTTGAAGATTCAGGTGCGGGTATTGCAGAGCATGATATGGATAAAGTGTTACAACGATTTTATCGCGCAGAAATAAACAATAACAACAAGCAAAAGCACATTATTGGCTCAGGACTAGGTTTAGCCATTGTTAAACAAATTAGCGAGTTGCATAAAGCCAAATTAACCTTAAGTAAATCCACTGATTTAGGCGGACTTAAGGTAACCGTTTGCTTTTCTGTGCCAGCAGCAGAGCAACAATTACATCATCAAAACAATAAGCCACTGTTAGAAAATGGTGAGCCGGTATGAAGTCGTTATTAAATTATACACTGATATTATTGCTGAGTGTTTATAGTGTTAGGTCTTTTGCTGCGACACTTGAAGTAAATTTAGTGATTGAAAATCACTTGTTTTATCCTTCTGAGCTGAGTATCCCCGCAAATAAAAAAGTGAAGCTTGTCATCGAAAACCGAGACGAAACTCCTGAGGAGTTCGACAGTTTTGATTTGAATCGTGAAAAAGTCATTTTTGCTAATAGTAAATCGGTGGTCTTTATTGGGCCCTTGAGTCCGGGAGAATATCACTTCTTTGGTGAATATAATCCTAATACTGCACTGGGCAAAGTGGTGGTTTTAACTAAAAAACAACGAGCAGCTGAGCAATCTAAACAATCGATAGAAGATAAGGAGATCATTAATGTTAATTAATACGGTGATCTTATTTCTAAAAAATGCTCTGCCGGTATTTATCTTTTGTTCATTATTATTATCAATTTTACGCAATGTAAATGTGGGTAAATATTGGCTAGTAAAATCATTAATTGTGGGCTGTTTATGTTCGGTACTATTTACTTGGCTTGTGCCGACAATAAGTAATATCGCCCAAGGTATGGGCTATGAGATTTTTACCAGCCTAGTGTTGATGACCAATTTTATGTTGTTTTTAGTTATCTTATCCATGCTTGCTAGCAATGCAAATTCAGCAACTTTAACTTGTGAAACTCGTTCAACCATAAAGCCCCTGCAAAAACTTGCTTTACAACTTGCTATTGCATTATTAGTGATGAGTAATGGTAGCCATTTTTCTATCTATTTAAGTGGTCATTGGTCGACAGCCGAAACCGGACAAACAATTGTTACCGGTATGCTATTAGGTTTTGGTATCTGTAGCTCTTTCGCTATTTTACTTTACTTTGCGATTGACTTATTCAGTCGTTTTTACCAACAACGTATTGCCTTAACGTTGTTAATACTATTTTCCGCAGGGCAATTTTTACAAATAGTACAATTATTGAATCAAGTTGATTTGCTGCCCGAAACTCAAGTGTTATTCAATAGTGAATACTTGGTAGCAAACAGCAGTGAGCTAGGATACATGTTTAATAGTTTAGTCGGCTATGAAGCTACACCAACGTTAATGCAACTAGGCTTTTATAGCGGCGCTGTGTTTTTATCTTTACTGACTCTTTTTATTAGCGCACATGCTAAGGAGGCAATATGAATGTTTCTTTTTTATGTATCGTTAAACGTTTGGGTTTAAAACGCTATTTATTGATGTCATTAGTGATTGCACTTGTTGCCTCAACAACGAATGCTTATGCCGATGGCATGGTGGTTGATAAAGTCTATCACCCATATGTTCTACCGAATGAAACTGAGATCGAATGGCGTTTAATTTCAAGACAAACTGACGATGGCAGCACACTTGCGCAAAGACTTGGTTACGGTCATTCTATTTCAGAGTACATTACTATTGAGGGCTATTTAATTGGTGAAGAAGATCACAATGGTGATTTTGGTTTGCAAGCCTATGAAATAGAACTTAGAACCATGCTCACTGATCAGGGTGAGTACTGGGCTGATTGGGGCGCTTTAGTTGAGTTTGAAAAACAACATGATGCCGATAATTATGAATTCACTGCCGGTTTACTGGTAGAAAAAGAATTTGGCCGTACGAGCCTGACATTAAATGGTTTCATTGTGCATGAGTGGGGCGAATATATTGATGCAGAATGGGAAACAGAGTTTAGACTACAATACCGATATCGCTACATTTCAGAGTTACAACCGGCTATTGAAATTTATGCTGGTGAAGATTATTTTGGAATTGGTCCTGCCTTTATGGGCTTGCATAGGTTTAATAAACAAAAACAATTGAAGTGGGAAGCTGGTTTTATTACTGAAATAAGCAATAGTGGCAAAGATCATAGTTTACGCTTTGCGCTTGAGTATGAATTTTAAAATCTAAATCTAACAGAACTTAATTACTGGATTCGTTAAGGAAATACTATGAATGAGCAATTACAACCCGTATTAGTATGGTCGAAAAAAATTCGCATATTTCATTGGCTAAATGTGATCACTATTTTAACCATGATAACTTTAGGATTAATCATCTTAAATGGCAAATCATTTGGCGTAAGTGTCGATGGTAAAATATTGTTGAAATCATTGCATACCTTAGTTGGTTACGTATTTTTGACCAATTTATTGGTACGAGTATTATTTGGTTTTATTGGTAAAGGCTATGAAAAATGGGGTAAGACGCTGGCTTTTAATCGAGGCTTTAGTCAGGAATTAAAGCAACACTTAAAAAATCCCACCGAGCCAAGTAAAGGTCATAATCCGTTAGGGAAATTAATGATCACCGCACTGTATTTATTTATGCTGATCCAAGGTGTGACTGGTTTAGTGATTGCCGGTACTGATATTTATTATCCGCCTTTTGGTAATCATTTTGCCCAATCTATCGCTATCGATAAAACTCAAATTGAATTAATACAACCCTATTCTAAAGAGAATGTAGATGCCGATGCCTATAAACAAATGCGAGAGTTGCGCACGCCATTTATTAAAACCCATGTGTTTAGTTTTTATGTGATCACAATCTTATTGCTATTACACATACTCGCGGTAGTGGTGATGGAAATCAAAACTCGAAATTCGATAATTTCAGCGATGTTTTCAGGCTTTAAACACTTGCCTAAAGATAAAGATTAATCAGCCATAGTGACGAGTTTAGAATAACATTGACTGTTAAATTATTTGTTAGCACTGCGTGCAAGGCTGATTTATGTCAGCTTTCAGCTTAGATGAAAGAATTAGAACCGCGAGCTTATACCACTTGGTATTATTGAAAAGGATTAATTACATAAGATAATTTTCCAACTATCTAGCGTTTATGAGTAATACCTATGAGCATAAAATTTATTCCGCTTAGCAAATATGACGTTAACTATTCAAATGTTATAGAACTCTATAAGGAAGCTTTCACCACAGTTCGATGGGTACCATCATGGATGCTTCGATACATGATGAGAAAAGGCAAGACTGGTTTTAGCGTTATTTATGAAAATGATACCTGGATTGGTTTAATTTATATCACTGACTATAAAGATATTATATTCGTCCATTTTTTTGCAATATCTCAATTTCGGCGTTCATTTGGTTATGGAAGTAAAGTAATCGACTCAATGAGAGATAAGTATTGTGAAAACAGAATTGTACTAAATATTGAAGAGCTTGAAGAACTGTCAGAAAACTACTCTCAGCGGCTTAAGCGAAAATCATTTTATGTAAAGAATGGCTTCAGTTCCTCAGGGTATATTGTGCAAGAACCAGGGGAAAGGCTTGAGATGCTGATACTTGATGGAAATATCAGCAAAGAAGAGATAGAAGCAATGTATAAGAGTCTTTTTGGGGGGATCCTTGGTTCCCTTTACCGACCTAAAGTAATAAAAATTTGATAGAAAATTTCCATGCCGGTCAAAACAAGCACACTTACGGCGGATAAGTTACTATACAAACCGCTCTGTTTTTCTAACGTTATACCAATTCCACTAATTAAGTGATCTCGGCTTTGGCATCCTGCGTCGCTCTACCTTCTACATCCATGTAGTCGTACTTTTTCATGAGGAAAAAGGGATAAATACAAGGCATAAAATTTAGTAAGTAGTTAT
>JBFONS010000019.1:0-55368 GCA_040779355.1 Colwelliaceae bacterium BS250 | reverse complement strand
GCTTTGGCATCCTGCGTCGCTCTACCTTCTGCGTCCATGCAGTCGTACTTATAAATTTTATAACGCCGTAGTTATTCATTTTAACCATTAAAAATGAGCAGTTAATTAATGGACTTGGTATTAATCGCCTATAAATAGCACTCATAGTCACTCATAGTTGACGTAAGTATCTGAAAAGCTTAATGTCGAGTTATAGATAGCTATTTAACCTTGGCCGATAAAAATACAGAAACCATCTAGCTATTGATAAGGCTTTATGTAAAAGGAATTCACATCAAATATTTTTCAATGCTGGTAATACTCATTATCTCAGGCTGCTCATCTCTAAGTTTTTCTGATGGGGTGGCGGACCAAATTGTAAAAAGTGTTTCAGGGAAAGATTTTTCCAGAAATGAAGCACAATGCCCGCGCATTAGAAGACAATGTTCTTCTGGTAATTATGAAGAATGGTCTTTAGAAGACGGAAAAAAAGGTTGTGCATGCAATTAGTCGCCTCTATCAAGTTAATCAATAGGACAATGAACGCTTATTACCGCGTTATTAACGCCTTAGTACCGTCGTTTAATGGATGTTAGAGTACTAGAGCGAAAATATAATAAAGGACTCTCAGTCTCCTGTTAGTGAGTTACTCACTGATTAATAAGTGTCATTAAAATTGAAAGGGAAATTCATGTTTAAAAAAATTCTATCGGTTGTTGTTATTTTTAATCTGTCAGCTTGTATTGTAGTCCCTGAAAAGGATGAAACAGAAGCGTATCAATGTGCACTATCAACAGACCGAAAAACATTGAAATTAGTCAATTTAAATAATGGTGATACTAGTTTTTATCAATGGAATGATGAGATGAGTGCCATTATCACAGTCCCTACATCTGCAATAATTTCAGGCACATACGTTCTTGTAAATAATGTTTATCATATCGGTGAAAAGCTAATCAAATGCAATTAACCCGCACCATGAATATGAACCAGTAACGGACGTTGAACAATCAATATGTCGCTAAATAATACCGCACGGTCGATCATCGCTGGCATTGAAAACAATAAAAATAATCTATCGGGATAACAATGATTGAGTTCAATAAGGTGTATTTTAAACAAAAAATAAAAATTCTAATAATGGCTTTATTATTACCATCATTATTAGCGTCTCTATTTTTTGCTGGAATGACATATTTCAAAGCACAGCAAGAGCTTGAGCATAATCAAATAAAAAATCCGTTGCTTAATGATGTTTATATAATTGATAAAGAGGTGTTAGATGATCAGCGACGTCTACGCGAAAAATATATAATCACTCAGGTCGCATCTGTTGACCAACAAAATGTTTATTTAAAAGTGAGTAACTTTATATTTTTTCGAGTAAATGAAGCGATAAGAGGCATTCGTACAGATAAACTTCTCACTCACCATTTTTTTTCAAATGAAATCTTCAAAGTATCTAAATCGCAACTTGAAAAACTTTATCTCAAAGGCGGAGTGCTAGAAGTAGGGCGTTCTAATGATGGTATGCATTTATACGGAGGGATAATTATTGCCAAACCGAGGCAAAATCCAATTAAACAACAAAAATATCAAATAGGCACTCAAGAGAACCAACTAGCAATTTCGTATTATCAAGGGAATATGGGATATGAAAAAGATTGGGAGGAAGCCTTTCGTTTGTTTCAGCAAGCCGCTGAAAAAGGTAACCCTTATTCACAAATTAGTTTAGCGCAAATGTATCGTGATGGTGAATCAGTAAAAGTGAATTTTAAACAGGCTTTATATTGGTTTGATAGGGCAAAACAACAAGGTATTGTTTCAGCAAAAAATGAATACACTCAGCTTTGTCAAAAAATTACTGAGTGTATAGAATAAAGCTCAACAGTGACTATGTTGGAATAACTAAAGACCCCTTAATTAGTTGGTTTGCTATGGTGTCTACAATACTGAAGGCATTACTGCTATGCAGTACACTGTCTGAGCTCCAAATATTGGCGACACCCATATTGGTTAGCCTTGTTATGGCGTTATCAACAAAAAATGCATGTGTCACTATGATGGAAATACTCGCAGGCGCTTGCTGTTGGATTTGCTTTACCGCTTGTTCAAGAGTTTTTCCGGTACTAGCAATATCATCAACAATGATAACGTCTCTATTGGTCAGGCTTACTCCGTTATTTTGTTCATCATTATTCTCTAAGGTTACGGCAACATTTTTATCGCCAAAACGTTGTTTTGTGGCGATGGTATAACTCCACTGATGAGGTTTGGCAATGGCTTTAACCCATTGTTCAGACTCTTCGTCAGGGCCAATAAGTACAGGTTCACTAAACTGTTGTTGTAAAAAATCCGACATAGCGTTGCTCGCGTGCAAAGCAATAGCTTGATTGGTTGGAATTGCCTCCTTTAAGTTCTTGATGCGATGCAGGTGTGGATCGATAGTGATAACACGGTCAAAATAATCAGCAAGTAACTTTCCTATTATTTTTTGGCTGACAGCTTCTCCTGCGTTAAAAGCAATGTCTTGGCGCATATAACATAAGTAGGGCGCTACTAACGTTATGTGCTCAACGCCTTGGGCTCTTGCTGCAGAGGCTGTTATGACAAGTTCAGTAAGCTTTGCATTAGGTTGGTTTAATGTACGGCAAATAATAACTCGCTTTGGTAAATTTATCGGCAGTGTCACTTTTGTTTCACCATCAGGAAATTGATGTAGTTCAACCTGTTTAAACGCAACCGATAAACTTTTGGCTAACTGTTGAGCTGGCAGTAAATAATCGTCAAAGCCCAGTATTATGGTCATTGTAACTCCTAAGGTAAAAATTAAATAAAGTAGTTATCATCTGTCGTAGGTGGTGTTTTTTCGATGACATAAGCATTGTTTTCATCTGCAAATTGCGTCGAAAATTCGAAGTTACTTTTAAAGCAGGCGTATATAGTAAAAAGAATGTCACCTTTTTTTATTTTATCGCCGACTTTTTTAAGCAGGTCTATGCCCGCATTTTTATCTATAGGGGCGCCAGCGAGGCTTGCTATCTGCGCTATTTTTAAGTTATCTATTGCCGTGATATAGCCATTTTTTGGGGCGATCACTGGATACTCTAATACGGCCTTACTTTGTTTTTTTTGTTGTGCCCCTTGAGCTGAAATAATGGCTTGCATTTTTTCAAAAGCACGCCCCGATTCCAAAATATCTCTAGCAATAATATAACCTTGGCCACCTCTAACATCAGGGTCAAACTCTAGGATCCTGCCCGCTAAGCGTAAAGATTTTTCTCGTAAATCACTAGGCGCATTTTTTTTGTTGCTTAAAACTTGCTGTACATCTCTTGCTTCTAAAGCCGGGCCAATGCCATTGCCTATGGGTTGAGAGCCATCACTTATCACCACATCGATATGTAAACCAAACAGATCGCCAATATATTCAAATAATTTCCTTAAGGCTAACGCCTCTTGATTATTATGAATTTTAGCGGAAGCGCCTACTGGGATATCAATGAGTAAATGAGTGGAGCCTGCTGCTATTTTTTTAGACAATATAGACGCCACTAATTGTCCGGTTGAATCCATAGATAATGGTCGTTCAACCGAAATTAAAATATCATCCACGGGCGCTAATCTTGCCGTGCCTCCCCAAGTCAGCATACCTCGATGTTGCTGAACAACTTTTTGCATTTGTTCTATAGAGAGTTCTACATTAGCTAATACCTCCATGGTATCAGCGGTACCCGCAGGTGAAGTAATGGCACGACTAGAGGTTTTAGGCATTAACATACCGTGAGCGGCTATTATCGGCATAACTATCATGGTGGTACGATTGCCAGGAATGCCACCAATACAATGTTTATCTACTACAATAGCTTCACCCCAGTTTAAGCTTTTACCGGTATCAACCATGGCTTTCGTTAAAAAGAAGATTTCTTCACGTTCTAAGCCATTGTGGCTACATGCGACTAAAAATGCAGCAATTTCCATCTTCGAATAACGGTTTTCTAATATATCTTGGCAGATAAGATTAAATTCATTTTTGTGTAGCGTTTCACCCGCAATTTTTCGGTGTACGGCTTTAAGAGAGATTGGCGGCTTTGCGGGCGCAATTCTTACGTTAATTCCCTGTTCTTTACCTAACTGACCGAAAGCTTGGGTGCTTAAACCAAGTTCATTAATATCAACAATAGCCGAGTCATCAACAATATTTAGCACCGCAAGTACAGGATCACCATTGCCTTTTATGTAGATTTCTATTTTCATTAATGCTTGAAAACCCTCGGTGCGGTACAGCGGGCAATCACGATGTAAGTAGGCAACATTTTCTTTGAAAGTGTCAATGGCAACGGATTTTAGTTTTAACATAAGGTGATAAGTCCTTCTTCCCAAAGTAGTAAATTGTGTTAGTCATGTTAGATAAATAATCAGCAACCAATAAAACTCTGTATTTGTTACTTATATGTGGCGTCATAATTGACTACCAATACTGTTTTTATTCTTTGAATTACACAGCTAAAACATCACATTTGGTCCGTGTAAATGGCATTAGAGCTAAAGCCTAATCGTAATTTTTGAGGATAATATTGATATTTGGCTAAATATAATTCTAGTTTAATTTGGCAGATAGCACTGATTTAAATGAGAGAATTTTGATAAAGATCAACATTTATTTTGTTGTTTATGAAGAAATAACTCTTTGATTTTTTTGCGAATTAATAAATTTTCAGATGCTCAACATACGCAGTATTGTAAATGTATTTTTCTGGGGCAAGAATGTTGGTGTACAGCAGTTGAATTGCTGGTTCTCCTCCATGGAAAAAGACGGAGTTATGTTTCTGTTGTTGAGACAAATTAAACGATCCGAAATACTAATAGCCCACTAATATTATCGAGGTCGCCGTTGATTAAAAACACTTTATCTTGATATACCTCAAGCGCTTCTTCGATGGGTTTAAAAGTAATTTATGCAGCGTTTTTAACTTAAACTGTGACTGCATGGATGCAGGAAGTAGAGCGACGCAGGATGCCAAAGCCGAGAACAACCATTCTCTTAAATTAATGTCTTGCCTAAATTACTGTTAACTCCCACTAAAATCCTGCAATTTGATTGGTAACGGGTATCTGTTTATTGTAGCCCATTTCATCACCAGTAGGGTTTGGTCTTGAGTGTAGCCAATCAATACCATTATTAATATTTGTAATGTAACCATCTATACTGGTGGCAATAAATACGATATTTTTCAGGTTAAGTACTATCAACTCTTTTTTGTGCTTCTATTGCTCTACGTTTTTCTCTAGCTATAGGGGTGATGTCAGCAAGCAGTTTTTGCTCAAAGCCTAAGGCAAAATATACTTCAGCCATTAAGAAAAATGGTCCAATAAGAAATTGGCTTAAATCATCAACAAAGGCCGGTTTAGCTTTTTCATAGTAATGGCCAATAAATTGTATTATCCAGCCGATAATAAATATTGCCACTGCAATCCATATTGCGCCGCTCAAAGGTGTAATTAAACTGGCTAAATAAAGATTTGGTATGATATAAAAAAACATTCCTAACGCTAAGCGTAAATGCAGCGCAAAATAATAGACTAATGCAGCGGTAAAAAATATTGTCGCAGCGCTAAATGAAAGGCTAGCTGTGTCGGTATCGACTGTAAAATTAATTAAGCTGAGTAAAATTGTGATCGAAAAAATAATCAATGGAATGCCTATGAAGTGCGTTTGAATGTTTTTTTTATTAAAGTGCACGCTCTTATAGCGGGATAGTTGTTCGACGACGTTTTTCATGACAATTCCAATGGAGAATGATTATTTGTCCATGATGGCAATTTATCAACTTGATGTAAAGAGAGCAGACCAGCATGGATAGATATCCATGATGATCTTAGTGAGCACTCTCGCACAAAGCTCTGATTTGATACTTTGTGAGTTAAAATGAATAGCTTACTTGGGCGATAATGGCCTCTACTTCTTCATATAACTCAACATCTTTTAATACACCTGGTGCATCAAAGCCGGCATTAGTCGGTGTTTGTTTATACAGCTCTAAACGAAACGACAGTTCCTGATTATTTTTAAGTGGCATGCCGTATTTAACACCTAAGGTAAGCCCGTCCATTTCACCAATTCGATAATCAGCACTGGCAAATTCGGGTATATCACCTTCGAGTAGAAATGGCTGATAAAACTCGGCGGCTTCTTGCATGTAATATCTAACGTGAGGTTCAAGGTAACCATCGCCTAGAGGCATATAGTATTTTACATCAAAGGTATGCGAGTTAATTTCCCAGTCATCCCACATATAACGATACGAAAAGTCGATCACAGAATCACTTAAATGGTATTTAGTTTGCCAAAATACACTTTGCTTGGTACGTGCATCTGGACGTGATTCAAATAACTGTTGCTGACTATAACCATTGACATCAACCACAGAGATAATCTTAAACGGGTCAGTCATATAACCATCAACTTGTGAAATTGAATAGTTTAATTGCATGATCATTTCACGGTTAATGACTTGCGTAAGGCCAAACAATAAATCAAAAGTGTCTTTTGAATCGTCACTGCCTAGGGTGCTTTTTTTATCACCATTATCATTGGCGAGCACCATAGCCGTGAGTGGGGTGTTAATGCCACCTTCAGGCTCTATGACATCATGTGAATAGGCAAAACCGACAGAAACTGTGGTGTTTTTTTGGTTAAAATATCGACCTAAACTACCATTTAACCCCATTGATAAATAATCATACTCTTTCGATAAATGCACACCTGCACTACCAATATAGTCGGTTGATAATGGCTGAGTCCACTGGGCATTAAGTTGCACCCGAGTATCTTTAAATGTGTCATCAAGCGGCGTTTCACCCGGGGCAACGTCATAATTATCATTGCCAGAAGGTCGTGAAAATGTTTGCGCCACAGGTTGTGCTACAGCACCTGTGGCCGATGCCCCCGTTAATGAGTCAAAGGTGAACTTCAAATTTAAAAAATGATCATCAGCAAATTCTTTAGTGCCGGCAACAATACCTTCAACGGCAGTAACTCTGTCAGTTTCACCGTAGTACATTAAAGCGGTATCAAAGGCCCATTCATTTTCTTGCTCGGCTTGTACATTGGTTCCTAACAAAGAGCAGGTGGCCGCTGTAAGCGCTGTTTTAAGATTTACCTTATTAGTTAATTGCATCCGCAACCTCCACCAGCAAAACTTCTGCCGCCACTTGATGCTTCTTTACTGAAATAAATATGGTCATCCAATGCCGCATCTATTGGAGAAGAGGTTAAGGCCATTTGTTTTTTAGCCAGCAAGTCACGCTCCCATGGTTCAACACCCAAATTAGCGCAACCCGATGCGGTAATAATGGCTAAGCCACACGTTAATCGTTTAATAAATTTATTCATAACATTTCCTTTTAGTGGCATTAAAGCTTAAGCAAGGTTTGAATTTCTTGTTCGTAGACCGCTTTTTTATCGGTAAAAAAACCGACATGGGCGCGTTTTAGTTTGCCATCTCGGCCAATCATGTAACTGCTTGGCATGCCTTTTAGTTTATATTGTTTAGCGGTTAATCCCTTAGGGTCGTATACAACAATAAAATTGGCGGGTGTTTCGGTTAAAAATTGTCTGGCTAATTGTTGTTCAGCATCAAGGTTGACACTGACCACGGTAAAGCCCTGAGCTTGATATTTTTTATGCATCTCGTTCATCCAAGGGAATGAGCGGCGACATGGCACACACCAAGAGGCCCAAAAATCTAGATATATAACCTCGCCTTTATGCTCTGCAAGCACAGCGTCTAATGATTTAGTTTCTGTATCGGCCGCAATGGTGATGGTTGAAAATAACATCGTTATGAGTAGCGTGATCAGTACCGATGTTGATTTTATTTGTTGGCTTGCTAAGTTCAAGGTTAATCCCTAATTACATTGTTTGTTTTATACTACAAAACGATTCTTAAGGTTATCTTAAGGTTACCTTGATGTTATTTAATGAGGGGATTTTAGACGTTAATATTAAACGCTAGTTTTTGCATTAGGGCTGCAAAATATTTGATATAAAGGCTCTAAGATCAGCTTAACGTTATTATCAGTGAGTGAATAATAAATGGTTTGTGAGTCTCGGCGAGTGTTTACAATGTTGGCTTTTCTTAACGAGGCAAGGTGTTGGCTTAATGCCGATTGAGCAAGAGGTATCATAGCATTTAACTCTGACACCGAGCGTTCACCATCGAGCAAATTACATAAAATTAGTAATCTATTTTTATTGGCTAATAATTTTAAGAACGCCTCAGCATGTTCGGCATTGGCGAGTAATTCACTGGTATCCATAGTAAAATATGCCTTTTTGAAGAGTTAACTAGATTATGTCGCTAATGCGATTAAAGTTAAATGAGTATATGTCTTTATATTAGCTATTGCTAATTTAGTTTTTACTTATATAATATTACTTTAAAGAATATACTACTTGGAGTTAATAGCTATGAGCGCTACAAATTTGAAAACCATCCCTGAGCTGTTAAAAGACATTGCAATTAACGTTCGTAAAATTACTGCAGAGCAAGCCGCAAAAGAAATCCCTGAGACTAATGGTTTATTCATCGATGTACGAGAGCCTGGGGAATTCTCGGCAAGTGCTGCTAATGGCACCATTAATATTCCAAGAGGAGTATTAGAAATGCAAATGGTTGAGCTTGAAAAAGATGCCAATCGAGCTATTTACTTACATTGCGCCACCGCGGGTCGTGCGACCTTATCTGCTGAAGCGTTAGCCCGAGTAGGCTATAATAATGTGACTGTGATCAGCTGTAAATTTGATATTATCAAAGCCGCTTTTTAATAAAATGTTCATTGCTAGCCAATAATTCAATATCTGGCGAGAGCTATATAATTGTTATTTAGTATAAAACTTTCGCTTTAAATTGCATAAGTTTACGACACGTAATATTATTAAAGTATATTATTGTGTCGCAGTTAACTTAGGATTCATTAGTTCGTTATAAATAAAGCTATGAAAATATTCCAAATTACAACATTGCTGTTCATTTTTCTGGCCTTCACGGGACAGTCAATAGCGGTTGCCAATAATTGTAAAATGGATATGTCGAATACAGCTGCAAACTTAATGAGCCATGATATGTCTGCTATGGATCATGACATGATGAATATGGATGATGATAGCATGACTAATATGGAACATAAGAGTGACTGTTGTGCTCAAAGTTGTTCATGCGTTGTCGCAAGTTGTGCATCATTATTGATGCTTAGTCCTGAGTTTACGAGCGCTATTGCTATCAGTCAGCACTTAAGTATCTCAGCGCTACCTACACAAATTACCAATCAATACCCAAACTCCCTGTACCGTCCACCAATACTGAGTTAATACAGCATCATTGTGTTTAAATTTTGGCGTTTGCCTTGTTTAAAATCCTTTGAGCATCTTCTCCACTCTTGATTTTTAATTAACACTAGAGAGTGTGATTTTATTAATTTTTTATCTATATATTTGGTGAGCTAATGTCTCCATTATCTAATTATAACAGCACTAAAGGTGTTGCTTTCGTGGCTATTATGGCATGCAATTTTATCGCTATTGATACTTGTTTGGCCGCTGTTCCTGTGCAATTGAGCGAACCAAATAACCTTGCTTCGACAAATGAATTGCCGCTATCTTTGAGTTCTGCCATTAAACAAGCACAGCAAAACGACCCATGGCTCAATGGTAATTTGCACAAGCAACAGGCCATAGAATCATTAAGTACTGTTGCTAATACTCTACCTGATCCTAAAATATCGATAGGCATAGCGAACCTTGGCGCCGATAACTTTGAATTTGATCAAGAGCCAATGAGTCAATTTAAAGTTGGCGTTACCCAAATGTTTCCTCGCGGAGATAGCTTAGCGATAAAGCAAAAACAGCTCAAACAACAAAGTGAACAATATCCACTGCTTAGAGAAGATAGAAAAATCAAAGTGGCTGCCACGGTAGGTTCTTTATGGCTCGATGCTTATAAAACCCAGCAAAGTGTTGCTCTTATTGAGCAAAGCCGCCAACTATTTATTGAGCTTATTGATGTAGCGGCAGCAAATTATGCCTCGGCTCGCAAAAACGTAAAACAACAAGATGTCGTTATTGCTGAAATAGAGCTTACTCGTCTTGAAGATAAAATCGCGTTATTACAACAACAACAAACTCGTATCGGTGGGCAATTATCGCAGTGGCTAACAAGTTACAACAGCTCATCATCAGACCCTGCTAGGTCGAACTTAAATAATGATTTATCTGTCTACCAGCCTAATTATCTAAAAAACGGCGTATTAAATGTTGATAAGCAATTCCCTGATTTACAATTACTGCAAACCGATATAATTAATCACCAGCGCTCACTAACGCCACCACAGCTTGCCCAGTATTTTAGCCAACACCCTAGTGTATTAGCACTCGATAAAAAATTAACAGCAACGGCTACCGGGGTTAATTTAGCGGAACAAAAATATCAACCTGAGTGGGGAGTAACGGCAAGTTATGCTTATCGAGATGATGATCCTATGGGTAATAATCGAGCCGATTTATTGTCTTTAGGAATAACATTTGACTTGCCTTTGTTTACTGAAAACCGCCAAGACAATGAAGTTCGCGCGGCGATTTCAGAAACTGAAGTAGTGAAAACTGAACGAATTTTATTATTGCGTAAGATGATGGCTTCGTTCAGCAGCAGTAAAGGTCGACTGCACCAATTAAAACGCCGAGAAATATTATTCTCAGATAAACTACTGCCGCAAATAAATGAACAAATAGAATCAACATTGTCATCTTATACCAATAATGATGGCAGTTATGCACAAGTACTTCGTGCACGTATTTCTCTGCTTATGGCACAGGTTGATTTATTAAGCATACAAGTAGAGCAACAAAAACTTGTACTTGAGCTTAATTATTTATTCAGTCGAGGTAATTCTAACTTCGCAGAACGTATGACGATTGCAAGTAAATCATTAAATAAAGTGTCTCAGGAGAGTCGTAATGCCGAGCAATAAAAATAATTTAAAACCATTTTTTCTTGGTGTATTAATGAGTGCACTCGTCGGTGTCATCATTTGGTTTATGTTTTTTTCACAAGCCCAACAAACACCATTATCATTAACTGAAGCTGAACCTGAGCCTATGTATTGGGTTGCGCCAATGGATGATAACTATCGCCGCGACAAACCTGGTTTATCCCCTATGGGCATGGAATTAGTGGCTGTTTATAAAAACACGAATCAAGGCAAGGATGAAGGTCCTGGCACCATTAGTATTTCTCCTGAAGTCGTTAATAATTTAGGGGTTCGATTGGCCGTTGCTGAATACAAAATGATGCATAATCAAATTGATACGGTTGGTTATGTTAATTATGATGAAGACAAACTTATTCATGTACATCCTAGAGTACAAGGCTGGATTGAAAAACTGTATATAAAGTCATCTGGTGCAAAAGTACAAAAAGGCCAAGCGCTATATGATATTTATTCACCTGAATTAGTGAATGCCCAAGAAGAATTAGTGTTAGCGATATCACGGAATAATTCACGCTTAATTCGCGCCGCTGAAAATCGTTTATTGTCGTTAAATATTAATAATGCCACCATTAAAAAATTAAAATCAACGAAAAAAGTACAGCAAACATTAACCGTATATGCACCGCAAAGTGGTGTGGTTGAAAACTTAACCATACGGGAAGGTTTCTACGTACAACCCGGAACGCCTATTTTATCTATTGGCGATTTAAGTCAAGTATGGGTTGAAGCTGAAGTGTTTGAAAGCCAAGTCTTTGATGTTCGTGCAGGTGACAAGGTTAATATGACCTTAGATTACTTACCTGGCAAAGTGTGGCATGGCACAGTTGATTATGTATTTCCTGTCTTGAATGCAAGCACCAGAACGCTGACAGTGCGTTTAAAGTTTATTAATGAAAATGGTGATTTAAAGCCAAATATGTTTGCTAATGTCAGTATTCATCCGAGTAATGACCGACAAATGTTGTTGATCCCAAAAGAAGCATTAATTCGCACCGGATCGCAGGATAGGGTGGTTTTAGCCCTAGGCGATGGACGCTTTAAATCGATAACTGTCGAAGTGGGTAAAATATTCAGAACAAGCGTTGAAATAATCTCCGGTTTAAATACAGGCGAGGCCGTAGTGAGCTCTGCACAATTTTTACTTGATTCAGAGTCGAGTAAGTCATCTGACTTTAAGCGTATGCACGTAGACACCGCCATGGCAGACACTGCAATGGCAGATATTAACGACACTGAAACAGTATCTTCAGCGACTACCACAGGTATCGTTAATGCAATTATGGTTGAGCACCGTATGCTTAATATCAGTCGAGGGGCGATAGAAGAGTGGGGTCGCCCAGCCGCCACCGTAGATTTTATCAGCGCAGAAAATGTTGATATAAGCACATTGTCGCAAGGCACTCATATTGAGTTTACCTTTGTCATTAAAGACGGCGAATTTTTGCTTACCGAGTTTAGTATTGTTGATGATAAAAGCACTGATACTATTCAACCCGACCATAGCGGACATTAGGAGATAACTGATGATTGTTGCAATTATTCGCTGGTCGGTATTCAATCGATTTTTCATTTTACTCAGTACTGTCATTATTATTGGCGCGGGAATTTTTGCTTTTAAAAATACCCCTATAGATGCTCTGCCTGATTTATCAGATGTACAAGTGATTATAAAAACAAGCTATCCAGGGCAAACGCCTCAGGTGGTGCAAGATCAAGTCACTTATCCTCTGACTACGGCAATGCTGTCTGTGCCAGGCGCAAAAACGGTTCGCGGTTATTCATTTTTTGGTGATTCATACGTGTATGTTATTTTTGATGATGATACTGATTTATATTGGGCTCGAAGTAGGGTCTTAGAATACCTTTCTCAAGTTGCCCCTAATTTACCCAGTAATGCTAAACCGCAATTAGGACCTGATGCCAGCGGAGTTGGTTGGGTGTATTTATATGCCCTAGTTGATAAAACCGGTCAGCATGACATTAGTCAATTACGTTCACTGCAAGATTGGTTTTTAAAATACGAATTACAAACTGTACCCGGTGTATCTGAAGTATCTGCCATTGGCGGCATGGTCAAACAATATCAGGTTAGCGTACATCCGGATAAACTGCGTGCATACGGTATTCCTCTTAGCTTAATTCAAACGGCAATAAGCCGAGGTAATCAAGAGATTGGTGCCTCAGTTGTTGAAATGGCTGAAGCTGAATATATGGTCAGCGCTACCGGTTATATTAAAAATGTAGGTGATTTAGGGGCTATTCCGCTTGGCATCAATGTTAAGGGCACACCACTTAGATTACGTGATGTTGCTGACATTAATTTAGGTCCACAAATGCGCCGCGGTGTTGCTGATCTTGATGGCATGGGTGAAACCGTAGGCGGTGTTGTCATTATGCGTTTTGGCGAAAATGCAGAAAAAACCATTAGTGGTGTAAAAGCTAAACTACAGCAACTCAAAAAAGGCTTACCTGACGGCGTTGAAGTGGTCACTGTATATGATCGCTCGGGCTTAATTGAACGTTCAGTAAGTAATCTTTGGTCAAAACTATTTGAAGAACTTATTGTCGTGGCCTTAGTTTGCGTGGTGTTTTTATTTCATGTGCGCTCGTCAATTGTTGCCGTGATAAGTTTACCCATAGGTATTATGGTGTCGTTTATCATCATGTACTTTCAAGGTGTTAATGCCAATATTATGTCGCTCGGCGGTATCGCCATTGCTATTGGCGCCATGACCGATGGTGCAATAGTGATGGTTGAAAATATGCATAAGCATATGGAAAAAACACCACTGACCGATGAAAATCGTTGGCATATTGTGGCTAAATCCGCCTCGGAAGTGGGGCCGGCGTTATTTTTTAGTCTGCTTATTATCACCGTAAGTTTTTTACCGGTATTTATATTAGAAGCGCAAGAGGGCCGAATGTTCAGTCCGCTAGCGTACACCAAAACTTATGCTATGGCCGCTTCTGCTGGCTTAGCAATCACTTTGATCCCGGTATTAATGGGCTACTTTATTCGAGGTAAGGTTCTTTCTGAAAAGAAAAACCCTGTCAATCGAGTACTTGTTGCCCTATATATGCCAATACTTACCACAGTGTTACGTTTTCCTAAAATGACCCTCATTGGCGCCATTGCTATCACTTGGCTTGGCTTTTATCCGGTGGATAAAATTGGCAGTGAATTTATTCCGCCACTCGATGAAGGTGACTTAATGTATATGCCGACAACCTATCCCGGCATATCGATTGGTAAAGCGCGTGAATTATTGCAGCAAACGGATAAGTTAATTAGTAGTGTGCCTGAAGTTGAAACTGTTTTTGGTAAAGTCGGTCGTGCTGAATCTGCAACCGATCCAGCGCCTTTAACCATGATAGAAACGTTTATCCAGTTAAAGCCGAAAGAAATGTGGCGCGAAGGACTAACCCTAGATGATTTGAAAGGTGAGCTTGATCAATTGGTTAAACTGCCAGGGGTGACTAATGCGTGGGTAATGCCAATTAAAACGCGTATTGATATGTTAGCAACAGGCATTAAAACACCGGTTGGTATTAAAGTGGCGGGCTCTGATTTAAGGCAAATTCAACAAATTGGTTTGCAGATAGAAAAAATCCTAGCCAATGTTCCGGGCACCGCGTCGGTGTATTCTGAGCGAGTTGCCGGTGGTCGCTATATTAAAGTTGATATATTGCGTGAAAAAGCCGCACGCTACGGTCTTAATATTGCCGATGTTCAACAAGTGGTTGCCACCGCTATTGGCGGCATCAATGTCACACAAACCGTAGAAGGATTAGAGCGCTATCCTGTTAACTTACGCTACCCACAAGATTATCGAGACTCACCTGAACAATTGGCATTAACGCCAATTGTAACGCCAAACAATCAGCGTATTGCCCTTGGTGATGTTGCAAATGTTTATGTCGAAGATGGTCCGCCGGGCATTAAAAGTGAAAATGCTCGTATTAACGGTTGGACCTATATTGATATTGAAAATATCGATGTCGGCACATACGTAGAGCAAGCTAAGTTGGTGCTTGAGCAAGAACTAGAATTGCCGGTAGGTTATTCAGTCACTTGGGCAGGTCAATATGAATATATGGAGCGTGCTAAAGCCAAACTTATTTATGTATTGCCACTCACCCTTGCGATCATTATTGTATTATTGTATTTAAATTTTAGAAGTATTAGTGAAGTATTGATCATCATGGGCACCTTACCATTAGCCTTAATTGGTGGTATTTGGTTATTGTATCTTGAAGGGTTTAATTTCTCAGTGGCTGTTGGCGTTGGCTTTATCGCGCTTGCTGGGGTTGCCGTTGAAATAGGGGTGATAATGTTAGTTTATCTAAACCAGGCTTATAATCAGGCACTAGATGAACATAAAAGTGCCAATAAAGAGTTTACTCATGCAGCCTTAGTACAAGCCATCATTAGCGGTGCTGGCCTTAGAGTGCGCCCGGTTATAATGACAGTGGCCACGGTTATTATTGGCTTATTGCCTATTTTATACGGTAGTGGCACTGGCTCTGAAGTGATGAGCCGTATTGCCGCGCCTATGGTTGGCGGTATGGTAAGTGCGCTCGTTTTAACCTTACTGGTATTACCGACTGTTTATTTACTGTGGCGATCGAGTGCTATTAATAAGCCAAAGACTCAGCAACAGTAACAACAACAAAAATACTTAAAATAATAATAATGAGAGCAAGTAATAAAACCATGATAAAGACTACAAATAATAAGGTTAACCCCGCTAAAGTCAGCCGGAGCATACACAAGTGGCTAATGTTGTTCATTGGCTGGCAATTTATTATTTGGTCGGTGACGGGCGCCTATATGGTATTTTTTGACATCGATTATATTCATGGCGACAGCTTAATCAGCAACCAACAGCAACCTATAAACCCTGAAAATATAAATGTCTCATTGGTGCAACTACAAGCGACTTTCCCGCAAGCCGAAAAAATTAGCCTCAGTACGTTTTTAGGGCAAGAGGTTTATCGTTTTAGTATTGATGATGACAAGCACTTAGTTTCGGCTGTTAGCGGTGACTTGTTATCGCCGTTATCTAAAATTAATGCGATTAAAACCGCACAATATTATTACACCGGTGATGGCGATATGATCGATGTCAGGCTTATTGTTGATAACCCACCATCGGAGCTAAGCCGTGGTGTTTTACCTGCTTGGCAAATAAATTTTTCTGACATTGGTTCTCCCTCTATTTATGTCTCTGCACTAACGGGTGAGATCGTCACTAAAAGGCATAACTTTTGGCGAATATTTGACTGGATGTTTCGATTTCATGTGATGGATTATGAGGACAGTGAAGTGGATAATTCATTACTCTTGTTGCTCACCATACTTTCTTTAGTTGCCGTGTTTACTGGAATAATACTGGTTTATTTTAGAGTACTTAAAAAGCCGTTAACGCACTTAAAGAACTTATCATTATCTCGCACGAATAAAGGCAGTAACTCATGATTTGGATACGAAAAATTCACAAATGGGCATCAGTTTTAGTCGCAATACAATTTTTGTTGTGGTTATTGAGTGGCCTGTATTTTAATTTAATGGATCCGGTGAAAGCGCATGGCAATAGTTATCGCAGTAAGCAACAGCTTGCAGAAAAAATTGACGTCAGTCAGCTAGTTGCCGTTAAGCGTATTTTACAGCAGTCCCCGCAAGCAGTTAATGTAAAGCTCATTAGTTTAGTCGGTAAGCCTTATTACTTACTTAATCACAAACGAGGTTTGTATAAGCATCTCAGTAATCAATACTCATTAATAAATGCACTAACTGGTGAGTTAGTGAGTATGGATAGCAAGATGGTAAATACATTGGCTCAGGCCTCTTATAGTGGCTCTGGCGATATTACCAGTACTCAGTTAATAACGGCTAAAATTAGCGAATTTCCTAAGCAGAAAAATCCTACCTGGCAGATAAATTTTAATGATGCACTCAGTACCAGTGTTTATATAGAAGATAAAAGTGGCAGAATAGTAGGGCACAGTGATGATGATAAACGCCTTGCCGATATTGCTTTTAAATTGCATTTTCTTGATTACGGTAATGTCGGTGGCTTTAATAATATGCAAAACTATATCTTTGCATTTTTAGCGCTATGGTTATCATTCACTGGAATTATTTGGACAATAGAATTAGCACTTAAAGGTAGGTATAAATTAAGATCTAGACGTAAATAGAGCAAATAGGCGTATTTAGTGACGATCAACCATATCTTAGTACCATTATTGTTACCCAACAGCACACAACTAGAAGTGATCTTTTAGCTGTGATCGATCGTATTAATAAGACACTACCTGATTATGCCAAGCTTTTCGTAATGTTATAGGCCCAGCATAGCAACAATTCTTAATAACCGTGGAGGCTGTAGCATGAATGCTTTATCAAAAGCTAAAACATTTGAGAGCATATTTGATATTAATGATATTAAATATCAATTAGCAGACAAAGGTTGGGTATTGTTGCGCGGTTATCCGGTTGACATAGAAATATTTAGTGACCTATTACAACAGCTTTGTAGTCATTTAACCTTTGATCCAGCTCGCCAATCGGTAACTGAAGCTAACCCAAAAATAGACGCGGGCACTTGTCCTGTTGGCTTACATATAGAAAATGGTAATACGCCACTACCACCAGACATTGTTGGACTCTATAGTGGTAAAAGCGCCATTCTAGGTTCACAAACAACTCTGTGTGATGGTGTTGCTTTATGGCAGTCAATGCCAGAAAAATTACAAGCGTTATTCTCTCAACCTATTACCGTAAGACGCACATTGCCAAGTCATATATGGAAGCGTTACGTTGCTAATGCACCTGCCATTACCGATGTAAATACGGTTAGTGAATTTGATTTAGAAGTTTTCTTAGGAGCTGCTCCAGGCCATAAAGGCCAATTAAATAGTGATGGCGATTTAGATTATCAATTAACCATAAACCCGGTTACTAGCGATAACTTGTCTGAGCAGAAAGCATTCGCTAATGCCATTTTAGGACCTTCTTTTAATTATGAAAATCCTACCTATACATTTGCCGATGGTAGCGCTGTTACTGACGATTTAATTAGCCAATTAACATTACTAGCAGAGCAAGTGACTGGTGATCTAAAATGGCAAGATGGTGATGTAGTGATTATTGATAATAAACGAGTAATGCATGGCCGACGCAGGATCATTGGACCAATCAGCGAACGTAAGTTGTTCATTGGTATGGGAAATATGGATGAGGATAGCATTTGATGATAACTTTAACCTTGGCAGCAACGAATGTTGTCGCTATCTTAACCGGCGCAACCGGAGGTATTGGTTACCCGGGTTACAGTAGTTATTGAGCCAGAAAAATTGTTTGCACGAATAAACCAATTACTTGCAAGTATTGTTGGCAATGCAATCGTGAAAACGTTATCAACCATTTAAAGGTTTGCCAATCAGTAGAGGGGGAAGGTAAAAGGTCTTAGGTATAAGGGGAGTTATTCGGTAGTAATTTCGATATCAGTTTTAGGAACTGAACAGCAAGGTAGGATCTCACCATCACGGATAAACGCTAATGGTTCACCATTTATGTACTCAATTTCACCTTTATTTAAGGTAACCCGGCACGCACCGCAAAACCCATCTCGGCAATGATAATGAAGTTCAATGTTATTTGATTCGAGATAATCTAGGGTAGTTTTGAAAATAAGGTTGTCAAAATCGTTTTCGACAACCTTACCATCTATAGTAACTTTGTGACTCATTTAAGCGGGTTCAATCTAGAGTTAGCAAGCTTAAAGATCAAAGTCTTCAAAATCACTACTATCAACTGAGCTATCCGTTTGACCGACAAGATAAGATGAAATTTCAGTTTCTTGTGGTGCTACTTGCACGTTATCGCTTGAAAGGTACGAGTTAATCCAAGGGAGTGGGTTACTCTTAATTTCGAACTGTGGCTCATAACCAATAGCACTTAAACGTTGATTTGATAGGTACTCAATGTATTGTTTTAAAATTTCAGCATTAAGACCAATCATTGAACCGTCTTTGAATAAGTAATCAGCCCATTCTTTTTCTTGTTCGATAACATCAAGGAATAACTCTAAGCCTTCTTGATGTAACTCTTCTGAGATTTCTTTCATCTCAGGATCGTCTTTACCAGTAGCCCAAATATTTAAAATATGTTGAGTCGCCGTTAAATGTACCGCTTCATCACGAGCAATTAGCTTGATAATTTTTGAGTTACCTTCTAATAACTCTCGTTCAGCAAAAGCAAATGAACAGGCAAATGATACGTAAAAGCGAATAGCTTCTAAGGCATTTGTTGCACACATTGAACGATATAAGGCTTTTTTAATTTCACGTTCAGTAACGATAACTGCTTCGCCCTCAACCGTGTAAGTACCTTCGCCTTGTGATTGGAATAACTGAGTTAATAAAATCACTCGGTCAAAGTACTTACTAATCGCACTGGCACGATGCAAAATATTTTCGTTTACTATGATGTCGTCAAACACTTCACTTGGGTCAGTGAATAAATTACGCAAAATATGAGTGTATGAACGTGAATGAATGGTTTCGTAAAAGCCCCATGTTTCAATCCAAGTTTCCAGCTCAGGAATAGACACAAGCGGTAATAAACAAACGTTTACACTGCGTGCAGCAATTGAATCTAGTAGTGTTTGATACTTAAGGTTAGAGATGAAAATGTGTTTTTCACTTTTGGTAAGTGACATCCAATCGGCTCTATCTTTCGAAATATCGACTTCTTCTGGGCGCCAAAAAAATGATAATTGTTTTTCAATTAACTTTTCGAAAATAGGGTGTTTTTGTTGATCAAACCTAGATACATTTACGGTTTGTCCCATAAACATTGGCTCTAAAAGAGGGTCATTTTTAGTTTGATTAAACGTTGAATACGCCATTGTAACTCCTAGAAAATATCTTCTTATATATGAGGAAACGATATTTTCTTGTTTTATTTATTATTTACGATAAAACCGCAACATAAATAATCATGCTGCGGCTATGAGTCATTAAGTGTTAATGACTGTTAAATTTTACAAGCACCACCGGCGCAATCATCTTCTACACCGACTTCATCACCAGAGCCATCACGCGTGTTGTGATAGTACATAGTCTTAACACCTAACTTATAGGCAAGCAGTATGTCTTTAAGGATCTGTTTGATTGGCACTTTACCGTTTGCAAATTTGCTTGGGTCGTAGTTAGTGTTGGCTGAAATAGTTTGGTCAACAAACTTTTGCATAATACCAACTAGTTCTAAATAACCTGTGTTGTCTGGAATATTCCACAACAATTCATAGTTATTTTTAAGTCTTTCGTACTCAGGTACTACTTGCTTTAACACACCATCTTTAGATGCTTTAATACTTATCAAACCACGTGGTGGCTCAATGCCATTGGTTGCATTTGAAATTTGCGACGATGTTTCTGACGGCATTAAGGCTGAAACGGTTGAGTTACGAACGCCAAACTCTTTAATGCTAGCGCGTAAACCTTCCCAATCTAAATGTAAGCTTTCAGAACAAATTTTATCGACATCTTTTTTATAAGTATCGATTGGTAAAATACCTTGTGATAAACGCGTTTCATTAAATTTAGGGCAAGCACCTTGCTCTTTCGCTAAATTGTTTGATGCTTTTAACAAGTAAAACTGAATTGCTTCAAAGGTTCTATGCGTTAAGTTGTTGGCACTACCGTTTGAATAAAACACGCCGTTTTTAGCAAGGTAATATGCGTAGTTGATAACACCTATACCTAGCGTACGACGGCCCATAGTTGCGCTTAATGCAGCTGCAACAGGGTAGTCTTGATAATCTAATAAATTATCTAGAGCACGAACGGCTAAATCGGCTAACCCTTCAAGCTCATCTAACGAGTCAATTTTACCTAAGTTAAACGCCGAAAGCGTACAAAGGGCAATCTCACCGTCAGGATCGTTAACATCGTTCATTGGTTTAGTTGGTAGTGCAATTTCTAAACAAAGATTCGATTGGCGTATTGGTGCAACCTTAGGGTCAAACGGACTGTGAGTATTACAGTGATCAACGTTTTGCAGATAAATACGACCTGTGCTTGAACGTTCTTGCGCAAACAAAGTAAATAATTCAATCGCTTTAACACGCTTTTTACGAATCGAGTTATCGGCTTCGTATTGTACGTAAAGTTGTTCAAATTTGTCTTGGTCTTCAAAGAATGCATCATATAAACCAGGGACATCTGATGGACTAAACAAGGTAATGTAATCACCTTTGATTAATCGTTGGTACATAAGTTTGTTAAATTGCACGCCGTAATCTAAATGACGAACACGGTTTTCTTCAACCCCACGGTTATTCTTTAATACTAATAAGCTTTCTACTTCTAAATGCCAAAGCGGATAGAAAAGAGTCGCTGCGCCGCCGCGAACCCCACCTTGTGAACAACTTTTTACGGCTGTTTGGAAATGCTTATAAAATGGAATACAACCGGTATGGAATGCTTCACCATTACGGATAGTACTACCAAGGGCACGAATGCGACCGGCGTTAATACCAATACCAGCGCGTTGCGATACGTATTTAACAATTGCACTTGTGGTGGCGTTAATAGAATCTAATGAATCACCCGCTTCAATCAATACACATGAAGAGAATTGACGAGTAGGGGTACGAACACCAGCCATAATTGGTGTTGGTAATGATATTTTAAAGGTTGAAATCGCATCGTAAAAACCTTTGATGTAATCTAAACGCGTTTCAACAGGGTATTTAGCAAATAAACAAGCCGCAACGAGTACATATAAAAATTGCGCACTTTCGTAAATTTCACCGGTGACACGGTTTTGTACCAGGTATTTGCCTTCAAGTTGTTTAACTGCGGCATAACTGAAGTCTTTATCACGGTCATGGTGAATAAAGGCATCCATAGTTGCAAACTCTTCTGCACTATAATCTTCAGTTAAATGCTTGTCATATTTACCGGCATCAACCATTTTCACAACATGCTCGTATAAAGCTGGTGGCTCATAGGTACCGTAAGCTTTCTTACGCAAATGGAAGATAGCTAAACGTGCTGATAAGTATTGATAATCAGGCGTTTCTTCTGAAATTAAATCAGCAGCAGCCTTAATAATGGTTTCATGAATATCTTCGGTTTTAATACCGTCATAAAATTGGATGTGAGATTTTATCTCAACCTGAGAAACCGATACTGAATCGAGCCCTTCAGCTGCCCAATCAATAACTTTATGGATTTTATCGAGATCGATAGGTTCTTTTTCGCCATCGCGCTTGGTGACAAAGAGATTGTTATTCATGAATGACCTGTTTATTTATTATTAATTTTATTTTTATACAAAGCGAGCAGTAATAGTGTCTGCGTCCTTGCTTCTTTTAAATTAGATTTACCTAGTACATATGTAGTGCTGAAAAAATCTTACGGCACTACATCTAGGGTTTTTGTCTGTTGCTAATCACAAGATAATGGGGTTTTGATATTAATGCAACCCTTAAATTTGTCGGTTTATTTGTGCTTTTTTCACTTGCATAATTTTGGTTAGTAACAACTAACTTAGTAGCACTTTAACTGTGCTAGTAATCAAGATTGCAAGCTATTTTTTAGTAAAAAAAATTTTTTTATAATTTAAAAAATAATTTTTAGCAAAAACAATAATTATTATACAAACAGCTTTTGACTTTTATAAAAACCTTTTTAAACAGTTACTTACATATCTTGTGCGATCTTTGAACAGTTTGTTTGTTTAGTGTCCTGTTAAAACCTTACTGCCAAAGTTGCTGTGGCTGATCGATGATATAATCGGCTTGCCATGCATAATGTTCTTTAGCTGATTTCAAGTAACCCCAACTTACTGCAACAGTTGTCATATTTGCGGCATTTCCAGCTTCTATATCACGCAGAGCATCACCTAAATACCAAATATCACTACTTTCAATGCCTATTTGCGCACTAGCTAATAACATAGGCGCCGGATGTGGTTTACGTTGCTTTAATGTATCGCCACTAATATTACTTTTTGACTGCGCAAATTCGCTAAAACATTTAAGTAATGGTGTGGTTAAAAATTCAGGCTTATTGGTCACTATACCCCATGGGATATTAGCGTCATTTAAGCGCTTTAATAATTCACTAATACCTGGAAATAATTGGGTATGAGTGGCTATGTTTAGTAAGTAATAATCAAGAAACTCTTGGCGCAATTGTTCTTTATCAAAATTGACTAGCTGTTCTTTAAAACCAAGCTCTAATAATGGATACACGCCATCTGATGCAACTAAACGATATTGCTCATAGCAAACATCATTAAAACCATACTTAGCTAAAAGAAAATTTAAACTTGCACCTAAATCTTTAGCGGTATCAAGTAAGGTACCATCTAAATCAAATAATACCCCTTTGGCTGTTGAGAACATCTAAGCCTCGGGCTTGTTAAAAGCAAGAATATAATTTACGTCTAATCCGTCACCGAGTTTATGGTTTTCAGTGATCGGATTGTAATGAATGCCGGTTGCATCAAAACATTTTAAACCGGCATTTTCAGCCCAAGCAATAAGTTGTGAAGGGCGAATGAAACTATTCCAATCATGGGTGCCATCAGGTACTAGCTTTAATACTTTTTCGGCTGCGACAATGGCCATTAAATAGGATTTAGTGGTTTTGTTTAATGTTGAAAAAAACACCTGACCGCCAGGCTTAACCATAGTTGCACAGGCCTTAATAATCGATTCCGGGTCAGGTACATGCTCAAGCATTTCCATGCAAGTGACTAGGTCGAATTGTGCAACATTTTCGTCGGCTTTCTGTTCGGCAGTAATTTTTTGATATTCCAAACTCACGCCTGCTTCTAAGGCATGCAACTTTGCCACATTAAGCGGCTCTTCACCCATATCAATACCGGTAACTTTAGCGCCAAGACGGGCTAAGCTTTCTGCTAAAATACCGCCACCACAACCTACGTCAATCACTTTTTTATCGAATACATCGCCAACATGCGAGGTGATAAAGTTGCGTCTTAGAGGATTTATTTGGTGTAGAGGTTTGAAATCACCATTTAAATCCCACCATTGACTGGCGACTTTTTCAAATTTAGCAATTTCTTCTGGATTTACG
The DNA here is from genome assembly GCA_040779355.1 of Colwelliaceae bacterium BS250. GTDB lineage: Bacteria > Pseudomonadota > Gammaproteobacteria > Enterobacterales > Alteromonadaceae > Thalassotalea_A. Next base: position 31,218 of record JBFONS010000019.1, on the reverse strand, counting down.
TTTAATGGTGCAGACATAGGTAAGGCGTCTTTTAATTGGTGAGTGTAATTAATTTGATTCTAATATAAAGCACGATGAAAAAACAAAGATCATCGTAAAAATAACGGAATTTTAAGTCGTTTGCCTAATAATAGAGCTTATTCGTTGAATTCTAGACCGAAGTCGACAATAACTAAGCACCATCGACATGGTAATAAAATGTATCAGTCATTCACTCTATCACCAACTTTATTCAATACGATGACTTCCCCTTCACAAACCTGAATGATTGATTTGTTCTTTTTAAATTCATCACTAATGATCACTCGACCATTGCCAATTCTTGGAAAAGTCTCAACGCTATGCATCAGGGCTAATGTTGTTAAGTCGTAGTAGAAAATTGTGACTTTAGTTGGGGTGGAGTTTTCCATTATTAGTGCCTACTTCCCTGTTGGTGTTTAATAGTAATATGATTTTTAAATTTAATTGCACTAGTTATATCGAACAAATAAGGCTCTGTATATACGAGAAACACCGAAACTAAAAAAATCATGTAATTAATGGCGTAAATTTATTTATAAATAGTGATGACTGTTGTTATCATTTTGCGGTTACTAATCCACCTAAAAACATGTTTTCTCTCAGTTGCACCAATTGCCCATCAGGGCTTAATGTTATCTTTCCTGCTTGTTGGCTTATCCCTAGCTCACTTAATGTGTGTTGAAAATTGGGTATAGTAAAACTGTTCGCAAACGTTTGATGCAAGCTGCTGAACACTTTACTTTTACTGAGGCTATCGAGCTGAATAATAATTTCTGTAGCACTTAATGATTTTGAAAAACAGCATTGGCGAAGTTGTAATAAAGCTTTGTCTAAGGAATAGCCGTTATTTAATTTCCTCAGTTCGACATCAGCCTTTAGCCAAAAGAGGGCGCCACTCCAATAAACTCGCATATAATTGTTATTGTCTCTCATGTGTTCGCTAACATAACTGAGTGTTTGGTGATTATAATTCGTTTGTTTTCTGCCTCGCTCAAAACCGTCATAGAGTTTTTGCCACATTTTTTGTTCGCTAAACATACCAGAACGAGCTTGCAACACATTTTGGTAATAACTTGCTAGACCTTCAGACAACCAACGGGAATTTCCGCCATCGTATGGGATCAACAAATGACTAAATTCGTGATAAATAGTCCAATCATTCTTTAACTCAACCAAATTGCTATTAACATTGACCACCAGCAACACTTCAGGGGGGGTATCTCGACTCACTTCACCCCAAGGGACAACACCACTGTTGCTATTGCTGGCTTTTATTTTTGTGATGAAATGATCAACCGGAAACTCACCATAAACGGTCTTAAGGGCATCACTGCTGTGGATAACCCATTGCTGAAGAATATCTTTATGTGCAGTTGTGATAGTGGCGTCAAACTGTAAACTGATTTTTTGCTGCGCATCATGAATATCATATTGGCTTGCCTTGGCATAATAGGGCGAGGAAAAGACAAAACAAATAATTCCTATCGAAAACATCTGCTTAATTAATGAAGATTGTTTACCCATAATGCTCTCTTTGTAATGGCGTTGATAATAATGACCCAAGGCTATGGTAGTTGCTGCTCAGAGATGAACGAACAATTTACCCCACTTCATTATAGCTAGTGTTTTGCTATATTGACGTTAAATAGTCAGAAACTGAACATCGACCCCTAGTCGTTTCCATGATGTTACGTTCTGGATTTTAACTTAATATGAAGCAATGTATTACTCGCTCATTGAAAAGATAGTATCTGTTCAGTTAGCCTGTTTTTTCGGCATTATTACTTAGGCAATATATTTGCCTAATATCGGACGAAATAGTTTTTTTTTGCAATTCATTGCTACTAATTCATTTGCAGAAAAATTAGCTCATTAAAGCAGTGCAGTTTGTTATTTATCTATGATAAGATTCTCACTTGATAATAATAATTTTGAGCATTTTTGCTGACATTTAGGGAAAGCATCGTTTTATGACCGATATGGCTAAAGAAATAGTTCCTGTAAATATTGAAGATGAATTAAAAAATTCCTACCTTGATTACGCCATGAGCGTAATCGTTGGACGTGCATTGCCTGACGTTCGAGATGGTTTGAAACCTGTTCATCGCCGTGTACTTTTTGCTATGCACGCGCTAGGTAATGACTGGAATAAGGGCTACAAAAAATCAGCCCGTGTTGTTGGTGACGTAATTGGCAAGTATCACCCACATGGTGACACTGCTGTATATGACACTATCGTTCGTATGGCTCAGCCATTCTCCTTACGCTACATGCTAGTTGACGGCCAAGGTAACTTTGGTTCTGTCGATGGTGATTCAGCGGCGGCAATGCGTTATACCGAAATTCGCATGCAAAAGATCTCGCATGCGTTAATTGCCGATCTTGAAAAAGAAACGGTTGATTTTGTGCCTAACTATGATGGCCAAGAATTCATGCCTTCAGTTATGCCAACGCGTGTACCGAACCTATTAATTAATGGTTCATCAGGTATCGCCGTAGGTATGGCAACCAACATTCCACCGCACAACCTTACTGAAGTTATTAATGGTTGTATCGCATTGATTGAAAATGCCGATATTACTATTGATGAATTATTTGAATACATTCCTGCTCCTGATTTTCCAACTGCGGGTATTATCAGTGGTGTAGCTGGTATTCAAGAAGGTTACCGTACAGGTCGTGGTAAATTAAATATTAGAGCCCGTGCTAGCATTGAAGTTAATGAAAGCAATGGCCGTGAAACTATCGTGGTTCACGAACTACCTTATCAAGTGAACAAAGCTCGCCTTATTGAAAAAATGGCTGAGCTTGTTAAAGAAAAACGCTTAGAAGGTATTTCAGCCTTACGTGACGAGTCTGATAAAGACGGTATGCGTATGGTCGTTGAAATCAAACGCGGTGACGTAGGTGAAGTTGTATTAAACAACTTATATAAGCTTACCCAAATGCAAGTTTCTTTCGGTATGAATATGGTTGCCATCGATGGCGGTCAACCGAAATTATTCAACTTAAAAGCAATGTTAGAGTGTTTCGTACTGCATCGCCGTGAAGTTGTGACTCGTCGTACAATCTTTGAATTACGTAAAGCGCGCGAACGCGCCCATTTACTTGAAGGTTTAGCGGTAGCATTAAGCAATATTGACCCTATCATTGAGTTAATTAAAGCGTCGCCAACACCTGCCGAAGCCAAAGAAGGTTTATTAAGTCAAGGTTGGACGTTAGGTACAGTCGCTGAAATGTTAGAACGTGCTGGCGATGATGCTGCACGTCCTGAATGGGTTGAAGAAGGTTTTGGTATTGTTGATGGTAAGTATTTCTTAACCATGCAACAAGCACAAGCCATACTAGACTTGCGCTTACATAAGCTTACTGGCTTAGAACACGAAAAAATTCTATCTGAGTACAAAGAGTTATTAGAATTTATTGCTGAACTAATGCATATTCTTGGTAGCCCTGAACGTTTAATGGAAGTTATCCGTGAAGAGCTGGAAGCAATACGTGAAGAATTTGGTGATGAACGCCGCTCTGAAATCTCACTTTCTTCGCATGATTTATCGCTTGAAGATTTAATCACTGAAGAAGATGTTGTGGTAACACTTTCACACGAAGGTTATGTTAAGTATCAGCCATTGTCTGAATACGAAGCACAACGTCGTGGTGGTAAAGGTAAAGCTGCAACTAAGATGAAAGAAGAAGATTTCATCGAGCGTTTGTTAGTTGCTAACACACACGATACTATTTTATGTTTCTCAGATCGCGGTCGCATGTACTGGTTGAAGGTATTCCAATTACCTCTTGCTTCACGTACTGCACGTGGTCGTCCAATCGTAAATATTTTACCACTAGAAGCTGATGAACACATCACTGCTATCTTACCGGTAAGAGAATACGCTGAAGACAAATTTATTATCATGGCTACCGCATCTGGTACCGTCAAGAAAACGCCTCTAACGGCATATTCTCGTCCAAGAGCTAATGGTATTATTGCCCTTAACTTACGTGATGATGATACGTTAATTGGTGTTGATATTACCGATGGTCAAAATGACATAATGTTATTCTCTGACGCAGGTAAAGTTGTACGCTTTAATGAAATGGCGCGCGACAGTGAAACTGGCGAAATTAAAATTGACCCTGAAACTGGCGAGCAAGTACATGCATTAAGAGCGATTGGCCGAACAGGTACTGGTGTTCGTGGTATTAGACTTGAAGGCACACAAAAAGTGGTTTCACTTATTGTGCCTAAAAATGACGGTCCAATACTAACGGTTACTAAGAATGGTTTTGGTAAGCGTACCGAACTTGCTGAGTATCCTGCGAAGAGTCGTGCAACCAAAGGTGTTGTCTCTATTAAAGTGAGTGAACGCAACGGTGAAGTTGTTGGCGCTGTACAAGTAGAAGACGCTGATGAAATCATGATCATCACAGATAACGGCACGTTAGTAAGAACTCGCGTTAAAGAAGTCGGCATTATTGGTCGTAACACTCAAGGTGTTCGTATCATCAGAACTGCTGAAACTGAAAGCGTAGTTGGATTACAACGTATCGATGAAATCGAAGAGGTTGAAGAATTGCTAGAAGAGGGGGAAATCGCCGAAGCCTCTACTGGTGAGGAAGTCACAAATAGTACCGATGACGCACCGCAAGCTGATGAAGCTGCCGGTGAGGAAACAGATACTGAAGAGTAACTTCTAAAATAAAAAATAAAAATGAGCGGTCTTTACCGCTCATTTTGTTTTTAAAGAGTAGTAAAAATTGCGAGTTGCTTTCTAATAAAAGTAACTCGCAATTTTTACTTTATCTCAAACACACTCTTAAACCATTGCAATGAACTTGGTATTAAGAGCCGTTGTTTTAAATTATATGGGATCATAATGTCTAGCATTTATAATTTTTGTGCCGGTCCGGCAATGTTACCAACGACCGTCATGGCTCGCGCTCAATCTGAATTTATTAACTGGAACAATACCGGGTGCTCGGTGATGGAACTAAGTCATCGTGGCTCTGAATTTATGCAGCTTGCTAGCGATGCCGAAGCCGACTTACGCGAATTATTAAACATTCCAACTAACTATAAAGTGTTATTTTGCCATGGCGGTGGTCGCGGTCAGTTTTCAGCTGTACCACTAAACTTACTTAAGCAAGGTCAATCGGCTGATTATATTGTTACCGGGTCTTGGTCAAAAGCCGCAGTAGTTGAGGCAAAGAAATATGGCGATATTCGCGTTATCGATGCAGTTGTAGAGCAAGACGGGGAAAAACAGGCGTTAGCATCGCAGCACTGGGATCTAAACCCAGAAGCGGCCTATGTGCATTACTGCCCGAATGAAACCGTTGATGGTATCGAAATCTTTGATGTACCGAACACTGGCAACGTGCCATTAGTCGCTGATATGTCTTCAACCATATTATCTCGCCCAATTAATGTGTCAAAGTTTGGTTTGATTTATGCTGGTGCGCAAAAAAACATTGGTCCATCAGGTTTAACTATCGTTATTGTACGTGACGATTTAATTGGCCAACAGCAAGCGGTAACGCCGGTTATTTTAGACTATAAAGTCACTGCCGATAACGACTCTATGTTTAATACGCCGCCGACTTATGCTTGGTATTTAGCAAGCTTAGTATTTCAGTGGTTAAAAGAGCTTGGTGGCGTCGAAATGATGGCTAAAATCAATCAACAAAAAGCCCAATATTTATATAGCTACATTGATAACAGTAATTTCTACTTTAACAATATCAACATCGCAAATCGCAGTACCATGAATGTGCCATTTTACTTAACCGACGCTAGCTTAAATAGCGAGTTTTTAACTGCGGCGAAAGCGCATGGCTTATTAGCATTGAAAGGTCATCGTAGTGTTGGTGGTATGCGTGCCAGTATTTATAATGCAATGCCTTTAGAAGGGGTCGTTGCCTTAGTTGAATTTATGCAACAATTTGAAAAGAGGGCTAGGTAAGGTGGAACAATTAACATTAAATCCAATAAGTAAAATAAACGGAGACGTTTTTTTACCTGGTTCTAAAAGTCTGTCTAATCGCGCATTGTTAATTGCCGCATTAGCAAACGGTGTAACTAAAATTACTAATCTATTAGTAAGTGACGACATTAACCATATGCTTAATGCGTTAACAAGTCTTGGTATAAAATACACCTTAAGTGATTGTGGAACTGAGTGTACCGTTGTCGGTAATAATGGCTTTTTCAGCACTAATTCCAGTACTAAAGAACCGATAGAACTATTTCTTGGTAACGCAGGTACAGCAATGCGCCCACTGTGTGCAGCACTTGCCGCCAGTGACGGCGAATATGTGCTAACAGGTGAACCTAGAATGAAAGAACGACCAATTGGACATTTAGGTGATGCCCTAGAACAACTTGGTGCTGATTTAGAATATTTAGAAAACCAAGACTATCCACCATTAAAAATAACGGGTAAAGCCTTAACCGGAAGTTCAGTGACAATTGATGGTTCTATATCGAGTCAATTCTTAACTGCAATTTTGATGATAGCGCCTTTATTGCAAACAGATACCAATATAAATATCGAAGGTGAACTCGTTTCTAAGCCCTACATTGATATTACCTTAGACATTATGCAAAGGTTCGGTGTAAACGTAAAAAATAATGATTATAAGTCGTTTACAGTTAAGGGCATGCAATCATACCAAGCGTTAGATAAGTATATGGTTGAAGGTGATGCTTCTTCTGCATCATACTTTTTAGCAGCTGGCGCGATTAAGGGCGGTCAAATTACCGTACATGGCGTTGGTAAGTTAAGTGTACAAGGTGATAAGCATTTCGCTGATGTGCTTGAAAAAATGGGCGCAGAAGTTCGTTGGCAAGACGAGTCAATAACCGTCATTGGTAAACCATTAAAAGCAATTGATATGGATATGAATCATATTCCTGATGCTGCAATGACTATTGCTACTACCGCACTTTTTGCAAAAGGCACAACAACCATTAGAAATATTTATAATTGGCGAGTAAAAGAAACTGACCGATTATTTGCTATGGCAACTGAACTTCGAAAAGTAGGTGCTGAAGTTATCGAAGGTCATGATTATATTTCTATCACGCCTCCGAGTTCGCTTAAACACGCTGAAATTGATACCTATGACGACCATAGGGTCGCTATGTGTTTTTCTCTTGTAGCCCTCGGAGATAGCCCCGTAACGATTAATGATCCGAAGTGTACTGCAAAAACATTTCCGGATTATTTTGATAAATTAGCTCAAGTATCAACGTTGTCTTGATATTGTAATGAAATTTTTTCGCGATTTTATAATACAAATGCCGTATAATTTTGCAGAATTTCTATTTAGGAGAAATATCTATGCAGGAAAGCATTCCATTAATCACTATTGATGGCCCAAGCGGTGCAGGTAAAGGCACTGTCGCTAAAATTGTTGCTGAACAATTAGGTTGGAACTTCCTTGATAGTGGCGCAATTTATCGTGTACTAGCAGTAGCCGTGCAACATCACAATATTAGCGTTGAAGAAGAAGAAGCAATTATTCCTCTTGCATCGCATTTAGATGTTGAATTTAAAATTGTTGATGATGGCGAGCCGAGAGTATTACTCGAAGGCGAAGACGTTACGCAAAATATACGCACTGAAGAAGTCGGCGCAGTAGCCTCAAAAATTGCTGCATTCCCTCGTGTTCGCGAAGCATTATTACGTCGCCAAAGAGCATTTAAACAAATGCCTGGTTTACTCGCGGATGGTCGTGATATGGGCACAGTAGTTTTCCCTGATGCGCCGGTAAAAGTTTTTTTAACGGCCAGCGCCGAAGAAAGAGCGAAAAGACGCATGATTCAGTTGCAACAAAAGGGTTTAGATGTTAATATCGGGCGCCTTTTAGCTGACATACGTCAAAGAGATGAGCGAGATCAAAACAGAAGTGTTGCTCCGCTTGTACCTGCCGAAGGGGCATTAATCGTTGATTCTACTGAATTAACCATTGAACAAGTAGTAGAAAAGATTCTATTGTTTGCCAATGAGAAGTTATCTTAACTTCTGATTTACACATAAATTAATTTTATAGAGCTTACTGCATGGATGCGCGAAGCTAATTTAACTTACCCATGACACATGATGTGGATTGGACTAATAACTGAGTTTAATATACAAGTTATGATGGAAAATTTTGCACAGCTTTTTGAAGAGAGCTTAAAAGAAGTCGAAACCCGCCCAGGTTCAATTATCAAAGGTACTATCGTACGTATTGAAAAAGACAATGTTCTTGTTGATGCTGGCCTTAAATCTGAAAGTGTTGTATCTATTGATCAATTCAAAAACGCTGCTGGCGAACTTGAAGTTGCCGTTGGCGATCAAGTAGATGTATCTCTTAAAGCTACAGATGATGGTTTCGGTGAAACAATCCTTTCTCGTGATGATGCTAAGCGTCATGAAGCATGGCAGTTCCTTGAAACAGCCTACGAAGAGAAAGAAACTGTTATCGGTGTTATCAACGGTAAAGTTAAAGGCGGCTTCACAGTTGAAGTTAGCAACATCCGTGCTTTCTTACCAGGTTCTTTAGTAGATGTACGTCCAGTACGTGACACTGCTCACCTTGAAGGCAAAGATTTAGAATTTAAAGTTATTAAGCTTGATCAAAAGCGTAATAACGTAGTTGTTTCACGTCGTGCTGTTATCGAAACAGAAAGCAGTGCTGAACGTGATGAATTACTTGAGTCTTTACAAGAAGGCCAAGAAGTTAAAGGTATCGTTAAGAACCTTACTGACTACGGTGCATTCGTTGACCTTGGTGGTATTGATGGTTTACTACATATCACTGATATGGCTTGGAAACGCGTTAAGCACCCAAGTGAGATCGTTAACGTTGGTGATGAAATCCCAGTTAAAGTTCTTAAATTCGACCGTGAACGTACTCGTGTATCACTAGGTATGAAGCAGTTAGGCGAAGATCCATGGGCAGCTATTGCTAAGCGTTACCCTGAAGGTTCTAAACTTTCTGGTCGCGTAACTAACTTAACTGACTACGGTTGTTTCGTTGAAATCCAAGAAGGCGTTGAAGGTTTAGTTCACGTTTCTGAAATGGATTGGACTAACAAAAACATCCACCCATCTAAAGTTGTTAACTTAGGTGATGAAGTTGAAGTTATGGTTCTTGAAATAGACGAAGAACGTCGTCGTATTTCTCTAGGTCTTAAGCAATGTATCCAAAACCCTTGGGAAGCATTTGCTCAAAACTTCAACAAAGGCGACAAAGTATCAGGTAAGATCAAGTCAATCACTGACTTCGGTATCTTCATTGGTCTTGACGGCGGAATTGATGGTCTTGTTCACTTATCTGACATTTCTTGGAATGGCGGAGAAGAAACAGTTAGCGCATACAAAAAAGGTGATGAAATATCAGCTGTTGTATTACAAGTTGACCCAGAACGCGAGCGTATTTCATTAGGCGTTAAGCAAACTGAAGATGATCCGTTCAACATGTATTTAGCTGACAACAAGAAAAACGCTATCGTAACTGGTACTGTTATCGAAGTTGACGCTAAAGGCGCTAAAATTGAACTAGCTGATACAGTTGAAGGTTACCTACGTGTAGCTGACATCTCTGCAGATCGCATTGAAGATGCATCTACAGTTCTTAAAGTTGGTGAAAAAGTTGAAGCTAAGTTTGTTGGTGTTGATCGTAAGAACCGCACTATCAGCTTATCAATCAAAGCGAAAGACCAAGCAGACGAACGTACTGCAATGGATAGCTTAAACAAAGTTGAAGACACTGGCCTTAGCGCTATGGCTGAAGCTTTCAAAAACGCTAAAAACTAAGATTAGTTTTAATAACTGACTAACGTTTTTTACGTAATATTTAAAAGCCGCTATTATTAGCGGCTTTTTTGTATCTAAATTATAGGGTTACACCTTTACTAGTTATATATCAATAGACTACACTATGTAATAGAACAAGATGTATTAAACAGCAGAGTTCGTTAATTGATTCAGTAGCTTAATGATTTTTCATTAAGTAATGCCGCTTAGGCTAGTTAATTACTCAACCTTGAGTTAAATAATTAATAGTTTTGGTATATAGATTTCGTAGCAATTTAATTGATACTCGTAACATATAACGTAGTTAGGCAGGAGGTCGAATGACCAAGTCAGAACTCATTGAAAAATTAATTGATAAGTTAGATCATTTATCAGCTAAAGATGTTGAAGTGGCGATTAAAGAAATCTTAGAAATGATGTCGAGTACCTTAGAGCAGGGTGATCGTATTGAAATTCGTGGTTTTGGTAGCTTCTCATTACATTACCGCGCACCTAGAGTTGGTCGTAATCCAAAAACCGGCGAATCAGTTGAATTGACTGGTAAATATGTGCCGCACTTTAAACCAGGTAAAGAGCTAAGAGAACGAGTAAACCTTCCTATCGCTTAGTCTGTTAACCAACATTTTGAGGGTCAGAGTAAACTTTATTGTTAATAAAGTTTACTCTGACCCTCAGATTTTCTAGATACTTTACGAAATGCTATTAAATTCACTTTAATGAAAGGCATTTCAGCATATTTTATAATTGATTTGAGAGTTATCACTTGAAATTATATTTGTCAGTCTTAGTTTTATTTGTTTTTTTAGCAATTGCCTTTGTCTTTGGTTCGCAAAACGACCAATTGATTGAGTTGAATTATATTATTGCTCGCAGTGAATTACGTGTAGCTCAGGCGGTCAGTATATTTACGTTCATTGGTTTTGTTATTGGGGTATTTACAATGTTCACTTTTATGGTGGCACGTAAGTTAAAACGTCATAAACATGCTAAAACCCAATCGCAAAAGAATCATTAAGTTATGTTTGAATTGTTGTTTTTATTATTACCTGTAGCCGTCGGATATGGCTGGTTTATGGGCCGTAATAGTGTAAAACAAAAAAAACAACATGATAAAGATTCACTCACGATCAAATACTCTACCGGTTTAAATTACTTATTATCTAACCAACAAGATAAAGCCATGGATTATCTCCTTGAAGCACTTGAGGTTGAAGATGATACTGTGGAAGCACATTTTGCTATGGCTAATCTTTTCCGACGCCGTGGTGAGCTGGATAGGGCATTAAAGGTTCATGAATATTTAGTTCGTCAACCGATGCTGTCAGATAAAGAAAAACAACAAGCGGTATTTGAACTCGGTCGAGATTTTTACAGTGCCGGTTTATATGACCGCGCTGAAAAAATGTTCACCAAGCTGCTCAAATCAAGCATGTATGGTAAAAAATCACTGAGCTATTTGTTAAACATTTTCCAATCAACCAAAGATTGGGATCATGGCATAGCGCTTGAAAAGTCAGTGCTCAAATCTAAAGACCGAAAATTAAAACATGTGTTGGCAAACTTCTATTGTGAGCTTGCCTCTATTGCTTTTACAAAAGATGAATATATTAAAGAGCTTGAATTATTACAAAATGCTCTAGAGCTAGATCCTAAATCGAGCCGCGCTAATTTATTAATGGCGCAAGTATTCGAAAGTAACGATCAATTTAATAATGCTTGTCGTTGTTATAAAGAAATATTTTTACAAGATCAGGAGTATTTTCCTGACGTAATTGATAAAATGTATGCTTGCTACCAGCGTAGTGACATCGCAGATGAATTTTATCCTTTTATTAAACAAGTTTATGATAAATCCGGTAGCACTTCTGCACTAATAAAATACTTAGATTTTATTACCGAAACACAATCAAAACAAAAAGCAGAAGAATACATTCTTTCTGCATTAAAACGCCGACCAACCATTCGTGGCTTTAAACATTTTGTAAACTTGCAAATGCAAGACGAACAAGAGGCTGCTACCTCACAAAGTTTAGATGTTATTAAAGAGTTGGTTGCCGCATATTTAAACATGAGGCCACGATACAGCTGTCGTAATTGTGGTTTTAACAGTTCGGTTCACTATTGGTCTTGCCCTTCTTGTCATGATTGGGAGCAACTTAAGCCGGTACGTGGCCTTGAAGGAGAGTAATAATTATGTCTGATGCCAAAGTCGTTGTGGCGCTAGATTTTGCAAACCAAATTGATGCGTTAGCATTTGTCGATAAAATTAATCCTGCGGATGCTAAATTAAAAGTCGGTAAAGAAATGTTCACCCATTTTGGTCCTGAATTTGTCCGCACCTTAGTTAATAAAGGCTTCGATGTTTTTTTAGATTTAAAATTTCATGACATTCCTAATACTGTTGCTAAAGCCGTTGCTGCAGCAGCTGAACTGGGTGTTTGGATGGTTAATGTCCACGCAAGCGGTGGTACTAAAATGATGCAACAAGCCAAGCTTGCGCTTGAGCCTTTTGGTGACAAAGCACCCTTGCTCATTGCCGTAACAGTGTTAACCTCAATGTCTGAACAAGACTTAATTGAGCTTGGTATAACTGCAACGCCACAAGAGCATGTTTTAAAATTAGCGACTTTAGCTAAAAACGCTAGCTTAGATGGTGTTGTCTGCTCTGCACAGGAAGCGCAAATATTAAAGTCTGAGCTTGGTAGTGATTTTCAATTAGTCACGCCGGGTATCCGTCCTGCGGGCTCTGCAGTTGATGATCAAAAACGCATTATGACACCGCCAGAAGCGATTGATATTGGTGTTGATTATTTAGTGATTGGTCGGCCAATTACCAAATCTGCCGATCCACATCAAGTATTACAAGATATCAATCAATCGATTAGCTAACGTTGATTTAATCAATGGCACCGTCACGAAAATATGCATCCTGCATTTTCGATATTCACAACATCCATGTTGCTTATCCCATCACTCGTGATGTGATACGGTGCTTTTTTGTTTCTGAAGTGGTGCACTCCTCAGGTCTTCTGCGCGCTGATGGAGATCCCATCCAAAAGCATGATGGGAAGACGGTGCATTTAATTACTTCCGCTGATGGTGCATTTAATTAATTCCGCTGATGGCGCTATTAGGTACTACGTTTGGAGTTATATCTGTCTTTTTAGAACCATAGCGTAACCACAAACTTGCAAATTTAATTTCTTCTACTATTCTAAATTTAACCACAGGGTGTGGTTAACTAACTAACGTAAAGGAATTACTTATGAAAATATTTCATCCATCACTATTGGCAGTTGCGCTAATATTAACTCCAGCTTTAACCACTTCATTTAATCCAGCTTTCGCCAAAGATAGTGCGACCTCTGCACCAGCAGCAAATGTGCGTCTTAGCGTTAATAAAGCCAGCGCAGAGCAGTTAAGTGCCATTAAAGGCTTAGGTATGAAAAAAGCTACGGCTATTGTCGATTATCGTGAAATGAACGGGCCATTTAAAGCCGTATCAGAATTAACGAACGTGAAGGGCATTGGTGATAAGTTTATCGAGAAAAATGCACAGCATCTATCTCTTTAAGTATTAGTAAATTAAAGATATAAAAAAGCCAGTCGATTGACTGGCTTTTTATTGTCGTTTACTAAATGATAGTGTCTAAATTAATTTAGACACACTACATTATTAGTTACGTTAAGCACCTGGCTTAGTTGGACCTGCTGAACTTTTGCTTTTAGCAAAAGAAGATGCTGCTGAGCTATTCGAGCGAGACACTTGCGTGCGGTCGCTTGAGCTTAATGCTGCAGTTGGAATAGCTTGTTCACCATTCTCTGCTGCTTTAGGCTTAGTCATAGGAGCATTAGCTTTACCTTTATAGGCAGCCGCTTTTTTAACAACTTTAGCAACAGGCGCTTTCTTAGCAACAGCCGCTTTTTTAACAACTGGCGCTTCAACTACTGGAGCCGCTTCAACAACCGGAGTTGCTTCAACAACCGGCGCTGCTTCAACAACAGGCGCTACTTCAACAACTGGTGTTGCTTCAACAACCGGCGCTGCTTCAACAACAGGCGCTGCTTCAACAACCGGTGCTGCTTCAACAACAGGCGCTGCTTCAACAACTGGAGTTGCTTCAACAGCCGGTGCTGCTTCAACAACAGGTGCTGCTTCAACAACAGGTGCTGCTTCAACAACCGGTGCTGCTTCAACAACAGGCGCTGCTTCAACTACTGGTGCTGCTTCAACTACTGGTGCTGTTTCAGCAACTAATGGCAAGTCTTGCTGTTGTTCGTTAATCGTAGCTGTTTCAGTAGTGGCAACTTCAGCAACTTCAGCAACTTCTGCAACATCAGAGTTAACAGTTTCAGCAGATTTTTCTGTTGTCACTGGCTCTGGCAAATCAAGTGATGTTTGTACTTCTACCACTTCTTCGCTTGCACTAGGGTATCTAGCGACAACTGGATCTTCAGTAACTTGCTCTGGCGCATTATCAGCAACCGCTGCGTTTTGCACTTCAGCAGACTCTGGTTGATCTTTACGACGACGTTGACCGTGTGAACGTAAATGACGAGGAGAGCGCCTGTTTCTAGCGCGCGGCTCAGTACTTTCAGTAGTCGTTACATTTGCTTCAGTTGTTTGCTCATCAATAACCGCTGTAGCTACTACGTCTTTACTTTCAACTATCTCAGCATTGTCTGCCGATTTATTTGAAAAGTTAACTGCTGCAGGTTTATCACCTTCTTGTACACGGATCTTCTTACGAGTATTACGACGTTGACGACGTTCAGTAACTTTCGCTTCTTTTGGCATTTCATTCGATTTTTCATCAGCAGCAGAAGCTGGCTTCTTAGCTGGTTGTTTTTTCGCTTGAACTGGCTTCTGAATCGGCGCTTTTACATTTTCATCTGTATTTTGCTGATTGCGAACTTGGTTGCGATCTTGATTACGGTCTTTATTACGATCTTGGCCTTTACCACGACGTTGTTGATTACGTGGCTTACTGTTACGTTGCTCGCGTCTATCTTGACCTTGACGGTTTCTGTTTGGTTGCGGTTTTTTAACTTCCACAACTTTTTCTTCAGCAGCAAATAATGATTTGAAGAAAGCAACAATACCAGCAATCAATCCTGAAGATTGTTTGTTAGCCACTTTTGCAGGTGCTGCTTTTACCGTTTCAGTTTTGGCAGGTGCAGAATTTGCAGTTGACGGTGCTGACATACCTTGTAGAACTGGCTCATCACGTTTAACCACATCCTTTTGGAATTTCGGCATAACCGCTTCCTCAGGTGCGCTAGCAGTAACTTCCATTTCATAGCTTGCAGTACAAATTGATTCATCATCACGAACACGGATAACTTCGTATTGCGGAGTATCCATATCACGGTTAGGTAAAATTAATACCTTAACGTCATGACTCTTTTCAATGTGACCAACAGCATTACGTTTTTCATTCAATAAGTAAGTTGCAACAGGTACAGGTACTTGTGCATGTACTTGACTGGTTTTATCTTTAATGGCTTCTTCTTCCATTAAACGTAATATTGATAACGCTAATGATTCAACACCACGTACATGTCCGGTACCACTACAGCGAGGACAAACACTCTGACTGGTTTCGCCAATAGATGGGCGTAAACGTTGACGAGACATTTCGAGTAAACCGAATCTTGAAATTCGACCTAACTGGATACGAGCTCTATCTGGACGCACGGCATCACGCATACGATTCTCAACTTCACGTTGATGGCGCACTGGGGTCATATCGATAAAATCGATAACGACTAAACCACCTAAATCACGCAAGCGTAATTGGCGAGCAACTTCTTCAGCCGCTTCAAGGTTAGTATTGAATGCTGTTTCTTCAATATCACTACCTTTAGTTGCACGTGCCGAGTTAACGTCTATTGAAGTTAATGCTTCAGTAGGATCGATAACAATTGAACCACCAGAAGGTAAGCGCACTTCACGTTGGAAGGCTGACTCTATCTGTGATTCAACTTGGTAGTGAGTAAATAGTGGTACTTCTGCTTTATAAAGTTTTACTTTATTAAGGAAATCTGGACGCACTAATTGGATATGTTGTTTTACGCTTTCGAAAATTTTCGGACGGTCAATAACAATTTCACCAATATCACGACGTAAATAGTCACGAATAGCACGTAGAATAACGTTACTTTCTTGATGAATTAAAAATGGTGCAGGCTTAGATTCAGCTGCTTCAGCAATCGCTGCATAATGTTTTAATAAAACATTTAAATCCCATTCTAGCTCTTCATAAGCTTTACCAACACCAGCGGTGCGGACAATTAAGCCCATACCTTTAGGTAAGCTTAATTTGCTTAATGAATCTTTAAGGTCAGTACGCTCATCACCTTCAATACGGCGTGAAATACCACCAGCACGAGGATTGTTTGGCATTAATACTAAATAGCTGCCGGCTAAACTAATAAAAGTAGTTAACGCTGCGCCTTTTTGGCCACGCTCTTCTTTATCAATTTGCACGATAACTTCTTGGCCTTCACGCAATACATCTTTGATGCTTGGGCGACCTTGGAAACTATAGCCTTGTGGGAAATAGTTGCGAGCAATTTCTTTCATTGGTAAGAAACCGTGACGATCAGCACCGTAATCGACAAAAGCAGCTTCTAAAGATGGCTCTACACGAGTAATAGTACCCTTATAGATGTTTGATTTTTTTTGTTCGTGGCCAGGGCTCTCGATATCTAAATCGTAAAGGGTTTGACCATCTACAAGTGCTACGCGGAATTCTTCCGACTGTGTAGCATTGATTAACATACGTTTCATATTGTCTGTGACTCATTGGTTTAGTCACAACACTTTGCTAAGTGCAAAAGCAATCTTTGTCATGCATCAAGCCCAGTTACTATAACCTTACTCTTTGCATACAGAGGATTGGCAGCCTCACGGATGTCAACTCCCGAACTATCAGGGACTGTTTATGTATTTGATTGTTTTTTAATTAAATGACAACACATTGCTCAATTATTAATTATTTTCATAAATAATTAATATGCTTGTGTGGTCATTTATTTTAACTTTTCACTCAGCTGTCATGCTGCGCTATTTTTATATTATTTATTCTTTTTCACTGGATTGTCTGTTTATGCTGTCAACACTAGTAAGTTACATACTCTAGTGTAAGCAATAGGCAATGCATTCAATGTATCGTGCTAACTAGTAGCTGATAATATGTACATTGAAGTTGCCGCAGAAAACCTCTTACGTCTCTACAAGAACATCGTTTTATGCGTTATTGGAATATTTCATCAACAACGCTTTCATTATCCCACTAAACAACCGCATAAGGCAATATAAATTGCTGCTGTTTTTACCTGATTTAAGTCTTTTTTATTAATAATTTATGCTAAACTCGCCGCTATGAAAGATGAAATCAAAAAAGTCGGTAAAAATACCGCCGAAAGTGCCAATAGCACTGAAGAAAGACCTAAAGTGAGATTCATTACTATTGATGAAGAAACTGATGGGCAACGAATTGATAACTTTTTGTTAAAAACCTTAAAAGGTGTGCCAAAAAGTATGATCTATCGCCTGTTAAGAAAGGGCGAAATCCGCGTCAATAAAAAACGTACCAAACCCGAATACAAACTTATCACTGAAGATATTGTTCGAGTCGCACCTATTCGAGTATCGGCCGAAGCGGCACCCGTTTCAACGAGTTTAAATATTGTTTCTTCATTAGAATCTAATATCTTATTCGAAGATGAATGCATGATTGTTATTAATAAGCCAACTGGTATGGCTGTGCATGGTGGTAGTGGTTTAAGCTTTGGTTTAATTGAAGCATTGCGGGCATTGCGACCACAAGCGAAAATGTTGGAACTAGTACATCGTCTTGATAGAGATACTTCAGGCTGTTTATTAGTTGCTAAAAAACGGTCAGCGTTGCGCAATTTACATGAGCAATTACGTAACAAAACAGTACAAAAGTTTTACCATGCCTTAGTAAAGGGCCATTGGTCAGGTAAATTACGGTCGGTCACTGAAGGTTTAAGAAAAAATGATCTTAAATCAGGTGAGCGAGTAGTGGTAGTTGATAATGTTAATGGCAAAGAGTCTGAAACTCGTTTTCGCTTAATACAACATTATGAAGGTTGTTCACTTGTTCGAGCATTTCCGGTAACAGGTCGTACGCATCAAATTAGAGTGCATTGCCAAGTATCAGGTCATCCAATTGCTTGTGATAGTAAATATGGCTCAGATGAGTTTACCAGTGAGATGAACAAGAAAGGCTTGAAACGTTTATTTTTACATGCCGCGAGCATTGAATTTACTCATCCGCGCTCTGAAGAGCGAGTTAAGTTTGAAGCACCCTATGATGAAGCGTTAACTAAGTCGTTGAAGAAACTGACACCAAAAACTTATTAATAGCAAACTGATGTTCAATATAGCTGCTATATAAGCTTTGCACACAAATAAAGAGGCCAGTATATTATTTTGTATACTGGCCTCTTTGTTTGTAATGACAGTAGGTATTAGTACCTAGTACTTATTGCTGCATAGCAAGTACATCAAACCCTTCATTCTTTAATAACTGATGTAAACGAATTAACGGTAAACCAATTAAGGTATTAGGATCGTCGCCTTGTAAGCTTGAGAATAAGCAAATCCCTAATGCTTCACTTTTAAAACTACCCGCACAGTTATATGGCTGCTCAGCATGTAAGTAATGACTGATCTCTTCTAAGCTAAGTTCTCTAAAACTTACATCAAAAGGTTCTACTATTACCTGGCTATTGCCCGTTTCAGCATTTAATAGACAAAGCCCGGTTAGAAACGTCACCGTTTTACCACTAAATGAGGTTAACTGTTTTACCGCATTTTCAAAATTATGCGGTTTGCCTAGAATGTTATCATCGCAAACGGCAACTTGATCCGAACCAATAATTAATCCCTGGGTAAATTGTTCTTTTACTTTTAACGCTTTTTGTAGTGCCAGCCTTGCCACTAATTTTTCTGGTGATTCATTTTCTAATGCTGTTTCATCGATATTTGGTTTTGCGCAGATGAAAGGTACATTAAATTTTTCCAGTAACGCTTTTCGAAACGGTGAGGTAGAACCAAGAATTAATTGTGTCATTACGTGACTACTCTTTTAAAATATGAAAAGGGACTTAATAGTGGCAAGTTTACCTAATAATATTTAATTAATGCAAAAAACTTAGCTAATTAAGTTTAATTGCTGTTTTAATGCGATTATTTGTTCACAAATAAACCTGTTGTGTTAAAATTTGTCATTAAATGGTGTTTTACATTTAATTTGATGATTTTTCTTTTGACACAAGCGCCTACACCATTTAATATGCGCGCCATATGAAGAATCTTAAGCTTCCATTAACAATAGATCCAAGACGCAGTGCGCAACGTCGCCTTGTGTGTAATGGCTATTTTGAATTAATCGGATTAGACAGATTGCTCGCAGTGTCTGAAAAGGCCAGTGAGCAAGTAAATGTAAAAATGAATTTTGAAGTTGATGAACAAGGTTTGATTGTTATCAGCGGTAACGCATCAACCCAAGTTTCGTTAACATGTCAGCGTTGTAATGAATCATATGTGCAAGAACTTAATGTAACGTTTTGTTTTAGTCCTGTGAAAGATGAAGAGGGAGCTGCGCTCTTACCTTCAGAATACGATGCTGTAGAATTAGATGAAAATGGTGAAGTTAAATTACGTGAGTTAGTGGAATCCGAGTTAATGCTTGAAATTCCATTAATACCGAAACATATTCTTAAGGACTGTTCAGCTTCTGCTGATAGCACTTGGGGTACGTTACCGGAAACACTTGATAAACCGAATCCATTTGATTTGTTAAAACAATTGAAATAATTTGAAAATTTAGGAGTAGGGTAATGGCCGTACAGAAAAGTAAAAAATCTCGTTCAAGACGTGGCATGCGCCGTTCACACGATGCATTAGTAACTGAAAACTTATCAGTAGATCCAGTTTCAGGCGAATCACATCGTCGTCACCATGTAACAGCTGATGGCTTTTACAAAGGTGTTAAAGTAATCGCTTCATAAGCGAGTTTACTTTGGACAGTCTAACGGTAGCGTTAGATGTTATGGGGGGCGATTCAGGCCCCCTTATAACAATTCCCTCTGCAATATTGGCAATAAAAAAACTGCCAAAACTTCGTCTCATCCTCTGTGGCGATAAAAAAACTATTCTTAAACACCTCAAACTTAACAATTTTTTAGATCACCCACGTGTTATTATTCACCATACCAGTGAAGTTATTGCTATGGATGAAAAACCAAGTAATGCTTTAAGATTTAAAAAAGATTCATCTATGCGTAAAGCAATAGACCTAGTTAAGTCAGGTGATGCAGACGCTTGTGTTAGTGCTGGTAATACCGGCGCGTTATTGGCAACCGCACATTATGTATTAAAAATGCTTCCCGGTATTGCACGACCTGCATTAGTATCGCAACTTCCAATCGCCAATAAATCAACGCACGCTTTTATGCTTGATTTAGGCGCCAATGTTTTTTCTCAACCCGAAATATTATTTCAATTTGGCCTAATGGGCTCTGTTATGGCTGAACAAGTTGATGGCATTGCTAGCCCTCGTGTTGCTTTGCTTAATATGGGGGAGGAAGCGATCAAAGGTAGTGAGCATATAAAACAGACTGCCGACTTGCTCGAAAAATGTTCGGTTATTAATTATATTGGTTTTATTGAAGGTAACGATATTTTTTCAGGTAAAGCAGATGTTATTGTCTGTGATGGTTTTGTTGGTAATGTTGCATTAAAAACCTGTGAGGGTGTGGCTAAATTAGTGATGGCAAAAGTGATGAAAATCATTAATGACAGCAAATTTACCCGTATTTTAGGTGTTTTACTCAATCCAACCTTAAAAAAGATCGTAAAACGCCTGAACCCCGACCAGTATAACGGCGCAAGTTTGATAGGATTACGCGGTATTGTTGTGAAAAGTCATGGTAATGCCACAAGTTCAGCTTTTTATAACGCGATATTAGAAGCTGTTAAAGAAGTTGAAAGGCAAGTTCCACAAAAAATTAAAGACAAATTGGAACTCGGTTTAGCTAAAAGGTCTTAAACAAATAATGAATTCAAAAATAGTAGGTACTGGTAGTTATTTTCCTGAACAAGTCAGATCAAATGCTGATCTTGAAAAAATGGTGGATACTACAGATCAATGGATCTTTGATCGAACAGGTATAAGAGAACGCCGTATTTCAGCAGAACATGAAAATGTTGCTTTCATGGGCGCCGAAGCCGCTAAAAAAGCGTTAGAAATGGCCGGCCTAGAAGCCTCTGACATCGATATGATTGTAATGGGTACCACCAGCTCTCATGTTGATTTACCTAGTGCCGCATGTAATGTACAAAAATACCTTAACATACCGTTAATTCCAGCATTCGATGTAGCTGCCGCGTGTTCTGGTTTTATCTTCAGCTTGAGTGTTGCTGATCAATACATTAAGTCTGGTATGGCAAAACGTATTTTAGTGATTGGTGCTGATGCGTTATCACATATGTGTGACCCAACAGATCGCTCAACCATTATCTTATTTGGTGATGCCGCCGGTGCCGTAATTATCGAAGCGACAGAAGAGCCGGGGATCATTTCTACGCATTTGCATTCCGATGGCAATTTTGGTCATTTACTTGGTGCTAATTCGCCAAAACGCGGTGATTTACTTACCGAAGAAAAAGCCTACATGTATATGAAAGGCAATGAAGTGTTTAAAGTTGCAGTAACACGCTTAAGTGAAATTGTTACTGAGACATTAGCTCATAATAATATGGATAAATCTGAAATAGATTGGTTAGTGCCACATCAAGCTAACTTACGTATTATTGCAGCAGCGGCGAAAAAACTTTCGTTACCGATGGAGCAAGTTGTGGTAACGCTTGATAAACATGGTAATACCTCGGCGGCCACAATCCCTACAGCATTAGATGAAGCTGTACGTGATGGTCGTATTCAACGTGGTCAAATAGTTTTAATGGAAGCTTTTGGTAGTGGTTTTACCTGGGGTTCAGCATTAGTTAAGTTTTAATTTTAATTTTAAGTTTAACTTTTACTTTAACTGTAATTATTTAAGAAGAATAAAATAATGAGCAATAATTTAGCCTTTATATTTCCTGGTCAAGGTTCACAAGCCGTAGGCATGTTAGCTGACCTTGCTGATAACCCAGAAGTATCAGCCACCTTTGCACAAGCATCAGCAGCATTAGGATACGATCTTTGGGATCTTATTCAAAATGATAGCGACGGCAAATTAAACCAAACCAATTACACTCAACCGGCATTGTTAACCGCAAGTGTTGCCATTTTTAGAGCATGGCGAGCGAAAGGTGGCACAGCGCCATCGGTATTAGCCGGGCATAGCTTAGGTGAGTACTCTGCATTAGTTTGTGCTGATGTTATTAGTTTAGAAGCCGGTGTTAAACTTGTTGAAAAACGTGGCGTTTATATGCAAGAAGCGGTACCTGCAGGTACTGGTGCTATGTTCGCGATTATCGGTTTAGATGATGCTGCAATCATTAAAGCATGTAGCGACGCTGCACAAGGTGAGGTTGTTTCAGCGGTAAACTTTAACTCTCCAGGTCAAGTCGTTATTGCAGGCACTAAAGCTGCAGTAGAAAGAGCTGGCGTACTTTGTAAAGCAGCAGGCGCTAAGCGTGCATTACCTTTACCTGTTAGCGTACCGTCACATTGTGCGTTAATGCAGCCAGCTGCGGATAAACTTGCGGCTGATCTTGCAAACATTGAATTTTCAACACCAGCTATTCCAGTCATTAATAACGTTGACGTTATTGCTGAATCAGATGCTTGTGCAATTAAAGACGCATTAGTTAGACAACTTTATTCACCGGTACGTTGGACTGAAACTGTACAAGCAATTGCTACACAAGCACCCATTCAATTAGTTGAAGCCGGTCCTGGTAAAGTATTATCAGGCCTTATTAAACGTATTGATAAAACACTTAATTGTGTATCGGTAAATAATACCGATACTCTTAACTCAGCTTTAGAGCTTTAATTTAGGATTTAATATGTCTCAATTATTTTCATTAGAAGGCAAAACAGCATTAGTTACTGGTGCTAGTCGTGGTATCGGTAAAGCTATTGCTGAGCAATTAGTTAGCCAAGGAGCAACTGTAATAGGTACAGCTACTTCTCAAAATGGTGCTGATAACATCAGTGCTTATTTAGGCGAAAACGGTAAAGGTATTGAATTAAACGTTACTGATAACGATTCAATTGCGGCATTATTTGACATCATTAAAGCCGATTTTGGCGGTGTTGATATATTAGTGAATAATGCTGGTATTACCCGTGATAACTTAATGATGCGGATGAAAGATGCTGAGTGGGATGACATCATCAACACTAACCTTTCATCATTATTTAAAATTAGTAAAGCCGTTATGCGTCCAATGATGAAAAAACGTAATGGCCGTATTATTAATATTGGTTCAGTGGTTGGCTCTATGGGCAATGCTGGTCAAGTTAACTATGCAACGTCTAAAGCCGGCTTATTAGGTTTTACTAAGTCTTTAGCGAAAGAAGTCGCTTCTCGCGGTATTACCGTGAATGCTATTTCGCCAGGTTTTATTGATACTGATATGACTAAAGATTTAACGGATGAGCAAAAAGAGGGTATTTTCTCTCAAGTTCCTGCAAACCGTTTAGGCCAACCAGAAGAAATTGCTAGCACTGTCGGATTTTTAGCGTCAGACGCAGCCGCTTACATTAATGGTGAAACCATTCATGTAAATGGTGGCATGTACATGGTTTAAGGGATTTCCCTAGATATTAATAAGTTTTCTTGCAAAACTGTTAAAGATCAACCATAAATAATATATGAGTCATCAGGTTAGACCAGTGTGAAAGTTGATATAAAAACTTGCAAGGTGGGTTGATGACGAATAAACTACAGACAATTTTATAAATTACTAAAATTAGTAAAGGAAGAAACATGAGCACTATCGAAGAACGCGTAAGAAAAATCATTGTTGAACAATTGGGTGTTAAAGAAGAAGAAGCTAAAAACGAAGCATCTTTTGTTGATGACTTAGGTGCAGACTCTCTAGACACAGTTGAATTAGTAATGGCTCTTGAAGAAGAGTTCGATACTGAAATTCCTGATGAAGAAGCTGAAAAAATCACTACTGTTCAATCAGCTATTGATTACGTTACAGCAAATGGCTAATTGTTAGTTATTTAAATTAGGCGGTTAATACCGCCTTTTTTTATTTCTAAGCCAAAATAAAGTAAAACAAAATAATAATTAAATTAAACACTACTAGTTTTCGTTTAACCATTAAATGTTTTGATAACTAATCAACTTGGTATAAACAGCACTGGTATCTAATGCGGAGACATTTATTGTCATGCGACGAGTCGTAGTTACTGGCTTAGGAATGCTAAGCCCGCTAGGAAATGACCCCCTAACCACATGGAATGCATTACTTGCAGGAAAAAGTGGTATATCCCCAATTGAGCACCTCGATCTAACTCATTTTACCACCACGTTTGCTGGTATGATAAAAGATTTCACTCCTGAAAATTTTGGCTTAGCTAAAAAAGATGCCCGTAAGATGGATTTATTTATCCAATATGGCATTGCTGCAGGTAATCAAGCGATTGCTGATTCTGGTATTGAAGTTACCGAGCAAAATGCACCTCGTATCGGCGTTGCAATTGGTTCCGGAATTGGTGGGCTTTCGTTAATCGAAGAAGGTTACAAAAAAACCTTAGATCAAAATGTTCGTAAATTATCACCTTTCTTTTGCCCTTCAACTATCTTAAATATGATCTCAGGTAATTTATCTATCATGCATGGTCTTAAAGGCCCTAATATTGCGATAGTGACTGCTTGTACCACCGGAGTTCATAATATTGGTCAAGCGGCTCGTATGATCGCTTACGGTGATGCAGATGCTATGGTTGCTGGTGGTGCTGAAAAAGCGTCAACAGTATTAGGTATCGGTGGTTTCATGGCTGCTCGTGCATTATCTACTCGTAACGATGCACCTGAACAAGCTTCTCGTCCTTGGGATAAAGACCGTGATGGTTTTGTGTTAAGCGATGGCGCTGGTGTTGTTGTATTAGAAGAATATGAGCACGCGAAAGCGCGCGGCGCTAAAATATACGCAGAACTATGTGGTTTTGGTATGAGTGGTGATGCGCATCATATGACGTCACCTCCCGCAGACGGTTCAGGCGGCGCATTAGCAATGGCGAATGCGATTAAAGACGCAGGTATATCTGCAGATAAAATTGGTTATATTAATGCTCATGGCACATCGACTCCTGCAGGCGATATTGCTGAAACTAATGGCGCTAAAACAATTTTTGGCGATCATGCTTATAAGCTAATGATGGGCTCAACAAAATCAATGACTGGTCATATGTTGGGTGCAGCGGGATCTTCTGAAGCAATATTCAGTATTTTAGCATTGCAAAATCAAGAAGTTCCAGCAACGATTAACCTTGATAATCCAGGTGACGGTTGTGATCTCGATTATATTAGAGGCAGCTCGCGTCAAGCGAAACTTGATTACGCTTTATGTAATTCATTTGGCTTTGGTGGCACCAACGGTTCGTTATTATTTAAGAAAATTTAAATAATAGCAATTAGGTTAAGTAGCACTTGCCAATAAAATAAAAAGCCTTGATACTTTTATACCCGTTACCAATCAAACCAGCATATTGAATGGTAACGGGTATATGTATTAAGGCTTTTTTTATTGCAATGATTAACGCTTTTTAAATGTGCTTAACAATAATAACGAAATAGGCTTTATGCTTTATAACTCTGTAAATTTCAAATCAATAGCAACAGTTGCAAGTAGTGATCGTGGTATCGCATTTGGTGATGGGGTATTTACCACGGCCAAAATTGTGCATGCCACTATCGAACATCAAGCTCAGCATCTACTTAGACTGCAACACAGTTGTCAGCGTTTGAGTATTCAATTTATTGATTGGCAAGCCGTTAGTGATGAAATGAACAAGGCAGCAGAGAATATAGAACTTGGTTGCTTAAAGGTTATTATCACTGCCGGTAGCAATGGCCGAGGTTATTCCCGTATCGGAGCAACCGAACCAACCATAATCGTCAGTGTTAGCGATTACCCTAGTCATTATCAGCAATGGCAAAAACAAGGTGTTCGTCTTGGTCAAAGTTCGATTAAATTAGGTTTAAATCCTGCTCTTGCCGGCTTAAAGCATCTCAATCGTTTAGAGCAAGTATTAGTGCGCAACGAACTAGATACTCTCGCTGTTGATGAGGTTATTGTTAGTGATTTAAATGATAATATTATTGAGTGCAATACCGCTAATATATTCTGGTGTAAAAAAGATATTTGGTTTACGCCGTCATTAACTATGGCCGGTGTAAATGGTATTATTCGTGATAATATTATTGACGCTTTGGCTAATGTAAACATTGTTGAAGCGAAAATTTCGGAATTAGTCTCAAGTGATGCGATGTTTATTTGTAACTCATTATTAGGTGTTGCCCCAGTGCAGCAGTTTTTGCATAGTAAAATATCGATAGAAAAAGTTTTGCAACATTCAGTATTAAAAGGATTTCAATAATGTGGCGTTTGCTTATTAGTTTTTTGTTTATTAGTGCGATTGCTATCGCGGCTATTTTATTTGCTGTCGATAGCAAGGTTAAGCAACCGCTTTTAATTACCGAATCGCAATTTTATACCGTTAAATCAGGTACTTCATTTCATACTCTCCTAAAAGATTTAGATAATAAACACTGGCTACAAAATTCAGTACTATTAAAAGTGTTTGCCAAGCTAAATCCTGAATTAACCTCACTTAAAACCGGTACATACCAACTTTCAGCGGGGATGAGTTTAACCGCACTATTAACGCTGTTAAATTCAGGTGTTGAGCATCAATTTAAAATTACTTTTGTTGAAGGTTCAACATTCAAAGAATGGTTAGCAAAGCTGGTTGAAGCTGAAAAAATCAAACCGACTTTAAATGATAAAACAGCGCAACAAATATTAACGCTACTCAACAGCAAATATTCTCACCCGGAGGGGTTATTCTTTCCCGATACCTACGCCTATACCGCCGGTAGCAGTGATTTAGATATTTTACGCTTGGCACATCAGCGTATGCTCATAGAACTTGAGCAAAGCTGGCAACAAAGAGTCAAAGATTTACCTTATAAAAACGCCTATCAAGCATTGATCATGGCGTCTTTAATAGAAAAAGAAACGGGCCAAGTATTTGAGCAACCAATCATTGCGGCAGTATTTATAAATCGTTTAGCAAAAAAAATGCGTCTACAAACCGACCCAACCATCATTTATGGTTTAGGCGAGCGCTATACCGGCGATATTACTTATGCCAATATTCGTGAAAAAACAGCGTATAATACCTATCAAATAAAAGCATTACCGCCAACACCTATTGCCATGCCGGGTAAGTCAGCAATTGAAGCGAGCTTACATCCAGACAAGCATTCATATTTATACTTTGTTAGCAAAGGCAATGGCGAGCATTATTTTTCGAGCAGCTTGCGTGAACATAATAATGCCGTAAACAAATACATCAGAGGAAAGAAATAAGCATGTTGAGCAATCAATCATCAAGTCAAAACCTAACGCAAGGTCAGTTCATTGCTGTTGAAGGTATTGAGGGTGCAGGCAAGTCTTCAGCTATTAGTGTCATTGAACAATGTTTAACCGACGCGAATATTCGTTACGCTAAAACTCGAGAGCCTGGTGGTACCCCTTTGGCTGAAAAGCTGCGTGCTTTAGTAAAAGAGCCATGCGGAGAACATATAACCCCAGAATGTGAATTGTTTTTAATGTATGCCAGTCGCAGTCAGCTATTGCACAATAAAATTTTACCTGAATTGAAACAAGGGCATTGGGTTATTGGCGATCGTCATGATTTATCCTCTCGTGCTTATCAAGGTGGTGGGCGTGAATTTAATGATGACGTCATTAATGCGATTGCTGATATTACCTTAAATGGTTTTAAACCTAACTTTACTTTATATCTTGATATTGAACCTGAACTTGGTTTAAGTCGCGCCAAGGCGCGAGGCGAGTTAGATAGAATAGAGCAAGAAAAAATAGATTTTTTTCACCGAGTTCGCAATAAGTACCTCGAATTAGCTGACGCTGATGACACTATTTTTATCATTGATGCGAGCCAAGAAATGGCAAAAGTACACAGTGATATTCGCGACATAGTAGGTGAACATCTTGGCTAATGCGCTTGCTGATAAAGTTTGGCTTAAACGTAACGAACTTGATTTACAAAATAAAATCAATCAAGGTTTATTGCCGCACGCCTTATTATTGATAGGCAGCAACTGTGCTGGTCAAGATGAGTTGGGCGTTTGGCTTGCTCATAAATTGATCTGTCAGAACTCAGCGCAAGGCGCTGCATGTGGACAATGTAAAGGCTGTCATCTACTTAAAGCACATTCGCACCCGGACTTACAAGTCATCAATAATGGCGAGAAAACCATTGGTGTCGATATCGTCAGACTCGCTGGTGGATTCTTACAAAAAACCGCTCACTTAGGCGATGTTAAAGTTGTATTAGTTAATGCTTGTGAAAATATGACCGAGGCTGCTGCTAATGCGCTATTAAAAACGCTTGAAGAGCCAACCGATAATAGCTTTTTAATTCTAACCTGTAATGATGTTGATTTATTACTACCAACTATTGTTAGTCGCTGCTCACAAATAAAGGTGCAACCACCTATTGGCAACGAACTAGCCGAGCTCATTGATGATAAGCAATTGATGACAGAGTTTAGTAATATTAATCAATTTGCAGAGCTTACCGACCCGCAAGTACAGCAATCTTATATTGAATTTAATCAAACGTTGCTTAATTGGTTGCAGACCTTTAATGAATCCGAGTCATTAAATAAAGCCTTTGCTAATAATAGCCATTGTTTACGTTGGCTCAGTGATTGTTTGCATCAATTGCTTAGAATGCAATCAGGTTGGCGTGAGGCGCTCAGTGAACACGCAGTTGTTGCGGTCGATAATAAGTTTACTAATGAGCAATTATGGGCATGTTTAACCTTAGTTAATAATGCCAATAGACAAATAAAATTACTCACTCAAGCAAATAAAAACTTTACAATTGAAGCCTTATTGGTTGATATTGAACAAGTGTTAAATTAAATCGCACTTATTAAATTAAAATAAATAACAATCAAGGATTAGTCGTGACGGTACTCAGTTTAGAATATAAAAATGATCGCGAACTCTATATGGCCTATATGCCATTTTTGAAACAAGGCGGTTTGTTTATGAAAACCGCCGAACAGTATGAACTTGGCGATACAGTGTCCATTGAAGTTTATCTACCGGGTAATCTTGAAGCTGCTCCACTTGAAACCTCGGTATGTTGGATCACCCCACATGGTGCTCAAAATGGCACTGAAGCTGGAGTGGGGTTAGCGTTCGTCACCGATGAAAATAATATTCGCAATCAAATAGAATCTGCACTGGGTCGATTGTTAAACTCTAAAGATGCTACTTACACCATGTAAGTTTAATCACTTGGTGGTAATAAATGGGCACTGATTAATGTTAAATCAGTTCACTAATCCTGTGTCCTAAACCTTTACAACTGTTATAATCCCTTCAATATAAAATACCTACTACTCGGAGTTTTTCTTGTTTATAGATTCTCATTGTCACTTAGACCGACTTGATTTAACTGAATTCGATAATAATTTAGATAATGTTGTGAATGCAGCAACAGCGGCAAATGTGACTAAAATGCTCTGTGTGTCAGTGACGCTAAAAGACTTTGCTAGCATGGCCGAAAAAACGGCTAAATACGACAATGTGCAAATTTCTTGTGGTGTACATCCATTAAACCAAGAAGATATGGTCGATGAAGAACAATTACTGGCATTAGCTGACAACCCAAGAGTTGTTGCTGTTGGTGAAACTGGCTTAGATTATTTTTACGCACCAGAAACGCAAGAAGTGCAACGAGATGCATTTCGTAAGCATATACGTGTTGCTCGAAATCTTAATAAACCGATTATTATCCACACCCGCGATGCTCAGCAAGATACTTTAGATATCATGCGTGAAGAGGGCGCTGAGCATGTTGGCGGAGTATTACATTGCTTTACTGAAACATGGGAAATGGCCGAGCAAGCGATTGCGATGGGGTTTTATATCTCATTTTCAGGTATTGTTACCTTTAAAAATGCTGCGGCTTTACGTCAAGTTGCCCATCTTGTACCTGATGATAAATTCTTAATCGAAACTGATTCACCTTACCTCGCGCCAGTACCGCATCGCGGTAAACAAAATCAACCTGCGTATGTTAGCGAAGTTGCAAAGATGCTTGGGGATGTTCGCGGTCAGAGTATTGAAGATATCGCTCGCCTGTCGAGTGAAAACTATCTACGGTTGTTTGCAGTAAGGTAATTATAGAGGCCGGTTTTAAATATATTCCATCGTAGAGGCTGATTTATCTGCCTAGCGTTTATTCAAGCATAGTCAAAGGCTATGCTTGAATAATAGCTATTAACCGAAGTGATTGAACACTATTTTATTACCATCACAATCACGGAAATAAGCACCATAAAAAACGTCAGGAATACGTTGTCCTGGTTCGCCATCGCAGGTTGCACCCAAGGCGATTGCCTTATGATACATTTCATCACACTTCTCTTTTGAACCTGGAGCAATAGCCAGCATATTGCCGTTACCACAGTGTTGTACTTTTTCGTTATGTGGAATACAAATGGCGAGCATAGGCTCTGCCATACTTTTACCAATAAATATAATACGTTCCATTTTTATCAGTGTTTTTGCGCCAATAGGTGCCAATAATTCGTTATAAAAAGCTTCTGATTTTTCTAAATCTGTAACCCCGATAGTTGCATAGCTGAGCATGTTTATTCCTTTTTGATTAATGTGGCTTATGTTCGATAGACAATTAACTACAACAGGTTCGTTAAATCATGTCAATAACTGTAGAGGCTGATTTATCTGCCTAATGCTCTTGTTCAGGCAAATAAATTCGCCTCTACATGACTGTAATGCCATCCCACCAGCAGCAATTAAAGGCACCGTCTTCCCACCGTGCAGTAATTAAAGGCACCGTCTTCCCACCAACAGTAATAAAAGGCACCGTCTTCCCACCAGCAGTAATTAAAGGCACCGTCTTCCCACCGTGCAGTAATTAAATGCACCGTCTTCCCACCAGCAGTAATTAAAGGCACCGTCTTCCCACCGTGCTTTGAAGTAGCCCCCAAAACTTGGACTCTTTTTTAAGCTGCCATCAAGGCTTGATTTCGGTATTCAACCGGAGTCATGCCTTTTAATTTAGCTTTGATTCGTTTTTTATTGTAATACTCTATG
>JBFONS010000018.1:0-102708 GCA_040779355.1 Colwelliaceae bacterium BS250 | reverse complement strand
TTGCCCGAAGCAGGAGGCGCATTATAAGCACCTGAGATTTGAAGTCAACCGTTATTTGAAAAGTTTTTCAAAAGACTGTGTTGTTGGTAAACAATGACTCAAAGCCTTATCTACCTTCTTCTAACTCCTTCCTTGTTAGTCGTTGCCGATGTCCCTAGGAAGTGGAGCGCATTCTAGAGATTTTTGGCCCGCCGTCAACCCCTTTTTGCAATTAAATCGATATTTACTCAAATAAATTAAATATCGTTCACAAATCAAGCAGGGATGTTAATTTTAGTAGATAAAATCAGATTTTTCCTACAAATAGTTACATTTATACAATTATCTTTTGTTCTATTGCATTTTCCTGTTAAAATTTCATATATGGAGGTATCTACGTTGTTTGTTATTTAAACAACTGATATAAACTACATGTAGCGACTGTAAATAATACAAATTCGTGTAAAGGAATATATATGAATGGGAAGTTTTTATTAATATTAACACTTATTGCAAGCCCACTAGTGCTAGCAAAGGATGTTACTGTTTATCGTTGGGTAGATGAAAATGGTGTTTTGCACTATAGTCAGCATCATCCAATAAAAAATGAATACGCAGAAGTAAAAATTGATACTGGTTATTCACCAGTACAAGCTCCTCTTAAAAACGGCATTAAAGAACAACAAGATGATAGTGATGAGCTAGCAATCGAGTTGGCCCAGAATTCACAAATAAAATGTAAAAATGCTCAAGCTAACCTTAGGGTGCTAACCGATTTTGATAAAGTACAAATAACGACTGCTGATGGTAAGTCATCAACGTTGAGTGGATCAGAAAAATTAAAACGTTTACGACTTAATGAAAAGGCCATTGAGATATACTGCCTATAATCGTAACACTCATTAATAGATATATTTAACGTAAAGAGCACCATAGAATTGGTGCTCTTTTTCGTTACAGCTTTATATAACTAGTTCTTATATAGCTAATGACTAGTTAATTACTAACTTATCATCCTCCACATCAACATGTATGACATCGCCAGCTGAATATTTACCAGCCAGCAATTCTTGCGACATTGGATTTGCCACATACTGCTGAATAGCTCTTTTTAAAGGACGTGCACCAAACACAGGATCAAACCCTGCTGCTGAAATTTTCGCTAACGCATCATCCGTAACCTCTAATGAAAGCTGTTTTTCGGCCAAACGGTTAGCCAGTAGTTTCAACTGTATTTTTGCTATTTTTTGGATCTGTTCGGCATTTAACGGATGGAATACTACCTGCTCATCCACTCGATTAATAAATTCAGGTTTAAAGTGTTGGCCAACAACAGACATTACTGTTGTGCGTAAATCTTCATATGAACTTTCACCGGCAAGCTCTTGAATTAAATCAGAGCCCATATTTGAAGTCATGATAATAACCGTATTACGAAAATCAACGGTACGGCCTTTACCATCGGTTAATCGCCCATCATCAAGTACCTGTAATAAAATATTGAATACATCCGGATGAGCCTTTTCAATCTCATCCAATAAAATCACTGAATAAGGTTTACGACGAACAGCCTCAGTTAAATACCCTCCTTCTTCATAACCCACATAACCAGGAGGTGCACCAATTAAACGTGCAACCGAATGTTTCTCCATAAACTCTGACATATCAACCCGTATAAGTGAGTCTTCACTGTCAAATAAGAAATTGGCTAATGCTTTGGTTAATTCTGTTTTACCGACACCTGTTGGGCCTAAAAACATAAATGAACCAATCGGCTGATTAGGATCTGACAAACCTGAGCGAGAACGGCGAATAGCATTTGATACTGCTGTTAAGGCTTCATGTTGACCAATAACTTTTTGTTGCAGCTCTTGCTCCATTTGCAATAGCTTATCGCGTTCACCTTCCATCATTTTAGCCACAGGAATACCCGTTGCTTTTGACAGTACCTCTGCAATTTCGTTGTCGGTAACTTTATTACGAATAAGCGTCATTTCAATATCTTCAGAACCGGTGGCTGCGGCTAGTTGTTTCTCTAACTCGGGGATACGTCCATATTGTAATTCTGACATACGGTTGAGATCGCCCGCGCGGTTTGCCGCTTCTAAATCTAATCTTGCTTGTTCTAAATCAGCCTTGATCGTTTGTGTACCATATAACGCTGCTTTTTCACTTTTCCAAACTTTATCCAGTTCATCAAAACGTTTTTTATTTTTAGCAATTTCATCCTCAAGCAATTTTAAACGTTGCTTTGATGCTGTATCAGTTTCTTTTTCTACCGCCTTTTGCTCAAGTGTTAGTTGAATTAAACGACGCTCTAATCGGTCTAAATCTTCTGGCTTAGAATCCATTTGCATACGGATGCTCGATGCAGCCTCATCGATTAAATCAATGGCTTTATCGGGTAATTGTCTATCACTTATATAACGGTGAGATAAAGTGGCCGCCGAAACAATCGCCGGGTCAGTTATTTCTACACTATGATGTAATTCATATCGCTCTTTCAAACCACGTAAGATGGCAATGGTGTCTTCAACGCTTGGCTCGTCGACAATAACTTTTTGGAAGCGACGTTCTAACGCGGCATCTTTTTCAATATATTGGCGATACTCATCAAGCGTAGTTGCGCCAACACAATGTAAATCGCCTCGTGCTAATGCCGGTTTAAGCATATTACTGGCATCCATAGCGCCATCACTTTTACCTGCACCAACCATGGTATGTAATTCATCAATAAATAAAATAACTTGGCCTTCTTCTTTGGCAAGTTCACTTAATACTGCTTTTAATCTCTCTTCAAATTCACCGCGATATTTAGCGCCGGCAATTAATGCCCCCATATCGAGTGACAATACTTGTTTGTTCTTAAGTCCTTCAGAGACTTCACCATTGACAATGCGTTGAGCTAAGCCTTCAACAATGGCTGTCTTACCAACCCCAGGTTGACCAATAAGTACTGGGTTGTTTTTCGTACGGCGTTGCAGCACTTGTACCGTGCGGCGAATTTCTTCATCGCGGCCAATAACAGGATCAAGCTTGCCCTGCTCGGCTAACTCGGTAAGGTTAATGGTATATTTATCTAAAGCTTGTCTGGTGTCTTCGGCATTAGGGTCATCCACTGTTTGTCCGCCTCTAATTTGTTCAATGGCAACTTTCAGCTCTTTTTCATTTAAACCTATTTGCTTTAATAGCTGTCCTAATTTGCCCTTATCTTGCATAGCTGCAAGTAAGAAAATTTCTGATGATATAAATTTATCATTTTTCTTTTGTGCTAATTTGTCACATAAGTTAAGTAAAGTAGATAATTGATTCGAGACTTGTACTTCCCCGCCAGTGCCTTCAACGTGTGGCATTGATGATAATACTTGGCTTAGAGATGCACGAAATGAAGTGACATCAACCCCGAGGTTTTTAAGAATAGGTAATACCGAGCCACCCGTCTGGTTTAATAGTGCCAACATTAAATGACTTGATTCGATAAATTGGTGGTCTTTGCCTAGTGCTAATGATTGTGCATCAGCAAGTGCCTGTTGGAATTTTTGAGTGAGACGATCTAATTGCATAAACTACTCCTAAACAATAGCCATAATAAATTTATGGATTTAATCTTTCTAATTACTAAATAGGCATCTTTAGTCAATTTTTCAATAGCTAGGGTTAATTAACGTATTATATTTAGACAAACATTGATTTGGATTGGTTTTTAGCCATATATAGCCGTTACCAATTAAAGTGCAGGATTTCAGAGTGCTTCAATGGTGACGAATATAGATTGGAGATTGTTAGAATAGAGGACTCATACCAGTTCTCTTAATTAAGTGCTCTACTTTTTCATGAGGAAAAATGGATAAATACAAGGCATGAAATTTAGTAAGTAGTTACTCTACTTATAAATTTTATAACGCAGTAGTTATTCATTTTAACCATTAAAAATGACCAGTTAGTTATGAGGATTGGTATTAACTGCTGATGCAGATAACCGATGCCATGCGTCCAGTTTGACCATCGCGGCGGTAAGAGAAATACTTATCACGGCCTTGGTTATTGCCATCATTACGGCTTGATACAGTACATTCTGGCATTGTTGACACAGTTTTTACATCAAGTATGTTTAACAAATAAGTAGCGATAAAATGTAAATCAGCTAAATACTTACCGTTTGTTTGTAATAAAAAGGCTTTATTTAACTCTTCATCTACTGCGATAAAATGTTGCTTAACCTCTACGCCTACTTCAAACGCATGCTTACCAATACAGGGGCCTAACCAAGCATGAATATCAGTTGATTGGAATTTAGCTAAAGTATTTTCAATAATATTTGCGGCTAAAGGTTTCCAACCACCATGAATTGCAGCGATTTCTGTACCTTGCTCATTGACTAATAAAATAGGTAAACAGTCTGCGGTTAGAATTGCTAGGGCGATATTTTTACGATTGGTAAATGCTGCATCAGCAGTAATAGGTGTTGTTTGTACTTGGCTGATATCGGCAACAATATTACCATGTACTTGATTGAGCCATTGCAGCTGAGTATTTTTAGGTAATGAATTTAACAGTAAATCACGATTGCGTTGCACGTGTATTGGGTTATCACCAACATGAGAGCCTAAATTAAAACTATCATATGGAGGCAAACTAACCCCACCATCTCTTGATGTGGTTAGTGCCAGTACCTGCTTATGTTCTAGTGAATGGGGCACTGGCAACTTACGCTCGGGTAAATATTGCACAGGCCAATTCAGATTATTTAATACACTCATTAAACAGGTAATCGATTTTAATATTCTTCGCTTGCATGCGCTTTACGATCGGCTTTTAACGCATCGGCTATAGCAACCATATCATCTGGTACAGGTGCATACCAAGTCATTAGCTCACCAGTAACAGGGTGAACTAAAGACAACATTGCGGCATGCAATGCTTGGCGTTTAAAACCACGTAGTAATTCACGTAATTCTTCTGAAGCATCTTTCGGTGGACGAGGACGACCGCCATATACAGGGTCACCAACTAATGGATGAGTGATATGGGCCATGTGCACACGAATTTGATGAGTACGGCCAGTTTCTAAACGTAAACGTAAACGGGTATGTAAACGGTATTTCTCAACCACTCGGTAATGAGTAACCGATGGGCGACCAGAAAAACTTACCGCCATATGGGTACGTTTTGTAGAGTGACGTCCAATAGGTTCATCAACAACACCGCCTGAGATCATGATGCCATTTGCAATAGCTTCATATTCACGAGTTATTTCATGGGCTTGCAATGCATCAACTAAATTAGTTTGTGCAGCCATTGATTTTGCTACAACCATTAAACCAGACGTGTCTTTATCTAAACGATGCACTATACCTGCACGCGGTAATTTATCTTGTGCTGGAATATAGTGTAATAATGCATTTAACATTGTGCCATCTGGATTACCTGCACCAGGATGTACAACTAAACCTACTGGTTTATTAATCACTAAAATATCGTCATCTTCATAAACGATAGTTAAGTCTATATCTTGCGCTTTATAATAAACTTCAACAGCAATATCGGCATTAATAGATACAATTTCTCCGCCCATCATTTTTTCACGAGCCCTAGTTTGCACTACGCCATCTACTTGAACGCTTCCGTCTAAAATCCAATCTTTTAAACGTGAACGTGAATAATCGGGGAACATTATTGCAATTGTTTGGTCTAGACGTTTACCTAAACATGATTCAGGAACAGTATCCTGATGTTGTATTTTTTCAGCCATTGAGGTCTCTATTAATTACTACCGTTATTTATCTACAGTTGTTAATTATCAACTGTATTTATTTAGCACTGTGCAATGCACGAAAGCTAGGTTAGAATGTTTACTATTATTATATATAAGTATTTTACCTGCTTTAAGCAGGGCTTTCACAATTATTTTAACTCGAATGAAGCAGACATCTTAATTATATGAACAAGTTTACATTAAAAATCCTTACATTGACTCTTTTTCTTGGCCTAACGGCTTGTTCTTCATCACCAGAAGATATTGAAAAAGTACCAGACAAATCTGCACAAGCTCTATATTTAGATGCAAAAAGTGCTTTAGACAATGGTTTATACCAAAAAGCTATTCCTATTTTATCGGCAATTGATTCTCGCTACCCGTTTGGCGCTATTTCACACCAGGTACAATTAGATTTAATTTATGCTTATTATAAATCTGGCGACATTGCTCAAGGTGTTGCTTTAGTTGAGCGTTTTATACGATTAAATCCTAACCATAAAAATGTTGATTATGTTTATTACATGCGTGCATTAATGAACCTTTCTTTAGAAGAAAACTTATTCCAAGAGATGGCCGGTATTGATCGCAGTGATCGTGATCCTAAACATGCTCGCGCCGCATTTAGTGACTTTAGAACAATATTAACACTATACCCAGACAGTAAATATGCGTCAGACTCACGTTTGCGCCTACTTGCGATTAAAAGCCGTTTAGCTGATTATGAACTTGCTTCAGCAAGATTCTTTATGGAGCGTAAAGCTTATGCTGCTGCAGCTAATCGTGGTCGTTATATTGTTGAGTATTTTTCAGATAGCAAGCAAGTCGAAGATGCGCTGGTTATTATGATTGAGTGTTACCAAATATTAGGCCTTGAAGAATTACAAATTAACGCACGCCAAGTACTTACCGTTAATTACCCGAACAACCCAACGCTTAAAGGCTTATAACTTCAGAGAATTTTTGCCATCCGTGGCAATTCCAAGTTAATTCGTGACATACAGGATGTATTAATGCCGAGATCACATGGATGTACATGGATGTACTGAATTAGAACAACGCAGGAGCAGTTGTCGAGATGTGAAAGAACGGTCCTTGAATAAAAAAAAACCGAAACAATTAATGTTTCGGTTTTTTATTATCTGTAATAACGATTAAAGCCGTTATGCTTTAATGATAATTAGATAGCGGCTTGATCTTCTTCACCAGTACGGATACGTATTACTCGTTCAACCGCAGTCACGAAAATTTTACCATCGCCGATTTTACCCGTTTGTGCAGTTTCAATTATAGTATTTACGCAACGCTCAACATCTTCATCGCTAACCACAATTTCAATTTTAACTTTAGGTAAAAAATCTACCATGTATTCAGCACCACGGTATAATTCAGTGTGGCCTTTTTGACGACCAAAACCTTTTACTTCAGATACTGTCATACCGGTAATATTTTCTTCAGCTAATGCTTCACGTACATCATCCATTTTAAATGGTTTAATGATTGCTTCTATTTTTTTCATTTTGTCTCACCGAATTTTATTTATACAATCTATTCTACTTAAAAACTCACCAATATAAATAGCAAGTGGGTAAAATAACGCCAAAAACAGCTGATAAGTTAAATAAATTCAATTTACACTGTCTCGCCGTGCGCTTATCATTGTAAAATATATCTTTATCTACTGTCTTAAGGGCTGAATATGAATCGCCAAGCTATTATAGCTGAAATGAAAGTGTTGCCAGAAATTGATCCTCAATTCGAAATCACTCGTCGTATCAATTTTATTAAACAACAATTACTTAGCTCAGGTATGAAACATTTGCTCCTTGGTATTAGTGGTGGTGTTGATTCTTCAACTGCAGGAAAGCTTGCGCAACTCGCTATCGATGAATTAAATAAAGAGCATAACAACGCATATAAGTTCATTGCCGTACGCCTACCTTATAATGTGCAAGCCGATGAAGATGATGCGCAATTAGCGGTAACGTTTATTCAACCTAGCCACTGTGTGTCTACCAACATAATGCAAGGCGCTGATGGTATCCATAATGAAGCTGTTGCTGTTTTAACGGATAACGGATTATTAGACGCTAATGCCGACCGATTAGATTTTTCTAAAGGCAATGTTAAAGCTCGTACGAGAATGGTTATGCAATATCACTTAGCAGGTATACTTGGCGGTTTAGTAATTGGTACAGATCATAGCGCCGAGAATATCACTGGTTTCTATACTAAATGGGGCGATGGCGCTTGTGATTTAGCACCTTTGTTTGGCTTAAATAAAAGACAAGTACGCTTATTAGCGAAAACCTTAGGTGCGCCTGAATTACTTATTCATAAGGCTCCAACGGCTGATTTAGAAGAGCTCGACCCAGGTAAAGAAGATGAGATCGCTTTAGGGGTGAGTTATGATGAAATAGACAACTTTTTAGAAGGTAAGGCTGTAGGTGATGACGTTAGCGATAAGCTGGTAAATATATTTAACAACACTCAGCATAAGCGCCAACCTATTCCTACTATTTATGATTAATAATTAAAGTTAATCTATGTGATTATAAAAATAGAAAGGCCAACTGTTGCTGGCCTTTTTATTATGCTCTAAATGAAATTACCTACCAACACGTTGCAGGCGTTTTATTTCCTTTAGGATAGCTCGCACTAACGGTTACAGTTAATACAGGGCAAGCTGTATCAGTTGCTTGTACACCTATCGCAGTAGCGGTTAAAGTGTAAGCATTACCCGAATTAGAACCACTAGTAATTGCCATGGTATAATAGCCTTCATTACTGGTGGTAATACCTTTTACCGTCTTGGTGGCTCCGCAACTGTTCGAATTTCCAATCGTGCCAGCATAAGTAGTACAGTTACTTCTTAATTTGCTTTGCTGTAAAACCAAACCAAGCAATGCAGATTTTCCATCAGAGCGGCGCGCTTTTTTCATCGATTCAGAAAATGATGGGTAAGCAATACCGGCAATAATGCCAACAATAGCAACAACGATCATTAATTCTATTAAGGTGAAGCCTTTATTATTTTTCATTATTAAATCCCATTAATAATTACAAGTATCGTTTTTGTGCATGGTTTCAACATTAACCTCAACAGTTCCAGCGCTCACATTAGTAAAGCTGATTGTGCTTCCACCTGAGGATACAGCCTCTACAGAATTAACCTCAGGGGTTGCAGCAGATAAACAAGCTTGTTGCGAGTTACCAACATCAAATGTAATCTTTCCTGACCATGTAGTGGTATTATCAAAACTTGCCGTTTTACAAATAAAATCACCTAAATTTACATCACAAATACCATTTACATCATCTATGCTCACTGAAGTTACACTACCGGTAATAGTTCCAGAAACGGCAAAGTCACCATAGACAACACCACCACCAGGGTTTGTATATGCTGGATCTTCACAACTGAAATTAACACCTGACTTATCTGCTTCTACGCCAGTAAAAGATTGTTTATAAGAAGTACAATTGAACACAGATAAGTCTGGTTTGACTTCGATATAGCCAACCCAAGGGTTGCTCCATTGATAAACATCACAACTGTAAGACAGCACATAGCCAGTATCTACATAAGCAGTACTTGAAATTGTACAATTTAGTGGACCATCCGAGGTATTAATTTTTGTTGCTGCAATTAAAGTATCATTTATCGGACTAGATTCTGCAGCAATTGAAATTGTTCCGTCTATAGCGTGTTTGGTATTTGGCGGATCACTAGGATCAAATGGGCACGCTGAATCTACGCCATAATTAAGAGCATCAAGTTTAATCGAATCAACATGTGCTGGATTAGCATTTAAGCACACAAATGCAGTTGGGTTGCCATCAAACAAATCACCTCTTACGCCATTCACATTAGCGTCATCTCTGACCATGATACCTTCAGAGATACATTCAGCACCATTATTTGATGCTAAGGTAGAAATTACAAAATCATGAGGCGCCTGTTCTATATCATCTGGATCTGGCAATATTAACGCATCTGCCACACCAACAGTATAATAGACAATATTGTCGCCATTTTTTTCTATTTGGCTTTGAGCATCATCTAAATATTTAAACGCCATGCCTCGATATACTCGACGAATAGCCACTTCAGGGTCGGCATAAGCATCCGCGGAGGTAGGATCACCTACACACGCTTTAACGGAATCTTGTGAGTTATTTTTTGCTGTAACGATTAAACCAATATTACCGTGCCACCCCCCCCCAAGAAAACAGGTGTAATTGTAATATAAATAATCTCCATTTGGACCCGTTGCTAAATCAGCTGTATTTACACTCGCGATATCAGTTGGAACATCTATACTATTATTATCATCATCAAAACCTCCCACGTAGTAATAACGTTGGCAGAAGGCTGCATCAGAAGCAATAACATATACATCAGTTGGGTCAGTAGGTTTACTAGTTTGATCAATAAATACTCGTCCTGATATTTCAACAAATTGGGTACAGTCAACATTAGTCCTAGTACCTTCATCATCTAGTAAGCAAGCATCTTTTAGTGTTAAAACTACATCATCACCCGAAGTTAGTCTTAAATCACCATCACCGCGATCTATAATACCAATCAAATCGCCTAATACTGCAGTGGGTTTTTCACCATCTAATACCTTTCCATCGCCAAGTTCAGCACGCCCTGTTGCAGAACGGACCAATGGACCTTTATCAGTAGTATCATCTAACTCCCCAGCTAGGCTAGGTGACTCCCATGAAACTTCTGTGGTTAGTGCCACGCTCTGAGAAGCACCTGATTCATCAATCCAGCTGACTTTAATTTCAATTTCTTTAGTATCATTAGGATCAGCAATGGTTTCTGTTCGTGTAAATATGGAATTACTACCGGTGAAATCGGTGCTATTACCATCAGTAATATCAGCAAAGGTGACATTAAAATCATCTTGTGAAAATGCTTCGGCGGAGTAATTTCGCAGTTGCTCTATTCTTTGTTGAGCAATACCAATAGCTTCAGCTCTTGCTTTGTTAGAGCTACTTTCACCTATTAACCCACTTTGAAAACTTGCAATGGCAAGTAAGCCAACAGCCATTATGGCCAGAGCAACTAATACTTCGATTAAACCAAAGCCTTGAATTTTTTTATGTTTCATTTATTTTGCTCCCTTAAAAATCTTTCCAACTACCTGCACCAACGGCTTTAGGTCCATCAGAACCCGCATTTTTCAATAAATCAGAGTTATAATGAATATCTAAACTACCTCCGGTACTATTCTGGATATCTCCGGCGGTAATTAATGCCCCATGAAACGTACTATTACCAGTACCTATAATGGAGCCCATAACAAAAACAATGCCATAAAAATGAGGTGTACCATTAAGATCTAAATCACCATCGATGATTAAAATGGATGGTCTTTCATCAGCATCATCACAAACATTGCCTCCGGTTATTTTTTGAGCACAGCCCATTGAACCACCATTCTCATTAACGTCACCGTCGTACCAAATAATACCACCTTCATCGCCATCAACACATCCATCCCATGAATTACCACAATCCCCTTTCGGATCAGTATCAGAAATAACAATACTAGCAACGACTTCTTTATATCTTTCAGGGGTCATACCAAAGAAGTTTTCAAACATTTCAGGAGGAGTTAAATTTGCTAAATCAGAGTCATGCTCGATAATGTCTAAGCCCATGTTATCTCTGTTTGAGGTTTCTTTGGTTAAGCAAGAGCCCGAGTCCATACAGCTTGGGTAATTTGGATCGCTTGGGTCTGCAATTAATGTTTTAGTGGAATTATTAGAACCAACATCAACATCGCCACCGCTCCAAATTGTACTGTGCCCTTCAGGATTATGTACCGTTGCAGAACCACTCAAAACAACCGCACCTCTTGTACTAAAAGGATTGTCAGGGATATTAGGTAAAGGCTCGATTGCTCTCATACTTGCTGTGACGATTCGCATGGCGGTGTCATCATCACTCAAACCTGTTGCTTCAATTTGAAACGCCTGAAGGTCATTTATTACTATAGTTGTAACATTAATGGATACACTGCCAGACTCTAAGTTTCCGATGTTTGAATCATTTATATCATTCGCATTAGTGTCAAATACACCTAACACGTTACCATCTTTATCCCAGTATTCACTGTTACTTATTGCTTCCATGGTTAGTGCTAACCCTGCTTCAGCATTGTCAAAGGCTTGCCTTGCACGAAAATCATTCGCAACGAGCTTTTGCTCTACCAAAATTGACCGCGCTAAATATAATGAAACAATAGTAATTAATATAAGTAAAATAATAGATATTATTAAAACAGCCATACCTTTTTGTTTTACTAA
The DNA here is from genome assembly GCA_040779355.1 of Colwelliaceae bacterium BS250. Lineage (GTDB taxonomy): Bacteria > Pseudomonadota > Gammaproteobacteria > Enterobacterales > Alteromonadaceae > Thalassotalea_A. The sequence goes on along the minus strand of JBFONS010000018.1, from coordinate 90,647 downwards.
AGACTTGTTTTGGATTGTTTTTCTATGATTTTTCATATTTATCGTATCCTTACCATATCATTTCGAACACGAACTGTTTCTGAAAGGGTATAAGTAATGTCGGAATCACTGACCAATACACCGGTCATTGATATATCTATTTCTCGGGTCTCAACAGTAATATCTAAAGCATCCGGAGCAACTGTGTAGCAATCTCTTTCGCCATTATCATCAATACCCGCAAGGCTACCGACATTATCTACACCGTCTGGTTCAGAGTTATTAACGCATGCTGAGCCTTGAGGATTAAACGACAGACTTGTAATCTTGTATATATAAACATCGGTAACATCTGCCCAGGAGCCATTGTTACAGTTATCTCCGTCAGTCACTTCACTCGCAATTCGCATTTGGATCACTCCAGAATTTAATCTAAAGCCCATGTATTCAGAATTGATATCAATAATGCCATTTTTATCTAAATCATAAGCGTACAAAATGCACTCACCACTACTATTAGTATTGTCTTCAATTGCAATATTGGAAGATTTAGAGTCTATTACCACTACAGTAGAATCATCGACTTGACTAAATGGGTTTTCTGATGCGGGATCTTCAACGTTGCCCCAATAGCCCGCCCGACGAATATCATTTCTCATGACACCCATAACCGTCATCATTTGACTGTTTAATTTACTTGATTTTAATGTTTCCGCACTACTGACAATAACCGCAATATATATATAAGTAACCCCTGATAAAACAATTAAACCGAAGACCATGCTTAACAGTAATTCAATAATTGTAAAACCCTGTTGTTTGTTATTTTTCATGGGCAATCTCTATATTCGCCTAAATCTGAAGAGCATATTTTTATATTGCCAATAATACTTACGGATATCATAGTTGCATCACTTAATGAATTAGTCAGACTGAATATGGCAGCTGCGCCAATGGTACCGTTCATGGGGTTAAAGGTGAGTTGAGTTTCACCATCACCCGTTTTAGCTCGTAAAACGATTTCGTCGTAAGAACTGCCATCAACCGTATGCAGTACATTATCATCGGTATTCACATAATTGCCGTCACCATTGTCGACTATCAGCATGCAAGCAGAAGCATTGGCATTCGAGGTGAGACTAGGATCGCAATCAGACGTTTGGCTTATTCCATAAAACCATGCAGAACTGCCAGTCCCTGAATACTTGAGATACGTTGGGATTGATCGGCTCAGAGCTTCAGATCTGGTTAATTGAAGATTTGAATAAAGTTGTTCTGTTGCATTAATTAATTTTCGTTTTTTAAAAGAATCTAAAAAACTAGGCCCAGCAATGCTAGCCAATATACTCATGATAAGTATAGTGATGAGAAGTTCTATTAATGTAATACCGCGTAATTTTTTCATAGTTTCAATACCCCTGCTAACATCTATTGCTCAGCAATAATTGTTAGTAGCGCTTCCTTTGTATCGCAACGTAATATCCCTATAAATTGCTTTGTTAATTGTTCTTATTAATTGTTCTTATTAATTTTTAGCTTATTTGAATGACCTAGCTTAATTACAAATAAAACAAACCAGTATCCTTCTGGCACTTATTTATAATTTAGCACTTATTCCTCAAAATTTAGCTCTAACTATTCATAATTTAGCACTAAAAAGCAATAACACCTATTTTTTCATAAAAATTATCAACTTTGAACGTTTTTGAAACAAATATAAGGCTTATAAAGCGACGATTAGGATAAAGTATTTTTTATTAACCTAGGTATTTAACACTTTATGGACTATTAGTTATCTAGTAGATAACTATTCACAAATTTAATTATCAAGGATGAAGATTAAATGGATAATAAAACTAGCCCCTTCCTATCAAATACCATTGTAATTAGGTATTCAACACTTGGATTTTGCCTTTTAGAAATTCTAGTGAGTATGCTCATAGTCGCGTTTGCTATGCTTGGCATTGCTAAACTGCAACTCAATGCAATACGTGATGTACAAAGTGCCCATTACGCCACAAAAGCTGCCATGCTAACATCACAGATGAGTGCACAAATTACTGCTAATAAAGACGCTTTAGATTCCTACCAATTGGCCTTTAAACAAACACCAACACTGTCAGTTGACTGTGAGAAAACCGCATGTAGCAATATTCAATTAGCTAATTTTGATTTAATACTGTGGCAAAATAATATCAATAAAGCATTACCTTCGGGCGCTGGAGAAATTATTACCTCAACTTCAATCGCAAATATCATTGTCCGTTGGGATGAAGATAAAAGTGGTTCGACTGGCTTAAACTGCCCAAAGCAAAGCAGTTTAGATATGGAATGCAGCAAAATTAGTCGTTTAGTTCTTTAAGGCGACTATGAATAAATTATCAAATACGAATACAACAACGGCCATTAATCATCAGCATGTCTGCCGACAACGCAGCCAAGGTTTCACCTTAGTGGAAGTTATGGTGTCCTTAACTCTTGGATTATTCCTATTAACAGTGTCGATGCAAGGCATGCTAGGGATAAATAAAAGTTTTACCAGCATAAAACGATCGGCAAGAATGCAGGAAACCGCACGGTTTGCTTTTGCACTCATTAGCAATGATATAAAACAAAGCCGTTACTGGGCAAGGATATTAGCCTTTAGCTCTTTCGGAGGCAGCTCAGCTCTCGCGGATATTAATGCCAATAATTGTTTGGAAGGAGGCACTAGCTGGGGACGACAAATTCAGCAACCTATCTTTGCTATTAATAACTCTGCGAACAATTATGCCTGTGTAAGCAATGATGATTATATTGCCGGTGATGTATTAACGCTTCGAGGCGCAATGACTGCAAGTATAAGCAGTTATGACAATGAGCAAATTTATATTAAAGGCAATGGCGCGCAGCATCGGCTATTTTTAGGTGCTGATCGGAGCTTGGCAGTGAATAATGATTTACCCAATACCGTCAGCCAACAAATATTTGCTCACAGTTATTTTGTTGGTGATAGTAATCGAACCTGTAAATCGGCTGCAGTGCCGGCTTTATTTTGGCAAACATTAGTTAATGGTAGGCCACAAAAAGAAGAATTATTAACGGGTGTAGAGCAACTGCAAGTATCATTTGCCGTTGACTTAAATCAAGATGATCGTGCCGATAGCTACTTTAACGCCGCACAAGTCATTAATTGGCAATCGGTGATCAGTGTAAAAGTAGATTTACTCATTCGCAGTGCATGCCCAGACATTAATCATCAAGATAACAATACCTATCAAATCGGCGATGTTAACTATCAAGTAAATGATCATTTTATAAGACAGCAGTATCAATACACCTATAGTTTTCGTTAATCATGTTATTAGCAGAGTCGTTATCTAAAATTATTTAAATGGATGTTCACAATGAAAAATGGCAATTATGTTGTGCAGGTAAGTTCGGGGTTTTATATACCATCCCCAAAACAATTAGGCTTTGTTTTAGCATCGAACTTGATCATGATGTTGTTATTAACATTAATTGCTACGGCGCTATTTAAAAACTCATTAACCGAAACACAAATGGCAACCCTTTATCATTTACAACTAAGGAGTCATAACGATGCACAGCAAGCAGTAATTACCATAACCGCACATCTTGAAAGTATGGTAAATAACAACTCTGATTTTTCAAAAGCAACGTTGGGCTTTTACCCGAAGAATCAACCACAGCTCCTTAATAATATTAATTGGTTAGACAATACCAGGCTATTAAGCACTAATTCACAAGTAAGATATGTGATTAATTACTTGGGGAGATCGACTAAACTCACTGCGCCCAAACTTGATATTGAATACCACCTGTTTAAAGTATTTATCTATAGTAAGGCAGCAAAAGGTAGTGAATATGTTGAGCAAGTTTTTATCTCAATAGAGGTTGATTAGGTATGATGATTAACCGAAATAAGCATTTCGAGCAGGAATTTCAAGGTGCTATCGACAGAGGTTTTACACTCATTGAATTGTTAATTACCATGGTGATAATTGGTATACTCGCCAGTATTGCCTTGGGCAGTTTTCAACAATATGTCCTTAAATCAAGACGTATTGATGCCACAACAACATTAATGAAATTAGCCGTAGCGCAAGAGAAGTATTTTAACCAACACTTAACTTACAGTAATGATATTAGCTCAAGTAGCGGCCTTAATCAGCAATCACTATTAAGTGATGAAAGCTATTATCAACTGAGTGTCGAAGTAAAAATACAGGCGGCGGATGGCATTGATAGCTTCAAGGTAAGTGCCACAGCCATATCATCACAAAGCAAAGACAAACAATGCCAATTGTTTAGTATTAACCATCTAAATGTACAACAAGCTTTTAATAGTCAAAATACTATAAACAGTGATTGTTGGCTCTAAACACCACTATACCAATGTGAGTAAATTGCTAAAAACCATACTTCGCCATCAACAACTAATATCATCACCGGCAGCATCTTCATGCACGCTATCACCATTACTATCACTTGATAATCGGATACGCCCAGAGCGGGTAACAATCAAGGCACGATTAAATTTTAATGAGGGCTCGTTTGCACATACTCTAAAGGTGCCATTTTGATTCCAAGTAAAACCATTTTGTTGAAACTGAATATAGTTACGATTTTGAAATGCTCGCCAGGTTATTTGTTGCTTGTGTTTTACCTTAGCCACAACCTGTAGGAGTAATTCGTTATTATCCCTGACATGGTCTCGGTTATTATCAATAAATAATATTGCGCCATTTTGCCAACTTTTACTGCACGAATGACCATTTGAACTTGGACAAAGTGTCACTATATTACCACTCGATATAGCAGTTTGCCGCGCAAGGTTAAGTACTAAGAACCATTTATCAACTTCGGTTTTCATGTGATAACGCTGAATAAAGCTTCGATAACTGGGCATAGCAATAGTAATTAATACGCTGACGATTGCTATAGTGACAAGGAGTTCGATTAACGTAAATCCATTTACTAACTTAGATCGATAAGTCATGTTGGCATCCTGCCTAATGATATGTGAACTAAAGTATAGATGCGATTGCGTTAAGTGCGTAAAAACTTACTCACTATTTAGGCTGAAATTTAAGTATAAAAAAACCTGCTTATGCAGGTTTATTAAATGGCAGTAAAATTAGTCATTAACGTAGTTCGACAGGTACTGCAAAAACAGTTGTTTCTGCACGACCAGGATTTTCGATGACAACTTTACCGCCTAGCGCCTTTAATGCTTCAATAACTTGGGCAACTAAAACTTCCGGTGCTGATGCGCCAGCAGTTACTCCTACTTTATCAACATTATCTAACCAAGTTGATTGAATATCTTCAGCGCCATCAATTAAATACGAAGTTGTACCGAGCTTTTCAGACAACTCACGTAAACGATTAGAGTTAGAGCTATTTTTAGCGCCAACCACTAATAACAACTCAGCTTTTTGAGCGATTGAACGCACCGCGTCTTGACGGTTTTGTGTCGCATAGCAAATGTCGTCTTTACGTGGGCCGGCAATATTAGGAAATTTAGCACGTAAGGCATCAACAACTTCAGAGGTATCATCAACCGATAATGTGGTTTGGCTGCAGTAAAATAGAATATCCGAATTTTTTACTTCTAATTTTGCAACATCTTCACAAGATTCAACTAAATATATACCACCAATTTCAGACTCATATTGGCCCATAGTGCCTTCAACTTCAGGGTGTCCAGCATGACCAATGAGAATGCATTCATGGTTTTTACGTGAAGCTCGAGTGACTTCCATATGAACTTTAGTCACTAATGGACAGGTTGCATCAAATACTTTTAGGCCTCGGTCCTTCGCAGCTTGACGGACAGCTTTCGATACGCCATGAGCTGAAAATATAACCGTTTTATCATCAGGTACTTCGTTTAGCGACTCGACAAAAATTGCGCCACGGTCTTTTAAACCGTTAACCACAAATTTATTATGTACGACTTCATGACGCACATAAATTGGCGCATCAAATAAATCTAATGCTCGGTCGACAATGCTTATTGCTCTGTCGACGCCAGCACAAAAACCGCGAGGGTTAGCTAAGATAATTTCCATAATAATTAAGTGTCCACTGCTCTATATTTAGTGATTTAACTAGTGATCTAATGTTATTTATTAACGATTAGTGAATTTCAACAACATCAACAGCAAAGGTAATGTCTTGGCCAGCTAATGGGTGGTTAAAATCAACGGTTACCGATAAATCATTTACTTCACGAATAATGCCTGGGATCTCGCCACCAGGTTGAGTGAAGGTAACTATGCTACCAATTTCAGCAGGTGTTTCGCTAAATTTAGTTCTGTCTACATAATGAATGTTATCTGGGTTTGATTCACCAAATGCATCTTTAGCAGCCAAGGTAAATTCTTTATTACTGCCAACGGCTAAGCCAATCAACTCTTCTTCAAAAGCAGGAGATAAGCTTTGATCGCCCAACACTACTTTAGCCGGTTTATTATTTACTTTAGTGCTATCTGCGGCTGAACCGTCAGAAAGCTTCATAGTGATATGCATCATTATGGTTGAATCATTTGTTATTGTCTTATTAGACATACTACTTACTCCTGTGCCAGATGATTTAAAAGAAACCAATAGCTTTATTTATTACTTGCTATCAACTGGCTGTTTTTTATCATCTTGCTGTTTTTTATTACCTGTAAAGGCATCTAAAATCATTAATGCTGCGCCAATAAAAATGGCAGAATCGGCAACATTAAAGGCTGGCCAATGTTTATTGCCAACATAAAAATCTAGAAAATCAATCACGTAACCATAAATTAAGCGGTCAATTAAATTGCCTAATGCGCCACTTAAAATAAGCGCAAAAGCAATCGCAATCATTTTGTCTTTTTTCGGTGTTTTCGCCATCCAATAAACTAACAATGCACTCACACTGCCAGCTATAATGGTGAAGAACCAACGCTGCCAACCGCCTTGGTCGGCAAGAAAACTAAATGCCGCGCCAGGGTTTCGAGCATAAGTAAAATTGAAGAACGGCATAACCGCAACTGTTTCACGATACTCGAATAACGCCACAACTATTTGTTTAGTGACTTGATCGACAATTAACATGACAACCGCAAGCCAAAGCCAGCGGAGTCCGGTGTCTGCAAAATTTAGTTTTGCCATGGTTTACTACTCTTTATTCGATTAACGAAAAACTAAGCTACTAAATAATTTAGTGACTATGCAAATTGACGTACTTCGCCATCACCTTCAATGTTTGTTACGCAGCGACCACACAATTCAGGGTGTGACTCATCTACGCCAACATCGTCAGTGTAATGCCAACAACGATCACACTTAGTACCGTTTGAAGCTTCAACCGTTAACCATAAACCAGATATTTCAGTAGCTATTGCGCCTTCAGGTGCTTGCTCTGTTATCACAATATCTGCACTTGAGGTGATGAGTACAAAACGTAATTCATCCCCAACTACTGACAATTGCTTAGCAAGTGCCTCATTAGTATAAAGCGTTACTTTCGCTTGTAATGCTGCGCCTACAACTTCATCGCGGCGTGCTTGCTCTAACGCTTTATTCACTTCAGTACGAACGGCTAACAATGAAGACCAGAACTCATTATTCATTTCTTTGTCTTGGCTTAATTTTTGTAAACCGTCAAACCATACACCAGTGAATACAAATTCATCACGCTCACCAGGTAATGCAGCCCAAATTTCTTGTGCTGTAAAGGATAAAATTGGTGCCATCCAGCGAGTCATTGCTTCAGCAATTAAATATAAAGCGGTTTGACATGAACGACGCGCTAGACCATCAGATTTAGCTGTGTACTGTCTGTCTTTAATGATGTCTAAGTAGAAACCACCTAACTCATTAGTACAGAAGTTCATGATTTTAGAAACAACATTACTAAACTCATACTTATCATAAGCGGCAATGATTTCGTCTTGTAATTCAGATGCTCGACCAACAACCCATTGATCTAATGCCACCATATCGTCAAAAGCGACTGAATGCTGTGTTGGTTCAAAACCGTTAATGTTCGCTAATAAGAAACGCGAGGTATTACGAATACGGCGATACGCATCAGCTTGACGCTTAAAGATTTCATCCGACACGGTAATTTCTTGCGTGTAGTTCACTGACGCAACCCACAAACGTAAAATATCGGCACCTAACTTATTGTTGATTTCATTTGGTGTAACTACATTACCCAAAGACTTCGACATTTTATGGCCTTTAACATCGACGGTAAAACCATGGGTTAATACTTCGTTATATGGCGCTTTGCCTGTCATCGCAACAGATGAGATCATTGAAGACATAAACCAACCACGATGTTGATCGCTACCTTCAAGGTACAAATCTGCGCCTTTATCAAACTCTTCACGCGCATTAACCACTGAATAGTGTGATACACCTGAGTCAAACCATACATCTAAGGTGTCTGGTACTTTAACGAATTCTTCAGCATCAGAACCAATAAGCTCTTTTGCTTCTAAATCAAACCAAGCTTGGATACCTTCGAGTTCAACTTTTTGTGCAACCTGTTCAATTAATTCAATTGAGTTAGGGTGAAGAACACCAGTGTCTTTATGCACGAACAAGGCAATTGGTACGCCCCAAGTACGTTGACGAGATACACACCAATCTGGGCGACCTTCAACCATCTTTTGAATTCGACTCTGACCCCAATCAGGGATCCATGCAGTTTTTTCAATTTCTTTTAACGACTGTTCACGTAAACCATTTTTATCCATGCTGATAAACCACTGCGGCGTAGCACGGAAAATAAGTGGCGTTTTATGTCTCCAACAATGTGGGTAAGAATGCTCTAACGCGTGGTGATGCATTAAAGAGTCATGCTCTTTTAACACTTCAATAACACTGCTATTGGCTTTAAATACGTGTTGTCCGGCAAAAAATTCAGTATCGGGTAAGTAAACACCATTTGCGCCTACCGGGTTAGCAACTTCTAAACCATAATTACGACCAACATTGAAATCTTCTACACCATGAGCCGGTGCTGTGTGTACTAAACCAGTACCTGAATCGGTAGTAACATGATCACCTAAGATAAGAGGTACAGTGAAGTTATAAAACGGGTGGTTTATTTGCACATTCTCAAGCGCTGCGCCGTCACAAAAACCTAAGGCATGGTACTTATCAATGCCAAAACGGTCCATACAATCATTAACAAGATCGGTCGCTATGATTAATCGTTGTGGGCCTTTTTCGCCTGCAACTTGTACCAATGTATACTGGACTTCAGCGTGAACAGATACGGCTCGATTTGCTGGTAACGTCCAAGGTGTAGTCGTCCAAATAACGACTGAAATTTGACCTTCACCTTTGTGCCCTTCTGGGTGCGAGAATAAATCAGCAACACTATCTGGTGCAGCAAATTTAACATCAATCGCTGGAGATACTTTATCTTGGTACTCAACTTCAGCTTCAGCTAATGCTGAACCACAATCGGTACACCAATGAACCGGTTTAAAACCTTGGTGCAAATGACCGTTTTCAGTAATTTTACCTAAAGCGCGGATAATGTTCGCTTCAGTATTAAAGTCCATCGTTAAATACGGATTTTCCCAATCAGCAAATATACCTAAACGTTTAAAGTCTTCACGTTGACCATCAACTTGCTTTTGTGCGTATTCACGACATTTTTGACGGAATTCGCTAGCATTAAGCTTTTTACCTGGCTTACCCCATTTTTTCTCAACCACTAACTCAATTGGTAAACCATGACAGTCCCAACCAGGTATGAGTGGTGAATTGAAATCAGATAATGTTTTCGATTTAACAATAATATCTTTTAAAATTTTATTTACCGCGTGGCCTAAATGGATATTACCATTTGCGTACGGAGGGCCATCATGCAGAATAAATGATTTTTTGCCTTTTTTAGCGGCACGAATTTGACCATATAAGTCTTTTTCAGCCCACTCTTTTAGCATTTTAGGTTCGCGTTGCGGCAAACCACCACGCATTGGGAACGTAGTGTCTGGTAAGTTTAAAGTATGTTTATAATCACTCATTGAATCATTTATCCGTTAGTATTTGTTGGCAAGAATGCTCTTGCTTGTTCACAATCTTTGGCGATTTGACTGATCAATTCATCTAAAGAGGCAAAACGCTGTTCATCGCGTAGTTTCTTCAATAATGCCACTTCTATTTGTTGACCGTACAAATCGGTATTAAAATCAAATATATGTACTTCTAGTTGTTGCCTAATGCCATTAACCGTAGGCCGGGACCCTATATTAGCAACACCATTAAAAATTTGTCCTAAAGCACTTACCCGCACTACATAAACGCCACTTACTGGCGATACACAACGTTTTAATAATACGTTGGCGGTAGGAAAGCCAAGGTTACGACCTTGTTTATCGCCATGCACAACACGGCCGATAATACTGTATGTTCTGCCTAACATGCGCTTGGTTTCTGCCATGTCATCTTGCTGTAAAGCTTTGCGTATTTCGGTACTGGAAATACGACAATCGGCAAGCTTATAGGTTTTGGTGTCGGTTACATCAAAGCCAAAACGCTCACCGGCATTTTTTAACATGGTAAAGTTTCCCGTTCGGTTTTTGCCGAAACGAAAGTCATCACCAATAATTAAGTGTTTAATGCCTAGTTTATCAACCAATAATTTTTCTATAAAATGCTCTGCTGTTTGGCTAGCAAAGTCATGGTTGAAATTAACACAAATAAGGCGCTTAACCCCTAATTGTTTTAACAAGGTATATTTATCGCGTAAACGACTTAACCTTGCAGGTGCCATCTGCGGATTAAACAGTTCTTGTGGTTGAGGTTCAAAGACCACAACCGCAGGCACCAAATTTAGCTCTTTGGCCTTTGCAACTAATGCGGCAATGACTCGCTGATGTCCTAAATGAACACCATCAAAGTTACCTATTGTAAGTACACAACCATTATGCGCATCGCGTAAATTGTGTATTCCTCTAACTAATTGCATGCAACCCTAAATCCTGTGACGAAACCATAATGGTAATCATACCAATTAAAAACCGACGAATTATATCTTAGCTTGGGGGAATAATCAGCACATATACACAACTAACTGCGCTTTTGTGCTGATTTTTTTGACAATTTTAGCAATATTTGTTTATTTTTTAGCTAACGGCTATTTTTCAGCTGTTTTAACCACACTGGTAAAGTGACGTAAACGCACTCCTAAAATAGTCACACTGGCAAAATAAGTACCTGCGCCAATGGCAATTAAGCTACATAATTTAATAATTTTAGCGAATGTTTCTAGCTCTAACCATACTGTAAAACTTGGTGATAAATAATATAAAACAGCAGCCATAATTGCGGCAGAAACCATTAGTTTTGCCACCACAAGTTTAGTGCCATGATCAAATTGATACACGCCCCGCTGTTTCAAACCTTGATAAAGTAAAAAACCATTTAGAGTGGCTGACATTGAGGTAGCAATAGCTAAACCAACATAACCAAAAAATGGTGCTAGTGCTAAATTGAACGCCATGTTGGCGACCATAGCCTTAATACCGATAATAACTGGGGTTTTAGTATCTTGTCTGGCGTAATAACCAGGTGCCAATACTTTAATGTACATAAAACTAAGTAAGCCACTTAAATAAGCGTATAAGGCAAACGATACTTGCAGCACATCATTTTGTGAAAACTCACCGCGCATAAACAGCACCATAATTATGGGCTGGGCAAGCACCATGATGCCAGCCATAGCTGGCCAACCTAGTAAACTGACAATTTTGATTGCCCAGTTGATGGTTGCTGAAAACTCTGAACTGTCTTGTTTTGCATGTAAGCGCGACAAACTAGGCAGGATAACGGTTGCGATACCAATGCCAAATAATCCTAATGGGAATTCCAACAGTCTATCGGCGTAGTAGAGCCAACTGATAGAGCCGGTGATCAAGAAACTGGCAATTAAGGTATCTAATAATAAATTTATTTGCGTAACCGACACGCCAAATATTGCCGGCAATAACAACTTACGAATTTTTTTAACGCCGCTATCATTCCAGCCCCAACTTGGCTTAACTAATACGCCGGCTTTTATCAAGAAAGGTATCTGAAACAAAAATTGTGTTAATCCGCCTAAAAACACCCCCCATGCAAGGGCAAAAGCAGGTTCGCTAAACATTGGCGCTAAATAAATGGCCGCACCAATAATACAAACATTCAGTAACACTGGCGTAAATGCGGCAGCAGCAAACTTACCTAAGGTATTTAAAATAGCCCCAGATAACGCCGTTAAGCTGATAAACCATAAATAAGGAAAGGTGATTTTTAATAATTGCGCGGCCAAATCAAATTTTTCAGTGGCTGGGCCATTATCAAGCCACTCTAAAAACCAACCAAAACCAAATAAGGCAACAAACACTGGTGATGCTATAATACCAATAGCGGTAACAATGGTGACGATAACACCAAGCGTACCACTGACCTTGGCAATTAATTCACGGGTATGTTGAGTGTTATTTTCAATATCTTTATGCTGATATTCACTTAAAACCGGCACAAAGGCTTGGGCAAAAGCACCTTCGGCAAATAAGCGTCTTAAAAAGTTGGGAATTTTATTGGCGAAGAAAAAAACATCAGCACCTGAGCTAGTGCCAATTTTATCGGCGATGACAATATCACGCACTAAACCGAGTACTCGAGAAACCAATGTCATAAAACTGACAATTAGGCCAGATTTAAGCAATTTTTTACTCAAAATTGCTGCTCCTTTATTATTTTTATAAAAAACTAGTAGAAAATGCTCAACAAACTTAGATGTTGCTGGTAATTAATGGTATCATCTTATCCAATGCTTGTGCCTGTTTAAACAATATTTCGATGTAATCTTTATATTTGATTAAATAATCATAAAAAAGGTTTGACAAAACTTTTAAAAACAGGCATATTTCACCGCCATAAATTATGGCTATATTATTTTATTTAGGAGTTCACCTTGGCTAACTCAAAGTCTGCTAAGAAGCGCGCTGTACAATCAGAAAAGCGTCGCCAACATAACGCAAGTCGTCGCTCAATGATGCGCACATACTTAAAGAAAGTTATCGCTGCTATTGAAGCTGGTAACAAAGAAGAAGCTACAAAAGAGTTTGCTATTACAGCTCCTGTTTTAGATCGTTACGCAAGTAAAGGTTTAATTCACGCTAATAAAGCAGCTCGTGTTAAAAGTCGCTTAAATGCTAAAATTAAAGCTCTTTAATTAGAACTTTAGTTTTATCATAAAAAAACCAGCTTCGGCTGGTTTTTTTATGTCTGAAATTTGACTAAATTCTTAAGCAGGTATCCTGGTAATGCTTTGGTAGGCGAGACTTTAGTCTTGCGTTATTAGCGTAGCTAAAGCTTATCTGATCGCTGCGCAATCATTACGTGAGGTTAAAACCTCACCAACCATTATGATGCCAGACATAGCTTTGGTAGGCGAGACTTTAGTCTTGCGTTATTAGCGCAGCTAAAGCTTATCTGATTGCTGCGCAATCATTACGTGAGGTTAAAACCTCACCAACCGTTTGATGCCAGATATAGCTTTGGTTGGCGAGACTTTAGTCTTGCGTTATTAGCGCAGCTAAAGCTTACCTGATTGCTGCGCAATCATTACGTGAGGTTGAAACCTCACCAACCGTTTGATGCCAGACATAGCTTTGGTAGGCGAGACTTTAGTCTTGCGTTATTAGCGTAGCTAAAGCTTATTTGATTACTACGTAATCATTACGTGAGGTTAAAACCTCACCAACCGAACTAGAACTAAAACTGGAACTGGAACTGGAACTGGAAAATTAGCAAGCGGGATAAAGAATACAGCAATTTTGTCATCAATAAAAAAGGCTAGATATTGCTATCTAGCCTTCTTAATCAATTTACAATTTAACGTATCGTTACACTGAAAATGGATACTTAATTGCGTCGTGGTGCTCATAGCCTTCAACCGTAAAATCATCCATGGTTACCCAAGTTTCAATATCTTTTAACGATTTGATCTTAGGGTTAATGATTAATTTAGGCGACTTAAAAGGAGCTCGAGTAAGTTGCACATCGCGCATTAATTCAAGTTGATCTTCATAAATATGAGCATTAACAATCTTATGATATGCCGTACCGGCTTTATGGCCGGTGATCTGAGCAACAATTGCTAGTAAGGCGAATACTTGCACTTGATTAAAGTTTAAACCCAGAGGTACGTCACATGAGCGCTGAAAACTGGTTAAATGTAGCGTATCGCCAACCAGAGAGAAGTTGTGAGTGTGCATGCAAGGGCGTAAACAGCCCATATGAAACTCACCTAGGTTGTAAAAGGTAATTATCTCACCTCTGTCATCAATACCATTACTGAGGTTATCAATAACCTTTTTAACTTGGTCGATACTACCGCCATCAGGTTTATTCCAGCTACGACCTTGTACGCCGTATACACGGCCCATGTCGTCTTCACCTTTGCGGTATGGATTATTTAACCATGCTTCGTTCTCATTGGCATTAGCATCCCAAGTTTTAGTTCCTAAGGCGCGAAAGTCAGCCGCGTTATCATAACCTTTAAGGTAACCTAGCAATTCAGCAATCGCTGATCTATAAAAACTTTTACGAGAAGTGATTAACGGAAATTCGTTATCGGCAACGTTATATTCTAAATCTGCATTAATTAAGGTTAAGCAACGTTTACCAGTACGTTTGTTATCAACCCAAGTGCCATCGCCAATAATTCGCTGGCATAAATCTAAATACTGTTTCATTTAACTGTTCTCTTATTTTGCAACTGACGATTTATTATTTTCTAAAGTGCTTGGCTGTTTCATTGCCCAAACAATTAAGCCAATACCAACTAAAACCATAGGGATTGATAAAATTTGGCCCATTGATACAAAGGCAAAAATAAAGCCTAAATGCGCGTCTGGTTCACGGAAGAACTCAACGATAATTCTGAAGGTACCGTAGCCCGATAAAATTAAACCGGAGGCAACACCTGCAGGTTTTGGTTTACGACAAATAAAATAGATAATGCAAAACAGCACAACACCTTCAAGGAAAAACTCATACAGTTGTGATGGGTGACGCAGAAGTTGCAGGCTATCGGTTGGGAACACCATAGCCCAAGGCACATCGGTTTCTCGGCCCCAAAGTTCAGCATTAATAAAATTACCAATACGGCCAGTTCCTAGACCTAGAGGCACAAGAGGAGCAACAAAGTCGCCGACTTGTAAAAATGATTTTTTCTCTTTGCGGGCAAAGAAAAATACTGCAGTAATAACGCCTAATAAGCCACCATGGAACGACATACCACCAGTCCATATTTTAAATAAATACAGCGGATCAGATAGGAAGTAATCGAAATTATAAAATAATACGTAGCCAATACGACCACCTAAAATAACACCGAGGAAGCCATAAAATAATAAGTCACTTACCTGGTCTCGAGTCCAAAGGCCTTTACTTTTATCGGCCGCTTTATTAGCTAATACCATAGCTAAAATAAAACCAATTAAGTACATAAAGCCATACCATCGTAAAGCGATAGGACCAATAGAAAAGATTATTGGGTCAATAATCGGGAATTGAATTGCTGCAAGGGTCATATAAGATCCAGAGTTATATCATCATGTTGATTGCGACAATAATTAGAAACGTCGCAAAATATTTTTTTATGGTTTTAACGGGTAAACGATTGGCTAACCGTACACCGTAAGAGGCCAAAATGGTAGATGTTGACGCAATGCCTAACACCGCGGGCCAATAGATATAACCCAAACTCCAATCAGGCAAGTTGGGGTTATCCAAGCCGGCAATAAGAAAGCCTAAGCTACCAAATAGCGCCACAATCATACCACATGCTGTAGAAACGCCAATAGCATGGAGAAGATTTACGCCACAATAAGTTAAAAAAGGAATTAACACTGCACCACCACTAATGCCCATTAAACTGGCAATAACACCCGTGCCTGTTGCAACTCCTTTTAACACATTATCACTAGGTAAATCACGATGTACGGTTTGCCTGATAGATAACAACATATAAAGCGCTAAAGAGATAACAAAGGTCGAAAAAATAGCCGTTAACACCGAAGTCGGTAGTAAGTCAGCAATGTTAGCACCAACAAGTGCACCTAATGCCACAAATATCATTAATTTTTTGGCCAAATGCCAAGGAATATTACCGCTTTTATGATGATTAAATGCCGCACTTGAAGATGTTACAACTATAGATGCAAGTGATGAAGCTAAGGCGATGGGCATGACTATGTCGGGGGTAAAACCAAGTAAAGGAAGAAGTATCACTAAGGCAGGTACAACAACTAAACCACCGCCAATGCCGAGTAAGCCGGCTAAAAAGCCAACTAAAATGCCGAGGAGCATGCACATTAAAAATACGGTTAAAAACATTGCGGTGTTCAGCTCTTACTTTGTTAATTCATTATTCAGGATTGATGTTTGTAGTTTACTAAAAGAACAAAACATACTAGGCATATTATAGCAGTACCAAGCATAACTATCACAACGATTTAAACTTATAAATATTGATCGAGTGCGATTATTTACCGGCTCGAACAAAACCACCTAAACCAAGTAATTCTAGTTGTTCATTAAGGTAATTATGCACCTGTTTGGCGGTAGTTAACATTAGACAATGGGATAATATGATTTTGGTTTGCTCATAATCAATATGACGCAACACCCATTTTATACGAGGGATATTGTGCGAGTTCATACTTAACTTGTCATAACCCATAGCGAGTAATAATAACGCGCCTCCAGGCTCTCCAGCTAATTCACCACACAAACTCAATTCAATCAATTGCTGCTGAGCATGCTCTGCAATATGATTAAGTGCTCTAAGCACCGCGGGGTGATATGAATCGTATAAGTTAGCAACTCTTGAATTATTTCTATCTACCGCAAGCAAGTATTGAGTTAAATCATTACTGCCCACAGAAAAGAAATCAACTTTACTGGCAAGCTCTGGTAGTTGAAAAATAACCGATGGTACTTCTAACATAATACCTATTTTAGGTTTCACGACTTTTTCATCAGATTCGCTGCATACCTCAAAATAAGCTTGATTAATAAGTCTTATCGCATCATCGACCTCAGTAACGCCAGAAATCATCGGCAGCATTATTTCTAAATTACCACAGCCGATATTCGCTTTAAGCATAGCGCGAACTTGTACTAAAAATATTTCAGGATGATCTAGGGTTATACGGATACCGCGCCAGCCTAAAAATGGATTATCTTCAGTAATAGGAAAATAAGGCAGTGCTTTATCACCGCCAACATCAAGTGTTCGCATCACCACAGGTTGGCGAGGAAAAGACTGCAATACGTTTTGATACCAGGTAAATTGCTCATGTTCAGACGGGAAGCAACTCCTGTTCATAAAGGGTATTTCAGTACGATATAAACCTATGCCAACAGAGCCGTTTTTCATCGAGGTATCAAACTGAACACCTAAACCTGCATTTAATAATAACTCAACTGATTTACCATCTTTAGTAATAGAAGGTAGATTTATAACCTCTTTAACAACATCTTGTAGCTCTTCTTCTTCAGCCACTAAATGCTTATATTCATTCAATAAAGACTCATCAGGAGATAAGAATATTTCGCCCGAGTAACCATCAATAATAACGTGTTTATTTGCCAAGCTAGCTAATGGAATATTACCCACGCCCATGATGGCAGGAACGCCAAGTGCACGGGCAAGAATAACAGCGTGCGAGTTGGTCGAACCCGACAAAGAAACGATGGCTTTAATGCCTTTATGCTGATATTCAGCAATTAATGACGCGGTTATGTCTTCAGCAATCAACACCATATTTTCTGGCAACATTGGCATAGCGCTACTTGTTTCTTGTAGATGAAACAACACTCGATTACCTAAGTCTTTAATATCACTCGCACGCTCGCGAATATAAGTGTCTTCAACCGATTCAAACTGCCTGATGTATTGTTCAATAATTAGCTTTAAAGCGCTCTCAGCATTCCAGCCTTGATGAATTTTTTCAATAATCTCATCACCTAAACTCGCACTTTCAAGCATATGCTTATACATATCAAAAATGTCTAAGGTATCTTCAGGAATGGTACCTTGCATGCGTTGACTCATTTTAGTGAAGTCACGAATAGTTTTAGCAACAGCTTGCTGAAATGACTTAATTTGCTTACGAGTAGATGGATCTTTACTAAGGCTGACGCCAGACAACTGCGCTCGTGGATAACTTACGAAAAATTGCCCTATAGCCAAACCAGGAGAGCCTGGTATACCTTGTAATTGCTGCCAATTTTTTTGGCCAATACTTCTATTTAAAACACCTTTAGCTTCCGCGCTATCAATAGCTACGGCTAACTGTGCGGCTAGGGTAACTAAAAAAGCTTCTTCATTTTCAGTAAACTGCCGAGCTTGTTTTTGCTGAATTGAAATAACACCTAATACTTTACGCTGATGAATAATAGGTGTACCTAAAAAGGCATTAAAATCTTCTTCTTTTACTTCTGGCGAGTGTTTAAATCGGGGATGCTGTTGGGCATTGGCAATATTTATTGGCTCTTCACGTTGCCCCACTAAACCCACTAAACCTTCAGAAAAGCCAATTGATACCTGCCCCAGAGAAGCTTTAGCTAAGCCGTCAGAGGCCATTAATAGGAAATGTTCTTGCTCATAGTCGGCAAAGTAAATAGAGCAACATTCTGTTGCCATCGCTTCTTTCACCTGATTGACCATTATTAATAAGGCTTGGTCTATCTCAGGCTCTTGCGAGAAGGCTAAAACAATTCGTCTTAATGTGGTTAACATAAACTCCCTTTAGTGGTAAAAATACCAATCCTCATAACTAACTGGTCATTTTTAATGGTTAAAATGAATAACTACTGCGTTATAAAATTTATAAGTAGAATAACTACTTACTAAATTTCATGCCTTGTATTTATCCCTTTTTCCTCATGAAAAAGTAGAACACTTAATTAAGAGAACTGGTATAACTAGCATTTATGCCAGAGGCAGCTATTATCCTAATCATTTGATTTTTATTATGAAGTGAACAAACTAATGATTAATATAAGCTAACATTAAATGACTAAAAAGTCATTTTCAATTCACAAAACATTAACCGGCTGTTGAAACAAAAAGACCGTTCAGATCACTCTGAACGGTCTTTTTAATTAAATTGGTATTACATAATGATTACTAACTTCGGCGACGTCTAAAATCACGACGGTAATTATTGCCTCTACGATTCTTATTATCCTTACCTTGATGTTGTGCACCTTCAACATTAAAAGGTGGTAACGCTATTGGGGCAAACTCTTTCATGACCCGGCGATACACATCTTTTTTGAAAGAAACAACTTGGCGTACAGGGTACCAATAACTCACCCAGCGCCAATCATCAAATTCAGGATGACCAGAATGTAATAAATCAACTTCTTCATCAGCGCAGGTAAGTTTTAACAAAAACCATTTCTGTTTTTGTCCAATACACACAGGTTTACTTTCGTGACGTATTAAACGTTTTGGTAATCGATACCTTAGCCAATGTTTGGTAGTAGCAATAATTTCAACTTGATGAGGCTTTAAACCAACTTCTTCGTGTAATTCACGAAACATGGTTTGTTCAACCGATTCACCTTCATCCACTCCACCTTGCGGGTATTGCCATGAATGTTGACCGAACCGCCTAGCCCAAAAAACTTGACCTTTGCCATTTGTAATCACTATGCCGACGTTAGCTCTGTAGCCTTCGGCATCAATCACATGAACTCCCGTTCAATTTTTAACTATATGAAATGATTGTTCCACAAACTTGCCCTGCGAGCAAATAAACAAGGAAAATATTTTTAATATCAGTTATTTTTCAGCATAATAAGATATATAACAATAAATTACTTATGCCTTTGCTAGTAAACGGACTAATCACTTGCCAATAATTAAACCTGAATCACAACAACAACTCATTGAGCATGCGCAAAGTTTAGCCGGGTTAACATTGGGCGAGCTCGCAGAGCGAGTGAATGTGGCAGTGCCTGAAAACCTAAATCGAGAAAAAGGTTGGATAGGTTTATTACTAGAGCGAATATTAGGGGCAAGCGCGGGATCCCTGCCCTTACCTGATTTTCCTGAACTAGGCATTGAATTAAAAACCCTACCGATTAATCGTCAAGGTAAGCCGCTAGAAACAACATTTGTATGTGTTGCACCATTGACCGGTATAACGGGGATGACTTGGCAGAAATGTCATTTAAAGAATAAGCTCGCCAAAGTATTATGGGTGCCGGTTATTTCTGAACGTGAAATCCCAATTAGCGAACGTATCGTTTGCACCCCATTTTTATGGCAACCAGATGTAATTGAAGAACAGTTAATGGCACAAGACTGGCAAGAGCTAACCGATATGATAGCGCTTGGCCGAGTAGAAGAGATTAATGGCAAATATGGTCAAGTGTTACAGCTAAGACCCAAGGCGGCAAATTCGAGCGTTAAAACGCAAGCATTTGACTCACAAGGCAGGCCATTTATGACTCTGCCTAGAGGGTTTTATTTAAAGATAAACTTTACCCAAGCTATATTGAACAATCACCTGCGTGTTAATTAAGCCATTAAAAGCAGCTGTTAAAACGGTTGCTATAAAAGAAAGACATAAATTACAGCTTATACACTTGAATTTTTTGACTAAGTTCAACCGACTTGCCAACCGGCACCTTGATCCAATTGGTATTAGCCGCTTCTAAACAGACAAACTCATCTTCACCTTGTTGATGAATGTCGCTCATGCTCGTCGCAATTTCAACTCCAGGATTCCATAGCACCCACTGCGCAGAGTTTGTCTTTTTAATTTCTATCGCCCGCTTTAAGCCTCTATCAAACAAAGTAGCCGAGGCATTATGATAATAAATTTTATCAATTGGGCCTACACAATCTAGTACATCCGCTGACGGACAACCTGAGTTGTCTGCAATTTTATCGTCAAAACTGGCATGATTAAGATCGGGCAGGGCAACATTTTTCGGATGACTTACAGCAAAATAAGTATGCAATGCATCGGTAAATTGAAATACACTATTGCCTGTATTTTCAATAATTAATTGTTGTGAAAAGGTATTTGAAAACTTAAGCACTTGCGTCACAGCAAAACTAAAAGGCCAAACAGGAGAACAGTCTTTGCCAGATAATAACAGCTCTACGCATATCCCAGACTTGTCAATGACCACATCTTTGATTTGCCAAACACTATTCCTCGCAAAACCATGATTACCCGAATTTTTGTAAGGCCCAAACCAAGGCCAACAAATGGGTATACCACCTCTAATTGCTTTTCCTTGTTGCAGTTGCGCCTTTTTGCTCATCCAAAACACTTCATCATGGCCTTTGGGCTGCCAACTAAGCACATGCCCGCCATGTAAGGTTAAACTAGCGGAAAAAAGCTCATGGGTAAGTTCTAACTCTGAAAAGTTGCTGCTTAGTTTTGATTCAACGACCTCACCATATTCATTTTTAACAATACTACTAAATTTTGTTGTATTCACTTCTTTAAGTAACAAATTTCTATCCTATAAAATCCATTCTGGACATGTTTATCTATGTATTATTAGGGTATCAGACTGCTCAATCAAGGTTTTTCTAAAGAAGCCTGTACTTGTATCATTTGTATCTCATTTGCAGGTATGATCTCTAAATCATTAGGGTTAATTGTTAGTTCCGCTTTAAACAATTCAACTGGATGCTGGGCATCTTCTTTAGCTAACCTCTCTTGAACAGCATTTTCTTGTGCCAGCCTTTTTTGCGCCAGCATCTCATTTACAAGCTTCTGATGGGCGATTTTATTCTGCACTAACTTCTCTTGCTCTAGTTGCTTTTGAACAGATTTGTTTTGTGCCAGTTTATCTTTAGCTAATTCATCTTGAGCAGCTTGTACTTGTGCCAGTGTCTCTTGAGCAGATTTATCTTGAGCTAGCTTATCTTGCACCAATTGTTCTTGAGCAGCTTCTACTTGTGCCAGTTGCTCCTGTGCAGATTTTTCTTGTGCCAACTTATCTTTAGCTAATTTATCTTGAGCATATTTTACTAATGCGAGTTTAACTTGAGCCGATTTTTCTTGGTTAATTTTTTCTTGTGCTAGTTGTTCTTGAGCTGCTTCTACTTGAGCCAGTTTCTCTTGTGCAAATTTTTCTTGCGCTGCTTCTACTTGAGCCAGCTGCTCTTGAGCAAACTTTTCTTTCGCCGCCTCCACTTGTGCCATTTGCTGTTGTGCAGATTTTTCTTGTGCCAATTTATCTTTAGCTAATTTATCTTGAGCATATTTTACTAATGCGAGTTTAACTTGAGCCGATTTTTCTTGTGCTAGTTTTTCTTGTGCTAGTTTTTCTTGAGCTGATTCTACTTGTGCCAGTTTATTTTGAACAGTTTTGTCTTGGGCTAGTTTATCTTGTTCCAACTTATCTTGAGCTACTTTTATTTGTGCTAGTTTCTCTTGTGTAGAGTTTGCTTGTGCCAGTTGATCTTGTGCTAATTTTTCTTGTACTAACTTATCTTGTGCAAATTTTTCTTGAGCAGCTTCAACTTGTGCCAGTTTCTGTTGAGCAGTTTTTTCTTGTGCTAACTTATCTTGCGCCAATTTCTCTTGAGCGATTTCTATTTGTGCCAATTTATCTTGAGCCGCTTTTTCTTGGACCAGCTTATCTTGAGCTAATTTCTCTTGCGCAACCTGTACTTGAGCGAGTTTATCTTGTGCAGCTTTTTCTTGGGCAATTTTAGATGACTTTGTATCAAGTTCAGTAGCAGGTTGATTGTTTTCTATTTTAGTTTCAGAAAGCACTCCTGGCCCTTCTCCTTCTTGTGCTTCTTGCTGTTTTAACCACAGTTCACGTTTTTTCATCTGTACTGTTTCAAGGTTCGCATAGGCTTTTTTAAAATAACGAGGGGATTTATCAATCGCTTTTTGAAAAAAGTATTCCGCTTCATCAAAGCGCCCTTCCAGCATTGCAAAATAGCCTAAATCATTATATGCATCAAACTCTTCCATTACTTGTTTAAAGGTTTTCATGGCTTTGTCATATTGGCCTTTACGAACGTAAACTAAACCTAAGTTAGTCCAAGCTCTCTTAAAGCCAGGTTCTACATTTATAGCGCGCCTATAATAGCGCTCCGCTAAAATCAAATCGCCAGTTAAGTAATATGAATAACCAATATTTGATAATAAATTGGCCGAATCGCCATCAACAGCTAACGCTAAATTGTAATAGCTACGTGCCAAATCAAAGTTTTGATGCATATCTTCAATAATGCCTGAAACGCTATAAGAATTAATAGGAGAGCTAGCATCAAGGGCATAAAAACCAGCAGTTTTTACAGCACCGGCTTCAGCAAGGCGCTTTTGATCTAAAGATATCGATTTTTGTAAATGCACTTTTGATTGCTTATATTGACGATTTTCCATTTCTATCACGCCAAGAGCTTGGTGCGCGATAATTAAACTAGGATCATGTTCTAAGGCTTCAGTATAAGCACGAGTCGCAATTTGGTTATTGCCCTGTTTATCATGAATACGAGCAATTCTAAACAGCACTTGTGAGTTTTCAGGTTCAAATTCTAAACATTGAATATAGTAATAGAGGGCTTTATCTAAATCACCACGTTGTTCTGATTCTATCGCATGTGCTAACGCTTCATCCATGGTTTCATTAGTAATGCCATTGGTTTTGCCTTTAGCGCCAAATAAATCATCACGTGCATAATTATCAATATTGGGGTCTTCATCAGACATTGAAGAGCAGCCACTCAAAGCAACCATCAGTAACGCGATAGGCGCAAATGAAATAGTTTTTGTTATTATTTTAATGTTTATCAAAATATATCTCCTAAAAAGCACTATCCCAAACAGTCATAACTTTCAGTACCGCTGGACCTATTGCGACAATAAAAAATGACGGCCAAATACAACACATCATTGGGAAAATCATTTTCACCCCAACTTTTGCGGCAGTTTCTTCTGCTGCTTGTAAACGTTTATCACGATATTCTTCAGAATAAATTCTTAAGGTATCGGCAATGCCAGTACCAAGTCGTAAACTTTGCACAATAACCGAGTTTAAACCGCGAATATCCTCTAAGCCAGTACGCTCAGAAAACTCATGTAAAGCATCTTGTATGGTAAAACCGACTCTAACTTTACTACACACTAACCCTAACTCATGAGCCAATGCGGGTTGGGCATACTTCATTTCTTCACTAACTCTCTGTATAGATTCCAACAACCCCAAACCAGATTCACAACAAACTACTAACAAATCCAGTGCATCAGGAAAAAATCTCCTTAAATTTTGCATACGTTTGTTGGCAATATAAGTTAAAACAATACCAGGCAGCAAATAGCTAATACCAAGTACAATTGCCACTATATAAATACTCATAAATGAAGATATGCTAGGGAAAGCTTGTAAAACAACCATTGAAATTACACCGCCAATGAGTAATAAAAACAACTTTAAAGCGTTATACATTTTTAGGGCGCTTTGCGAATGAAAACCGGCATGAATTAATAAGCGCTTAGTTTTATCGTCGCCAGCAAAAGTTTGCTTTAAAAACGATACTTTATCTAAGGAATGCTCTAAGGCTTGTGATAAACTTGAATTATTATCATCGACACTATTGCCATTATTTTGTATTTTTTGCAACTTACCTTTTATCGGTGAATAAGTTCCAGAAAAGACCAAACTCATTGCTATCGCTAGGGTAATTCCGGCAATGCCGGCAATAACATACACAGCCCATTTAACGCCTTCGGGGCTTTGCACTACGCTGTTTAGTAAACCTAGTAAATAATCCATAATTAAATCTCTATTTGTATAAGTTTATTGATCCATACCGAACCTAGAATCATGCCAAGCCCGCCCCATTTCATTAAGTTTAACCCTTCCGGTGTCGCCCATAACTGGCTCACATACCCAGGAGAGGTTAGGTACAAAATAGCAAATAGAACGAAGGGGGTTAAAATAAGCACCCAAGCAGATAATCTCCCCTCTGCCGATAGCGTTTTTACTCGGCGCTTAAATTTAAACCGTTGTCTGATCACTCTTGATAATGTTTCTATTTTTTCGGCTAAATTGCCGCCGGTTTCTTTTTGAATGCTTACGCTGCTAGCAAAAGCAATCGCAGAGGTGGTTGGTACTCGGTGCACAAAAGTAAGCAAAGCGGTTTTAACATCATTACCAAAATTAATCTGCTTGAATAATAAATTAAATTCAACGGCCAATTCGCCTTGGGTTTCTTCACACACTAACCGTAATGCTTCAGAAAAAGCATAGCCTGCCTGGAGGCCACGTTTAAGTACATCTAGAGACTCAGGAAACTGGGTTTCAATTTTTTCTAAACGAGCCGCGGTTGCTCTTTTTAATTTAAGCGAAAATGCCACAAACACCATGATTACAGCAATAACAACAAATAAAGGATCAAATGTTAATAGCCAAATTAATGGTGCTACAATAATTGCGACTAAAACATTTAATAGAATATATTGATGACCAAATAATTTTGAACCTGACATATCTAACTTATAGGTTAAGTTTTCTACCAAAGGGTTTTTCTCAATGCTCCGACAAAATGGACTAAGTTCATTAAGCCGTTGATTTAACATTAAATTTGCTTGATAAGGATCAGATTTAGCTAATTCTTCTAAATGTTTTTTTAATTGTTTGGTTTTTGTACGCTGCGGGTTATAAACCGAAACAAATAACGTTTGCGACATAAATAAAATAGCGCCAAACACTAATAACAAAAACGTCAGTTCATTACTCATCTTACTCTCCTAAAATTTCAGCATGTCGGCATCAATACCAAAGATTGAATTGGGTAAATTAATGCCTTTTGCTCTAAGGTCGCTATTGAAGTTAGGCACTACCCCGGTTGCCTTAAAATCACCGAGTATGTTGCCATCTTCGTCTTTTCCTTTACGAGTAAAAGTAAAAATTTCAGACATGGTAATGACTTCACCTTCCATGCCATTGACTTCCTGAACACTAGTAACACGACGATGACCGTCTTCATGGCGCTGCAACTGAATAACCAAATCAATAGCAGAGGCTATTTGCGCACGAATATTCTTGATTGGCATATCAAATCCGCCCATACAGATCATATTTTCTAAACGGCCAAGGGCATCACGTGGAGTATTGGCATGCAGCGTAGTTAACGAGCCTTCATGACCCGTATTCATTGCGGTTAACATATCAATAGCTTCTGCGCCGCGAACTTCACCAATAACAATTCTATCTGGGCGCATACGTAGGGTATTACGAACCAGGTCTCGCTGCGTGACCTCTCCCTTACCTTCAATATTGGCTATACGTGTTTCCAAGCGAACTGTGTGCGGCTGTTGTAGTTGTAACTCAGCCGAATCTTCAATGGTAATAATTCGTTCATTATCGGGGATATAACCCGACAAAATATTTAATAATGTGGTTTTACCGCTACCGGTACCACCAGAAATTAAAATATTCAATTTTCCTAACACAACCGCTTCAATGAGCTGACCTATTTCAGCACTCATTGAATTATATTCAATTAACTGTTCTGCTTTTAATTTATCGACAGTAAAGCGACGAATAGACAATGTTGGACCATCAAGAGCAAGCGGCGGGATAATCGCATTTACGCGAGAGCCATCTTTTAACCTGGCATCAACCATGGGCGATGATTCATCAATGCGACGACCCACACCAGATACAATTCGGTCAATAATGGTCATCAAATGATTATCATCATAAAATTGCACTGGCACCTTCTCCAATTTACCGAAGCGTTCAACAAAAATACGATCATAACTATTCACTAAAATATCAGATACCGTACTATCTGCAAATAGTGTTTCAAGAGGGCCTAAGCCGAGTATTTCATTGATAATTAACTTTATGATTTTTTGTCGAGTGAGTAAGTTAATTGGCCTTGAAGCTTCATTTAATAATTGATTAGATATCTCACTAATTTGCTCTTTAGCAGAATTATCATCCATTGTTTCTAATACAGATAAATCTAATATTTTAAGTAACTTAGCAAAAATCTGCTGCTTAACTTCTAAATCTTGAGGATTTAAGGAGTCATATTTTTCCTCGTCTGGTTTCTTCATCAGTTCCATTATTTATTGCCTTTAATTCTTGCCCACAAACTCTTAGGCTTATGAATAAATTTAATATTCAAAGGGATAATACGTTCAATAATGTCAATTAGCTCTTGTTCGATATGCTTAGAATCTGGAATTTCTTCAATCGACTTACCTAAATCAGTGCAAGCACTGGCTAATTGATAATCATTAGAAATTTTAAATACCGATTCAATCCCTATGGTTTTTTGTATGTCATCAAGGGTAATGGTGCTAAATTTTTCCGAGTAACGATTCACAACAAGGTGAAGTTTATCAGCAGGTATACCCATAATATTCTTTAATTGCTCAACCAATGCTTTAGTTTCTCTGATACTGACAATATTTTGCTGTACAACAATAATGATGTGATCAGAGGATTCAACAATTGGAATGGACAACGGGTCTAACCCCCTAGATAAGTCAGCAATAAATAATTGATATTCCAACCGTAATTTAGCTAATAACTGATTCAGCCTATTTTGATCAATATGGGTAAGTCGATTTAATTGTGAATAGGCCTTAATGGGTAACAAACTCAAATTTTTATGGCTACTCATCATACTTTTAATGGCTGTTGAATCGAGCTCTTTTACATCCTCAAGCGCATCATCAAGAAAGTACTCTGGTTTAAAGTTAAGACTATCGGCTAAAGAGCCATACTGTAAATCTGCATCAAATAAAGCAATTTCATCTTCACAGTGGCTACTTATCACTTGCCCTAAAGAATTAGTAATAAAGCTTGCACCCGACCCGCCTTTACCATTAATAATAGAGATAATCGGGGCAACATCTGCTTGCGTGGATAAATGTTCAGCAATATGTTGTATTGCTGGCAACAACTCAACTTCAGCCGTATCTAGAGGGACAAAATCTTTGATCGAAAGCTGTAACGACTTACGCAATAACGTTTGCGGCAAGTTATCACCAATTAAAATAATATTAGTGCCAACATGCGATATTTTTTCGATATTAGTGATTGTTTGAGTTTCATTACCGGTAAATACAATGAGCGCCAGTTGATAATCTTGGGTAATAAACGTTAGCTTTTGCTCTACTTGTAGCTGTAAATTCCTCACCCCTTTGAGTAATTCGTTAATACTCTGATCTACTTGTTCATCATCACATATAACCAACGCTTTAATCATAATGGGTAATGACATTTTAAGGTTTACTTTGGTTGTAAATTGATCCATTTCAGTACTCATCGGTTGAGTAATAGCATCTAACTTAAATAATTTCTTTTCCATGTTTAATCCCTTATTGCGAATAATTAACAGCTCGTGTAAGCATACGGGCTAACACCAAGGCTCTCTCTTGGTAATGTAGTCGAAAATGTTGGTGAATTTAAGGTTATAAATAAACCAGGTATAAATAAGCTATGCTGATAATTAGAAATTTCAAATCGAACTAATCTCACTCCCCGAAAATCAACAGCCGTTGAACCATCAAACGTTAAATACTGGACGGTAACGTTACTAACACTTAAATTAGGTAACATATTCACATCGCCAAACGTGGCTAAATTTGCAACACCTGATGGCTGGCCAATCGATTGTGAATCAACGCCTGGGGCAGTTAAAATATTGCAGACGGTGGCTAATCTTGCCCCTCGACGAGAAACTTCGGTGAGTACATTCCAAGTAAAAAGCAAGCGAGCTACCTCAATAGCAGCAAAAAACAATAAAAAAAATAAGCTACCAACAATGGCAAACTCTACGGTGTATACGCCCCTACTTTTTGAATAATTATTTTTCACTATAAGGCCCTCATGGTATAGTTAACAACAAGAGGAAAATTTAAATCTATATCATTTCCTAGTCCAAAGGTTGAAACACGATCAGCAAAAATGGGTTGCCAAACATAACTGGCATGGATGGTGATAAAATCACCATCGACACTAACCGTAATGTCGGCATTTGCTAAATTAGGTAAGAGTTCATTAGTCGAGCTTGAAACGTCACCATGAATGAAAATGGCATTAACCTCATCTAGAGTTGCCTGAGTAATGTTTATAGCTTGAGTTGAGCCTGGGCTGGCGTGATCTATCAGGTAGCGAGATGCGTCTCTTACTATTTTAGTTAAGGCATTATATTGATAAAGCAATCTTGAAAATTCAGCGGTAGCAAAAATCAATAATAATAAAAAAGGTAGAATCATTGTCAGTTCAATTGCCGCTAAGCCTCTGATTTTTTTTAAACTTATCATTTTAATCTCATATCCTTAAGAATCACTGCTTTCAGGAACACGATATAAAACCACAGTATGTGGACCAATTCCCGCTTCAGCTGTACCTGACGGGATCCCTTTTGCTGAACAATCTTCTAAAAATTGACCAACCACGTAAGATTCTTGTCCGCCAGTGTCAATGTCTTGAGTTAAAAAGAAACACCCCGCGCCCAAATAGTCAATATTGGATGAGCCATGATCTTCACCGGTACAATCACCAATAACTATATTTAAAATTCTTCTCTCTACTTGGTTAGGCGCAATATCGATAATATCACCGGTATCACATTTTAAGCCTTTAACACCAAGTAAGTTATCAGCCGCATAATCAGCATAAAGATAGGCATTCGCTTCGGCAGTTGTTTCATCAACAATATCCCCGTTAGAGTCAATGTTTACATCTTCTCCTTGGCAAATATTTATATCTCGAGGATGATCAGTAGAATTAACAGGTCCTTGCCAAGCACCTAATCGAGTATTTAGTCCTTGTGATGCAGGGCCCACGGTATTCCCCGGCTCTGTAGGGATTTGGCTGCCTTCACCTGATGTGGTAAAACAAGATTCACCACCATCATAGGCTACACCTGCCATTCCATCGCGAATATCACTACCACCAGAACTGTCTCCTAATCTAATTAGCTGAAAGTTACCGGGTCCTATTGCAGGATCAGTATTAGAACCTGTTTTCATCACGTACAATTTATCTAGAGGTAAGCCGTGCACATAACCTTCACCAACGGGTCCATTAGGATCACCACAGACCAACATTGGTACTAGATCATAATAGCATTCCTCTAAAAGAGTCGATGGTCCACCTTGAGCACTGGCTGAAACTTGCTTATTAAAACTGAATATTTGCGCTAAAAAATTACTAAGTCCAAGATTAGAAAACGTAACTCGCACATAAGGCGCATCACTTAGGACAGAAGGAGTAGTATCTTCAGGAGTATCATAAAAGTTAACTAATATTTGATTGGTTAATTGGTTGCTATTGTAATTGGTAACATTCAAATCAAAAGCGCTATTTAATTCATGGTTATCTGAGTGAGCTAAGTTCAAAGTAAGGAGCTCCACTACAGCCTCACGGGCTTCATAATGAGTTGCGCCCTCATCTAGCTCTTTTGCGGCATATAAAGCAGATGCATCAACCATATTTTGTAATCGAGTTTTATTTAACAGTAGATGACCGCCATCTAAGGCTAGCGATGACATGGCAATAAGCACAAAAAGACCAATAGTGAACATCACTAAAATGTTACCTTTTTGACTGTTTATAATTATTGCTCTCATAATTTACTCACTTAAGTTTAAAATTAAAATTAAAATTAACAATACAGCTAGTTTTAACCTCCACTTCCCATTGCCGTTGATGCAACTTCACCTGTTCGACCATCTTCAGGAGATGAGCTTGCTTCTTGATAACTCGTTATAACTTTTTCACCATACACACCATCTAAGTCGTTAACGATACCGGCATTATTTTCAGCGGCCATAGGATCCAAAATCTGCATTTCATTTATTTTTGCATGCGAATCGGTTATTGGATAAAGATCTGTTGATGTGCAACTAGACACTAACACAAGGCTTATAAATGCTAATCCACAGCTTTTATATAAAGGTTTAAGTATTGCAGTATCCATCACTATGCATCCTCTTCAGTAGTTAGTTCATGGCCATATTTTTCTTGCGTGCCGCCATCATCTGGTAGCATTTCATCGCTTTGATCTTCGGCTTGATTGGGTGATTTTTGCTTTTCTTCTTCAGGATCTTCTTTAGGTGTCATGCGACCTAACAGATAGAATTCCATATCAGACACAGGGACAAAATTATCTGTTGGCAACTCCATGCCTTTCTTATTAAAAGGACGAACTAATCTTGGTGTTACCATAAT
Organism: Colwelliaceae bacterium BS250; assembly: GCA_040779355.1. Taxonomy (GTDB): domain Bacteria; phylum Pseudomonadota; class Gammaproteobacteria; order Enterobacterales; family Alteromonadaceae; genus Thalassotalea_A. Next base: position 59,411 of record JBFONS010000018.1, on the reverse strand, counting down.
TACAAGCTCTGTTTGACCTTTTACAAACTCTTGGCTTCTAAATAACTGGCCTAAGATAGGGATATCACCAAGGCCCGGGATTTTGTCAACGGTTTCACGTAATGTGTCACTAATTAAGCCGCCAATTGCGATAGTTTGCCCATCGCCCAATTCAACCGTTGTCGAAGTCGTTCGTTTAGTTATTGAAGGGACTATTATTCTAGAACTAGCGTCCTCTGGAGTAATCGCTAATGCATGCGTTGAACTAATTTCACTGACCATTACATTTAAGCTTAAATTAATTTTTCCTGAATCTAATATAGTCGGTACAAAACTAACACCAACCCCAAAATCACGATATTCAATGGTTATACCATCACGATTAGGGACAGGGATAGGATATTCACCACCGGATAAAAACTCGGCTTTTTGACCACTTAAGGCGGTAATGTTTGGCTCTGCTAATATTTTCGCTAAGCCATGTTGTTTGGCTACATCAAAAGCAAAATTAAGTAACATATCGCCACTTAAATAGGTACCAAAAATACCACTAGAAATACTAGAACCAACACCTAAAGCATCAAATAAGTCACCACCCGAAACAATACCGCCTGAGCCATCACTACCATCGAATCGCAATAACATTTTAGAGTCTAAACGTCTTGCTACTTCGGTTTGAACTTCAGCAACGGTTACCTCAAGCATAATTTGATGACCACCACCAACACTGAGCATGTTTAATACTTCACTGTTAGCCCCCCCAACATTCGCGGCATCGGCATAAGAACTGGCTAATTGCACCGCTAAGTTCATTTTTGCTAATGATGAAGACTGGCCACTTAACACAAGTTGCCCCTGCGAGCTTTCAATGCCTATTTTTTCATTAGGTAAATAGTGATAGAAACGCTCACGTAAACCATTTAAATCATGAGAAACTTCAAGATTAAAAATATCGACAACCTTGTCGTTTTCATCCCAAATCATTACATTTGTATGGCCTAGTGTTTTACCGACAACATATAACTCATCCGCACGTAAAATTAATATATCGGCAATATCAGGGTTACCTATTGATATACGATGCACATCATGTTTCATTTTTAAATTTCGAGATTTAAAAATAGGTACTTTAATCGCATTATCTTCCTTTGCAGTTGGACCACCAGCCCAAGCAGTTGAAAGATTTCCTCCCGCAACCACCAAAGATAATGCTAAAACTATTAAGGGTACTACTTTTGATGTTATTTTCATTGTTGTAGTCCTTTGCTAACTAATTAGAAACTTGCACTGATTCTTTTTCAATACCGCGAATAATTTCTACTTTATTACGATTTGAAAAAGAATTTAATGATACAACTTCGGTACTTGCTATTTGCTCAACTGTAGTTGCATCACCATCAGGCTCTGCTGGCAGTCGGTTGATCGCCACTTCACTTTCGTCATTGGGATTTCGCAGAGCAAGTTGTATATCGCCTTTGTTTTGAGCACTCATTAACAGTTCTGCCTGCTCAAGGTTTACTTCTAACGTTACCGCTCGTACAATTTGAGGTTTGTTTTCATCATTAGAGGCGCGTTGATCCACCGCTAATATTTTAATATTAGACAAAACAACTTCGGTATAAATGGCTTTATCTTTGCCACGTTTATAAGTCGTTAAAATATCAACCCTATTGCCCGGTAATATAAACCCAGAAACACCGACTACGTCATTTACTCGAATAGATACCGCTCGCATATTAGTACCAATTAAACTGGCTAATGAACTGCCTTCACCTTTTTTTGCGATACGTTCTTTATGTAAAATATCACCAACAAAAAGCTTATGTTTAACCACCATACCGGAGGCAGAGTCAATACTCGTTAACGCTCCTTTAGGCACCATAGTTTCGGGTAACGAGGCAAGACTTAAATGTTTCGCTTCAATAATACTCCCGGTTAAAAGCGGAACATTAATTACAACCACCTGAACTTGGCCTTCTTGCAAGTCAGTTGGATTATTGTCATCGAGCCAACTCTTAGCTAGAAACACTGCGCCCAAGCCAAATCCAATTGAGAGTAAAATAAACACTGCAACATTCTTATTCACAACATCTCCTTATTTGCCAAACCTAACTAATTCGAAAACTACTTAACGAAATAGCTATGCCAGGCAAAGTTTAATAATTCTTTTGTTATTTCAGGTGTTAATTGCTTAAATTTCACCTGGTCATTAATAATGGCGATTAGATCCCTAGGGTAACAGGGCAGATATTTTCGATTATGCAGTTGATGTAAGTGATCAACTAAATACTCAAAAATAGACATTTCAGCTAACAAGCCATTATTCACACATTCTTTAAACCAAATCTCTTGATAAAGCTCTTTTGCCATGGGCTCAAATTGAATTTTATAACCCAGTCTTCTTAAAAAGGCTTCATCGACAAGTTCAGTGGGCGTTAAATTGGTCGAAAATAATAGTAATAGTTCAAACGGTAATTCAAAATGCAAACCTGATTGTAATGATAAAAAGTCACGACGCTCTTCAAGAGGTACAATCCAGCGATTAAATAGTTGCTTAGGGCTAATTTTTTGCCTACCTAAATCATCTAATAATAAAATGCCGTTATTCGCCTTTAACTGCAGAGGGGCACGATAGGTTTTAGTGGTAGGATCAAATTTAACTTCCAACATTTCGGCAGTTAGTTCACCACCAGTTACCACTAAGGGCCGCTTACATAATACCCAACGAGGATCATAACTGGTGGCAAGTTTTAAAATATTTTCTTGCTGTGGCGTTGCCGATGTTTCGTGAATTTCAGGATCAAATACCTGAATTATTTCATTATTCACTTCAATAGCATGTGGAATTAAGACATCATCGCCAAACACTAAATTTAAATGCCGACAAAAAAAACTTTTTCCGGTACCTGCATCACCATAAATTAATATCGGTTTGGTTGAGTTTAATGATGGCCCGACCTTAGCAATTAACTCATCAGGAAAAGTTAATTTGGAAAATACCTGTGCCAATTCCTGCTGGGTAACATTATGGCCGCGACTCGATTGCTTTAGACAAATAGTCGAATACTGAGATAACGGCACTGGCGCAGGACCAATGTAACCATTTTTATATATCTCTTTTTCTGCAGCCAACACACCTAACGAGCTTAAAGAGAAGCGCATTTGCGCGTTGGCATTGCTGGTGTGATTTTCTATCAATGATTTATTTTTAGCATCATCAATAAGATGCTGCACAATTGCGCCACTTAACGCTATTTTCTGCGCTAATGCTCTCAGGGTTAACACGCCTGAACTGTGCAAATGCTTTAACATTAACCCTAATAATAAATATTCTGATAAACCCGTATCAGCTAGTTCCACTGGGCATGGAGCTACGATGGTGAAATCAAAAGATTTATGATTAGTGTCATTTTTAGTAAGGTTTCTAGGAGTAAACTTTTGCGTCTGAATTCCTGATTGAGAACGTAACTCTATATTTTCAATATCATTATTTACTTCGCTTGCTTCTTCCGCAAGACATACTTTAACGGTTTCTGTTTCTGTTTCTGTTTCTGTAAATGTATTTATTGAACTATCGTCTACTAATTCCAGTACTTTCTTCTGACTGATAATACTTTCGTTGCCAACCTTCTCGTTTGCATAAGAGAAAGACTCATCACCTTTAATTTTTGATGCGTGTGCAGATATTTTCTTTTTCGCTAAATCAAATAAATTCATCTTCATTTTCCTTAAGAAAATATGGCGTATCTAAAGTTTGATATTGCCCATAATACGTCGTCATTTTGGCTACAAGCCCAAAGCCAGCCTAATGCTAGTGCGGGAGCATAAGGCACTCGAACAGATGCAGCCTCTCCATCACTAGGTTTTAAGTATTGACGCAAATAAAAACAATGATAATAACGAACAACTGTCGCTTTTAATCCATTCCAGCCAGTTTTATAACTGGCTAAAAGTAAACTGGTTAAAGCGCCAAATATAATGGCATAGACAATCGACCAAATTAATAATTGATAACCGGTAATTGTGCCTATCGCCATCATCAATTTAACATCGCCGGCTCCGACAGCTTTGATAATAAACGCCGGAAATAAAAGAATAAACGCCAAGCCAAGACCTAAAAAAGCATTTAACAAGCCATTGAGCTGATATAAGTAAAGCTGTAAACTTAAACCAATCACAACGATGATCAGACAAAATAAGTTAGGAATGCGCTGAAAGCGCAAATCAAAATAAAGCGCAATAATAAAAGCCAATAATGATATAACTAAAGCTATTGCCAAGTTTAAATCAGTTTCAACTAACATCCCTATCTCCTATAAAAGTCTAACAACCAGCAACATTCGAGCCATCAACAGTGTCTGCTAAACAATCAATCTGTGTAGCTGCATTAGTACCTAGAAGATTGAACGCTACAACCATACCTCCTACAACTAAACTACCAGCAATAGCATATTCAACAGCCGTTAAACCGCTTTCATCTTCAATAAATTCTTGCATTACTTTTTTAAAATTTAACATTTTGAGTTAACTCCTTAACTTTTTGAATATTCAGCAAGGACAAACTGAATAACTGCAGATCCTTGCATGTGCTGTAAACCAAATCAGTGCAATTAATAAAACTATTTATTAAACAAATCTGGTGAACGAATTAAAAGATTAGAAGTTATTTTGAGAAAGGGTTATCACAGGATTGCTAACTGTGGTACCAAATTGCGCCAGCGGTAAATTTTTACGTTCTTGTTGATAAATATCGGGAGATATTATCAATTCTCCTTGCTCATTTACCCAAGCTGTTTGGTAGGTTACATAAACAGGTAAGGGCTTATTGAGTAAATAATTAGTTGTTTCCCCTGAAGTTAATACTGTTTTCAGGGCGGTGTTAGATAGCTCATTTTGTTGGTTAAGCAGGTATTGGGCGAGCTTTTTTGCATCTTCTAAACGGATACAGCCATGGCTGAGGGCTCGGGCACTTTGGTTAAATAATGATTTAACCGGAGTGTCATGTAGATACACTGAGTGATCGTTTTTAATGTTAAAGCGGTAATAGCCTAATGCATTTTTTTTACCTGGTGCTTGCACTAATCTATAACTCTTTAACATCTGCTTAATATTTAAATTAGGGCTGTCTATTTCGAGTGTTTGGGCGTTCTTCCAATAGCCTTTGACCAGTTGAAAGTCTTTTCTTTTTAGTGATAAGTAATCCGCTTTAAATTCAGGGATAAGCTCATTATCAATAATGTTACGTGTTGGTGTCCAGGTAGGGTTTAACGTGACTCTGTCTATATGAGTGATTAATTCAGGGGTTGGGTTGTCGATATCACCAACAATCACTTTCATCTGCAGTTTTTGTTGCTCTTGCTCAATAACAAACAATTGAAAGCTAGGAATATTCACTAACAAATAATTTTCAGGTGGCTGCTTAGGTAACGTAAACCAGCGCCATAAGTTATTTTGTAATTGCACAATACGTTGTTGTGGCGGTACGTTTAACGCTTTATATGTTTTAGGCCCTAATTTACCATCAGCAGTTAGGCCGTGGCGAAACTGAAATTTTTTCAACGCGGCCACCACAACGCTATCGTAAACATCTAATCGGCCCGGTGTTTGGGCTTTTTCTGGCATATCTCCTAGTGTTACCAGTATTTTACGCAGGTTAATAATTTTTTTATTGCTTTGCCCTAGTTTAGGTAAAAACTTACTGTTTAATTTAGGCCATTGGTATTTTGCTAAAAAGCGATATTTTGCAATTTCAGTGCGTAAATGAGTGACTTGATCGTATTGGGGCATTAGCGACAATATTAATTCATCGGTTGTTTGCTCGGTTAAACTTTGCTGAATATTATCAAATATGAGCTGCGGCGAACTTTGCAGTGCTTGCTTATTTTGATAGTTGAAATTTTTGCCTACTTTCGCCTGAACATGTTGTTCGGTGCTGTACTGCAATAACAACAATTGGATCAAGCCATTAGTAAGGGCTTGATCAATAATAGATATTTGTTCGGGTGACAGTTTTGTATATGCTGTTTGTTTTACATAACCTAAATCGGCCAAAAGGTTTTGCAGAGAAAAGCCCGGCATACTCAATCGATTATTTGCAAACCATAACATTGAATTATTATTGGCGATTAGTAACTTAGAATAAATTTGTGCGAACGTTAACTGTACTTGTTTTAGCCTTGCTTGTTTTAATGAGGCAGACTTTAACGATGTTGGCTTTAATGATTCGGGTGTTAATAGCTCTTGTGTATCAGATAACGCTGACACAACGCTTTCATTTTGTTGTTCCGCTACATCAATCGATGCAATATTAGCATCAGCAAATATAAAAGCCGAGAAACAAACGGCACTTAAAAAAGTGCCGTTTTTTAATGCCAGAAAAGTATTAGGAAACATTAGCTTTTCTAGGTGAAGTTTCTAAACGGTGATTGCCTTCACCACCTGTTTGCAGGCTAGCGGCAATAGGTAGCATATTGGTACGTAATCGTTCATAACTCTCATAACAACTACTATGTTCAACCATATTATTATCATTAGCATATGCAGTAGGTGTTATATTAAAATGTTCTTTAAAAGAACGACAAAAATGTGAGGGGCTTGAAAACCCTAATTGATAAGCAATAGTCGTAATGCTTGAATTAGTTTCAGAGAGTAATCTTTCGCCTTCTTCTAAGCGTCGGCATAATAAGTAATGACTGTAGGTTATGCCACATAAATCTTTAAACATATGACACAACCGACTCGGGCTTAAGTGATACCGAAGAGATAGCTCATGCAAGCTTGGTGCATGCGAGTAATCTTCTTCAATTGAGTCTAATAATGAAACTATGCGACTGTCATGGTTAAGAGCTAACGCATTTCTCGCACACTTGAGATCAAGCTTGTCAGTATTAAGGTTTATTTTAGATTTTGTTTGCAAATCGCAAACCATAGTAGACAAATCTTGTGATGATAATGGATATAAAAATAAATCATTTACACCTATATGAAGGGATTGCTGTAATAAGGGGATCGATAGTGTTTTAGATAAAACGATAAATGGCATAGCGACAAATTTATTACGAATATATTTAATGTTGTGCAGGTGATTACTGGATGTTGTACACATTGCATAAATAACCGCAGCAACGTTTTGCTCACACTTAAAGCTTTCTAATTCATGCATTGATGAAACACTTAAAACAGAACAGTAATCAGTTAAAATCTTATAGCAATTGGTCGTTAAAGTATCATCAAATGATATTAATAACAGTTGCCTAGGTTTCTCTGAAACCAACATAATTAATCCCTTATAATTTTTTATTACACTGAGCAATTCATTCGCATCTATTTAAAAAATTAGGTGTAGTTTGGGCTTCTGTCAAATAATTGTATAAAATTTCTGTGAAAAAATTGTAACAATAGTGAATAATTACTGACTAAATTAATAACCATTAGAATTTTTAACTGATATTATGATGCTAATATTTTGAATTTGAGCACCGTAATGTTTCTGCAACTAAAAAACCTACAATGGCTGTTATTTTGTCTATCTCTTCTTATTTTCGCCTTAGGTATAAGTTGGCAAATCAATCGGAGTGTTAATTTCACTTACCCAATTTGGTATCAAGCGTTAGACATTAGTGCCCATATAAAAACTTACGCACCGCAAAATAAATATAATAAACAAGACTTTGTATTTACCAGCGAACAACAACACTTAGAGCTTTTTGCAGAAGTGGTAGATGAAATACATAATCAGGGTGTTGGTTTAGAAAACATAAGTTACAAAACACCAGCAGGAAAAGTGAAAACGCTATTCACTCAAGCAGAAGTGATTCATTTACAAGATGTGGCAAATTTAATCGATAGTTTAACAATTGTTTGGCTGTTAAATTTACTACCGTTAAGTTTTTTGAGTTATTCATATAAAGTAAAGAATACTCAAGCGCCCAATAATAAAACCAAAGTAGCAGTGCTAATAACGGCTATTTTAAGTGTTGTAATAGCCTTTGCTATATTCGGATTTAAATCGATATTTTACTGGTTTCATACCGTTATTTTTCCCGATAATCATCAGTGGTTTTTTTACTATCAAGAATCATTAATGAGTACTTTTATGAAAGCACCCGATTTATTTGGCGCGATTGCGGGAGTGATATTTTTGGTGATGTTACCAATTTATTATTTCAGTTATATTGTGGTGGTGAAAAATAGGAAGTGAATAAAGCTGACTACAACTAGCTAATGCCATTGAGAGATAGTAGATAGCGCAGCTATTTGGATTAATTCGTTAATGATGTTTATATTCTACCGATTGTAAATATAAACATTACTATCGCCATCATAACCATCAATATGCAGTTGCTGTTGAAATACAAAACCAAGTTTTACCAGTAACGCTTGTGATGCAGGATTGTCTAATGCGGTAATTGCCATTACTTTGGTGAGTTGATGAGCATTTAGTTCATGATCTAATACAGCTTTTGCTGCTTCATAGGCATAACCTTTGCCGCAGTGTCTTTGTAGAAATGCAAAGCCGATATCTGGTGCAGGTAAAAAGTCACGTTTTAATAACCCACAAAAACCTACCCGATCATCCGTTTCCTTATTTTGTACTACATGCAGAGCAAAGCCATGCTCAAGGTACATTTGTTGTGGGCCGGTTTTGATGTAGTTAATGGCGTCATCTATGCTGTGAATATTTTTATCGGCAATGTTTTTAATAAACTCAGGCTCATTAACCAATTCTAATATGAAGGGTGCATCATCGGTTGCAATAGTACGAATACTGAGTCTTTCGGTGGTGATAAGTGCCATTAATTACATTCTATTGGTTAGTTTATAAATGTCTATTTAGCCGTACTGTTGAGTGGACTTTATTGCTAGTTATTTTCATCAAACTCAATATTATCAACACTGAGTGAATAACTGGTCGGAATGGGTTTAGAGCCATCTACCAAGTTTAATTCTGGTTGCACTAAGGCACTGGTCATTAAGCCTTTCACTTTTACCGGCGTGAACATACCTGAGCTTGGCATTTCTATTGGCGTCTGCAGTTTTGCGTAAATAATTTGATTAGCCGCTGGTGGTGGCTCGTGGATACACGCACCTACGTAAGGTACCAGTAGAAACTCCGTTACTTTTTTACCATCAAATTCAAGCGGTAATAAAAATCCGGCCATTTCTATATTGGCATTTTCAAGTGCGGGGTTGGTTGATTCAAATTCCATTTTGCGTTGATTGATGATCATCTCACGTTGTTTAAATAAAGACTCTACATCAACGCCCTGCTCAGTTAATTGTTTTTTGGCTGAATTGGCAAGTTCAATTGATTGTTCATCTAAAGTATCACCAGTTATTTTTAGGTCTTCAACTACTGCAACTTGTTGCAGTAAACGAATTTGATCGATGTTTAAGGCTGCGAATGGATTATCTAATATTTTTGGTTTTACATGTTCATTCAACGTGCCCCAATGAATGCTTTTAACGTCGGTATTATTTGCAGTTTTATCAGAATCTTTTGCATAACTGTTGGCGCTAAAGAAAGTAGCCACAAGAAAAATGACGGTGAAAAATCGTTGTATTGAAAACATAAATAGAAAACCTTTTGGAAAAACCTAAATAGCTAAATTGAAACATCGTCTCACTAATGAAACGAATTACTGAAACCGAGTTAATGCATTTAACATGCAAGTGTTGCTTAACATTAGCATTAACTGCGCACAGACATGCCATCACTGAGTGCATATCGATAAACTTGTATGCTGGGCAATAAACTAATTATAACACCGGCTAAGCCTACTGCAGTGACTAATAGCCATTCTTGTGTTGATGGTAAAGATAGTTGCAAATAAATACCAAAATGATTGAGTACAAATGGTTTTGCGGCAAATAAAATTGCGTACAAACACATAATACCTAAACCCAATCCCGATAAAATAATGGCAATTGCCTCGCCCATCATTAATGAAAATATATGACTTGGCCTTGCACCAATCGCTCTGAGTATGGCCATTTCTCGGCGGCGCTGATGTAAACTGTTTAATAATATAATCAACATTGATGCAAGGCTGATTATGACCACTAAAATGGATACTGCAAATAATGTTTGCTCGACTACAGACAGCATTTGCCATAATTCGAGTAAGGCCACGCCAGGCATAATGGCCATTAACGGCTCTGCCTGGTATTTATTTACCTGCTGCATGATAGACAGTACATAACTGCGATCGTTTAAGCCTAAGTAAAACCCACTGATAGTATCACTGTTATGCAAGTCGTCGCTATGTTCGTGGTGTTGATCATGGCGTTCCTCATCAGCATGATTTTTATGATCATCCTGTTTAGATGTTGTATTTAACAGTGCAAAAGGATCGTACCCTGCGGCTCGCTGCTTTTCTTGCTCATGCAAAGAGTCAACGCCAGCAAGGCTGATAAACAAACTTCTATCAAGTGGTGTTGATGTCGGTTTTAAAATGCCCGTAACGTTAAATGGCTGTTGGTCATGATGAATATAACTGGCACCACTGCCATGGGCTAACACTATGTTGTCATTTAATTGGTAACCGAGTTTTTGGGCAACCTCGAATCCAAGTACAACACCATGTTCATCGCTAAACCAAGCGCCCTCTCGATGATCTAAGTGCTGCTTACGACCATATTGATAGTGTTTGAAAAAGTGAGTATTGGTGCCAATAACTTTATAACCTTGATGTGAGTCACCCAGTGCAAACGGTATTGCCCAACTCACCATGTTATTATTGCTGATATCAGCGAATGATGAGTATTTTATGCCGTTAGTGGCTGTGCCCATTTGAAATACTGATGACAATAATAAGTTAACCGAACTGGTTCTTGCACCGACAATTAAATCGGTACCGGCAATGGTGCTGGTAAAACTGTCTTTCGCTTGAACTCTAATTTTTTCAATCGCCAGTAATAACGCCACACTTAAGGCAATAGAAAATATTGTGAGTAATACCGTGAGTTTACGGTTACGAAAACTTTTAATGGCGAGATTAGCAATGGCCACTATCCAACTCCCTTTGCTGTAGATGAAGAGGTTGCAATAATAGAAATAACATCTTGATGATGCGCGGCATTGGTTTGAATAGTTGTTTGTTCACTGGTTTGCGGATTTACTTGCACAAGCTCGGTGGCACTTTGCTTACTAAGCATTACTGAACGGTCAAACAAATTTTCTAAGCGCATATCATGACTGACAAATACTAAGGTAGAGCCCGCCTCGGCACATTCTTTAAATAGTAAATTTAAAAATGATTGGCAGCGGTCACTATCTAACGATGAGGTAGGTTCATCGGCCACAATCAGCTCGGGTGCACCAATTAATGCTCGCGCTGCGGCTACTCGTTGCTGTTGACCAATACTTAATTCATTGACAGGTTTATGCAATAACTTAACATCGCCCATATCAAGGTGCTCAAGTAAGCGAATGGCTTCGTCTTCAACGCTTGCGGAGTTTTTAAGGGCTTTTTGCTTTCTGACTTTTGAAAAATGACAAGGCAGTACCACATTTTCAATGGTCGATAAATAAGGAATAAGGTTAAACATTTGAAAAATCACGCCAATATGATCGGCGCGAAATTGGTCGCGTTTACTTGCCGACATGGCAGTGAGGTTTTCACCATTAATGTTTAACTCGCCACTTTGGCTAGCAATAATGCCACACAGTAAACTTAAAAATGTGGTTTTACCGCTACCACTTGGGCCACGTAAAAACAGTTTTTCACCACGCTGCACACTAAATTTATCAATAGTAAACTTGGCATCAGCCGTTGCCGACCAGGCAAATTGCAATTGCGCAATATTGACTATGTCGTCGCTTATGTTGTTGCTCAAGTGATTACTTAAGTTATTGTTTGCTGAATGACTCACTATGCTCCGTACTCGGCTTTTTGCATTTCAATTAATCTGGATTCACAGCGCGCAAATTCGAACGCCAATTGTTTACCTTGGTATAAATTCATAATATCAACTTCTGCGCCAATATATAGCTTAATTCGCTGCTCATAAAATTCATCAATTAAAGCGATAAAGCGCCTTGCTTGGTCATCCATAGAATTAAGATCCGCTAACATTTCACCATCGCGCTTGTAATCATCTTCAACACCGCTAGCAACTTTGATAATGGTTTTTCCCGCGAACATAGGCACGTTAGCAATAAGTACGGTGTTATAATCTCTCGCTAAAACCATGTAATCACGTTGGCTGCGCGGGCCGCAGCACAAGCTATTAAAATCGAAATAAATAATGGCTTGTTCAGTATTTTTCGATACATAAGGAATTGCTCGTCCATTGACGGACAATTTACCAGAGAGAATTTTTTTACCACTTAATTGTTGATATTGACTATCAACAAACAGCTTTGCTTGTGGTGAATAATCATAACAAGCATATTGTTGATTGTGGCTACGATGGTCTTTGTCGCCATTAACGCTGATCACCTGGCAATATTGGTTTAATAAATCTATGGTGGGTAAAAATCGTTGTCGTTGTAAGCCGTTTCTATATAACTGCTCCGGCGTACAATTTGATGTAGTCACTAATATTACACCGCGTTTAAATAACTGTTCAAATAAACCGGTAAGTAGCATGGCATCGGCAATGTCATTAACAAAGAACTCATCAAAACATAATACCTCAACTTGCTGAGCCCATTGTTTAGCAATAATCGTTAATGGGTTATCTTGGCCGATAAGCTGATTTAATTCATTATGTACTTGCTCCATAAAATGATGAAAGTGCATGCGTTTTTTACGAGGAATAGCTAAGTGTTGATAGAATAAATCCATCATCATGGTTTTACCGCGCCCTACCCGTCCATACAAATATATGCCATGAATAGCCGGTTGTTTAAAACTTGCAGTAGTGTTGAGTAATGAATGTATGGCGTTCGATATTGGTTTAAGTCTGAGTTTTAATTTGCGTTTTAGCTTTGTCTTTAACGTTGCAGTAGTAACCGATAATTGCGTATCTGTTAACTCATTATTTAACTTACTTAATGCCAATATGGCATTACTTTGGGCAACATCGTGTTGCAATTTATGTTCGCTAATTAAACGCTGATAATGCGCAACTAAATCTTCATCGGAGTTAGATGTTAAGGGTTCAGTTAAATTTTCAATCTGGGAATTAGGGCTCATTAACGACAACAGTAAGTGCAATAAAGATAACAAGCTCTAGTATATACCCGTTACCAATCAAAGTGCAGGATTTCAGTGGGAGTTAAAAGCAATTTAGGCAAGGCATTAATTTGAGAGAATGGTTGTTCCATTGTTCAAGTTAATAACGCTGCATAAATTACTTTTAAACCCATCGAAGAAGCGCTTGAGCAATCCCACTACTTCGTTGCAGCTACTTGTAAGGGAATAACCATTACTACATAACTGCGCCTTGTATTGGAATCGCTCAAGCACTCTGAAACCTGCATCTTGAATGGTGACGGGTATATATACTTCTGACAACACTTTGCTACACATTACTGCAACAATGAAACAATAAATTTTTGTTGATTATTTGCACACAAAACAGGCATTTACACAACATCAATAAAACATTTAAAACTTATTAACAATTAAGTACATATTTAGTCTTGTTTAGATTTTTAAAATGGGTATCATCGCCGCTCAAATTTCATGTTTATTATCCATTTGGAGTTATCTTCGTTTATGAGAAAATTGCTTACATCCCCAGCTAAAATGTCACTCGGTAGTCTTGAAAATCAAATCTATCAAAACGTATTAAAATATGTTGCTGATATTGCCCTTAATTTAATGGCAGTAAAAGTTGAAAATCATCCTGAAGATTTCGTGTCTTGGTGTAAAGAGTTGCACAAGTTATGTAAGCATGGCGTAAATGTTGATTTATTAGAGCCTGAACAACTTAAACCATTAAAAAAATTACAAGAAACATTAGAAACGGGTATTTCGATATGCCAATTAAAAATGATGCGTATTGTGCCTTGGCCTATCTTTGTTGAATTCATTAATAACAACGCCGAGCTACAAGCCTTAAATGAGCGTTTAGCATTATTAGATTATGTTAAAGACTTAGCCCCTAAACCGTTAAGTGAGATGATTGAAGAAGATGTATTAACGTTTTCAGGTAAGCACAATGCGAAACATGACATTAGCGTTTACAACTTTGATGTTGAATGGTTTGCAGGTACTAAAGGCGCGAAAGTATTTCATACCTTGTTAATATCTCATGCCAGCGAATTTGACATTGCGTTAAGCCATATCCCGTTAACTGGCGAAGTAAGTTATGAAAACTACCAAGCATTTGTTAGCCACTATCAAAGTATTTTTAGTGAACATACCGATGGCGATAAAGCACCTATGGTTGCTGCTACTCGTTTACTTGCCATGCGCCGTCCAGATCAATTTGTAGCGCTTACTAATGCTAAAATCGACAGTATTTGCCAAGGTTTAAATATTACTAAATTTAATAACCAAAGTTTTACGGGTTACTGGAATGAGCTTATTTTAACTATTCGTAGCTGTACTTGGTACAAACAAGCCGAGCCTACTGATGCACAAGAGCTACGTTTATGGCAAGCTCGCGTTATTTTAATTGATACCTTTATGTTTGCCGATAGTTCATTAGCGCAAAACTCAAATTATGTTCGTATGCGCGACAAACCAACAAAAATTAGAGTTGGCGTTGCACGTAGCGTTAAGCGCTCAAAAGAGTCTGCTGAATCGATTGTTGATAAAGCATTAGCTGCGGATGATATTCCTGAGTATTTATTAGAAATGCGCAACTCAATCGTTAACAGCGTAAAAGATGGCAAGCCGGTAGAAAAAGCTATTTCATTAATGCGTTCAATCTTCGGTTAACCTTTTTAGGTGCATTGATACTATGTAAGTTGCGACCTACCTGCTAGGTTGCAGCTTGCATTTGCTCACAATTTTTAACTTAATCCCATAAATCTGTAACTTAATCCCATTGTACGTTGACTCTATCCCTTCACTGCTATAAGTTTTACCCCATAAAATAACGCTAATGTTTTTTTTACTAACAACTTAATCATTTTTCGGTATTTTTAACAAACCCCTAAAAAGTTAACGCTCTAGTAAGCAAAGACAAATCAATAATAATTTTATTCAGGAAGAGATATGAATTTTAAAGCATTGTGCACGGCAACAATCTTAGCGATTGTAATTGCCGGCCCAGCAGTTGCTTCTGCCGTAAAACAAACCAAAGGTGATTTTGAAGATAAATTTCGCCAATTAGAAGAAATTTTACCAACACCAAACGATTATCGTAATGCTGCCGGTGAGCCAGGTAAAGAATACTGGCAACAACGAGTTGATTATAAAATTAACGTCGCGTTAGATGAAAGTAAGCGCCGCTTAACGGCAAATGAAACCATTACTTACTATAATAATTCACCTTACACGTTAAAATATTTATGGCTTCAGCTTGAGCAAAACCGTTTTAAATCTGACTCTATTGCTGAACGCAGTGGTGATTTTGGTGGTATTGGTCGTCGCGGTCCAGCAAGTAATAAAGCGTCTTCAGACAAGCCTGCACAGCTGAGCTTTGATGAACTTCGTCGCCAGCAGTATTATGCAGATAATACTATTGGTTATGATATTACTAAAGTAACCGACAAACGTGGCAACCCAATTAAATTTACCATTGTTGGCGCCCAAGCGCGCATCGATTTAAAAGATGCTCTTGCAGCCGGTGATGACTTTACCTTTAAAATTGATTTTGCTTACAATGTGCTTGAAGAAGATGCCGTATCAGCTCGTTCAGGTTTTGAACACTTCCCTGATGATGCCAACGAAGGCGGTAACGATATATTCTTACTGGCTCAGTGGTTCCCACGCGTTGCCGCATTTTCTGATTACGAAGCATGGCACAATAAAGAATTTTTAGGTCGCGGCGAATTCACTCTAGAATTTGGTAACTACGATGTAAAAATGACGGTACCTAGCGATCATATTGTTGCGTCTACTGGTGTTTTAGAAAACGCTAGCAAAGTATTAACGAAAACTCAGCGTGATCGTTTAAAGCAAGCAAAAACATCAAAACGTCCGGTATTAATTGTTACTGATGCAGAAGCATTAGAAAACGAAAAAGCCGGTGTTACAAGCACCAAAACTTGGCACTTCAGTGCTAAAAATGTACGTGATTTTGCTTGGGCTTCATCTCGTAAATTTATCTGGGATGCTAAAGGCTTTAAACAAGGTGGTGATGAACGTCCATTCGTAATGGCAATGTCTTACTGGCCTAAAGAAGGTGGTGATTTATGGAAGAAGTATTCAACTGAATCTGTGATCCACACTTTAGATGTTTACTCTCGTTATACCTTTGATTACCCATACCCAACAGCGTTAAGTGTTAACGGCCCTGTTGGCGGCATGGAATATCCAATGATCAGCTTCAATGGCCCACGCACAACTTGGCACGAAGATGGTACTCGTACTTATACTCAAGCTGAAAAACGTTTCTTAATTGGCGTAGTTATTCATGAAGTGGGTCATAACTATTTCCCAATGATTGTTAACTCTGATGAACGTCAGTGGACTTGGATGGATGAAGGTTTAAACAGCTTTTTAGACGGTGTTGCCGGTCGTGAATGGGATCCAACAATTCCATGGGGTGTTGAACCTCGTGATATTACCTCTTACATGAAGTCTGACGTGCAAGTACCCGTTATGACTCAATCGGATAGCGTATTGCGTTTAGGTCCAAATGCTTATACTAAACCTGCTGCTGCACTGAATATTTTACGTGAAGTGATTATGGGTCGTGATTTATTTGATTTCGCCTTTAAAGAATATTCAGTTCGCTGGAAAAACAAACGTCCTACACCATCAGATTTTTTCCGCACTATGGAAGAAGCTTCAGGTATGGACTTAGATTGGTTCTGGCATGGTTGGTTCTACACCACAGACCACGTTGATATCTCTTTAGATAAAGTATACAAACTGCGTTTAGATACTAAAAATCCTGACATCGACTTTGACCGTTTACGTCAAATTGAAGCTGAAAAGCCTGGTTCACTATTTGTTGACCGTAACAATGCCAATGGCGACAAAACTTGGGTTGAATTAAACCCAGACGTGAATGATTTTTACGATACAAACGACCGTTTTACGGTTACCAACAAAGAACGTAACAAGTACCAAGAAATGCTTAACAAGCTTAAGCCTTGGGAACGTAAAGCATTAGATCGTGCCGTTGCGGAAGACAAAAACTACTACGTAATGGACTTTTCTAACTTAGGTGGCTTAGTTATGCCTATCCTATTAGAAATGACTTACAGCGATGGTACTACCGACTCAATGCATATTCCGGCTGAAATCTGGCGTCGTGCACCTAAACAGCTAAGCAAACTTATTGTTACTGACAAAGGTAAAGAGTTAGTGTCTGTTGCGGTTGATCCTATGTGGCAAACAGCCGATGTCGATATTGAAAACAACTACTACCCGCGCCGTATTATTGAATCTCGTATTGAAGCATTCAAAAAAGAGAAAAGTAAAAGCAAGGTTAGCCGTGACATTATGCACGACATAACTACTGAAGTTAAAGAGCCAAAAGCTAAGGTATATAAGAAGTAATGAGAGTCTTGCATTTACTCCTAATCACAATCGCTTTAATGATGAGCAGTATCGCCAACGCTCATCAGCAAAAAGAAGCCTACAGTACAGTATTGTTTAACGACAATACTGGCAATATTGAAGTATCGCATCGATTTTATATCCATGATGCGGAACATGCATTAGGGCATTTATTAAAAAAACATGCCGATATTATTGGTAGTAAAGAAACTCAGCAAGACTTTGCCCAATATATACAAAAGCAATTTCGTTTAGCCGATGAGAACCAACAGTTACTGCCTTTAGGTAGTGTTGGGTATGAAGTTGAAGGTAAGTTTTTTTGGGTTTACCAAGAAATAAAACAACCGAAAACAATTAAAGCCGTTTATTTGCAAATGCGCGCCTTACAAGATGTATGGCCTGGGCAAATTAACCAAATTAATGTTGAACGTAATGGCGAAACTCGCTCAGTACGGTTAAGTGAAGACGATGATTGGAAAAAGCTAAGCATCGATTAACTTACTCAGCAGCAAATCATCACCCTAACAAAACGAGCCTAGCTCGTTTTGTTTTTTTTAATACTAATTTGATTATGTATGTGATCAACTTGCTATAGCCATTGAAAAACACTCCATCAGCCCAAACTAATAGCTTTCCAAATGAATAGTTTGGTTATATTTATTCGCCACTCAGTCATTTTTTTCAGGAACGATTACCCAAACCATGTACGCTACTATCAAAACCAATTTGAATGATTTAAAAGAAAATAAAATATTTGAATTAACCGTTGTTGCGGTGATCATTATTTCAGCGTTAGAAATTGGCGCCAAAACATTCACACTTAATGACAGTGCTTTATCAGTAACAAACATTTTAGATATTTTCATTACCATATTTTTCTTGTTTGAATTATCTGTGCGTTTTATAGCCGACGATGATAAAAAGAACTTCTTAAAAAAAGGCTGGAATGTATTTGACACCCTTGTCGTGATGATAAGTTTGATCCCTATTAATGATTCCGAAATGGCACTACTCGCTAGGCTGGTAAGAATATTTAGGGTACTGAGAATGGTCTCGGTAGTACCGGAGTTACGGGTATTAATTAACTCTCTAATAAAAGCGCTACCGCAACTCGGTTATGTGGTGCTGCTAATGTTTATTATTTTTTATATTTACGCGGCTATTGGCAGTTATACCTTTGCAGATATTAACCCAACTTTATGGGGTGATATTGCTATTTCGATGCTGACACTGTTTAGAATTATGACCTTTGAAGACTGGACAGATATTCAATACGAAACCATGGAGGTATATCCATTCTCCTGGATTTATTATTTAACATTTATATTCTTTACCGCATTTGCATTTTTAAACATGGTAATAGGGATAGTAGTTAATGTGATGGAAGAAGAACATGCTTTAATGAAAAGCGAAAAAGAACCGTCAATGAGTGATTTGCAACAGCAAATAAAAGAACTTAAAGACTTGCTCACTAAACAACAAAACTAAAGCAATATACTTGATACAATAGTAAACATGACCAATACCTTAAAATATATATCAGCCTATTCGCCTAATGTACAAGCACAAGTGCAAACATTACTCGATGAAAAACGCTTAGCGACATTTTTGTTAAACAAGTACCCAAAGGTACATGGCATTGCTAATGATAATCAGCTACGCGATTTCACCATTGATTTAAAGAACAGCTATTTAAAAAAATCGGCACCGCTGAGTAAAGTATGTTTTGATAATAAAATTCATGTCATTAACAATGCATTAGGTTTACACACCTATGTATCAAGGGTGCAAGGCAGTAAATTAAAAAGCAAAAATGAAATTAGAATTGCCGCTATTTTTAAGAAAGCACCCATTGAGTTTTTACAAATGATAGTGGTGCATGAATTAGCGCATTTAAAAGAGAAAGATCATAACAAGGCATTTTATAAACTGTGCCTACATATGTTGCCTGAATATCATCAAATTGAATTTGAATTGCGCATGTACTTAACGCAAGTAGAGTTTATTGGCGATATTTACTAGTTAACTTCAGCTAAGTAATCTCAGCGGGTATTGTTAAAACCTATTCTTCAATAATTAAGTTATTAATTTTATTCGCTACGCCATCCCATTCTTTGGCGTCACTTGGCGGCGCTATTACTTCGGTAATTCGTGGCCATATTTGTGATAGTTCGGCATTAAGCTTAATAAACTCTTGCTGATCTGCGGGCACGTCATCCTCTTGAAATATTGCTCCTGCAGGACACTCCACCGGACATAAATCGCAGTCGATACAATCATCAGGACTAATCACCAAAAAATTAGGCCCTTCAAAAAAAGCATCTACAGGACAAACCGCAACACAATCGGTGTACTTACATTGAATACAATTATCTGTGACAACAAACGCCATCTAACTCTCTCAGGGTAAAATCATTGATTTAATGAGTGGATCATACCTAGGGTCTGCTGACCTTTCAACATAATCTCTGCTGATGCTATTTTTCTTCCTACAAGGCAGAATGAGTGCTTAATAGTTATTCTCGGCAATTGCTTCTGCATTGATCTACCTCCTGCATCCATGCAGTCGTATGTGAGCGAATTCTAACGCTGTAGGCAGGAAAATAGCATCAGCCCTTCGGGGAAAGGCTGAAAAAGCCTCACTCCGCGTTACTTATAATTTATTTAGAACGACTAAACTTCATTCTAAGTGCCTTGATTGAGGCATTTTCAGACTTTACAGAGGCAATCTTGAAAGGTTAGCAGACCCTAGTGTAGCGTCAAATTCAATATGTTGTTTTTATAAAGTGATGCATCGGGTACAATTACGCCCATCGCATACTGCACATAATTAATGTAATGGCACAATCACTAACGCCATCACCTTGATTTACCCTTGGCTTTTACAATAAAAGCCCACGGCTAAATAACGCCTATAGTGAAACGGCTGTTATTTACTTTTAGGAAAATAGATTAATGATCCGTCTAACCAATTTAAAATTAGATTTAAACCATGAAGCAAGCGAGTTGCAACAAGCCATACTCGATACCTTAAATATTACTGAGCAGCAGCTTATCGACTTTACTGTATTTAAACGTGGCTATGATGCGCGTCGTAAAAACAAAATAATTTTAATGTACACCTTAGACGTTAACACCACTATTAATGAAGAGTTACTAGCGCAGCACACTAGCGACCAAAACATTAAAGTAACGCCTGATACTAGCTATCATTTTGTCGCAGAGGCGCCAACAAGCTTACCCCAACGCCCTGTTGTTATTGGTATGGGCCCTTGTGGCTTATTTACGGGTTTATTACTTGCGCAAATGGGTTACAAGCCAATTATATTAGAACGTGGCAAAGAAGTGCGCGAGCGCACTAAAGACACCTTTGGTTTTTGGCGTAAAAAAGTATTAAACACTGAATCTAACGTACAATTTGGTGAAGGCGGTGCCGGTACTTTTTCTGACGGAAAATTGTATAGCCAAGTAAAAGACCCTAAACATTACAGCCGTAAAGTATTACATGAATTTGTTGATGCTGGTGCGCCAGATGAAATTTTGTATGTCAGCAAACCTCATATTGGTACCTTTAAACTGGTGACTATGGTTGAGCAAATGCGCGCCGAAATCACTCGTTTAGGTGGAGAAGTACGCTTTAGTCAGCGTGTTGATGATATTGAAATTGTCGATGAGCAAGTACAAAGCTTAACCCTTGCTGATGGCAGCACCATTAAAACCAACTTTATCGCTTTGGCTATTGGCCACAGTGCTCGTGATACCTTTAAAATGTTATTTGATAAAGGTGTTTATATTAAGGCTAAACCTTTCTCGGTAGGCTTTCGCATTGAACATGAACAATCGGTTATCGATGATGCCCGTTTTGGTAAAAATGCCGGCCACCCTATTCTTGGCTCGGCTGATTATAAACTTGTACATCATTGTAAAAATGGCCGGTCAGTATACAGCTTTTGTATGTGTCCTGGTGGTACTGTGGTTGCAGCAGCCTCTGAAGAAGGTCGCTTAGTCACCAATGGTATGAGTCAATATTCTCGCCATGAACGTAATGCTAATAGTGCAATTGTAGTAGGTATATCTCCAGAAGATTATCCTGGTGGCGTATTAGCGGGTATTGAGTTTCAACGACGTTTAGAAGAGAAAGCCTATGAGCTGGGTGGTTCGAATTATGATGCACCAACACAGTTAGTTGGTGACTTCTTAGCTGGACGAGCCAGTGGTGAACATGGTGATGTAATACCATCATACAAACCTGGGGTTACTTATACGGACTTAAGCAAAACCTTACCTGATTATGCAATTGAAGCCATTCGCGAAGCCATTCCTGCATTTGAACGCAAAATAAAAGGCTTTTCAATGAAAGACGCAACGTTAACAGCCGTTGAAACGCGAACTTCATCACCAATTCAAATTACTCGTGATAAAGAGTTATTGACCAGCCTTAATGTTAAAGGTCTATATCCTGCAGGCGAAGGCGCAGGGTATGCCGGAGGTATATTATCTGCAGGTATTGACGGCATTAAAATTGCGGAAGCGATGGCACTTGCGATGAATAAGCAGTTTGAAGTTTAATCATATTAATTAAGCTTTAGCTGCGCTAATAACGCGAGACTGAAGTCTCGTCAACCGATTTGGTTTGGTAAATAGGGATCAGCTAGTGCTGTGGTTGGTGGGGATTTATCCTCACGTAATGATTGCGTAGCAATTAAATAGCTTTAGCTGCGCTAATAACGCAAGACTAAAGTCTCGCCAACCGGGTAGCTGTTATAAATGGGCTATCAGCACGGCTTCGGTAGGTGAGGTTTCAACCTCACGTAATGATTGCGTAGCAATCAAATAGCTTTAGCTGCGCTAATAACGCAAGACTAAAGTCTCGCCAACCGGGTAGCTGTTATAAATGGGCTATCAGCACGGCTTCGGTAGGTGGGGATTTATCCTCACGTAATGATTGCGTAGCAATCAAATAGCTTTAGCTGCGCTAATAACGCAAGACTGAAGTCTCGCCAACCGGTTTGGTTTGGTTTGGTAAATAGGGATCAGCTAGTGCTGTGGTAGGTGAGGTTTCAACCTCACGTAATGATTGCGTAGCGATCTGTATTAATTATCGACTTAAATAATTTATTATTAAAAAACAAAAATGCGAGCTAGTAGCTCGCATTTTTTATATCGTGACCACCAAAATAGTAAACTAGTTTGGTAAGTATTATTTTTGTAAGTAAATTGAATTTACTTCATCGCTACCATCAGCAGTTTCAGAATCATCAGCACTAGAAGCATCAGCTACTTCAGCTTTTTTGGCTGCAGCTTTGGCCTTTTTCTTGGCAACTTTTTCTTCGGCTTCAGCTTCTTCTAATTCAACTTCAAAATCAAATTTAGGCTTGTCAGCTAATTCAGGTTCAGCAGAGTCATCATTTGCTAACTCAGCCACTTCTTGTAATTCAGCGGCTATCTTAGCTTGCTCTTCAGCTTGTTTTTCAGCATTGTTTTCAGTATCAACAGCATCCTCTTCACTGTCATCGCTATCATCAGAACTATCTTCAGCGCTGTCTTCAGCATCGTAGCTTGATTCTAACGCAGCAGTAGCTGCTGCTAATTCAGCTTGTTTAAGCTTGTTTTGATATTGCTCAGAACGATCATCATCATGGCGTTTATTACGAGCAATATGGTTTGCTAAAATAGTCACTAATTCAGCTTCTGCCCAAGCAGTGCCTTCAGCTTCGCTAGCAAAATCACTTTGGCGTTTAGAAACAACCTTCTTTTTAGATGTTGCTTGGCGCTGAATTTCAGCAGTCCAAGTTTTGTTGCGTTTTTCTACTACGCGAAAGCTATATTTTGGCGCTTTGCTCATGGTTATTCCTAAATATTAATTTTTCGTGGTATTTTAAAATAAGTAAAATACTGCACATATACGGCATGTTGCTATTTTACACGTATATTAACAATTTCACACGCAGTTAATTGTCTGCTTTGTGTAACCAACAAGTTACCATCAAGTTGCAAACCTCCAACTGACAGGCGATGCAGAGCAATAACTTTGTTTTGAAAGCGGCCAAACATACGTTTTATTTGATGGTATTTACCTTCAACTAAGCTAATTATCACAGTATGATCATCAATAAACTCTAATTTCGCCGGCTTTGTGGTGATATCTTCATAACCAAAATACATGCCAGCAGCAAAGGCTGTGTGGTACTCATTACGAACTTCATCGCTAGTCATTGGGTTTTCTAATGTCACTCGATAACGTTTCGTAACTTTTTTATCGGGTTGTGACAGGCTTTCTGACCAACGACTATCATTGGTTAATAATATTAGCCCTGATGTATTTAAATCTAAACGGCCAACAATATGCAATTCAGCCTTTTCAGGGTAGTCGTCTATATCGAGCAAATCTAACACGGTTTTATGTTGCGTATCTTTGGTGGCACTCACCACCCCAATCGGTTTATGCAACATTACATAACTTGCCGTTGTCGATGTTAAGACATTACCATCAACAATAACGTTAGAAAATTTATCAATAATTAAATCTGCATCAACGGCAATGGCGTCATCTACCAGTACTCTTTTTTGTGCCAGCATAATACGCACGCTGTTGCGATTAACATTAAGTTGTGCAATTAAAAATTTGTCTAAACGGGTGCGCTGCATACTTTATTTAATGATTTGCTTCGTAAGTGGAGATTAATGATAGCAAAGCTCGTACTCTATGGTTATAAAATTTTAAAAATTAAGTATAATCCCGAGCTGAATTATTTCCCTTTAGGCCTTATTATGCGTTTATTAAAATCTACCATCCATCCTGACATAGCAGAG
This sequence comes from Colwelliaceae bacterium BS250, assembly GCA_040779355.1. Taxonomy (GTDB): domain Bacteria; phylum Pseudomonadota; class Gammaproteobacteria; order Enterobacterales; family Alteromonadaceae; genus Thalassotalea_A. Next base: position 35,046 of record JBFONS010000018.1, on the reverse strand, counting down.
CTTGTGCACAGCAATACAGGCAGTAGCTTTAATCGCAAAGCAGCACGAGGCATAGTACTTAATGGTGACAATATTTTATTGCTTTATACCGAGCGTTATCATGACTACACCTTACCTGGTGGCGGTGTTGATGAAGGTGAAGATTATACCTGCGCATTAGTTCGTGAGCTAAAAGAAGAAACCGGCGCACAAAAAATCACTGACATACGCGAGTTTGGTTTATATGAAGAATATCGCCCTTGGTATAAAAACGACTTCGATATCGTTCATATGGAGTCTTATTGCTATATATGTAACATTGATGGCGAGCTATTAGCACCTGAATTTGAAGCGCATGAAATTCAAAATGGCATGACGCCGGTTTGGATGAATATTTTTGATGCTATTGCACATAATGAACAAACCATAGCGAACAGCAACAAAAAAGGCCTGTCGATTACTCGAGAGACCTTTCTTTTAAAGCGCATTGTCGATGAATTACTCTGTAAACAAGTAGCTAACAGCTACTAGTATTCGTTATGCCGTTATTTTTTAAGCAATGACTTTAAGTCAGCAAAGGGATTATAAGTAGCAGTATCTTGGTTAGTATCACCTGCTGTCACCTCACGTCCATACTGCGCTTGGTCAGTATATTTGGCATGTTCATTGTCGTGACAATAAATACACAATAATTCCCAGTTGCTGCCGTCCTGTGGATTATTGGTATGATCGTGATCAACATGATGCACGGTTAACTCTTTAATATTCGAGTAAACAAATTCACGTGCACATCGGCCACACACCCATGGAAATAACTTTAATGCTCGGTCACGGTAGCCCTGCTCTTTGCTTTTATAGGCAGCTGTTGAACCAAATTTATCTGATGACATCTTTATCACTCATACTTAACTGATAGCTTATTATAATCATCCTTGCTGATTTAACCAAGCGGCTATTTCAACAAAATGATCATCTGCAGCTTTTGGGTGAGTAAGAATATCAATATGATCATAATCAACCAGGTTACCATTTTGTTTAGACAGCAAAGTGAATTTTGCATTGCTATTGGCCGTTTCATTGATGAAATATTTTACATCAATAGGATTACCTAAAATACTGTCGTTAATGCCGGTTAAATGCCAAGTCGGTGGCCAGCTAATTTCCTTGGCAGCAGATTGATAATCAAAACCATCTTTGGGATCATGCCAAAAGCCTTTTTTAACCCAAGCAACACTATGCTTTAAAGACTCTCGCGATTCATTATCTGAACCAATATTGAATTTTTTCGCATTTAAAAAACCATGCCGTTTTACTAATCGTGGTGCAATAAGATTCCAGAATAAATTCACTTTAAGGTATTTTTCGAAACCACCAATGGTGATAGATCGTTTAGTACCAAAACAAAGATTTGAACGTATCTTAGCTAAAATTTCAGGGTGCCTAGCCATACAACTTGCCGCTAATACCCCGCCCCATGAGTGAGAAACCAAATGCATGGCTTGTCCAGTACGGTTAAATATGTAATCGATTAATAGTGGAATATCATGAGTAATTGCTTCATGTTGACCATAGTCAGACTCAGCGTTAATTAATGGCGTACTTTTACCGCGACCGCGTAAATCAAGGACGTAAACGTCAAAGCCTTGCTCAGCTAAATAACACCCTAGACCTTTACCCTTTTCGGTATAAAATATTTTCCCATTCTCAACCGCGCCATGCACCATAAGTATTGGCACTGTAGCATTGGCTTTAGATATATGACGAAGGTGCAGTTTATGACCGTTATCTTCGATAAATAATGATTGTTGTTGCATTGATTTTCCGTAATTCAACTAATACCAAATTCATTTAAACAAAAGTGGTTGGACCAGAATAATATACAAGTAACTTGATAGGATGGCAATGGCTATAATGTATTGAAGTGGATGATGCACTTGATATATCTGAACACACGGATATCTAAAAACAGGATGGCAAGGACGCTGTCTGCCACAGAGGCGAAGTTAGCATGTGTCTATTTTGATCTAGAGCGGACATGCCTGAACAACCTTATCACGTTGACAGTTTCCTTATAGCTGACACTCACCATAGATGAAAAAATCTGTTTCTTGATGATGAAATTTTGCCAATATCCCGTTAAGTCTGAACGAGAACAAAGCCACCTTTGCTGCCGGTCGCATAAATCAAAGTGAGAATAGTATTTTTACTCGACAGTCAGACTCAGGAAAATAATTAAATAACTACTGGTACGACCCTTCAACTTTCCTTAGCTCCTCAGATTAAAAAATAAAGAACTAGAGACCCGTTTTTAACAGCACCTGTAAGTGCATTAGAAATAAAATCAAACACACGCCTTACTCTAAGACTGGTACGTAACTCTTGATAACAAACCAGCCAAACGGGAAGTTTCATCAATGGTCCCTTCTCTATTAAAAGCACACACTAAACTAGGCTCTTTTATAGCAATAACTTCTGGGAGAAAAATGAGTCCCTGCCCAGGTATACAGCAGTGGCAATGCGGGGCGTGTCCGTTTGAGAAAGTGAGAAGTATGCCCAGAGCCAAGTCTGGATACCGTGTCGATTTAAAGGCAAAAACAGCTTTAAGTCCAAAAAAGCCAAGTTTTAGGTAAGAAACCATAATAATCAGCGGGTTGAGTTGGTCCGACCCCGTAATTCGTAATTACCAATGCCATTAGTGGTAAACGTACTACTCACAAACTTCATTAAAATCACTTGTTTGTAATCCGAGATAAAAGGATCTGAAGTAACAAACTTATTTCCAGATCGACAGCAGAACAGGAAAATATTGCCCCTCATTATGACAAATGAGTCGAAACGGACTAATAAGCGATGGAATGCCCTTTAATCGGATGTAGAGTACTTGACTAAAATATCCATCGACTATAACTTTCTATGACCGTGGCGCGGTCGTTTTGAAACGCCTCGGATTTTATAAAAATAATAGTAATTTACAGGCGCGCAGCGCTCGCAACAACATGGGATATTACTGCTTTAACTGATTAAGCCTTAACGGCATGTCAGGGCAAACAGGCAAGGCCATAGTTAAAGCGTGACGGATAGCGACCAAAAATATTGGGGAAATGTGACGTCCAACAGTGGATGGCAGCCCCCGCACCGGATTAAGTCCGGCCTCACGGCAGCAGCTGTGCAAACCTATTAAATATTTTACTATTATGGAGAATTAACATGTCAAGCCAATTTAAAAACCGATTATCGGGTAGCAACTACAACCACAGAATGGCGCTATCGGGTCTCGACCTGTCAGGTCTTTGTGAGAAAGAACTGAACGCAATTGTTCGCAAAATCCTTGAAGATAAGATCCACGGTATTTCCTTTAGCCCTTATATAGCAGGTCAGGGGCCGGGTACGATTATCGGCGAAGCGCAGATCCGTGAACGCTTGAGCGTTATCCTGCCTTACATCAGTTCCGTACGATCTTTTTCCTGTACAGAGGGCAACGAGCTGATCCCTGCGATCGCCAAGGAAAACGGCCTGAGCACCATGGTTGGTGTCTGGTTGGGTGATGATCTTGAAAAGAACGAAGAGGAACTTGCCAACGGTATCAAAGTTGGTCAGGCAGGTCATGCTGATATATTGGCCATCGGCAACGAAGTACTGTTGCGCGAAGATCTTTCTGAAGACCAGTTGATTGATTATATCAACCGTGCCAAGGCCGCTTGCCCGGGCGTTGAAGTGGGTTACGTCGATGCCTATTATGAGTTTACTAATCACCCGCGTGTGACAGAAGCGTGTGACGTTATTCTAGCTAACTGCTACCCGTTCTGGGAAGGTTGTCCTGCGGAGTACGCCCTGCTTTACATGAAAGAGATGTACCAGCAGGCGAAGACGGCTGCAAATGGCAAGCGAGTAGTGGTCAGCGAAACTGGCTGGCCGGACCGTGGTACTGCATTTGAAGGTTCACAGCCGGGATATGAAAACGCCGTAAAATACTTCATCAACGCTTACAAATGGGCTGAGGAACAAGACATCGACATTTTCTATTTCTCTTCATTTGACGAAGACTGGAAAGTTGCAGCAGAAGGTGATGTTGGCGCCTATTGGGGTCTTTGGGATAAAGACGGAAACCTCAAATACGCTCAAGAGGATAAATAAATTGAATAAGACAGCAGCTGAAATTTTAGGAAACCCGGATTATTTAGCCATTTCATACGGTGGCTACCGTGAAAATACGCGCGATATCCAGCCAACAATAGAAGATATTAAAGAGGATATGAAGATCCTAGCGGCGATGGGTATCAAAATCCTACGTGACTACAATGTACAACTTCAACATGCACCCAATATGTTAAAAGCGATTAAGCAGTTGAAAGATGAAGATGCGAGCTTTGAGATGTATGTGATGTTGGGGGCATGGATCGATTGCCAATTTGCCTGGACAGGTGCCGAGCCCAACCATGAGGTTGAAAGTGAAGACAATGCGGCTGAAATTCAACGAGCCGTTGATCTGGCGAATGCCTATCCAGATATTGTAAAGGTTATCGCCGTCGGCAACGAAGCGATGGTCAGATGGGCTGAAAGTTATTTTGTACGACCTAATGTTATTTTGAATTGGGTAAACCATTTGCAGGATTTGAAAAAATCTGGAGACCTTCCCGCCGATCTATGGATCACAAGTTCCGATGATTTTTCTTCCTGGGGCGGAGGTGATACCAGTTACCGTACGGAAGATTTGGAAAGTCTGATAAGAGCCGTGGATTATGTCTCCATGCACTCCTATCCCATGCACAATTCTCATTACAATCCGCAATTCTGGATTTTGCCAGAGGATGAACAATCACTTACAGATCAAGAAAAGATACATGCGGCGATGCTGCGTGCTAAAGAGTTCGTGATTGAGCAATATCAAAGTGTGCAGGATTATATGCATAGCCTGGGGGTTAACAAACCGCTACATATTGGTGAAACGGGATGGGCCACCGTCTGTGTTAGTGACTATGGTGCCCATGGTTCGAAAGCCGCCGATGAGTATAAAAGCGGACTGTATTACCAACATATGCGCGAGTGGAGTAAAGAACATAATATAGCCTGTTTTTACTTCGAAGCGTTTGACGAATGCTGGAAAGACAGGAATTCTGAAGAAGGATCTGAAAACCATTTTGGTTTGATAACCTTGCAAGGCGAAGCTAAATATGGGTTATGGGATCGGGTCGACAAGGGTATTTTTGATGGCTTGACAAGAGGAGGGAAAACGATCACCAAAACATATAATGGCGACCAAGAAGCCCTGATGAAAGAGGTTTTAGTACCGCCTAGTCATTATTAATATTGGCGACTCCAACAATGGCAATTAATCGCGATACAGGGATGTCTCGCAAAGCGGAAGTTCATTACCCGCTTAACTTGATATTATCTTACTGATATCTATGGGATTATCAATTCACGAGTTATGGATGACTTATAGAGTAACAACTAACGCTAATAGAGCCAAAAAAATTGCACCAATAAAAACTACAACGAACACTGTAGACCTTGGCTCTACCCTGCTTTATTGGCGCTCTCAGCTAAAGTCCACTTTACGCCTATGGCAAACGTATAAGTGACGTTTTGTTGGTGTAATGGGCTCTGCTCATTTTTGGCACCTTTCCAATAACCTATTTGCATAGCGCCAAAAACAGATAAATTTTTACTGATTTGAAATCGATTAAAGACACTAACTTTACTGCCTAAATAGCCGCCTTCAGATTGGTAATAGGGGCGTTGGTCATTAACATATTGACTATCTACATCATAAAAATACTGATGCGTTTTTTTTGATGCAAATATAGGTGATATAGCAAGACCTAAAGTCGAGTTATCACTCACAATACCTTGCCCTTTAAAGGCAACTTCAGGCTGAAAAATGTAGCCACGCTGATTAATGGTTGAAAAATCAGAGCTAAACACTGAGCGTAACTGCAAATTTAACCAAGTCGAACTATAGCTATTATCTGCTAACAAAAAGCTCGCTTGTGGACCTATTTCAAACATAAAGTCTAAATCAGGCATACCTTCGCGAATTTTAGAGTCTTCTGAGTCGGCATTAAAAGCGGCACCCAAAGAAATATCTAACTTAAAACGCTCTTTTTCAACAGCAACAGCTTTAACAAAAGAGCCATCCCCGACTCTAATTTTTTCACCACGATATATAACAAAAGGCACAGGCAGGAATTTATGTTGATTATCACTCGACGCAGGATAAATAGGGCCATGAAAGGCTGCAGTAAAAACACCAGCTTCCCAAATAGGTTTGCCGGCAATATTATCAGTTTCGCCCATAGTCGCGCTAACCCCAGCAAAGCTGACGAGAGTAAAGCTCACCAAAGTAAATAAAATCAGGAGTGTTTTAAGCATATGCTAGCCAATAAAGAGTGTGATTACAGCGAATTAGAATGATTATTACATCAACAATAACAGAATAATACCAAGTTAATTAATTAACTGCTCATTTTTAATGGTTAAAATGAATAACTACTGCGTTATAAAATTTATAAGTACGACTGCATGGACGCAGAAGGTAGAGCGACGCAGGATGCCAAAGCCGAGAATAACTACTTACTAAATTTTATGCCTTGTATTTATCCCTTTTCCCTCATGAAAAAGTACGACTACATGGATGTAGAAGGTAGAGCGACGCAGGATGCCAAAGCCGAGATCACTTAATTAGTCAAATTGGTATTAGTAACGATTTAAAATAACTCAGCTATTAATTATTACCCTGATAAAATGCTACAATTGCGATATTGTTTATATAAAGATATTTTTGATGAATTACACGCCACTTGAAGAGTTAAAACACGCTTGGGTATTTAAACGTAAAGACTTACCTATTACCGCTAAAGATCTCGCCAATATAAAACCTATGGCAAGTGCACGCGCGGCAACACTATGGGCAACGTCAATTAGTAATAATGCTGACCACCCTGATTTTTTTAGCGAAAAAGATTGGCTATTTCAACAATCGACTTGGGTCGATAGCAGTCGTTGGGAAGAAATCTGGGATAGTGATGAACCTGCAATGCCAAGCATTTTAGCTGCCCATTTAGACTGGCAGGATAATACCACGGTGTACTTTTGCTTATCTAAAAAAGTGGTTATTGAAACTACCTGGGCAATATTTAAACGCAGTTGGAAGAACTTTTTGATGATGGATGATGGACCAATATTATTCGCAAAAAAACGCAAAGAAGTGGCGCAATTTTTATCTGATGGCAGTTTTAAAATAGGTTTAAAACCTTAATGACAGGCAAAGTATTAAAAGCACAGTTGCACCCAAGAAATCGTCATAACAATGGTTACGACTTTAACTCACTGTGTAAAGCTATGCCGGCACTTTCAGCTTTTGTACATGTAAATAAGTATAATAATCAAAGTATCGATTTTGCCAATAGTGATGCCGTAAAATGTCTTAATAGTGCCTTATTGAAACATTATTATAAGGTCAACTTTTGGGACATTCCAAAAGGCTATTTATGCCCGCCAATACCTGGTCGAGTTGACTATATTCATTACTTAGCCGATTTACTTAAAGCCAGTAACCTTAGCGATGGCAATGGCAGTAAAAGTATAATTGGCAGCAAGGTATCTGTACTTGATATAGGTACTGGAGCAAGCTGTATTTATGCTATTTTAGGACAACATGAATACCAATGGCGGTTTGTCGCTAGTGATATTGACCCTATTTCTATCAACGTGGCAAATACCACATTAAAAGCGAATAAAGGTTTAGCGAAGAAAATTGAATGTCGACTGCAAACTAATGCCAAACATATTTTGCAAGGCATTATAAAACCGAGTGACAAATTTGAATTAACCCTATGTAATCCGCCTTTTCATGCTTCATTAAGCGATGCAAGCAAAGGCTCACAACGAAAATTAAAGAACTTAGCTCAGCACAAAAGTAAACAACAGGGCTCTGCTATAGTGAATAAACCTAATAGCAGCATACACAATGACAGTCTTAATTTTGGCGGTCAAAAAGCCGAATTATGGTGTGAAGGCGGTGAGTTAAAATTTGTTAGTGATATGATTAATGAAAGCCAATCTTTCGCCAAGCAAGTACTTTGGTTTACGTGTTTAATCTCTAAAAAAGACAACGTAGCACCACTTAAATTAGCCTTAAAACAAATAGATGCTACGCAAGTTAAAGTAGTTGATATGGCGCAAGGTCAAAAAATCAGCCGTTTTATCGCATGGAGTTTTCATTCCACAGAACAGCAACAAACTTGGTTTGAACAATAACATCAATGCGCACTGGAAAACGACTTAGCCAAATTAATACTATGATCAGCGGCCAATATAGCGATATTTGGGACTGTTGCTGCGATCATGGCTTATTAGGTATTACGTTATTAAAACGACAAGCGGCAGACACGATTCACTTTGTTGATATTGTGCCATCACTGATGACGCAATTGCACACCAAACTTCAGCAAAACGTCGCCGACAATAGCAATAACAGTCATTGGCAAACTCATTGCTTAGATGTCAGTAAATTGCCCTTAGAGCAAAGCCATCAGAATAGTAAACAATTAATTATTATTGCAGGTGTTGGTGGTGACTTATTGATAGAACTTCTGAACGCCATTATAAGCAAATACCCCGAGTACAACTTAGAATTTTTACTGTGTCCGGTGCATCATAACTATAAAGTTAGACAAGCATTAATCAAGCATGATTTAGGTTTAATCAATGAAGCGATTGTTTATGAAAATAAACGGTTTTATGAAATTATCCATGTGGCCACAACGAGCCAAAAACCCGTTAACGTGGTCGGTAACATGATGTGGGATTTTTCGTTAAGAGAACATCAACAATATCGGCATGAAACAATCAGTCACTATCAACGTATGGCTAAAAACCCCAACATAGATGTGACTGAAATACTCACTGTTTACCAACAGCTAGCAACTAACAACTAACAACTAACAACTAGCAACTAGCAACTAGCGTTAGGCTAGGTTTCGTTTGAACTTAACATATTTAACGCTTTGATCTCTGCTAAGGTTTGCTTCTCTAACAACTCTATATCCTTGCCATGTAGAGTAGGTTTACGAGTTTCAGGATCAAGTGCGACAAAAACAATATCGTCCGCTAAACAGATTGTCTTTTTAGTCGCTTTATTACGCACCACACAAGTTACCGTAATTGACGTTTTACCGACTTTTTTAGTCATTAAACCGAATTCAACAATATCACCTTGTAAAGCGGGTGATTCAAAGTTAATTTCACCGATATGTTTAGTGACCAAACAATTCGTTTCGAGCTGACAAATAGCGTATATGGCCGCTTCTTCATCAATCCATTCTAAAGCACGGCCACCAAATAAAGAATTGGCATAATTTAAATCGTTTGGCATCACCATACGGCGAGAAAGAAAGCGCATAAGAATCCTATAATAAAAATAATGAGGGTATTATAACTAAAAACCCTGTTCTGTGCGCAAACGATTGCGACTTAATGTGATAGTACAACTGAATTTAATTGCCTATAAGTCTAGCAGCGATTAACGCATTCTAGTTAGTCGTGCACGTCGGTTTGCCTTTGCTAATCAGAACAATAGAGCTAAGTATAATTAGCCAGAAAAAACTTCCTGATGATTTTTTATCTTTAGACGCAACTCTAACGGTAACATTAGCCGATGCAGAACCACCTTCGCCATCACTAATAAAGTAAATAAATGTATCAACACCTGTAAATTGTTCCGCTGCCTGATAATTTATTTTATTATTCTCAATAAACACCACTGCAGCACCAGAGTATTCAACAGAGGTAATTTCTAAGGTGTTACTAACATCATTATCATGATCATTAGCCAGAACATCAAATAACTCTTGCTGTTGATAGCCAATGTTGAAATTATCATCGACAGCAGTTGGCACAGCATTATTGATTATCTGAAAATCAGCGCTAGAGACAGTAAAGAATATATTGTCTGAACAGCTAACCTTAAGTCGAGCTGTTAGCGAATTTACACTCGAAGCATTAATGCTGGCTTGGCCATTGTTGGCGATATTAGTCGCCAAGGACAAGTCAAAAATTTGACCTGAATCTGTAGATAAGTCGATATTAACCCATTGGCAATTTATGGGTTCAATATCTGTATTAGCAACATCCCAAGTAATTGTGCTTTGTAATTGATTTTCCCAAACAGTTGCTGACGTTGGCGTAAGGATGACAAACGGACCTGAGTCGCCATCTACCTGTAAAGTCACTTGATCACTAACCACAGCACCCTGGTTATCACGCACGCTGATCTGAAAATTTAACTGTCGAGTCGTGGTTGCATAGTTTTCACCAATGACTAACTCCCCCGACAAAATGCTTTCTAATAAAGGGAAAGTACGACTCGCCGAGGCATTGGGTAAATACGAGCGAAACAATGGTTTAAAGCCATCATCTTGCATCGTTGCAAAACTGGTTGAAGCAGCGCCTAAATCAACCTGCTCCCAAGTGTAAGTTAACAAATCATTGTTATTATCAGAGGCATTAGCCGTTAATGAAAATGGTGTATTGGCTGGAATGGTATAATCTTGACCGGCATCAGCTTGTGGCGCCACATTATCGCTACTGTTCGCTAAACCACAACTTTGCCCTATTTGGTATGGGTCATTCACTAAGTACAATTTGATTTGTTCTATCGACTTAACATGGAAATAGGAATCTGCATTGTTTTGTATATTTTCAGGTGCACAAAGGCCAGCATAAGACATTATCGTTGAGCCACTTCCAGGTTCGTATGCTGTGCCTGCAGATCTAGTAGACCCCGAACAAATATTACTTTCAGAATTAAAACTATGTGTAGCGCCAAATTGATGGCCTAATTCATGTGCAACAAAATCGATATAAAAACTATCATTAACTGGCGATATACTACCGGTAACGCCCATAGATTTAATCGGTTGAGTACTAAAAATAACATTATTATTGTCATCAAAATCTTGATAAGGACCTTCATCACAAGTTCCACCAACAACGGCTAACCCACCAGCACCAGTAGTTAACACATGGCCAACATCAAAAAAATTAGTATCTAAAATGGCCGCTTGTACTTCTGGGTTAATATATATATCTTCATCGGTATTGGTAAAGTCATCGGTAGCGGGGTCTAAAAATATGACCTCGTCGCTATTTTCCGCCAACTGTAAAGTTATGCCTAAATCGATTTCGAATACTTGATTTAATCGATTTACTAGGGTTGTAATTGCCGCTAAAACAGACTCTTTAGTACCGCCATGAAATTGGCTGTACTCACCTGTGGTTGAAAACGCGATACGGTAGGTTTTATTTATTGAGGCTACATCTTCAGATTTTTCAGCGATTGATTTTTGCGTAAGTAGCATCTTGCCTTTATGGTTTGATAATACTTGTTGCTCTATATGTTTATTCGTCGACAAAGCATCTTGCTTGAAATAACTAATATATTGATCACCTTCATGAGTACTAGGATCGATATAAACCACTTTGCCTTTATAATTAAGTAAACCGTGGAAACCTTGTTCACTATAATCAAAACGTCCAAAATGATCGTTATTATCAAGCTGTACACCTTTAAAACTCGATATTTGTGGATACTTAGCGGCTAATGACGCCGGTAATATAGAAACTTTAGTGAGTTCGATGGTAATTATTTTACCATCAGGCATAGGCAGAGAAATACGAGGATTGGGTTGTTTTAATTTATCTTGTAGTAATGCGTGATTTAACCGCACACTAGTAAATTTACTCGCCCGAGTCTCTGTTTGGTTTAAGTCCGGATTATCATTTTGATTAAGTGCCGTGTTGCTCTGATTATTAATGTCTTGCCATAACTGCGTATCGGTTTGTGCGAAGGCACTCACTGCAGTAGTCATGTTTAACAATAGTGCAAAAATAAAAAAACCAACTTGAGTGTAAGTCATAAGTAAATACTATTTTAATTGTAAGGCTTGGGATTCAAAGGCAATATCCTGCCAACCATGGGTAATGAAATTACGAATGTTCGCATGATTAAGATCATCCGGATGTTGCAATACATCAACTCGGTAGTAGTCACCAAAACAGTTTAAGGTTTGTTCAACAGTTAAATTATGCAGTTGAGCGAAGGCAAATATTTTACACGAGCCTTCGTTAGTGGCCGCTAAGTTAACCGTATCACCATTGCTAAATGCAGTCGCGCTATAAATGTAATTGTCCGTGATGATTTGCATAGTATTAGTAAAAGAAACGGTTTCAGGTGATTGTTTAATAGTAGTTAAGAAAGACGTTAAAGACATAATATTCTCAGATTAGTACAAAGAAAAACCTAAGTATATCGGGCTTATATTATAAATAAACTAAAAATTAGATGATTTTATTCGAATTTATCAGCTGGTTTTAAAATTTAACTCAGGCAAAATAGCTACAAGTTCGATACACAGATACCTGAAATAAATAGAGAGAATACATAATGAAGATTATCGCCCTAGCAGCAACTAGCAGTTCAAAATCAATAAACAAGCAGTTAGTCACATATGCAGCAAATTTGGTTGCTAATAGCGACGTTGAAGTTATCGATATAAATGATTATGAATTACCATTATTTAGTGAAGACCGTGAAGCAAAGTTAGGTAAACCTGAATTGGCACAGCAGTTTTTTGATAAGTTAGGTAGTGCTGACGCTATTATGATTTCATTTGCTGAGCACAATGGCAGTTATACAGCAGCTTACAAAAACTTATTTGATTGGACATCAAGAATTAATCAAAAAGTTTTCCAAAATAAACCTATGATTTTATTATCAACCTCACCTGGCCCCGGCGGCGCAGGCAGCGTATTAGCAGTAGCTACAGGCTCTGCCCCCTACTTTGCTGGTGACGTAAAAGGCAGTTTTTCATTACCAAGTTTCTATAATAACTTTGATGTTGAAAATAAAACATTAACCAATACTGAACTTCAAGCTGAGCTGACGGCAGTGGTAAATCAATTACAAACAGCTGACGTTGCGTTAATCAATTAGCATTAGTTAAAGTAAATAAAATAACAAGATTGAGTACCCATAGAATAAAGGTACTCAATTATCTTTTAACTCATAAATTAATAAGTGCTAACTGTGTTTGCTCAGCCATGTACTCATTTATTTTGATATGTTCTGGACTCCAACCCAATAAAAAACGATTAAAGTCGGCCCATGCAAATGGATATAAGAGTCGCCATTCATTGCATACTGCCTGACTACATATACTGGCTTGAAATTGCTCAATAGCCGGTTTTAACAAGGAAAAATATTCAGCGACTAATTCATCATTAAATTGATAAAGCTGCGCTGAAGTTAAACAACTCCCTAAGAAGTAAGCTAAATCTTTAACGCCAACACCTGCTCCTACATACTGAAAATCAACACCTGCAATGTCACTGCCGTCATGATAAAAACAAAAGTTAGCGAGTTTGGCATCGCCATGCACTAATGTTTTATATTTTGCATCATTTAAACGACCATCTATATTAACGGCCATATCCTTTAACGATCCGTTTGCCATTTGCTGATATTCATCTTCTCGTGTTGCTAAGTGCCAATAACAACCTATGTCCCATAAACCTGTTGCCTTAACGTTTAAAAACTTAGCATGAAAATTAGCTAACCAGCGGATACCAAGTTTCATATCCGCCATTGTTGCTTCATCGCGGCGAACAAAGTAACCGCTGTCATCTAAATCCTCTAAGATCAAAAACTGCTCATTTTCGACAAAGAAGTTATTAACTAAGGAAGGTACGCGTGCACTTGCATCGCACTCATGGGCAAATTGTCGATAAAAATTAGACTCTACTTGGTAAGATTTTAACTTGCGATTGTGGCTAGTAAGCGTATTCCAACCTCGCGGATGGCTAACATTTAACGGTGGCGCTATATGCTTAACAATAATGTCTTTAGCTAATGCATGACTATAACAACGAGCAACCTCGCCGTAACCACTCCAAAGAGACTGCACAGTTTCAAGGTATTCTAATTTACTGTCATTTAATAACAGTTGTAATTTTTCAAGCATCATAAGTTAAATATTTTTTTAGAGTAAACAGATTAACGTCATTGATATATTAGTGCTTATACAATGATTAGTTTACACTTGTCAGATGAAAAGAAATGATAAAAATTTTGAAAAGCAATTAATCGCATTGCTCACCAATGTTTGCGAACAACATAAAACCCTCACTCCTGGTTTTAGCTGGTTAACCCATACGGTTAATTTTAAAAACATCAACAATAGCTTACGCATTATTTGTGTATTTGACACTGAGCAGCAAAAAATAAAAGCTGAACAACATCAACAAAGCAGCGTTATGCGTGAAGATATCCATAATGTAATTCAATCACTTGGTATTACAACGCCGAAATCAGCAATAAGCTTTGATAGTGAAGAAAATTGCGAACTAACTCATCAAGGTAATTGGAAGAAGCGGTTACAACAAACATATCATTAATACCAAGCTGCAATGCTATGAAACAGCATCTACTTAAAGTGTTATATACAGGATTAATCTACCTGCTCTTCATTTTTTTCTGCGGGTTTATCAACAAGCATTGAAAAATTTTGAGTCGCACGCATTGACTCAATATTAACAATTTTAGAGCGATTAATTGTTATTTTAAATCGTTGCATAAATTCTTGGTTTAGTTTGTTTTTTTGCACTAGCACCAAATTAACTTGATAACGACGCTCGACTGCTTGATTCGATAATTTGCCACCGTCGAGTGAATACAATCGACCTTCACCTTTTTTAAGATAACGGACAAAGGGCGTTAAATTAAAAAATATCTGGTTTTGTATATCCTCAAAACCCGGCATAAAATCCTTTACGTGCACCCTGGTATCACAGCGAAAATGTAATAACTGTGCCGATTGCCTATTTTGTCGGCGACGTTTATTAAATAATTCAATAACCTGATTTGGTAAGTCAGCTTTCTTGATATATTCTAACCAAATAGTTTGAGTGGATATTTTATTTTTAGTTAAGCTATTGGTAAATATGTGTTGCCACTTAGGCCTGCCATGCTGAATTTTACGCCATAAGTAACTGGTTAAATCGTCTTTGAAGGTCTCCCTTATACCATAAATCAAGCCCAAAAATGCAATCAACATAATGCTAACTTCAGTGAATGCTAAGCGAGCATTAAGCACTATAGTCATTACAAAGCCCATAATTACGGCGGTCACACTGCCACGTACTAGACGCTTTAAATTGGCATTTAAATTATTCGTTTGACGTTTAAATACTACGCCTATTTCACTAAGGCGTTGCAATAAGCGCATTTTATTAGTGATACGATTAGGGTCATCTAAAGTCACTTTCGAGTTGTACTGATTATTAATGCGATATTGGCATTCGTCTTTACAAAATGCCACTAACGCTTCGCGCGTCTCACTGTATTCGCTGCTTTTGGGGCCGTTGGTAAGTAAATTTAAAAACGCTTGTTCGGTATACCAACTTAAAAAATTATCGACATTAACAAAGTAAGAGCTTAATTTTTCATCCGATGGAGTATAACGACGTAATTTTTTCAGCAAGCCCTGAGTTTGCTCGGCAAATTCGCTGACTACAGGATAAAATTCGCTACTGTCGGTTATTTTTAAAGCTTGTTTTACATCGGTATCTAAGGCGGAGCGAAATTGATGGGAAAATAAATTTAAGTTACTACGATAATCACTTTGTTCACCTTGTTTTTGGCTAATAAAACGACTTCTCACTAACGGCAAATGTACTTGTTCTGAATAATAGGCACTGTAACTTTTAATGCTTGAATAAAAATAATCTTCTTCACTTAAGGTACGTGTACTTATACCCATATCATCAGGGAGTGAAAAATATAAATCTAAATGTTGATATTCTTGCGGTTGTAATTGATGGCTTATCTTAAAAGATAAGTTTTCATCTTGGGAAAGAGTCACTTTTTTCAATGAGGTAATTCACTCCTTTATTACGTTGAACTCACAGATAACTGTAATATTAGTATCTATGATTCCAACGAATTAATCCATAAATAATAATGAATATCATAGAGTTAAAATCATAGAAAAAAGCTATATAAACTTAATTAATTAGCCGGTTGCTTGCTTAACCATATAATCTAAACCACCCGTTATTGCCGCTACTTGCGCAATAATACAGTTTTCATCATCAACCAGCGGGCTATCAGGATATACTTCTGTTGTTGTGCAATAAGTGGCATTGCTAAAACCGGCACAAAGACCTAGCTCTTTAGTGGCGTAATTTATGACTCCAAATTGTGATAATGGCACACCGATTAATTTGTTATTTTCGTCACTTGGTGCAATATGAGTAACCTGCTCTACCGCCTTAACAATTGCCGTTTGAAAATCATCTTGTGGCGCTACTGTATCGCCCACTAAATAAAAACCATCAGGAATATTCCAATTTTTTTGCTCTATCGCATCTCTTGCTGAAAGTGCAGGCCTAAACTCACTATTATCGCTATCAGTGGTTTCATGTAAATCAATGTGCACGTAAATATCAACATTAAGACTGTGCATGTACTGCATTAACAAATTAGATTCTTGTGCTGGACTATCCTTATAAAACGATCGATTAGGGTCTATCGCATCAGGATTCCAACGATTGATTGTTTCATATCCCCAAGGGCTTAAACAAGGCACAACAATAATATTAAAATGCTTAGCGTAGTGCTGCATTTCGGTTTCAACAAAACGAATGGCACCTTGTACGCCACTCGTTTCATAACCGTGTACACCACCAGTGACTAACACATTAGGCTTGTTGCTATCAAAATTGAGTGTTTTCACTACAAATACAGGATATTTACCAACTTGATAGCTTAATTCTCCATATTGCACAACATCAAACTGTTGCTTATTTAATGCTGGTTTTAACGACTCTAATTTAGCAACTACTTGCTGGTGATACGAACGTTTAATCGTTTGCATGGCTAACCACTGTGCTTTATCAGTGTTATTCCACTTTATGCCGTGCTCGCCTATCGGATATTGCTCAATATTTTGCTCTGCTGTCATGTTTTACCTTACTCATTCAATATTAATTTTTTATCACTGAAACTATATTTATCTACATAACTCAACAGTGAATAGTTAGTCTACGCCTAAGAAACCACCCGTTTGATGCGCCCACAACTGTGCGTATATACCATCAGATTTTATAAGCTCTTGATGGCTGCCTTGCTCAACTACTTGGCCTTTGTCTAACACGATGAGCCTGTCCATTGCCGCTATAGTTGATAATCTATGTGCAATAGCGATTACTGTTTTTCCTTGCATCAATCGGTATAAGCTTTGTTGGATAGCGGCTTCTACTTCAGAATCTAACGCTGAAGTTGCTTCATCCAGTAGCAAAACGGGGGCATTTTTTAATAATACTCTTGCGATGGCAATGCGTTGACGTTGACCGCCAGACAACTTCACACCGCGCTCACCAACTTGTGCATCTAAACCAACATTGCCATCGGGATCAGTTAACGTACTTATAAACTCTTCGGCTTGTGCATTTTTAATTGCCGCCAATAACATTTCTTCGCTGGCTGTTGGGTCACCGTATAAAATATTTTCTCTCACTGAGCGATGTAATAATGAAGTATCTTGCGTCACCATACCAATATGCGCTCTAAGTGAGTCTTGCTGTACGTGCGTAATATCTTGATTATCAATTTTAATAGTACCGCTTTCGGCATCATAAAAGCGCATCAGTAAATTCACTAACGTTGACTTACCTGCGCCAGAACGACCGACAAGGCCAATTTTTTCACCCGCTTTAATATTTAAATTTAAGTTGTCTATTACGCCAGTATTTTCACCGTAATGAAAACTAACATTATCAAAAGCGATTGCGCCGCCATTAACGACAATCTCTTTAGCGTTGTCGATATCATTAATTTGGGTTGGTTTACTTAAGGTATTAATACCATCAGTAACGGTACCAATATTTTCGAATAACGAGCTAATTTCCCACATCATCCACTGCGACATACTATTGAGTCTTAACGCCAAACTAATGGCAATAGCAATTGCGCCAACACTTAACGCACTCAAGCTCCATAACCAAATAGAAATTGCGGCAGTAGTAAACAATAATAAATAGTTAATCACCTGCACGCCAACATTTATACCCGTGACCAAGCGCATTTGTTTATAAACACTCTGCAAAAATGTTTTCATACTGCCTTTGGCGTATTCGGCTTCACTTTGAGTGTGGGAAAATAATTTAACCGTGGCAATATTGGTATAGCTATCAACAATACGACCCGTCATTACTGAACGTGCATCGGCCTGTTCAGTTGAGACACGTTTCAGACGAGGTAAAAATTTAAACTGTAATAATACATAAGCAGCCAGCCAAATAAGCATAGGGATCATTAAGCGTTTATCCGCTTGGCCCATCATTACCACCATAGAAGTGAAATACACGGCGATATACACCAACACATCTAATAATTTAGTCACGGTTTCGCGAACAGCTAGTGAAGTTTGCATAACTTTAGTGGCAATGCGACCGGCAAAATCATTTTGATAAAATGACACACTTTGTTTGAGTAAATATCTGTGTGCAAGCCAGCGAATCGACATTGGGTAATTACCAAGTAAGCCCTGATATACAATTAACGCATGCAGTAATACTAAAGCGGGGATCACCACCAGTATTAACACACTCATCATCAATAACTTACCACCTTGCTCAGCAAAAAAAGTATCCGGAGAACTGTTAATTAATAAATCGACCAACTCGCCCATAAAGCCAAATAAGGACACTTCAAGCACGGCTAAACAGGCCGTAATAATAGACATGAGCACTAATGGTAATTCAAAGCCTTTAGTGTAATGCCGACAAAAAGCATAAATACCTTTCGGCGGTTGCTCAGGCTCAGCACTTGGAAGGGCATTAACCCATGATTCGAAACGTTTAAACATTAAAAACTCAGTAATTATAAAAGGAAATTATTAACTCTATGTATAGCTAACAGATTAAGTTATATCAGTATAATTAGAATACGATAAAACAGTAATAGTGAACATGATTTAGTCACAAGTCTTTAGTAACAAAGATTGTCGATTAAAAATCGCTATCAACGGAAAATAGCATTGGTTGCCATGTTGTTGGATGAAAAAATTCAATCTGCTGTGCATGCAAGTGTAACCTATCGGCTTTTTTTCCATAAAGGCTATCGCCAATAATTGCAGTATTAAGTCCTAAATGATGAGCACAATGCATACGTAATTGATGAGTCCGACCCGTTTTAGGGTAAAGATAAAGCTTAGTACTACTTGCTGTTTTAGAGATCACTTGCCAAGTGGTTTCCGCAGGTTTACCATGCTCAAAACAGACTAATTGCCTTGGTAAATCATCATAATCACCACGCAACGGTAAGCTAATAAAGCCCTCGGTTTGTTCTAACACGCCATCTATTTCAGCAATATAGCATTTTTTTATCGAACGATTGATAAACTGTTGCTGTAATCTTTTATTGGCTTTATGCGTTAATGCTATCAACATTAAGCCTGAGGTAGCCATATCTAAGCGATGCACAATTAACGGTCCAGTCGCGTCCGGAAACATAAGTTTGAGGCGTGTAAACACAGAATCTTTAATGTTTTTCCCTGGCACAGAGAGCATGTCTGCCGGTTTGTTGATCACCAGCATGTCATCATCTTGAAAAATAATTTCGATTTCTTTATTTACCGCAGGGTTTATCAGCAAAGGATTTTCATCCACATCTAAACCCAATAACATATGTCCTAAGATAGGCTCACATTTGCTTTGACAAGACGCATAGTAATTACCATGTTGACGTATTTCAGAGATCGGCGCGATGCCCCACCAAAATTCGCTCATAGCAATAGGTTTAAAACCATGCTTAAACGCATAATGCAGTAACTTAGGCGCGGCGCACTCTCCGGCCCCGGCTGGTGGTATATGATTTGGCGTAGGCTTAAAAATATCGACTAAGTCTTTATAATCACCCAGAGCATTTAAAAAATTATATTGTTGAAATAGCTTTTGTTGCAGCGCTGCCGATAACGTTTTACGCTGGCGCTTTAAATACAGTAATTCATTATTCACTAACTCGAACGCTTGCTTAGCAATACTAAGCTTTTGTTGCCAACTGTCCTTTAATGCGGCCAGTTGTTTTTTCTGAGTAACACTTTGTCTACTCATTTCAATTTGCAGTTGCTTTAGCGCTTCTCCAACCAATTCAGTTTCAGCTTTAGCGCGGGTTAGTTTTCGATGTTGCCTACCAATAACCATGAATTCACGTTGTGCATCAAGTTCAGTTTCAGCATTTAGCTGAACTTGCTCTAACGTTAATTTAAGTTCGTTTAGCTTAGGGTCTGAACTAATATTTTTTAGCTGCGCATTAATACCGTTAATGTGCTTTTGTTCAGCCAAAAAGAAACTGTCTTTAGCGAGCATATCAAACACTGGCGGTACAAATTTTGGTAAATGATTTTTATCCGCAAGTTTACCTGAAAATGCCGATAGATAGCCTAATTCACCGTCTTGTTTTTGCACCAATAATACGCCAAACATTTTACCACTTGCGTTTGTATCATCAGGCAATAGATCACCATTAGCACTAATACCAAAATTATACTGCCAGTCGGTTTGACTTTTAAGGTGTTGCTGTAACTGTTCTGCCGCTAATACACACAGCGGATGTGGCTCATAATAAAACGGAAAGGTGAAATTAGCCGGTAATGCATAGTCACAAACGGGGACATCAAATGAGGTAAAACAAATATCAGTGGCTGGCATTTTTATCGCGATAAATATGAAGTAAATATATTACGTTTATTTTAACAGTTAGCAGCATATTTACCTAAAACAGTTTCAACTAAACACCTACTCATTAGACGAATTTAATGATTTAATAAACCATTAAAGCAATATAAGGCCTACATACTAAGCTATATCTTCGAGTTATTTAGCCTGAGAGTAATTTGTTAAAATAGCCAGTTAGTTATGTGGATGGTTTCGTAGCTATGCTAATATGTTGCCTGTAAATAACTCTGACAATCAATATCGAGTTAACGACATCACATTCATTACTGAGCAACGCCAATGTACTCACTTATCGACTTAAATGACATCAACGAACAGCTAGAGCCACTAAAAACATTAGCCGATAGAGAAATTGCTTCGATTGCTGGTTTATATGGCCCGGTTTATACCCCGCATATAGACACTTATATGCAAGTGAGTATAAAAAAAGCGCTGATATTATCCGACTTAAAAACTCAAGCTATACTGCCAATATCGAACGTTGAAAATGTTCATTCAGCGTTAAATACGCTACATAAACGCACTAAAAGTTTAGATGTTGTTGAATACGAAGGTAAAAAATATCAACGTAAATTTACGCCATTAAAACTAAGCAAGTCGGGCAAAATGGTGCAGCGATGGGCGAAATTTTGGCTGTTACAGCAAGCCGATGGCATTGCAGATCATAGTTGGGAACAACAAGTTAGAGAAATTTGGCCAGAGTATTTTTTAATTAGACGAATAGATATTTAGCAGCTCGATAAATAATTAAGTTTATCTACCGCTAATAATTTACCTAATCTGTTTGAGTGACATTGGCTGTTTTATTACTTTTAAGTATAATTTTCTTCATCGTTTATAAGAGTAAACATCATCGATCCTAAAGATATAAAAGAAATAAATCAGATACCCCTCTCGCGAGAAGTATCGTTGGCAAATACAGAACTTAAAATTGCTACCTTCAACTTGTTTAATTACCTTGAGCCGCCCAATGCTTACTATGATTTTGAACGCATTTATAGTGCCGAGCAATGGCACAAAAAACAATTATGGATCACAGAATATTTACGTGAATATCAGCCTGACATTATTGGTTTTCAAGAGGTATTTAGTCCTGATTCATTAAAAGAGTTAGTGACTGCACAGGGTTATGATTATTTTGAAGTAGTTGATCAACCACATGTTATTGATGATTTTATTTATCAGCGTCCGGTTGTAGCAATCGCGTCTCGTTATCCTATTATTGACATCGACGCGGTGAAACCAAATACCAAACTTGCACAAACATTAGGTTTAAGCGATGACTTTTCTTTTAGCCGAAAGGTATTAAGAGCTACCATTGAAGTACCTCATATAGGCAACTGTGATTGTTATGTGGTGCACTTTAAATCGAAACGTTCAATGCTTGAAATCGATGAGCGAAATAACAATTGGTCGGCAGAAAAAACCATTATTGAAAGCCTAAAAGCAAACGTCGCAGGTGGTTGGGGTTCAACCATACAACGTGGCAGTGAAGCGACGTTATTAATGATTGATATGATAGAAAGACGCGAGGCTACGGGGCATCCTATGGTATTAATGGGCGATTTTAATAATACTCTAGCTGATGGTGTTTTAAGTCACTTACTAACCAACACCTTACGGTTTGTGTCGCTCATTGACCGTGATGCCTATCTTGCTAAATATTGTTTAAATGACGCTTGGGATTTATTTCAAATGGCGGTTAGTAATGACGCGCATGACGCTACGGACAATAATCTAGAAGAAGCTAGTCTAGAAGTAAAACCGACGCGTACCCCGACACATTATTTTGGTGCTGGTAGCTCAGTACTCGATTACATTCTATTATCGTGTGAATTTGATGCCAGTTATCACGATAGTCTTTATCAAGTCAGCGCTTATGATACTTACGACCGACACTTAATTAATCCTATTTTTGACCGTGATGGCGAAAGTACAGATCATGGAATTCCGTTAGTGACATTAACGTTAAGATCATAATGGTATTAACTGCAGTGCTGATGAGTAACGTTTGGCTGGTAGTCTAAGTCGATGACATATTAGAGCAGAATTGCTAACAACAAGTTAAGCAGCTATAGATAATGAATTACAAAATCTTAGTTTTATCTATAGCTCCAAAATCACCTAATCTGTTTCAATGATAGGGCTGTTTTAATACTTTGCTAACTACTTACCGTTTTTCTTTTTCATGTAGATAACTTGGCGCGCTATAGCAAGTAATTCAGGTGAAATATCATCAGCTCCGCCTTTTATTAACTTGCTCACATCACCCGATGAAAATAGTGAACCACGCTCAGATTTAACGTCATGAGAGCGAACAAAATCTTTTGTTTTACCGGTACTGCCAGTATCAATATACTTAAAAACAACTTCTTCGTTAAAGCTTTGTGGCTCTTGCTGCAAGGTAGCAACTTGCTCAGTAAGTAATTGTATTTCCGATTCTAAGGTTTTAATTAATTCGGCAATATTTGCATAGGGTTTCATTAGATTATTTAGCTCTTATAGGGTTATCAATGATGCCAAAAGGCATTCAGGTTCAATAGAAGCAAGCCTGTAGTAACTAACCAGCATGCTAAAACACCATTGTACCGCGAATGAACTTGAGTAAATAGCTTAGCTTTACTCAAACAGTGTTTTTGCTAGTTACAAAAATTAGCTCCATATTTATAACCGATAAAATATAAACGAAAATCGATAACTTGCTTACGATTAATAGCATTAGATTGACCATTATTTTTTTGGTGTTTCCACTGTCATTGGTATATCTGGATTTATGCCTTGTTGTTTTTTCTGTACTAGGACCATTTCTCGAACGTCAGCTAATAATTTTTTAGCATCAAAAACAATGCCATCTTTAATTGTCCAGCGCACACCACCCACACGTTCGACGGTATTGGTTTTATCATTTAATTTCGGAACACCTGTGCCGTATAACGATTTCAAGTTATGAATAGGGTTTTCATCGACGATGATAATATCGGCTTTTTTGCCAACATGTAATGTGCCAATATCGTCAGCCATTTTTAACACTTTAGAGCCTTCTTTAGTTGCTGCTCGAATAACTTCTAATGGATGAAAACCAGCTTCTTGAAGGAGCTCTAGCTCCTGAATATAACCAAAGCCATAGAGGCTATAAATGTAACCAGTATCACTGCCTGCGACTACCGTGCCACCCTTATTTTTATACTCGTTAACAAACTGCATCCAAAGTTTGAAATTGTTTTTCCACTCTACTTCATCTTCCGTGGTCCAATTGAAGAAATAAGCACCATGCTCGGCTCGGTTAGCACGATAGAAATTCCATAAATTGGGCATAGTGTATTGATAATGCCATTCAGCTGAGTAGGCCCGCATTAAATCTCGACTGGCTAAGTAAATAGTGAAGGTTGGACTTAAGCAGAAGTTACGTTCTAGTAAGGTGTCCATTACATAATTCCAACGCTCGCTGCCAGGTTTTGCAGCTTGTTTCCATAAGCGCCCTGCTTGGCCAAAACGATCTTGTTCATTATTGTAAATATAATCAGTTGGGTAGTTTTGAATAACTTTATCTTCAAATAGTGCTTCTGGTAATCCGTACCAATGCTCCATGCAATCTAACCCCATAGCTGATGTATCAAGGACATTGGCGTGTACTACGTCGAGCTGGGCATGATGCATGGTTGTGTCTAAACCTAGTCTTTGCGCTTCATTTAAAGCCGCTGACATAATGTCTTCTTTTGCGCCCATAAATTTAATACCATCAGCGCCTTTATTTTTCAGTGAATTAACACGTTTTCGTGCTTTTTCTGGTGTGGTTATTGGGTCTTTTACTGCGCCAAAATAGGGGAATACTGAAATTCTTGGTGCTGTTATCGCGTTACTTTGGCTTAATTTTTTTAACGCTAAGGTACGATCTTCGCCTTCATCGTCATACACTTCACGTACCGTTGTTATGCCATGACCTAACCACAATTTAAAAATGTATTCTGGTGATACTTTCTGGCCATTCTTTACATTATGAATGTGTGAATGTGCGTCAATAAAACCGGGTAATATGTATTTACCATGAGCATCAATTTCGCGAGTCCCTTTTTCCGGGCGATTGCTATCTTCTATTGGTAATCCAGGAAAGCCAACAACTTTTATTTGCGTAATACGATTTTGTTCTACTACGATATCTGCGGGCCCATATGGCGGCGCACCGGTGCCATCAATAACATAGCCGCCACGTATGACTAATCTGTCGTAAGTGCCTTCACCTTCGGTGCGTTTAGGCACTTCATTGTTAACTTGTTTGAATAATTTATCAGTGTTCCCCGCAGCAGATACACAGCCAGATATGCCAAGGGCTAAAGTTGAGGTTATAACTGTTAAAGTAAAAGAAGCTAATGTTTTTGATAGTAATGTCATGCCTATGAACATCCTCTTTTTATTAGGTACAAAGGGTATTTAGTACTACCCGTTCGATTGATTAACGGGTCTAAGACTAACGTTAGCATGTTTTTTGCTAATAATTGGCTCTTTTACATTGCGATAAAATCGATGTCACTCTATTTTTCAGCTTTGGCAGGAGTTCTTGCTCGAACCATCTATTTTTACTAAGCCATATATTGTTTCTTGGGCTAGGGTGTGGAAGTGGAATTGCGTTGGGCCAATAGTTTTGCCAAGACTTAACAAGTTCGGTTAAAGAACTTCTCTGATTTTTAAAGTGATACTTTTGCGCGTATGTACCTAGCACTATAGTTATTTCTACATTAGGTAGTTGCTGTAAAAGTTGTGCGCGCCAAGCAGGTTCGCATTCTGGGCGCGGCGGCAGATCGCCATTTTTACCGGTACCGGGGTAACAAAACCCCATAGGCAATATAGCCACTTTTTTAGGGTTATAAAATATTTCTCGACTTATGCCTAGCCACTCACGTAGACGCTTGCCACTGGCATCATCAAAAGGTATTCCAGATTCATGTACTTTACGACCAGGTGCTTGGCCGGCAATTAAAATTCGTGCATCAGGATGAACCTGAAAAACTGGGCGCACGCCATCAGGCAACTTACTTTTACAAAGGGTACACGATTTAACATCAGCAATTAATATTTCAAATTTATTCATAGTAATCCCAAGTTGACCCTTTGCTTTTATTGGGCTAACAGCTTGATTAATACTACTCCCAAAAATGGCTATTACCAGTTAGTTATAATAATTAGTACAATGAACGGTATTACAATGGGTTAATTATACGCGACTTAAAAACAAAAAAAGGCGAACCATTGCTGATCCACCTTTAAGTTATTCTTTATTGAAGAACAACTTAGCCATTCAATTCATCTTTGGCTTGTTGAACTTTTGCAAAATCTAAACCAAGCTCAATCACCGCTTCTTTTATCAACTGTGGCTGACTCATAACCATCATCATTAGCGGTTGTAATTTTTCAACAGGAATACCTAATGTTTGGATTGTTGCCATAGCCATCATTGGGTTTTCAGTTAATGTATTAAAAAGCTCAGCGATTTTCTCATCACTAATATTTAGCTCTTTTAATGTTTGTATAATAGGGTTCACATTTATTCCTTAATTGTAGGTAAGCATATTGCTGAACAGGTAAATCGAAGCAAGTGGATATTAAATTAAGTCGATAAAATAGAAAAAATCATAACCTTACTTTTAGGTGCATGAGGTTACCACAAAAATCAATTATATTGATATAGAGTTAGTTTAACTGATCAACATAAATTAGTTATTTTAAGGCTATTGATTCTCTTAACAAGCCTTGCTCTAACCATGTCGATAGATAATTTAACGCTAATTCACCGGCATCACTATCGGTTGCATAAGTTAATAACTGATCGCATATCATAGAAAAGTTTTTACCGGTAAGTATCATAGAAATTAGCATAAATTCTTCTTCACTGAGGGAGCGAAATTCAGTGAGACGATCATGATTTCGCCATAGTAACCATGTGCTCTTTCGTGTTGTTGCTGCATCGGGTGAACTCTCTTGCTTTAACGCCTGCCAACTTTCAACAGTATTCCATGAAAAATGGGCGATTTGTACACTAGGATGGAATTGAAACGTTAATTGTGGCCAATCTTGATGAGCAATATTTTGTAATGTACTGAATGTCATGCGCGGGGCATCACTGGCATCAAAAGCGATTAATAGCGATCGTTCAAAATGGGCAAGTTCACTAATAATAGGATGCTGATTAAACGGTGATTGTGTCGCTAGAAATTGTGGCAATTGATCAGCAAAATTGCGCAGAGAACGGTAATTTGATGGGTGTTTCTCTATATAGCCCGCAACCATTTGGTCAAATAAATCATCTCCTAAATAAAGGCCTAAGATTTGATGATCGTTGTCTATGACTTCTTTTAATCTTACTTTATAGGCATTTTTATATATGTTTAAGCGAGTTTTATTGGTTAAGTTCCCTTGAGTGACCACTTGCTGGCTAATGGTATTATCATCATGAAGAAGATACTGCATCATTTGATTTTGTAATTCTTTTAAAGACATATTACTCATTCAGCACCTAACGAAACTTTGACTGATTTAATGTTTTATTGGCAATATCACGTGCTATATCGAGCTCTGATAGTAAACTTTTTAATGGCGGAATATTATCGTCTCGTTCAATCATGGTGCTTATCCAACCAAAGCGTTTTAAGGCTTGCTCATATAGAGCCCACACAGGATCGGCTACATCATGATCATGAGTATCAATAACATAGTCGCCATAATCGGTATGCCCGGCTAAGTGAAATTGCCGTACTCGATGTTTATCAATACCTTGTAAGTAGGATTGGGCTGAAAAGTCATGATTTCGTGCACTCACATAAATATTATTAATATCTAATAAAATATGGCAATCGGCGCGGTTGGCTATCTCGTTGAAAAATTGCCACTCACTCATGTCTGAGTTTTCATAGGTAATATAACTCGACACGTTTTCTAATAGAATTCTTCGACCTAAAAAGTCTTGTACCTGCTTAACCCTTTCAACAACATGAGTAATGGCGTCTTCATTATAAGGAAGAGGCAGTAAATCATGGCTATTGGTATGATCATTGCCGGTCCAACATAAATGGTCAGAAATCCATGCTGGTTGCAAGTCATTGGTTAAGGTTTTTAATTGGCGTAAGTAGTTCATATCTAACGGATCGGTTGAACCTATTGATAGAGACACACCATGCATCACCATAGGATAATGCTCTCTAATCGCATGTAAATAATGTTTGGGTTTGCCGCCATCAATCATAAAGTTTTCAGAGACCACTTCAAACCAATCTATTGCAGGTCGAGTATCTAAGACTTCCTGAAAATGTTCGGTACGTAAACCTAAACCAAATCCCATAAAATGGTCAGGTGGTACCTCTGTTGTTAGTAAAGAAGAGGGCGAATGCCCTCTCGATTGTGGGATGCTATTAAGCTCCAACAGTACCTCCAACATCAGCACATGTTGCTGCTGGTAATGCGACAAAACCATGTCCTTTACAAGCTGCTTGACCTTTACAGGCGTTTTCTGCAGTTTTACAGTCATTATGGCCTTTACAAACATTAACCTCATAGCAATGCGTTAACTCAGCAGTATTTACCACACCACGCCAATCATCTTTAACCGTACCGCCTATATCTGCACATGTCTTGGTCGACATGGCAACAAAGCCATGGCCTTTACAAGCAGCTTGACCTTTACAGGCATTTTCAGCGGTTTTACAGTCGTTATGACCATTACATTTATTAACGCCATAACAATGAGCCATTTCGGCAACGTTAGAGGTTGCAGGACTTGGTGATGCAACCGCTGATGTACAAGCCATTAAACCTGCAACAGCTAATGCTACTGTGCTACCTTGAAGTTTCGTTTTGGTATTCGCTTTCATTGTGTTCTCCGTTACTTTCATTTTGATCTTAGTAAGTCTAGTTATAAAACATTAAAAAGGTAATTTTCATCCATTTAACTTGAATGTTAATTAACTGATCTTTGATGTTAACTACTTGACCTTAGAAGTTAGAGATTTCTTTCATCTGTTATTTTTCATCGTCATTATTATTGCTATATTTGACGAAAGTAATAACAACTTATTAAATAAAGCAGACAATACTATTAGCAACAACAAAGATTATTGCTAAAGGTATGCACAGAATGAATTTACAACAACTGTTATTGATAAAGGTATGCACAGAATGAATTTACAACACTGGCACGATACAGGTGACTACTTTGAGCATAATGGTCAGCAGATTTTTTATCGTGCAGAAGGCCAAGGCACGCCGTTGTTGTTCATTCACGGCTATCCCACCGCTAGCTGGGACTGGCACAAAATATGGCCTTCACTGACTAAAGAATTTCGATGTATTACTTTAGATATGTTGGGATTTGGATACAGTGATAAGCCAAACAAAAAATACAGTATTTTTCAACAAGCGGATATTTGCAGCGATTTACTTGAAAAGTTAAGAGTTCATGACTGTCATGTTGTCAGCCATGACTATGGCGATACCGTAGCCCAAGAATTGTTATGCCGTTTTAATGAAGGCACACTTCCTTTTCAGTTGCACTCAATTAGCTTTCTTAATGGTGGTCTTTTCCCTGAAAGCCATAAGCCCATATTTATACAAAAATTACTTCTTAGTCCATTAGGTGCACTTATCGTTCGCCTTATGAAACGCAGCACCTTCGCCAAAAACTTTAAAAATATCTTTGCTGCCAACACTCCTCCGAGTGAACAGGAAATTGATGAGTTTTGGCAATTAATTCAACACAATAATGGTCATTTAGTCATGAATCGTATAATCCACTATATGGTCGAGCGACGGTTGAATAGAGAACGTTGGGTAGGTGCATTAGTGCAAGCACAGATACCATTACGACTAATCGATGGCATAAAAGACCCTATTTCAGGTATTAATATGGTTGAACGCTACCAACAAGTTGTGCCAAATGCTGATGTTGTCTGTTTAGAGAATGTAGGACATTATCCTCAAATTGAAGCTCCTGAGCTGGTTTTAGCTGCCATTTTGGAACATGTTAGGCAAGCATCTGTTTCAGAATAATCCGACGGTAAATATTTGTTCAACAACGCCCATTAAAATATTTTGGGTATGCTAACAAAAAGGCGATCTACACATTTCTGTATAGATCGCCTCTTTTAAAATTAGACAGTAACAAATTTAAATCAGACCGTCACAATCTCAAGTACTTGTTGCCAATATCTGTCAGTCGGGAATTAAGTTCGTGACTAGCCTATTAGTAGATTCAAGTACTTACAAATCAATAAACGGAATTAAGTTTGTGACTAAGCCGATCTGCCTGATCAAAAACATTAGTGTCGCAGTAATTAAGTTCGTGACTTCATTTTGATATATGAAATATATAAAGAGGAACTCTCCAACCGAGTAGATTCCCCCCCTCCTTTAGCTTTAACTTTTAGTTCAACATTTAAAGTGGGGATTAACGATGACAGCTTGGAATAAAGGTAAACGTGTTGGTCAAAAGAAAGCATTTAAGCTCGAAGAAATCTGGCGTATTCGGATACGGTTAGAGATTGAAAATAAACTTGAGCATTTAGCTTTATTTAACTTAGCTATTGATAGCAAGCTTAGATCTTGTGATTTGATAAGCTTAAGAGTACGCGATATATCATCAGCATCGCTTGTTCAATCTCGTGCAATGATAGAACAACAAAAAACTCACAAAGAAGTTCAGTTTGAAATAACACCCAAGACCCAACAATGTTTGAGTCAATGGATTTGTATAAATGAGCTATCTTCGTCTGATTATTTATTTCCTAGCTCAAGGAAAGCAGGCCATCATATTTGCTATCACTATTATGCCAATATAGTTAAAAATTGGGTATCTAAGCTAGGTCTAGACATAACTCAATATGGTACACATTCACTTAGGCGTACTAAGGCATCACTCATTTACGCCAAAACAAAGAACTTAAGAGCTATACAACTACTCCTTGGCCATTCAAAACTACAAAGTACCATTGAATATCTAGGTGTTGAAATTGAAGATGCCCTATCAATTTCAGAAGAAACAGAAACATAAAGTAATGGAAGCGTCACTCGAGTTATTGGCTGAAACTACTTATTTAGGTTAATAACTCTATCTCGCTTTCGCCCCCGAAGCGCCTTAAAACCTAACATTCATAATTTTAATATTTACAACATCAAACAAACAAAAAAATACTAACTTGAACTACAACTATATGAAGGTGATTGTTTTATTACATAGCTTTACAGCAAGCTATTAAAGTGGATTTAATCGAAAGTCAGCTTATTAATCTAGCTCAAAGTAAACACAATCAATCACAAACAATCACATCCACTCTTTTTAAGTCTTTATTTGTTTATTTTAGTGGTTTTTTCAATTATAATATCAATTGAGCAATTAAATTTATTGAAATTATAACAATCCAAAGGCATCCTATGCAGGCTAATAAAAACTACGGAACAGGTCCTAGCCCTATGCTGGAAAAACAACGTCAACAGTTAATTATTGATATATTAGAAGAAGAACATTTCGCGAGTGTACGTACTTTTTGCACTAAGCTGAATTCATCTGAAGCGACTATTCGTCGCGATTTAAATAAAATGTCTAAACTAGGCCTACTTAACAAAATTCGAGGTGGTGCAGAAGTTAATGATAAGGCAGCAACAAAACCTGTAAGAGCTCAAATAAGCAGTTCTTTCTTTTTAGTTGATAAAGAGAAAAATTTAGATAAGAAACAGCTCATCGCTAAAAAAGCAGTTGAACTCTGTGAAGATAATGAATCCATTATTATTAATGGTGGTAGTTCTACTTACATGATGGGTGAATATTTAATGGATAGACAATTAAATATTTTGACCAATTCGATCGTGCTTGCCCAGTCTCTTTGGGAAACCAGTAATAATCAAATAACACTACCTGGCGGCGAAATATATCGCTCTCAAGGTATTATATTAAGTGCCTTTGATAATGACAGCATACCAAATTATCATTGTACTAAAATGTTTATGGGTACCCCAGGTATCAGTAAAAGGGGTGTAATGGAGTCAGACACTTTATTGGTACGAGCAGAGCATAAGCTAAAAAAACAAGCAGAAAAACTTATCATCATGGCCGATAGCTCAAAGTTAGGCATTACTAGTAACTTTCTATTTGTCCCTTTGTCTGAAGTAGATATATTAATTACTGACGTTGATGCAGATCCTAAATTAGTACAAGAGTTTGAAGCACTAGGCATTGAAGTGATTATCGCTGATTAGTGCAAAAACTTTTTTTTTCAACAAAAATAAACTGTAAAAAACACCTACTATTCATCTAGATACCATCAATATTTGGTTTATTTTAAGCTATAAGCCAAATAACATTAATCAAAGCATTTTATACAAAATCACAGTTGAACTTTATTTAAAGAAGTTCAACAGACCCTAACCTTTTTATTTAGTTTTTATTTAACATTTAAGTACTCTAAGCACTCATCTACTTCGCTAGTTGACCCCATAATCACGGCAACACGTTGATGAATATGAGACGGTTCAATAGCTAAGATACGCTCTTGCTCCGTAGATGCTTTACCATTGGAATTTTCAACTAACATAGCCAATGGGTTTGCTTCATACAACAAACGTAATTTAGCCGGTTGCTGAGGATCTTTAGTATTATTTGGATAACAAAAGATACCGCCACGAGACAAAACACGATGTACATCACCTACCATTGCGCCATTCCAACGCATATTATATTTTTTCGCCCGCGTCCCCTCATTACCTAAAAGAAGATCATTGATATAATGAGTGAAGCCTGATGACCATTGATGGTAGTTTGACATATTCACGGCAAACTCTTGCGTTTCAGTCGGGATATCCATTTGCTCGGTGGTCAGTAAATAACAACCCTGCGTTTTATCTAAGGTATATAAACGAGATGGACCACCGGTCGTCATCGCCAATAGAGTAGATGGGCCATATAAAACATATCCCGCACAAACTTGCTCTGTGCCTTTTTGGGCAAATTGTAATTCACTATTAGCAGACACATCATCCTTTGCGCGGTAAATGGTAAAAATCGTGCCTATCTGACCATTAATATCAATATTCGAAGAACCATCAAGCGGGTCAAAAGCAACAATATAAGGAGCACCTTCCGTAGCTGAAACCACATAGTCTTCTTCTTCAGAGGCTATTGTTCTTACTTTTCCACTTTCTAATAACATGTCTTTAAGTAACTGATTGCTTATGATGTCTAATTTCTTTTGAGTTTCACCTTGGATGTTCTCATCAAGCGTAGAGCCAAGCACATTAGATAATGCTCCTTGACCCACTCTGAACGAAATTTCTTTACAAGCGGTTAATATCGTTTTGATTAACAAGATTAATTCAATGTCGACATTGTCCTGCTCTAAACAGGGAATTAAGCGTTTCATCATTAATCCTTATATCTTTCAAGGCAATTAAGCTCTTTAAATGAAAGAGCTAAACGCTCGACCATCGATTGTTCTAATTTACGTAGCCATACCCGTGGGTCGTAATATTTTTTGTTAGGTACATCATCACCGGTTGGGTTACCAATTTGGCTTTGAAGATACTCTGTATTAGCACGGTAATAATTAGCAACACCTTGCCAACTGGCCCATTGCGTATCAGTATCAATATTCATCTTGATTACACCATAACTTATCGACTCACTAATTTCTGCAGGAAATGAACCAGAGCCACCGTGAAAAACAAAGTTTAATGAATTAGGCGCTAAACCATATTTTTCACTCATAAACGCTTGTGAGTCTTTCAAAATCTTGGGCGTTAATTTAACGTTACCTGGTTTATAGACACCATGCACATTACCAAATGAAGCGGCGATGGTGAATGAGTTACATACCTTACTCAATTGCTGGTAAGCATAAGCAACATCTTCTGGTTGGGTATAAAGTAATGATGCATCAAGGTCGGTATTATCAACGCCATCTTCTTCACCACCGGTACAACCAAGCTCAATTTCTATACCCATATCTAGTTTTGACATACGAGAGAAATACTGCTGACAAGTCTCAATATTTTCAGTTAAACTTTCTTCTGATAAATCCAACATATGTGAGCTAAATAAAGGCTTGCCGTGTAATTTATAATACTCTTTCCCTGCTTCTAGTAAGCCGTCAATCCAAGGTAAAAGTTTTTTAGCTGCATGATCGGTATGAAGAACAACAGGTATGCCATAATGTTTTGCAACTGCATGAATATAATGCGCCGCAGCTATAGCACCCACAATTGATGCTTGATGATTTTTTAATGGTGCGCCCTTACCTAGAAAAAATGCTGCGCCACTGTGTGACAATTGGATAATAATCGGTGATTTACATTGATAAGCCGCTTCAAGGGCTGCGTTAATCGAATTCGTGCTAACAACATTGACTGCTGGAAAAGCAAAACCTTGCTCACGGGCAACCCGATACAATGTCGTTAAATGTGCTCCGCTAACTACACCCGGCGGAACTACATTAGTTAAATTTGTCATTAATAAACCATATAAATAAAATATTTAAGAAAAGTATGAAACTGATATCGATGAACCGATATCTTTTAATAAAACAAGTTCATGCAATGTTTTAGGGGGCTGCTCACTGAAGTCCAAGCACCAAATTTCGCGGGTAATAATAACGCCTGATTAAAGCGATCCAATTAACGAGTTTTTATTTAAATCTTTAATACATCTTGCACCGGTTAGCGTCATTGCCACGCGCATTTCTTTTTCATATAGATCGAGTAAGTTTTCAACACCTTGTTGTCCTTGTGCGGCTAACGCATAGATATATGAGCGCCCCAACATCGCGCAATCAGCACCCAACGCAAGCATACGTACAACATCAAGCCCTGAACGAATACCTGAGTCGACAAAAATTTTCAGATCACTTTTCACTGCATCAGCTATCGCAGGTAAAGCCTTAGCTGAAGACAATACACCGTCTAATTGACGACCACCGTGATTAGAGACAACAATACCATCGGCGCCAAATTTCACTGCATCCTTAGCATCTACAACATCTAGTATGCCTTTTATAACCATAGGCCCATCCCAGAATTCTCTGATCCATTCCAAATCTTTCCAAGAAATAGAAGGGTCAAAGTTATCACCTAACCAGCCAATATAATCTTCCAAATTAGTAGCCTCACCTCGATAAGCTGAAACATTACCTAAGTCATGAGGTTTGCCCAATAATCCAACATTAATTGCCCAATGAGGATGAAGCGTAGCCTGTAAAATTCTCTTTGAAGCAGCAAAAGGACCACTCATGCCCGAATGCATGT